>NZ_JAYRCS010000001.1:3972500-4107500 GCF_049472635.1 Sphingobium salicis subsp. salicis
AAAAGCCCTCTAGGCGGGGCATTTGATTCGGTCAACCGCGAAATTCCGCCCTTTTTGAATTTCCCCTCCGAATGTTGAGAATGCGGCCTCTCCCGATCGCGTGAAAAGCCCGGTCTTTCGGGCATTTCGGAGATTTCACGCGCTTGTAATAAAAATGCGTTTCCGGAACCGGATTGGGCGCCGGGTCCCACGCCTCTCCATCCGAATCCCGATCCTGCTGCGGCAAGAATCGGGAATCAGGGGAGAATCGGTGCGAGAATCAGGCCAGCGGCTCGCCTTCCCACAATTCGGTATCGATCTGCGCCTGCGCATCGCGCGGGTAACGCGGCCCCGACACCGCCCTGAAATCGAACAAGCTGTCGACGCGGTCGAGCAGCGGACGCGGCAGATCGAGCCTGGCCGCCGCCAGATCCTCGTCGAGATGGGCCATGTTGGTCGTGCCGGGAATCGGCACGATGAAATCACGACGGGACAGCAGCCAGGCCAGGCAGAGCTGCGCCATGGTGCAGCCCGCTTCGTCGGCGAGCCCGTTGAGCTTCGTTGCCAACACCAGATTATGGGCAAGGTGGGGTGGCTGGAAACGCGGCATGGCGCCGCGAATATCCCCTTCGGGCACGCCTTGTGGGCCGACCCCGCCGGCGAGCAGGCCGCGACCGACCGGCGAAAAGGCGACGAAGCCGATGCCGAGTTCCGCGCAGGCGTCGAGCACGGCGACCTCCGGGTTGCGACTCCAGGGCGAATATTCGGTCTGCACCGCGGTGATCGGATGGACCGCATGGGCGCGGCGAATCGTCGCCGCCGACATTTCCGACAGGCCGATCGCGCCGATCTTGCCATCCTCCACGCCGCGCACCAGCGCGCCGACCGATTCCTCGATCGGCACCTGCGGGTCCAGGCGATGGAGATAATAGAGATCGATATGGTCGGTCCTGAGCCGGCGCAGCGAATCCTCCAGCACGCGGGTGATCGCCTGGGGTGAGCCGTCGAGGCCGCGCTTGCCGTCAATCTCCGCCAGCACGCATTTGCTGGCGAGGGTGAAATCGGCCCGGCGGTCCATGATGGTGCGGCCCAACAATTCCTCATTGGCGCCGAAGCCATAGAGGGCGGCGGTATCGAAGAAGGTCACGCCGGCATCGAGCGCATGGCGCAGCAGCCGTTCGGCCTCGTCCGCAGATGGGCGCGGCAGATAGGCGTGGGAGAGGTTCATGCAGCCAAGGCCGATGGCGGAAACGGTGAGTGCGCCCAGGCGGCGGGTGGGAAGAGCGGTCGTCATGGGGTGGGAAACATCCTGTCGGTTGGGGCCGTGCATGGCGCAAGAGATAGGTCCGCCTCTCCGCTCTGTCATGCCCTTGGTCATGCCTTCACCCAGCAGGACGAAAGAAGATGGGGTTTACCCGGCTTAATAAAGCCAATCTTGCCCGGCGGGCGCAGCGGGGTCATTCCGACGGCACATTATAGACCCTTATGCCGCCCTGCGGCGCGAGCGAGCCCATGACCCGGAACCTTACCCATCTTCAGCGCCTTGAGGCGGAGAGCATACATATATTGCGGGAGGTAGTGTCGGAGGCGGATCGGCCTGTGATGCTGTACTCGGTGGGCAAGGACAGCGCGGTGATGCTGCATCTGGCCAAGAAGGCCTTCTATCCCTCGCCGCCGCCCTTCCCGCTGCTCCATGTCGACACCACCTGGAAGTTCCGGGCGATGTACGACCTGCGCGACAAGGCCGCGCGCGACGCGGGCATGGAACTGCTGGTCCATCATAATCCCGAGGCGCAGGCGCGCGGCATCAACCCGTTCGACCATGGCGCGCTCCATACCGACATGTGGAAGACGGAAGGGTTGAAGCAGGCGCTCGACAAGTTCGGCTTCGACGCGGCATTCGGCGGCGCGCGCCGCGACGAGGAGAAGAGCCGCGCCAAGGAGCGCATCTTCTCCTTCCGCACCGCCTCGCACGGCTGGGACCCCAAGAACCAGCGGCCGGAACTCTGGAACCTCTATAATGCCCGCAAGGCCAAGGGCGAGAGCATCCGCGTCTTCCCGATCAGCAACTGGACCGAGCTCGACATCTGGCAATATATCCAGCTCGAGGGCATCGAGATCGTGCCGCTCTATTTCGCCGCCCCCCGCCCCACCGTCGAGCGCGACGGCATGCTGCTGATGGTCGATGATGACCGCTTCCCGCTCGCGCCCGGCGAAGTGCCGGTCGAGCGATCGATCCGCTTCCGCACGCTGGGCTGCTATCCGCTCACCGGCGCGGTCGAGAGCGAGGCCAGCACCCTGTCGGAGGTGATCCAGGAGATGCTGCTCACCACCACATCCGAGCGCCAGGGTCGCGCCATCGACAAGGATGCCGGCGGCGCCGGCATGGAGAAGAAGAAGCAGGAGGGTTACTTCTGATGTCCGACGTGATCACACAGGACCCCGTCTACCAGACCGATGCGCTGATCGCGCAGGACATCGACGCCTATCTCGACGTCCATCAGCACAAGACCATGCTGCGCTTCATCACCTGCGGCTCGGTCGACGATGGCAAGTCCACCCTGATCGGGCGGCTGCTCTATGATTCGAAGATGATCTTCGAGGATCAGCTCGAGGCGCTGCAGGCGGACAGCAAGCGCGTCGGCACGCAAGGCGGCGAGATCGACTTCGCCCTGCTGGTCGATGGCCTCGCCGCCGAGCGCGAACAGGGCATCACCATCGACGTCGCCTATCGCTTCTTCGCCACCGAGAAGCGCAAGTTCATCGTCGCCGATACGCCCGGCCATGAACAATATACCCGCAACATGGTCACCGGTGCCTCCACCGCCGACCTGGCCGTCATCCTGATCGACGCGCGCAAGGGCATTCTCACCCAGACGCGGCGCCATAGCTACCTCGCCCATCTGATCGGCATCCGCAACATCGTGCTCGCCGTCAACAAGATGGATCTGGTCGGTTACGACCAGGCCGTGTTCGACAAGATCGTCGCCGATTATGCCGCGTTCGCGCAGAGCATCGGCATCAGCGCCTTCACGCCGATCCCCATCTCCGGCTTCAAGGGCGACAATATCACCGCCCGGTCCGACAACACCCCCTGGTATCAGGGGCCAACGCTCATGGCCCATCTCGAAAGCGTCGAGGTCGATGCCACCACTGCGGCGGCCAAGCCGTTCCGCATGCCGGTCCAGTGGGTCAATCGCCCGAACCTCGACTTTCGCGGCTTTGCCGGCCTGATCGCCAGCGGATCGGTCAAGCCGGGTGACGCCGTGCGCGTGCTGCCCTCGGGCAAGACATCGGCCATCTCGCGTATCGTGACGCTCGATGGCGATCTCGACGAAGCGATCGCCGGCCAGTCGGTCACGCTCTGCTTTGCCGACGAGATCGACTGTTCGCGCGGCGACGTCATCGCCGTGGCCGACAATCCGCCCGAGGTCTCCAGCCAGTTCGAGGCGACCATCGTGTGGATGGATGACGAGGCGATGCTGCCGGGCCGGCCCTATTGGCTCAAGATCGGCACGCAGAGCGTCTCGGCCACCGTCCAGGCGCCCAAATATGTCGTCAACGTCAACACGATGGAGCATCTGGCCGCCAAGACGCTGGACTTGAATGCCATTGGCGTTGCCGAACTGGCGACCGACAAGCCGATCACGTTCGAGCCCTATGCCGATAACCGGACCTTGGGCGGCTTCATTCTGATCGACAAGATCAGCAACCGCACCGTGGCGGCGGGCATGCTCCACTTCTCGCTGCGCCGCGCCCAGAATGTCCATTGGCAGGCGACCGACATCGGCCGCGAGGCCCATGCTCAGCTCAAGAACCAGCTTCCCCGCATCCTCTGGTTCACCGGCCTCTCGGGCTCGGGCAAGTCGACCATCGCCAATGAGGTGGAAAAGCGGCTCGCGCTGATGAACCGCCACACCTTCCTCTTGGATGGCGACAATATCCGCCATGGCCTCAACAAGGATCTGGGCTTTACCGAGGCCGACCGGATCGAGAATATCCGCCGCGTCGGCGAGGTCGCCAAGCTGATGGCGGATGCGGGGCTGATCGTGCTGACCGCCTTCATCTCCCCCTTCCGCGCCGAGCGCGAGATGGTGCGCGAGATGCTGCCCGACGGCGAGTTCATCGAGATCTTCGTCGACACGCCGCTGGAGGTCGCCGAGGCGCGCGACGTCAAGGGCCTCTACAAGAAGGCCCGCTCGGGTGCCCTCAAGAACTTCACCGGCATCGACAGTCCCTATGAGGCGCCCACCAGCCCCGAGATACGGGTCAACACCGTCGAGATGACGCCGGAAGAGGCCGCCGAGCATATCATCCGCAAGATCATGCCGCTCAAATGAGCAACGCAGCCATGACCGACGCGGACCTGGCCGCCCATCTCGCCGAAACCGCCGGCCGCCTGCTGCTGGAGGTCCGCGCCTCGGGCCTGTTCAGCGCCAAGGCGCTCGGCAAGGCCGGCGACCAGACCGCCAACCAGTTCCTCGTCCATGCGCTGCGGGAGCAGCGGGCACAAGATGGGCTGCTCTCCGAGGAGATGGCCTGTGATGGGGCCAGACTTACCCACAGCCGCGTGTGGATCGTCGATCCGGTCGACGGCACCCGCGAATATGGCGAGGCGCGCGCCGACTGGGCCGTCCATGTCGGCCTCGCCATCGACGGCGTGCCGACCATCGGTGCGGTTGCGCTGCCGGGGCATGAGGATGGCATCGTCCTGCGCACCGACCAGCCGCGCGCCATCCCGCCCGCGCCCGAAAAGCTCCGCATGGTCGTCTCCCGCACCCGCCCCGCCCCCCAGGCGGTCGCGGTCGCCGAAGCACTCGGCGCCGAACTGGTGCCCATGGGCTCCGCTGGCGCCAAGGCCATGGCGGTGATCCTGGGACAGGCCGACATCTATCTCCATGCCGGCGGCCAATATGAATGGGACAGCTGCGCGCCCGCCGCCGTCGCACTCGCCCACGGCCTCCACGCCTCCCGCATCGACGGATCGCCGCTCATCTACAACCAAGAAGACACATATATGCCTGACCTCCTCATCTGTCGGCATGAACATGCCCAGATGGTGCTGGGGGCACTGAAGGGCTAGGGGCGATCGACATTCAGATGATGACGTGACGAAAATGGTGGTTTTCCGTGACCCGGAGCGCAGCGTACTTAAAGTACGTGAGCACCGGAAGCGCGGAGAACCGCCATTTGCAGGCCGTCAGGGTTGAATGTCGATTGCCCCTAGGCGCGGGTCGCCAGTCCGGTGCCGACATCGGCGCCCGCCCAGGCGCGCCAACGATCGCCGTCGGGATCGACCGCCACCCGGTCCGCCAGGTCGAAGATCTTCACCGCCGGTCGATCGACATGATAGGCCGGCCAGTCCGGCTCAGGCGCACCATGGCGGACGAAATGGGCGATATGATCGGTCATCCGCCGACCGAGCGCAGCCCGGCGCCCGCGCATCGGCCCGCCCCGCGCAAAGGCGGCGCGCAGGCCGCGCATCGGCCAGGTCAGGGTCAGATCGAGGCCATGGGCGGCGCCGGCGATCGGATGGCGATAGTCGAAGCGATAGAACCAGGTCGGCGCCTGCCCCGACTGGCGATCCGCGAAATGGCGCGTCGGCATCAGGAAGGTGAGATCGGTGGCGAGCGCGCGGCGCCCCGCCTTGTCGCGCGGATAGGTAGCGAGGATGCGCGCGGCATGATCGGCCGGCAATTGCGCATGGAGCAAGGCTTCGAGCGCGGGCCAGCCGGTCGGCAGGATATCGCCGGGCATCAGTTCGAACAGGCGGATTTCCTCACGCGTGGCGCCGGCGAGCAACGGCACCGGCGCGGCCGGCTCGGCCACCGCATCCGCCAGCGAGGCGGGCAGCAGGTCGCCGTCGAACCAGGGGGCGGCAGGAATAGTGCCGGGATTGGCGGCACCGGCCGCGCCCTGCGCCTCGAACAGGCGGATGAGGTCCATGCCGCGCAGCGCGGCGAGATCGGGGTTGCCGAGCGCCACCATATAATCGCGCGCCACCTGTTCGCTGCGGTCGCGGCCATGGATCAGGCTGACGGCCCCGCTCTGCATGATCGCCCCGGCAAAGAGGCCGCGGGCAGCCGGGGCATGGAGCAGCAGCGAGACCGACATGGAGCCGGCCGACTGGCCGCCGACCGTCACCCGCGCCGGATCGCCGCCGAAGGCCGCGACATTGTCGCGCACCCAGGCGAGCGCCGCGATCTGGTCGCGCAGGCCGAGATTGGAAGGGATGCCCGGCACGACCACGCCGAAATTGACGAAGCCCAGCACGCCCAGCCGATAGTTGATGGTGACGACGATGATGTCACCGTCGCGTGCCAGTTCGCTGCCGTCATAGCTATGGCCGCCACCCGCGACGAAGGCGCCGCCGTGAATCCAGACATAGACCGGCAGCGGGCCGGTCGCGTCGTCGGGCACATGGATGTTGAGCGACAGGCAATCCTCGGCAAAGTCGGGCATCGACAGCCGTGCCCGTTTCGCCTGATTGCCATACATTTGCGGACATTGTGGACCGGGACGCGCAGCATCGCGCACATCATTCCACGCGACCGGCGCCTCCGGGGCAGCAAAGCGGTCGGCCCGTGCATAGGGAATGCCGCGCCAGCATCGCACGCCGTTGGCCCGGATGCCGCGGACCGGCCCGGCCGTCGTCGTCACCGTCAATCCGTCCATGCCGCCCCTCCCGTCTTGCGGCGAAGATGCTAGGCGGCGCCGGATGAGGCGCCAACGCACGGGGCGCAGATAGCGGCGGGGCGATGCCCCTGCCCGATCAGGGCTGCATCGACGGGGTGACGACCAGCCGGTCGAGAATTTCCGCCATGCGATCGAGCGGATAATCGGGTTCCTGCTGCAGCCACCAGGCGAGAATCTCGACCGTGGCGCTGACCGCGAAGACGATGCGCAGTTCATCGGGCAGCCAGCCGGCATCATGCGGCCTCTGCTGCGCCAGCTGGCGCGCCTGATCGGTAAATTCCTGCTTGAGCATGGTCGCCGCGCCGCCGGTCAGGAAGGCCGACCAGAGCGCGCGCCGTTCGGCGACATAAGCGAACAGGGTCATGCAGGACTGGCGGGCATCGTCGGCGAACAGGATCGGCAGCGCGCGCTGCAGCAGATCGGCGATCTGTCCCGCCGCCAGATCGTGCAGCAGCGCATCCTTGGACGGATAATGGCGGAAGAAGGTGGCGTAGCCGACCTCCGCCTCGCGCGCGACCTCGCGGATCGTCACCTGATCATAGGGGCGGGTTTCCAGCAGGTGGAGCATCGCGTCGAGCAGCTGGCGGCGGGAGCGCAGCTGGCGCGCGTCGGTCGGCAGATTATCCATCGGGGCCATGGCTTAGGGCCTTCGCACCCGCCTGAACAGAGGGGAGGATCGCCCGGCCGATGATCCGTCCCCGCCCCATTGCCCGGCGCCCCTGCCCGACTAGGGTCCGGCCCGACAGGAGAGGAAGCACGCCATGGACAACCGGATCGAGACGCTGATCGCCAGGGAAGAGATCAGGGAACTGGCCCAGCTCTATTCACGCGGGGTCGACCGGCAGGATTTCGCGCTGATCCGATCGCTCTATACCGACGACGCGACCGACAGCCATGGCGCCTATTATGACGGGCCGATCGACGGCTATGTCGCCTTTCTCGAAGCGTCGCTGCCGCACATGCATATCGGCAATCATTTCGTCTGCAACCATCTGGTCAGTGTCGATGGCGATACCGGCGAAGGCGAGGTTTATGCCATTGCCTGGCACCTGATCCCCGACGGCAAGGGCGGGCTGCTGCACGATATCCAGGGGGTGCGCTATATCGACAGCTATCGCCGCGTCGATGGCCAGTGGCGCTTTGCCAAGCGGGTGGTGAGCTTCGACATGAAGCTGCTGCAACCCGCCGCCGACCATGGCGACACGCCGGTGCCGGTGAATGATCCCAGCTATGCGCTGCGGGCGCCGCTGTTTGCGCGCGGGGCCGGTCGGTAACGGCTTCGCCGCAGCGATGTCGCCGCCGCTTCCTTGACAGTCAAATCAACAATCCTGTTGATGATAGCCAAGAAGAGCGGCGCGACAGGCGCCCGCTGGAGCGGATGATGGCCTTTTCGACGATCGACCTGACCGCGCGCATCGGCACCGAGATCCGGACCGACGCGGCAACCCTGGTGTCGGGCAAGCATGCCCACACGATCCTGGCGCTGTTGCAGCAGCGCGGCGTACTGATCGTGCGCGGGCTGCACATGAGTCGCGAAGATCAGCTGGCCTTTTCCCACACGCTGGGTCGGGTCCAGCCGCAGGGCGAAGGCGGCATCTTCAAAGTCACGATCGACCCGAAGGAAAATCCGGGCGCCGAATATATCAAGGGCGCCTTCTTCTGGCATATCGACGGAGCGAGCGACGACGTACCCAATTTCGCCGCGACGCTGAACGCCAAGTCACTGTCCAGGACCGGCGGCAGCACCTATTTCGCCAACACCTATGCCGCCTGGGACGATTTGCTCGACGAAGAGAAGGCCGCCTATGACGGGTTGCGCGTGGTCCACAGCTTCGAGACGTCGCAGCGCTATGTGAACCCCGAACCCACCGTGGCGGAACTGAATTTCTGGCAGATGCGCACGCCCAAGGTCCATCCCTTGGTCTGGACCCATGAAACCGGCCGCAAGTCGCTGGTGCTGGGGTCGACCGCTGACCATATCGAAGGGATGGATCCGGCGCAGGGCCGCGTGCTGCTGTCCAGGCTGCGCGAATGGGCGATCCAGCCGCAATTCGTCTATCGCCATGACTGGACGGAGGGCGACCTGCTGATCTGGGACAATAGCGGCACGATGCACCGGGTCGATCCCTATCCGCTGGAAGAGAATCGCATGATGCACCGCACGACGATCGAGGCGATCGAGCAACTGGTCGGCGCCTGAAAGCGACACCGAAATTGACATATAGGAAGGAATTGCGATGACGAGGTCTCTCAACGGCCGCACGGCCGTGGTCACGGGTGCGGGTTCGGGCATTGGCCGCGCGATCGCGCTGCGCCTGGCCGAAGATACGGCGAAGATCGCGGTGTGGGACATTAATGGCGAGGGCGCAGCCGAGACCGTCAGGCTGATCGAGGCGGCCGGTGGCACTGCCATCGCCATCACCGCCGACTGTTCGGACAAGGCGGCGATCCATGCGGCGGCGGAAGAGACACGCGCCAAGCTGGGGCCGATCGCCATCCTGGTGAACAATGCCGGCATCGCCCCCTTCACCCCGTTCATGGACATTGACGACGACCTGTTCGACAAGGTGATCCACATCAACCTGCGCGGCCCCTATCTGCTGACCAAGGAAGTGCTGCCCGACATGCTGGCCGCCGGCTGGGGTCGGGTGATCAACATCACCTCCTCCTCGGTCCAGTCGGGCTCCTTCGCCCAGGGCCATTATGTCTCGTCCAAGGGTGGCCTGATGGGCATGACCAAGGCGCTGGCGCTGGAATTCGCGCCGAGCGGCGTGACCTTCAACATGGTGCCGCCCGGCTTCATCGATACGCCGATGCTGCGCGCCGCGCCGATCGACGCCGACGCCTTTGCCCAGACGCTGCCGATGAAGCGGATCGGCAAGCCCGAGGATATCGCCGCCGCCTGCGCCTATCTGGCGTCGGAAGAGGCCAGCTACATCACCGGCCAGACAATCAGCACCAATGGCGGCCGCTATATGGGGTCGCATTAACAGGGCCGCATCTGGCGATGAGAGCCGGGACGCTTGCATGGGCGGCCCGGCCATTTATGCTCCAGCCATGGTCCAGAAACGTCGCGTCGGCGCCGAAAGCTCCGAAACCCGCGCCCGGATCGTGGAGGCCACCGAACAGGTGATCCGCGACGAAGGCTATGCCGCCGCCAGTTCGCGCCGGGTGGCGCTGCGCGCCGAACTGCCGCCCTCGCTGGTCCATTATTATTTCCCGACCACCGACGACCTGCTGCTGGCGGTGTTCCGCCGCGGCGCCGAACAGAGCGACGCGATGATCGAGGCGGCGCTGACCAGCGCCGATCCGGTGCGGGCACTGTGGCGCTTCTTCTCCGACCCCAGCCGCAACGCGCTGGCGATGGAATTTGTCGCCATGGCCAATCACCGCAAGGCGATCCGCGCCGAGATCGCCCGCCACAGCGAAGCGATGCGAGATCGCCAGGCGCAGTTGATGGAGCAGTTGCTGGGCGATCGACTCGCCGATCACAAGGTGACGGCGGCGGGCCTCAGCCTGTTGCTGGCCGCCGTCGGCCGCACCCTGGTGATGGAAGCCGACATGGGGGTCGCGAGCGGGCATGGTGACGCGCGCGCTTCGGTCGAGGCGCTATTGGACGAATTGCTGCCGCCCGAAAAATGAGAGGCATTGACTTTTCCATGCAAGCATGTTGAACATGTGTTCAAACGCGCAGGGATGCATAGGAGAGCAAGGCATGTCCGCCACCACCATTACCCGTTTCGTGCATGAAGATATCAAGCCGAGCATCGGCAGCCGCATCCTCAACAGCAAGGAGGAGCTGCTGGCCGGCGAGCTGGCGCCGCAGATTCGCGAGTTGCTGGAGCAGCGCGGCGTGCTGGTCTTCCCGAAGATCGACTTCACCGACGAGGAACAGATCGCCTTCACCAAGACGCTGGGCGCCTTTGCCCCCGAGCATCGCGGTGGCGAGGAAATCCACAAGATCACCCTCGACGTGAAGGAAAATCCGCAGAGCGCCGAATATCTCAAGGGCTCGCTCTACTGGCATATCGACGGCACGATGAACGATGTGCCGATCCTCGCCTCCTTGCTGTCGTGCAAGGTGCCCGCGACCTGGGGCGGCAATACCGGCTTCTGCAACACCTATGCCGCCTATGAGGCGCTGACCGACGAGCAGAAGGCGGAGTATGAGAAGCTGCGCGTGATCCACTCGGTCTGGGCGACGGTCTTCTATTATGAGCCCGAGCCCAGCCTCGCCAAGCTGAAGGGCATGCGCCAGGTCGGCGAGAATGAGCTGCCCCTGGTGTGGAACCACAAGTCGGGCCGCAAGTCGCTGGTGCTGGGCTGCACCGCCCAGCGGGTCAAGGATCTCGATCCCTATGACAGCGCCGAAATCCTGGTCGGGCTGCGCGAATGGGCGACCCGCGAGGAATTCAGCTACAGCCATGAATGGAGCGTCGGTGACCTGGTCATCTGGGACAATACCGGCACCATGCACCGGGCCGAGAAATATGATCCCGACTGCAACCGCATGATGCACCGCACCAAGCTGCAGGGCGAAGAACCCTTCGAATAAGGATCGGCCCCACGGCCTTTCCACGCCCGCCGCCCAACCGGGTTGGCGGGCGTTTTGCCCTGCCCTCGGAGCATCGTCATGAGCACCCCGCTGACCTTCGGCTATCTCTATGATTTCCGGAACCCGCCCCAATGGGAACGGCGCCCGGCCGATCTCTATGCCGAGATACTGGACTTCGTCGCCTGGAGCGAGACGGCGGGCTTTGCCGGTGCCTGGGTGCCCGAACATCATGGCGCGCAGGATGGTTACATGCCCGCGCCCAATGTCGCGCTGGCGGCGATCGCGGCGCGCACCAGCCGGATCAGGCTGGGATCGGCGATCGCGCTCGCCCCGCTCTATCATCCGGTCCGCTTTGCCGAGGAATGCGCGGTGCTGGATATCCTGTCCGACGGCCGGCTGGAGATGGCACTGGCGATCGGCTATCGCCGCCGCGAGACCCAGGCCTATGGCGTCGATTTCGGCAAGCGCGGCGCGCGCTTCGACGAGTTTCTGGAAATCGTCCAGCGGTTATGGGCGGGCGAGACGGTCGATTTTACCGGGCAATATTACAGCATCGCCGGCGCAACCCTGCGCCCGGCCGCGCCGCGCGGCCGCATCCCCCTCTATATTGGCGGCTTTGCCGAAAAGGCGCTGGCGCGGGTGGCCAGATATGCCGACGGCTATTTCGGCAATGAGGAGGTGTGCGGCCTCTATGCCGACAAGCTGCGCGCCGAGGGGAAAGACCCGGCCGCCGCGCGAATCCGCATCCAGAGCCTGTTCACCCTGGTCGCCGAAGACCCCGAGGCGGCGATGGCGGAGATGGCCCCCTATTTCCACCATGTGAACGAGACTTACGGCGCATGGCTGGCCGAGGATCAGGCGTCCGGCATCGACAAGGTGGCGCTGAAACCCATGTCGCTCGACGCCTTCAAGCGCAGCGGCATCCTGCAGATCCTGGCCCCCGACGCGGCGATCGACCATTTCCGCGCGATGCAGCAACGCATCAATGTCGAGCATATCATGATGATGCTGCCGCCCGGCCTGCCGCCGGCAAAATTCCAACCCTATGCCCAGTTGTTCGCCGACAGGGTGATGCCCGCTTTCTGAAGGGCGGCGTCAGTTCCCCTGCAAGGCGCGGCGCAGCGCCGCGAGGCGCATCGCCTGGAGCGCCTGCATCTGCGGCGTATCGGCGCCGGCCAGGCCGAAGCCATGATAGGCGCCGGGCGTGACATGGAGTTCGACTGCGATGCCGAGCGTCATAAGCCGGCGGGCGAAGTCGATATCCTCCTCCAGAAACAGGTCGAGCGCGCCGACGCTGATGAAGGCGGGCGGCAGGCCGGACAGGTCGGGGCAGCGGGCCGGCACGGCGTCGGTCGGGACATGATCGGTTCCCGCTTCCTGCCCGAGCAGCGCGCCCCAGCCATAGCGGTTCTGCGCCGGGGTCCAGACGAACCGGCCGGTGACGGGGTGGAGCGGTGCGCTGCTGCCGGTGCGATCGTCCAGCATCGGCGCGTCGAGCAGCATGAAGCAGATCGGATAGGCGCCAAGGTCGCGGGCATGGATCGCCAGCGCCACGGCATGGCCGCCGCCCGCGCTCTCACCGCCGACCGCGATGCGGGTCGGATCGATGCCCAGCGCGTCGGCCTGTTCATGCAGCCAGCCGAGCGCGGCGTAGCAATCGTCGCGCGCACCGGGGAACGGGGTTTCGGGCGCCAGCCGATAATCGACCGACAGGACGACACAGCCCAGCTGCGCCGCCCACGCCCGGTTGGACAGATCGCTCATATCGGCCATGCCGAGCACGAAGCCGCCGCCATGGATATGGAGATAGGCCGACCGCCGCGCATCGCCTTCCCCCTCAGCCGGGCGATAGAGCAGGCAGCGCACATCGGGCGATCCGGGCGCGCCGGGCAGGAAGACTTCTTCCCGCTGCACGGCGGCCAGCGCTTCGGGCATCGGTTCGGCCGGGCGGGTGGCGAAGGGCTGGCGGAAGGCGGCGATCGTCTGATCGCTGAGGTCGAGCGGCGGGAAGAGGTCGAGCGCCGCGCGCAATTCGGGGGCCACCAGTTGCCGCGCCTCGTCCATCGTCCCGTTTCCTCTATTGAGCGTCGCGCGGCCGGTCATAGGCGGCGCCATCGAAATGGTCGAGCGGCACCAGGGGTTCGGCGGTGAAGTCGATCACCCGGCCGACGCGGATCGCATGGACCGCATTTTCCGGCTGGAAGGTGAAGCAGTTGGGCGGCACGCGGGTCGCGGTCGATTGCCGCTCCATCGGTATCAGCCGGCCATTGGCGAGGATCGTGCCCCATTGCAGCAGCCGGGCCGCCTCGCGCCGGGGTTCTTCCAGCGCATCGATCCACGGCCGCAGCTTCATCAGCGACTGGCCGGCAATGTCGGCTGGCGCGGTCATGACATGGCTGCGATGGGCGACCTGCAGCAGCGGTACGCCGTCGCGGCGGATTTCCGCCACGGCCTCGCCCTCTATCGGGTCGCAGGCCAATATCTCGTAGCGGGTCGGCGCTGCGTCACCAGCGTGCGCCGCAGCCAGCACGGCCAAGTCGTGCAAATGGGTGCAGTTCGCCTTCTTCTCGCCGCGCGCGGCCGCCTCAGCCAGCACGACACCGGTGAAGGTCGCCTGCAGCACCGTCGGCGCGCCCGGACAGGTGGTCCAGGGCACCCGCTCCATGATCGCGTCGACGCCGCTGATGCGCGCGCCGTCATGGTGCAGGATGACGGCCATGCTGTGATAATCATCCTCGACCGCGGCGGTCACCCGGCCCGGCAGCGGCGTCACCAGAAAGCGACGGCGAAAGCCGGGCAGCATGTCCAGCATGCCGCTGTCCATCGCGATCAGTCCTTCGCCAGCAGCAGCGCCGCCGCCATGGGGCCGCCACCCGATGTCGCCACAGCCACCTTCGGGTCGCCGGCGATCTGCCGTTCGCCGCCCTCGCCGCGCAACTGCACCACCGATTCATAGGCGAATCCAAAGCCGTGCAGCCGTCCCCAGCCAAGCTGGCCGCCGCCGGTGTTCATCGGCAGTTCGCCGTCGAGCGCGATGCGCTTGCCCTCTTCGAGGAACTGGCCGCCCTCGCCAACATCGCAGAAGCCCAGCCCTTCGAGCCAGGTGATCGGCTGGAAGGCGAAGCCGTCATAAAATTGGACGGTATCGACATCCTTGGCGGTGTAGTCCGTGTTCTTCCACAGGTCGCGCCCGGTCGGATAGGCGCTCGCCCATTCGGCCTGGTCCCAGCTGTAGCGTTCGACCGATCCGGCGCTGGCGGCGATGCGGATCGGGGTCGTCTTCACCTCGTCCAGCGCATCGCCCGCCGACACGATCAGCACGGTCGAGGCATCGGTGAAACGATCGCAATCATAGAGGCAGAAAGGCGAACTGATCATCCGCGCCGCCATATACTCGTCCATGGTCAGCGGCTTCCTGACGATCGCGCGCGGATTGCGCGCGGCATTGGCATGATCGTTCAGCGCCACCTGGGCGAGCTGTTCGCGGGTCAGGCCATAGCGCTTCATGTGGCGCATCGCGAAGTGCGCGGTCCAGTTGGCGGCCGAGAAGGCGCCGAAGGGCGAGACCCATTGCGAATTGCCCGACACATCCTTGCGCCGTTCCATCGGCGGAAATTCGTCGGGGCGGGCCAGCGCCGCCGCTTCATAGACGGTGCGGAAGCACAGGACATGGCGGGCAAGGCCGGCCTTCACCGCCATTGCCGCCTCGGCGATCGCGCCCAGCTGCGCCGTCGCCTCCGCCGCGCCGATATGCCAGCGGGTGTTGAGCCCCAATATCTCGATCACATCGTCGGCACTGACCGGCGAGAAGCCGAGAAAGGTCGACATCTTGCCGGGATAGGTGGCGACGCCATCGATCTGGTCGAGCGTCAGGCCGGCATCGGCGATCGCCTCGCGCACGGCGTCCAGCGTCAGGCCCAGCGGCGACCGGGTCAGCCGCACGCCAACCTCCGACATGCCGATGCCGGTGATATAGGCTTCGCGCGCCATGCTCATGCGACCTTCTCGAACAGGGGGAACCAGATGCCGTCCTGCTCCTCGAAGGTGACGCGGACGCGGTCATCCATGTCGACGGCATCGACCGGGCAATTGACGATATTGGTGGTCAGATAGACGCCCGGCACGTCGTCGAGCCGGACACGGGCGATGACGAAGGGCACCTCCATATCCTTGGCCCAGGCCTGATAGTTGATCGTATAGGTATCGACCGTGCCGGTGCCGGCGACCGCATGGGGGCCGACATTTTCCGACTGGCAATGGCGGCAGATCTCGCGCGGCGGATGGGTGAACTGGCCGCAATCGTCGCAGCGGGTGATGTTGAGCTTCCCCTCCGCCCCGCCGGTCCAGAAGGCGCGATTTTCCCGATCGAGGCGCGGGCGCGAACGTTGCCAGACCATCAGACGTCCCAGACCAGGTTCAGGCTTTCGATGCCGATCACATGGCCGCCATGGAAGACCGTGGGCTTGGCCGGATCGAGCCGGAATTCGGGGAGACGCGCCAGCATCTCCTCATAGAGAACCTGCAATTCGACGCGCGCCAGGTGGGAGCCCAGGCAGCGATGCGGGCCGACGCCGAAGGCGATGTGAACATTGTTCTCGCGATCAAGATCATAGCTGTCGGGCTGCGGGAATTCCTTCGCATCCAGATCGGCTGCGGGCAGGAACAGCTTGAGCATATCGCCGGGCATCAGCTTGGCCCCGGCCAGTTCGGCGGGCTTCTTGATGACCCGCATCGGGACTGTGAAGGTATAGCGGCGCAGCATTTCCTCGGCCGCCTCGGCCACCAGCTTGGGCTCGGCCCGCAACTTGGCCTGCAATGGCAGATCGAGCGCCAGGCCGCGCATGGCCAGGCCCATGCCGTTCATCACCGTGTCGAGGCCGGCGATGAACAGCAGCACACCATAATTCTCCATGTCGGCAAGCGTGCTCGGCTGGCCGTCCACCTCCAGCTTCCACAGCATGGAGATGATGTCGTCCTTCGGATTATCCCTGCGCTCCAGCACGGTATCGCGCATCGCTGCGGCAATGCGTTGCAAGCGGCGCATGGAGCCTTCGCGATCGGTATCGATCGCCTCCATATGCTCCTTCACGATCTGGCGATATTCCGGCAGCCGTTCGAGCGGCAGGCCCAGCATCTTGAGAAAGACCTGCACCGGCAGCGGCTCGGCCACCGTGCTCATGAATTCGCATTGGCCCTCGGCCTTGATCGCGTCGATCAGCTCACCCGCCAGTTCGCGGATGCTGTCCTTCAGGGCCGCGATCGTCTTGGGCGAGAAGACCTTCTGCAGCGGCTGGCGATATTTGGTATGCTCGGGCGGATCGAGCGTGATCGGGATCGGCTGCGGAATATGCGGCGCGCCCGGCGGCAGCGAGGCGAGCAGCGCCTTCATCTTGTCGGCCGGCACGAATTCGCTGGAATAGGTCTCAGTGTCGCGCGACGCCTCATAATTGGCGGCATGGGTCAGCGCGACCCAGCCGCCGCCATTGCGCGGCGTCCAGAAGACCGGCGGCGCCGTCTTCAACAGGTCGAGGATGCGCGCATGCGGATCAGCCAGCAGGCCCGGATCGGCATGGACATCGAAATCATAGACGAGCGCGTCGGGCACATGGGCCGGCTGTGGCGCGGCGGGGCTCAAGGTGGCGTGGGCCATGATTCTCTCCGTCTTCCCTGCTGGGGCGGGCGCGTGCAGGACGCGTCCCTTCTTGTCGGACCCGTTTTGCCCGGCGGCCCGGCAAAGGCAAAGGGGCTGGGTGCGGTGATGCCAGATAACGCACCGACGATCCGCGCCGCGGCTCCGTATCGCGATGGCGATTGTGCCCGGCGCCACGTTGATCGGGGCCGTAATCTCCTTTCTAAGGAAGGTCAGAATAGCCGGAGAGGGCAGATGAGAATCCGCATCGAAAAGTCAGGCTGCGTGGGCAATGCCCGCTGCGCCGCCGTGTCCGAGGACATGTATCCGCTGGATGAGGACGGCTATATCGCGACCGAGGGTTTCGATGTGGCAGATGGCCAGCAGCAGACCGCCAAGCGCGGCGCGCGCGCCTGCCCCGAACGCATCATCGTCGTCGAGGAAGATGATGGCAGCATCAGCTGGCCGCCCAAGGCCAAGGCATAATCAGAGAATCCGGGAGAGCGAGATGAGCGACATTTTGGGCTATAAGGGCAAGCGCGTGATCGTGAGCGGCTGCTTCTCCGGCATGGGGGAGGCGACCGCCAAGCTGCTGCTGGAGCTGGGCGCCGAGGTTCATGGCCTCGACTTCAGGGACAGCAGCCTGCCGCTCGCCTCCTTCACCAATGTCGACCTGCGCGATCCCGCCTCGATCGAGGCGGCGGTCGCCGGCATCGGCGGCAAGGTGGATGCGCTGTTCAACTGCGCCGGCCTGCCCCAGTCTTTCCCGCCGCTCGACGTCATGAAGGTGAACTTCATCGGCCTGCGCCACCTGACCGAACAGGTGCTGCCGCTGATGGGACCGGGCGGCGCGATCGCCAGCATCGCCTCCACCGGCGGCCTGGGCTGGAGCCGCCGCATCCCGACCAACATGGAATTCGTCACCACCAAGGGCTATGACGCCGCCGTCGCCTGGTGCGAGGCGCATCTCGAGGACGTGGTCAAGGAAGGCTACAGCTTCTCCAAGGAGAATGTGATCGTCTGGACCCAGTTTATGGGCGCGCATCTCATCAAGAAGGGCATCCGCATCAACTGCACCCTGCCCTCGCCCACCCAGACGCCAATGATGGCGACGTTCGAGGCCGCGTCCGGCAAGGATGTGGTCGCCGCCGCCGCCGAACCGATGGGCCGTTACTCGACCCCGGCCGAACAGGCGGGCGGCATCGTCCTGCTGAACAGCGATCTGGCCGGCATCGTCAATGGCGTGGTCTTCCCGGTCGATGGCGGCTTCATGGGCGGCGTCGCCACCGGCCAGGTGGACCTCAGCGTCATGATGCGGCGTTCGGCGCCCGCCGAGGCCTGACCCCCATGAATTTCGACCTGACCGACGATCAGGAGATGATGCGCGACATGTTCGCGCGCTTCCTGGACGAACATAGCAGCATGGCGCAGGTCCGCGCCGCCGCGCCGACCGGCTTCGACCCCGCTTTGTGGCAGGGGCTGGCGGAGCTGGGCGCGCTGTCGATCCGCGTGCCCGAAGAGGCCGGCGGGCTGGGCCTCGGCCTGTTCGACGCGACCATCCTGATGGAGGAAGCGGGCCGGACGCTGGCATCGGGGCCGCTGGCCGAAGCGCTGGTGGCGGCGCGCTTGCTGGCCCAGCTGGGCGGCGAGGCGACGGCCGACCTGCTCGGCCGGGTGCTGGCGGGCGATGCGGTCGCCAGCTTCGCCTTCGAGGATGTCGCGGACACGCCCGTCCAGTGGATCGGCGGTGGCCTGGTGGCCGAAGCCGTGCTGGCCCGGTCGGGCGAAGACATCATCCTCGTCACCGTGCCCGCAGAGGCACGCAAGGCGGAGGATAATCTTGCCTCCACCCCGATCGCGCAGATCGACCTGTCGGCGCATCCGCGCACGGTGCTGGCATCGGGTGCCGAGGCGCTGGCGACCTTCGCCGCCGGGATCGAGGAATGGAAGCTGCTGATCGCCGCCGGGCTGGCCGGCATCGGTCGCGAGGCATTGAAGCTTGCCGCTGCCTATGCCTGCGAGCGCAAGCAGTTCGACCAATATATCGGCCAGTTCCAGGCCATTTCCCATCCGCTGGCCGACATATTGTGCGAAATCGACGGCGGCAAGTTCCTGGTGTGGAAGGCGATCCGCGATCTGGCCGACGGCGCGCCCGAAGCCGGCGGTGCCATCTCGATCGCCGCCTGGTGGAATGCGCAGAGCGCGGCCAAGGCAGTGGCGCAATCGCTCCACACCTTCGGCGGCTATGGCCTCACCACCGAATATGACATCTTTCTCTATAATCTGCGCGCCAAGGCCTGGCCGCTGATCGGCGGCGATCCGCAACGCTGGCTCGACGAGGCCGGCCGCCGGCTCTACGCCGCTGAAGCCGCCGCCCTGCCCGACGCCGGGCCGATGCCGGTCGATTTCGACCTGGGCGAAGCCGCGCAGACGATCAAGGACGAGATCGACGCCTTCTTCGCCGCCAATGTGACGCCGGATATGCGGGCAACCTTCCACTATAGTTGGGAGGGCTATAACCCCGAACTCAACCGCAAGCTGGCGGCGCAGAATCTCCTCTATCTCGGCCTGCCCAAAGATGTCGGCGGTCGTGGCCTGTCCGCCTATGAGAAGACGGCGGCGATGGATGCGTTCGAGGAGCAGGGATATAACAACCCTGCCGCCAATGTGACGCAGATGGTGTCGCTCATCATCCACCGCTTCGGCACCGAGGAGCTGAAGCAGGCGGTGCTGCCGGAAATCATGCGCGGCGAGGTGATCTGCTCGCTCGGCTATTCCGAACCCGGATCGGGCTCCGACGTGTTCGCCGCGCAATGCCGCGCGACGCAGGAGGGCGATGGCAGCTGGCGGATCGACGGCACCAAGATGTTCACGTCGGGCGCCAACCTGTCCACCTATGTGCTGATGCTCTGCCGCACCAATCCGGATGTGGCCAAGCATAAGGGGCTCACCATGTTCATCGTGCCGCTGAAGGCCGATGGCGTCACGGTGCAGCCGGTCCACACCTTCCAGGACGAGCGCACCAACATCACCTTCTATGATGGAGTGCGCATCCCCGACAGCTGGCGGCTGGGCGAGATCGACGGCGGCGTGCGCACCATGAGCGCCAGCCTGGAGCTGGAACATGGCGGCGGCTTTGCCAAATATCAGCGCAAGATGCTGCAGGCCGGCGAAGCGCTTTGTCGCGAACTTATCCACAGGGGCAAGCCGCTGATCGAGGATGGTGGCGCGCAGGCGCGGCTGGCCCGCACCGCCGCCAATCTGTGGGCGTCGGAGCTGATCACCTATCGCGCCCAATGGGTGATGTCGGAAAAGAAGCCGAACCATGCCTATGGTCCGATGGCCAAGATGTTCAGTTCGGAGAAGTTCCTGAGCGACGCGCGCGACCTGCTCGATCTCACCGCCCCGGCCTCGCTGTCCAAGCGCAAAGGGCCGGCGGAGGAGATCAACATGTTCTATCGCCACGCCCAGGGATCGACCATCTATGGCGGCACCAGCGAGGTGCATCGCAGCATGATCGCGGAAAAGGGCCTGGGCCTGCCGCGCACCCGCGCCTGAGGAAGATCGCATGACGGACGACGCCCCCCATCTGCTGACGCAGGAACAGGATGGCATCCTCATCGCCACGCTGAACCGGCCGGACAAGCTCAATGCGCTATCGGCGGAGACGATGGCGCTGTTCGAGGCGGCGCTGATCCGCTTTCGCGACACGCCGGACCTGAAGGTGATGCTGATCCGATCGACCGGCCGCTATTTCTGTTCCGGCGCGGACATGAAGAGCGGCGGGTCGCCCAGGGAATATCCCCGCACGCCCAGCGGCATCCGCGAAAACCACCGGCTCCAGCTCAACGGGATGCAGCGCATCTATGACGAGATGGAGCATGTGGAAAAGCCGATCGTCTGCGCCATCCACGCCACCTGCGTCGGCGGGGGGCTGGAAATGGCGCTGTCCTGCGACTTCCGCCTGGCGGCCAAGTCGGCCGCCTTCTCCTTCCCCGAAGGACTGTTTGGCGTGCTGCCGGCCTCCAACGGGGTCAGCCGCCTGACCCGCATCTGCGGTCCGCACTGGGCGCGCTGGCTGATCATGGGCAACCAGAAGGCCGATGCCGACCGTGCGCTCATCATGGGCCTGGTGCATGACGTGATGCCCGACGAGGGCTTCGAGGACGTGGCGCTCGCCTTCTGCCGTCACCTCACCAAGCAGAATGGCGAGCAGATGGGTGCCGCCAAGATCGCGATCGAGCTGGCCGCCGAAGTCGGCCCGTCCATGGGGCGCCATGTCGAACGCATGGCCAACAGCGCACTGATGCTGAACCCGGCCTATCTGGAGGGGATGGAACGCTATCTGAAGGGCATTGGCGGCAAGAAGGATTGAGCGCCTTCATCTGTCCACACACTTATCCACAGCTTTTCCCACAGATAGGCGTGGGAAAAGCTGTGGATAACTTCTGTCGATAAGCCTGTGGATAAGTCGAACGCGCGCCGCTCTCAGGCGCGCGCGTCGCGCAGCATCGCGCGATAGTCGCGGATGCCCAGTTCCATCAGCCGCGCCTCGGCCCGCAGCAAATGGGTGCGCGCCAGCGGATGGGGCGAATGGAGGATATTCTGCAGCGCCATGTCGGTGGTGACGGTGACGACACGCTCCAGCCCGGTCATCAGCGCAGTGCCCATGCTGAACACCGGCGATCCGGCCTCTTCGCTGCCGCCATCCATCTGGTCGACCAGCAGCCGCATAACCGGCTGGGCGGCATGGACGCGATGCAGCATCATCCGCTCATTCTGGCGATCGGCCATATTGTTGCGCAGGTGGAGCAGGCGCGAGTGCTTGACCCAGAAGCCATGATAGGCGGTGACGAAGGCCAGCGCCTTCTCGCCCAGTTCCTCCTCGCTCCATCGGGTCCGCAGCAGGCCGACATAGTCGGCCTCGGCCGTGGCCATCACCGGCTCCAGCACGGCGAGCAGCAATTCGGTGAGGTCGGAGAAATAATTATAGAGCGACGTCATGCCGAGCGAGGCCTGGCGCGCGACCGCGCTCAGCGAGATTTCGACATCCACCGGCCCGGCCAGCAATTCATTGGTCGCCGCCAGGATGCGCTCGCGCGTGTCGCGCCCCTTGCGACCCAGGCGCTGGCCATTGAGATTATGGCTCAGCGCCTTGGTGGCCCGTCCCCGGCCCTTGGGTTCCGACGGCCCGTCCGCCGCAATCGATGCCTTTGCCGTCAAAACCCGTCCTATCCATGCCCCGTCGCGCGCCTCAGGCGGCGCGCCAGGCGATCAGCTTGGTTTCCAGGAACTCCTCGATCCCTTCGAGGCCCCATTCGCGGCCTACACCACTGGCCTTGTAGCCACCGAAAGGCAAGTCGCCGGCGATGCACATGCCGCCATTGACGCTGATCGATCCGCTGCGGATCTGCTTGGCGACATTGATCGCCCGGTCAAGATTGCCCGAACTGACGCCGCCCGACAGGCCATAGCTGCTTTCATTGGCGATGCGCACGGCATCGGCATCATCCTCGAACGGGATGACCACTAGCACCGGTCCGAAAATCTCTTCCTGGGCGATGCGCATGTCGTTGGTGACGTCGACGAAGCAGGTCGGCTCGATGAAATAACCGCCGCCCTTGTCCGGCCGCGCCTTGCCGCCGGCCAGCAGGGTCGCGCCCTCGGCCTGGCCGATATCGACATAGGACAGCACCCGCTCCATCTGCCGCTTGGAAATGACCGGCCCCATGATGTGCTGGGGATTGTCGAAATCGCCCCAATTGTCGCCGAAGCTGGCATAGGCATGCTTGAGGATCGCCTTCGCCTCCTCATAGCGGCTGCGCGGCACCAGCAGGCGCGAATGGACGGCACAGCCCTGGCCGGCATGGAAGACCAGCATGGTCTGGGCGACGTCCATCGCGAAATTGGCGGAATCGTCGAGCACGATCTTCGCCGACTTGCCGCCCAGTTCCAGGAAGACGCGCTTCAGCGTGGCGGCGCCCTGTTCCATGATGCGCTTGCCAACGCCCGTCGATCCGGTGAAGGAGACAAGGTCGACACGCGGATCGGTGACCAGCATCTCGCCGGCCAGTGCCGGGTCGCTGCCGAACACGACATTGATGACGCCGGCGGGGAAACCCGCCTCCGCCGCCAGTTCGCCGAAGATCGCGCCCATGCCCGGCGTGTTGGGTGCGGGCTTCAGGATCACGGTGCAGCCCGCCAGCAGCGCGGCCACGACCTTGCCGACATTCACATAGAGCGGCACGTTCCAGGGCGTGATCGCCGCAACCACGCCGACCGGCTCATAGACCGCCTTGCGCAGGCTTTCGAAGCCATAGCCGGTGCGGCCGCCATAATCCTTTTCCCATTTGAGCTGGGGAAAGACGGCGAGATAATCGTCCCAGCCGTCGAGTGCCATGTCGACATGGGCACGGCTGACCGCGCCCATGGCGGCGCCGGCCTCATGCCGGGCCAGATCCGACAGCCGTTCCTTGTTCGCCTGGAACAGGTCGCGCAGCTTCGTCACCAGCGCGACGCGCAGGTCGACATTGGTCGACCAGTCGGTGGTGTCGAAGGCGCGGCGGGCAGCGACGATCGCGGCCTCGACATCGGCGGGTGAGGCATCGGCGGCGGTGCCGACCGGCTCGCCGGTCCAGGGGCCGATCACGTCAAAGGTCTTGCCGCCTTCGGCACCGCGCAGCACGCCGTCGATATAGAGCTTGGCTTCGGGAAGAGTGGCCATGATCGCCTTCCTGTGGATAACTTCTGTGGATGTTGTGGATAAGTCGCCCGGTCAGCGCTTGCGCGCGCTCAGGGCGACCGATCCGATGTGCAGGTCCGCCGGCATGTCGAGCACGGCGCGGAAGACGTCGGTGACCGAATTATAATGGCTGATGCCGCGCTCGCGCAGGTTGAGGCCGACCTTGGCATTTTCCTGGGCGAAGCGGATCGCGACATCCATCGGCCAGCTGCTGCCGGTCTTGGTCTCGTCCATCATCATGCCAGCCTGGACCACGGTGACGCGCACGCCCTCGGGCTCCAGTTCGCGCGCCCACATGTCCGACATCAGTTCCAACCCCGCCTTGCCGCCGGCATAAAGCCACAGCATCGGCATTTTCAGCGGCACGGATTCGCTGGTGACATTGATGATATGGCCGCCCCCGCGCAGCAGCGGCAGCGCCTCCCGCGCGCAATGGATCGGGCCGGCGACATTGGTGGCGAGCGATGCTGCGATCTGCTCGTCGCGCACTTCGGCCAGGGTGAAGGGTTCGTAGATCGCGGCATTGTTGATCAGCACGTCGATCCTGGAATGACGCTGCGCGATCGTGGCAAAGGCGGCGCGGACGGAATCGGGATTGCCGACATCGCATGCCAACGCGAAATGGGGTTCGCCCAGTTCCTGCGCGACCGCCTCGACCTTCGACAGGGTGCGGCCCAGCAGGATGACGGTTTCGCCATCGCGCGCGAACCGCCGCGCCAATGCGCGTCCCAGCCCGTCGCCCGCACCGGTAATGACGATGACCTTGCTCACCTCTCGCTCCACCTGTTCTTGTGCTGTTGGCATTTACTTGCGCATGTCGTCCGCGGCGCGGCAAGATGGCGCCGCATCGCGCGCGCGATAGTTGGGAAATTCAGCCCGCCGGCCGCGCGAAATCGGCCGGATAGACGGACAGGTCGCCATCATAGGCGATGCCGCCGGGCCAGAAGCGGGCGCCGCTGACCCTGGCGAAATAATGGACCGTGCGGGCGAAGGAGCCGGCCGAGGAGCGCGGCTGGAAGGCGACGCCGCTGGGGCTGACGCCGCGCGCGCGGGCGCTGAAATCCTTGACCGTGAACAGCAGGTCGTCGGTCTGCTGGGCGCAGAAGACCAGGTCGCTGCCGGGGCAATAGCGCCGTGGCTCGACCTGCAGCGGCGACAGGCGGCCGCGCTTCATAGCCACCTTGCCCGGCACGCGGGTCACTTCGGGGCCATGGACCGTGTCATACCAGTGATGATATTCCGCCTCCCGCCCGGCGACGAAATTGGCGAGGATGATCGAGACCCCGGAAAAGGGCTGGTCGGGCTGGTGATTGGGGCTGGCGACCCAGTCCGAATACATCGCATAGCTGTGGATGCGCTCGCTCTCGTCGCTGTCGTCGATCAGCCCCGCGTCGCGCACATCGGCCAGCAGCGGCGCGAGCGCGGGCAGGTCGATCTCCGGCGCGGCATAGTCGAACTCATAGACCGACAGGAAGCGCCAGGGCTGGGGAATGTCGGGCATGATCTGCTGCGGCGTGACTTCATAGCGATCGGCCGACCGAAAGCCGCGCAGCCGGGCCAGATCCTGCTGATGCGCGCCGTCGAACCAGCGGGCATAATCCTCCGCCCGGCCGGCCGCGACATTGTGCAGATGGATGGTGGTGTACAGGCTCATTCCTCGTCCCCGGCTGCCCGGCCGGCTGGTCCCGACCCTGTGTGCGGCGGCAATCCAGCATGGATGCCCCGCACATGCCAGAGCCGCCGGCCAATGATCGCCGGGGCATTGAGAGGCGGGCGCGAATTGACCCTGTCGGCAGCGCTCCCCATCCTGGCGCGGCAATCATGCCGGAAGGACGCGTGATGACCGACCCCGTAGCCGCGCCCCGCTTCGCCCTGTTCCGCGCGAAGGACGCGACCGATTTCGAGGAAAGCGGCCTGATGGCGACGGTGCCGCCGACGCCGATCGAGATGGCAGGATCGATCGCCGCGGTCGAGGCCGGCATGCTGGAAGGCACGCGAGTGAAGCTGCTCTTTTCCATGCCGGGCCTCAGCCTCACCCATGCCTGGTTCCGCAGCGGCTTCCCGCTGCCCCGCCACAGCCATGATGTCGACTGCCTCTATTTCATCCTCGCCGGATCATTGCGCATCGGCACGGAGGAACTGGGCGCGGGCGACGGCTTCTTCGTCGGCGCCAACGTCCCCTACACCTATGTGCCCGGCGACCAGGGCGTCGAGGTGCTGGAATTTCGCGGTTCCGACAGCTTCGACATCAAAATGCTCGCCAACAACCGCGCCTATTGGGACCGGGCGGTGGCGCAGGTCACGGCGCAGCGCGCCCATTGGACAGGCGAGACGCCGCCGTCGGGCCTGTCCTTCGGACCCGAAGCCGGCGGCGGATAGCGGCGATCAGCCCCGGCCGTTTGCCGCCTCATGCGCGGCCAGGCGTCGCCCGGTCACCAGCGTCTGGCCGACGAACAGGATGATCAGGATCACCCCGACCGTGCCGACGAAGATGTCGAAGCCGGACCAGCGCCCGAACAGGCCGGGCTTGTCGCCCAGCACCATCATCATCACCGTCAGCGCGATCAGCATCAGCCGCAATTCGGTCGGGCCGGCCGACAGATAGGAGAGCTTGAACTCCCCCAGCACGCGGGCGGAGAGATAGGCGTGGATCGACAGCAGCAGATAGCCGGCGAGCGCCACCAGGGCGACATCCATGGTGACATAGGGGCTGAGGCCGATGCCGGCGAGGATCAGCAAGGTCACCAGTCCATCGCAGCTATGGTCGATGAAATAGCCATAGGAGGGCCGTTCGATCCGGCGGTAGCGCGCCAGGCTGCCATCCATGGAATCGCCGAACCACTGGATGACATAGCCCAGGATCGCGAGCAGCAGCCAGGATGCACCGACATTGCTGGCGGTATAACCGATGAAGGTCATCAGCGCGCCGATCAGCCCCAGCAGGGTCAAAAGGTCCGGCGTGACCTGTCGCGGCATATGCGCGCACAGCCAGGTGAGAAGCTGGCGTTCGGAGCGTGCCAGGAAATTTTGCTGGATGCGGTCCAGCGTCGTGGCCGCATCATGTCTTTGATCTGTCATGATCCCTTATCGAGGAGATATGTGGCGCGGACAAGGCAACGTCCCCCACGCATGACGACAGGGTGCCCGCCTTCCCGTTCAGGCCGGTGGCGCCTTCATGTCGATCGCCAGTCGGGTGAGGCGGGATCGGGCGATCCGCCATTGGCCCTCTTCCCGGCGATATTGTTCATGATAATGGCCATGGCCGATCAGGCTGCGGCCATCGGGCCAGACCAGATGGTCCTGCATCGCCCAGATGGCGGTCGCGTCATCGCCGTCTATGGCGATTTCGGGCGAATGGACATGGTGGACGGTGCGCGCCGCGTCGATCGAGCCGCGGACGCTGGCGATCGCGACATCGCGCCCCTCCAGCAACGGCCCGCCCGATCCGGTCGCGTCGAGCCGGAAGTCAGGCGTGAACAGCGCGGCGAATCCATCCCAATCCTTGGTATCGAGCAGGCGGCAATAGCGCGCCTTCACATTGGCGATGGCCAGCCAGTCGGCGAAATCGGGCGCGGCCATCAGAAACGGAAACCGCGCATCTGGTTGCCGCCGTCGCACAATATCACCTGATTGTTGATGAAGCTGCCCTCGTCGGAGGCGAGGAACAGGCCGAGATTGGCGATATCCTCGGCCGTGCCCTGGCGCTTGACCGACTGCATGCCCTTCAGCCGTTCCCAATTGTCGGCAGCGACGCCGTCCTGCGCCGCCTCGGTCGCCATCAGGCCCGGCGCGATGCCGACGCAGCGTATCTCGTCCTGGCCGAACTGCATCGCCATCGCATGGGTGAAGATGTTGAGCGCGGCCTTGGTGATGCCATAGGCGGTGGCCGGGTTATAGCTGGCCATCGACGACTTGTTGATGATGACGCCCTTCGCCTTCGCCAATGCCGGCCGCAATGCTTCGGCCAGCAGCAGCGGGCCGATGGTGTTGACCGCGAAATAATGCTGCCACTTGGCCTGGCCCAGGCCGAAGAAGCCGCGCGCAATCTCGCCCAGATGCAGGCCGGCATTGTTGATCAGCACGTCGAGCCGGTCATGGGCGACCAGCACATCGGCGGCGAAGGCCTGGATATCGGCTTCATCGCTCATGTCGACGCGATGGACGGTGGCAGTCGCGCCAAGCTGTTCGACCAGCGCCTTGCTCTCGGCCAGCCCCGCTTCGTTGATGTCGGCCAGGATCAGATGCGCGCCCTCGCCGCCAAAGGCGAGCGCATAAGCGCGCCCCAGCCCCGCCGCGCCGCCCGTCACCAGCACGGTCTTGCCCGCGAAACGTCCCGCCATCCTCTGCCTCCTATTCTGGTTGAAACCCTATCGCCCGCGCAGACAGGCCATGGCGGCGCGTGCCGCCGCCAGCCCATCCTCGGGATTGTCGACCTCGACATAGCCGGTCGCGCGGGTCAGCCGGGCGATCCGCGGCATCAGCGCGGCATAGTCCATCTCGCCACTGCCGGGCGTGACCGCATGGTCGGTGATCGCCGTACCATGGTTCCGGTCGATGTCCTTGAGATGCATCGACACCACGCGCGGTCCCAGCGCCGCCAGCAGATCGAGCGGCGCCACGCCAGCATACCAGGCCCAGGCCAGATCGACTTCGAACGAGAGCAGGTCCGGCGCGATCCGGCTGGCCATCAGGTCGAGCGGCCGGTCGCCGTCGATCGGCATCAGATCATACCAGTGATTATGATAGGCGAGCGTCAGGCCGGCCGCCTTCGCCTTTTCCCCCAGCGCCGCAAGCTGCGGGATATAGGCGTCGAGCGCGGCGCGGGTCGTCTGGCCCAGGGTGCGGCTGGCGATGAAGATCGGCGCAGTGGTCAGCGCAACGATGCGTGCGCCGATCGCCGCCGCCTGATCAAGCTGCCGGTCATAGTCCGCGCCGCGCACGCCGAGCCGGACCACGCCCATCGTCATGCCGGCATCGCGCACCATGCGGGCCTTGTCCTGTGGCGTGGGTTCGGACGGGTCATTGGCGACATAGGAAGCGAGGCGGAAGCCGAACCAGCCATAGCCCATTGCCGCCACGGCGCGCAGCGTGCCGGCATAGTCGCGCGCCAGTTCCTTGCGCACGGTCGTGTCGGCCAGGCCCAGCGTCGATGCGCCGCGTCTCGCCGCCGCCTGGCGCGGCAGCACCAAGGCCGCGCCACCGCCCAGCAGCAGCGACCGGCGACCAAGGCATTGCGGCGCCCGCAAGTGCCCGGCCGGATCGGTCACGCCGCCTCGACCTCCAGCCGCTTAACCACCAGCGCCTTGAGGTCCGCAGTCTTGATCTTGGCGCTGCCGGTCAGCTCCAGATCGCTTTCGGCAAAGAAGAGGACGCGGCGAGGCACCTTGAAGCTGGCCAGTTGCTCCTTGGCGAAGCCGCGAATGCGCTCCTCGTCCAGCGTCGCATCCGCATGCGGGACGATGCAGGTGACCACCAGTTCGCCCAGCGTCTCATGCGGGACGCCCACGGTCTGGGTCACCTTCACCCCCGGACAGGTCTTGATGACGCTGTCGATCTCGATCGGCGAGACGTTGGCGCCGCCGGTCTTGATGATGTCGTTGAGCCGCCCTTCCCAGTGCAGCCGCCCTTCCGTGTCGAACCAGCCGCCGTCGCCGGTGCGGAAGAACCCCTCGCCATCGACCGAATCATCGAGCGGGATGCCGACATAGCCCAGCATCAAGGTCGGTCCCTTGACCGCGATCTCGCCCCGTTCACCGAGCGGCACGACCGCGCCGGTCAGCGGATCGACGATCTTGAAGATATTGCCGGGCAGCGGCGCGCCATGGCTACCGGCGATCCGTTCCTCGGGCGTGCCGGACGGAAAGATCGAGCTGATCGTGAAGGTTTCGGTATTGCCATAGGCAGCCATCGGCTCCTGCCAGTCGGTGCTGACGGTCGGATGGCGGCCGAGCGGATTGGCCGGATTGACATAATAGAGCGAAGACAGGTCGACATCACCCCAATTGGGTGCGGCTTCCAGCTGCGCCCATTGATGCGGCCAGGCAAAGGCCATGGTCGCCTTTTCCGCTTCCATCAGGCTCAGGGCTTCCGCCGGCTGGAAGGTCTGTTGCAGGATCAGGCTGCCGCCGCCGGTCAGCGCGCCGCCGATCGCCATGCAGAAATTGCCCGACCAGAAAAAGCCATTGGCCGACCAGGCGCGGGCATCGGGCTTGGCTTGCAGGAAGCGTTTCCAGCGCCAGAGCTGCAGGGTCGGGCCGCGATGGGCGCTGATGATGCCCTTGGGCTTGGCGGTGGAGCCGGAGGAGAAGAAGAGCACGCCCGGATCGGCCGGCATGACGGTGGCGGCAGCGGCATCGACCAGCGCCTGATCGACCGCGTCACCGCGCGCGAGGAAGTCGCTCCAGCCCTCGATCCGGCCCATCGCCCCGTCGACGGCGGCAAGATGGCGCAGGAAGGGGAAGCGGGTGGAGACGAGCCGGCCGTCGCCCGCGACGCCGATCGCCGGTTCCAGATCGGCGAGGATCGCCCCGAAATCCTTCTTCAGCACCGCGCGTTCGAGCAATAGCACGGAGCAGGCCGAGGACTGGACCAGATGGTCGAGTTCGGCCGGGGTCGAGAAGGTGCTGAGCGTGGCGGCGACGCCACCGGCGAGTGCCACGCCGAACACGGCCGAGAGAAATTCCGGCCGGTTGGTCATCAGCACGCCGACGCGCGTGCCCTTGCCCACGCCACAGGCGACGAGCGACCGGGCGACCGCATTGGCCTGCGCCCACAGATCGTCATGGCTCCAGCGGACCACGCCATCGGGCCCGTGGAAGACCAGCGCCTCCCGCCCGGCATGGGCCTGCGTGACCTCACGCAGCCAGCCGCCGAGCGTCAGCGTGCCAAGGCCCTCCTCTTCCGACAGAGGCGGGCCGGCGACGATCGAGAGCGCAGCCATCGGCTTAGCGGTTGACGTCGACGATGACGCGGCCGCGCACCTTGCCGGCGAGCAGGTCGGCGGCGACGCCGATCGCATCGCCGAGCGAGATTTCTTGCGCGATCACCTCCAGCAGCGCCGGATCGAGATCCCGCGCCAGCCGCGCCCAGGCGGCGAGGCGCACGGGCTTGGGCGCCATCACGCTGTCGACGCCGAGCAGGCGCACGCCGCGCAGGATGAAGGGCATGACGGTCGCCGGGAAATCGGCGCCCTGGGCGAGGCCGCAGGCAGCGACCGCACCGCCATAGCGGGTCTGGGCGCAGGCATTGGCGAGGGTGAAGCTGCCGACCGAGTCGACCACGCCGGCCCAGCGCTCCTTCTGCAGCGGCTTGCCCTTTTCCGACAGTTCGGCGCGGTCGATCACGCCGTCGGCACCCAGCGTCTTGAGATAGTCGCCCTCGGCCGACTTGCCGGTCGAGCCGATCACGGTGAAGCCCGCCTTCTTGAGCAAAGCGACCGCGACGCTGCCGACGCCGCCGGTGGCGCCGGTGACGAGGATTTCGCCCTGATCGGGGGCCACGCCGGCCTTCACCAGCGCCTCGACGCAGAGCGCCGCGGTATAGCCGGCCGTGCCGATCGCCATCGCCTGGCTGGGCGTGAAGGCGCTGGGCAGCGGCACCAGCCAGTCACCCTTCAGCCGGGCGACCTGGGAGAGGCCGCCCCAATGGCCCTCGCCCACGCCCCAGCCGTTCAGCACCACCTTGTCACCGGCCTTCCAGTCGCCATGGTCGGAACTGCGGACGGTGCCGACCAGATCGATGCCGGGCACCATCGGGAATTTGCGCACCACCGGCGAGGCACCGGTGATCGCCAGGCCATCCTTGTAGTTCAGGGTCGAATAATCGACGTCGATGGTCACATCGCCCTCGGGCAGCTGCGCCTCATCGACCTGGGCGAGCGACACGCTCTGCTTGTCGTCGGTCTTTTCGATCAGGATGGCGGAAAACATGCGGTCGGTCCTTCTTGAAGAGAGAAAGGGAAGTCGGGCAGCCTATCCCTGGGCAACCCTGGGGAGCGGCGCGAGCGGACGGCCGAGCCGCTCGGCAATGTCGGGGAATTTGTCGCTGCGCATCGATCCGAACATGCACAGGCGCAGGCATTCCTGGGCGAGGCGACGGCCAAGGGCCCGCCGTTCCCCCTCTTCGCGGGCATGGCTGCGCGCCCAGATCGGCCAGAGAAAGGCACCGGCCAGCATCAGCACCGACAGGACTTCGGCATCGACGCCGTCTTCGGCGAGATCGCTGTTGGCGAAGCGCTGGAGCGAACCTTCATATTCGCGCCAGAAGGGATCCCCCATCGGATCGGGCGAGGCCAGCAATTGCAGCAGCCAGATGCGGCACAGCTCGGGATTGTCCATCGCGAACAAAGCCAGCCGGTCGGTGGTGTCGGCAATGTCGACTTCCTCGACCCGGCGCTCGCCGATCGTCTCGGGATCGCCGAAGACCGAACGGAACATGCGTTCCGACACCCAGTCCGCAGTCGCCTCGATCAGCTTCTCGCGGGTTTCGAAATGCTGATAGGCGGTGCCGCGATTGACGCCGGCAAGATGGGCGACTTCCGACAGGCTGACGCCATCCGGCCCATCCTTGGCCAACAGCGCACGGGCGGCTTCCAATATGGCTTCACGGGTCGCCACGGGATCGCGGGCGCGCCTTTTCCGAATGTCCGTCATGCTGCCTCACCTAGGTTGATCGTTCAGAGCCTATAATGATCAGCCCTGTTGATCGGCTCCATCCCTGCCCGCTCCGGGGCCAGAGTCAATCGCTGCGGCCCGGCGCCCGCGCCCTCATCGCTCCCGCGAAGACCATGGCCCCAAACGCCGATCGGCCGGGCAACCCCTGGGGCTGCCCGGCCGATCGTCTGGCCCTTGGCGCGGATGGATCAGCGCGAACCGAAGGCGAAGCGCAGATTGACGCCGAATTCGCGCGGCGGGGTGACCGTGGCACCGGTATAGGTGCTGGTATAGGTCGCCGCTGCGGTGGTTGCGCCGGTCGCGGTGAAGCCGGTGATCTGCTGATAGCCGGTGAAGAGCGGGGTGGTCCGCGTCAGCACCTTGGTCGTGTCGAACAGATTCTTGGCGAACAGCGAGATTTCCCAGCCGCCATCGGGATCGCGGATACCGGCATAGAGATTGACCAGCGCATAGGCGCTGACATCGTCATAATTATTGCCCGGATCGCCCTTCGACTTGCCGTTATAATTGACGAGGCCACGGATGAAGCCGTCGGTCTTGCCCGAAATGCTGGTGTGGAACTCGCTCTGCAGCGTGGCGGTGATCGGCGGCAGGAAGGCCGCGCGCTGGTTCACCTGACAAGCCGAGAGATTGTCGGCGCCGACCGCACCCTGCAGTTCCGCCAGGCTGGGCGCATTGCCGACCGGATCGGGGATGCCATCGCCGTTCAGGTCGTTGCACGGGATGGTGCCGTTCTTGATCTTGCCGAGCGAATAGCTGCCGGTCAGGTTGACGTTCCAGCTGCGGGTGATGTCGAAGCCCAGTTCGCTTTCCACGCCGTTCACCTCGACCGGGACGGCGCCCACGAAGTTGAACGAGCCGACCTGCTGCGCGGTGCCGGTCACCTGCCCGGCCGCATTGCGGACGGCGACGGTGTTCACATAATAAACGCCGTTGTTGGGCACGCGATAGGGGAAGTTCTTGTACTTCTGGTGATAGGCGGTGACGTTGAAGCGCATCCGCCCGCCCATCAGCGTGCTCTTGAAGCCCAGCTCATAGGATTTGGAGGTTTCGGGCGGCAGGTCGAGGAAGGAGCGCTCCAGCGCCGACGGCGCGATGTTGAAGTCGCCGACCACGTTGATGCCCGGACGGAAGGAGCTGCCGGTGGCGGCATAGACCAGGAAGTCCGGCGTGAAATTATGCTTGATCGACGCGCTGTAGATCAGCTTGTCGGTATCCTGCGAGTCCGCGGCGATGGTGTTGCCGTTGACCGCCAGATAGTTGTTCGACTTGTACTTGATCTGGCGCAGGCCGCCCGACAATTCGGTTGCCTCGCCGAAATGGGCGGTCAGGTTGCCGAAGAAGGACTGTTCGTGCGACTTGCCGGTGCGGTCGATCTCGGTCTGCACGACCGAGGCGATGCCGCCGCCAAAGGCCGCAGGGAGGCGCACGATCGTCGGCGAGGTCAGGTGCGTCGGCGGGTTGAGCCGGTCGTCGAAGAAGCCGATGACATAGTCGAACATGTCGAAGACACGCTCTTCATTCTGCAACCGGATTTCATGCGAGGTTTCCTTGGCCACCGTGTCGGTGACCTGGTTGACGTCGCGGCCGATGAAGAAATTGCCATCGTCGACATTGTCGGTCGAATGGAATTTCTGCTTGGTATACATACCCTGATAGATCAGGCGCTGGCCGGCAAAGGCCAGTTCCGACCGCCAATTGAAGATGTCGAAGCGCTGGTTGATGATGCGCGGCTGTTCCTGGATCGACAGGCGATCCTTGGCCGTGATCAGCACCGGGCTGGGCGTGGCGTCGGGATTGGCTTCGCTGAAGGAAATCGCCTGGTCATAGGTCCGCGCATCGCGGTCCATATATTGATAGGTGCCCTCCAGCTTCAGCCAGTCGGTCGGCTCGATCGTGCCGACGATGCGCGTGCTCTTGGTGCGCGACCAGGGGCTCGGTCCGCCGCTGATCGGGCGAACGCGATCGGCATCATCCTCGTTCCAGACGCCCGACACGCGGATGCCGGCGATCCCTTCGATGATCGGCAGGTTGAGCCCGCCCTTGAAGTTGAGCGTGCCGATATCGTTGCCGGTCCAGTCGATGAAACCGCCAAACTGGTTGAGGTCGGGCTTGCGCGTGGTGATGGTGATCGAACCCGACGGCGAGGCGCGGCCGCGCAGCGTGCCCTGCGGCCCGCGCTGCACTTCGATCTGGCCGATGTCGTACATCTGCTGCAACACGGCGCCCGGCGAGAGCGGCGCGTCGTTGAAGTAGAATTGGATGGTGCCGCTGTTGCCGCTGGCATTGGCGTCGAAATTCACGCCGCGCAGGCGCGCATTGCCGCCGATGCCATTGGCATTGTTGGTCAGTTCAAGGCCCGGCGCCAGCGCCTGGACCTCGTTGAAGGTGCGGATGTTGAGGTTGCCGATCGCCTGTTCGGTGACCGCGTTGACCACGGCAGGCACGTCCTGAATGTCTTCGCCGCGACGACGCGCCTCGACGATGATGATCTGGGCGTCGAAACCAGTGTTGCTGGTTGCAGCCTGCTCCTCGGGCGCCTGGGCAAGAGCTGGCGTCGCGATGGTGAGTGCCGCGACACTCGCGCCGATCAAATAATAGGCCGACATGCGATTCATAAGTGAAGCCTCCCCAAATAAACATCATGTTGACTATTGAGTCACCATTGATGCAGTGATCTTTTTTGCTTTGGTTGATTCTCGTTATGCCTGATATTGGCGGCCCGAGAAGCCCGGCCGCCTTGCAGATGGCGACATATCGCCATCGCGATTCCACCAGATCGTCACTGATCCCCCAGGCGATTTGCGCCTGCCCTTTCCCCCTGCATGATCGCCAGCCGATGGCGCATGAGAGGGGAGAGCGCAATGGACATGCAAATGACAGGCAGGGTCGCGATCGTGACCGGCGCGACCGCCAATATCGGCCGCGCCATCAGCCTGGGGCTGGCGGCCGAAGGGGTGAAGCTGGTCGCGGTGGGGCGCGACCAGGCGGCTGGCGCCCGGCTGGTGGAGCAGGCGATCGCCGCAGGCGCGCAGGACGCCCGTTTCGTGGCGGCCGACCTCAGCGATCCGGCCGCGCCGGGGCAGATAATGGCGGCGGCCTCCGCGCTGGGCGAGGTCGCGAGCCTGGTCAACAATGTCGGCGGCAATATCGGCGCGGGATTTTTCGTCGATTCCGATCCGGCAAGCTGGGCCGGCGACATCGACCTCAACCTCGGCACACTGCTGCGCATGACCCATGCGGCACTGCCCGGCATGATCGCGCGCAAGGCGGGCGCGATCGTCAATATCGGCTCCACCGCGGGCATCGTCGGCGACTATATGCTGCCGGTCTATTCGGCGGCCAAGGCGGCGGTCCACGGCTTTACCAAAGTGCTGGCGAAGGAAGTCGGGCCGCACGGCATCCGCGTCAATTGCGTCGCCCCCTATGGCACGGTCTCGCGCGATCCCGCCGCCTTCTCCAGCGGCAGCCGATTCCACCCCGATCGCAACTTCTTCGGCCGGGCCTTTGCCAGCACCAGCCCGAAGGACATGGAGAAGCGGTCGCGCCAGACGGTGCTGGGCCGCCCGGTCGCCTTTGCCGAGGAAGTCGCCTCGCTCGCCGTCTACCTGGCGTCGGACCAGGCCGGCTTCATCACCGGCCAGGTCTATCCGGTCGACGGCGGCAGCCTGCTGTGAATCAGGCGTCGGGCGGGCCGAAGCGGAAGATCGTCATCTTGTTGCCGTCCAGATCGCGGAAATAGGCACCGTAGAAGCCGTTGGGATCATCACCGCGAATGCCGGGCTTGCCCTCGCACTTGCCGCCCAATTCGAGCGCGCGGGCATGGACCGCATCGACCTGTGCCCGGCTGTCCGCCTGGATGCCGACCTGATTGCCATTGCCCGGCGTTGCATCCCCCTCGAACGGAATGCCGATCAGCAGCATACCGCCCTCGGCCGTCTTGTAGGCGACCAGATCGGGCCGGTCATAGGCGCGCACCGCGCCCAGCAGTCCGGCAATGCCGTCATAGAAACGCTTCGCGCCGTCGAGGTCGCGGGTGCCGAAACGGGCCATGCTGATCATATTCGCTCTCCTTTACAGGCCACCCATGCCGCGCCAGCGGTCCGGCCCCATCCACACATATTCGACATAATGACCAAGCCACGGCCGGGTATCGAGATAGACGAACTCCAACATGCCCGGCGTCCCGCCCTTGAGCACCACCGGATAGGGCTGGTCCTCGACCCGCGCCATGAAGGCCGCCCAGTCATCGACCCGGTTGCAGATATGGTGGAAGACCAGCCGGTCGTCGGCGGGCAGCGCATCGCGATAAAGCGCCAGCACATCGCCCGATATCGGCTGGATCAACTCGAACTGCATGTCGTCGACCCAGACGAAGGCGAGCTTCTGCACCCCCTGCCCCTCCCCCTGCGGCGTCCAGAGCTGCACCGGCACCTCGATTTCGGACAGGGAGCGGACATCCGCCTGGTCGCGGAACTGGGCGACGGCCTTGTCGACATTGCGGGTGACATAGGCGTTCTGGAAATGATGGCCGGTCAGCATGGCTCAGCCCTCCCGCGCGACGTCATAGCGCGCCAGATAGCGCTCGAAATGCGGCGCTAATTGTTCGACCGACAGGCCATATTGGGCGAGCTTATAGTCGTGGCGACCGAACTTGCCCTGCGGATTGTCATCCAGCCAGGACTGCATCGCGGCCTCCGCCTCCGGCGTGAAATCATCGCCCAGCGCGGCATAGAGCCGGCGCATCGTGCCGATGGGATCGCTGGTGAGGTCGGCATAATGGACGTCGACCATGCTGTCTTCGCCGAGCCGGTCGCGCGCGTCCATGATCCGGTCGGCATGGAGCCGCGCCTGATAGGTGCAGTTTTCCGCCAGCCATTCGGGATCGACCCGACCGGTAAAGGCCATCTGCCCCAGGCTGATGATCGAACAGAAGCTGCCCATGGCGGTATAGGGATCGCGATGGGTCCAGATGAAGCGGGCATCGGGATAGATTTTGCGGATCGTCTCGATCCACAGGCTATGGCTCGGCATTTTGAGGTTCCACACGCCCGGCGCATCGGCCTGCAGCAATTGCAGGAAGCGTTTGTGATAGTCATAGGCCGACGTCATGTCGGTCGAGAACAGCCAGTCGCGATAATTGGGCAGCTTCCCCCGCGATTCCAGCGCCAGCGCCTTGAAATCATGCGCCATGAAGAAGATGCATTCATTGGGATAGACGGCCGAATTGCGATAATATTTGCCCATTTCCGGCCGGGCGGCGAGCATCGCCTTTTCCTGTTCCAGCCGGGCGATGGCGCGCGGATCGCTCTTGAGCGTGGCGCTGGTCGCCGGCGGCACCGGTTCGTCAATCTCCCAGGTCAGCGGCGAGCGCCGGGCCGGATCACAGGCCAGCAGATTGCTGAGCAGGGTCGTGCCGGTGCGGGGAATGCCGAAGACGAAGACCGGCCGTTCGACCGGCCGTTCCAGCAGCTCGGGCCGCTGCGCCAGATAATCGGTGGTCCTGAGGCGATTGGACAGGAGGTCGACGACATTGGCCTCCATCCGCGCATGGCCGCTGTCCGACAGGCCAGCCTGGTTCGCGTCGGCCAGCAATATGTCCAGTCCTTCGCGATAGCTGTCCGAATCGAAGCGATCGAGGCCGGTGGCCTTGATCGCGCGGTCGATCAGCGCGTCGGCAACCAAAGCAGCGCCCATGGCATGTCTCTCCTGATGTCTTTTGCCGGCATCATGGGCAGCCGGGCGAGGCGCGCCAATGCTGCCCGATCAGGTGAACGGGACGGACTATCGACATCGGGCCATATCAGAAGCGCGCGGCCAGCCGCTATCGCGGGCGCGATGTCAGATGCTGGCGAAACTGGCGCGGCGTCGCCCCGGTGGCGCGGCGAAAGGCGAAGGCGAAGCTGGAGGGCGAAGCGAATCCAAGCGCGAAGGCGATCTCCTTGATGCTCTCGCTCGACCCCAGATAGCGTTTGGCGACATCGATCCGGCACTGGACGATATAGTCGCCGATCGAACAGCCCCGGCTGGCACGAAAGCCGCGCGTCAGCTGCCGCACCGACAGGTTGCACAGGGTCGCCAGCTCCTCCAGCGAGGGTGCCGCGCCGCCCAGTTGCAGCCGCTCGTCGATCCGCCGCAGCCGCCAGGTGGCAAGCCCCCCGGTCGCCGGTCCCTCGGCGATCGCCTGGCAGTAGCGCGCCACCTCGATCGCCAATTGCCCGGCGATCAGCTCGGTCAACACGATGCTGCCCGGCCCCGGCCGGTTCACCTCCTCCGCCAGGCGGAACAGGCAGGCGCGCATATGCGGATGGGCGATGTCGAGACAGGCGGCGAGCCGACTGTCGGTCCATTCGATCGGCCCGTCGAGCCAGCGGTCGATCGCCTCCGCCTTGATCTCGCACACGACCGAAGACTGGCTGCCCTGCCCTTCGGTCCGCAACCGCAAGGCCTGCCCCGGCGGCACCAGGAAAATCTCGCCCAGCCGCTCATAGCGATGCGGCCCCCAATGCTCGGCATAGCAGCCGCGCACCCGCTCGGGCCGGGGGGTCAGGCACATGTCGAGCCAATAATGGCGCTCGCGCCGGAAAATGCGGTCGGTCGGCCCCGCCAGGTCGAGCCGCATGATCCGCGCCTGCGCCTGCGGCACCGCAATCTCGGCCTCGAAAACCGACCTGGCATAGGATTCCGCCATCGCTCCCCCGCTCTCTGGCCATGTTTGGCCCTATCGCTGCACTATGGCTCATTCTCGATAGTCTGGTCAATTGCGTCGGCGCCGGAGTCGCCCCCATCCTTGGGCCATCAGGCAAGCCGCCAACGATGCGGCACCCTATGGAGAGAGATGGATGGCTAAGGGTCTTTTCGACTGCACGGGCAAGGTCACGCTGGTCACCGGCGGCAATGGCGGCATTGGCCTGGGCTTCGCCATGGGCGTCGCCAAGATGGGCGGCGACATCGCCATCTGGGCGCGCAATGCGGACAAGAACGAAGCCGCCGCCGCCGCCCTGCGCGAAGCTGGCGCCGGCCGGGTCGAAACCTATCAGGTCGATGTCGCGTCGGAAGAGGCGATCGTCGATGGCTATGCCAAATTGCTCGCCGATTTCGGCCGCATCGACTGCGTCTTCGCCAATTCGGGCCGCGCCTCGCGCTCGCGCTCGGTGCTGACGCTGGATTCGGCGGAATGGCATGATCTGCTGGCGGTCAACCTGCACGGCGCCTTCTTCACCCTGCGCGAAGGGGCCAAGGCGATGGTCGCCCGCGCCGAGGCCGGCGAGCCGGGCGGCAGCCTGGTCTATTGCGGCAGCCTGTCGATGTTCCATGGCATTGCCGGGATCAACAATTATGCCGCGTCCAAGGGCGGCATGGGCGCAGCCGTGCGCGGCATGGCGGCTGAACTGGGCAAGTACGAGATCCGCGCCAACAGCATCGCGCCCGGCTATATCAAGACCGGCATCGGCGGGGACAGCGAGATGAGCGAGGAGATGAAGGCCCGCATGGCCGCCGTCGACGCCCATTTCTCGGCCAAGACGCCGATCCATCGCCCCGGCGCGATCGAAGATTTCGAAGGCATCGGCGCCTATCTCGCCTCCGACGCGTCGCGCTATCATAGCGGCGACACGATCGTCATCGACGGCGGCAGTCTCGTCTATCCGCCCTACGCCTTCTGAGCCGATCGACGGAGCGCCCCGATGCACCTGCTCAACATCCATGATGTGAACGATGTCCGGCTCGACGCCTATCAGCGGCCCGAGCCCGGCCCGAAAGACGTCGTCGTGAAGATGAAGGCCTGCGGCATTTGCGGCAGCGACCTCAGCTATATCAAGAATGGCGGCATTCCCGGCCCCGGCAAGCTGACCGCGCTCGGCCATGAGGGCGCGGGCGAGATCATGATCGTGGGTGACGAGGTCACGGGCGTCAGCGTCGGCCAGAGCGTCATCATCAACCCGATGATGACCCCCAGCTTCATCGGCAGCGGCGGACCGGAGGGCGCCTTTACCGAGGAATTGCTCGTCCGCGACGCGCGGCTGGGCGACAGCCTGCTGCCGATCCCGGACGGCATATCCTATGATGTCGCCGCCATGTGCGAACCGCTGTCGGTGGCGATGCATGGCGTCAACCGGGCGCAGGCCAGGGCGGGCGACAAGGTCGTCATCTTCGGTTGCGGCCCGATCGGCCTTGGCATGGTGCTCTGGGCGATCGACCGGGGCTGCCAGGATGTGATCGCGCTCGACCTGGCCGAGGAACGGCTGGAGCGCGCCCGCGCGCTCGGCGCCCACACCATCAATCCGGCGAAGGAAGATGTGATCGCCCGGATCAAGGCGATCCATGGCACCACCACCGTGTTCGGCCGCGAAAAGGCGCAGACCGACGCCTATATCGACGCGGCCGGCGCGCCCTCCATCCTCTCCGACGTGATCGCCATGGCCAAGACCCATGCCCGCCACGTCATCACCGCCGCCTATATGAAGCCGATCGAGCTGCCCGCCGGCCCGATGCTGACGACCGAAATGACGATCACCACGGCGGTCGGCTATCCGACCGAAATGCCCGACGTGATCGCCGCCATGCCGCGCCTGAAGGACAAGATCGCGGCGCTGATCAGCCATAAATTGCCCTTCGCGCAGGTGATCGAGGGGCTGGAAATCGCCGCCCGTCCGCAATCCGCCAAGGTCATGATCGAGTTCGAGGGAGCCGACGCATGAGCACGCCATCGACCGCCGAGAAACCGCAGACGCCTTTGGGTGCCCTCGTCATGGCCGGACAGGGTCAGACCGACGCAGAGGCGATCACCGAGAGCATCTTCATGGTGAAAGATATTTCCAACGCCTATCTGGTGACGACGGCCGATGGCGACCTGCTGGTCAATACCGGCTTCCTGGGCAATGGCGCGCGCAACAAGGGGCTGTTCGCCCCGCACCGCACCGGCGCGCTGAAACGCATCATCGTCACCCAGGCGCATCCCGACCATTATGGCGCCCTGCCCGACCAGCAGGAGCCGGGTACGGAGGTGATCACGGGTGTCAATTTCGTTGACACCGAAGACTATTTCGACCGGCTCGGCCCGTTCCTCGGCATCCGATCGGGCAAGCTCTGGGCGTCGATGACCCGGCGCGACGGCCCACCGCCCAAGCCGCCCCGCATCGTCCCCGACCGCATGGTCGAGACCGTCCATGCCTTTGAACAGGGCGGCCGCAAGTTCGAGGTGGTGAAGACGCCGGGCGGCGAGACGCTCTGCTCGGTGTTCGTCTGGATGCCCGAGGAAAAGATCATTGTCACCGGCAATCTGTTCGGCCCGGTGTGGTGCTCCATGCCCAATCTGGTGACGATGCGCGGCGACCGCCCCCGGCTGGTGCGCGCCTATCTTCAGTCGCTGGAGCATGTCCGGTCGCTGGCGCCCGAACTGGTGATCACCGGCCATGGCGATCCGATCCGCGGCGCGGCAACGATCCGCGCCGATCTCGACCGGATGCACGCCGCCGTCACCTATATCGAGCGCGAGACGATCGCCGGCATGAATGCCGGTCGTCCTGTGCAGGATCTGATGCGCGAGATCGTCCTGCCCGAGGATATCCGCATCGGCGAATTCCATGGCAAGACCAGCTGGGTCGTCCGCGCCATCTGGGAGGAAAATGCCGGCTGGTTCCATTATGAGGATGGCACCACCGCCCTTTACGGCGTGCCGCGCCCGACCGTCTATCCCGACCTGGTCGAACTGGCCGGCGGCGCCGGGGCACTCGCCGCCCGCGCCCATGTCCATGCCGCCGCTGGGCGCCCGCTCGAAGCCCTACACCTGCTCGACATCGCGCTGGGCGTCGCGCCCGACCATGAGGCGGCGCTGACCGTCAAGAAGGCCGCCCTCGAACAATTGCTCGCCCGCAGCGGCGGCACCAACCTGTCCGAAACCATGTGGCTGAAGGCGGAAATCGCCGACGCCGAAAAGCGGCTCCCGGCCGCCTGACTCTCTTCAGGAACCAAGATCATGGCACGTAATCTCACCCATCTTCAGCGCCTTGAGGCGGAGAGCATACATATATTGCGGGAGGTTGTGTCGGAGGCGGATCGGCCTGTGATGCTGTATTCGGTGGGCAAGGATTCGGCGGTGATGCTGCATCTGGCGAAGAAGGCCTTCTATCCCTCGCCGCCGCCCTTCCCGCTGCTGCATGTCGACACCACCTGGAAGTTCCGGGCGATGTACGACCTGCGCGACAAGGCCGCGCGCGACGCGGGCATGGAACTGCTGGTCCATCATAATCCCGAGGCGCAGGCCCGCGGCATCAACCCGTTCGACCATGGCGCGCTCCATACCGACATGTGGAAGACGGAAGGGTTGAAGCAGGCGCTCGACAAGTTCGGCTTCGACGCAGCCTTTGGCGGCGCACGCCGCGACGAGGAGAAGAGCCGCGCCAAGGAGCGCATCTTCTCCTTCCGCACCGCCTCGCACGGCTGGGACCCCAAGAACCAGCGGCCGGAACTCTGGAACCTCTATAATGCCCGCAAGGCCAAGGGCGAGAGCATCCGCGTCTTTCCCATCTCCAACTGGACCGAGCTCGACATCTGGCAATATATCCAGCTTGAGGGCATCGAGATCGTGCCGCTCTATTTCGCCGCCCCCCGCCCCACCGTCGAGCGCGATGGCATGCTGCTGATGGTCGATGATGACCGCTTCCCGCTCGCGCCCGGCGAAGTGCCGGTCGAGCGATCGATCCGCTTCCGCACGCTGGGCTGCTATCCGCTCACCGGCGCGGTCGAGAGCGAGGCCAGCACCCTGTCGGAGGTGATCCAGGAGATGCTGCTCACCACCACATCCGAGCGCCAGGGTCGCGCCATCGACAAGGATGCCGGCGGCGCCGGCATGGAGAAGAAGAAGCAGGAGGGTTACTTCTGATGTCCGACGTGATCACACAGGACCCCGTCTACCAGACCGATGCCCTCATCGCGCAGGACATCGACGCCTATCTCGACGTCCATCAGCACAAGACCATGCTGCGCTTCATCACCTGCGGCTCGGTCGATGACGGCAAGTCCACCCTGATCGGGCGGCTGCTCTATGATTCGAAGATGATCTTCGAGGATCAGCTCGAAGCGCTGCAGGCCGATAGCAAGCGCGTCGGCACGCAGGGGCAGGAGATCGACTTCGCCCTGCTGGTCGATGGGCTCGCCGCCGAGCGCGAACAGGGCATCACCATCGACGTCGCCTATCGCTTCTTCGCCACCGAGAAGCGCAAGTTCATCGTCGCCGATACGCCCGGCCATGAACAATATACCCGCAACATGGTCACCGGCGCCTCCACCGCCGACCTGGCCGTCATCCTGATCGACGCGCGCAAGGGCATATTGACCCAGACGCGGCGCCACTCCTACCTCGCCCACCTGATCGGCATCCGCAACATCGTGCTGGCCGTCAACAAGATGGACCTGGTCGGCTATGACCAGGCCGTGTTCGACGGCATCGTCAAGGATTATGCCGAGTTCGCCCACTCGATCGGCATCAGCGCCTTCACCCCCATCCCCATTTCCGGCTTCAAGGGCGACAATATCACCGCCCGGTCCGACAACACCCCCTGGTATCAGGGGCCAACGCTCATGGCCCATCTCGAAAGCGTCGAGGTCGATGCCACCACTGCGGCGGCCAAGCCGTTCCGCATGCCGGTCCAGTGGGTCAATCGCCCGAACCTCGACTTTCGCGGCTTTGCCGGCCTGATCGCCAGCGGATCGGTCAAGCCGGGTGACGCCGTGCGCGTGCTGCCCTCGGGCAAGACATCGGCCATCTCGCGTATCGTGACGCTCGATGGCGATCTCGACGAAGCGATCGCCGGCCAGTCGGTCACGCTCTGCTTTGCCGACGAGATCGACTGTTCGCGCGGCGACGTCATCGCCGTGGCCGACAATCCGCCCGAGGTCTCCAGCCAGTTCGAGGCGACCATCGTGTGGATGGATGACGAGGCGATGCTGCCGGGCCGGCCCTATTGGCTCAAGATCGGCACGCAGAGCGTCTCGGCCACCGTCCAGGCGCCCAAATATGTCGTCAACGTCAACACGATGGAGCATCTGGCCGCCAAGACGCTGGACTTGAATGCCATTGGCGTTGCCGAACTGGCGACCGACAAGCCGATCACGTTCGAGCCCTATGCCGATAACCGGACCTTGGGCGGCTTCATTCTGATCGACAAGATCAGCAACCGCACCGTGGCGGCGGGCATGCTCCACTTCTCGCTGCGCCGCGCCCAGAATGTCCATTGGCAGGCGACCGACATCGGCCGCGAGGCCCATGCTCAGCTCAAGAACCAGCTTCCCCGCATCCTCTGGTTCACCGGCCTCTCGGGCTCGGGCAAGTCGACCATCGCCAATGAGGTGGAAAAGCGGCTCGCGCTGATGAACCGCCACACCTTCCTCTTGGATGGCGACAATATCCGCCATGGCCTCAACAAGGATCTGGGCTTTACCGAGGCCGACCGGATCGAGAATATCCGCCGCGTCGGCGAGGTCGCCAAGCTGATGGCGGATGCGGGGCTGATCGTGCTGACCGCCTTCATCTCCCCCTTCCGCGCCGAGCGCGAGATGGTGCGCGAGATGCTGCCCGACGGCGAGTTCATCGAGATCTTCGTCGACACGCCGCTGGAGGTCGCCGAGGCGCGCGACGTCAAGGGCCTCTACAAGAAGGCCCGCTCGGGTGCCCTCAAGAACTTCACCGGCATCGACAGTCCCTATGAGGCGCCCACCAGCCCCGAGATACGGGTCAACACCGTCGAGATGACGCCGGAAGAGGCCGCCGAGCATATCATCCGCAAGATCATGCCGCTCAAATGAGCAACGCAGCCATGACCGACGCGGACCTGGCCGCCCATCTCGCCGAAACCGCCGGCCGCCTGCTGCTGGAGGTCCGCGCCTCGGGCCTGTTCAGCGCCAAGGCGCTCGGCAAGGCCGGCGACCAGACCGCCAACCAGTTCCTCGTCCATGCGCTGCGGGAGCAGCGGGCACAAGATGGGCTGCTCTCCGAGGAGATGGCCTGTGATGGGGCCAGACTTACCCACAGCCGCGTGTGGATCGTCGATCCGGTCGACGGCACCCGCGAATATGGCGAGGCGCGCGCCGACTGGGCCGTCCATGTCGGCCTCGCCATCGACGGCGTGCCGACCATCGGTGCGGTTGCGCTGCCGGGGCATGAGGATGGCATCGTCCTGCGCACCGACCAGCCGCGCGCCATCCCGCCCGCGCCCGAAAAGCTCCGCATGGTCGTCTCCCGCACCCGCCCCGCCCCCCAGGCGGTCGCGGTCGCCGAAGCACTCGGCGCCGAACTGGTGCCCATGGGCTCCGCTGGCGCCAAGGCCATGGCGGTGATCCTGGGACAGGCCGACATCTATCTCCATGCCGGCGGCCAATATGAATGGGACAGCTGCGCGCCCGCCGCCGTCGCACTCGCCCACGGCCTCCACGCCTCCCGCATCGACGGATCGCCGCTCATCTACAACCAAGAAGACACATATATGCCTGACCTCCTCATCTGTCGACATGAGCATGCCGACAGCGTGCTGGGGGCATTGGCCGAGATCGCGGCGCAGGCCGCCTGAAAAACGGAAGGGAAGAGGATCATGACCACCGACACCATCGGCCTCGACGCCGACGCCCTGGTCGCCGCCGCGCGCGAACAGACCGGCCTTTCCGACCTGGGCGACGACGCCATATTGGAAGGGCTGGACGTGCTCGTCGATGCGATCAATCGCGAGGCCAACCTCACCGAAGCCGCGCAAGGCCGTTGGGCGCAGCAACTGACCGCGACGCTCGCCAACCGCTTGCAGGTCGAGGACTGGCTCGCCCGCCATCCCGAATTGCTCGACGCGCCGGTCGAGAAACCGATGTTCGTCTTCGGCCTGCCGCGCACCGGCACAACCTTGACGATCAACCTGCTGAACGCAGATCCGGCTCGCCGGTCCTTCCTGCGCTGGGAAGCATTCAATTCGGCGCCGCCCGCTGCGGCCGGCACGCTCAGCAGCGACCCGCGCTATGTCGCGGAACAGGCGCGGCTGGACATGTCGCTCAAATATGCGCCGCATATTTCGGCCATCCATCATGAGGATGCCGACAGCCCGACCGAGTGCCAGTTCGCCATGGCGCCGTCCTTCTGCGCCCAATATTATGACTCGGTTCTGCATGTGCCGAGCTATCAGAAATGGCTGTTCGCCACGAGCTACCTGCCCGCCTTCCGCTATCACAAGCGGCTGCTGCAATTGCTGCAGGCAGAAAATGGCGGCCGCTGGACACTGAAGAATCCCTGGCATCCGCTGTTCCTGGACGACCTCACCACCGTCTATCCCGATGCCCAGCTGGTCATGACCCATCGCGATCCGGCCGACGTCGTCGGCTCTGCCTGCAGCCTCGTCTATCAGGTGCGCAAGATGTTCAGCGCCGATGTCGACCCTGTCGAGGTCGGCCGCTCGCAACTGCGCACCTTCGACCTGATGATCGAGCGGATGCTGGCCTATCGCGAAAAGCATGGCCAGGATGCGATCCACGACATCCAGTATGACGACCAGCTACGCGACCCGATCGGCGAGATGCGCAAGCTCTATGCTCGCTTCGACGAACCGTTCACGGCGGAAGCGGAAGCCGGCATGACCGCGATGCTGGCCGCCAATCCGCAGGGCAAGCATGGCAAGCACAGCTATGACCTGGCCGATTATGGCCTCGATCGGGCGCAGATCCACGCCCATTTCAAGGCCTATACCGACCGCTTCTCGATCCCCGTGAAGGCCTGATCCGATGACGCAGGCACATCACCACCTCGCCCGCCGCTTCTTCGCCGCCCTGTCGGCGGCGGCACTGCCGGACGAATTGCTGACCGACGACATGACCGCCTGGACGACGACGTCGGGCGTCGATGCACCGCGCGCATCCTATCAGCGCGGCGTGGCGATGCTGGGGTCGCTGTTCCAGGACGGGCTGAGCTTCACCGTCGATTCATTGACGACGGAAGAGGACCGGGTCGCGGCCGAGGTGCGGTCGGCCGGCACGCTGGTGAATGGCGAGCCCTTCGCCAATCGCTATGTTTTCCTGCTGCGCATCCGCGACGGCCGGATCGCCTCGGTCGCCGAGCATTTCAACCCGGCGCCGGTGGAAGCCCAGATCAAGCCGCTGATCCAGGCGATGATGGCGGCGAAACAGGGCTGAGCAATCAGCCCTGCTTGGCGCCCTGACTGGCCATTGCGAAACTGTAGCGCAGATGGTCAAGATGGCCGGTGGGGACTGGTGGAAACAGCAGCGCGTCCTGCGTGTCGCGTATCCCCTCCAGCCGATCGGCAATCTGCTCGATCGTCCAGTCGGGCTGGAACACGCCGACCGTTTCCATCGTGTAGGCCCGCGCGACGCGGCCAGCCATGGCGATCAGCATCTCACCGCTGACGGCGCAATCCTGATGCGCGAGATAGCCGACGGCGGGTGCGACCAGCTCCGGATCCATCGGCGGATAGGCGCTGGTGTCGAGACCCTCGGCCATGCGGGTGACGGCGCCGGGCAGGATGATGTTGCTCTTCACCCCATGGGCCGCGCCCTCTATCGCGGCGACGTTGGACAGGCCGATCATCCCCGCCTTGGCCACGCTGTAATTGACCACGCCGGCATTGCCATAAAGGCCGTTGATCGATCCGGTGAGGACGATGCGGCCATAAGTCGCCGCACACATATGCGGGAAGGCGGCGCGCACGACATGGAAGGCGCCGCGCAGATGAACGTCGAGCACCGTCTCGAAATCGGCATAGCTGAGTTCCGCCAGACCGCCGCGCCGGACGATGCCGGCATTGTGGATAAGGATGTCGATGCTACCGAAATGGTCGCGGGCGAGGTCGATCATCGCCTGTCCGCCTTCGGGGGTGGCGACGCTGTCGGTCGAGGCGATCGCCTGGCCGCCGGCGGCGCGGATTTCGTCCACCACGGACTGGGCCGGGCCGGCATCGGTCCCTTCGCCCTGCATGCTGACGCCGGGATCATTGACCACCACCTTCGCGCCGCGCGCCGCCAGCAGCAGTGCATAGGCCCGGCCGAGGCCACGCCCGGCGCCGGTGATCAGGGCGACGCGGTCGTCAAATCGCAGCATGATAGTCTCTCTCCCGGATGATGGTTGGCGGGGAGCTTAGCGGTGCGTGCCCCCTCCCCCCAAGCGGGCGGGCAATTGATCGCTCAGGCGACGATGCCCGCGCCGCGCAACCGGGCGATGGTCTGCGCATCCATCCCCAGAAGGTCTGCCAGCACCGCATCGCTATGCTCGCCCAGCACCGGCGGGGCGCTCGGCACAGGCTGCTCGGCGCCGGGGAAGCGGAAGGGACGGTTGACGATCGGGATCATGCCCAGCGTCCTGTGCTCGGTCTCCACCACCATGTTGCGGGCAAGCGTCTGCGGCTGGGCCAGCGCCTCGCTGATGGTCAGGATCGGCGCATGGGGCACCTGATGCGCGGCGAACAGATCGGCGAGGTCAGCCACGGTGTGGGTCTGGGTCACCGCCGACAGCAGGGCGTTCACCTCCGCCCGCCGCTCGCGCCTCTTGTCCAGCATGTCGTATCGCGGATCGTCGGCCAGCGCCTCCAGGCCCAGCGCGGCGCAGATCTTGCCCCAGAAATGATTGGTGAGACAGGCGATCACGATCGACCCGTCGCTGGCCGGGAAGACGCCATAAGGGACGAGATTGGGGTGCTGCGATCCCTGCGGCACCGGATCCTGCCCGGTGAAGAAGCTGAGTTGCGCCAGATAGCCGAGCAGGCCAATCATCCCGTCCATCAGGCTGATGTCGATCAGCCGGCCGCGTCCGGTGGCATGGCGCTCATGCAGGGCGGCGAGGATAGCGATCGGCCCGTTGATGCCGCCGACCAGATCGCCCAGCGGAATGCCGAGCTTGGTCGGCAGCCCGCCCGGCTCGCCATTGACGCTGAGCGCGCCGGACATGGCCTGCAAGACGACGTCGAAGGACGGACGATCCTTGAGTGGCCCGGTCATGCCGAAGCCGGAAATGGCGCAATAGATGAGGCCGGGGTTGAGCGCCGACAGCGCCTCATAGCCAAGGCCCAGCCGGTCCATCACGCCGGGCCGGTAATTTTCGATGACGATGTCGGACTTCGCCGCCAGATCGCGGGCGATCGCCAGCCCCTCGGGGGCCTTGAGGTCGAGCACGATGCTCTTCTTGCCGCGATTGACGCTGAGGAAATAATGGCTCTCGCCTTCGCGCAGCGGCGGGAAGCTGCGGGTATCATCCCCGCTGCCCGGCGGCTCCACCTTGATCACCTCCGCGCCCAGATCGGCGAGCGCCAATGCAGCCGAGGGGCCGGCCAGGACGCGGGTGAAATCCAGCACCCGCACCCCGGCCAGCGGCCCTGCCCATATACTCTTGTCGTGGCTGTCCATCATGCATCTTTCGGTGGGCCGTCCCATCCCAAATCCTCCCCAGGGGGAAGGAACGGCCCGCCGCGCCCGGATCAGGCCGGGCGGCTGGGCAGTTCGGCAATCGAGGTGCCGAAGGCCGAGACTTCGCCGCGATGGGTTTCCGCGCGCTGCTGGATCTCGACATATTTCTTGCCGTTCTCCTCGAACTTGCGGATCACGCTGCCGTCGATGAAGATCACGTCGCCATCGGGATTGTGGCGGCGGATCTGGCACTTGCTCTTGTGCAGGAAGCCGTCGTCGCCGATCCAGTTGGTGACCTGATGGGTCAGCCAGCTGCAGCGTTCCGGACCATAGTCATAGGCGCCCGGCGCGCCGACTTCGAGCGCGAACGCCTCGTCCCAATGGACGCGTTCCGGGCAGTCGGGCACGTTGAAGCGGTTCTTGATGCCGGTGCCGGGATGCTTCTGCTGCATCTTCCACGCCAGCTTGTTGGCGCGGATATAGAGGCCGCCCCAGCCCTGCGCGTAGCAGATGAAGCCGGTGACGGTCATCGGCCCCTTCATCATGCGCGGCAGCTCGTCGCCGACCTGCACATCCTCCCAATAACGGGGCGTGGCGCCGCGAATTTCTTCCTTCTCGTACAGCTTGTACATTTCGGCGAGCTGTTCGTCGGTGAAGGGCTCCACCCGGCCACGGGCTTCGGTGTATTTGGTGCCGCGTTCACGCGCTTCGTCGCGATCGGTACGGAACACCCAGCTATCGCCTTCGGCGACCTTGTCGCCCGACTGGTTGAAGAAATCGACATGGTAGATCTGCTGGAAGCTGCGGCCGGCAAACTTGGTCTGATGCTCGACCAGATCCTTCAAATAGGCCTCGGTGCGGATCGTGTCGTTGCGCAGCACCGGCTTGTGCCAGGTCCAGTCGGCGCCCGCCCACATCGCATGGACGCCCGACAGGCCACCGCAATAGCCCGAGATGATACGGCTGGTGGTGAACAGGAAGCTCGGCAGCGCAACCAGCGAACCATGCTTGGTCTTTTCGGCATAGGCCGGGTCGCACCACAGCGGATTATCGTCGCCGATACCGTGCGCATAGTGGCGGATCGCGTCGCGCGTGGCTTCGTAATTCCACGGTTCGACCGTATTCTCGATCTTGACGCCGATGCGCTTGCGCAGGTCGTCCAGCCCCTCCTCGGTGATCTTGGGGAATTTGTTCACGGGCGCGTCGGCCAATGTTGCCATCTCTCTTCTCCTGACTTCAGTTGGCGAGTTCGACCGCCTTGGCGGCCTCACGATCTCTCAATATCTTGCGGTGGACCTTGCCGGCCGGCGTCTTGGGCAGGTCGGTCACGAATTCGACGATGCGGGGAAATTCATGCTGGGCGAGCTTTTCGCGGGTGAAGTCCTGCAATTCGCGGACCAGCGCGTCGCTGCCGTCGCGATTGAGGATGATGAAGGCCTTCACCACCTGGCCACGCTTGTCGTCGGGCACGCCGATCACCGCGCATTCCAGCACCGCCTCATGCTTGAGCAGCGTATTCTCGATCTCGACCGCGCTCATCGTCCAGCCGGCCGAAATGATGACGTCGTCGGCGCGGCCGCAATGGTAGAAATAGCCGTCACCGTCGATCTTCGCCCGGTCCTTGGTGGTTTCCCACCGGTCGCGGCGCCACAGCATCAGCTCGCCAATCTCGCCGGGATCGCAGGCGCTGCCATCGGGACGCTGCACTTCCAGCCTCTGGCCCGGCACCGCCTTGCCCAGCGAACCCGGCTTCACCATGAAATCCCGCGCGCCGGGATAGTTGACCAGCACCACGCCAATCTCGGTCGTGCCGTACATGGAACAGGCCGGCACCTTGAAATGGGCGTCGATGAACTCCAGCGTCGCCGGGTCGATCGGCTCGCCGGTGTAGGACAGCTTGTCGAAATGGAAGGCGAAGTCGGCGGCCCGGCCGCTATTCTTCATCATGCGATAATGGGTCGCGGCGGCCGACATGTTGGTGATGCCATAAGCGTCCAGCGCCTGCATCAGCCGCACCGGATCGAACCGGCCGGCAAAGGTGCCCGTCGTCACGCCCAGCCCCAGCGGCGCCAGCGTGCCATGCCACAGGCCATGGCCCCAGGCCGGCGAGGAGGGGCAGAAAAACTCGTCGCCCGGCCGAATGCCGGTGCCGTAGAGGGCGGCGAACATCAACGTCACCAGCGCGCGGTGGCTGTGCTTGACCGCCTCCGGCAGTTCGCGCGTGGTGCCCGATGTATATTGGAAGACGGCCAGGTCATTGGCCTTGGTCCTGGGGCTGTAGGTCGCCGGGAAGCGGGCGAGATCGGCCAGCAGCGCGTCGTCGGCGACGATCACGCGCGGCCCGTCCATGCTGCGCGCCAGCTCCGCCTTTTCTGCGTTGGTGATGAGGATGGTCGGCTTGCAGTCATCGACCCGCAGCCGCAGCGCATCCGGGCCGAACAGGGTGAAGAGCGGCACCGAGATCGCGCCGGTCTGCATCGCCCCGAACAGGCAGACATAGAAGGGCAGCGAAGGCTCCAGCATGAAGGCGATGCGTTCGCCCGGCTGAATGCCCTCGGCATCGAGCCAATGGGCGAAGCGCGCGGCGCCTGCCGCGATCGCGTCGAAGCTCAATATCTCGTCCCGGCCATCCGCATGAGCGATGCGCACGGCAGCACGACCCGATCCATCGGCATGGCGGGTGATACATTCATGAGCAATGTTCAGTTCGTCGCGGTCGCCGTCGAACAAATCCCACAGCGCCGCTGAGGTCGCATGTGCCTGTGCATCGGCATAGCTGCGATAGTCGGTTAGCTTCGCCATCATCCCATCCCATCGGTCCGGCATTCAACCGGGCGAACGGGTCAAAACCCCGTCGCTGCTTGCAACAAGCGATGTCACAGCGACTCATTTGTTGTAAATGGTGAATGATGTTCTATATTTCGAATGACAGGCCATCGGCGGCGCGATAGGATGGTGCCATGACCGACAGCCGCACGACGCCCCGCCCGCCCTCCACCGTCCGCAAGGTCGCCAAGGCCGTGCAGGAGAGCAAGGCGCCCGCCATCGCCCGCGCCGCCGCGATCCTGCGCCTGCTGGGCAAGAGCGACCGGCCGCTCGGCGTGCAGGCGATCGCCAAGGAACTGGGGCTGGTGCCCAGCACCTGCCTCTATGTGCTGCGTGCGCTGGTGGAGGAGGAACTGGTCGCCTTCGATCCCGACACCAAACGCTATGCGCTGCAGGCCGGCGTGCTGACGCTGGCGCGCAACTGGCTGCGCCGCGACGCCTTCAATGACCTTGCCCAGCCGGTGCTCGACCGGCTGGCCCAGCGCTTCGGCCTCACCATGCTGGGGGTGCAGGCGGTGGGCCTCGATCATATGATCGTCGTCGCCATGGCGCAGTCGGGCAGCGGCTTTCAGTTGAGCGCCCAAGTCGGCAGCCGCTTTCCTGCCCTCATCAGCGCCACCGGCCGCTGCATCGCCGCCTTTGGCGATTATGGCGAGAAGGAACTGAAGGCGCGGTTCGACACATTGCGCTGGGACGATCCGCCGCCCTTCGCCGACTGGATGGAGCAATTGCGCCAGACCCGCGCGCAGGGCTTCGCGGTGGACGAGGGCCAATATATTGCTGGCGTCACCGTCGTCTCCGCGCCGGTGTGGAAGGGCGCGGGCCGCCCGGTCCATGCGCTGGTGGCGATCGGCATCGGCGCCGCTCTGCAACGCGAGGGGCTGGGCGCATTGCAACAGGCGCTGGTCGAGGCGGCGGACGCGCTCAGCGAGCAGCTCAGCGGCGACCGTCCCTTACCGGCGGCGTAGCGCCAGCACGCTGCCTTCGGCGTCGCCCGACACATAGAGCGTGCCGTCCGGTCCCGCCGTCACATCGGCGAAATTGATCATCGGCCCGGCCATGTCGCCGATCGGGCCGAGGAATTTGGGCGTGACGCCGGCGGGCGCGCCGACCGGCAGGGCGCTGGCGATCGTCTCACGCGCGCCGCCCGACAGGTTGGTGGCGACCAATGTCTTGGCCCGCGTATCGACGACGAACAGCTTCCCATCATGGATCGCCAGCCCTTCCGGTCGGCCGAGACCATCGATGATCGTCTCGCTGCGGCCGCCCGCGATGCGCAGCACGCGCCCTGCCCCGGCCTCGGCGACATAGGCTGTCCCATCCGGCGCCAGCGCCATGCCCATCGGCTTGTCGAGTCCGGTCGCGAGTTCGCTGACCGCGCCATTCTCGATCGAGAGCAGCCGGCCGGTGCCATATTCGGCAACCACCACCGCGCCGCCCGGCGCGACCGCCACCCCCATCAACTGGTCGAGGCCGGTGGCCAGGAAATCGCTTTCCCCCTGCCCCGGCCGATAGCGCGCCACCGCGCCCAGGCCGGTGCTGATGATCCATTCGCCCGCCTGCGCGCCGGCGGCAACGCCGCGCATATAGCCGGGGCAGCCGGGGTAGAAGATCATGCCGGCCAGGGTCAGAGCCTCGCCGGGTTGCAGCGTGTAACCGAAGGTGCCGTCGGCAACGAACAGCGCGCCGTCCGCGCCCATGGCCAGGCCCAGCGGCCATTGCAGTGCGCGCGGCACGACGGAGCGGACCTTGCCGTCGCCCAGCAATTCGGTGATTTCGCCCGGAATGCTCGACACGAAGATGCGGTCACCGATGAAGCTGACATTGTCGAGGCCGGGGCCAAGATCGGCCAGCACCTCGCGCGTGCCGCTCACCAGATCAAGCCGCAGCACCTGCCCGCTGGCGACCTGGGTCGTGACGATCCGCCCCTTGCTGTCGAACTTCACCGAATCCGGCACGCCCAGATCGCCGGCCACCACTTCGGGCGCGCCACCATTCAGGTCCACCCGCCAGATCTCGTTGGCGCCCATCACCGGGAAGTAGAGCTTGCCGTCCGGCCCGACCTGAAAGGCGTTGGCCATCGGTATATTGTCGAGGATGACGCGCGGTTCGCCGCCATCCAGGTCCAGTTCCATGATCCGCGCGCCGATGCGGCATTCGCCCGCGATCAGCCGGCCCTGATGCCAGGTGATCGGGTTGGCGACCGGAATGTCGCCGCGCACCACCCGCACGTCGCCCGATGGCGTGCGCATCGCGACCCGGCCCTCGGTAATCTCGGTCAGATAGAGGTTGCCGGCATCGTCGAACACCAGATCGTCGGGCGCGACGATGGCGCCGCCCATCGCGCTGATCGTCTCGATCGCGCCGCTGTCGACATCGATCGCGCTGACCTGGCTGCCACCGACCTGTGCGACATAGAGGCGGCCGTCCGGCCCGGTTGCCAGCCCATTGGCGCCGTGCAGCCGACTGGGCGGGGTCAGCCGCGCGAGGGTCCAGCCCTCGGCAGCGACCGCACCATTCGCAGCGCCATAGCGCCCGGACTGGACCGCCATCTCAGGCGTAGCCCAGCAGCGATTTCACTTCGAGATATTCGAGGAAGCCATGCTCGCCCCATTCGCGGCCATTGCCGCTGCGCTTGTAGCCGCCAAAGGGGGCGTGGAAATCGAAGCCGCCATTGATGCTGATCCAGCCGGTGCGCATCCGCCGGGCAACGGCGCGGCACTGGTCGACATCGGTGCCGCTGACATAGCCGGCAAGGCCGAAATTGCTGTCATTGGCGATCTCGACCGCATGGTCGATATCGTCATAGCCGATGATCACCAACACGGGGCCGAAAATCTCCTCCCGCGCGATCACCATGTCGTTGGTGCCGACGAACACCGTCGGCTTCACGAACCAGCCCTTGTCGATCCCGTCCGGGCGACCGGCGCCACCGGCGATCAGGGTCGCGCCCTCGTCCAGGCCCTTGCGGATATAGTCCTGGATGATGTTGTACTGGCTCTTCGACACGACCGGACCCATGGCGACATTGCCGGTCGGATCACCGACCGTCACCGCGTCCGCCGCGCCCTTGGCCGCCGCGATCGCCTCGTCCATGCGCGACGCGGGCACCAGCAAGCGCGATCCCGCGCTGCAGGTCTGGCCCGAATTGCCCATCATGCCGCCGGTCGCGCCGGCGACATTGGCGGCCAGCGCGTCATCATCCAAGACGATGAAGGCGCTCTTGCCACCCAGTTCCAGCCCGACCCGCTTGATCGTGGTCGCCGCGTCCTTCTGAATCTGCACGCCAACCGGCTCCGACCCGGTGAAGGACACCATGTCGACATCCTCATGGGTGGAAAGCGCCGTGCCAATCACGCTGCCGCTGCCCTGCACCATGTTGAACACGCCCGCCGGCACGCCCGCTGTATCGAGAATCTCGGCCAGAATCTGGGCCGAGAAGGGCGCGAGTTGTGGCGGCTTCAGGATCATGGTGCAGCCGGTCGCCAGCGCCGGGAAAATCTTCACGCAGGTCTGGTTCATCGGCCAGTTCCACGGCGTGATGAGCGCGCAGACGCCGATCGGCTCGCGCGCGATCATGGTCGCGCCATGCGGCTCGTCGAACTTGAATTCGCGCAGCACCTCGATCGCGGTCTGCAGATGCCCCGCCCCCAGGCCGACATGGAAGCCATGGGCGAGCGAGGACGGCGCGCCCATTTCCTCGATGATCGCATCGCCCAGTTCGGTCTGGCGCCGCGCATATTCCGCCTGGATGGCGAGCAGCAGGTCGAGCCGCTGTTCGCGCGTGGTCTGCGACCAGTTGGCAAAGGCCTTGCGCGCAGCGGCGACCGCCTTGTTCACATCGGCAACGCCGCCGAGCGAAATGGTGCCGGCCACCGCCTCGGTCGCGGGGTTGATGACATCCGCGGTCTTCGGTTCGACCGGGGCGACCCATTGGCCGTCGATATAGAAGTTCCGATAGTCGCGCATGTCGATGTCCCATCCTCTCCAAAATCCTCCCCTTGAAGGGGAGGTGGCTGGCCAAAGGCCAGAGCGAGGGGTGTGTCCGCCGGGGAGACACCCCTCCACCGCCTGCGGCGGTCCTCCTCCCCTTATCCGGGGAAGAAGGGCATTTTACTGGGTGCCTTCGGCGTACCAGGTGCGGAATTCGGCATATTTCGGCATTTCTTCCGAATTGGCCTTGGGGTCGATCACGACATGGACGACGCCCGGCTTGCCGCTGGCATAGGCGCGCGCGATCGCCGGCTTGATGTCCTCTGCCCTGGTCACATATTCGCCGTGGCAGCCAAAGCCCTCGCCGATCTTGTCGAAGCGGACTTCCTTGCTCCAATGGGTGCCGGTTTCTTCCGTGCCCTGGCCGAAGGTGCGCTTGTAGACGCCCACTTCCAGGCCCCACTGATTATCCACGCCGACGACGCAGACCAGCGGCAGCTTGGTGCGCACCGCCACTTCCAGTTCGGCGATATGGAACATGAAGCTGCTGTCGGAAGTCAGCAACAGGCCCGGACGGCTGACGCCGGTGGCCGCCTTGTCCGCCAGCATCGCGCCGGTCGCATAGGGAATGCCGGTGCCGATATGGCCGAAATTCTGGTTCCAGATGACGTCGTTCGGCTTGCACTGCGAATAGGTCCACTGGAAGATCACGCCGGCACCGCCGTCGCGGATCAGGATGCCGTCCTTGGGGAAGGCCTCGGTCGCTTCCACCGCCAGACGGGCGGGATGGATCGGCAGGTCGCCGGTGCCATCGCTCTTGGTGCGCGATTCCGCGGCCAGTTCGTCCAGTTCCGCCTGGCCATCACGCATGAAGGCTTCCAGCATCGGCGCAGGCGCGCGCGGCGTGTCCTTCAGCGCCTCGACCAGCTGCGGCACGACACCGCGCAGGTCGCCGACCAGCGGCACGTCGATCGGGCGGTTGACGCCGATCGCGGCGGGATCCTGCTCGACATAGATCCACTTGCGGATCGCTTCATTCTTCATCCAGTAGCGCCATTTGCCGAAATGGACCGGCTCGCCCAGTTCGGTGCCCAGCGCCAGCACCAGATCCGATTCCGTGACCGCCTCGATCGACGCCTTGGAGAAGACATACTGGAAAGTGCGGTCTTCCAGCCCCTTGATATAGCTGGTGCCACCCGAGGTCTGGATCACCGGGCAGTTCATCAGGTCCGCCAGTTGCTTCACCGCCGCGCCCGAGCGCGAGGTGTGGACGGCATGGCCGACCAGCAGGATCGGGTTCTTGGCCGCGCGGATCAGGTCGGCCGCTTCCTTGACCCGGTCGATGTCGGCGCCCTGATTGACCAGGCGATAGCGATCCGGCGCCAGCGGCGCGGGCAGGTCCAGCTCCTCCAGGATGATGTGGCTGGGATATTCGATATAGACCGGGCCGGGGGTGCCGCCCATCGCCTTGCGAATGCCCTCGCGCACCACTTCGTCGGTCTGGTCGGCATATTCGATCGAGGCGGCATATTTGACGCTATTCTCGAACAAGGGCATCTGCTTGACGAACTGGATGCGGCCGCGACGGACGCGCTGTTCGGTGACGCGGGCGCGCTGGCCCGACAGGAAGATGACCGGCGAATTTTCGACCAGCGCGCACTGGATGGCGGGCGCCATATTGGCGATACCCGGCCCCAGCGTGCCGATGGCAACGGCGGGCTTGCCGGTGATGCGCGACGCGGCCTCGGCCATGAAGCCGGCAGCGGCCTCATGATGGGGCGCAACCACGGTCCAGCCGCGCCGTTCGGCCTCCAGGAACATGTGGACGAAATTCGGGTCGGGAATGCCGAACAGCGTGTTGATGCCTTCGGCCTCGAACAGGTCCAGCATCCGCTTGTAGACCGGCGTGCCCTTCTTGTCGGTGGCGTTCACGTTGACGGCGGGCTTGGGATCGTCATAGCTCATTTGAGTAACCTCGGTGCGCCCGTACCCATGTACGTGGCTAGGTTGCGGTGGAAATTGGTGATCTTGCGTTCCTGGTGGGGGTTGGGCAGCGGCCCGCGGAAGCCGCGCGACTTCATGCCCTTCTGCACCCACTCCATGTTCGAGAAATCCTGGGCGAGGACGGCGCCCCAGCCCTCGGCCGTGGCCTCCGTCTCTTCCCACTCGGTCGCCGGCACTTCGCCTTCGGGGAAGCGCTCGATCGCGTAGGATTCAAAGATGCACATGTCGGGATCGTCGCCATAGGGACGGGTGCGGTAGCAAAGGGCGAAGGTGATTCCCTGCAGCACCGACATGTTGGGAAAGACGTGCCAGGCAAGCCCCGCCTCGGCCATCACCTCGGGCGGGATTTCCGGCCAGATGACGCCGCGCGCGGCATCGTCCGCCTTGGCGGATTTCAGCCAATGGGCGATGACGTCGCCGGCCGCCGTGCCCTCGGGCAGTTCGTCGACCAGCCGGCTCGCCGCATTGACCAAATTCTCGGTCGAGGCGGCATAGTTCAATGTCTCGTAATTTTCGCGGATCAGCTCATAGGTGGAGCGGCGCGGATCGTCGCCCTTGCCGGCGCGGGTGACGCTGCTGCTCTGGCTCATCTGGAAGGCCGGGTCGCGCTGGTCGAAACCGCTCACCCCATGCAGGCCATAGGCCGCGCTGTATGCGTAATAATCGCCATAATCGAGCAGCTGGGTATGGGTGCCCGCGACATGATAAGGCTCCATGAAAGCCTCCAGCGCAGTCTTCCAATTGGCCGGATAGACCACCCATTTGCGCCATTTGTAGCGCATCTTGTCCATTTCGAAGTGGGACAGGATGCGACCGGCATCGCCCAGGAAATCGATCAGCGGCTCGGCATTGAGGTCCATGTGGATCCAGATCCAGCCGCCCCATGTGTCGATCTTAACGTCCGACAGGCGGGTGCATTCGGCATTGAGCGCGCCCTGCCAGTCCTGCGGGTCGAGAATATATGTGTTGTTGCCCTCGGTATCGAAGGTCCAGCCATGGAAGCCGCAGACGAAGCTGCGCCGGTTCTTGCCGCGCACCGAATGCACGTCCTTGGGCACATCGACCAGTTGGCGGCCGCGATGCGGACAGACATTGAAGAAGGCGCGCAATGTGTCGGGCGCGGTCCGCACGATGATGATCGACTCATCGCAAATGTCGTAGGTCATCCAGTCGCCGACATCGGGCAGTTCCTCGACCCGCGCCGCCATCTGCCAGACATGGGGCCACAACCTCTCCTTCTCCGCCAGGGCATAGTCCTTCGACAGGAACGCCTCGGTCGGATAGGTCAGCGGCTTGGCCAGCGCCTCCACATCGATATTGTCGATCTTGCTCATGGCATCCTCCTGCAACGTCCGCGTTGCCCGATGGGTACGGCCCGCGAGTCCGCTCGCCGGGTCCGCAAGGACAATATTTTCAACCTGCCTATCGCAACTGGCGGGAGCGTCCCAAGGGAAGAGCAGCGACCGCTACGAACCATCCCTGGGGCGATCCGGCCCATGGCTCAGGACCGCAATTCCATGCCGTCGAGATCACCCTTGGCGCGCCAGTCCTGCACCAGTTTCTGGAAGGCGCCCCAGCCCGGCCCATAGCTGCGGAACAGTGCCCAGGGCGCCTTCACCTGGCCCTCATTGGTGAAATAGCTGGGGGTGCATTCCTGCTGGAAGGCGGTCATGTCGATTTCCATTTCCTCGAAATGGCGGACATAATCCTCCTGCCCCTGCAGCGTGGTCTCGACCACCTTGGCGCCCTTATCCATCACCGCATGGATGATATGGGCGATATGCTCCGCCTGGCGGCCGAACTGTTCGGTCACGCTGGCGTTGAGGCCGCCCTGGATATAGCCGATGAAGAACTGGTTGGGGAAACCATGGGTCATGGTGCCGTGCAGGGTGCGCGGGCCATTGGCCCAATGATCATAGATGGACAGGCCATCGCGCCCCTCGACCGCGTCGATGCCCCAGCGGCGCTTCAGCTCGCTCGTCACCTCGAAGCCGCTGGCGAAGATGATGCAGTCGACCTCATATTCGACGCCGCCCGACACGAAGCCCTTCTCGGTGATCTTCTCCAGCCCCTTGCTGTCGGCGACGTCGATCAGCGTGACATTGGGACGGTTGAAGGTCGGGTAGAATTCGTTGCTCGACAGAGGTCGCTTGCAGAGGAAGCGATACCAGGGCTTCAGGGCCTCGGCCGTCGCCTTATCCTCGACCATCTCGTCGACGCGCGCGCGCAGCCGCTCCATCACGCGATAATCGACCACCTCGCGCTTGGCCATGAATTGCTCGATCGACATTTCCGGCCAACCCTCGGCCTCCAGTTCGGCCGACAGGTTGCGGGCGATCTCGGTCCAGATGTCGCAGATCAGGTCAGGCTCGCCCGGCGCGAAGGACTCCATTGCGGCGCGGTGGAAATTGGCCTGGCGATCAGCCTGCCAGCCGGGCTGGAGCGACGCCGCCCAGTCCGTATCGGTTGCCGGATTGGGCCGCTCGTCCACGGTCGATGGCGTGCGCTGGATGACATAGAGCTGCTTGGCGTAGCGGCCGAGATAGGGCACCGCCTGGATCGCGGTCGCGCCGGTGCCGATGATGGCAACCCGCTTGTCGGCCAGCTTGTCGAGCACCGGATTGGCATAGCTGCCGCCGCTATAATCATAGTCCCAGCGGGCGGTGTGGAAGATCTTGCCCTTGAAGCTGTTGATGCCGGCGATGCCGGGCAGCTTGGGCATGTTGAGCACGCCGCATCCCATCACCACAAAGCGAGCCAGCAGTTCGTCGCCCCGGCTGGTGCCGACGCGCCAGCGCTGGATCGCCTCGTCCCATTTCAGCGAGGTGATGAGGGTGTGGAACAATGCCTTGTCGGCGAAACCGAAGCTTTCGGCGATCTGGCGGCAATAGGCCTGGATCTCCGCGCCGTCGGCGAATTTCTTCGACGGCATGAAGCCGGTTTCTTCCAGCAGCGGCAGATAGCAATAGGCGTCATTGTCGCACTGGATGCCGGGATAGCGATTCCAGTACCAGACGCCGCCGAAGTCGCCGCCATGGTCAATGTTGCGGAAATTGGTGACGCCCTGTTTGGTCAGGTGATAGCCAGCGAGCAGGCCGGCAAAGCCCGCGCCCAGCACCACGACATCCAGTTCCTCGACGATCGGGTCACGTGCGACGACCGGCATATGCGGGTCGACGTCATAGCTGTGCGTCGTGTCGTCGGTGGTCGGCTGATATTGGCCTTCCCGGTCGGCGCGCATCCGCTTGTCGCGCTCGGCGCGATATTTCTCGCGCAGGGTCGGGATATCGAATGTGTCAGCCGCAGGCGTCTGCGTCGGCTTGCAGGTCATGACCTCTCCTGGGGATCGCTGTTCTCGCCATTTGTTAATCAACACATATGTTGACTTGCAATGGCGGAGCGGCGGGCCGGCGCTGTTAGCGCTGTGGCGATCCCTTGGCGGCCTTCTGGCCGCGGCGCTGCCCCGAAAATGGGCAGTCAGCGGGAGAGGTAGTCAGTCGTCAGCTGGCGCGCCGATCAGGCGGCGCGGGCCAGCTTTTCTTCCTTGGCGACCGGGAAGGTCACGACGTCGGCCGAAACCGGCTCGGCAGCGGGGGTCAGCGCGGCGATATAACGCTCGGCGGTGACGACGTCCCGGCGATAGGCGAAATAGAGCGAGATGAGCGAAAACATAAGAACCTCGGACAAGAATATTGCTGCGTCGCAGCATCGAGGTTCATCTGGTCCTCCCCGGCTTTTTTCGCAAATGCAAAGGCGCCAAGGCCAGTTGCACGAAACGCCATCGACCGGTTGCGCGCCTTGCAACGGCAACCGGTCGATCGCGATCAGACCCGGCCGGTGACCGGGATCAGCGCGCCGGTGATCGGCGCCGCAGCGGGCGACAGCAGGAAGGCGATCACTCCGCCCAGCGCCTCGGGCGAGACCCAGCGGCTGGCATCCGCGTCGGGCATGTCGGCGCGGTTGGCCGGCGTGTCGATGATGCTGGGCAGCACCGCATTCACGCGCACGCCCGCATCCTTCAGTTCTTCGGCCAGCGCTTCGGTCAGGCGTGCGACGCCCGCCTTGGACGCGGCATAGGCGCCCATGCCGGCGGCCGCCTTCACCGACGCCGCAGCGCCGATATTGACGATCGCGCCGCCGCCATCGCGCAGCAGCGGCAGCAAGGCGCGAGTCGCGATCAGCGCGGTGCGGACATTCATGCCATAGAGCCGGTCCCAGGTGGCGACCGATCCATCTTCCACCGTCTCCCAGCTGAAACCGCCGGCGATATTGACCAGCCCGTCGAGCCCGCCCAGCGCTTCGCCGATCTTCGCCGCCGCGCCGGCCACCGCCTGCTCGTCGGACAAGTCGATGCCACCCAGCGCCAGGTCGACGCTGTCGGCCGGCACATCGCCCAGATCGATACCCGCCACCGTCCAGCCGGCCGCGCGCAGCACCTGCACCGCCGCCCGGCCCAGCGCACCGGCCGCGCCGGTTACCGCCACCACTCCCGCCATCATCATCCCCTTTCGATAGTCTGCGTCAGATCCCGGACATGCACAGATATTTGATCTCGACATAGTCCTCGATGCCATGGCGCGATCCTTCGCGGCCCATGCCCGATTCCTTGATGCCACCGAACGGCGCGACCTCGGTCGAGATAAGGCCGGTGTTGATGCCGACCATGCCGACCTCCAGCGCCTCGCCCACGCGCCAGGCGCGCGACAGGTCGCGGGTGTAGAAATAGCCCGACAGGCCGACCTCGGTGGCGTTGGCCAGTGCGACCGCTTCCTCTTCCGTGTCGAACAGGAAGAGCGCGGCAAGCGGCCCGAACGTCTCCTCGTCGGCCAGCGTCATCTCCGGCGTGCAGCCGCTGATGATCGTCGGCTCGAAGAAGCTGTGGCCCAGTGCGTGGCGATGCCCACCGCTCACCAGCGTGCCGCCCTTGGCCAGCGCGTCGGCGACATGTTCCTCGACCTTCTCGACCGCCTTATCGTCGATCAGCGGCCCCTGGGTGACGCCCGCTTCCGTACCCGGCCCGACCTTCAGCTTGGCGACGGCGGCCTTCAGCTTCTCGGCAAAGGCCGGCGCGACGTCGCGCTGCACCAGGATGCGGTTGACGCAGACGCAGGTCTGGCCGCTGTTGCGATATTTGGACGCGATCGCGCCTTCGACGGCGGCATCCAGATCGGCATCGGCAAAGACGATGAAGGGCGCATTGCCGCCCAGTTCCATCGACAACTTCTTCATCGTCGGTGCGCATTGCGCCATCAGCGTCTTGCCGACCTCGGTCGATCCGGTGAAGCTCAGCTTGCGCACCAGCGGGTTGCCGGTCAGTTCCGCGCCGATCACCCGCGACGATCCGGTGACGACGTTGAACACGCCCCTGGGCACGCCCGCCCGTTCGGCCAACAAGGCCAGCGCCAGCGCGGTCAGCGGCGTCTGGGTCGCAGGCTTCAAGACCATGGTGCAGCCCGCCGCCAGCGCTGGTGCCGCCTTGCGCGTGATCATCGCGGCGGGGAAATTCCACGGCGTGATCGCGGCGACCACGCCGACCGGCTGCTTGATGACGACGATGCGGCTGTCGGCGCGGTGGCTGGGGATGATTTCGCCATAGATGCGCTTGGCCTCTTCCCCGAACCATTCGATGAAGCTGGCCGCATAGGCGATCTCGCCCTTGGCCTCGGTCAGCGCCTTGCCCTGCTCGCGGGTCAGGATCATCGCCAGGTCATCCTGATGCGCGATCAGCAGTTCGAACCAGCGGCGCAATATGCGCGATCGTTCGGCCGCCGTCTTCGCCTTCCACTCTGGCAGCGCCGCCTCGGCCGCCTCGATCGCCGCGCGCGTCCCCGCCTCGTCGATCGCGGGAATGCCGGCCAGCCGCTCGTCCGTCGCAGGATCGGTCACGTCGATGCTGGCAGTGCCGATCCACTGGCCGTCGACATAGCATTGTTCGCGCAGCAGGCTGGGGTCGGCAAGGGCTATGGTCATCGGATCACCTTCTTCGGCAGGATGTAGGGCAGCGGGCACAGGGCGCGCCCGTCGCTGCGTCCAACGCAGCATGGCCCCATTTCGATGCGAAGGTGGGATGCGCGGCAGGCGGCGTCAACGTGGACAGAATGTCCCCGCCCAAGGATCGACCCCGCGATGCGCGCTATTGGGGAATATGCAGCGCCCGCCGATTGACCAGCGGCCGCTGATAGGAAGGATCGCTCTTGTCCCGTGCCGGCGCGCCATTGGCATGCAGGTCCGCTATGTCACCAAAGGGAAGCGGCAGCGTCGGCACCAGTCCGGACCATTCGATCATGTTGGTGCGCAGCACAATCTTCCACTGGCCATCGCGCCGTTCCAGCCGGTCGAGATAGCGGCCCCCGGCGATCCAGTTGCTCTCGTCCCGGTTGCGGCCGACGAACAGATAATAGGTTTCGGCATGGGCGCTGTCGCCGTCGATATCGATCGTCATGTTGAGCAGATTATGATGGGTCGCCACCTGCCCGCCTTCATGCAGGGCACTGGCCCAGGCATAAAGCGCATCGGGCGCGCCGACGAAGCTGCCCGCCGCGACCGTGGCGTCATCATGAAAGGCCGACAGGAGCAGGTTGCGGTCGAACCGGTCCATGCCCCGGCTGAACCGGGTCAGGCAGTCGACAATATCCTGCCGGTCGAGCAGCGCATCGATCCGCGCCTGGCGATCCGCGGCCATCCTATGCCTCCGTCCGCGGGGCGATCGGCTGCCAGATCGGTGCGCCGCGCTCGGCCCGCAGCGACGGGATGGTCTTCCCGTCGACATCGGTGATGCCATAATCCTGCGCCAGTTCGGCGGTGATGAAGGTGCCCCCCGATCGCGCCATGATCGCCGGATCGGCCAGCAGCGCGGCGATCACCCGGCCGGGAAATTCGGGCGAGCAGCCGACCAGCGGATTGGTGACGGTCAGCGCCTTCATCGCCGGATTGGCGGCAATGTTGCGCTGTGCCCGCTCGGTCATGGTCAGCCCCTGCCATAGCGCGAGCGAGGCGACACCATAAGGCTGCAACTCGATCGCCATATCGCGCGCCATGCGGTCGACCGCCGACTTGGCAGTGCCGAACACGACGCCATAGGTATAGGTCACGCCGACATAGCCCGATATCGCGACGATCAGCCCCGAACCCTGCGGCACCATCATCTGCGCGGCATGGCGCGCCGCGACGAAATTGGAGCGCACGCCGACATCGACCATGTCCCAGTTGGACAAAGGCTTTTCCCAGAAGCTGCCCGGCACGGTCAGATCCTCGGGGATAGCAAAGGCATTGTTGACCAGCAGGTCGAGCCGCCCCTGCTCGCGCCGGACCTGGTCGAACAGGGCCGCCACCTGCGCATCATCGCCATGGTCGACCTGCACCGCAATGCCCCGGCCGCCGCGCGCATCGCATTGCGCCGCCGTCTCGCCGACCGTGCCGGGCAATTCATGGTCGCCCACATTGACCGTGCGCCCGGTGACATAGACGGTCGCGCCCTGCTCGGCGAGCGCCAGCGCCATTCCCTTGCCGATCCCCCGGCTCGCGCCGGTGACGATCGCGACCTTGCCGTCCAGCGGTTTCATGATCCTCTCCCTCAATCCGTCTCGCGCGCGAAGAAGCGCACGCTATGATCGCCGTTCGCGCGACCGGTGAAATGCGGCGCGCTGAACGCCATGCCCATCACGCCCTGGCTCCAGTCGGCAGACGCGCCGATATCCTGCACCCAGTCATAGAGCATGGTCCGCCGCGCGATCCGCCACTGGCCCTCGCGCCGTTCGAAAATGTCGAGATAGCGGCCGCCGATCATGACGTCGCGCTGCGCATCGCCCATGTCGATGCGATGATAGGATTGGACCTGGGTCTCGACCCGCGCCGTGTCGCCCTCCAGGTCGATGACGCTCTGCCCCAGCAGATGCTGGGTGCAGAGGATCGCATCGGCGCCGGGCACCACCCAGGCGAGATAGGCGTCGAAATCGCCGGCGAACACGCCATAGTCGGTGCTGCCATCCGGCCAGCAGCAGGCGCGGATCAGATCGGCGTCGCGCCGGTCCTCACCCCGCGCCAGCCGGGCGAGGCAATCGCGGATCGCCTCCCGGTCCAGCATCGCCTGCAAATGCGTGGCGGCAATCTCCATCCGGCCCTCTCCTTCGCGCCCGTCGCGGCGGGCTGTCTGTCCATGGGCCGGTCATAGGCGCGCGCCATGGCGCGTCGCTTGACCAATTCGGACAGGAAGGAAGCGGGCAGCCTCAGCCGCGCGGGGCGAGGCCGGCAATCAGCAGGTCGACCTGCGCCGCCGCGATCGCCTCAGCGCTCAGCGCGCCAGCGGGGTCGCGCCAACGCGCCGCCCAGTTGAGCGCACCGGCCAAAGTGAAGGCCGCCAGCTTCACGTCGACCGGGGCGATCGACTCGTCCGCCACCGCGTCGGCGATCAGCCCGCGCATGGCAAGGTCGATGTCGCGCTTGCGCGATCGGAACAGGATCGCGCCTTCGGCCGACAGGCATTCGTCGCCCGTCCGCACCACGCAGGCGCCGAAATCATCCATGATTACCGCGCCATAGCGGCGCAGGAAATAGGCAAGCCGGGCCAGGCCATTGCCTTCCCCCGCGCGCGCTTCGTCGGCCGCCGCACGCAGCATCTCCAGGCCGCGGGTGACACATTCGATCAGCACCTGCTCCTTGTTGCCCAGATAATGATAGATGGTCGGCTTGCTGATCCCCAGACTCGCGGCGACATCGTCCAGCGAGGTCGCATGGAAGCCGCGCGCATTGAACATGCGCACCGCCGCGCGCAGCACCGCCTCGCGCTTCTCCTCCCGCTCGCGCGCCTTCTCCTCCCGCGTGCGGAAGGGAGACGGGATCGCCACTGCGCTTTTCGCCGACACTCGCTGTTCCTCCATGCCGCCTGTTGACAAGAAATCGCAACAGGCGCAACCTACTCATGAGTATAGGAGAGACGCAAGGGTTTATGCTAACCGAAATCCAGAGCGCGATTCGCGACACCGTCCGGGTTTTCGCCCAGGCAACGATTCGCCCGCATTCGGCCCGGTTCGAGGCGGAGGGCGGCTATCCCCGTTCGCTGTTCGAGGAGATGGCGGGCCTTGGCCTCTGGGGCATGACCGCGCCCGAAGCCTATGGCGGCGCGGAGGCGGATTCGGTTTCCTACGCCCTCGCGCTGATGGAACTGGCCGCTGCCGACGGCGCCCTCTCCACCATCGTCTCGATCCAAAATTCGATCCTCGTCTCGGGCCTGCTCAAGGATGGCAGCGAGGCGCAGAAGGTCCGCTTCCTGCCCGATCTGATTGGCGGCCGCACCATCGGCGCCTTCGCCCTCACCGAAAGCGACGCCGGCTCCGACGCATCGGCCGTGCGCACCCGCGCGGTCAAGGTCGATGGCGGCTGGCGCATCAGCGGCGCCAAGCAGTTCATCACCTCCGGCAAGATCGGCGGACTGGTGATGATCATCGCCGTCACCGATCCCGACGCCGGCAAGAAAGGCCTGTCCGCCTTCATCGTGCCGACCGACCGGCCAGGCTATGCGGTCGACAAGGTCGAACACAAGATGGGCCAGGGCGCGTCGGACACCTGCGCGCTGCGGTTCGAGGACATGTTCGTCGAGGATGATCTGCTGATCGGCCAGCCGGGCCAGGGCTATCGCATCGCTTTGGCCAATCTGGAGACCGGCCGCATCGGCATCGCCGCCCAGTGCGTCGGCATGGCCCAGGCCGCGCTGGAGATCGCCGTCGCTTACGCCAAGGACCGCAAGACCTTCGGCAAGGCGATCATCGAGCATCAGGCGGTCGGCTTCCGCCTCGCCGACCTCGCCACCCGACTGGAGGCCGCGCGCCAGCTCGTCCTGTCCGCCGCCGCGATGAAGGACAGCGGCCAACCGGCCCTGACCCAGGCGTCGATGGCCAAGCTGTTCGCCTCCGAAGCGGCCGAGGCGGTGGTATCCGGCGCGATGCAGACGCTGGGTGGCTATGGCTATCTTGAAGAATTCGGAATCGCGAAAATCTACCGCGATGTCCGCGTGTGCCAGATTTACGAGGGCACGTCGGACATCCAGCGCATGGTCATTGCGCGCAGTCTTTGAAGGAGAATTAGGATGCAGGACGATCCGGTAGTCATTGCGAGCTATGCCCGCACCCCCATGGGCGGGTTCCAGGGCGCGCTCTCGGCGGTCAAGGCCACCGATCTTGGCGCGACGGCGGTCAAGGCCGCGGTCGAGCGGGCCGGCGTCGCCACTGACGCCATCGATCGTATCTATATGGGCTGCGTCCTGCCCGCCGGCCTTGGCCAGGCACCCGCGCGCCAGGCGGCGCTGGGCGCAGGCCTCGGCCTCAATACCGAAGCGACGACCGTCAACAAGATGTGCGGGTCGGGCATGCAGGCGGCGATCATGGCGCATGAGGCACTGGCGTCCGGCGCGGCCGATATCGTCATCGCCGGCGGCATGGAGAGCATGACCAACGCTCCCTATGCCCTGCCCAAGCATCGCAGCGGCGCCCGCATCGGCCATGACCGCATCATCGACACGATGATGATGGACGGGCTGGAGGATGCCTATGAACCCGGCAAGGCGATGGGCGTCTTCGCCGAAGAGGCCGTGCGCGACTATCAGTTCACCCGCACCGACCAGGATGATTATGCCATCCGCTCGCTCGACCGCGCCAATGCGGCGATCGGCAGCGGCGCCTTCGTCCGCGAGATCACGCCGGTCACCGTATCGGGCCGGGGCGGCGACACCGTCATCGATACCGACGAACAGCCCGGCAAGGCCCGGCCGGAAAAGATCCCCGGCCTCAAGCCCGCCTTCGTCAAGGATGGCACCATCACCGCCGCCAATGCCTCGTCCATTTCGGACGGCGCCGCCGCGCTGGTGATGACCCGCCAGAGCGTCGCGGAAAAGCAGGGCCTTAAAGTGGTGGCGAAGGTCGTCGCCACCGCCGCCCATGCCCATGAGCCCGCCAAGTTCACCACCGCGCCGGTGCCCGCGATGCGCAAGCTGCTGGCCAAGGCCGGCTGGTCGGTCGAGGATGTCGACCTGTTCGAGGTCAACGAAGCCTTTGCCGTGGTCGCGATGATCGCCGCCAAGGAACTGGGCATCCCGGCGGACAAGCTCAACGTCAATGGCGGCGCCACCGCGCTCGGCCATCCGATCGGCGCATCGGGTGCGCGCATCGTCGCCACCCTTTTGGGCGCGCTGGAAACGCGCGGCCTCAAGCGCGGCGTCGCCAGCCTCTGCATCGGCGGCGGCGAAGCCACTGCCATGGCCGTCGAACTCGTATAATTCTGCCGGGAGAGGACAGATAATGGATATCAAGGGACTGGCCGCCATCGTCACCGGTGGCGCCTCCGGCCTCGGCCGTGCCACCGCCACCATGCTCGCGGCGCAGGGTGCCAAGGTCGCGATCTTCGACCTCAATGAGGACGCCGGCAAGGCGGTCGCCGCCGAAATCGGCGGGCTTTATGTTGGCGTCAATGTTGCTGACGATGCCAGCGTCACCGCCGGGCTCGACACGGCGGAAGCCGCCCATGGCACCGCCCGCATCCTGGTCAATTGCGCCGGCATCGCCCCGGCCGTGAAGACGGTGGGCAAGGAAAATCTGCCCCATCCGCTCGACAGCTTCGCCAAGACGGTGACCGTCAACCTGATCGGCACCTTCAACATGATCTCCAAATTCGCTGCCCGCGCGGCGGCGGCCGAGGAGATGGACGGCGAACGTGGCGTCATCGTCAACACCGCCTCGGTCGCGGCCTATGACGGCCAGATCGGCCAGGCCGCCTATTCCGCGTCGAAGGGCGGCGTGGTCGGCATGACCCTGCCGATCGCCCGCGATCTCGCCCAGCACAAGATTCGCGTCATGACGATCGCGCCGGGCATCTTCCTGACCCCGATGCTGGAGGCCTTCCCCCAGCATGTGCAGGATGCGCTGGGCGCGCAGGTGCCCCATCCCAGCCGTCTGGGCAAGCCGGCCGAATATGCCCAGCTGGTCGAATCGATCGTCCGCAACCCGATGCTGAATGGCGAGGTGATCCGCCTCGACGGCGCCATCCGCATGGCGCCGCGCTGATGAGCGGGGCGGGCAGCGATGGCGTGACCCTGGCGATCGCCGACGGCATCGCCCGGATCACGCTCGACCGGCCAGCGGTCGGCAATGCGATCGATCTGCCGCTCGCCCGCGCGCTGCTCGACGCCGCGATCCGGTGCGAGGGCGATGCGGCGGTCCGCTGCGTCGTCCTCACCGGCAGCGGCAAGCTGTTCTGCGCGGGCGGCGATGTCGCGCTGATGGGCGGCGCGGGCGCGCAGCTCCCCACCGTCCTCACCGAACTCATCGCCACCTTCCACGCCGCCGTCACCCGCCTCGCCCGCATGGCCAAGCCGCTGGTGACTTTGGTCAACGGCCCGGCGGCGGGCGCCGGCTTCAGCCTCGCCATATTGGGCGATGTCGTGCTGGCCGCCCGCTCGGCCCATTATACCGCCGCCTATGGCGCGATCGGCCTGACCGCCGATGGCGGGCTAAGCTGGCTGCTGCCGCGCCTCGTTGGCCTGCGCCGCGCGCAGGAGATCATCCTCACCAACCGTCGCATCAAAAGCGAGGAGGCCGAAGCGATCGGCCTCGTCACCCGGCTGGTCGATGACGACGCGCTGGAGGCGGAAGGGCTGGCGCTTGCCGCCCGCCTTGCCGATGCGCCGACCGCAGCCTATGGCGCCGCCCGCACCCTGCTGCATGACAGTTTCGACACCGGTTTCGAGACCCAGCTCGACCGCGAACTCCGATCGATGGCGGTCGCCGGCGCCGGTGAGGCGCAGGAGGGGCTTGCCGCCCTGCTCGCCAAGCGTCCCCCCAATTTCAGAGGAGCCTGACCCATGGCCGAGGCCTATATTGTCGATGCCGTCCGCACCGCCGGCGGCCGCGCCCGCAAGGGCGGGCTGATCGACATCCATCCCGCCGATCTGGGCGCGACCATCCTCAACGCGCTGGTCGATCGTACCGGCATCGATCCCGCCGCGATCGAGGATGTGATCGTCGGCTGCGTCAGCCAGGCGGGCGAACAGAGCTTCGCCTTCGGCCGCAACCTCGTACTCGCCTCCAAGCTGCCCGACAGCGTGCCGGCCGTGACGATCGACCGGCAATGCGGCTCCTCGCAGCAGGCGCTCCATTTCGCGGCGCAGGCAATTATGTCCGGCACCCAGGATCTGGTGATTGCGGCGGGCGCCGAAAGCATGACCCGCGTGCCGATGGGCTCCAACTTCCAGCTCCACGCCGCCGCCGGCCTGGGCGACGGCCCCTGGCCCAAGAGCATCCAGAAACGCTATGGCGTCGCCGAATTCAGCCAGTTCCATGGCGCCCAGGCGATCGCCAACAAATATGGCTTCACCCGCGAGAATATGGACGCCTATGCGCTCGCCAGCCACGCCAAGGCGGCGGCCGCGATCGACAGCGGCGCCTTCAAGGCGGAGATCGTTCCCGTCCTGACGCCCGAAGGCTTGTTCGACACCGACGACGGGGTGCGCCGCGGCGGCACGATGGAGGCGATGGCCAGCGTCAAGACGCTGGAGGAAGGCGGCACCATCACCGCCGCCAATGCCAGCCAGATGACCGACGGCGCATCGGGCGTGCTGGTGGCGAGCGACGCGGCGATCAAGCGTTTCAACCTCACCCCGCTCGCCCGCATCGTCAACCTGACCGTCACGGCGGGCGATCCGGTCATCATGCTGGAGGAGCCGATCCCCGCCACCCGCAAGGCATTCGAACGATCGGGCCTGAAGCTCGACGATATCGACCTGTTCGAGGTGAATGAGGCCTTCGCCTCCATCCCCATGGCCTGGCTCAAGGCGATCGGTGCCGATCCGGCCAAGCTCAACGTCCATGGCGGCGCGATCGCGCTCGGCCACCCGCTCGGCGCATCGGGCACCAAGCTGATGAGCACGCTCGTTCATGCGCTCAAGGCGCGGGGCAAGCGCTATGGCCTGCAGACCATGTGCGAAGGCGGCGGCATCGCCAATGTGACGATCGTGGAGGCACTGTGATGGCTTTGAAGACGCGTTTCACCGAATTGTGCGGCATCGAGCATCCGATCGTGCAGGGCGGCATGATGTGGGTCGGCCGCGCCGAACTGGCCGCCGCCGTCTCCAATGCCGGGGGCCTGGGCATCCTGACCGCCCTCACCCAACCAACGCCCGACGATCTGCGCCGCGAGATCGACCGCTGCCGGACGATGACCGACAAGCCGTTCGGCGTGAACCTCACCATCCTGCCCTCGGTCAATCCGCCGCCCTATGCGGAGTATCGCCAGGCGATCATCGACAGCGGCGTGAAGATCGTCGAGACCGCCGGCCACAAGCCGCAGGAACATGTCGATGATTTCAAGGCGCATGGCATCATCGTCGTCCATAAATGCACCGCCGTCCGCCACGCCCTTTCAGCCGAACGGATGGGCGTCGACGCCATCTCGATCGACGGCTTCGAATGCGCCGGCCATCCGGGCGAGGACGATATTCCCGGTCTCATCCTGATCCCGGCGGCGGCCGATAAGCTCAGCATCCCGATGATCGCCAGCGGCGGTTTCGGCGACGGCCGCGGCCTCGCCGCCGCGCTGGCGCTGGGTGCCGAGGGCATCAACATGGGCACCCGCTTCTGCGCCACGGTCGAGGCGCCGATCCACCAGAATGTGAAGCAGTTCCTGGTCGACAATGACGAGCGCGGCACCAACCTCATCTTCCGCAAGTTCAAGAATACCGGTCGCGTCGCCAAGAACAGCGTGTCGGACGAGGTGGTCGAAATCTCACTGCGCGAAGGATCGGTCTTCCCCGACATCCAACCGCTGGTGTCCGGCGCCAAGGGCCGGGTCGCACTGGAAGCCGGCGATCTCGACGCGGGCCTGATCTGGGCCGGGCAGATTCAGGGCCTGATCCACGACATTCCGACCTGCCAGGATCTCATCACCCGCATCGTCGACGACGCCACCACCATCATCCAACGCCGCCTCGCCGGCTTCGTCACGCCGGAACTCGCGCCGGTAGGCTAAAGCGAAATTTGAGGGAGAGGCGGCTCCTCTCCCTCAATCATCATATCGGATGATTTCGGCAAAACGAGAGGTCGATGGATCGCGGCTTGTGTCCAGATCGACCGAGAGCAGGGTAGCGCCGCACTGTTTCGCGATCTGACCAACCTGCTCGATCAGGCTGGCTATATCTTCTGCGGATTCGGGCGCCCGCAATTTCGGGTAAAGGAAACCTCCATCGCCGTCGGCAAGATTGACGGCTTCCATCCGGGATAATGCCTCCGCCACCCGATCAAGTGTCGCCGGAGAACCCGAAAGATAGAAGGTCAACCATAAGTCGGGCACATCAAAACCCGCTTCTGCCCGCAGGACAACGACCCGTTCGATGATGTCGACGACGCTCATATTGAAGATCTAACCCGATTCACGAGCAGCAGCTATCGAAGATCGAGAAGCGCCTGTTTCACGATAAACGCCTAGCGCGTCGTCATGACCCGGATGTAACCCAAGCGTCGCGTCGGTGGGGCGTTGCCGGGGCATTTGCGGCGCATTCGGCCCTTTTTGCTGCATGACACTATATACTTTGCCCGGTGGAACGCAGGTGTGACCTAATCCTGTGCCAGCAGCAGCGCGGCATAGGGTGGCAATGCCATCCCCGGCGCCGCATCGCCGATCGCCGCGATGATCGCGCCGCACTCTTCCACTTCATCCGGCCAGGGCGCAGGCGTCGCCGACAGGTTGAAGATGCAGGTCAGCGCCTGATCCTCTGCCACCCGGCGGAAGGCCAGGCACTGGTCGTCGGCGCGCATGATATCCAGACGCCCATGGCGCAACGCCGGATTCGCCTTGCGCAGCGCGATCATCGCGCGGGTGAAGTGCAGCAGCGAGGCGGGGTCGCCCTCCTGCGCCGCCACCGCCCGCGCGACATTCTCCGCGCCCAATGGCAGCCAGGGCTCACCATCGGTAAAGCCTGCCTCCGCCGCATCGACCGACCAGGGCAGCGGCGTGCGCGCGCCGTCGCGCGACAGGGTCAGCGGCCAGTTGGCGATCGCTTCGGGATCCTGCAATTTCTCGAACGGGATATCGACCTGGGTGATGCCCAGTTCCTCGCCCTGATAGAGGATGACATTGCCGCGCAGCGCCATCAGCAGCAGCATCTTGAGCCGGGCGAAGGCGGGCTGATCCTCCGGCGCGCACCAACGCGACAAGGCGCGCGGCGCATCATGATTTTCGAACGCCCAACTGGGCCAGCCCATGCCCGGCTCATCCGGCCAGCGCGCCAGCGTATCCGCGATCAGGCCTGGGGTCAGCGCCGGGGCATAGAGGAAGTTGAAGCCATAGGCGCTGTTGAGATGGCCTTCGCCCGCCGTATAGGCCTTCATCTCCTGCTCGGCGAGGTCGCCGCCCACCTCCGCCACGGTAAAGATCGCGCCATAGCGATCGGTGAGGTCGCGGATGCGGGCGACGAAATCGACCACACCGGGATGCGACTGGCTGTAGCGGCGAATCTGATAGTCGAACGGCCGGGTGCGTGGCCCTTCCCCCTCGGGCGCGGGCGGATTGTCGCGCAATTCCGGGTCGTGCATCGCATGGTTGAGCGCATCGAGGCGAAAGCCGTCGACGCCCCGGTCCAGCCAGAATTGCATCGCGCCCAGCAGCGCATCTTGCACCGCGACATTGTGGACGTTGAGCTGCGGCTGGCTGGTCAGGAACTGGTGCATATAATATTGGCGCCGCCGCGCGTCCCAGGTCCAGGCCGGGCCGCCGAACACCGACTGCCAGTTGTTGGGCGGGGTGCCGTCCGCCCTGGGGTCGGCCCAGACGAACCAGTCCGCCTTGTCATTGTCCCGGTCCTGCCGGCTCTGCGCGAACCAGGGATGGAGGTCGGAACTATGGGCATAGACCTGGTCGATCGTGACCTTGATCCCGAGTTCATGCGCGCGCGCCACCAGCGCGTCGAAATCGGCGAGCGTGCCGAAGATCGGGTCCACCCCGCAATAATCGGCGATATCATAGCCGAAATCGCGCATCGGCGAGGGGAAGAAGGGCGAAATCCAGATCGCGTCCACGCCCAGCCGGGCGACATGCTCCAGCCGCGCGGTGATGCCCGGCAGGTCGCCAATGCCGTCACCGTTCGAATCCTGAAAGCTGCGAGGATAGATTTGATAGAGGACCGCGCCCTTCCACCAGGGCCGATCGCCTGCATCACGACTGTCGGGAGCCATTTGCGCCACCCCATGTCCCAAGCCTGCGGCGCATCATGCCGCAGCGCCAGTCTACACGGCGGCGCGCGCAGGTGAAGAACTATGTTGCGCCTGCGAAGAGATCAGGGCGTATGTCGGGATCGCGTCACGCTGGAGATCAGCTGGTTGATGACGCACTCATCCTGCGCGGCGGATGCACAGATGCCGCACAGCCAGTCCAGACACCGAGCCAGAAATGCCATGGCCCTCTCCTTCTTCTTTATGCCCGCAGAATAACAGGATTCGCGGGCATGGAAAAGCGGGAGAAGAGGGGCGATCGGCGCCTATTGGTCGGCGCCGATCACCCGGTAGAGCAGGATGCGATTCTGCACCGCCGCCAGCTCAGTCGCGATCGCCGACTGCTGCGCGCTGTAGAGCGACCGCTGGCTGGTCAGCGAATTGAGGAAGGTGTCGATGCCCGCCCGATAGCGCTGGTCCGCCAGCGCATAATAACGCTGGTTCGCCGTCACCAGCGCCTGCTGCGCCGCCTGCTGCCGGTCGATTGTCCCGGCCCGCGCCAGCCCGTCCGACACTTCCTGGAAGGCGGTCTGGATCGCCTTCTCATATTGCGCGACATAAAGGTCGCGCTGCGCCTTGCTATAGTCCAGATTGCCGCGCGCAGCCCCGCCAAAGATCGGCATGCTGGCCGATGGCGCCGCCGACCAGGCAAAGCCGCCATCGCTGAACAGCGAGGACAGGGCCGAGCTGGCCACGCCGATCGCCGTGGTCAGGCTGATCTTGGGGAACATCGCCGCGCGCGCCGCGCCAATATCGGCATTGGCGGCTTTGAGCTGATGTTCCGCCTGCAACACATCGGGTCGCTGCAACAGCACGTCGGAGGAGAGACCGGCAGGCACCTTCGCGGTCGACTGCAACAGGCTGTCGAGCGATTGCGGCAGCAGCGCATCCTCGACCGGCGCACCGACCAGCAGTTCCAGCGCGTTGCGGTCCTGCGCCACCTGGGTGAGATTCGCCTCGATGTCGGAGCGCGCCTGCTCCACCGTGGTTTCGGCCTGATGCACGTCCAGCTTGCCGGCCAGACCAGAAGTGTTGAGCGTCTGCGTCAGTTTCAGGCTGCGCTCGGCGCTGGCCAGCGTCTGGCGCGACAGGGCCAGCAATTCCTGGTCCGCCGCCATCGTCGCATAGGCGTTCGCCGTCTCGGCGATCAGGGTGATGCGGGTCGACCGCATCCCTTCCTGCGTCGCCAGATAGGATTCCAGTGCCGATCGGGTCAGATTCTTGACCCGGCCGAACAGGTCGATCTCGAACGCGCTGAAGCCGACATCGGCGCTATAGCTGTTCTGCCGATTGTCATTCTGGCGACTGAAGCTTGCCGCCGCATCGCCAGTGATTGTCGGCAGCTGCGCCGCCCGCTCGACCTTATATTGCGCCCGCGCCGACTGGACATTGGCCAGCGCCACCCGCAGGTCGCGATTATTGGCCAGCGCCCGCTCGATCACGGTCTTGAGCCGCGTATCACCGATCAGCGCGGTCCAGGGCAGGCCCGCAGGTTCGGCGCTGGCCGGGGCATAGGCCTCACCCGTCGGGAAGGCCGGCGCCACCGGCGTTTGCGGCCGGACATATTTGGGCGCCATGTCGCACCCGGCCAGCACCAGCGCCGACAGCGGCATCATCATCCACGCAGCGCGGGTCATGCGGGCACTCCGTCCACGGGCGGTTCCTGGGCCGGCGGCTCGCCACCCGGCTTCTTCTTGTCCATGCCGAACAGGCGGGCGATCGAGACGAAGAAGAGCGGCACGTAGAAGATCGCCAGCACCGTCGCCGTCACCATGCCGCCGACCACCGCCGTGCCGATCGCGACGCGGCTCTGCGCGCCAGCCCCAGTGGCGATGGCGAGCGGAATGACGCCCGCGATGAAGGCCAGGCTGGTCATCAGGATCGGACGGAAGCGCAGCCGCGCCGCCTCCAGCGCCGCTTCCAGCGCATTGCGGCCATTGCGATGCGCCAGTTCGGCAAACTCGACGATCAGGATCGCATTCTTCGCCGCCAGACCCATGGTGGTGAGCAGGCCGACCTGGAAGAAGATATTATTCTCCAGCCCGCGCAGCGTCACCGCCAGCACCGCACCGATCAGGCCGAGCGGAATGACCAGCAGCACCGACAGCGGGATCGACCAGCTTTCATAAAGGGCCGCGAGGCAGAGGAAGACCACCAGCACCGACAGGCCATAGAGCAGGGGTGCCTGTCCGCCGGACAATTGCTCCTGATAGCTGAGGCCGCTCCAGGCATAGCTGGTGCCGGCCGGCAGCTGCTTCTGCAGCGCCACCATCCGGTCCATCGCGTCACCCGAGCTGGCGCCCGGCGCCGACTGGCCCTGGATCTCGAAGGAGGACAGGCCGTTGAAGCGCTGCACGCTGCTCGGCCCCATCACCCAATGGCTGGTGGCAAAGGCGGAGAAGGGCACCATCTCGCCGGTCGTGCTCGACCGCACCATCCAGTTGTCGAGATCGCTCGGCAAGGCGCGATAGGGGGCGTCGGCCTGCATATAGACGCGCTTCACCCGGCCGCGATCGACGAAGTCGTTGACATAGGTGCTGCCCCAGGCGGAGCTGAGCACATCGTCGACATTGGCCTGGGTCAGGCCCAGCACGGTCAGCTTCTCGGTATCGATGTCGATCTTGAGCTGCGGCGTGTCCTCCAGCGAGGCCGCCCGCACCCCGGCCAGCACCGGATCCTGCTGCGCGGACGCGATCAGCTGGTTGCGCAGCTCCAGGAAGCGCTCACGGCTGAGGCCGCCGCTGTTCAGCAGTTCGAAGGTAAAGCCGTTGGACTGGCCCAGGCCGCGGATTGCCGGCGGCGTCATCGCCAGCACCTTGGCATCGCGGATCGCGCCCAGCTGCTTGGTCGCCCGGTTGGCGATCGTGCCGGCCTCGTTCGTCTTGCCCTTGCGGTCGTCCCATGGCGCCAGGTTGATGAAGCCCTGGCCGACATTCTCGCCCTGCCCCTGGAAACTGAAGCCGGTCATGATGAAGGCGAAGGCGACATTGTCCTTCTCGTCATTCAGGAAATAGCTCTGTACCTGGTCGATCGCCGCATTGGTACGGCTCGACTTGGCGCCGGACGGCAGTGTGACCTGCACCATCACCTGGCCCTGATCCTCGACCGGCAGGAAGCTGGTGGGCAGGCGCATGAACAGCACGACCAATATACCCAACACCACCACATAGAGGCCCCAGAATATGCCCCGCTTGCCGATCACGCCCTGGGTGCGGCGGACATAGCCATTGGTCAGCCGCTCGAACCAGCGGTTGAACTTGCCGAACCAGCCCTTCTCGCGATGCGCCTTGTCGATCGGCTTCAGGATGGTGGCGCACAGGGCCGGCGACAGGATCAATGCGACCACGACCGACAACAGCATCGACGACACGATCGTGATCGAGAATTGGCGATAGATGACACCGGTCGATCCGCCGAAGAAGGCCATGGGCAGCAACACCGCCGACAGCACCAGTGCGATGCCGACCAGCGCGCTGCCAATCTCCATCATCGACTTGATCGTGGCGTCGCGGGGCGACAGCCCCTCTTCCTCCATGATGCGCTCGACATTCTCCACCACGACGATCGCGTCGTCGACCAGCAGGCCGATCGACAGCACCATGCCGAACAGGGTCAGCGTGTTGATCGAATAGCCGAACAGGGCAAGGATGCCGAAGGTGCCGAGCAGCACGACCGGCACCGCGATCGCGGGCACCAGCGTCGCGCGCCAGCTCTGCAGGAAGACGAACATCACGATCACGACCAGCACGACCGCCTCGATCAGCGTCTGCACGACTTCCTCGACCGACAGCTTGATGAAGGGCGTGGTGTCGCGCGGATAGACGATCTTGTAGCCGTGCGGCAGGTTGCCGCCCAGTTCGGCGACGCGCGCCTTCACCAGCTCGGCGGTCTTGAGCGCGTCGGCGCCCGGCGCCAGCTGCAACGCCATGCCTGATGCCGGATGGCCGTTGAGGCGCGCGCTGGTGGTATAGCTTTCATTGCCCAGCTCGACGCGGGCCACGTCGGACAGGTGGACGACCGACCCGTCGCTCTGCGTCTTCACCACGATATTGCGGAACTGGTCCGGCGTTTCGAGGCGCGCGCGCGCCGTGACGGTGGCGTTGATCTGCTGGTTCGCCGGTGCCGGATCGGCACCAATCTGGCCGGCCGACACTTCGATATTCTGCGCCTTGATCGCCGTTTCGACGTCCGACGGCATCAGCTTGACCGCGGCCAGCTTATAGGGGTCCAGCCAGATGCGCATCGCATATTGCGACCCGAAGATCTGGGTCGCGCCGATGCCGTCGATACGGGCGATCGAATCCTGGAAATTATTGACCAGATAGTCGGCAATGTCCGCCTGGGTGGCATTGTCGGTCTCGTCATAGAGACCCACCAGCATCAGGAAGTCGGTCTGCTGCTTGGTGACCGACAGGCCCTGCTGCTGCACGGCGTTGGGCAGGCGGCTCAGCGCCTGCTGCACCCGGTTCTGCACCTGCACCTGCGCGGTGTCGGGGTCGGTGCCCTTCTGGAAGGTGACGGTGATGCGCGACTGCCCCGTCGATGTCGACGAGGATGAGAAATACATGAGCCCGTCGATGCCGGTCAGCTGCTGTTCGATGACCTGGGTGACGCTGGTCTCGACCGTTTCGGCCGACGCGCCCGGATAGGTGGCGCTGATGCCGACGCCCGGCGGCGCGATGTCGGGATATTGGGCGACCGGCAGCGACAGCATGCCGCCCAGGCCCGCCAGCATGATGCCAATGGCGATGACCCAGGCAAAGATCGGCCGGTCGATGAAAAAGCGGCTCAGCACCGGGCCTCTCCTACTTCTTCGCCGCGACGGCGACGGGCTTTACCTTGTCGTCGGGCTGGACCTTGTCGGTGCCCTCGACGATCAGCCGGTCGCCGGCCTTCAGGCCTGCGGTGATCAGCCATTTGTCGCCGATCGCCTGCGCGGCGGTGACGGTGCGGCGCTCGACCTTGTTGTCCTTGGTCACGACCAGCGCGGTCGCATTGCCCTTGGCGTCGCGGGCGATGCCCTGCTGCGGCGCCAGGATCGCGCCGGGCACGACCGACTGGGGCGCCACGACGCGCACGAACATGCCGGGCAGCAACATGCCGTCAGGATTGGGGAAGCGTGCGCGCAGCGTCACCGTGCCGCTGTCGACATCGACGATCGGCTCGGCAAATTCGATTCGCCCTTCCAGCGGATATTCACTGCCGTCGTCCAGCTTCAGCCGGATCGTCGCGCTGGCCGGCAGCGTCTTGCCCGCCGCCAGCGATCGCCGCAGCTGCAGCAGCTGGCTGCTCGACTGGGTGACGTCGACATAGATGGGATCAAGCTGCTGGATCGTCGTCAGCGGATCGGTCTGGCTGGCGGTCACCAGCGCGCCGGGGGTGAAGAGGGTCCGGCCGATCCGGCCGCTGATCGGCGCGCGCACCTGGGTGAAGGTCAGGTTGACATTGGCGGTATCGAGCGAGGCGCGCGCCTGACCCACGGCGGCCGCTGCCTGGCGCGCCGTCGCGATCACATCGTCGCGGTCCTGCGCGCTCACCGCCTCGGTATCGCCCAGGCCGCGATAGCGCTGCGCCTTGGCCTGTGCCGCCACCGCCGTCGCCTGCGCACTGACCAGCGCCGCCTGCGCCTCGTCGCGCGACGCACGATAGAGCCGTTCGTCAATCTGGTAGAGCGGCTGGCCGGCCGTCACCATCGATCCTTCGGTGAACAGCCTTTTCTGGATCACGCCGGTGATCTGCGGCCGGACTTCCGACTGCATGGTCGACACGGTGCGCGCCGGCAATTCGGACGAGACGGTCACATTCTGTGCCGCCAGCGTCACCACGCCCACTTCCACAGGCCCTTTCTTTGGCGCCTTTTCCTGTCCGCAAGCGGTGATCAGGATGCATAATGCGATCGGTGCGACCCGGAGGCTCCGGAGCTCTGTGAAAATGGGCATGGCTTCACATCGTTACCGCCGGCAGGCAGCGCCGACGATCGCCTGATCGCGATTTGAGGCGTATCCTGCTAGACCAAGTTGATATCCTGACGCATCATCATGTCGCGTGACATCCGAACGCGTATCGCTTTGTATCGCCCTGTATCATCCCCGGTAGAGGCACAGACTTTTGCAATATCCGCCGCTAGAAGCGCAACATGGCTGACCTGTCCGATCCCCGCCGCAACAGCGTCATCGTCGTCGACGACGATGCCGATATTCGCGGTCTGATCGTCGATCAGTTGCGGCAGGAAAATTACGACCTGCTTTCTGCATCGAACCTCGCCGAACTGCGCCAGGCCCTGCGCGACCAGCCGGTCGACCTGATCGTGCTCGATCTCAACCTGCCCGATGGCGACGGCCTGTCGCTGTGCCGCGAGTTACGCGCCGAAGGATCGGGCATCCAGATCATCATGGTGACGGCGCGCGGCAGCGCGATCGACCGGGTGCTCGGGCTGGAACTGGGCGCCGACGATTATCTGACCAAGCCGTTTGAGCCGCGCGAGCTGCTGGTGCGCATCCGCAACCTGCTGCGCCGCCCCCGCGTCGAGGCCCCGGCACCCGCCGACCAGTCCCGCTATGCCGTCTTCGGTCCCTGGCGGCTCGATCTGCTGCAACGCCGGCTGATCGCCCCGGACGACCGGCTTGTCATGCTGTCCTCGGCCGAATTCCGCCTGCTCTCCCGCTTCATCGAGGAACCCAATGTCGTGCTCGCGCGTGAGACGTTGCTGCCCGAGCGGCGCGCCACCGCCGCCTTCGACCGCACCATCGACCTGCAGGTCAGCCGCCTGCGACAAAAGCTGGCCGGCGCCACCGGCGGCGCCGACCTGATCCTGACCGTCCGCGGCGAAGGCTATGTCCTCGCCAGCCCGGTGCGCTACGAATGATCGGCCAGCCGGTGCAGCGCGTGCGGGATTTCTTCCGCTCGATGGCGGGGCATATCTTCGTGCTGCTGACCGTCGGCATCTCGCTTTCGGCCATCCTCGCGCTCGCCGTGTCGGAACAGGGGCGGCGTCATGATTTCGAACGCGTCCGCCGCCAGCGTGTGCTGGCCAGCGCCTTCGACGTCGCCGACCGGCTGCGCCGCGATCCGGTGCGGGTTCAGCAGATGCTGGAAAATCACGGCATTGTCGGCGCTTCCATCGCCCCTGACGGCATCTCCATCAACGAGCCCGATCCCGATCTCGAAGCCGCGCTCGCCCGGCGTTTCGGGCCCCGCGCCCAGCCGGAGGCGGGACAGGTGCCCTTCGGCCTCTGTTTCCCGGACAAGGATGCCGGGCGCAGCCGCGCCGCCGGCCTGATCGATGCGCCCCGGCCCGATTGCTGGATCGTGCGCATGACCGACGCGACCGGCCAGCGCCGCGGCATGGCGCTCACCTTCCCGCGCCTCGCCCGGCCGCCCAGTTCGCTGTTCAGCCCGGCCTATCTGGTCGTCATCCTGCTCTCGGCCGCCGGTCTCTCGATCCTGATCGGCCGGATCGCCGCCAAGCCGCTGCGCCGCCTGTCCCAGGCCGCCGAGGCCTTTTCCGTGTCGCGCGACCCGGAGGAGATTCCCGAGCGCGGGCCGGAGGAGGTGCGCGCCGCCCTCTCCACCTTCAACCTGATGCAGCGCCGCGTCCGCGCCGGCTTCACCGAACGGACCCAGTTGCTGGCGGCGATCAGCCATGATCTCCAGACCCCGCTCACCCGGCTGCGGCTGCGGCTGGAACTGGTCGAGAATGAGGAACTGCGCGCCCGCCTGCTGCAGGATCATGAGGCGATGCAGCGGCTGGTGCGCGAAGGGCTCGACCTTGCCGCCAGCACCGAGACGCATGAGGAATGGTCGGTGATCGACCTTGATTCCCTGCTCGCCAGCATGGCCGAGGATGCGCAAGAGCTGGGCGCCCCGGTCCAGTTCGCCGCCGGCTGCGGCGCGTCGGTCCGGGTCAAGCCCAATGCGCTGACCCGCTGCATGAGCAATCTGGTCGACAATGCCGTAAAATATGGCGGATGCGCGGAGATCAGCTGCCTGCGCACGCCCGGCCATGTCACGATCGAGATACGCGACCATGGCCCCGGCATCCCGCCGCAGGATCTGGACCAGATGTTCGAACCCTTTACCCGCGGCGCCAGCAGCCAGCCAGGCGGCCGCCACGGCACCGGCATCGGCCTCACCATCGCGCGATCGCTGGGTCTCAGCTTCGGTGCGATCGTCGCATTGCGCAACGCGCCCGATGGCGGCCTGATCGCCAGTATCGAGATGAAGGCGGCCTAAACCGCGCCGACCACCATCAGCGCCAATGCCAGCAGCAGCCCGCCGCGCGCCAGCCGGGGACCATAGGTCAACGCGAGCAGCACCGCCCCCGCCATCAGCGGCAGCAGCCCGCACCAGGTGACGATGCCGATCCCGTCGGCGCCGGCCAGGATCGCACCGAGCAGCGACAGGGCAATCGCGCTCCAGCCGAGCAGCGGCAGATGCCGGGCCAGCCCATGGCGCTGCCAGGGGCCGAGCAGCGCCGGCCCATGCCGCGTCATCGCCGCCGCCAATGCGAAGAAGCCGATATAGAGCAGTCCCGCGACGATCATGCCGGCTGCTCCCGCATCCGCCGACGCGCCGGAGTCGGCGCATTGCGCCGTCGCACCTGCCGACGCACGATCAGCGCCAGCGCGCCGGCCATGGCCAGGAACAGGAGATTGCCGGCCAGCAGGACCGGTTCGGTCGACCAGACCGGCCCCAGCACCGCCGCCAACGCGCAGGCGAAGGCGAGCAGCCCCATCATCAGCGGCCAGCCAATGGCCGGACGCAGCGTCAGCCCGGCCAGCACGGCCGCGGCCGCCGTCCACAAGGCCACGGACACTTCCGCTTCGGGGCGCCCCGCCATGCCGATCGGCAACAGGCGATTGGCGATGAAATAGGCCACGGCGCCCAGCGGCACGCCGGTGATCACGCCGACATTCAGCCGTTCGAGGATGCGATTGCCGATCGAGAGCGGCTGGCGCTCGCGCCGCTTGGCGATCCACAGCACCATGCCGGTCGAGATCGCCAGCGTCAGCATCGCCCCGCCCAGCACATAGAGCCAGCGCGTCGCCATCGGTGCGAAGCGGGCCATGTGCAGGCCATAGGCGACCTGATAGGTCCGCATCGCCGGCCGCCGCTCGACCCAGCTCTTGAGCAGCCGACCCGTCGCGCCGTCGAAGCTCGCCTGCCCCCGCATATAGCCGATCGAGTCGGCATCGGACTGGTAGACGGTGACGACCGATGCCGCGTCGCCGGGATTGAACACATAGACGCGGCCGACATGGCCGCCGCCAAATGCGCGCTCGGCCGCTGTCAGCATCGGTGCGATCGGCGCCAGCGACGCGGGCTTGCCGGCCGCCGGACGGGTCACCGAACCCGGCGCCAGCGCCTCGTACATCTCCATCACCTTGTCACCATAGCCGGCACTGATCGGCCAGGGCATGTTGAGCGACGCCAGCGTCAGCAGCCCGGTGAAGGTGATCATCAGGTGGAAGGGCATGGCCAGCACGCCGGTCGCATTATGCCCGTCGAGCCAGGACCGCTGGCCCTTGGCCGGGCGGAAGGTGAAGAAGTCCTTGAAGATGCGCTTGTGCGCGATGATGCCGGTGACCAGCGCGACCAGCATGACCATCGCCGCCAGCGAGGCGAGCAGCCGGCCCCAGGGATAGGGAATCTCCAGCTCGAAATGGAGGCGATAGAAAAATTCGCCGCCCAGCGTCTCGCGCGCGACGGGCGCGCCGGTCACCGGATCTAGCGCGCGATACAGATAGTCGCTGCCCTGGTCATAGGATGCCTCGACCGTATTGGCCCGGCCGTCAGGCGCGGTCAGATACCAGCCGGTGGAACCGGGCGCATGTTTCGACAGCCAGCCGGTCGCCGCGACGATCGCGCTCTTGCTATCCGCCTGCGCCGTCACCTCGGGCCGCATCCAGCGGCCGATCTCCGGCTTGAAGACGCTGAGCGTCCCGGCCAGGCACATGATGAACAGCACATAGCCCAGCAACAGCCCGGTCCAGCCGTGCAGCCAGGCCATCGCCTGCCGCACGCCATCCCGCACCATCGCCGATGCCCCGCTCATGCGAAGCCTCCGCTGGTCCAGACCAGTCCGGCCAGCAGTGCGGAAAGAACTATCACGCCGCCCAGGGCGACCCAGGGTCCGCGCGCCAGAAAGGCCCAGACGCTGACCGCTGGGGCGAACAGATAGGAGAACATGGTCGCAACCGTCACCGCCTCCAGCCGGCCCATCGGCAGGGTGCGGGCGAGCAGCATCGCCGCCAGCGCCGCCACCGCATAGGCGCCCACTGTGCCCGCCAGCGTGCGCAGCGCGACATTGCCGCGATAACGCCAGCCGCTACGGGCACGCAGAGCCGCCGCCTTCGTCAATAGTCGACGCTCAAGGTGAACACCGCCGTGCGCGGCGCGGCATAGAAGGCCTGGCCCCACATCAGACTACCCAGATATTTGGTGTTGGTGACATTCTTCACGTTCACGCTCGCCCGCAGATGATCGACCACCCGGATACCCGCCATCAGGTCGAGCACGGCATAGCTCTTCTGCTTAACGACCACATCGCCCATGTAAACATCGCCGTCATAGACATCGGTCAGCGTCGTCTTGATCGCATTCTGCCAGCGCATCTGCGCGCCCAGCTTCAGGTCATTGAGCTGCGGCACCTGATAGGTGGTGGCCAGTTTCAGCGACTTGGTCGGCAGCCAGGTGCGGGTGTCGTTGCCCTCGTCATCCTCGATATCATATTGGGTATAGCCACCGCTCAGCGTCCACTGGTCGGTGATCTTGCCCGCTACTTCCAGCTCGAAGCCGGTCGAGGTGGTATCGACGCCGGCATAATAACTGCCGCCGGCCTTGCCCGGTCCATCCTCGCCAAAGGTGCCGGCATAATCGGCCAGCCCCTTCTGCTTGGCGCGGAACACGGTGGCGGTGGCATAGAGGCGATCGCCGAACCAGCTGCTCTTGATGCCGCCCTCGATGCTGGTGCCCTTGGCCGGGTCCAGCTTGCGATTATTGGCGTCGACCTCCGCTTGCGGGTTATAGATGTCGGTATAGCTGGCATAAAGGGTGACGTTGGGCATCACGTCATAGAGCAGGCCGAGATAGGGGCTGATCTTGTGGTCGTCGCGCGCCTGATCGGTGCCATAGGAATAGCCGGACGACTTGATCCACATCGCGCTGGCGCCGATCACGCCCTTCAACTGGTCGGTGAAGTTGAGATGCGCCGCGCCATAGAGGCGGGTCAGCTCGTCGCTATATTTGGCGGCCAGATATTCGCCCGGATAGTCCGGCTCGGTCACCTGCGCGCTGCCCCAGTCATAGACCGACGGATAGACCAGCGCCGTGTCCTCGGCGAAATTCTCCCACTCCTTGGCATTGGACTTGGCGTAGGAGAGGCCGAGCACCAGCTTGTGCTCGCGGCCGAACAGGCTGAACGGGCCGGTGGCGCTGAAATCGCCCAGATATTGCTTATAGTCGGACGGGTAGATGCCCGCCATGCCATAGACGCCCTCGCCGGTTTCCTTGTCGGGATAGCCATAGGCATAGAGCAGCTTCGCATTCTCCTGGAAGCGCTTGTAGGTGAACATCCCGCTCAGCGTCCATTGGCCCATCGTATAGACCAGTTCGCCAAAGCTATTCTGGTCCTTCGTGTTCCAATAGGTCCAGTCGGCCGAGGTGGTGGCAGAGCGGGCATAGTCGATCCGGGTGCCGTCGGTGAAGACCAGCGGCATCGCCCCCCACATCACGCCGTCGGCGTCATTTTCCTGGCGCGTGTAACCGACCGTCGCCTTGAGATCGGGCGTCACCTGCCAGGCGAGGATCGCGCCAAAAACGTCGCGATTGATATGGTTATAGTCGAGATGCGTGTCGCGATCCTCATGCGCATAGATAAAGCGCGCCGACACCGTGTCGGTCACCGGGACATTGACGTCGCCCTCGACCCGCCACAGGTCGCGCGAACCGAGCTGGGCCGTGCCCTTGACCTGGAACTCGTCGAGCGGCCGCTTGCGGACATAATTGATCGTCGCCGACGGATTGCCGATGCCGGTCATGATCGCATTGGCGCCGCGCACCGCCTCGACATTCTCGAACAGGGCAGTGTCGAGGTCGCCGAACTGGATACCCCAGGCGAGCGGCAGGCCGACGCCATCGACCTGGAATTTGGACACGTCGAAACCGCGCGAGTTGAAATAGGTGCGGTCCGTCTCGACCCGCTCAACATTGATACCGATCGTCTGGTCGAGCAGGTCGTTGACATTGGTGATCGCGAAATCCTCGATCCGTTCGCGATTGATGATCGTCACCGACTGCGGCGTCTCGCGCACCGACAGCGACAGGGCGGTGGCGGAACTGGACGGCTGGTTGGCCGCGGTCACGACGATCCGCGACGCGTCCTCTGCGGCATTGTCCGCTTCTGCCGCGCGGGCGACATGCGGCATCACGACAAGGGCAAAGCTGCTGCTCAACAGGAGGTGGCGCAAGGACAGACGCATTTTGTTTTCCCCGATGGCTCTCTATCTGCGCCGCGCGTTAGGCATGTCCAGAATGCGAGTCAAACGCATTAGCATTGCATGCGCGCTACAATCGCGCCACGAATATGAAATTTTGTTCATGTCTGGAACGAAGCTGGTCGGTTTCTCCTTTGTAAACCGGCACCTGCCCGTGCCTCCTGCCCAGGGAGTATCCGACCATGACAAACGCACCGCCCCGCCGATCGATCGCCGCCCTGATATTGGGCATCGTCTTCGGCCTTATCGGGCTGGTGCTGACCGGCGGCGGCGCCTGGCTGCTGATCTCGGGCGGCTCGCCTTATTATCTGGTCACCGGCATCGCCCTGATCGTCGCGGGCGTGCTGCTGGCACGCGGGCGCAAGGCGGGCGGCTGGCTCTACATTGTCATCTTCGCTGTCACTTTGCTCTGGGCCTATTGGGAAGTGGGCCTTGATCCCTGGGCACTGGTGCCGCGCGTCGTCGCCCCGCTGGTCCTCCTGATCGCGCTGCAACTGGTCTGGCCGACGCTCGACCGCAGCGCCGGTCGCTGGCGTCGTGCATGGGTCGGGGTGGCTGTCACTTTCGCTGTCGCGATCGGCTTTTTCTGGAGCATCGCCAGCAACTTCATCCCGCCGGTGCTGCAGGGTCTGCCCGACGCCCGCTATGCCATGGCCGATCCCTCGATCGGCACCACCGGCGCCGACTGGCCGGCCTATGGCGGCACCAACAGCGCCCGGCGCTACTCGCCGCTCGTCCAGATCACCCCGGCCAATGTAGGTAACCTCAAACGCGCCTGGATGATCCACACCGGCGACCTGCCGGCCTCGGCTCAGATCCGCAACACCTATGGCGCGGAAAACACGCCGCTCAAGATCGGCGACACCCTCTATGTCTGCACCCCCAAGAGCATGGTGATCGCGCTGGATCCCGCCACCGGCAAGCAGAAATGGCGCTTCGATCCCAAGGTCTCGGACGAGGCCATTCCATACACCGCCGCCTGTCGCGGGGTCAGCTATTATGCCGTGCCCGGCGCCGCGGCCGACGCGCCCTGCGCCCAGCGCATCATCCTGGGCACGCTCGATGCGCGGATCATGGCGTTGGATGCCCGCACCGGCCAGCAGTGCCGCGACTTCGGCAGCAATGGCCAGGTCCGCATCACCGACGGCATGGGCCAGGTCCCTCCGGGCTATGTCTCCATCACCTCACCGCCGACCATCGTGCGCGGCGTCATCGTCACCGGCCATCAGGTGCTGGACGGGCAGGATCGCTGGGCGCCGTCCGGCGTGATCCAGGCCTATGACGCGGTCACCGGCAAGATGCGCTGGGCCTGGGACATGATGCACCCGGAACGCAGCGGTCCGCCGCCGGCCGGCCAGACCTATACCCGCGGCACCCCAAACATGTGGACGATCGCCTCGGGCGACGAGCAGCTTGGCCTCGTCTATCTGCCGATGGGCAACAGCGCCGCCGATTATTACAGCAGCCTGCGCCGGCCGGAGGAAAATCGCTACGCCACCTCGCTGGTCGCGATCGACGTGATGACCGGCAAGCCGCGCTGGAATTTCCAGGCAGTGCGCAAGGATGTGTGGGACTATGATTTCGGCGCCCAGGCGACCCTGATCGATTTCCCGACGGCGCGGGGTCCGGTGCCGGCGATGCTGCTGCCCAGCAAGCAGGGAGACATCTATGTGCTCGACCGCCGCACCGGCCGACCGCTGACCCCGATCGGTGATATCAAGGCACCGCAGATCGGCGTGGAGCCGGAGCAGCGCGCCGCGACCCAGCGCATCTCACTCTACCATACGCTGCGCAAGCCCGACCTCACCGAAAAGGACATGTGGGGCATGTCGCCGATCGACCAGATGATCTGCCGCATCCAGTTCCGCCGGGCGAGCTACAAGGGCTTCTTCACCCCGCCCGAGGCCAACAAGCGCTCGATCGAATATCCCGGCTATAATGGCGGCACCGACTGGGGCGGCATCGCCGTCGATCCGGCACGCGGGGTGATCATCGCCAATTATAACGACATGCCCAACTATGTCCGGCTGGTGCCCCGCAAGGAAGCCAACAAGAAGGGCTGGGCGCCGCGCGACCAGGCGCGCGGCGAGATTGGCGGGGCGGAAGGCGCGGGCGATCCGCAGGCGCACACCCCCTATGCGATCGACGTCAATGCCGGCTGGCGCCTGCCCTTCACTGGCCTGCTGTGCAAGCAGCCCCCCTATGGCGGGATCCGCGCGATCGACATCGCCACCGGCAAGACCATCTGGGATCGCCCCTTCGGCACGGCACGGACCAATGGGCCGTTCGGCATCCCCTCGATGCTTCCGCTGACGATCGGCACGCCCAATAATGGCGGGTCGGTGGTAACGGCCGGCGGGCTGATCTTCGTCGCCGCCGCGACCGACAATCTGATCCGCGCGATCGACCTCAAGACCGGCAAGACTTTGTGGCAGGATGTGCTGCCCGCCGGTGGTCAGGCGACGCCGATGACCTACAGCCAGAATGGCAAGCAATATCTGGTCATCATGGCCGGCGGTCATCATTTCATGCAGACGCCAGTGGGCGACGAGCTGATTGCCTACGCCCTGAACTGACGGGCCTTGCCGCCGCTCCCGCCTACAGGGCGAGGGCGGCGGTCAGCATCAGTGCCTGCACCTGATCCTCCGGCCGCGCCGCGCCGGTGGCTTCGGCGCGTAGGAGCCGGCTGCTCGCCAGTTGGTCGGGGTCGGTCAGGTGCAGGCCGATGCGCATCGGCCGGCGCCCGGCCAACGCATAATCGACGCCGGCCTCCAGCCGCAGGCCACCATCATCCTGCATCAGCGCCGGCGCGCTGCTCTGCGCGGCAGCAACCCGGCAGCGCCATGGGCCCTGCGCCCACAGTCCTTCCAGCATCAGTTGCTGCTCCTGCACGCGGCCGCCCTGCTCCTGGCGCAGTCGCGCCACATGGTAGCGCGCCGACAGGCTGAGCGCGGACGTCAGCCGATGCTCCGCCCGCATCGCCAGCCCCCGCACATGTGCCGATCCGCGATTGACCGGCAGATAGCCGTCCTCGACAAAGGCCAGCCGGTCCTCGATCTCGCCGTCAAAGGCATCGACCGCCAATGTCAGGTCCGGTGCCACCATCCAGTCGCTGCCCAGCCGCATGCGGCTGTCGCGTTCCGGCCGCAAACCGGCCTGCAATGTGCGGAACGCCTCCCGCGTCAGCCCCAGCGCACCCGACAGGCCGACCCCGGCATAGGCCTCTATCGTCTCGCGATAATCCGCGCGCAGGGTGACGCCGGGCGCGGCGTCATAGGCCAGCCGCCCCGTCGGCAAGAACAGGTCGCGGCTCTTGATTGCGTCGCTGCCATAGAGCGCGGTCACATTGGCCCCGCGATTGTTGAGCTTGGCCCCCTGCCAGCCCAGCTCAGCCTGCAAGCCGTCCGCCAGTGGCAGGCTGCCATGGGCGTCGACCAGCATCAGACTGCTGCGCGGCTGGGCATCGCCGGACAGGTCGGTGGGCAGCGGCACCCCGCCGATCCGACGAGCCGGCATCGCCACCATTCGGTTGCGCTTGCGCTGGACGGCGATGCCGATCGCCGCCGGCTCGGCCGGCGATGGCGCCAGTTCGATCGCATAGATGCGCGCCGGCTTCGCTGCACCGTCCAGCGGCCCGGGCAGCAGGGAAAAACGCAAGGGCCGTTTCAGCACAAAGCCGCCATGATCGGGGGTAATCGTCTGCGCCGATGCCGGGACCGCGAACGCCAGGGCTGCCAGCGACACCACCATCCAGCGGATCATCGTCATGACGCCACCTGCGCCAACTGGAGAGCGGCTCCGGCGCGACGTTCGGGTTCATAGGCGATCATGTAACCGAAATGGTCGGAAAGCGGCGCGCCCTCCACTTCCGTACCAAAGGGCACGGCCGCGTGGATGGCCCGCATCGGCCGACCACGATCGTCGCGCGCGAACAGCCAATCCTTGCCGCGCGCGCTCGCCTGTTCGAGATCCCGGTGCGTGCCGGCATCGGATGGCAGGCTGTCCGCCAAAACCCGCCGCGCGCCGCCCAGATGCGCCGCGACAAAACCCATGCCGGCCCGTGCCCAATGGGTGAAGAAGGCGTGGATGCGGTTGCGATCGCCGCCGATATTGAGGTCGCCGCCCAGGATCATCGGCTGTCCGGCGGGAACATGGGCGCGCACGAAGTCGGCCAGCAGCCCGGCCTGCCGATTAAACGCCCGCTGCGACCGGGCGATCGCCACGCCTGCCGCCTTGCGCGCGTTGAGATGGGTGTTAACGATGCTGACTGGCCGGTCGAAGCCCGGCACCGCCAGATGAGCGATCAGCACGCCCTTGTTCGCCAGGCAATCGAAGCCGGCACAGGCGAAATCGGGAAAGGCCATGCGGTCGATGCCGGCGATCGGATAATCGGACAGGATCAGCAGACCGCTGTTCAGCTGCTTGGGTGCTGTCTCGCCCCGGTCCCAGCGCGCCGCCTGCACATAGGCGCGGTCATCCGATCCCGCCGCAATCGCCGTGCGCAACCCGATGTCCGGCCCGGTCGCGACATGGGCATAGCCCGCACGGCGCGCCAGTTGCGCGACCTGTGGCGAAAAGGCTTCCTGCAGCAGGACGATATGCGGCTGGCGCCCGGCCCGGCGCAGCGCCGCCAGCCGATCGGCGATGCGGCCCAGTGCCTCGTCCCGGCCAAGGGCGATCGGCCAGGGCAGGCCCATCACATTATAGGTCATCACCGACAGCGGCCTATCCGGCTGTGGCGCAGTCGCCGCCAGCCCGGCAGTATCGCTCCGCCGACTTTCGCCCTGCGATCCCGTGGCGGCCAACACCGCCAGGCTCGCGACCAATATGGCACGCAAAGGCTTCGCCATCCCTCATTCCCCTGCCTCCTCCCTAGCGGGCGCATGAGTCACGCTCGTGTCGTTCGCGCGGCAGTGGGGTTAAATTTTGAAGGCGGCGATCGTCATCCGACCGACGCCGGACTGTCATCATCGCCGTCAGCTTGCGGGCGGACGGTTCCAGCTGATAGGGGAACTCAGACCCGCCCAGACGGCAATGAAGAGGACCCCATGGCCTATTTCCGGCGGCTTGATGCCCGCCATTTCACCCCGACGGAACTGGTCGGCGGCGCCTGGAACGTGACGGAACAGCATGTTGCCCCCGCGATCGGCCTGCTGGCCCATGCGATCGAGGTCGATGCCAAATCCCGCCGGCCCGATCCGCTGCGACTGGGCCGCCTGTCCTATGATATCCTGGGCACCATCCCGCTCGATACGGTTGAAATCGACGTCAGCGTCATCCGTCCCGGCCGCACCATCGAACTGGTCGAAGCGCGGCTCAGCCATGGCGGCCGACCCGCAATCCTGCTGCGCGCCTGGCTGGCCCAGACCTACGACACCAGCGCGATCGCCGGCGGCGGCTTTGATCCCGTTCCCGGCCCGGAAACCATGGCGCCATGGGACGGCACCGGCGAATGGCCCGGCGGCTTCATCGCCAGCATCGATGCCCGCCGCCAATATGTCGCGCCGGGCCGCGCCATTGGCTGGATCCGCACGCCCCATGCGCTGATCGAGGATGAGGCAGTATCGCCGCTCGCCCGCGCCATGGGGCTGGTCGATACCGCCAATGGCCTGGCGCCTCTGGTATCGACCGCCGACGCCGCCTTTCCCAATCTCGACCTCACCGCCCATATCTTCCGCGCGCCGGTCGGTGAATGGCTGGGCTGCGACGTTACCGTCTCGTTCGGCGCCGACGGCATCGGCCTTACCCACAGCATCCTGCATGATCGGGACGGCGCCATCGGCACCGTTTCGCAATGGCTGACAATCCGTCCGCGCTGATCAGCCGGCAAACAACCCGGCGTCGAATGCTGCGCGCTCCAGTTGCTCCCGGAAATCGGGATGGGCGATGGCGATCAAGGCCTTGGCTCGCTCGCCCACCGACTTGCCCTTCAGGTCCGCCAGGCCATATTCGGTGACGATCAGATGCGTGTCCATGCGCGGCGTCGTCACCGGCCCGTCCAGACGCGGGGTGATGCGGGAAATCGTGCCCTTCGCCGCGGTCGAGTGGCAGGCGATGATCGATCGTCCACCACGCGAAGCATAGGCGCCGCGCACGAAATCCACCTGTCCGCCGGTGCCGCTAAACTGTTGCCCGTTGACGAATTCGGAATTGCACGCGCCGTGGAAATCGACCTGCAGTGTCGCGTTCACCGACACCATATTGTCGTTGCGCGCGATCAGGAACGGGTTGTTCACATAATCGACCGGATGTGCCTCGACCGCCGGATTATCGTGCAGGAAATCATACAGCGCCTGGTCGCCAAGCGCGAAGGTGTAGATCGCCTTGCCGGCATGGATCTGCTTGCGGCTATTGTCGACCACACCCGACTGCATCAGCCCGGCCAGGCCCGTGGTCATCATCTCGGTATGGATGCCCAGATGCCGATGATTGGCAAGGCCGGCGCACACCGCCTCGGGCAGCGCGCCAATCCCCATCTGCAGGCAGTCGCCATCGCGGATCAGACCGGCGACGGTGGCGCCGATCGCATCGTCGACCGCCGTGCGGGTGATGGCCGGCAGAGTCGGCAGCGCGACATCATGCTCGACCAGCGCCGTCACCGCCGACAGGGGGATCATGCAATCGCCCCGCACATAGGGCATATGCGCATTCACCTCCAGGATGATCCGGGTGCCCGGCTTGCGCGCCACCGCCAGCGCATAGTCGACATCGGTTCCCAGGCTGAAATTGCCGTCCGCATCCATCGGCGCGACCGTCGCAATCAGCGTGTCGACGCCGACATGCTCGACCATGGCGCGCGGCACCTGGCTGAAATGGCAGGGCAGGAAATCGACCATCGGCAGATGCGCGTCGCCATGCTGGCGATCCAGCATCCGTTCAACGCCGCCATGGAACAGGCTCATCGGCGTGATCCGGTCGCGCAGCGCGAAGTCGAATACGTTGGCCCCGGCGATCCCGGTGCAGAGCATATAATAGATGCGCAGATCAGCGACAGAAGCGGACCGGGCGCGTTCGGCAAGGGCGGCAAGCAGGGCGGGCGGCTGACCGGTGCCCAAAGCCATGCAGATCTTCGCGCCCGACGGGATCAGCGCCGCCGCCTCCTGCGCCGAACGCCGTGTCTGCTGATATAATGCCTGGTCGCCCTTTGGGGTCATGGATCGCCTCTCTCCTGTGGTCGATCCCTAACTTATAGCGGCCGGCGCGCGTTTCACCACGCGGCAAAAGGACCAAGGGCGGGTCCGGTTGCCCGGCCCGCCCTTGCCTTCTCCCCCTCAGGAGACGCGTCAGCCCATTGTAGGGATGACGAAGCTCTGATCCAGCACCGCGCCGCCGCTCGGCCAGCGCTGGGTGACGGTCTTGACCCGCGTGTAGAACCGCACGCCGTCCATGCCATATTGGTTCATGTCGCCAAAGCCCGAGCGCTTCCAGCCGCCGAAGCTGTGATAGCTGACCGGCACCGGGATCGGCACGTTGATCCCGACCATGCCGACCTCGACATTGGCGCAGAAGCGGCGCGCGAAATCGCCATTGCGGGTGAAGAGCGCGACGCCGTTGCCATATTGATGCCTGGTCGGATAGCCGATCGCTTCCTCGAAGGTCTCGGCGCGGACCATCTGCAGGACGGGCCCGAAAATCTCTTCCTGATAGCTTTTCATCTGCGGCGTTACGCGGTCGAGCAGGGTCGGGGCGAGGAAGAAGCCATCCTCATAGCCCTGCAGCGCGAAGCCACGACCGTCGATCACCAGTTCGGCCCCTTCATCGACCGCCATCTGGATATAATTTTCGATCCGCGCCTTGTGCGCGGCGCTGACCACCGGGCCATAATGGGCATCGGGATCGCTCGGCACGCCGACGCGCAGCCCGGCGATACCTGCTTCCAGCTTGGCGCGCAGCGCCACCGCCGTCTGCTCGCCCACCGGCACCACCACCGGCAGCGCCATGCAACGCTCGCCCGCCGAACCATAGGCCGCGCCCAGGATATCGGCGACCGCCTGATCCAGATCGGCGTCGGGCATGACGATGCCGTGATTCTTGGCGCCACCCATGCACTGCATCCGCTTGCCGTTCGATGCACCCCGGCCATAGACATATTGGGCGATGTCGGACGAGCCGACGAAGCTGACCGCCTTGATTGCGGGATGATCGAGGATCGCGTCCACCACCTGCTTGTCGCCATGGACGACGTTCAGGATGCCGGCCGGCAATCCCGCCTCCATCGCCAGTTCGGCCAGGCGCACCGGGACAGAGGGATTGCGCTCGCTGGGCTTCAGGATGAAGGCATTGCCGCAGGCGATCGCCGGCGCGAACATCCACATCGGAATCATCGCCGGGAAATTGAACGGCGTGATCCCCGCCGCGATGCCGATCGGCTGGCGCAACGAATAGACGTCGATGCCCGGACCTGCCCCCTCAGTATACTCGCCCTTCAGCAGATGCGGGATGCCACAGGCAAATTCGACAACGTCGAGGCCGCGCTGGATATCGCCCTTGGCATCGGAATGGACCTTGCCATGCTCGGCCGACAGCAGTTCGGCCAGCTCGTCCATATGCTGTTCGATCAGCGCCTTGAGGTTGAACATCACGCGGGCGCGGCGCTGCGGGTTCATCGCCGCCCAGGCGGGTTGGGCAGCCTGGGCATTGGCGACCGCTTCATCCAGTTCGCTGGGCGCCGACAGGCGGACCTGCGCCTGCACCTGGCCGGTGGCGGGGTTGAAGATGTCGCCCAGGCGCGTCGACGCCGATGCGCGATGCTGCCCCCCGATGAAATTGTCGACTATGCGCATGCTGCCCTCTCGAAACGGATCGTGTCGGCCATAAAGGAGGATCGAAGGGGTCGGAACCGGCTGGCCGATTTGATCGCGGGGACGGTGGATCGGCGCTGCGCTTGCCCGGCTGGCGCTTCTTTCGCATGGCTCGTCCATCGACAGCGGAGCGAGCATGGCCGGGACAGGAGCAGGACGGCGGATCACCGCCGCAGGATGGGACATACGCTGGGACGCCGATCAGGCAGCGCAGGCCTATGCCGATGGCTGGTGGCGATCGGACACCGCCGCCGATGCGTTGGCGAACGCCGCCCGCGACACGCCCGACCGCATCCTGCTGATCGACGGCGATCATTGCCTGACAGCTGCGGGCCTGCACGATCAGGCCCAGCGACTGGCGCAGGCGCTGCTGGCGCGCTTCCCGGTCGGCAGCGTCATATCCTTCATGCTGCCCAACTGGCAGGAGGCGGCCGTCATCTACATGGGCGTGACACTCGCCGGCATGGTCGCCAACCCGATCCTGCCGTCGCTGCGCGACCATGACCTGCGTTTCATCCTGGCGGATGTGGACAGCCGGATGATTTTTGTGCCGCACAGCTTTCGTGGCCATGATTATGGCGCGATGCTGGAACGGGTGGCGGCGGAGATGGAGAGGCCGCCGGAAATCGTCATCGTCCGGGCGGAAGATGGCAAAGTTAGCGCTTATGACGCCCTGTTGACTTCGGCCCCGGCCGGCCGGCCGCTGCCCGCGCTGGATGCCGACGAGGTGCGCATGGTGATGTATACCAGCGGCACCACCGGCCGGCCCAAGGGGGTGATGCACAGCCATAATTCGATCAATGCGCTGATCCGCCAGATCGGCCGCCACTGGCTGGTCGAGCCGGGCGACCGCTTCCTGGTACCGTCGCCGATCAGCCATATTGGCGGGTCGATCTATGCGTTCGAGACGCCGCTGCTGCTGGGCACGACGGCGATCCTGATGGAGCAGTGGAATCCGGACGATGCGGTGCGGATCATGGCCGAGGCCGATTGCACCCATATGGCCGGGGCCACCCCCTTCCTGCAGCATCTGCTGGCGGCGGCGCGCGCGGCGGAGACGCGGCTGCCCGCGCTCAAATTGTTCATCTGTGGCGGGGCGTCGGTGCCGCCGGCGCTGATCCGCGAGGCGGCCGGCTATTTCGAGCAGGCGGTGGTCAGCCGCGTCTATGGATCGACCGAATTGCCGGTCACGACCGTCGGCGTGATCGACCGGGCCGATGTCGCCCATGCCGCCGAGACCGACGGCCGCCCCGGCATCGCCACCGTCCGCATCGCGGAGGATGGCGAGATCCGCGCGCGCGGGCCGCAGATGATGGTCGGCTATATCCACAAGGCGGATGAGGCCGCGAGCTTCGATCCGGAAGGCTATTATCGCAGCGGCGACCAGGGCGCCTGGGTCGATGGCGACCATCTGGTGGTGACCGGCCGGATCAAGGATCTGATCATCCGCAATGGCGAGAATATCGCGCCCAAGGAGATCGAGGATCTGCTGGTCGGCCATGACGCCATTGCCGAGATCGCGATCGTCGGCGTCCCCGATGCGCGCACCGGCGAGCGGGCGGTGGCGGTGATCGTGCCGCGCCCCGGCGCCACGCCCGACGTCGCCGCGCTGGCCACGCATCTGGCCGGCCATGGCGTTGCCCGCTTCAAATATCCCGAGGCGGTGGCGCTGTGGGACGCCCTGCCCAAGAATGACGCCGGCAAGGTGCTGAAGCAGCAGATCCGCGCCCGGCTGGTGGAAGAGGCCGCGCCGGCGGCGTCGTAGGACAATTGGTCCGCTGGCCGCGCGCCCGCCGATCGGGCATGGGCGCGCCATGTTGCGTCCCGCCTCCGCCGCCCTGTTACTGACCCTGAGCCTGATCGGCTGTGCCGACGATCGCCGCGCCGAGCGGTTGAAGGCCGCCGGCCCCAATCCGACACTGGAAAAGCTGATGACGGTGGCCGACGCCAAGGCCGGCGCCCGCCTGTTCGGCACCTGCGCCGCCTGCCACACCAGCAGCGCTGGCGGACCCGACACCGGCGGCCCCAATCTGCACGGCATTTACGGCCAGCCGATCGGCCAGCACAGCGCCCGGTTCGGCTATACCGCCGCGTTGCGTGCCAAGGGCGGCGTTTGGGACGACAAGGCGCTCGACGCCTGGATCGCCAATCCGCAGCGCTTCGTACCCGGCACCAAGATGCAGTTCAGCGGCATCCCCGACCCGCTCGCGCGCGCCGACCTGATCGCCTATCTGCGCAGCCTGTCGGACTGAGCGGCCCCGCCGAAGATACGAATTTTTTGGGGTAGCTGGCGCGCCGGGGGCTTCGTACATCTGGCGCCATGACCAGCGGGATGACAGACGGCCTTTGGGCGCTGACCGAGAAGGAAAAGCAGACGCTGCGCCTGATGGTCCGGGGCCATGACGCGAAATCGATCGCGCGCAGCCTGGACCTGTCGGTCCATACCATCAACGAACGGCTGCGCGACGCGCGGCGCAAGATGGCAGTGTCGAGCAGCCGCGAGGCCGCCCGCCTGTTGCTGGAAGCCGAAGGCACGCCCGACACGGCGCCCCCCGATTTTCTGGGGGACAGGCTATTGGGGGCAGACGCAGCCCCGGTCGAAGCGGATCAGGACGAGGCGCCGGTCGTCGGCGTGGGGCCGGCCGATCGCCGGCGCCCGATCCTGCCTGGAGTGCTTCTCATGACTTTTGTCCTTGGCCTGCTGGCCCTCGCCGCCCTGCCCGATGCCACCCCCACACCACAAGCGATGCCGGCCGCCGCCCAGGCGCATAATGCCGAGGTCGTCGATGCGGCGCGCCAATGGCTGGCGCTGATCGACCAGGACAAATGGGCCGAAAGCTATCGCGGCACCGGCAGCGCTTTGCAGAAGCTCAACACGGTGCAGGTCTGGACGGAGGTGTCGCAGACGATGCGTGGCCGGTTCGGCGCCCTCCAGTCGCGCAGCCTGCTGAGCCAGGAGGAACTGCCGGCCCCGCCCCATGGCTATGAAGTGGTGAAGTTCCGCGCCAGCTACGCCAACCAGGCACAGGCGATCGAGACGGTGACGCTGGATCGCGAAAATGGCGCCTGGCGCGTGGTCGGCGTGACGATCGAATAAGGCGGACAGGGGCGCGTATCCGCGCGCCCTTCATGCCCCCGCGGCCGGCGGCGCCCCGAGCCGAAAGAACAGCGCGAGTTGCAGGCTTTCCGCGATCCGCTGCGCCTTGTCCTGCAAGGCGGCGGCTGCCGCCGGAACCATGACGGCATCGGTCGTCTGCGACCAGAGATTCAGCCAATGGTCGAACAACTCGGGCGTGATCCGGTCGCGATGCGCCATATGCACCGGGACGGGCTGTCCCTTGTAACGGCCCGACGACAGCATCACCGACGACCAGAAATCGACCAGCCGGTCGATATGCGCCGGCCAGTCGTCCACGGCGTCGTTGAAAATCGGACCAAGCCGGTCGTCCGCGCGGACGTGGGCATAGAAGCTTTCGACCAGCTGGCGCAGGCTGGCCTCGTCGATCCGTTCCGCCTTCATGGGTTCCGACTCCGCACGGGGATGCCCGATCCATAGCGCATCGACCGCCAGGATTCGACCGGCCGGATACAGCCGGAACGCGGCCTTTATTCCCCCGCCACGGCGCGGCCGAAGCTGTAGCGGATATGGTCGACATGGCCCTCCAGCCCGAAGACCAGCGGGTCCTGGCTGTCCATGATCGCGTCGATCCGGGCGCCGACATCCTCCGGCGTCCAACTGGGCTGATAGACGCCCTTGCTTTCGGCGATGAAGGCGCGGGCAACGCGCCCGGCGATCGACACCAGCATCTCACCGGTGACCGAGCAGCTTTCATGCGCCAGCCAGGCGACGACCGGCGAGACCAGTTCCGGCCCCATCGGCGGATATTGGGAGATATCGAGCCCCTCGGCCATGCGGGTGACGGCGCCGGGCACGATGATGTTGGATTTGACCCCTTCGGCCTCCCCCTCCAGCGCGAGCACATTGTTGAGGCCAATCATGCCCGATTTGGACATGCCATAATTGACGCAATCGCGATTGCCATAGAGGCCGCCGATCGAGCTGGTGAGGATGATGCGGCCATAGCGGGCCTTGCACATATGCGGGAAGGCGGCGCGCGCGACATGGAAGGCGCCGCGCAGATGGACGTCGAGCACGGCGTCGAAATCCTCCTGGCTGAGCGCCTGCATCGAGCCGTAGCGGACATTGCCGGCATTGTGGATCAACCCGTCGATCCGGCCATAATGGTCGAGCGCCGCCTCTATGATGGCGCGGCCGCCCTCCGGCGTGGCGACGCTGTCGGTCGAGACGATCGCGTCGCCACCCTGCGCCTGGATCGCGGCGACCACTTCGGCCGCCGGGCCGGCATCGATCCCCTCGCCGCGCACGGCGCTGCCCGGATCATTGACCATGACCCTGGCCCCGCGTGCGCCCAGCAGTTCCGCATAGGCGCGGCCAAGCCCCCGCCCGGCACCGGTGATGACGATGACGCGATCGTCGTAGCGCAGTTCGGACATGAGCGGGCCTTTCGCTGGATTATGCAGATGATGGCGCAGGGGTGACGCGGCGCGCGCGCGGGTTCAAGCCGGGGCGGCGAGGCATCGCCACGGCGGTTCGCCGATGCCCGGCGAAGCGGATAAGAGCGGGGGCAGGACAGAGTAGAGGACAGGATAGATGCAGGTAGCGATCATCACCGGGGCGGGCAGCGGCATCGGGCTCTGCACGGCGAAGATGCTGCATGACGCCGGCATGGCGATCGTCGGCGTCGGCCGCGATCCGGCCAAGCTGGCGACGCTGGAGAGCGCAATCGGCGATCCGGCGCGGGTCGCCACCCTGTCCATCGATGTGACGCAGGATGATGCGCCCGCGCGGATCGTGCAGCTGGCGCTCGACCGGTTCGGCCGGATCGACTTCCTGGTCAACAATGCCGGCGCGGGCAGCCCCAAGCCGCTGCACGAAACCGACGACGCCACGCTGGACGGGTTCCTGGACCTGATGCTGCGCGCGCCCTTCCGCCTGGCGCGCGAGGCGATCGTCCATATGGGCGCGGGCTGTGGCATCGTGAACGTCACCTCCACCTATGCGGTGATCGGCGGGCGGCGCGGCGGCGCCTATTCGGCGGCCAAGGGCGGGCTGGACGCGCTGACCAAGCATATCGCCTGCGACTATGGGCCGCAGGGCATCCGCGCCAATTGCGTCGCGCCGGGCGTCACCATGACCGACATGGTGCGCCACCGCTTCGAGGACGAGATGTTCAAGCGGGTGAATGTGGAGACCACCCCCTTCCCGCGGCTGGGCGAGGTAGAGGATGTGGCCAGCACCATCGCCTTCCTCTGTTCACCCGGCGCCGCCTTCATCAACGGCCAGACGATCGTCGTGGATGGCGGCTGGACCTCGACCAAATATCTCTCGCCGCGCGCGCTGACGACGACATGGGTCGAGGCGGAGTAAGGCTACTCTTTGGCCTTGGCCGCGGTTAAGGCGGGCCATGGCTGATGTCCCGATCCTCTATTCCTTCCGCCGCTGTCCCTATGCGATGCGCGCGCGGCTGGCGTTGCTGGTGAGCGGACAGGCGGTGGCGCATCGCGAAATCCTGCTGCGCGCCAAGCCGGCGGCGATGCTGGCCGCCTCGCCCAAGGGGACGGTGCCGGTGCTGGTCCTGCCCGACGGCCGGGTGATCGACGAGAGCCTGGAGATCATGCGCTGGGCGCTGGGGCAGCATGATCCAGAGGCGTGGCTGGCGGGTGACGACGCGGCGCTGATCGCGACCAATGACGGGCCGTTCAAGCGGCATCTGGATCGCTACAAATATGCCGAGCGCCATGGCAGCGACCCGATCGCGCATCGGACCGAGGCGGCCGGGCTACTCGACGCGCTGGAGGCACGGTTGCGGGATCAGGCCCAGCTTTGCGGCGCGCGGCGGACATTGGCCGACATGGCGATCTTTCCCTTCGTGCGGCAGTTTGCGGCGGTCGAACCGGACTGGTTTGCCGCGCAGCCCTGGGCCGCGTTGCGCGGCTGGCTGGCCGGGCATCTGGAGTCCGAGCTGTTCGCCAGCGCGATGGTGCGCCACCCGCTATGGGTGGAGGCGGAGGCCGGCTAGTCCGGGCCGCAACAGGCGTCGAGGCAGATCTGGCGCAACAGGGCGATGACGTCACGGCGCTGTTCGATCGGGATGGAGCGACCGATCCGCGCCTCATGCGCGTCGAACGCCGCGCAGACCCGGCCGTGCAGCGCCTGCCCCTCCGCCGTCAGCGTCAGCGGAATGGCGCGCCCCTTGCCCGCGCCCTTTTCCAACAGGCCAGACAGCGCCAGCTTGTTGATGAGCGGCACCAGATTGGCCGGCTGGGCGCGCAGCGCGCGGGCAATGTCGCTCTGGCTGCACCCCGGATTGGCGCCGATCAGGCGCAGCAAGGTCGCTTCGCCCGGATTGAGGCCAAGCGGCGCCAGCGCCTCGCCCAGCGCGCCGGTGACTGCCGCCGCCGTGCGGCGCAGATGGAAGCCCAGCATCGCGTCGAGCGGGTCGGTGAAGGCGCTGTCGGGATCGATCGTCACCGCGCCGGTCTAGCCCCCTTGCCGCGCCGGCTCAAGTCGATATGTTATATATCATAATATAAGATGGAGAGGAGCGATGTTCATGACGATGCGATTCGCCTTGCCGTTTGTCCTGCTGGCCCTGGCCGGGACGGCACCGGCCCAGACGCCACAGTCCGATAGCCCGCCGGCTTCCGGCACGATCGAGCCGGATGGCACGGTCCATGTTCCCGGCTTTCGCCTGCCGCCCTCCATCTATCTGAGCGAGGCGGCGAAGAAAGCGCTGCCGCGCACGCCGACCGATCCCGAAGAGCCGATGATGCGCGCGGTCGCCGCCGGGCAGGCCGGTGCGCTGCGCCAGCGCATGCCGCAACTGGTCGCGCCGCGCATCGATGCGCTGAAGGCAATGTACAAGGTGACGACGCGCGAGGAACAGATCGCCGGCATAGCGGCCGTTCGTGCGACCCCGGCGGCTGGCGTCGCACCGGGCAACCGCAGGAAGATATTGCTCAACCTGCCGGGCGGCGGCTTCGTCATGGGCGTGGCCGGCGGCACCGGCATGATGGAATCGATCCCGCTCGCGGGGCTGGCCGGGGTGGAGATCCTCTCCATCACCTACCGCCAGGCGCCAGAGACGGTCTGGCCCGCCGCGACCGAGGATGTGACCAAGGTCTATCGCGAACTGCTCAAGACCTACCAGCCGCAGGATATCGGCATCTTCGGCTGTTCGGCCGGGGGACTGCTGACGGCCGAGGCGATCGCCTGGTTCATCCATGAGAAGCTGCCGCTGCCCGGTGCGATCGGCATTTTCTGCGCCTCGGGCGATGCGCGCTGGGGCGGCGACAGCCAGAGCTTTGCCCGGCCCTTCCAGGCGCTGCCGCCGCGCGACGATGTCCGCGCCTATTTCAAGGGTGTCGATCGCAGCGATCCGCTGGTGTCTCCGGCGCTGGCGCCGGCCACGCTGAAACTGTTTCCGCCGACGCTGCTGATCACCGGCACCCGCGCCTTCGAAATGAGCGCGACCGTCAATACCCATCGCGAACTGATCAAGGCCGGGGTCGATGCCGACCTGCATATGTGGGATGGGCTGGGCCATGCCTTTTTCTACGATCCCGCCCTGCCGGAATCGCGCGAGGCCTTCGACGTAATGACCGCCTTCTTCCGCGATCGGCTGAAGCTGGCGCGCTAGGCCGCGATCGCCCGGCGGCAAAATTCCCATATCTCGACCGCCAGTTCGGATCGGCGCTGGCGGTCGGGAATGGCGGCCTCCTCGGCAAGCAACTGGCTGTGGACGGTGGTCGAGACGAGGTTATAGACGAGCAGCGCCATCCACGATGGCGGTCCTGCGCGGACCTGCCCCTCGGCCATGCCGTCGGACAGGATCGTGGCAATTAGGTCGATGAGCGGGCTCACCGCCTTTTGCAGTTCGACCGGACGCGCCTCCGCCAGGCGCAGATGCTCACGGCTGAGCGCCGCGCTCCGGCGCTGGCCGCCTTGCCAATCGCCATCAATGGCTGCACGACCGATGACAATGGCCGTCACGATATGATGCAAGCGCGCCAGCGGGTCCGGCAGGTCACGCACCTGTTCGCCGAACTGTTCCGCTGCGCGGCGGAGCGTATGGGCAAACACCGCCAGGACCAGATCGTCCTTGCCCGCAAAGCGATCGTACAGCGCCCGACGGGCGAGCCCGGTGCGCTGCAATACGGCACGGATCGTCAGCCCTTCCAGCCCTTCCTCGTCGAGCAGATCATAGGCGGCGGCGACGATCTGCTGGTTGCGATCGTCCAGTTCCGTGATCGCGTCGTCGGTCTGCGGCACCCGGTACATGGTCGGCGATCCTCTCTGCAATAATCGCTTTCCATCTAGCAGCCCGCGACTATAGTGCCAGCCTTGAGAACAATGTTCTCATCACGAAGATATATGGGAGAGTGCGATGGCGACGGTCCTCTTTGTCGAGGCCAGCGGTGCGGAGCATCGGATCGATGTGCCGACGGGCGAGAATCTGATGCGCGCGGCGCTCAACGAGGGGCTCGACGGCATGGTCGGCGAATGCGGCGGCGGCCTCGCCTGCGCGACCTGCCATTGCTATGTCGAGGAGGATTGGGCCGACCGGCTGCCCGCGCCTGCGCAGACCGAGCTGGACATGCTCGAATGCACCGCCAGTGAGCGTCGCCCGAGCAGCCGCCTTGGCTGCCAGATCGTCGTCAGCGACGCGCTCGACGGGCTGGTCGTCCATCTGCCCGCCGCGCAATATTGAGGAGCCGGATCATGGCAACCACTCAAGCGACGCCGGTGATGGACATTCCGGCCCATGTCCCGCCCGAACTGGTGCGCGAGATCGGCCTGACCACCGGCCCGGAATTTCTCGCCGCGCCCCACGCCTTCATGGCGAAACTGCACGAGACGCATCCGCCGATCTTCTACAGCGTCAATCCGCTGATCGGGAACAGCTGGTGTACGATCAAGCATGAGGATGCCTTCTTCGCGTTGCGCCACCCGGAATATTTCACCACCGCCGGGGCCACCCCCTTCCCGCGCGATCCCAATAATTATTTCCATTTCATTCCGCTGGAGATCGATCCGCCGCATCATCGCAAATATCGCGCGATCCTCGATTCGACCTTTTCGCCGCAAAGCGTGTTGCGGCTTGAAGCCTATATGCGTCGCCTGACCAACGACCTGATCGACAGCTTCATCGATGCCGGCGAAGTGGAATTCACCACCGCCTTCGGCCGACCGCTGCCGGTGTCGATCTTCCTCGACCTGATGGGCCTGCCGCAGGAGATGCGCGATACCTTCGTCGGCTGGGCGGTCGACCTGCTTCATTCGCAGGATCGCATGACCGCCGGCCTCGCCATGCGCGGGATCGAAGCCTATCTGGCGCAGGTGATCGTCGAGAAGACGGCGAGGCCCGATGACGGCGTCATCAGTACGATCATCCAGGCGCGGCCCGGCGGCGAACCGCTGAGCGAGCGGGAGATTTTCGGCTTCACCTTCTTCCTGTTCATCGCCGGGCTCGACACGGTGTTCGCGACGCTCAACAATATCTGGCTATGGCTGGCGGAAAATCCCGATCGGCGGCGCGAGATCATCGCCCATCCCGACCAGATCAATGCCCAGGTGGAGGAATTGCTGCGGGTCTTTTCCGTCACCTTTTCCGGCCGGACTCTTACCCAGGATCTGGAAATGCGTGGGGTGCAGATGAAGAAGGGCGACAAGTTCAACAGCATCCTGCCCGCCTGCAACTATGACCCGGACGTCTTTCCCGATCCGACCCGTGTGGACTTCAACCGGCCACGCAAGCCGATTCTGGCCTTTGCCGGCGGGGTGCATAGCTGCATTGGTGCGCATTTGGCGCGTCTGGAGGTGAAGGTTGCGTTGCAGGAGTGGCTGCGGCGCATTCCTGACTTTGCGGTTCGGTCTGATGCGGAGATCAGCTACTGGCCTGGCGGAGTGGTTGGTCCCAGGTCGCTTCCGCTTTTTTGGTAGGGCGCGGCCACAAAAAAGCCGCCTTGGGGAGATCCGAGGCGGCGTGTGCGTGTGTTGTGTTGGTTGCGGGAGCCGAGTTCCACCGCTGTAGAACCCGTTTCACACTGACAAATCATCATATCGTGTCACTTTTGGATCAGTGTAAATCCACTCGTAGCGTATTGCCATTGCTCTGCTGAATGATTGCTCCAGCAGATAATAAATGACTGCTTTATCCAGTCCGCACGACATATAAAACACGACCATTTTCGTCACCACTGAAACGAGAAAAAATGACTTTACGAATGGCAAAACTGGATCGTGTCATGTTGTTGATTCACGCGCTGTCCGAAAGCAGCGAGGGCATGACCCTCGATGAAATGGCCGCCTATCTCGGTGTTAATCGTCGTACAGCGGAACGAATGCGAGACATCGTAGCACTGCATTTTGATCTAGATGAGCGACAAGATGAACGTCACAAACGATTTATCATTCGAGACAGTCTCCGCCGAGTATACACTAGGCCTACCGCCGCGGAAGTCGCCGCCTTGCAGGCCGAAGTGCTGGCGCATCAGAGTGCGGGGCGCGACGTGCGCGCCGCGCCGCTGGCCGCCCTGCTTGCCAAGGTGCGAGGCGCGCTAGACGACCGGGAAAAGCGGCGCATGGACCCGGACCTGGATGCGCTGACCCGGGCGCAGCAGATGATCGCCGCACCCGGCCCGCGCGCGCCGGTTCCCCCCGGCGTGCTGGACGTGATGCAGGGCGCGATCATGGCCGGGCAATGCGTGGAATTCGACTATGCCGCCCATCCGCGCACCGAACCGAAATGGCGCCGCGTCATTCCTTATGGCCTGGTGCATGGGCCGCTCAGCTATCTGATCGGCAAGATGCCCGACCGGGAACCGACCTATTTCCGTCTCGACCGCATCACCAATGCGCGGATCAGCGACCGGCCCGGCTGTGCGCCGGAGGATTGGGACATCAGCGCCTGGCTGTCGACCAGCTTCGGCGTCTGGCGCGAAGACCCCTATGACATCCGGCTGCGGATATTGCCCGAAGGGGTCGACCGGGCGCGCGGCTGGCGCTTCCATGCGACGCAAAGCGTGGAGGAACTGCCCGATGGTGGCCTGTGCATCCGTTTCCGCGCGGGCGGCCTGCGCGAACTGACCGACCATCTGTTCAGCTGGGCGGGCGAACTGGTGATCGAGGAGCCTGCCGCGCTGGTCACCATGATGCGCGAGCGGGCGGCGCTGGCATCGAGGATGGTCGCCGCCTAATACGGTCGTTCTTGGCGGCATCCGTCCGGATGTGGAAACGGCCGGATGCCAGCGGGTCAGTTCCCCTTGCGATAATGGCCTGCGGCCATCTCATAGGCATCTTCGGCTTCTTCCCCCTGCCTGATGAGCGCGATGATGTCGTCACGGCATGCACTGACCTGCTTGTCGAACGCCGCGCCATGCACCTTGGCATAATCCCACATCATCTGGATCGCTTCCTTCTCCGTTCGTTTCACGCGCGGTGCGATCATCTTCTTCCAGATTTCGGACTGTTCCTGGAAGGCGTCCTCGACACTGGACCAGTTAAAGCCATAAGCCTCCGTACACAGCGTTTCAAAATCGCCCTCAAAGGCGAAGCCCGGTCGTCCGCTGGCCTTGTTCACGCCCAGCGCGGCCAGCACCGGGAGATTTCTAGGCGCGGTGAATTCCCGGCGGATCACATCCAGTCGACGCCCGACGCCACGGTGATGGCAGCGCGCCGCATAATCATTGTCAGGATGCAACCGGCGCACGGTATCGGCGATATTCTCATAATTGTCGGTCACGCCACGCTGGGCCAGCTCCACCAGGATGGGGTAGAAGAGAATCGCCAGTTCAACATCGGTCTTGGTCAGGGGCATGTTGTCTCCTTTGAGGTTTAGGCTGTGTCATCAAGATAGGAAAGATTTGAAAATAAAGGCTGAATCGCCAGACTGCTTCAATCCAGATCCCAGTCCCGGTCGGCGACCACGTCTGCCAGCGTCCATGTCACGCGAGGATTGGGGCCGCCCGCGCCGCGAAAGCTGGGGTAGACGGTGAAATGCGTGCGGAAACCGGGCTTGAGGTCCAGCGTGAGCAGGTCGCGACTCTCCGCCACCGGCACGCAGCGCCCGATCGGATTGTCAGGCGAAGCGCATTCGTAGAGCCGTCCCTTCAGTACGGCGCTTTCCAGCGCCTCGCTTCCCCGGTTCTGCACCCATCCCCCGACGCTGTAGAGTTGCTGCGCCGCGCCCATGTCGGACTGTGCCTCTTCCCGGTCTAGCCGCCACTCGACCGCCTGGTCGCCGGGCGGCAGTTGATGTTCGCTCATCCAGTCCTGCGCCGCCAAGGCGGCCAGCCACAGCATCAGCGCATAGACCGCCCAACGGAAGGGCGCGACCTGCATCATCAGGGCAAAGGCGATGCCCGCACCGATCCACCCGAGCATATCATTGTCCCTGTCGTTCACATCGTCTCCCACATGGTTGCCGTGGGAAAAACATGCCGCTTCTATGCGACAGAAACGGACGTATTTTTGCGTCAGGCCATGCCGTCCGGGCAAAAGCCCATTCGCCCCCGTTCCGGCCCGCGCGCATCACGCTCCGCCAGCAACCAGTCGTACAGCATAGCAGGGCGCGCCTCGCCCAGCAGCCGCGCACGATGCGCCACCACCGCGAAATCGCCGGGCGTCAGCCCGTCCGCCAGCGGTTCGGGCATTGCCTTGTCGAAATAGCGCGCGAACAGGGTCGCCGCCTGCTGCCGCGGCAGGCTCTGGAAGGAAACGCGCAAGGTGAAGCGCCGCTGCGTCGCCGGGTCCATCCGGTCGATCAGGTTGGTCGTCGCGATGAAGGGCGCGCGCAATGCCTCCATGCTCCGCAACATCTCATTGACCATGCCGCATTCCCAACTGCGTGTCGTGCCCTGTCGATCGAACAGGAAGCTGTCCGCTTCGTCGAGCAGCAGCAGCGTCCCCGTTTCGCCGCAACGGCGGAAGGCGGCGCAGATGCGGGCTTCCGTCTCACCGACATAGGGCGACAGGAGGTCGCTGGCGCGCACTGCCTCCACATCGATCCCCAGCCGCGCGCCAAGGTGGCGGGCAAAGGCCGACTTGCCGGTGCCCGACGGACCGGACAGCAGGAGGCTCCAGCCCCGTTCGGGTGCGCAAGAGAGGCGCTGAGCCAGCGCGTCCAGATCCGTGTCGGCATGGGACAGGGCCGGATCATAGGGACCGGACGGCCCGGTTTCAGGGGGCAGATGCTTGCCCAGAGCCGTCAGGATGCTTTCCCCCGCACGTTGCACGCCATCAAGGCCGCTGCCGGTCAGGCTGCCGACACTGGCTGCGCCCGCCAGCACGGCCGGGGCGGCGGGCAAAGCGGACAGACGGGTGATCGCATGATCGTCCAGCGCCAGCCCTGCGGCGTCGGCATGACGCCGCAACACCCGTTCGCGCACGGCGCGCGTGGGCAGGTCGAAACGCAACGCCAGCGTCATGCGCCGCACAATGCTTTCGCCCATGCCCCGCGCATCATTGGTGAGCCAGATGATCGCCGCGCCCGGATTTTCGACCAGTTGGTTCATCCAATATTTGGACAGGCTGTTGCGGTTGCGCGCCGTCTCCCACCCCGGCAGGAACAGGTCGTCGGCCTCATCGACGATGATGAGGCGGCGCGCGCCGGGCGGCGTCATGCCGCGCAACATGTTGAGATGCGCCAGCCGTTCGCTCCGATGCGGCTCCCCGCCTTCCTCGTCCATCGCCCCGGCGATGACCGCCTGCCAGCCGAGCCGGTCGGCCAGCACCCGCGCAAATTCGCTCTTGCCGGTGCCGGGCGCACCATGCAGCAGCAGGCTGACCCCCTGTTCCGCCCGCCGGGCGCCGTCCAGCAGGTCGAACGCCAGATCGCACAGCGGCCCCAGATGCGCGAAATCATCCCATTGCAGGGTCGATGGCGGCGCCACCGGCATCAGCAGCGCGGACAGGCGATCCGGGTCGCTGCCCTGCGCCCGCGCGATCCGCTTGAGCAGGCGGCCCGCATTGAAATCGCCATCACCGGCATCCTCGATCAAGCCGGACCGCAACAGCCGGCTGCCCGGCTCCAGCCGGTTTTCGATGTCGATCGCCGACACATCGCCCAGCAGCCCTAGGATCGGCACGGTCAGGGGGTGACCGCCCATCGGCGCCGCCTGCGCCAGCGCGCGCCAGCTTTCAAACAGGGCATTGCGTGCGAACACCGCCAGCAAAGCGCCATCGCGCGCGTCCAGCTTCAGGCGGTCCCCCAGCCAGGTGATGCGTGCATCCAGTTCGGTCGGCGCGGGCGCTGCGCCGGGTGGCTGTGCCAGCGTCCGCAGGAGCGCCGGATAATCGGCCGGGTTATCGGGGGGCACCCCCTCGCCCGGATCGATGCCCATCAACGCGCCGCGCTCCACAAGGAAACGGAACAGGTCCGGCCCGGCAAAGCGTAGCTGCTGGTCGGAAAGGCGATGGGTGAGACTGGCAAAGGCATGGCGCAGATGCGCGCCTTCCTGTGGAGCGAGGCCCAGGGAGGGCGGACCGGCGCGACGCCGGCGGCGGAGTTGAAAGGGTATAGCCACGCCGCCCTTAAGCGGCATGGCTACGTCAGATCTGGTCGCAGATCAGGCAAGCGCCAGATGAGCGGGGGAATGCCCACCTTGGCCACATGCCCCCTTCTTGCGTCCCTTGGCCTTGGGTGCGACCGGCGGCAACGGCGCCAGACCATGCCGGGCGCGGACGATATTTGCGAAGTCGTTTCGCCTTGCGCTCGTGTCACCCGACGCCCGGCGGTGGTGGCCATCCGCCTTGCTGAGATAATGGAAATCCCCACTCCCGATCAGCCAGAGTGCCCGATCGAGACTACGCGGCCAGATATTCGCCGCATTGGCCCAACCGATCAGTTCGCGAAAAGCACGCTCGACCTCTTTCGTACCGATTATGCTGCCGGTCAGGCCCAGGATATGCGTGTCCGGCTTCACAAAGGATTGCAGGCCGATATCCTTGAGGAAATTGAGGCTGAGCGCGGGGCCCATATAAGTCAGTTTTTCAGCACCCCGGCGGGATGCGATCACCTGCGCCATGGCCCAGGCAGCATCAGCATCAATGGCACCAAGCCTCTCCTGTTCGATCTGCGATGCCACCCAATCTGCCGGTGCGGGGTAGCGCCTTTCCAGATCAGCGAGCCAACCAAGCCCGTCAGCAAAACCCTTGACGCATTCCTGCCATGGGCGGCTATTTGGATTGGCGCCCGATTTGAAGGCATGTCGTGCGTGCAGGCGATTGGCTATCGCGCTGACACCATCATGCATGTCTTCACGCCCGCCCATCCGCGCCAGAGCGCTGGCCAGATCGGAAACATTGAACAGGATGGCGCGTGAAATTTTCCTTCGCAGCTTTTCCGGAACAACCGACTTTCGACCGCTGAAATTGGCGATGTTGAAGACATAGACGTGATAGAGCGTCTTCCAGTCGCCCAGTACCGGCGTATCGTCGACATGAAGACGCACAATATCGGCCACGCTCCGGGGGTGATGAACCACGCCATTGATAGTCAGCGACGGCGGAATGAAATCGCCGTAAATTTCCTCATAAAGTCTATGGAGGAAGCAGTTTGCTTCATTCCAGACAACAGACCCCTGAATCATATGCTAATGCGCCTCCCTGCTTGGCTAGCCATCTTCTTGCCGCCGATATTTTGAGAAAAGGATAATGCCGAGCCTCGGCGATCATGCTGCATCGGGCAACGGGTCCTCCCCCACCAGCACGCGGGCGACGACCATCATCGCTTCGGTATCGCGCCCGCAATAGAGGCGCAGCCCCTGTTCCAGCAGGGCGCGGCGCGCGGGCATGGTGTCGGGGGAAATCGCTTCCCAATAGGCCTGTTGCGCCTGCCCGCCATCTTTCACCTCCAGCGAAAGATAGCTCATCTGCGGCGCGATGGTCGGCAACACAGCCTTGATCGACCAGCTCCCGCGCTGGTTGCGATGATACCAATGATCACGCGCCACCGGCAGCAGGTCGACGACCCGATCCGCCAGCGCGAGCAGACCCGGCGCGAGATCCGGAAAATCCTTCGCCAGCTCCTTGATCCGGCCCTTCTCGAAACTGGCATACCAGGCGATCACCGCGCCCTTCTCTGGCAGATCCAACAACGCCAGCGCACAGGCCCGGCGCGGGTCGGTGCCGTCCATCTGCAGAAATTCGACATGGCTCATCGCGCCATCGGCCTGTTCGACATGGGCGGAAAACTGAAACGGCACCTGTTGCCAGGGGCGACAACCGGCCCAGCGCGGTATCCCCTCGCTCACCGTTTCGAAATCCAGCCAGATCCGTGGATAGACCCAATCCGCCATGACTGCCCGCGCGCCCTCCACATCATGCTGCGGCTGCCCACTGATGGTGGCATGCTGGATGCGGCGATGCGTCGGGTTTGTCAGCAGCGCGGGCGGCACCTGCGTCAGGTCGTCATGACCCAAGGCGGCAAGACGATTACCACCGCCGTACGGCAGTATGGCCACCGGCCATTCGGCAGCGGCCGGCTGCGTGGAAAGGCAATGGACCTGGAACGGACAATGATAGGGGCTGGTGCAATGCGTCCCAGTTACGCAGTCTGGCTCGTCCCCCGCCAACATGGTGCGAATGTCTGCCACCAGCGCGCCCCGCTCCGCCACGATCGGCGCGATGTCGCTAGTCTGGTCGCTGTCGGTGAACAGGCCGGTCAGGTCGCCATCTTCGGGCAGACGGAAATCACGGTCGAGATGGCGGATCGCGGCGCTGCCGATCGGTACGCCGGCCCCGCGCGCGACCCACAGCTGGGTCGCCAGATCGCGCACATGCTCTGCCTTGGCGACTGTCGAGTTCTTGACCTCCGCCATATGCCATGTGCCGTCGCCGCGCGGCTCCAATATATCGCATCGCACCAGCACGCCGTTATGGACAAAGGTCGCCTCGTAAATGGGCGCGTCATGGCCCGCAGCCAGCAGGTCCGCCGTGGTCCGCACTGCCGCCGACAGGTTTGGCACGGCTTCCACCATCACGCCACCGGGTGACTGGCGACAGGCTTCGTCCCCCACCGCATGGCCCGATGCATAGCGCGCCTGCGCACCGGCATCCTCCTCCGCCAGTTCGGGCCGATGCGTGGCCAGCCACAGCTTGCGCGGGCATTGTTCATAGGCGGCGATACGGGATTTGGAGAGGGAATGGCGAGTCATGCGAACTCCTTAATGCAGCGGCGTTAAGGGTCAGTATCGGTGCAATAACGACAGAAACGGTCGTGTGCGTCCATATACGCGGCGTAAAGGAGGATCAGATAGGAAGCCACGGACAGGATGACACCCACGTCCGATCCTGTCGTATCGATGAAGCAGAGTCAGCCCATGACCAGATTTGAACGCTCTTTCGATTCGGACAAGTTGATCAAGCAACTGCCCACCATTCCCCTCCTTCGCCAGTTGATGGACCAGTGGCAATTGCCCGGCCCCGATGCAGCACCGACCGACCATGGCCTGCGGCTGGCGGTGCGGGCGGGCTATCTCAACATCTATGCCATGGGCCAATCGGTCGCCCGGATAAGCCTCGCGGCGGGCCGGGTGCGGCTGGACGTGCATCATAAATATCTGGGCGAGGAGAAGGCGCTGGGCCGCAGGCGCGGAGATTATGTTGAATTTGCCGGCATGGTGCTGGCCCATTTGCCGGACAGCCTGCTGGATGGCTGGGTCCGTAAGGCCATCGACCATCATAGTGGCGCGGAAAAGCGGTTCGTCGACGATCTGGTGCGGGCCAATGCGGGGATTATCGACCTGGAAATGGCCCTGCCCGGTGACCATGACGCAGAGAAGGAGATCAGGGGCGTCTGGAAAAAGGTCGCGCCTCGCATGGACCTGGTGCTGTTGCAGCGAAATGACACGGGCGTGCAGATCGCCTTCTGGGAGGCCAAGTGCGGCGACAATGGCGAAGTGCGCGCCGCAGGTCCCGTGCCGCATGTCCATTCCCAGCTAAAGCAATATGTGGCATGGCTGAATCTCCCCGGTCGTGGCGCGGAGGTCATCGCGGCCTATCGCCGGGCCGCCGCCACCCTGCTGGATCTGGCGGTACGGACGGGCAAGACAGGGTGCCACGCGATGGAGTTGTGGCGGCAAGCCGGGGCCGATGCGCCGCTCGACATGATGATCCACCCGGCGATCGTGATCGGCAATTATTGCGCCCTGAATGAAGAACGGCACCGGATGCTTGGGAAACGGCATGACAGTTTCCATGCGGGCGGCGTCCAGTCCCATCATGCCAAGCTGACCCGACTGACGATCGATAGCCATCAGATCCGCGTGCAGGAATATGGGGCGGCACCGGACACGCCCCTGCCCGCGCTGGGCGGCCCCATCCTCACCGGCCCCGCGCCTGTCGGGGAGCAGCGCCCCTGAGCCTCCAGATCATCGTTCACCGGGGTACGCAGACGATCGGCGGCTCCTGCATCGAAATCATCGCGCCCTGCGGTGCCCGGCTTATCCTCGATGCGGGCCGCCCGCTCGATGCAGATCGGGCGGCCACCGGCCTGCTGCCCGCAACGCTCGACCGGACGGCGCCGGCCACTGTGCTGTTCAGTCATGCGCATATGGACCATTGGGGCCTGATCGACGAACTGCCCGAGCACTGGCCTTTGATGGCGGGGGAAAAGACCGCGGCACTGATGCGGTTGACGGCCGGATTGTTCGGCGCGCGACTGACCCGGCCGATCGACAGCTGGACCAGCCGGTCGGCGCCCTTTCCCGTTGGGCCCTTCACCATCACTCCGATCCTGACCGACCATAGCGCACCTGACGCCTATATGCTGCTGATCGACGGTGCGGGTCGGCGCATTCTCTATACCGGTGATTTCCGCCTGCATGGCCGCAAGTCTGCGCTGGTCGAGGCCATGATTGCGCGCCCACCGACGAGCATCGACGTGCTGATCATGGAGGGCACCAACCTGGGTAGCGACAAGCCGGTGATGACGGAACGGGCGCTGGAACGAGCCTTCGTGAAGCTGGCCCGCGCGACGCCGGGCCATGTCTTCGTCAACTGGTCGGCGCAGAATATCGACCGGACCGTCACCCTTTTCCGCGCGGCGCGACGGACCGGGCGGCGGCTGGTTGTCGATCTCTATGGCGCAGATGTGCTGCAACAGATGGGACCCGGCACGGCTCTGCCCGTTCCTGGCGAGGACTGGCCCGATTTGCGGGTGGTGATCACACCGGGGGGCCAGCGGCTTTACGCGCGACAGGGGCGACGGGATTGGCTCGATGCAATGGCACGGAGCGGTTTTGCAACGTCACGCCAGGCTTTGATTGGGCAGTCCGACATCATCATGATACGCGATTCCATGCTGGGGGACTTTGCGCGTGCGGGCCTGGGCTTCACGCCGCGCGACGCTTTTGTTTTCTCCAACTGGCGCGGCTATCTCGATGAGGGAGACACGGCGGGCGGATGGAAACAGGCGGGCGCGTCTGGGGCCAGCGTCCAGCATATGCATACGAGCGGGCATGCGAGCGCGATGGATCTCGAGCGTTTTGCACAAGCGATGGCGCCTGGAGCGTTGGTTCCGGTTCATGGCGTAGCATGGGACGAGGCAGATATAATGCTCCCGTTGGTGCATCGGCTTAACGACGGGGAGCGGTGGCGTGTTGGCTGATGGACGAGGCTTTGTAGTCATAGCTGATCAGACCATGCCCTCAACGACGAAAGCCTCAATCCTTTGCTTTGCCCGTCAGCATGCATGAACAAGCTCGGAACGTCGACCTCCCGCTGCAAAGTGGGTTATTCATACAAATGAGCTGATAGCTCGCGCAATTTGCCTGGATGAATGACATCCGGCATCCCGCGCTGGTGAGCACAACATCCCAGCCCATTTCAGTGGAGATTGACGAACCGAGCGATTTTCGTCAGATTGTCGATGCGGTTCGGTAACGAATCGTTCCAACCGATCTGTGCAGGATTATTCCCGGGCCGATGCCCTGGTCCTGCTGCCTCAGGCTTGAGATCGGTGCAGGTGTGTTGCACCTGCAGGATGGGCCAGACAAATACGAGTACCGCGCATATCGCGCCGTTTCGTAGCTGAGCGTTGCCCGCTGCTCAATTCCATCCACACCCATTTGCGTGCGTGTCACGCATGGAGAAGCAGCGTGCCTATTTCCCCTTTCCGGCGCAATCATGTGCCGTCCACTCACCTTTCGACCAGCTATTCTGTAATAAAGTTCAGCGCGCGAGGTGCAGCATGAGCCGCACGCGCGCCCACACCGCCGCCATCGATGTGCAGCCGGACGATCTGCAGCGGCTGACCGCATATATCGACACCGCTCTGGAGCAGGCGCAGACCGAGGGCGCACGCACGCCCGCCGTCCTGCGCGAGATCATCCTGCGTCCGCTGGCGAAGAAGATCGCCAGACTCGATATGCCGCGGCAGCGTCAGATTGAGGTGATCCTCGAATCCTTCTCAACCTTCGATGCCTCCTGGGCGAAGGCACTGGCAGCATCGCCCGATACGATCGGCCGGCTGCTCGACACACTCAAGAATGAGAGCAAGACCCGCATCAAGGCGCCCAATCGCTCGCGATCCGGCGGACGCGCAGCGCGTACCGTGACAAACAAGCCCGCCGCTGCTCCGATACAAGCCCTCGCACCGTCGGCAATGCCTGCTGAGGCGGCCTCCCCGCGTGATGACGGCATGGCGGACCACGCAGATTTGTGGAGCCAGCCAGAATGAGCACCTATTCCAATATTTCACCGGGCGGGATCATCGCGACCGACAATGACAAAGGTGGTGTCGGCAAGAGCTTCACGGGCCTGTGCCTTGCACATTGCCTGACCAGCGCAGGCTTTACGTGGGTCGGTATCGATGGTGACCGCCGTAACGCGCATCTGCATCGCTCTCGATCCGGCGGCCGTGCAGCGCGTACTGTGGCCAACAAGCCCGCCGCTGCCCCGGTACAAGCCCTCGCACCGTCGGCAATGCCTGCTGACTCGGCCTCCCCGCGTGATGACGGCATGGCGGACCACGCAGATTTGTGGAGCCAGCCAGAATGAGCGCCTATTCCAATATTTCGCGGGGCGGGATCATCGCGACCGACAACGACAAAGGTGGTGTCGGCAAGAGCTTCACGGGCCTGTGCCTCGCCCATTGCCTGACCATCGCAGGCTTTGCGTGGGTCGGGATCGACGGTGACCGCCGTAACGCGCATCTGCATCGTTTCCATGGTCCTGGCCCGAAGGTCCGGCGCCTGCCGCTCGACACGGTTGAGCATTGGGACGAGATGATCGATACGATCGAACGCGACGTGCCGCTGGACACTGTGGTGCTGATCGACTGTCCCGCTGGCGCCGGCCACATGATGGAGGTCTGCGGCCCCCGGCTCAAGGCGTTTGCAGCCCATCAGGGTCGCCCGTTCATGCGCCTGTGCGCAATGGACGAGGAAGACGATGTCCTCCTCGCGCTCAACCGCACCCGTTCGCTCGGCTTCGATCATGTCGTTGCGTGTCTCAACGGTCGCTTCGCCCCCTCTCCCGAAGCGTTCGAGCTGTGGCGCAAACCAATGCCCACTGCGCCTTCGCTGCGCGATCAGGTGCTGAACGCGGGCGGCATCGAACTGTACATCCCGCCCCTGCGAGCGACGGTACGCAGCCAGCTGCGGCGCGCGAACCTCCCATTTCATCGTGGGAACGAAGCCAATCTCAGCTGGTCTGAGACGCAGTCACTGGCCAACTGGCTCTATCAGGTGGAGACGGCGTTCGCACCGATCATAGCCCGTCTCACGGGAGGCGCACAATGAAGCCCGCTCTTCCGCAAGTCGCAATCCAGGTCTTCGCAGAAATGATGGAGCGTGCGCCAACGAAGGACGAGCAACTCCTCCTTCGCCGTCTGCACGACGCCTATGCCGGCACGGATACGCCCGCGGCCTGGTGGGACACCGTCCACAAGTTCCGCCTTGAACGCATTATCAACAGCGGCTTTGATTGGTTGCAGGGCCAGATGTCAGCGGACCTCAAAGCCATGCGCGCCAAGGATGCCACACTCGCATCGCGCGACGACGTGAAAAAGGTCGTCGAAGACGCCGCCTTTTACACGCTCACCTTGGCAGCCATGTGCTTCGTTGTCGGCATGCTGCTCGGAGTGCTGCTCCATGCCGTCTTCGTGCGCTGAACAACCGCTCCATGGCCGCAGGGCCATGGAGAATGCCGTCCCTTCGCAGCCTTGCTGCAGGGCACGCGCGTCGACGCTCCCGCCCCGCTGCCATCACGGCACGGGGCAGCAGAAGAGCAAGGAGTGTCCAGAGATCACCGCGCCTGCGCCGCGGACGCCCTTCTGTCACTTCGCGCGTGGCCGCGCGCCGTTCTGTCAGGGCTTGATCCTGGACGCTCCTTGCCGAAGAGGGACACCCTCTCCGGACCTCACCCGCGCAGTCCGGGCATAGCCATGCCCGGACAACGTGGCAGCGAGCAGCGTCGTCGCAAACATATCGTCCATGTTCGCATGGACGATGGCGAATTGCGCGCACTGGACAATCTCATCGGTGATTGTGGCTGGTCTCGCGCGGCATTCATCCGCGCGCTCATCGCAACGCGCGGGGATATTCGCATTTTCGAGGTTGCCCCACTGGTGGCAGCCCTTTCGAAGATCGGCGGCAATCTTAACCAGATCGCGCGGCAGGCGAACCGCAACGGCCAGATCGATGATGCGCAATATCTCCGGCACGCACTGGACGAACTGGTTGCGTGCATCCGTAACCTTGAGGATCTGACGCTGTGATCATCTCGATCAGCCGTGGCGATGATCCTGCAGGTCTCATCTCATATCTGTTGGGTACAACAGCCGCACTGCGCGAGGATGCCTCGCTGATCGGGATCGAGAATCTCGCGTCCTTCGAAACCGCCCCGAAAGAGATGGCCTATACAGCAAGCCTGTCCGATCGGGTCCGCAACTATATCCTGCATATTTCGGTATCACCTGCCCGCGGCGAACGGCTCAGCGAGGCGCAATGGGACATCGTCTGGCAAAGCATCGACGCCGAGCTCGGACTGCGCGGTCATCAGAGCATAACCGTTGCGCACAATGAGGGGCGACCGCATCGCCATCGCGGCGTCAATATCATTCATCCCGATACTCACCGCACGCCTATCGGCTCGCATACCGATAGGCGTGAGATCGAAGCATCTCTTCACCGTAAATCCCGCTCGGAACGCGCCGGCAAAGACCGTCGCGCCTGGGATTCCAATATCAAATTCCGCCTGCAACGCCTCGCGCGCGAACTTGAAACATCACTGGGACTCGCCTGCGCCAACGCGCCCGAAAGATGGCGCAGTGGCAAGGCATCCAGTCACACGTCGACCAGTCCCTCGAAACATGAGCAGCGCACCGGCATCGTGCCGATCGAGGTGGAATTTGGCGATGCGATCCGGCGGGCGCTCCGCAAGCCAAGCTGGGCCGAGCGCATAGCCGACCTCACTATGACCGGTATCGGCGCCGAACTCTATGCCGGGCCGAACAAGCGCCGGAAAGGCATCATCTTCTTCGTCCTGGATGATCCGCACCGTCGATGCACAGGCTCCACGCTCGGTAATGATTACGGCCTGGGCGCATTGGAGCGCCGCGCCGGCGAAACATTCGCTGCGTTTCTTGCCGGAACGCCGAATGTCGGGACCGCGCCTGCGCCCCTCAAGACGCGCAAACCGGACCCGCTTTACCAGCGCTATCTCGCATATAAGGCCGAACAACGCACCGCGTCCCAAACGTATCGCCTGCGCCTTCAAATAGCGCGAGCCGAGCATAAGCTCGCGATCGATGCGGAGAAACGCCGACAGATCGCCATGCGTTCGGCGATGCGCGCTGGCGCAGATCGTCGGCATCGCAGGGGCATGACACACACTATGCTGGCGGTGGAGAGACTGGCAATCGCGCAACTGCGAGAGGCGCAGCGTCGTGAATTGCGCGAGCGCTTCCCGCGCCCGCTTCCCGCGTTGGGTTGGACGGACTGGCTCGTCCAAGAAGCCGAGGCGGGCGACGGTCTGGCTCAACAACGTCTTGAGCGAAATGGTGCGGCGAAAAGGGCGCGCGCATATCCGCCTCAACCGACGGCCGTCGAGCGGTCGTCATGATCCGTTGAATATCTGGCAGAGCCTGCGCCATCACGCCTCATCCAGATGGCCGCTCGAAAAGAACGCTATTTGGCACCGGATCCGGCGCACGGCCCGGTCCCGTGGTGGCCCAAAACGCTGAACCAGAGTGGATGCCGCCTTCCATCAGACTTCATACACAGGACAGAAAAGGAGATGCCCATGTACGCCCCCGGTCAGTTCCATGTCCGCCCCGCCCTTGAGGCGAAGGAAGCAAAGGCGGCGGACCGCCGCCCAGGGCCGCAGGGAAAGTCGTTCCAGCGGGTAAATCGAAGAATCCAGGAAGGAGGAAAAGAGGAAGCTCGCCTTCGCTCGCCTGAAAGGGTTCTTCACGCCACCGCCTCGCTCCGAGGCTCTCCCCCGCACGCGTGTAATCCGTCACGCCCGCCCTGATCGGTCGGGAGTGATGGCACGCATCCAAGGGACTGACCCATGCTCCCCCATCATATCATCACCGCCGTTCATTTTCTTATCCTCGACGTCGCCCACCGACTGGAAACCCCATCGCCCAGGGCCATCGGCGCCGCGATATTCACCGGCACCATCGAGAATGGCGATGTCGAGTTCCAGCTCGACGCCACCGTTCTTGGCCCAGGCGCCACAGCTGCATCGCTACTCCCCTGGCTCGACGACCGCCTCGATCCGCGCGCCACGCTTACAGGTTATGGTCTGTCGCACAGTGCGTCGCTGCTCGCGCGATCGTCGCATGGCGTGATGCCCAGCATCACTGAGGCGCTGGCCGGTCGCGGCCGCCATCCGATCATCGAACTGGCCCCTGCACGGGTGGACGGCGATCCTGCCACCTTTGCGGCGACCTGTCTCCAGGCGGACCTTCCCTGCTCGATGCCCCAAAGCAGCCATGATTTTCTGGCCTGGCTGCTCAAGCATCCCGTCCCCCTGATCCATCAGCTTGAAATCGACGTCATCTCGGTCTGGCGTCTCGCCATGGCGAGGATCGGCGCGACCACTGCGCTGGGCAGGCGGATCGGCAACGTCATCGACGCGCATCTGATCGACTGGCTGAAGATCACCGATTTCCCAGCCGGGGCCATTCATCTCGACAATCTGTCCCCTACCGACGGCTGACACACACCACCAGCCGGAATCTCTCCCCCACCGCCAACATCAAAGGATCTATCTCATGTGCTTCGACACTATCGAAGCGCGTGGCTTCTTGCCGCGCGCCACTGCCATTGCTGCCCGCACGGTCGCGACCTGCTATATGCAATGCTTCCACCAGGATAACCGGCCGCTGATCGGCCTCGCCCTTTTCTCGGTGATACCCGATGGTGAAGCCTATCGCTTCGAGACGCAGGCCCGCGCGCTGCGCCATGATGAACTGCCCGACATCCTGCTTGACTGGCTCGAACCGCGCATCCCCGAGGAAGGAGCGCTGCTCTCCTGGGATCATTGGCAGACCTTGCCTGCCAAGCTCTCGTCCCTCGCCCATGATCACCCCGCTATCGCCATCGCCGCCCTGGAAACCGAGGGGCGCTGGCGTGACCTTCCGCGCAGCTACAGCTGGCATCTCAAACAAGCCGTTGCGCAGAGTATGCCATGCCTGTGCGCGCCTCGTGATCTGGCGCCCTGCGTGCAAAGGCTGCCAGCCACCCTTCTGCCAGATCCGGATCTGACCGAGGCCACGCTTATCGACGAAGCCGCGCGAGGCTGGGTCACATGGGCGCGGCAATTTGGCGCGTTCGACGATGCCGAGCATCCCGCCCGCCGCGCACTGGCCGCCTATCAGGCCTGGTCCACCTCCCCCGAAGCCTGATCCTTCCCTCCGCTCATTTTCTGAAAGGCATTTTCCATGCCCCATATACATGTACCGCTTCATCTTCGTCGCAGCGTCAGTATCCGTCCCATTTCCACTACGGGTTGGAAAGCGATGGAGGGGGATCGGCGGTTCACCCACGCCAGCGCGCTCGCCAATTATCTCTATATCACCCGCAGCAGCGGGTCGGACGCGCGCGGCAGGATCGACTATCGGCATCGCGACGATCTCCTCACCCATGGCCTTGCCTTGCCGTCGCGCCATCCCAAATGGGCCACTGAAGACGGACGGATCTGGCGGGAACTGGACGCGGTAACCGCTGCCCTGCCCGCCGATGCGATCCGGGCTTGGCATGCGGTGGTGACCCTGCCGCCCGCCGCAACATCTGAAGCCTGGGTGGCGATGATCCGTCATTATGCGCATGACACCATCGCGGCGCATGGTCCGGCGGTCGCCTGGGCCATTCATGCGCGCGCCGACGGCGAGGAAACTTCCGCGCCGCCCCATGCCCATCTGCTGATCACCACCCGGGGATGGCGGCATGATGCGCGCCATGGGCAGACGATCGCAAACTGGTGTGGACCCGCCATGCAGCACAGACTCCATGCCGACTGGTTCGTCCATCTGCCCGCTGACATGCGCGCTGCTGCCCTCAGCGGATATCGGGCTGGCAGCTTCGCGCCGGCTCATCCGGACTGCTCGGCCCTCGCGCCTTTGCTGACGCAGATGAGGGCGACATCAGCGCACCAGCCGCCGATCGCATGACCAAAAATCGAGGAGCGAGAAAGCCGGCCCTTCGAAAGGAAGGGAAAAGGAGAAAGGAATGACTATGCTGACGCTCAACCAATATCTCACCGCCGCCTATGACCTGCTGATCGGTGACCATGACGCGCCGGTCGCATTCGGTGGCGGAGCCCCGCTCTGCGATCAGCGCAGGCAACACTATATCAACCTCGCGCTCAGCAGCGCGCATGACTGCGTCTATCTCAGCTTCGACCATGGCATCGAAGATGGCCCATCCAGCTTCCAGCTGATCTTTGCACGCGGCGGTCAGGTGGTCCTTTGCCCACAGCTTACCCTATGGGCACCGCCCGGTCGTGGCCGGTGCAGTCTGGTCAGCGCGGATGGCGCGCGAGGGCATCAGAGGCTTGAGGCAGGCCTGCTCTGCTTCTCCCAGAAAAATCTTGCGATCGACCACGGCGCAGGGATCCGCCGCGGGAAGGAGCGGCTGCGCGCCTGCGCCATGCAGCAAGTCTAAGCACGGATAGGCGACGCGCTCCGGCCAGCCGCCGGAGCGCGTAGTGACCATGTCACCCATCAGGAAAGAATTGAATGAGGAAGGGAGAAGGGAAAAGAAGGGACTTCCGCTAAAGCGGATAGCGGTCCAAATCTTAGCGAATGTTTAAAGTCGGCGCCCGGTAGTAAGATTTTTCTGGATCGGGCTTTTTGCGCAACGGTCATGGGATCATGACCGGGCTGGGCCACCTCGCTCTTTTTTTCCTTTCTGTCTGTCTAGCTGATCCTGTCGCCGGCATGGAAAAGAACGCGCGCGCGTGAATTTTTGGTCAAGGCCCGGCAGGAGACGGCGAACCTAAACGCCACCTGACCTGGCGGGTCATTGAAGGTTCAGCCGGGAGGCCTACATTTGTCCCATCACCCTCCCCCCTTTAGGGTGACCTCCCTGAACCTTGGCTCCGCCGTGGAGTGATCTCCGGCGGGGTTCATTTTTTTGGGTGATAGGTGCCGCTCAGCAACCCGTTCCGGGCCGATTATGGCAAGGCATGGGACATTCCTGTCGTTCGTCGCCGCGACGGGAACGTCCGGTTACGTCGACACCGGCCATTCGTGGATCAGCCTGAGCCCTTCCACCTAGGTCCGGGCTGTTGGACGATCCGGTTAGTCCTCTTTTGAGTGCCGATCAGCTAAAGCTGCCGTTTCATTCAGGTGGTTCGCAGCCAGCTCATGCTTGCCTCGAGCAACGATAGCTGCCCTCTCCGAACGGCAATCATGGCTGGCAACGCCGGGAAGGGCGTCTCGAGAGGTAAGGTGTAAAGTGATACTTTGCGCTTTACAAAAGATGCGTTATAATATGCGGCATGAATGATATCGCCCAGCACCCCGGCGCTTATGTGCGCAACAATGTCATCCCGAAAACCATGAACGTGACGATCGCAGCCAAGAAGCTCGAAGTCAGCCGCGTTGCGCTTTCCAATTTCCTCAACGGCAGGTCCGATCTCTCACAGGAAATGGCGGCGCGCCTTGAACTCGCGTTCGGCGAGCCCGCGCGAAAACTGCTCGATATGCAAAGCGCTTGGGATTCCGCGCAACCGAAGCGCTCGCATTTAACGCCAGTCATCAGCTCTTACGTCCCGCCTTTCCTTCAGCTTAAGGCCGCAAAAATTGAAGCGTGGGCCGGGACGGGAATTTCGCCGCGTCACCGGCTCTCCGTTTTCCTGCGCACGCTCGTAAATTCGACCAGCACGGGATTGTCGAAGATAAACTTTCCAGGAAACGACGACAGCGAGCGGCCCGGTTGGGACGGTGAGGTTGAAGCCGATGAGGCAACGCCCTGGGTTCCGAAGGGGCGTTCGGGCTGGGAGTTTGGTGTCAACCAAGACCCGAAAGGCAAGGCAGACAGCGACTTCGCCAAGAGCGTTAAGGGAGTCGACGTCGCCGAACGAAAGGACATGACCTTCGTCTTCGTCACACCGCGCAGTTGGGCAGGCAAAGAAAGTTGGGTGAAGGATCGAAAGAAGGAGAAGCTCTGGAAGGACGTTCGCGCGTACGACGCGAGCGACCTTGAACAATGGCTCGAGCAGTCGATCGCCGGTCAAGTATGGTTCGCGAACGAGACGGGCCAAGATGCGCAAGGCGCTATCTCGTTGGATGAAGCTTGGAAGATCTGGGCGGCGGATTGCGAGCCGCATTTGCGTCCATCGCTGTTCGATGACGCACTGGTTGCCTATAGCTCCACGCTGCAACGAGCGATCGCAGCCGTCGAGCATAAACCTATCGTGATCGCGGCGGATTCGCGCGAGGAAGCCTTAGCGTTCTTGAGCGCAGGATTCTCGCCAAAGAATGCCGAACTCGGCAAATTCCGGGACCGTATCATTATTTTTCGTGAGGTGGGCGCTCTGAGCAAGCTTGCCGCTCAGGTATCCAACTTCATTCCCGTGATCCTATCGCGAGAGGTCGAGAAGGAGTTTGCCCCGTACCGCGCGTCGATGCCGTCGTTCATCATATATCCTCGCAACGCTACAACGTCCGATCCGGACATCACGCTTGAAACGCTGAACTACGAGGCGTTCGACAAGGCCCTATCCGACATGGGACTCGAACATGAGCGCATTCAATCGCTCAGTCGCGAAACGGGCAGGTCACCGACGGTCCTACGCCGTCGCCTCTCCCAGTTGCCTGCGATTCGCACGCCCAATTGGGCCGACGACAGAACCATTGCCGCTCAAATTGTTCCGTTTCTCTTCGCTGGCGCATGGAAGGCGGGCAATGCTGCAGACGAAGCGATGCTCGAGGTGCTGGCGGGCGACATCGGCTTCGAAGAACTAGAACGTCGCTTGAACGATCTGCTCCCATTGGAAAGCACGCCTGTTTGGCGGGTGGGTTCGCTCCGGGGCGTGGCCTCCAAGATCGACATCCTTTTCGCCATCAAGGACGTGATACTGGAAGCCGATCTTAAGCGCTTTTTCGACGTTGCCGCCCTGGTGCTCGAAGAAGAAGATCCAGCGCTCGATCTGCCTGCGGACAAGCAATGGGCGGCCGGCATTTACGGCAAGACTCGCGAAATCTCAGGCGCACTTCGCGACGGTTTGGCTGAAACGCTGGTGCTGCTCTCGGTGTATGGCGTTTCGCTGTTCCGACCGCGCTTGAACTTCAATACCGCGTGGCAGGCCGAAAAGCTGGTTCGGGCGTTGCTCGAACCGCTCACGCTTAGGAAACTTGAATCTCAGTCTGGGGATCTGCCGCTCTATTCGGAAGCTGCTCCCGAGGCCTTCCTCTCCATCCTCGAAGAAGACCTCAAGAAGGATGAGCCCGCGTCGCTCGCGCTCATGAAGCCAATCGATAGCGCCATGTTCGGTCGGTCGCACCGAACCGGCCTGCTTTGGGCTCTCGAGAACCTCGCGTGGAACGACACCCTCTTCATGCGAACCGTGCTCGCCCTTGGACGGCTTTCGGAACGCATCATCGAGGACAACCTAGTCAATAAACCGGCAGGTAGCTTGTCGGCCATATTCCGGAACTGGATGCCTCAAACCACCGCTGATCTCGAAGGCAGGAAGAAGGCGCTTTCGAAACTGGCCGAGAAGTTTCCCGACGTAGCTTGGCCGATTTGCATAGATCAGTTCTCCCTGCATTCTCGAGTTGGCCACTACAGTCACAAACCGCGTTGGCGACCCGATGGCCACGGACACGGCAACGTCGTCACCGTAGGAGAGGGCAATGACTTTGCCCTGCATGCGTTCAACTTGGCCTTGGCTTGGCCCCATCACACTCGATCGACTGTCGGCGACTTGATTCAGAATCTGGAAGGTCTGGATGAAGTGCTACGACCGGGGGTGTGGGACGTCGTCGACAGTTGGATCGCGGACGCCAGCGAAGAAGATCGCGCTTGGCTTCGCGAGAAGATCAGGGTCACGGCATTCGGTCGCCGCGCCGTTAAGCGCAAAAAGAAGCAGGGCAAGGGCGCTTTAGATGACCGCGCGAGACAGGCGTACGATGCACTTCTACCGTCGGATGCCGTTCTCCGCCACGCATGGCTTTTTAAGCAATCGTGGGTCGAAGAATCCGCCGACGAGCTCGAAGAAGACGACTTCGACTTTCGCAAACGTGACGAACGCATCTCGGCGCTTCGAACCGAGGCAGTCTCGGAAGTTTTCGCAGAAGGTGGTGTCGCTGCAGTCATGCGCTTGGCCGAAATGGGTCAGGCTCAGCACAATGTCGGCTGGTTTCTGTCGAGGTCTCTGGCGGATGCCGAGCAACTTAGGGATGCGCTCAAGCAAATTGTGAACAGCGAGCCGATAGAGGGTGCAAAGGCCTCGGTCGTCGGCGGCGCGATGGCGGAAGCGAAAAATCGCGGGTTCGATGTATTGAGCTGCCTCGTCGCCGGCGAAAGCGCCGATAGTGCGGTGTCGATCCTGCTTGCAGCTCCATTTGACCATTTGACTTGGAAGGTGGCCGAGGACTCGGGTGCGGGGCTAGGAGCAAGATACTGGAAGGAAATCGCGCCGGGCTGGAATCGCACGGAGGACGATGTTCGATACGCCGTGAAAAAATTGGTCGAAGTCGGGAGACCGCGCGCCGCCTTCCAGTTTGCGCATTTCGAGCTCAAGGAACTGCCGCCACGCGACCTGTTCAATCTTCTCGATGCGATCCGTCGCGGCTCGGATGAGGCGGCGGGCACTTACCTGCTCGCACCGCACGACCTTCGAGAGGCCTTCGAGCTGCTGAATGCCAGCGGCCAGATGTCTACTGATGAAATGGCAGGCTTGGAATTTGCGTTTATCGACGCGCTGGACGACGACCAAGGCGTGGGTCTTTTGAATCTCGGTCGGCAGATCGAAGCCCATCCCGAACTTTTCGTGGAGGCAGTTCGCTACGTCTATCGTCGCGACGACGAGTGTGAAGACGCCCCCGAGCCTGAAATTTCGGATGAACAGAACTCCGCTCGTGCCAATTCCTGCTATCGATTGCTTGATCGGCTGCGTGCAATTCCTGGGCACGATGAAAACGGCGAGCTTTGTGCCGAGCGGATCGTAAACTGGGTAGAGCAGGTCAGGGCCGGTTGCGCTGCCATCGCTAGATCAGGAGTCGGCGACAGCCATATCGGGCAATTGCTATCGCACGCTCCGGCGGCAGAAGATGGCGTATGGCCCTGTATGCCGGTGCGTGACGCGCTTGAACAGGTAGCTAACGAAGACTTGGGGCGCGGTTTGAACGTTGCCATGCGCAATTCACGTGGGGCGCATTGGAGAGGCGAAGGCGGTGCCCAAGAGCGCGCCATAGCGGCAAAATATGAGGCTTGGGCGAAGGCAATGGAGTACACGCATCCGCACGTCGCCGCGATCTTGTACGAGCTAGAGAAAAGCTATCTCCACGATGCGGAATGGGAAGACAATGAGGCGAAGATCATGCGGCGAATGCGCTATTGATTGATGCCCGCGTGAAGTGTCGCGCGATTTGTCAAAGGCGACTTGCTGGCGCAGCATGCACAGGTCACGATGCGGCACATGAAGCACCACTATGTCCCACAATTTCTTCTGAGCCGCTGGGCTGATAACACGGGTCGGCTTTTTAGCTTTTCCCGGCCGAATGGGCGCCTCGTTTGCAGTCGGCGGACACCCAAATCTACGGGCTATGAAGATGGCCTCTATGCCTTGCTGGCGGACGTGCTGGGATTTTCTCGGGATGTCGTGGAAGAGAAAATCTTCGCGCGGATCGACGATGGCGCGGCTAAGGCGCTCGAAAAACTAGAACGCCACGAAGGCTTGAGCGAAGGCGATCACATTGCTTGGACCTTTTTTCTTAGCTCGCTGCGCATGCGACAGCCCGACACGATCGAATTCCTGCGGACGAAAGGCATGGTGCAGCTTCGCAAGTCACTCGCGGATCGGGACGCCATTACGCTGCCCAAGGGCTGGCCAACCACTCAGGAATGGTTCGCAGAAAATCATCCTGGCGTTCTGGAGGCCATGCCACTTACCTCCTGGCTGCCGCGAATGATCTTCAACAAGCAAGTGCTCGACGCCTTTGCTGGCCTCAAATGGTGGTTCCGTGAATTCGAGCCAGGAGATGGAAGACTGCTGCTCTCGGACCTGCCGCTATATTGGGATGGTGGCTTTAGCAAACCAGGTTTCTATATCCACGTTCCGATCGCACCGAACAGGCTGTTCATCGGGACGCGAACCGAGGAGACCGAGGCGATCCTATCGCAAATAACGTCGGCCGAACTAGTTCAGCGGGTCAATCGAGCCTCGATCGCATCGACTTCGCAACGCCTTTGGGCATCCTCCCGCGAAGATGCGCACGCATTCATCGAGGCGAACCTCGACATCATGGGTGTGGATACCATTACAATGGCAACGCTTGCGCTTCGCCAGGGCGACGAAAACGAACACGCGCGGTCAAACTGAACCGGGGCTGGTTGCAGGGCTTGCGCGCGCCGTAGTCCTCGAAAGCCCCTTCCCGGCCAAAATTCGCTCCTCAGGATCGCATATTAACTCCTGAATCTACGTCCTCTTTCGAAGGGTCGCCAAGAGCGCTGCAACGACTGTTATGTCGGCGGCTGCGGTCCCGGTCGCGCTGGCACATGCGAATGACAATGTTGATTTCCACTGAGAAGTGACCCGGGTAGGGCGTAAATTTCCACTAAGAATTGACCCATGTTGAACTCGTCCCTGGCTTTGGCAAGCGAGGGTATATGGAGTGTTGGACATGGCGTTATTGAGCGTTATCCGGCGCTGGCATTTTCGCGATCATCTACCGATCCGGGAGATAGCGCGGCGCACCGGACTATCACGCAACACGATCCGCAAATATTTGCGGTCCGAGACGATCGATCCGCGATTCAAGGTGCCTGATCGACCAAGCAAACTGGATCCATTTGCTGAGCATCTGGCGGCCTGGCTGCGGCGCGAGATGGGCCGATCGCGCAAGCAGAAGCGCACGATCAAGCAGTTTCACGCCGATCTGGTGAGCCTGGGTTATGAAGGATCCTACAACCGGGTTGCCGCTTTTGCTCGGGACTGGCGCGAAGATTATCGGCGCCAGCAACAGATTGGCGGGCGTGGGACATTCGTGCCCCTGTCGTTCGCGCCGGGGGAAGCTTTCCAGTTTGATTGGAGTGAGGACTGGGCAATCATTGCCGGGGTTCGGACCAAGCTGCAGGTCGCGCACTTCAAGCTCAGTTACAGCCGGGCATTCATCGTGCGCGCCTACCTTCTGCAAACCCATGAGATGCTGTTCGACGCCCATAATCACGCCTTCCGCGTGCTGGGCGGCGTGCCGCGCCGGGGTATCTATGACAATATGCGCACGGCCGTCGACAAGGTCGGGCGTGGCAAGGAACGCACCGTCAACGCACGCTTTCTGACGATGGTCAGCCACTATCTGTTCGAAGCCGAGTTCTGTAACCCGGCTGCGGGATGGGAAAAGGGGCAGGTCGAGAAGAATGTCCAGGATGCGCGGCACCGTCTGTGGCAACCCACGCCGCAGGCCGAGAGCCTTGATGCGCTGAACCTGTGGCTGGAGGAGCGCTGCAAGGCGTTATGGGAGGACATCTCTCACGGGATCGAACCCGGGTCGGTTGCCAATGCCTGGGCCGATGAATTTGAGTGTCTGATGGTTGCGGGCAGGCCCTTCGATGGTTTTGTGGAATATCGCAAACGGGTATCGCCGACCTGCCTCATCCACTTTGAGCGCAATCGCTACAGCGTACCGGCCTCTTTCGCCAATCGCACTGTCAGCCTGCGCGTCTATCCTGATCGCTTCCAGGTCGTCGCCGAGGGGCAGCCAATCTGCGCACATCAGCGCATCATCAACCGCTCTCACGACGGTCCAGGTCATACGGTTTATGACTGGCGCCATTATCTGGCGGTCGTGCAGCGCAAACCCGGCGCCCTGCGCAACGGAGCGCCCTTCCTTGAGCTACCCGATGCGTTCCAGCGTCTGCAGCGACATCTGTTGCGCAATCCCGGCGGCGACAGGGAAATGGTCGAAATACTGGCGCTGGTTCTTCATCATGATGAGCAACTGGTGCTGACGGCGGTCACCATGGCGCTGGAGGCTGGCGTTCCGACCAAGACCCATATCCTCAATCTGCTCTATAGGCTGGTCGACGGAAAACCGATCTCCACGCCGCCGGTGACGGCGCCCCAGGCGCTCAAACTGGTCAGCGAGCCGATGGCCAATGTCGAACGCTATGATGATCTGCGCAAGGAGAAGCGTCATGCGTCATGACCCTGCCAGCGGCGCCATCGTCGTCATGCTCCGCAGCCTCAAGATGCATGGCATGGCGCAGGCCGTCACCGATCTCATGGAACAGGGATCTCCAGCCTTCGAAGCCGCCATCCCGATCCTCTCCCAGTTGCTCAAAGCCGAGACAGCAGAACGGGAGGTTCGGTCTGTGGCCTATCAGCTCAAGATCGCGCGCTTCCCTGTCTATCGCGATCTGGCCGGCTTCGACTTTACCAGTAGCGAGGTCAATGAAGCTCTAGTGCGTCAGTTGCATCGCTGCGACTTCATCGACATCGCCGACAATATCGTGCTGGTCGGCGGTCCTGGCACCGGCAAGAGCCATGTGGCAACGGCGCTGGGCATCCAGGCCATCGAACATCATCGAAAGCGCGTCCGCTTCTTCTCGACGGTCGAACTGGTCAATGCGCTCGAGCAGGAAAAAGCACAGGGCAAGGCCGGTCAGATCGCCAATCGCCTCCTGCACTCCGATCTCGTTATCCTGGATGAGCTTGGATATCTGCCGTTCAGTGCTTCAGGTGGCGCGCTGCTCTTCCATCTGCTGAGCAAACTCTACGAGCGCACCAGCGTCATCATCACCACAAACCTGAGCTTCAGCGAATGGGCCACCGTGTTCGGCGACGCCAAAATGACCACGGCGCTTCTCGATCGGCTTACCCATCACTGCCACATCCTGGAGACCGGCAACGATAGCTTCCGCTTCAAAAACAGCTCTGCCAAGCAGGCCAGAACCCAAAGGAGAAAACCACGGGTTGACCCACCCATGACACCCGAAACATAATCCGCAGACGGGTCACTTCTCGATGGAAAACCCGGGTCACTTCTCAGTGGAAATCAACAGCAAGCCGCCATGGCCGTCCTCCAACACCATCTTCTCACGGAAGAGCATGCGAAAATCTTCACGGAGACCTTCAACCGCGAGGTGAAGAAGATCAGCGGTAATGAAATTGATCGGGAAAGGATCACGAGAGATCGCCTCGCTGTGATCGAGACGGAACTGGAAAATCTGTCGGCCAATATGTTGGCTGGCCTTCTCAGCCCGACGCTGATGAAGATGTTGTCAGATCGGGAAGCGGAGAAGGCAGAGCTGGAAATGCGCCTCTCCCGTACAGCACCGACGAAACCGATCGCCCAGATTGTCCCTCACCCGGAACTGCTCCAAAAGTTCAAGGAGAAGATCGGCGCTCTGCGCGATACGCTGAACGACGAGCGCATTCGCACGGAAGCGGCGGAACTGATGGACAGGTTGATCGAGAGCGTGACCATTTACCCCGAAGGCGCGCATGGTCCAGAGGCGGAGATCGTCGCGAAGGTGGCGGATCTGGCGGTTTACGCCCTGAACGACAATACCACCCCGGGGAGGTCCTGGGGCGGTGTTTGTAGTTCCATGGCGGTGGTTGCGGGAGTAGGATTTGAACCTACGACCTTCAGGTTATGAGCCTGACGAGCTACCGGGCTGCTCCATCCCGCGACACTGGGCTTTTGTGTGGCCCTGACATGCAAAAAGGGCGGCTTTGCGGGCCGCCCTGTTTTGTAACATTGTGATGGGTTTTTGATCCGTTGCTATGCGCGTGCTTCAATGCCTGGCGACGCCCTACTCTTCCAGTGCTTGAGCAATAGTACCATCGGCGCAGACTGGTTTCACGGCCGAGTTCGGGATGGGATCGGGTGGGTCACAGACGCTATGGTCACCAAGCAATGAAGCAGGCGCATAACTGCGGGTTTTTAATCGATACCGTGCACTATTCACTTTCACTTGGGAAAGTGAACAACAAGAACTTTGTGTGTTTGATGTTCGTATATCTGGGCTGGCTTAACACCACGCCATCAGCGTTTTTGCTGTTTCCAGCATTGTCGTTGATGGTGGGACTCTTAAGCGCGAACAGAGCAATTAGGACTGGTTAGCTCCATGCGTTACCGCACTTCCACATCCAGCCTATCAACGTCGTGGTCTACGACGGCTCGATGAAATCTTATCTTGAGGGAGGCTTCCCGCTTAGATGCTTTCAGCGGTTATCCCGTCCATACATAGCTACCCTGCTGCGCCACTGGCGTGACGACAGGTACACCAGAGGTATGTTCAACCCGGTCCTCTCGTACTAGGGTCAACTCCTCTCAAATTTCGACGCCCACGGCAGATAGGGACCAAACTGTCTCGCGACGTTCTGAACCCAGCTCACGTACCACTTTAATTGGCGAACAGCCAAACCCTTGGGACCTGCTCCAGCCCCAGGATGTGATGAGCCGACATCGAGGTGCCAAACGATTCCGTCGATATGAGCTCTTGGGAATCATCAGCCTGTTATCCCCGGCGTACCTTTTATCCGTTGAGCGATGGCCCTTCCACGAGGGACCACCGGATCACTATGACCGACTTTCGTCTCTGCTCGACTTGTCAGTCTCGCAGTCAGGCGGGCTTATGCCATTGCACTCTAACAGACGGTTTCCAACCGTCCTGAGCCCACCATCGCGCGCCTCCGTTACTCTTTAGGAGGCGACCGCCCCAGTCAAACTACCCGCCACAGAGGGTCCCTGCACCGGATAACGGTGCGAGGTTAGACATCAGAAAACAACAGGGTGGTATTTCACCTATGGCTCCACATCAACTGGCGTCAATGCTTCAAAGCCTCCCACCTATGCTACACAGTTCTTTCCTAATGCCACTCTGAAGCTGCAGTAAAGGTGCACGGGGTCTTTCCGTCTAACCGCGGGTACTCCGCATCTTCACGGAGAATTCAATTTCGCTGAGCATATCCTGGAGACAGTGGGGAAGTCGTTACGCCATTCGTGCAGGTCGGAACTTACCCGACAAGGAATTTCGCTACCTTAGGACCGTTATAGTTACGGCCGCCGTTTACCTGGGCTTCAATTCAGAGCTTGCACTCCTCCTCTTAACCTTCAGGCACCGGGCAGGCGTCAGGCCCTATACGTCGTCTTGAAGCCGACTTAGCAGAGCCCTGTGTTTTTGCTAAACAGTCGCTACCCCCTGGCCTGTGCCCCCCATCAAAAGTTGCCTTAAGATGGGGCCTCCTTCTTCCGAAGGTACGGAGGCAATTTGCCGAGTTCCTTCAGGATACTTCTCTCAAACGCCTTGGTATACTCTACCATTCCACCTG
>NZ_JAYRCS010000001.1:4112500-5061924 GCF_049472635.1 Sphingobium salicis subsp. salicis
CTGGTCCTTCTGCAAGGCGGTGCGGCTGCTGATGCTGATCTCCTGCCCCATCTATCTGGGCATGGCCGTCACCGCAGAACCGCTGGTCGAGACCTTGTTCGGCCAGAAATGGCTGGAGATGGCGCCGTTCGTCTCGATTCTGGCGCTCGCCATGCCGTTCATGACGCTGCAGGTGATGTTCGCGCCGGTCAGCAATGCGCTGGGTCGCCCCGGCACCACCGCCCGAATCGCCGCGATCGGGGCGATATTGATGGCCACCGCTTTCCTGATCGGTATCCAGTGGGGGGCGATCGGCCTGGCCTGGGCATGGCTGGGCGCCTTCCCGATCCTGACCATCGTCACCGCACGGCTCGCAGGCGGGCCGATGGGGCTGCGTGCGATCGACCTGATTCGTGCCGCCGCGCCGGGGCTGGGCTGTGCCATCCTGATGGCTGGCGTGGTGCTGGTGATCGACCGCCTGCTGCCGCCGCTCGCCGCGCCGATCCGGCTGGCGATCCTGGTGCCGGCCGGCGGCATCGCCTTCCTGGCGGCGCTGATGCTGTGCGCGCGCGGCACGTTGATGGAACTGGTACGCCTGATCGTGCGCCGCGCACCGCCGGTGCAGGCGCCCGCCTGATCCGCAGCGCGAATCGGCGGACTGCCGCGGTTCGTCAGGCGGTCTGGATATAGTCGCGCAGGGCGGCGGCTTCCGATTCGATATTGTCGATGCGGAACTTCACCAGATCGCCGATCGAGACTAGGCCGATCAGGTCGCTGCCCTTCACCACCGGCAGATGGCGGATGCGCCGCTTGGTCATCAGCGACAGGGCGTGGATCACCGGCATCTGGTCGTCGATGGTGATCGCGGGCCGGGTCATCACATCGGCGACCGTGTGGTTCAGGGCCTCTGCCCCTTGCTGGGCCAGACGATAGACGACATCGCGTTCGGAAAAGATGCCGACCACCTGACCGCCATCGACCACCGGCACGCAGCCGATCCGCCGATCCGCCAGCAAGGTCACCACCGACAAGACGCTGTCGGTCGACTGGACCTGGACGACGTCGCGCCCCTTGCCCTGCAAGATTGCCGCGATGGTCATGGCCGCTCTCCTTTTGTGGACTTACTGTCTCTGCGCTTGATGATCCCACTTTCGCGGCGCAAAGAAAAGGGAGGAGAGCAAGAGAATGACAGAGAAAAAGGGCCTGGACGATCCCCGGATCGCCGCAATCGCCTGGTCGCGATTCCGCCGGATCATGCTCTGGATGGCGCTGATCGGCGCATTATGCGTCGGCGCGGCCCTGCTGTTCCTGCGGCTATGGACCGGGCCGATGCCGGTTCACATGATCATCGCCACCATATTGGGCGTCTGGTTGACCTTCATGCTGGGAACGGGCTTGATGGCGCTCGTCTTCCTCTCCGCCGGGACGGGGCATGACGACCAGGTAATGGACCGGCTGAAGGACGAGGTGCCGCTTGACGATTGATCCCCATCGCGAAGTGATATTGCGGGTCGTGCCGCGTCCGGCCGACATCAACAGCAATGGCCATATTTTCGGCGGCTGGGTGCTGAGCCAGATGGATATTGCCGGCGGCATCGTCGCGGGCCGAATCGCCCAGGGCGCGGTGGCCACGGTCGCGATCGAAAGCATGAAGTTCATCTCGCCGATCCTGATGGGCGACCTGGTGTCGGTCTATGCCAAGGAAGAGAAGCGCGGCCGCACATCGGTGGCGATCCGCATCGACGTGGTGGCGACTCGCGGCGGCGGCGCGGAAACGGTGGCGCTGACCAGCGGCGTCTTCACCTTCGTCGCGCTGGACGAGACCCACCGGCCCCGCCCCATTCCGGGCGACTGAGGGGGTCAGCGCAGTTTCTGGTCGTAGCTATAGCTGACCTGCCCATTGGCAGGGATGATGGCGCGCCACACCCAGCTATTGCCGCGGCGCTCCATCTGGGTCGGACGCGGCGCGATGTCGTGGGGAATGAGGATTTCCGCCGTCGCGTCGAACGGCCGCGCATTGGTGAGGGTCAGCGTCCAGCGTCGCGCCTTGGTCGACTGGCCGCCAATGACCGCCATGATGCGAACATCGGCGCTCTGGGCGATGTCATAATCGACCCGCTCGCCTTCCGCCTTGTCGCCAATGTCGGTTTCGCCCGCGAGCAGGCGCTGGCCATCGACGGTTTCGAACAGGGCGACGCGTCCCGAAGGCATGGCGAGCCCCAGGCCGTCGGCCTTGCGATTCTGGAGCCGCAGGCGGAGCGTCATCGGGCGTGAGCGGCCATTGCCGTCGCTATAGTCGAGGGTCGCGGCATAGAGGCGCTCGACCAGCACGTCGGGCTGGCGCAGCAGGGCGACCTGTTTCTGGCCTTTCGCCGCGACATCGACCGTCACCGGGACGCGATAGAGTTTGAGGTCGCCGACATCCTCCGGCGGTGGAGGAGGTGGAGGCGGCGGCGGGGGTGGCGGCGCGGCCATCATAGGCGCGGGAACGCGACGCGCGGTCAGCACGATTTCCTGCGCCGAATCCATCATCGCCTCGGCCTGTGGCATGTCGATCGGGAACAGTTCCCACTGCGGATGAGTGCTGGTGATGTCCATCGGCCAGCAGCGCAGCGACAGCGGGCCACCGGTCGAGCGCGGTTGCGCCTTGCGCCCCTGTTTGTTGGGCTGGCCGGCGATGACGCTGAGCCGGGCGTCGGCAAAGCCGGTGACGCCGCCATTGGCCACGGTCAGCCAGGCCATGAGATCGAGATGGCGGCCATCATCCTGCATGTCGGCGACATAATTGGCGGCCCAGTCGAAGCCCTCGGCCAGATAGGTGAGTTGCAGCGTGACGCGGGTCGGCCGGGCGCTGGTGGCGATCACCGATAGCGTCGGGCGCGGCGACAGGTCGGTCGGCACGCGCGGATAGAGCATGCGTTCGGGCAGGCCGCTGCACCCCAGCGCCTCATAGCCCTGCGCCGTCTGGACGATGACGCCGCCCATCGGCCCGGCGCTGATGATCGCGTCCTGCTCGCTGACCTTGCCGGTCTTGCGATCGGTGCGGCGCAGGATAACGCTGCGCTTGAGATAGGCGTCGACCAGACCGGCCGGCGAGAGCAGCCGGGCATCGCGATTCTTCTCCCGCACGCCCTGCGGCATGCCGGAGAGGATCGCGGTTTCGGGCATCAGCCCCTCTGCCACGCCCTCGAACCGCACCACCGAGTCGCCCCGCGGTAGATCGATGATGCGAGTCTCATTGATCAGCGCATAGCCGCCGGGCCATTTGGGATCGATCGCCCCCCTGACACGATCGGGCTGGCGATAGACGGTGACCGAGACCGAATCGGCCTTGGCCGAAACCACCGTCCCCGCCCGCGCTGGCGCGATGCCGAGGCAGAGCATAAGAAGGACAAGGACGCGCAGCAGCACGGCGCCGGCCCGGTCAGTAGCGCGAATCGAAGGTGACGCTGAGATCGACCGAGCCATTGGCCGGCACCGGCACGCTCCATTCCATCCGGTCGGCGGAGACGCGCTTGCCTTCGAGGCTTTGTGCGGTAACGCGGGTGTCACCCCACAGCCCCTGCTGGGCCAGGTCGACCGTCACCGCTTCGGGCCGGGCGTTGGTAAGCGTGTAGCGCATCCGCGTTTCCCAGCGCTGGCTGCCCTTTTTCGTGCGCTGCTCGACGGTCGGGCGCACCTTGACGTCGAATGCCTCGCCGGTACGCAGCGCCATCGAGGAACCCATCGGCGTATGGTCGATGCTGTTCTCGCCGATGAACTGCGGATCACCGCGCGCGTCGCGCATATAGACGCGGATCGTGCCGGCCGGCAGTTGATCGCCGAGGCCGCCCTGTTTCGAGGTCGAGAATTTGAGCACGCTCGACGCGCTCATCGGTTCGGTCGAACTGCCCATCCAGCTATTGAGATATTCATAGGTGGCCCGCGCCGGCGCGCCCTTCACGTCGAGGAAGCTGACCTGCTTCTGCTGGGCATTGGCGATGGTCGTGCGATCGGCCAGCGGATAGAGATAATAGTCGCCCAGCCGCTCGCGCGGGCCGCTTTCGGTGCCGGCCTGGTCGATCGCGCCGCTAGACGACTGCCACCAGTTATGCCTTCCGCCACCATTGGCCGGATTGCCGGCGATCAGGATGGTCTTCGCATTGGTGAAGCTTGTGCCGGTATTGTTGGTGAGCGTCACCCAGCCCTGCATGTCCATCGCGCCCTTGGCCGCGTCGAACAGCGCGACATAGTCGGCGGTCCAGCCCAGATTGGGGGTCAGATAGGATAGCCGGGCCGGCACGGTGCCGCCGCGCGCGGCCTCGATCGTCACCGACAGGGTCGGGCGGGCGCGCAGATTGGGCGGCACCCGGTCGAAGATCACCCGCACCGGCAGACCATCGTCGCGCAGCACCTCGATCCGCGAACCGATCTGCATGACGATGCCGCCATTGGCGGCCAGGATCTTCGCACGCTCGCGCGTCTCGGCGCCGGTCGCGGGGTTGGTGCGGACCAGGGTCACTTCCTGCCCCACCGCCTTGTCCATCAGCTTGTCGGGCGAGAGCAGGTCGAAATCGAAATTCTGCTCGACGATCGAGAAGCCGGGGCCGGACAGGTTCACCGTCTCGGGCCGGATGCGGGCGGACACGTCGGGAAATTCGATGCGGTTGCGGCCGGCATTGACGCTCAATTGCCGGTCATCCTGCACCAGCGACGGACCGCCATTATAGATGGTGACGGCGACATCGCCCTGGGCAGTGGCGCCGGTGGGATCGACAGCAGCGGTCTGGGCAAAGGCGGCGGCCGGCAGCATCAGCGCCAGACCGGTCAACAGGCGGACAGTCGTCATCAGGTCTGCACTCCCAAGACCTTGAAGAGAGCCTGATTCACGTCATCGGTGAAAGCGCAAAGCGCTTCCGCCTCAAACGATCAGGCTCTCATGCGACGATCTTCTGCCCCAAGCGGCTATATTTGCAAACAAAAAGGGCGGCGCCGGGATGGCACCGCCCTTTTTGTTCTAGGGGTTGCTCGAAAGCCGCGCTTATTCGGCGGCTTCGGTCGCCGGACGGGCGCGACGGGTGCGCTTGCGGGGGGCTTCCTCGGTCACGTCGGTGTCGCTGTCATTATCAGCGCGGGCGATCGAGGGCGGCAGGATGCTGACATCCAGGCCTTCATTCGCTTCGGTCGGCGCGGCATCGGCCTTGCGCGGGCGACCGCGACGCGGCTTGGGCGCTTCGGCAGCCGGTTCGGCTGCGAGTTCTGCGGGCTGTTCGGCTGCCACCGGCTGCTGCTCGACGCCTTCCTCGGCCACCGGACGATCACGACGATTGCGGTCACGACGATTGCGGTCGCCCCGGTCGCCCCGATCATTGCGGTCACCACGATCCTGGCGCTCGCCGCGCGGTTCGCGGCGGTCATAATCGCGCTCGGCGCGCTCGGGCTGTTCGGTGCGGCCCTCTTCGGCGCCGTCCTCATTGCCCTCGAACTCTTCGCCTTCGTCGTCGAAATTCTCGTCATTCCGGCGGAAGCGCTGCTGCTGCTCCTCCTGGCGCGAACGATTGTCGGCCAGCACGCGGAAATAATGATCGGCGAACTGCAGATAATATTCGGCGTTCACACGGTCGCCGGCCATCTGGGCATCGCGCGCCATATTCTTGTATTTCTCAAGAAGCTGGGCCGCATTGCCGCGGGCGCGGTTGTCGATACGGTTGCCGTTGTCGCCACCACCCCGGTTACCGCCATTGGGACGACCGTTGTTGTTATTATTCCGGCCGCGATTGCGGCGACCGGCCTGCCGGTTGTTGATCAAGACATGATCCTTGCGTTCGCTATGATAATATTCACTGAAAACACTGTTCAGCTGCTATCCCCAAGCACCGCCCCTTCCGTGGGGCCGGATGTGGCTCCGCCAGACATGATCCGGTGCGGATCACGCCCTCAGCCACCAGAGGCGCTTGCGCAGCAGCGCCATCTTGACTTTCAGGAGCAGGAAAATGCCTTATCCATCAATGGCCTGATAAGGCCATGTCGCCGGAATAGCGGTTTTCCTGATCCCGATGTAATGGCATTCACGCGATAAACCAAGCAATTTTCGCTGTGGTGGCGTGAAATCCCGCCTTCTTATTCACCCGGCGTGGCGACGAGGCAGCGATCATGCCCCGCAAGGTCGCGGCGCAGCGACACGCCCAGCCCCTGTGCCCGCAGCAGTGCCGACACGCTTTCCCCCTGATCATAGCCGATCTCGATCGCGGCCATGCCACCCGGCGCGATCAGCGCAGGCAGTTGCGGCACGATGCGGCGATAATCGTCCAGCCCGTCGGCGCCAGCAAACAGCGCGCTGGCCGGATCATGCAGCACATCGCCGGCGAGTGGCGCGTCGGTCGCGATATAGGGCGGGTTGATCAGCAGCAGGTCGAATGGCCCGGTCACGCCGGCCGCCCAATCGCCCAGCTGGAAGCACGCGCGCGTCCCCATGCCCAGCCGATCGGCATTGCCCTGCGCCACCGCCAGCGCGGCGGCCGAGGCGTCGATGCCCAGCCCTGTCGCATCGGGCCACTGGTCGAGCGCGGCGAGCAGCAGCGCGCCCGATCCGGTGCCCAGATCCAATATGGTCGTGGGCAACCGGTCACGGAAATGATCGACCGCCGCCTCGATCAGCGTCTCGCTGTCGGGGCGCGGGATCAATACGTCGGGCGTGACGGCCAGGCTGATCGTCCAGAAATCCCGGCTGCCCAGAATATGGGCGATCGGCGCGCCGGCCAGCCGCTGCTGCAAATGGACAGCGAAAGTGACAGGGACAGACAGGTCGCGCTGGCGCAGCAACAGGTCGTTGCGACCGATGCCCAGCGCATGGGCCATCAGCAGTTCGGCGTCGAGCCGGGGGGTGTCGCTGATCGTGCTTAAGCTGACAGTGGCGTCGCGCAGCGCATCGGCGACGCTCACGCCACCCCGTCCAGCTGGGCGAGGCGCGCGGCCTCATCCTCGGCCACCAGCGCGTCGATCACTTCGGCAAGGCCCGGCCCTTCGAGAATCTCGGGCAGGCGGTGCAGGGTCAGGTTGATGCGGTGGTCGGTCACGCGCCCCTGCGGGAAATTATAGGTGCGAATGCGCTCCGACCGGTCGCCCGATCCGACCATCGCCTTGCGCGCGCCGGCCTGTTCGCTCTGGGTGCGCTCCCGCTCCGCCTCATAGATGCGGGCGCGCAGCACCTGCATCGCCTTGGCCTTGTTCTTGTGCTGCGAACGCTCATCCTGCTGGGTCACGACGATGCCGGTCGGCAAATGGGTGATGCGCACGGCGGAATCGGTGGTGTTGACGTGCTGGCCGCCCGCGCCCGAGGCGCGGTAGATGTCGATCTTGAGGTCGCTATCGGCGATCTGGACGTCGACTTCTTCCGGCTCGGGCAGGATCGCAACGGTCGCGGCGCTGGTATGAATGCGACCGCCGCTTTCGGTGACCGGCACGCGCTGGACGCGATGGACGCCGCTCTCGAACTTCAGCTTGGCGAAGACGCCGGTGCCGTTGATGCTGGCGACCACTTCCTTGAAACCGCCCTGTTCCGAGGCGTTGGCGGAGAGCATCTCCATCTTCCAGCCCTGGGTATCGGCATAGCGCTGATACATGCGGAACAGGTCGCCGGCGAACAAAGCCGCCTCATCCCCGCCGGTGCCGGCGCGGATTTCCAGCATCGCCGGGCGGGCATCGGCCGAATCCTTGGGCAGCAGCTGCAGCGCCAGCGCGCGTTCGGCATCGGGCAACTGCCCCTTGAGCAGCTGCATTTCCTCCTGCGCCATTTCGCGCATCAGCGGATCGGCATCGCTGTCCTCGCCGCCGGCCATCTGTTCGAGCGCGCGCAGTTCCTGGCGCAGCCGGCGCACTTCATGCGCGGCCCGCGCCACCGGCTCGATCTCGGCATATTCCTTGGACAGTTTCACGAACGCATCGGGCGCGAGATCGGCGCGCGTCATCGACGCCTGCACCTCGTCCCGGCGCGCCTCGATCTGCGCGATGCGTTCGGCGGAAATGTGCATCAGAGTGCCGTCACCGTGCCAATCAGGGCATCAAGCGCAACCGCCTGCTGCTCGCCAGTGCCAAGGTTGCGGACCGCCGCCTCACCGCGCATCAGTTCGTCGTCGCCCAGGATGATCGCCCAGGCGGCACCCGACGCGTTGGCGCGCTGCATCCGCTTCTTCATATTGCCGCGATAGCCCATGTCGCAGGCGATGCCGCCGCGGCGCAGATCGGCGATGATGCCGGTCGCCTTCGCTTCGGCCGCCTCGCCCATCGGGATCAACACGACCTGCGGCTTGTCGATCGCCGGCTGGTCGATCAGCATCGCCAGCCGCTCGATCCCCGCCGCCCAGCCGACCGCCGGGGTCGACGGACCGCCCAGATTTTCGATCAGGCCGTCATAGCGGCCGCCGCCCAGCACCGTGCCCTGCGCGCCGAGCCGGTCGGTGATGAACTCGAACGCGGTGTGGCGATAATAATCGAGGCCGCGCACCAGCCGCGAATTGCGTTCCCAGGCGACACCGGCGGCGTCGAGGCCGCTGGTCACCTTGTCGAAGAAGCTGCGCGCCTCGTCCGTCAGATAGGCGTCGATGTCCGGTGCGCTGTCGGCGATCGGGCGGTCGCGCGGATCCTTGGAGTCGAGAATGCGCAGCGGATTCTTCGCCAGCCGGTCGATGCTTTCTTCCGACAGCTCGCCCCGATGCGCCTCGAAATGGGCGATCAGCGCGGCGCGCCAGGCTTCGCGGCTTTCCGCGTCGCCCAGCGTGTTGAGGTTCAGGGTCACGCCTTCCGACACGCCCAGTTCGCGCAGTAGCTGGTCGGCCAACACCAGCAGTTCGACATCGGCCGCCGGCTCGCCCGCGCCCAGGATTTCGGCGTCGAGCTGGTGGAACTGGCGGAAGCGGCCCTTTTGCGGGCGCTCATAGCGGAACAGCGGACCATGGGTCGCGACCTTGAGCGGCGCATATTGCTGCCAGCCCTCGGTAATATAGGCGCGCGAAATGCCGGCGGTGAATTCGGGGCGCAGGGTGATGCTGTCACCGCCGCGATCCTCGAACGTGTACATTTCCTTCGACACGACGTCGGTGCTTTCGCCCAGCGAACGGGCGAACACCGCGGTCGATTCAAAGACGGGCACTTCAACCCGCTGGAATCCATAGAGTTTGCGCACCCGGTCAAAGGTGGCGACGACATGGGCGAAGCGTTCCTGAAACGCCTCCGCCGTGCCGCCCAACATGTCCTGCGTTCCGCGCACCGGGCGCGGCGTTTCGATCTTCGCCATGGGGCAGCGCCTTTAACGATAATCGCGGCCCAAGGAAACGCGCTTTTTATGGCGGCATAAGGGGTGGACGCGGGCGATTCGCCCCGCCATGCTTGGGGCAGACGGGCCGTCCGGCCCCCGTTCCTTTTCTGGAGACCGTCATGATCCGCAGCCTTGCTGCCGCCCTTTGCCTTTCGACCGCGATTGCCAGCCCGTTGCTGGCGCAGGATGTCATCCGTTCCAAGCCGACCGCCATGCCCGTCGACAGCGCCAAGCCGATGCCCAAGGATGTCCCCTATCCGGGCGGCACGATCCGCCTTGACGTCGACGCCACCGACACGGTGCAGCGCATCTTCCGCGTGAAGGAAACCATTCCCGTCGCGGCGAGCGGCCCGATGACCCTGCTGATGCCCGAATGGCTGCCCGGCAACCATGCCCCGCGCGGCCCGATCGAAAAGCTGACCGGCCTGACCTTCACCGCAGACGGCAAGCCGATCAGCTGGAAGCGCAATCCGCTCAACGTCTACGCGTTCGAGATCGACGTGCCGGCCGGCACCAAGCAGGTCGTGGCGCAGTTCCAGTTTCTGTCGGCAACCGCGACCAACCAGGGCCGCGTCGTCGTGACGCCCAAGATGCAGAATATCCAGTGGGAAGATGTCTCGCTCTACCCGGCGGGCTATTATACCCGCCAGATCCCGGTGCAGGCCAATGTCACCTATCCCGCCGGCTGGCAGGCGGCGACCGCGCTGCGCGGCAAGCGCAGCGGCGACACCATCGCCTATGACGTGATCGACTATGAAGCGCTGCAGGACTCGCCGGTCTTTGCCGGCACCCATTTCAAGGCGGTGGACCTGGGCCACAACGTCACGCTGAACATCGTTGCCGACGATGCCGACGAACTGGTGTTCAACAATGACCAGATCGCCAGGCACAAGAAGCTGGTGGCCGAAGCCGGCGCCGCGTTCGGCACCTATCATTTCGACCATTATGATTTCCTGCTGTCGATCACCGACGAAATGGGCGGCATTGGCCTGGAGCATCATCGCTCGTCCGAGAATCAGGTCGAGCCGGGCTATTTCAAGAAATGGGATTCGGGCGAGGCACTGCTCGACCGCAACCTGCTGCCGCATGAATTCACCCATAGCTGGGACGGCAAGTTCCGTCGCCCCGACCTGCTGTGGACGCCCAATTTCGACGTGCCGATGCAGGACAGCCTGCTGTGGGTCTATGAAGGCCAGACCCAGTTCTGGGGCTATGTGCTGGGCGCCCGTTCGGGCATGTTCTCCAAGCAGGAGACGCTGGACGCCTATGCCCAGATCGCAGCGAAGCTGGACACCACGCGCGGCCGCGAATGGCGCCCGATGGTGGACACCACCAATGATCCGATCATCTCCGCCCGCCGTCCCAAGGGCTGGGCCAACTGGCAGCGGTCGGAGGATTATTATAATGAAGGCCTGATGATCTGGCTGGAGGTCGACGGCATCCTGCGCCAGCAGACCAAGGGCGCCAAGGGCATCGACGATTTCGCCAAGGCCTTTTTCGGCATCAAGCCGGGTGACTGGGGCCAGGTCGTCTATAATCGCCAGGACGTGATCGACACGCTGAACGGCGTCGCCCCCTATGACTGGGCCGGCCTGTTCCACAAATATGTCGACAGCCCCACCACGGAAACACCCAAGGGCGGCTTCACCCTGGGCGGCTACAAGCTGGTCTATACCGATACGCCCAATGCCATCACCAAGGCGGCCGAAGGCGCGCAGAAGACGGTCGACCAGAGCTTTGGCGTGGGCCTGACGGTCAAGAATGACGGCGATATCGCGGCGGTGATCTGGAACAGCGCAGCATTCAAGGCCGGCCTTGCGGTAGGATCGAAGATTATTGCGGTGAACGGCAATGAATATTCGAGCGACGCATTCAAGACGGCGCTGACCGAGGCTAAGGACGCGAAGAAGCCGATCCAGCTTATCCTAAAGCAGGACAAATATTATCGTACCCTGACCCTCGCTTATTCGGATGGCCTGCGCTATCCGCACCTCGAAAAGACCGGCACCGGCGAAGGCAGCCTCGACAAGCTGCTGCAGCCGCGCACCTGAAGATTTCCAAGCAACCGCATGTAAAAGGCGAAGATGCATGAATATTGACCTGATCCCCGTCGGCGAAGATCCGCCAAACAGCCTGAACGTCATCATCGAGGTGCCGGTTGGCGGCGAACCCGTGAAGTACGAGTTCGACAAGGCCTCGGGCGCGCTGTTCGTCGATCGCATCCTGCACACGCCGATGCGCTATCCGGCGAATTACGGCTTCGTGCCGCACACCCTGTCGCCCGATGGCGATCCGCTCGACGCGCTGGTCATCGCCCGCTCGCCGTTCGTGCCCGGCTCGGTCGTGCGCGCACGCCCGATCGCCGTGCTGAACCTGGAAGACGAAGCCGGCGGCGACGAGAAGCTGGTCTGCGTGCCGGACAACAAGACCTTCCCCTATTATAATAATGTCGGCGAGAAGGACGATCTGCCCACCATCGTGATGGAGCAGATCGAGCATTTCTTCACCCACTATAAGGATCTGGAAAAGACCAAGTGGGTGCGCATCGGCACCTGGGGTGGCGCGGAAGACGCCAAGCGGATCACGCTGGAAGCGATCGAACGCTATCAGGCCGAGAAGAAGAAGGGCTGAGCCCTTCTCGGTATAGCCGATTGAAAAGGGCCGTGCGGAACATCTCCGCGCGGCCCTTTTCTTATGGGTCAGATCAATCGGTCAGCCTCCAGGGCGAGGGCCAGCGGATCGCGGCCGCGCGGGGTGCGGGCGTGGAGCCGCGCATCCGCCTCCACCAGCCGGGCCACGCCCATGTCGAGCTGCGCTTGCGGCAGGGTGAAGGGCAGGCGAAGGAACCGTTCGAACGCGCCATTGACGCCGAAGCGCGGCCCAGCCGCGATGCGCACGCCATGATTGCCGGCCAATGCCGCCAGCGCGCTCGCTTCCGCGCGGGGCAGTTCGGCCCAGAGCGACAGGCCGCCAGCCGGCGATTCCACCCGCCAGTGCGGCAGATGTTGTTCCAGTTGCGCCAGCAGATGGTCGCGCCGGTCGCGCAGCATCGCCGCGCGCGGCCCCAGCCCCTCGTCCGCGTCCATCAGCTGGGCGACGGCAAGCTGCTCGACCACGGGACTGGCCATGTCCATCGTCGTGCGGATGCGGCCGAGCGCTGCCACGGTCTGCGGATCGGCGCGGATCCAGCCGACGCGCAGCCCGCCCCAGAAGATCTTGCTGGCCGACCCCAAGGTGATGACATGGCGGCCGGACGGATCATGGCAGGCGACCGGCGGCGGCGGCGATCCGTCGAGGCCCATCGCCACCATCGTCTCGTCGATCACCAACGGCGTGTGGGTGCGCATCGCCACCGCAACCAGCGCGCGGCGGGTCGCCGGGTCCATGCTGCGCCCGGTGGGATTGTGGAAATCGGCGATGATATAGGCGAAGCGCGGCGCGGTCTGGCGGAAGGCCGCGTCCATCGCGTCGATATCCCAGCCATGGACCGGCAGGCCAACCGGCACCGGCACGACATTGGCCCGCTGCAACGCCTGGATCGCATTATGATAGGTGGGATGGTCGATCACCGCCCGGTCGCCCGGCCCCGCCAGCCATTGCAGCAGCAGCGAGAAACCCTGCTGCGCGCCGTTGGTGATCATGATCTGGTCGGGATCGGTCGGGCAGCCACGCCGCTCATAATGGCCGGCGATCGCCCGGCGTAGCACCGGCAGGCCGAGCGGATCATAGCCCAGGTCGCCCAGATAGGCGGGCAGCGCCTCGACCGCATGGGCATAGGCCAGGCCCACGCCGGGCGCCGCCGGCAGCGCGGCATGGGTCCAGTTGAGCAGATTGTCGCCGGTCACCCCATCGATGTCTGGCGTCGGCGTCTCGACCCGGCCGGGCGGCAGGCGCGTGACGCTCCCCGATCCCTGCCGGCTTTCCAGATAGCCCTCGTCGCGCAGCCGGTCGAAGGCAGCGGCGATCGTCGTGCGGCTGAGCCCGAGCGCGGCGGCCAGTTCCCGCTCGCCCGGCAACCGGACATTGAGGCCGATCCGCCCGTCCAGCACCAGCATCCGCAGCGCCTGCGCCAATTGGCGATAGGCCGGCTCGGCGCTGTCCTGCGCGCGCCAGGCGCCCAGCAGCCGCAGCAGCGAGGGAGGCCGAAGGAAGGAAGTGGACATGACGATCAATCCAATCAGAGAGATTTGAAGGCCACTTACGCGCCATTGGTCCTTTTGTAAAAGGCCAATTTGGCTAGGTCTGATGCCCATGATGATGACCCGCCGCCTCTTCCAGCTCTTCTGGGGCCTTGTGCTCTACGGCTTTGCCATGGCGCTGATGCTGCGCGCCAATCTGGGGCTCGATCCCTGGGATGTGCTGCATCAGGGACTGGCGCCCAAGCTCGGCCTCAGCTTCGGCATGACGGTCAACCTGGTCGGTGCGGTCGTGCTGCTGCTCTGGTGGCCATTGCGGCAGCGACCGGGGATCGGCACGGTCTGCAACATAGTGGTGATCGGCACGGCGGTGGACATCAGCCTCCATTATCTGCCGACGCCGGATGGCTATGCGATGCGCGCCGCCTGGCTGGGCGCGGGGATCCTGCTGAATGGCATTGCTGGTGGCGCCTATATCGGCGCCGGGCTGGGGCCGGGTCCGCGCGACGGATTGATGACGGGCCTGTGCCGCCGCAATGGCTGGCCGGTCAAATGGGTGCGCACCGGCATCGAGATCGCGGTGCTGGCGACCGGCTGGATGCTGGGCGGCACGGTCGGCATCGGCACCATTGTCTATGCCGCGACGATCGGCTGGATCGTCCACCATGCCTTGCCCTTCTTCACGATCACGCCGCCCGAGCGCCCGGCGATCGCGGCATAAGTTGCCCCCTGACCGGCCGACAGAAACCCGTCGGCCGGTCCTTTTCCCGTTGGAAATGCGTCGCACCTTCCTTGACCGGACCGGCCTTGACCGGACCGGGCAGTCGGGCATGATCCCGCCTCCGCCATTCCCGACGATCAAGGAGTCCCCGCCGATGCGCGCCTTCCTCGCCGCTGCCCTTACCCTGCCCTTCGCCGTCGCGGCCTCCGCCGCGCCGCCGGAGCAGGCGCTCGCTCCCCTCGCCTTCGAACAGATCGCACCCGCCGGCACCAAGATGCCGCGCTTCAAGGTCGATGCCGCCTGGCCGGCCATGCCCGATGACCTGCTGCTGGGCCAGGTCAGCGGCGTTGCGGTTGGTCCGGACGATTCGGTCTGGGTCGTGCATCGCCCGCACAGCCTGACCGCCACTGACACGGGCCTCGCCGAATCGCCCGCCACCGCCGTCTGCTGCAAGCCGGCCCCGCCGGTGGTGCGCTTCGCCCAGGATGGCCGCTATCTGGGCGGCTGGGGCGGCGCAGCAAGCGCCCCCACGGTCGACGGCGTCAATCAATGGCCCGCAAGCCTGCACGGCATCTTCGTCGACAAGGCCGGCAGCGTCTGGTTCGGCGGCAATGGCAAGGGCGACCATGTCGTCATGAACTATACGCCGGAGGGCAAATATATCCGCAGCTTCGGCCGACGCGACAAGACCGGCGGCAATGACGCGACCGACCAGCTCGGCAACCCGTCCGACGTCAATCACAGCGACGGCATGGTGCTGATATCCGACGGCTATGTGAACCGACGGGTGATCGGCTTCGACGACCGGACCAATAGCTACAAGGGCCGCTGGGGCGCCTATGCCAAGCCGCCGAGCGGACCGGTGCTGCAGGGCACGTTCGACCAGAGCCATGCCGTCGATCCCAGCAGGGTCGCCGATCCCAAGTCCGCCATCTTCAACAGCATCGTCCATTGCGTGGTGCCGACGAAGGACGGCCACCTCTATGTCTGCGACCGCAACAATAACCGCGCGCAACTGTTCAAACGCGAGAAGGATGGCGGCCTGACTTTCGTGCGCGACCTGGCGATCGCGCCGGAAACCGGCGGCACCCACACGGTTACCGACATCGCCTTCTCGCCCGATCCCGACCAGACCTATCTCTATGTCGCCGACATGATGAACGGCCGCATCTGGGTTCTGGAGCGCAAGACTCACACGATCCTTGGCGCCTTCGGCCGGATCGGGCGACAGGCGGGGCAATTCACCTGGCTGCACAGCATTGATACCGACAGCGCCGGCAATATCTATGCGACCGAGGTGAATACCGGCCGCCGCGTGCAGAAGCTGGTCTTCACCGGCATCGAATGAAGGGAATCCTCGCAACGTGGCGACCGAACTTTACGACCTGACCGTCCCGGCCTTCCTGCGCGGCCTGCGCACTCTGTCCACCCTGCTGGACAAGGGCGCCGCCTTTGCCGCCGAACAGGGGATCGATCCCGCCACGCTGACCGGCGCCCGCCTGATAGAGGATATGCGCCCGTTGACCGCGCAGGTGCAGCTTGCCACCGACAGCGCCAAGGGCGCGGTCATCCGCATCGGCGAACTGGAGCCCTTCCCCCTGCCCGACACGGAAGAGACGTTCGCCGACCTGCAGGATCGCATCGCCCGCACCATCGCCTTCCTGGAATCGGTGCCGCGCGACCGGATCGACGGGCGCGAGGAGGCGACCGTTACCCTCAAGACTTCGCGCGGCGAATTTTCCTCCACCGGGCGCAGCCATGTGCTGACCTTCTCGCTGCCCAATTTCTATTTCCACCTGACGACCGCCTATGCCCTGCTGCGTCAGGCCGGCGTGCCGCTGGGCAAGCTGGATTATCTGGGCGGGCTGTAATCAGCCGGCCACCAGCCGGACATAGGCGCTGGAGACCCAGCCGCTGGTGCAGGGACCGGCATAAGCCTGCTTGCGGTCGACCGGTTCGCGCACGCCGCAATCGGTCGGTGCCGCGCCTTCGGGCGCTGGCGGCGGGATCACCACGCCCAGCCATTTCTGGTCGATGCTGCGGGTGCAGACATGCACCCGCGCGCCTTCGGCCAGCTGCGCCAGCGCCTTCGCCTCGGCAAAGGGCGCGGACCGGACGCTCAATCCCTGCGGCCCGACACGGGTCGCCTGTCCCATCGCGCCGCAGGCGTCGAGCCGGGGGCCATCCTCGCCGATCGTCACCGGCCGGGCCAGGGTCGCCTCGATCCGGGTTTCGGGCATCGCCTCGCGCGGGGCGCCGGCCAGCGAACTGTTGGGCAATTCGTCGGCCACTTCGCTGCTGCGCGAACAGGCGGAAAGCAGCATCAGGGCAAGGATCGGGACAACACGCATGAGCGCCTGATAAACCGCCCCAAAGCCGGGTGGAAGCCGCCATGTTTCGCTTTAGTTTCGAGGCGCCATTCCCTATATGCTGGGTATGAGCGACGAACAGCAGAACAGCCCCAACAGCAATGAATATGGCGCCGACAGCATCAAGGTGCTGAAAGGCCTCGACGCCGTGCGCAAGCGGCCCGGCATGTATATCGGCGACACCGACGACGGGTCGGGCCTGCACCATATGGTGTTCGAGGTCAGCGACAATGCGATCGACGAGGCGCTGGCCGGCCATTGCGACCGGATCGTCATCACGCTCAACCCCGACAACAGCGTCAGCGTCGAGGATAATGGCCGCGGCATCCCGACCGGCATCCACAAGGAAGAAGGCGTGTCGGCGGCCGAGGTCATCATGACCCAGCTGCACGCGGGCGGCAAGTTCGAGAACACGTCGGACGACAATGCCTATAAGGTATCGGGCGGCCTGCACGGCGTGGGCGTCTCGGTGGTGAACGCCCTGTCCGAATGGCTGGACCTCAACATCTGGCGCGACGGCAAGGAACATTGGATGCGCTTCGCCTATGGCGATGCCACCGCGCCGCTCAAGGTGATCGGCGATGCGCCTGAGGGCAAGAAGGGCACGCGCGTGACCTTCCTCGCCTCGACCGAGAAGGTGCCGGGCGATGGCGGCACGTTCAAGAACCAGACCGAATATGATTTCGACAAGCTGGAGCATCGCTATCGCGAGCTGGCGTTCCTCAACAGCGGCGTGCGCCTGTTCCTGGTCGATGCGCGCCATGAGGAGAAGAAGGAAGTCGAGCTTTATTATGAGGGCGGCATCGCGGCCTTCGTCAAATATCTCGACCGCAACAAGAATGCGCTGATGCCCGATCCGATCGCGATCGCCGGCACCCGCGACGACGTGACCATCGACGTCGCGCTGGAGTGGAACGATTCCTATTATGAGAACGTCCTCTGCTTCACCAACAACATCCCGCAGCGCGATGGTGGCACCCACCTCGCCGCGTTCCGCGCGGCGCTGACCCGGACCCTCAACAGCTATGCCGAAAAGACCGGCCTGCTGAAGAAGGAGAAGGTGAGCCTCACCGGTGAGGATATGCGCGAAGGCCTGACCGCGATCGTCTCGGTCAAGCTGCCCGATCCCAAATTCAGCTCGCAGACCAAGGACAAGCTGGTCAGTTCCGAAGTGCGCCAGCCGCTCGAAAGCCTGATGGCCGACAAGATGGCCGAATGGCTGGAAGAAAATCCCGGCCATGGCAAGATGATCGTCCAGAAGGTGATCGACGCCGCCGCTGCCCGTGAAGCGGCCAAGCGTGCGCGCGAACTGACCCGCCGCAAGGGCGCGATGGACATCGCCTCGCTGCCCGGCAAGCTGGCCGACTGTCAGGAACGCGATCCCGCCAAGTCCGAACTCTTCCTGGTCGAGGGTGACTCGGCCGGTGGTTCGGCCAAGCAGGGCCGCAACCGCCACAATCAGGCGATCCTGCCGCTGAAGGGCAAGATCCTGAACGTCGAGCGCGCGCGCTTCGACAAGATGCTCTCGTCCAAGGAAGTCGGCACGCTGATCCAGGCGATGGGCACCGGCATTCGCGACGATTTCAACCTGGACAAGCTGCGCTACCACAAGATCGTCATCATGACCGACGCCGACGTCGACGGCGCGCATATCCGCACGCTGCTGCTGACCTTCTTCTATCGCCAGATGCCCCAGATCATCGAGGCGGGCCATCTCTTCATCGCCCAGCCGCCGCTCTACAAGGCGAGCCGCGGCCGGTCCGAAGTCTATCTGAAGGACGAGGCGGCGCTGGAGCAATATCTGGTCGACAATGGCGTCGACACGATGGCGCTGGAAACCACCGGCGGCGCCCGCACCGGCGACGATCTGCGCAGCCTGATCGACCATGCCCGCCGCATGCGCGCGGTGATGCGCTATGTGCCGCGTCGCTACGACCCGGCGATCATCGAGGCGCTGGGCCTGACCGGCGCGCTTGATCCCGAACTGTCCGAGGCACAGCTGGCCGAACGGCTGGCAACCGCCGTCGCCTGGATCGCGTCGCATGATCCCGAGGGCAAGTGGACCGGCCGCATCGCCGAAGGCGGCGGCTTCCATTTCGAACGGCTGTGGCGCGGCGTGACCGACCATCATGTCATCGAACATGGCTTCCTGGGTTCGGCCGAAGCGCGCAAGCTGCACGGCACCGCCAGCGAAGAGGCGGAAAGCTATGCCAAGGGTAGCCGCCTGGTCTCGGCCAAGGCCGTCGCCGCGCAGGACGAACTGGGCGAGGACGAATTGCCCGCCGTGTCGGCCAAGGGCGTCAACATCTCGCGCCCCAGCGAATTGCTGGAAGCGATCCTGTCCGCCGGCCGCAAGGGCCTGTCGATCCAGCGCTACAAGGGTCTGGGCGAAATGAACGCGGAACAGCTGTGGGAAACCACGCTGGACCCGGACAATCGCTCGATGCTGCGCGTCGAGGTGGAACAGGCCGACGTCGCCGACGAAATCTTCACCAAGCTGATGGGCGACGTGGTCGAACCGCGCCGCGAATTCATCCAGGACAATGCGCTGAACGTCGCCAACCTGGACGTTTGATAGGATGACGATGCCCGCCCGCGCCCCCACCCGGCCACCCAATCAGGATAATCTCTTGGGCGGCCGGGTGGTGGCGCGGGCCGGTTCGGCGCTGTGCGCCGTCAGGCGCACCCAAAACCCATGACCGATCTGCCACGCTGCAGCTGGGTAGGGCCGGACCCGCTCTACCGGGATTATCATGACGCGGAATGGGGCGTGCCCCAGCATGATTCGCGCATGCTGTGGGAAATGCTGATGCTGGAGGGGTTCCAGGCCGGGCTCAGCTGGATCACCATATTGCGCAAGCGCGAGGGGTTTCGCGCCGCCTTTGCCGGCTTCGATCCGGACAAGGTCGCCGCCTTCGGCCCCCATGATGTCGAACGGCTGATGGCCGATCCCGGCATCGTCCGCGCCCGCGCCAAGATCGAGGCGACGATCAAGGGCGCGCAAATCTATCGCGCGATGCGCGACGCCGGCGAGGATTTCGCCGCCTATGTCTGGTCCTTCGCGCCCGACGGGCCGATCATCGGCGACGGCAAGAGCTTCCCGACCCAGACGCCGCTGTCGGAGGCGATCTCCAAGGATCTGAAGAAGCGCGGCTTCAAGTTCGTCGGCCCGACCATCGTCTATGCCTGGATGCAGGCGATCGGCATGGTCGACGATCATGCCGCCCATTGTTTCCGGCGGGCCGGCGCGTGAAAGTGACGGCGATGGTGACAGGGCTGCTGGCCCTCGCCGCCTGCTCGGGCGATCCGGTGCCGCCGAACAGGGTCGACAATCGCGCCGACAAGGCAATCGCCAACGCCGCCCCGGCGCTCAACCAGGCGATCGTTGCCAATGAGAGCGCCACGCCCGAACCGGCCGCTGCCCCGGCTGTGCAACCGGCGCCCGCCGCTGTTTCCCGTGAAACACCACCTCCCCCGCCACCGCAGGAGGATTATCGCGCGATCGGCACCGAGCCTTTCTGGGCGGTGACCGTTACCGGATCGGTCGCGACCTTGCAGCGGCCCGATCATCATCCATTGCGCTATCCCGTCATCCGCACCGATGATCCCCGCGCCATCCGCTTTCTGGGCGATGGCTTTGCCATGACCGTCACCGAAGGGCCGTGCAGCGACGGAATGAGCGACGCCATCTGGTCCGACCGGGTGCAGCTTTCCTTCGGCGAAGGCGTGCTGAAGGGCTGCGGCGGCATCAAGGACGGCGGCGAATAGGCGGGATCGCCGCCATCACTCGTCTAACCCGGCAAACAGGGAGCATGTGACGATGAGCGACCAGTCCAAAGCCGATGTTGCGCGGCGTAACTTTCTCCTGACCGCCGGAATCGCGCTCGCCGCGACCGGCACGACTGTCTCCGCGCAACTTTCCGTGCAGCCGCCCGTGCCGCCAAGTGGGCCGAAAAAGAAGCTGGGCATGGTGTTGTTCGACGGGTTCGAGCTGCTCGACGTGTTCGGGCCGCTGGAAATGTTCGGGATGCTGAAGGACCGGGTCGAGATCGTCATGATCGCCGACAAGGCCGGACCGGTGCGCAGCGGCGCCGGGCCGCAGACGATCGCCGATCATGGCTTTGCCGATGCGCCGAAACTCGACATCGTGATGATCCCCGGCGGCCTCGGCACCCGGCGGGAGGTGAACAACCCCGATTTCCTCGCCGCCGTGCGGACATTGGCACAGGATACGCCGCAGGTCGCCACGATCTGCACGGGCTCCGGCCTTCTGGCGAAGACCGGGCTGATCGACGGGGTCAAGGCGACCAGCAACAAGATGGCCTGGGCCTGGGCGACGGCGCAGGGGGCCAAGGTCGCCTGGATTCCCCATGCGCGCTGGGTGGAGGACGGCAAATATATCTCCTCCTCCGGCATTTCGGCGGGGACGGACATGGCACTGGGCCTGATCGCCAAACTCTATGGCAAGGAAATGGCCCGCTGGGTCGCCAACCGGACCGAATATCGCTGGCAGGAGGATGCCAGCGACGATCCCTTTGCCAGGTTGAACGGGTTGCCGGGGTAGGCCATCTTCCATTCCGTTCGGGCTGAGCGAAGTCGAAGCCCATCACTGAGCGGAGCGAAGTGCCCTCCCTTCGGTCGGGCGAGCCCTTCGACTTCGCTCAGGGCGAACGGTGTTGGGACGGTCGCCCCCCTCAATCCGCGCGCATGGCCTCCGCCACCAGCGCCTCGGCCTCGATCAGCAGCGCGTCCTCGGCATCGCGCTGCGCCACCTGTTCGCGGCCGATCAGGATCAGCAGCGGCACCGCGAGCGGGCTGACCCGGTCGAGCGGCACATGCAGCATGGTCGATGCCGCCCGGTCGATCAGGTCGCCCAGCCGCCCGACATCGGTCATCCGCGCCCGCGCATCGGCCCAGGCGGCCTTGAGCAGCAGATGGTCGGGCTGATATTTGCGCAGCACGTCATAGATGAGGTCGGTGGAGAAGGTGACCTGCCGCCCGGTCTTGCGCTTGCCGGGATGCTGGCGCTCGATCAGGCCGGAAATCACGGCGACATCGCGAAAGGCGCGCTTCAATAGGCTCGACTGCTCGACCCAGTCGACAAATTCATGGTCGAGGATATCGGCGGAAAACAGGCTCTGCGGATCGGTCACGGGCTTTAGCCCATAGACCGCCAGCGCATAATCGTTCGACACGAAGCCCAGCGGCATCAGCCCTTGGCTCTCCATCCGCCGGGTCAGCAACATGCCGAGCGACTGGTGCGCGTTCCAGCCCTCGAAACTGTAGCAGACCATATAATGGCGCCCCTCATGCGGGAAAGTTTCGACCAACAATTGCCCCGGTTGCGGCAGGGCGGAACGGGCGCGCTGCACCTCCAGCCATTCGCGCACATCGTCGGGGAAGCGGTGCCAGGCGTCGGGTTCGGCCAGGAAATGGCGCACCCGGTCGGCCAGCCGCGTCGACATCGCCATGCGGGTGCCGCCCCAGCTGGGGATGCGCGCCGTCTTGCTCGTGGCGCGGACCACCAGGTCGCTGCTGTCCATCCGCACCACCTCCAGCGCCATGCCGGAAAAGAAGAAGCTGTCGCCCGGCCGCAAGGTGGCGGCGAACCCCTCCTCCACCGTGCCGAGCTTGCGCCCATTGGCGAAGCGCACCGCCAGCGCGGGCTGATCGACAATGATGCCGGCATTCATCCGGTGCTGCTGGATGAATTTCGGATGCGACACCCGCCATGTGCCGTCACCCTCTCGCACCAGCCGCTTGAACCGGTCATAGGCGCGCAGCGCATAGCCGCCGCCTTCGATGAAATGCAGCACATGGGCAAAGCCCTCGTCGGTCAGCGCGCTATAGGGGGTGGCGGAGCGGACCTCGGCCAGCAATTCTTCCTCGCGGAACGGCCCGGCACAGGCGATCGCCATCACATGCTGGGCCAGCACGTCGAGCGCGCCGGGGCGGAAATCATCGGCGTCCCGCTCGCCCGCCTCGACCGCGTCCAATGCCGCGCGCGCCTCCAGATATTCGAAGCGATTGCCGGGGATCAATATCGCCTCCGACGCCATGTCGAGCCGGTGATTGGCGCGGCCGATGCGCTGGAGCAGGCGCGAGCTGCCCTTGGGCGCGCCCATCTGGATCACGCAGTCGACATTGCCCCAGTCGACGCCGAGGTCCAGCGAAGCGGTCGCCACCAGCGCGCGCAGCTTGCCCGCCGCCATCGCCGTCTCGACCTTGCGCCGCGCCTCGATCGACAGGCTGCCATGATGGATGGCGATCGGCAGGTTCGCGTCATTGACCGACCATAATTCCTGGAAGATGAGTTCGGCCAGGCCGCGCGTGTTGCAGAAGACGAGCGTGGTCTGCCGCGCGGCGATCTCCGCCATCACCTGGCTCGCGGCATATTTGCCCGAATGGCCCGACCAGGGCACCCGCCCCTCCGGGATCAGGATGGTGACGTCGGGCTCCGCCCCCGCCTCCCCCAGCACCGGCGTCACCGCATCGATATCGCCATCGGGCGCCAGCCAGGCGCGATAGGCATCGACATCGGCCACGGTCGCCGACAGCGCCACCCGGCGCAGGTCCGGGTTGATCGCCTGCAACCGCGCCATCGACAGGTTGAGCAGGTCGCCGCGCTTCTGCGTGGCAAAGGCATGGACCTCATCGACGATGACGGTGCGCAGATGCTCGAACAGCAGCGCCGCGTCGGGATAGCTCAGCAGCAGCGACAGGGATTCGGGCGTGGTCAGCAAAATTTGCGGCGGGCGCACCCGCTGCCGCGCCTTGCGGTCGGACGGCGTGTCGCCGGTGCGCGTCTCCACCCGGATCGGCAGCCCCATTTCCTCGATCGGCGTCAGCAGGTTGCGCCGCACATCGACCGCCAGCGCCTTCAAGGGCGAGACATAGAGGGTGTGCAGCCCATCGGCGGGGTTCGCGATCAGGTCGGCGAGCGTCGGCAGGAAGCCCGCCAGCGTCTTGCCCGCCCCGGTCGGCGCGACCAGCAACGCATGCTCTCCCCGCTGCGCCGCCATGAGCATGTCACTCTGATGCCGCCGCACCCGCCAGCCGCGCGATGCGAACCAGTCGGTGAGGATGGGAGGAAGCGCGGGTGGCATCGAGGGAGATGTAGGGGCTGTGGCGGATGGGGGGAAGTGGTGCATGCGTTCACCCCCCGCATCGGGCATCAAGCACCGGGCATCGGGGGAAACCCCAATAGCCAATATGGCCGCCCCGACTAGGCTTCGTTCCGTCACGTCCATCGCGAACGAGGATAGCAGCATGTCGACCCGCAAGAGCCCGCCCGAACTCAATCGCTATGTCCTGCCGATCCCGGAGCGCGTGCCGCCGCACGACACGCCGATGAACGCCAAGGAGGCGCAGAGCCCGCCGGCCAAGGAGTTTCTGCGCCCGCCGGCCGGCGCCCCCAACGTGCTGATCGTGCTGATCGACGATATGGGTTTTGGCGCCAGCAGCGCCTTTGGCGGCCCCTGCCTCATGCCGACGGCCGAACGAGTCGGGAAGGAGGGCATCCGCTTCACCCGTTTTCACACCACCGCGCTCTGCTCGCCCTCGCGCCAGGCGCTGCTGTGCGGGCGCAATCATCATACGGTGAACATGGGCGGCGTCACCGAAGTGGCGACCGCCATGCCCGGCAATACCGGCCTGCGCCCGGATACCTGCGCGACCGTCGCCCAGATCCTCAAATATAATGGCTACAGCACCGGCGCCTTTGGCAAGATGCACCAGACACCGACCTGGGAAACCAGCCCGTCCGGCCCGTTCGACCATTGGCCGATCGGCGACGGGTTCGAGAAATTCTATGGCTTCCTGGGCGGCGACACCAATCAATATGCCCCGCCACTGGTCGATGGCGTGACCCCGATCGAGCCGCCCAAGACCATCGAGGAAGGCTATCACCTGACCGAGGATCTGGTCGATCAGGTGCTCAACTGGACCGGCTCGCTACAGACCTTCACGCCCGACAAGCCCTGGTTCGCCTATCTCTCCTTCGGCGCCACCCATGCCCCGCACCATGTGCCCAAGGAATGGGTCGACAAGTACAAGGGCAAGTTCGACCATGGCTATAACAAGCAGCGGGAGATCACCTTCGCAAAGCAGAAGGAACTGGGCGTCATCCCCAAGGATGCGGAACTGACGGCGCCGACCGAATGGCTGCCCGAATGGGACGAACTGACCGACGATGATCGCAAGGTTTCCTGCCGCCTGGCCGAAACCTATGCCGCCTTCGCCACCCATACCGACCATCATGTCGGCCGCCTGCTCGACACGCTGGAGGCACGCGGCGTGCTGAAGGACACGCTGGTCATCTATATCATGGGCGACAATGGCGCGTCCGCGGAGGCGGGGCCTTACGGCACCTTCAACGAAATGGCGTACCAGAACAGCATCGGCATGACGACGGCGGACATCCTGCCGCGGCTCGACGAGATTGGCGGCCCCAATTCCTTCAACCATATGCCCTCGGGCTGGGCCCATGCGATGAACGCCCCCTATCAGTGGAGCAAGATCGTCGCGTCCCACTGGGGCGGCACCCGCGTCGGCATGGCGATGCGCTGGCCCGAGAAGATCAAGACCAAGGGCGAGCTGCGCCACCAGTTCCACCATCTGATCGACGTCGCGCCGACCATCCTGGAACTGGCCGGGGTGCCCGAACCCGATTTCGTCAACGGCATCCAGCAAAAGCCGCTGGAAGGCGTCAGCATGGCCTATCTGTTCGACGAGGCCGAGGCGGAGGACCGGCACACGACCCAATATTTCGAGATCGGCTGCAATCGCGGCATCTATCATGACGGCTGGACCGCCATGACGATGCACCGCCTGCCCTGGCCCGACAAGCGCGAGACAGTGGGCGAGATCGAGGATGACATATGGGAACTGTACGGCCCCGACGACTGGACCCAGGCGCATAATATCGCGGACAAGAACCCCGAGATGCTGCGCAAGCTGCAGGACCGCTTCCTGATCGAGGCGACCAAATATAATGTCCTGCCGCTCGACCCGCGCCAGCGCGAACGCTTCGACGCCCGCGTCGCCGGCCGGCCGGACCTGCTCAACGGCCGCACCTCCATGACCTTCCTGCCGGGGATGACCCGGATGAACGAGAATACGGTCCCGAACGTCAAGAACACCAATTTCACCGTCACCGCGAAGGTGGAGCTGGGCGCGGAGCCGGCCAATGGCGCGATCATCGCCCAGGGCGGCAAGTTTGGCGGCTGGAGCTTCTACATGAAGGACGGCGTGCTCGCCTATGCCCATAACTGGGTGGGGCTGGAAACCTTCATCGTGCGCGCGGACGAACCGCTGGGCAAGGGCAGCCACGACCTGCTGCTCGACTTCGCCTATGATGGCGGCGGCGCCGGCAAGGGCGGCACGGTGACCTTCACCGCGAACGGCAAGGCGATCGGCACGGGGCACATCGAAAAAACCGTGCCGGCCATCTTCTCCTTCGACGACTTCATGGACATCGGCCACGACAATGGCGAGCCGGTGGTGGAAGATTATGGCCCGACCGGCGGCACCTTCACCGGCGCGATCGAAATGGTCCGGATCGACCTCAATGGCGAATCCCACCATGACCATGATCTGTCGCTGAAGGCGAAATACGCCAAGCAATAAGGGACGATGCCGGCGCACGGGGACATGCTGCCCCGTGCGCCGATGCCTTTGTCGACCGAGATTCCGTCAATCTCGTTCGAAACAATCATACCCCGACAAGAAAGATTATATCACTCTCCACTGGCCCCCTGCCCCGATCCTGCGTTACACTCCCGCCATCCATGAGCGGCACAGCAGAGGCCGCCAGATGCAGGAGAATGACATGACCGGCGAAACCCCGCCCCCCGTCACCGAAGCCGACCTGACCGGCGTCGAGCCGCCCCATAATCGCCGCCGCCCCAAGGCGCCGATCCTGGAGATTGACGGCCGCAAGCTGAAGCCCGCAACCCTGATGATGGGCCATGGCTATGACCCGACCCTGTCGGAAGGGTCATTGAAACCCCCGATCTTCCTCACCTCCACCTTCGCCTTCGAGAGCGCGGCCGCGGGCAAGCGCCATTTCGAGGGGGTGACCGGCATCCGGCCCGGCGGCGCCGAGGGCCTTGTCTATTCGCGCTTCAACGGACCCAACCAGGAGATCGCCGAGGATCGGCTGTCGGTGTGGGAGGAAGCTGAGGATGCCCTGCTCTTTTCCAGCGGCATGTCGGCGATCGCCACCACCCTGCTCGCGCTGGTGCAGCCGGGCGACGTGATCGTCCATAGCGCGCCCCTTTATGCCGCGACCGAATCGCTGATCGGCCGCATCCTCGGCCGTTTCGGGGTGCAGTGGCTCGATTTCCCCGCCGGCGCGACCGAAGAGGAGATTGGCGCGGTGATCGAGAAGGCCAAGGGGCTGGGCCGCGTCGCCATGCTCTATCTGGAAAGCCCGGCCAATCCGACCAATGTGCTGGTCGATCTGGAGGCGGTGGTCGCGCGCCGCGACGCGCTGTTCGCCGGCGAAGATCATGTCCCGCCGATCGCGATCGACAATACCTTCCTGGGACCGTTGTGGCACCGGCCGATCAACCATGGTGCCGACCTCGTCATCTACAGCCTCACCAAATATGCCGGCGGGCATAGCGATCTGGTCGCGGGCGGCGTGCTCGGCTCCAATGCCCTCATCAACAGCATTCGCCTGATGCGCAACACGATCGGCACGATCCTGGACCCGCACAGCGCCTGGATGCTGTTGCGCAGCCTGGAGACGCTGGAATTGCGGATGAGCCGCGCGGGCGAGAATGCGCAGAAGGTCTGCACCTGGCTGAAGGACCAGCCGCAGGTGGAGAAGGTCGTCTATCTCGGCTTCCCCGAGACCGAGCGGCAGGCCGACATTTATCGCCGCCACTGCACCGGCGCCGGCTCCACCTTCTCGCTCTATCTGAAGGGTGGCGAGGCGGAGGCCTTCGCCTTCCTTGACGCGCTCAAGATCGCCAAGCTGGCGGTGAGTCTGGGTGGCACCGAGACGCTGGCCAGCCATCCCGCCGCGATGACCCATTTGTCGGTGCCGGCCGAGCGCAAGAAGGCGCTGGCGATCGGCGACAATATGGTGCGCATCTCGATCGGCTGCGAGGATGCCGACGATCTGATCGCCGACTTCGCCCAGGCGCTGAAGGCGATAGGATAATGGTCCATCTGCGCCCGGTCATCCTGATCGCCCAGCCCCATCTGGCGCCGCTGCTGCCGATCCTGGCGATGCAATATGACGTCATGGGGCTATGGGAGGAGGCCGGGCGCGCGCGCCTTGCCGAGGCGGAGATAATGGTGACGGCCGGCGAGTTCCGGCTCGATCCCGCCATGCTGGCGGCGATGGGCCGGCTGCGGCTGATCGCCTGCTTCACCGTCGGCTATGACGGGGTGGACCTCGACTGGGCGCGGGCGAACGGCATCGCCGTCAGCCATGCGGGCGACGCCAATGCGGAGGATGTCGCCGACCATGCGATCGGCCTGATCCTGGCCCATCGGCGCCAGATCGTCAGCGGCGACCGGGCCTTGCGCGCGGGCGAATGGCTGCCCGGCGGCAAGACCATCACCCGGTCGATCGCCGGCGCCCGGCTGGGCATCGTCGGCATGGGCAGCATCGGCATCGCCATCGCGGCGCGCGCCGATGTCCTGCGCATGACGACCCGCTGGTGGGGGCCGCGCGACAAGCCCAGCCTTGCCTGGCCGCGCAGCGAGAGTTTGGAGGCGTTAGCAGCGGAGAGCGACATATTGGTGGTCGCGGCGCGGGCGACCGACGACAATCGCGGCATGATCTCCGCCGCGATCATTGATGCGCTTGGCCCCAATGGCCTGCTGGTCAATGTCGCACGCGGGCAGCTGGTGGACGAGGACGCGCTGATCGATGCCCTGCGCGCCGGCCGGCTGGGCGGCGCCGCGCTCGACGTCTATGCGCAGGAACCAACCGATCCGGCGCGCTGGGCCGATGTGCCAAACTGCATCCTCACCCCCCACACCGGCGGCGCGACCGACGCGGCGGTGGCCCAGATGGCGCAGATGCTGCTCGCCAATATCCGCGCCTTCGTGGCGGAGGAACCGCTGCCCAATCGCGTGCTCTGAACCAAGCCGCAACGCCGCGCGTTGAGCGCCGACACGGCCGACCGGGCCGGACGGGAGAGCGACAGGGATGGCCAGCGGGGCGAGACGATGGGTGGTGCGTGGGCTGGTCGGCCTGATCCTGCTTTGCGCGATCCTGCTGCTGGCGCTCGCCGCCTTTCCCTGGGGCTGGATGAAGGGGCCGATCGAGCGCCGCCTGTCCGACCGTATCGGCAAGCCGGTGACGATCGGCGCGATGGCGCGGGAAGACAGCCTGTCCTTCCACCCCGTCGTCACCCTGCGCGACCTGCGCGTGCCGCAACCCGGATGGGTCAGGCCCGCTTTGCCCGACCTGGCCCAGATCGGCGAGATCCGCGCCGGCTTTTCGGTCTGGGGCCTGCTGACCGGCGGGCCGGTGCTGGAGCGGCTGGAAGCGCGGCGCGCCCGGCTCCATTTCTATCGCGATGCGCAGGGCCGCGAGAACTGGAGCGGCGAGCGCAGCAAGGGCAGCGACCGACGCGGCGGCCGTCCGGCGCTGCACAGCCTGATCGTCGCCGACAGCCGCATCGCCTATCGCGACGACAAGCGCGAGCGATCGGTCGATGCCGCGCTGACCGTCGATCCGCGCGGCCTGCGCCTGTCGGGCAGCGGCGATGTGCGTGGCCATGCCGTGATCGTCACCGCGACCGGCGGCCCGATCCTCGACAGCCGGCCGGGCCAGCGCTGGCCGTTCGACGCAGCGATCACCGGCGACGCCGTCGGCTTCACCCTGAAAGGCACGATGGATGGCCCGCTCGACATCGGCCATCTGCGCGGCGAAGCGACCGCCCATGGCACCGACCTCGCCCTGCTCGACGCCATCATCGAGGCCGGCCTGCCCGGCACCCAGCCGGTCCGCCTGACCGCGCGCGTGATACGCGACCGGCCGGACTGGACCGTCGAGGGGCTGAAAGGCACGATCGGCCGTTCCGACATCGCCGGCCACGCGACCATCCGCAAGCGTGACGGCCGCACCCGGATCGACGGCGCGCTCAGCGCCGACCGCTTCGATTTCGACGATCTGGCGAGCAATGCCGGCAAGGCGAAGGCGGCGGCCAAGCGCGCAAGGCTCGGCCCGCGGCTGATCCCCGATACGGCGATCGACCTCGCCACCGTCAATCACACCGACGGGAAGCTCGACCTCAAGGTCCGGCAATTGCTGTGGCCGGGCCCCAGCCCGTTCCGGTCGCTCCATGGCACGATCAGCCTGGAACGCAGCCGGCTGTCGGTCGAACCGCTGACGCTGGGCCTCACACGCGGCACGCTGTCGGGCCGGATCGGCGTCGATCAGCGGAATGGCGGGCCTCTTCTGGATATCGCCATGACAATGCGCAGCGCACGGCTGCTCGATTTCTTCCCCGACGCCCGGATCGACGGCGCCCTGGTCGGCCGGGTCGCGATCAAGGGACGCGGCAGAACCATCCGTCAGGCGCTGGGCACATCGACCGGCACGATCGCGCTGATCGCCCGCGACGGCCGCATCCCGGACCGCACCGCCGCGCTGATGGGGCAAGATGTCGGCCGGGGCCTGACCCTGTCGAAGCGGAAGGAAGCCGTCCTGCGCTGCATCATCACCCGGCTGGATGTGCGCGACGGGATCGCCCGGCCGGGTCCGGTGCTGATCGACACCTCCCGCGCCCAGACCCATGCCACGGGCACGATACGGCTGTCGGACGAGCGGCTGGCGCTGGCGCTGAGCGGCGTGCCCAAGCAGGACAGCCTGTTGCGGCTGAAGGGCAGCGTGCCGGTCGGCGGCACGATCAAGACGCCCGATATTCAGCTGCCCAGGGACGCCCGATCGGCCAAGGGCATAATCGGGATGATCGGCGACGCGATCGGCGGCGAGAAGCAGCCGACCGTGGGCGACGCCGATTGCGATAGCCTCGCCAGCACCGCGATGCGCTGATCCCTTAGCTCCAGTCCACCCGCGTCCAGCCGCGCTCGGCCGCCAGCCTGGCGAGCGGCGGGTGCGGATTGGACGCGAACGCCTCGTCGGCGAATTCCAGCATCGGCGCGTCCGACACATGGTCGGAATAGGCGCGGATATGCGCCTGGCTGCGGTCGATCGCCTCGCCCGCCATCCACGCCTTGATCATCCGCAGCTTGCCGGTGTCATAGCAATTCTCACCGGAAATCTTGGCGCGGACATAGGGCAGATCCTGCCCGACATGGTCGGTCGCGATCACCGTGTCGAAACCCAGCCGCCGCGCGATCGCCTCGACATAGAGGCGATAGGAAGCGGTGGCGAGCACCAGCCGATAGCCCGCCGCGCGGTCCTGCGCGATCTGCTCCAGCGCGCCGGCGCGGACATTCTTCGCCATCACCTTGTCGGCATAGCTTTCGATATGCGGCTGCAGCTTCGCCCGGTCGGCGCGGCCGCCGATCATCAGCCACTGGTTGGTTTCCTTCAGCGTCTGGCGGCTGATCAGCTTCACCACATAGGCCAGCATGACGAAGGGAATGAGCGGCAGGAAGATCAATCGCCAGGGCGCCATATGGGCGGCCACATGGATGAGAAAGCCGGTATAGGTGCCCGAAAAGGTCACCGTGCGGTCCATGTCGTAAATCGCCAGCCTGTATGTCATGCCGTGTCCGAAACTTTTGCCCTTGCCCGTCGTTCTGTCTGGCGGATGGGCCGTTTCGGCTTGCCGCGCAACCGATAATGGACCACTAATCCCTCCACATGAACAAAGCCGCTGATCTCGTTGAGGAAAGCCGCGACGACGGCGGCAAGGTCATACGCCTGTCCGGCACCTGGTCGATCGCCTGTCTGCACGACATGCCGAACCGGCTGGACGCCATTTCCGGCCCCATCGCCTGCATCGACGTCGCCGATATCGACCATATGGACACGATCGGCGCCTGGACCATCCATCGCACCGCCAAGCGGCTGGAGACGGAGGTCTGTGGCGGCAGCACCGACTGCAAGCGACTGATCGGCGCGGTCGGCAAGATCGACGAACCGGTCGATATCCGCCCGACCTATGTCTCCCCCTTCAACCGGGTATTGGGCCAGATCGGCGAGGCGGTGATCAATTCCGTCAACACGCTGGTCGGCCTGCTCGGCTTCTTCGGCGGCGTGCTGGTCACGGTCTGGGGCCTGATCCGTCACCCCAGCCGCTTCCGCATCAACGCCGTGGTCCAGCGGTTCGAGGTGGTCGGCGTCTCGGCGCTGGGCATCATCGGCCTGATGAGCTTCCTGATCGGCATCGTCATCGCCCAGCAGGGCGCGGTCCAGTTGCGCCAGTTTGGCATGGAAATGCTGACCATCAACCTGGTCGGTCGCCTCACCTTCCGCGAACTGGGCGTGCTGATGACCGCGATCATGGTGGCCGGCCGGTCCGGCTCGGCCTTCGCGGCCCAGCTCGGCACGATGAAGCTGACCGAGGAGGTCGACGCGATGCGCACCATCGGCGTGTCGCCGATGGAGGCGCTGGTGCTGCCCCGCACCCTGTCCGTGGTGGTGATGATGCCGCTGCTCGGCTTCTATTCCTCGATCATCGCGATCATCGGCGGCGGCTTCCTGTGCGCCGTGTCGCTCGACATTCCGCCGATCACCTTCGTCCAGCGCCTGCGCGAAGTGGTGCCGATCCACGATCTGTGGGTGGGCCTGATCAAGGCGCCCGTCTTCGGCCTCATCATCGGCATCAGCGGCTGTTTCCAGGGCATGCAGGTCAAGGCCAATGCCGAGGAAGTCGGCCTGCGCACCACGGCGGCCGTGGTCCAGGCGATCTTCCTGGTTATCGTGCTCGATGCTTTCTTCGCCGTCTTCTTCACCTGGGTGGGCTGGAACTGATGACCACCGATGAACGCCAGGCCAAGGAAGAGCGGATCGAACGCGCGGTCGCGTCCGACGACATCGCCATTTCGGTGCGCGGCCTGAAGAACAGCTTCGGCGACCAGACCGTCCATGAAAATCTCGACCTCGACGTGCGCAAGGGCGAGATATTGGGCGTGGTCGGCGGATCGGGCACCGGCAAGTCGGTGCTGATGCGGTCGATCATCGGCCTTCAGGTGCCCGACGAGGGCGAAGTCCATGTCTTTGGCGAGGATATGGTCGGCCGCCTGGACGATGACGAGGCGCTGGCGATCCGCAAGCGCTGGGGCGTGCTGTTCCAGGGCGGCGCGCTCTTCTCGACCCTGACCGTGGCCGAGAATGTCGAAGTGCCGATCCGCGAATATTATCCCAATATCGGCCCGGTGCTGCGCGACGAGATCGCCGCCTACAAGATCCGCATGACCGGCCTGCCGGCCGAGGCCGGCCCCAAATATCCGGCCGAACTGTCGGGCGGCATGAAGAAGCGCGCCGGCCTAGCCCGCGCCCTGGCGCTGGACCCGGACCTCTTATTTCTCGATGAGCCGACCGCCGGCCTCGACCCGATTGGCGCGGCTGCGTTCGACGACCAGACGCGCAAGTTGCAGGAGACGCTGGGCCTCACCGTCTTCCTCATCACCCATGATCTCGACACCCTCTATTCGATCTGCGACCGTGTCGCGGTGCTGGCCGACAAGAAGGTGATCGCGGTCGGGACGATCGACGAATTGCTGGCGCTCGATCACCCCTGGATCCAGGAATATTTCAACGGTCCGCGTGGCCGCGCCGCAACCGCGGCGGTTACGCGCGAACGCGGCAAGGCCGCTGCCGAAAAACAAGCGGACGGAAGGCAATAGGATATGGAAACCCGGTCCAATCATGTGCTGGTCGGCGCGGTCACGCTGCTGCTGCTGGCCGCCATCATGGCGGCGGCCTTCTGGTTCTCGCGCCTGTCACAGGGCGACAACAAGGAATATGACATCTTCTTCAAGCAGTCGGTGAACGGCCTCGCCAAGGGATCGGGCGTCAATTATTCCGGCGTCCCTTCCGGCCAGGTCGAGAAGATCGAACTGTGGAAGCGCGATCCCAGCTTCGTGAAGGTGCGCATTTCGGTGAAGGACGGCACCCCGGTGCTGCAGGGCACGACCGCCACCATCGCCGGCGTGGGCTTCACCGGCGTCAGCGAGATCGTGCTGGACGGCGCGGTCAAGGGCGCGCCGCCGATCCTCTGCCCGGCCGAGAATATCACTTCGGCCTGTCCCGACGGCGTGCCGGTGATCCCAACCAAGCCGGGGGCGCTGGGCGAGCTGCTCAACAATGCGCCGCAGCTGCTGGAACGCCTGTCGACCCTGACCGAGAAGCTCACCGAGCTGCTCAATGACAAGAATCAGCAGTCGATCGCCGGCATCCTCGCCAATCTCGACCGGGTGACCGGATCGCTGGCCGATCGCAGCCCGGAAATCGCCGCCACCCTCGCCGAAGCGCGCATCGCCGTGCAGCGCACCGGCGTTGCCGCGCAGCAGATTGGCGAGCTGGCCGCGACCACCAATGGCCTGATCAATGACGAAGGCCGTCCGCTGATGGCCGACCTGCGCAAGAGCGTGGCCTCCGCCAGCCGCAGCATCGACACGCTCGACAAGACCATCGCCGAAGCGCAGCCGGGCGTGCACGCTTTCAGCAACCAGACCATGCCGGAAGTGAACCGCCTGGTTCGCGACCTGCGTGAAATGTCGCGCGCCTTCCGCGGCGTCGCCGAAAAACTCGACCAGCAGGGCGCGGGCTCGATCGTCGGATCGCCCCAGCTGCCCGACTATAAGCCATGAAAGGGAGCCGGATGATGGTCCACAAGAAACTGGGTGGCGCATCGCTGGCGCTGGCCGCTGCAATCGCCCTGTCCGGCTGCGTCTCGATCGGCAGCAAGCCGCCGCAGCAGCTGCTGACGCTCGACGCCGCGCACAAGGTGCCGACCGGCGCGCAGAGCAATGCCGGCGGCGGCCGCAGCCTGATCATCGTCGATCCCGAAGCTGCGCGCGTCATCGACACGGTGCGCGTGCCGGTGCAGGTGACGCCGACCTCGGTCGCCTATGTCACCAAGGTGCAGTGGGCCGAAACGCCCCGCCATCTGTTCCGCCGCCTGCTGGCCGAAACCGTGTCGGCGACCACCGACCGGATCGTGCTCGATCCCGGCCAGTTTTCCGGAGACGGCGGCCAGCGCCTGAGTGGCGAGCTGATCAGCTTCACCATCGACCAGGCCAGCAACAACGCCGTCGTCACCTTCGACGCGGCGCTGATGACTCCGGCCGGCGTCGCGATCGCGCGCCAGCGCTTCACCGCCAGCGCGCCGGTCGGCGGCAAGATCGACGCCAGCAGCGTCGGCGCGCCGCTCAACAGCGCCGCCAACAAGGTGGCGACCGACGTCGCTGCCTGGGTCGCGGCGCAAAAGGACTGATGGCCCGGCCGGGGTTTGAACGCCCCGGCCGCCGCCTTTCCCTTATCCCTCCAGGCTCTTGCTCGCCTGCTCGGTCACGTCCTTGGACAGGCCGGGCTCGTTCAGGATGCGCTGCAGTTCCGCCCGCATCAGTGCGGCGCGGCCTTCATCGAAGCGCTTCCAGCGGCCGAGCGGCGGCACCAGCCGGGCGGCGGTCTGCGGATTGAGCTTGTCGAGCGCGATGATGCAGTCGGCGACCAGCCGATAACCCTTGCCCGACTTGTGGTGGAACGCCCACTGGTTGCCGGCAAAGGCGCCGTAGAGCGACCGCACCCGGTTCGGATTATTGAGCGTGAACGCCTTGTGCTGGCCCAGCTGCTCGACCAGTTCCACCGTATCGGGATGGAAGGCGAAGGCCTGGGTCTGGAACCATTTGTCCAGCGTCAGCGCATCGTCGCTGTAGCGATTATAGAAGATGTCGAGCGCCGCCTCCCGTTCCGGGCTGGTGCCGCTTGCGAGCGTCGCCAGCGCCGACTGGCGTTCGGTCATGTTGTCGGCGTCGCTATACTGGCCATAGGCGATCGCCGGGCCGTCCTCCGCGCCCGAGGCGACCAGATAGAGCAGCGCGACATTGCGCAGCTTGCGCGCGCCCTTGGCGGTCGGAGAGACCGCGAAGGCGTTCGCCTTGGTCCTGGCATGAATATCGCGCCACAGCGGCTCCAGATCGGCCCCCAGGCGCGTCTGGAGGGCATCGCGGGCGGCATGGATCGCATCCGGGTCCACCTGCTTCATCTGATCGCCCAGATAGGCTTCGCTCGGCAGGCGCACCGCCTCCGCGACGAAGGCGGGATCGAGTAGCGGATCGGTGATGGTGTTGCGCACCGCGTCGACCACTGCCGTCACATCGACGCTCTGGCCGGCCACCTGGCCGACCAGCACATTCACCATCAACTGCTGCATCGCCTCATAACGGGCGAAGGGATCGTCATCATGCGCCGACAGGAAGGCGAGATCGGCCTGGCTGCGATTGGTCTCGACGATCACCGGCGCGGAAAAGCCGCGGTTGATCGACAGGATCGGCATGCTGGCGAAATTGTCGAACGTGAAACGCTGCTGCGCCTCCGTCAGCATCAGCAGCTCATCACCATGATGACTGCCAGTCGCCGGATCATAGAGCGCGACGCGCAGCGGGATCGCCATCGGCCGCTTGTCGGGCTGGCCCGGCGTCGGCGGCACGCTCTGTTCCAGCATCAGTTCGGCGGTGCGGCTGACCGGATCATGGCTCAGCAGCGCGCGGACATGGGGCGTGCCCGCCTGTTCATACCAGCGGCGGAACTGGCCAAGGTCGATCTCGCCGCCCTCCTCCATCGCGCGGACGAAATCCTCGCAGGTCGCCGCCTCGCCATCATGCCTGTCGAAATAGAGGTCGGTGCCGGCGCGGAACCGCTCCGCCCCCAACATCAACGCCATCATGCGGATCAGCTCGGCGCCCTTGTTATAGATGGTCGCCGTGTAGAAGTTGCTGATTTCCATGTAGGATTCAGGCCGCACCGGATGCGCCAAGGGCCCCGAATCCTCCTGGAACTGGGCCGCGCGCAGGATCCGCACATCCTCGATCCGCTTGACCGCATGGCTGCCCATGTCGGCCGAGAAATTCTGGTCGCGAAAGACGGTGAAGCCTTCCTTCAGCGACAACTGGAACCAGTCGCGACAGGTGACGCGATTGCCCGACCAGTTGTGAAAATATTCATGCGCCACCACACCCTCGACGCCATCATAATCGATGTCGGTCGCGGTCTCGGGATCGGCCAATATGTAGCGCGAATTGAAGATGTTGAGGCCCTTATTCTCCATCGCGCCGAAATTGAAGTCGGCGACCGCGACGATGTTGAACACGTCCAGATCATATTCGCGGCCATAGACGCGCTCGTCCCAGGCCATGCTGTTCTTGAGCGCCTGCATCGCATGGTCGGTGCGCGGCAGGTCGGCCTCGCGCACCCAGATGCCCAGGGCCACTTCGCGCCCGCTCATCGTCACGAAGCGATCGGCATTGCAGGCGAGGTCGCCGGCCACCAGCGCGAAGAGATAGCAGGGCTTGGGGAAAGGATCATTCCACAGCGCCCAATGGCGGCCGCCCTCCAGATCGCCCTGCTCGACCGGATCGCCATTGGCGAGCAGGATCGGGTAGCGCGCCTTGTCGGCGGTCAGCTTCACGCTGTAGCGCGACAGGATATCCGGCCGGTCGGGGAAGAAGGTGATGCGACGGAAGCCCTCCGCCTCGCACTGGGTGCAGAGCAGCCCCCCACTGGCATAAAGGCCCATCAGCTTGCTGTTGCTCTCGGGCGCCAGTTCGACCAGCACCTCCACCTTGTGCGTCGCACCGCCGAGCGGGACGACCAGCGCGCCGGCCTCCAGCGTCCATTCCGTTTCGTTGAGGGTGCGGCCGTCGACCTTCACCGCCAGCGGCACCAGCCCATCGCCGTCGAGCCGCAGCGGCCGGTCATGGTCGCCATTGCGCGCAACCGACATGTCCGACCAGACCCGCGTCCGCGCGGCATCCAGGTCGAAGTCGAGGGCGATGTCGGGGATCAGCCAGTCGGGCACGCGATAATCGGCGCGGCGGATGATGGCGGGAGCGGCGGCTTGGGTGGATTGGATATCGGCCATGGCACCAGCCTAGTGCCTGATTCTGTGAGGGGGAAGCGCTTTGCACGTCCCCCTCATCCGGAACCGAACCGACGCGGCGTTTTTAGATCCGCTCGCCCGACAGGCGCTGACACAGCATGTCGAGCTGATCGAGCGTCGAATAGCGCAGCGACAATGTGCCCGGCCCGTCACCGCTATCGGCAATTTCGACCTTCAGGCCAAGAATATCGGCCAGATGCTGCTCCAGCGCGGCGATATCGGCATCCTTGCCGCGGGGAGTTGCGCCGCGCGACTTGGGCTCGGCATCCTCGCCCTTCTTGGTCTTGCGCACCAGCTGCTCGGTCTCGCGGACCGAAAGCCCCTTCTGCTCGACCATCAACGCCATCGATTCGCAGCCCGGTACGCCGATCAGCGCGCGGGCATGACCCATGCTGATCCGCCCGTGCGACACCGCCTGCTGCACCGGATCGGGCAGGTCGAGCAGGCGCATCAGATTGGCGATATGGCTGCGCGACTTGCCGACGATGCGGCCCAGCGCTTCCTGGCTATGATGGAATTCGCCGATCAGCTTGCGATAGGCCTCGGCCTCTTCGATCGGGTTGAGATCCTCGCGCTGGATATTCTCGACCAGCGCGATTTCCAGCGTTTCCTGCTCGTCAAAGTCGCGCACGATCGCCGGAATGCGATGGAGCTGCGCCTTCTGCGCGGCGCGCCAGCGGCGTTCACCCGCGACGATCTGGAAACCGCCGCCATGCGGACGGACGATGATCGGCTGGATCACGCCGCGCTTGGCGATGCTGTCGGCCAGCTCCTGCAGCGCGTCCTGATCGAAATGGCGGCGCGGCTGTTCGGGGTGCGGCTGGATCAGCGCGACCTCGATATTCTGCACCGCTTTGCTCGACGGCGCGGCGCTGTTGGCGCTCGCGGCCACCGGCTCTTCCCGGCTGACGTCGCCCAGCAGCGCCGACAGGCCACGGCCCAGACCATGCGGCCGCTTTACCGGCTTCTGCTTTTCCCCAATTTCGTCGCTCAAGCCGCTACCTCCTGTCGGGGAAGACGCGCGATCAATTCGCGCGCCAGACGCATATAGGCTTCCGACCCCGAACAGCGGAAATCATAGATGAGCGCCGGCACGCCATGGCTCGGCGCCTCGGACAGGCGCACATTGCGCGGAATGACGGTGGTGAAGACGAGGTCGCCCAGCACGGCGCGCACATCGTCGGCGACCTGATCGGTCAGCCGGTTGCGGCGATCATACATGGTCAGCGCCACGCCCAGGATCGACAGGCCGGTGTTGAACCGGCTGCGGATGCGCTCGACCGTCTGCAACAGCTGCGACAGCCCTTCCAGCGCGAAGAATTCGCACTGCAGCGGCACCAGCAGCGATTGCGCCGCCACCATCGCATTGACCGTCAGCAGGCCGAGCGAGGGCGGGCAGTCGATCAGGCAGATGTCCCAGCGCCCGGCGGGCGCCTCGGACAGCACCCGCTCCAGCCGGTGGGTGCGCTGCTCATAATCGATCAGCTCGATCTCCGCCCCGGACAGATCCTGGGTCGCCGGGATCAGGTCCAGCTTGGGCACGCGGGTGGTGACGACCGCCTCGTCCAGTTCGCAATTGCCGACCAGCAGGTCATAGCTCGACCGTTCGCGGTCGGCATGATTGACGCCCAGCCCGGTCGAGGCATTGCCCTGCGGATCAAGATCGACCAGCAGCACGCGCAGCCCCGTCGCGGCCAGGCCGGTCGCCAGATTGATAGCCGTGGTGGTCTTGCCGACTCCGCCCTTCTGATTGGCGATGGCGATACAAATCATCCTCGACCCTTCTTTTTGACAGGTTTGACGGATCGCGCGACGATGATGGCGCTGTCGGCGTCGGTCACGCTGCGTTCCACATGAAACGCACCTTGCCATGCCGGACGCGCGGTCTCCAGTTCATTCTGCGCATTTCGTCCCTTGGGCAGCACCCAAATCGTCTTTTCATCGGACAGATGCTGGGCCGACTGGAGCAATTTGGGCAGCGGCGCATAGGCGCGGGCGCTGATGACGGCCGACTTGGTCGGCGGCGCGACCTCGACCCGTCCGCCAAATACGGAGGCGTTGCTCAGCCCCAGCTCCGCGATCACATCATTGAGGAAGTCGATCCGCTTGCGGCGCGATTCGACCATGATCAGCGGCCGGTCGAACATGCTGGCGACGACAATGCCGGGCAAGCCGGCGCCCGATCCGAGGTCCATCCAAGGCCCCTCGCCCGCATCCTTCGCGTGCAGAAGCAGCTGGGCCGAGTCGACGATATGCCGCGCCCAGACATGGGGCCGGGTCGATTCGGCGATCAGATTCTGCTCGTCCATCGCGGACAGCAAAAGCGACACATAGCGCTCCAGCCGATCCCATGTTTCACGTGGAACATCAAAATGCGCGTCGAGCCAGGCCCGCGCTTCGTCTTCGGTCATGCTGCCTTCCGCCGCACATGGACAAGGATGGCGGCAAGCGCCGCCGGAGTGATGCCGCGGATACGGCCCGCAGCGGCCAACGTGTCGGGTCGTGCCCCGTCCAGCCGCTCGATCATTTCGGTCGACAGGCCGCCGACGCTGGCGAAGTCGAAGTCCGCCGGAATGGCCACGCGCTCGTCCCGACGCAGGGCGGCGATCTCCGCATCCTGTCGTTCGAGATAGGGCGCATAATGGGCGTCTTCCAAAATCTCGGCCCGCAGGTCCGCCGGCGCCTCTGCCAGGCTCGGCGCCAGCGTCACCAGCAGTTCTGCCTGCACCTCGGGGAAGCGCGCCCATTCGAACAGGCTGCGCCGCGCGCCATCCTGCCGCACCGTCGCCCCTGCTCGCGCCATCTCTGTCGCGGTATAGGGTCGCGCCAGTTCCGCTTCGATCGCGGCGCGCGCACTGGCCCGTGCGGCGAAGCGCGCCGCCCGATCCGGACCGATGATGCCATGGGTCAGGCCGATCTCGCCCAGCCGCGTCTCGGCATTGTCGGCGCGCAATCGCAGCCGATATTCCGCCCGCGCGGTCAGCATGCGATAGGGTTCGGTCACGCCCTGCAGCACCAGATCATCGATCATCACGCCGATATAGGAGCTGGCCCGGTCGAGGATCATCGGCGCTTCATCCCGCGCCCGCGCGGCGGCATTGGTGCCGGCGACCAGCCCCTGGGCCGCCGCCTCCTCATAGCCGGTCGTGCCATTGATCTGCCCCGCACAGAAGAGGCCGGGCAGCACCCGCACTTCCAGGCTGGCATCCAGAGCACGCGGATCGATATGGTCATATTCGACCGCATAGCCCGGCACGACGATCTCCGCCTGCTCCAGTCCGCGCATCGACCGTATCATCGCCAGCTGCACATCCGCCGGCAGCGAGGTGCTGATGCCATTGGGATAGACCAGCGCATCGTCCAGCCCTTCGGGCTCCAGGAAGATTTGATGGCCGTCGCGATCGCCGAAGCGGATCACCTTGTCCTCGATCGACGGGCAATAGCGCGGTCCCCGCCCCTCAATGGCGCCGCTGAACAAAGGCGACCGCCCCAGCCCTTCACGGATGATCGCATGGGTCCGTTCATTGGTCCGGGTGATGGCGCAGGCCAGTTGCGGCAGCGGCCGATGATCCGACAACGGCGACATGGTCCAGCCCTCGCCGTCCGACGCCTGCTCCTCCAGCACCGCCCAGTCGATGGTGCGGCCGTCAATGCGCGGCGGCGTCCCGGTCTTCAGGCGGCCGATCGGCAGGCCGATCTCGCGCAACTGCACGCCCAGCGCGGTTGCCGCCCGCTCGCCGGTGCGGCCACCGACATCCACATCCTCACCGCGGAACAGCTTGCCGCCGAGGAAGGTGCCGGTCGCCAGCACGACCGAAGGCGCCTCCAGCGTCCGGCTATCGCCCAGCGCCAGACCCGCCACAACGCCTTCGCGGACGATCAGGCCTACCGCCTCGCCCTCGACGATCTCCAGTCCCGCCTGGGCGTCGAGCATCCGATGGATTGCCGCCTTGTAGCGCTTGCGGTCGGCCTGCACGCGCGGCCCCTGCACGGCGGCGCCCTTGCTACTGTTGAGCATGCGATAATGGATCGCCCCGGCATCGGCGGCGCGACCGATCAAGCCGTCGAGCGCGTCGACTTCACGCACCAGATGGCCCTTGCCCAGACCGCCGATCGCCGGGTTGCAGGACATGGCGCCCACGGTCGCCCGTTCGAAAGTCAGCAGCGCCACCGCCGCCCCTTTGCGCGCTGCCGCAGCGGCCGCCTCGCAGCCGGCATGGCCGCCACCGACCACGATCACATCATAGCTTGTTCGCATGGCGGCCCCATATCAGATTCAGGGGCCTGCGGTCAAAAGCGTTCCACGTGGAACATCGCACTATCAGCCATCACTCGCGCTAATTTCGCTTACTTCCCGATACAGAATCCCGAGAAGAGACGGTCGAGCATATCCTCGGTCCCCGCCTGTCCGGTCAGCGCATCAATCGTCCGCCGTCCCAGACGCAGCTCCTCCGCCAGCACCAGCAGGTCACGGGCCGCGCCTGCGGCGAGCAGATGGTCGTGCAGTTGGCGTACGCCGTCCCGCTGCCGCGCATGCAGGGCATAGTCGCCCTCGCCCGGCAGCAGCGTCGCCGCCCGATCGAGCAGCATCGTCACAAGCGCGTCCACCCCCTCCCCCGTCCGCGCCGACAGACGCAGGCCGGGCCGGTCGGAACCGTACAGCGCGACATCGCTCTGCGCCGCAATCAGCAGCGCATCCTCGCGCGGTGCCTCGGCCGGGTCGCCCAGCCACAGGATGATGTCCGCCGCCTCCAGCGCGGCGCGTGCGCGATCGATGCCGATCGCCTCGATCGCATCGCCGGTCTCGTCGCGCAGCCCGGCCGTGTCGGTGAACAGGAAAGCGGTGCCGCCGATCGCGGCGGGCACCTCGATCCGGTCGCGGGTGGTGCCGGCAATGTCGGACACGATCGCCGCCTCGCGTCCCACCAGCCGGTTGAGCAAGGTCGACTTGCCGGCATTGGGCGGCCCGGCCAGCACCACCCGGATGCCATCGCGCAGCCGCTCGGCAGAAGGTGCGGATAACAGCGCGCCGACATCATCTGCCAGTGCCATCACCCCCTGCCCGATCCGCGCCTCGATATCGGCGTCGGGCACATCATCCTCGTCGGAGAAGTCGAGCGCCGCTTCGGCCATCGCCGACAGATCGAGCAGCCGCATCCGCCAGCCGTCAATCCGCTGCGAGAAATGGCCCTCCATCATCGCCAGTGCCGCGCGCCGCTGCTGCTGCGTCTCGGCCGCCAGCAGGTCCGCCAATCCCTCGACCTCGTTCAGGTCCATGCGGCCATGGGCAAAGGCGCGGCGGGTGAACTCGCCCGCAGTTGCGCGGCGCAACTCTGGCATCGCGCCCAGCGCCGCCTCGACCGCCGCGATCACCGCGCGGCCACCATGGCAATGAAGCTCGGCCATATCCTCGCCCGTCACCGTGCGCGGCCCCGGTAGCCACAACAGCAGCGCCCGGTCGAGCGGCGTGCCGTCGCGCGGATCGCTCAGCAGCGCCAGGCTCGCCATGCGGGGGGTGGGCAGTCGCCCGGCCAGCGCCTGCAACGCCGCGCCCGCCATCGGGCCGCTGACGCGCACCACGCCAATCCCCGCCGGCGGCGCGCCGCTCGACAGGGCGAAGATCGTCTCGCTCACTTAATCCTTCTTGTCGCCATTCTTGCCCGCCATCCCGGACAGGCCGATATCCATCATCTGCTTGAACAGCCGCACGCCGGCATCGCCCATCGGCGAGAAGCTCTTGAACAGCGTCTCCATCTGCTCGACGCTGCCAATGCCGTCCATGCTGTCGAGCATCGTCTTGATATATTTGTCGTGGATGGGGCTGACGTCCGGCAAGCCCAGAAAGGCGCGCGCCTCGGCCGGGGTGCAATCCACGTCGACGGTCACTTTCATCTGCTGCCCTTCCCTGTCGCGGTCATCCGCCTGTCGCTCCATCTCATGCCGCAAACAGGCCGGCGATGGCAAATTTTTTGGGCGCGACAGCGCGCTTGCACCCCTCGCCCAAGGCGCCAATATGCGCCTCGACCAACAGACTCCCCAAGGCGGAAGGATATCCCATGGCAGACTATATTCCGATCAAGACGCTGGAAGGCGACGGCCAGTTCGACGCCTATGTCGCCACGCCCGACAGCGCCCCTAAGGCGGCGATCATCGTCATCCAGGAAATTTTCGGCGTCAATGAGGGCATACGCCGCAAGTGCGACAGCTGGGCCCGCGCCGGTTATCTGGCGATCGCGCCCGACCTGTTCTGGCGCATCGATCCGCATATCGAGCTGGACGCTGACATCCCCGAACAGATGCAGCAGGCGCTCGACTATATCCCCCGCTTCAACCAGGATCAGGGCGTCCGCGATATCGAGGCGACCATCCGCGCCGCGCGCGCGATGCTGGAAGGCCCGGCCAAGGTCGGCGTCGTCGGCTATTGCCTGGGCGGCCGCGTCGCCTTCATGACCGCCTGCCGCACCGATGGCGATGCCTTTGTCGGCTATTATGGTGTGGGCATCGACGGGCTGCTGGGCGAACAACATGCCATCGGCAAGCCGACCATGCTGCATATTCCGACCAACGACGGCTTCGTCCCCGCCGACGTGCAGGCCAAGATGCATGACGGGCTGAAGGACAACCGCCACGTCACCCTGCATGATTATGAAGGGCTGGATCATGGTTTCGCTGCCGAGATGGGCGACCGCCGGGTCGAGGAAGCCGCCCAGCTGGCCGACCGTCGAACCGCCGACTTCTTCGCGCAGGCGCTCGCCTGATGTCGGACGAAGCATGGCGGATGATCGTCCGGGCCCATGGCGGCCCCGAGGCGATCGAACGCGAGCGTTTCGATCCGGGCACGCCCGGTGAAGGCGAGGTGTTGATCGCGCAGGATGCGGTCGGTCTCAACTTCATCGACACCTATTATCGCACCGGCCTCTACCCCGCCCCCCTGCCCCTCACGCTGGGATCGGAAGGTGCGGGCCATGTCGTTGCGGTGGGTGCGGGCGTCAGTGGCATTGCCGTGGGCGACAAGGTCGGCTGCGCCGCCGGCCTGGGCGCCTATGCCACCCACCGCATCGTCCCGGCCGATCGCGTGGTGCGCATCCCCGATGCGGTCAGCACGCGCGATGCCGCTGCGATGATGCTCAAGGGCATGACCGCCTGTTATCTGGCCGAGGACATGATCGACCTGCTGCCCGGCGATGTCGCCTTGGTCCATGCCGCCGCCGGCGGCGTGGGATCGGTGCTGGTGCCCTGGCTGCGCGACAAGGGCGTGGTCGTGATCGCCCATAGCGGATCGCCCGAAAAGGCGGCCAGGGTCGAAGCCGACCACAGCCTGTTCGGCCCGCTCGACGATCTGGCGGCGCAGGTGCGCGACCTGACCGACGGCAAGGGTGTCGCCGTTGCCTATGATGGCGTCGGCAAGGATAGCTGGGCCGCCTCGCTCGCCAGCCTGCGCCGCCGCGGCCTGCTGGTCAGCTATGGCAATGCGTCGGGCGCCGTCCCGCCGATCAGCCTGCTCGATCTCAGCCGCAACGGCTCGCTCTATGTCAGCCGCCCGACCCTGTTCGACTATGTCGCGACGGCGGAAGATCTGGCCAACACCGCCGAACGCCTGTTCGACCGGATGGCGCGCGGGATCGTGTCAGCGCAGATCGGCCAGAGCTTCGCTCTCGCCGACGCTGCGGACGCCCATCGCGCACTGGAAGGGCGCCAGACGACCGGCAGTACCATCCTGATCCCCTAAGCCTCTGGCTGACCTGCATAATCCTATCAGGGGCGGCATTTGCACATGCCGTCCCTTTTTTTGTGCAAGCGGTCTGCCCGCCCTTCCCTATTGATCGCCATTTGCAGTATCCGACAGGAGATGCAGCCGTCCCGGAAGAACAAGAACATGCCCCGATTGGCCAAGCTGATCCTGCTGCCATGGTGGACCGCGCAGCTGGCGACCGGCGCCAAATCCTTTCTCGACAATCCGCTGATCGGTTCGTCCCGGCTCAATGCGCTGGGCCTCCATGTCGGGCGCGTCAGGCTCGCCCAATGGATGACAGCCCGTCGTCGCTCGCGTCTCGCCGCAGATCTTTCCGCAGCCGATCGTCATGCCTTTGATCGCGACGGTTTCATCGAGATCCGCGACTTCCTGCCGCCGGAGCAGTTTGCTGCCCTGCGCGAGCAGATTGCCGCCTATCAGGCTGTTCCACGTGAAATGGTGCAGGGCCATACCATCACCCGTCGTTACGCGCTGGACGGGGCTGCACGGCGCGCCATGCCCGCTATGGCCCGCTTTCTCGATCATCCCCGCTGGCGTGCCTTGGCGCGCTATGCCACCGGCTTCAACGTCGAGCCGCTGATCTACATCCAGACCATTCTCACCCATCGACGGGACGGCGCGCCCGATCCGCAGACCCAACTGCACGCTGATACCTTCCATCCCGCGATGAAGGCCTGGCTGTTCCTGGAGGACGTCCCGGCCGAAGGCGGTCCCTTCACCTATGTGCCCGGATCGCATCGGCTGACCCCCGCGCGCGCAGCGTGGGAGAAACAGCGCAGCCTGACAGCGCGAGATGGCGATTGCCGCCTGTCGGCGCGCGGCTCGCTGCGGATCGACGAAGCGGAACTGGCCGGTCTTGGCCTCCCCCCGCCGCGCCAGTTTCCGGTCCCTGCCAACACATTGGTGATCGCCGACACATTCGGCTTCCATGCGCGGGGCGAAGCGGCACAGCGTTCCACCCGCGTCGAACTCTGGGCCTATGGCCGGCGCAACCCCTTCCGCCCGCTGGTGGGGCTCGACATTTGGAGCCTGCCCGGCATCACCGAACGGCGCATCAACCTGCGCTGGGGGCTGCGCGATGCCGTGGCGCGCTGGATCGGCCACCCCTGGCGGCCCGCAGGCATGAAAAGGCCCGCCGACGACTGAGCGTGGGCGGGCCGATTGGGATAGTGTCGATCAGATCGATCAGAAGAGCGTCAATATGCCTACCGACCGGTCCATGATGCCGTCATAGATCATCGAGCAGGCAACATAGACGATCACCGCCAGGCCCAGATAGGCCAGCCAGCGGAAGCGCTCGATATATTTGGCGATGATGTTCGCCGCGATGCCCATCATCGCCACCGACAGGATCAGGCCGATGATCAGGATACCGGGATGCTCCCGCGCGGCACCGGCCACGGCCAGCACATTGTCCAGGCTCATGCTAACGTCGGCGATCGCCACCGACCAGGCGGCGGCGGCAAAGCTCTTGGCCGGGCGCACGCCCGATACATCATCGTCGCTCGGATCGTCAGGCGTATGCGCGCCGGCATTGGGCCGCAATTCGCGCCACATCTTCCAGCTGACCCACAGCAGCAGCAGTCCGCCAGCCAGGATCAGGCCGACAATCTGCATCAGCTGGCTGACCACCAGCGCGAAGCCGATGCGCAGCACCAGCGCGGCGATGATGCCGATCAGGATGACCTGCTGGCGCTGCTTGGGCGGCAGGCCAGCGGCCAGGGCACCGACGACGATCGCATTGTCGCCCGCCAGCAGGATATCGATCATCAGCACCTGGCCAAAGGCTGCCAGGGCGCTGGGCGTCCCGATATTGCTGAAGTCGTTGACGATATGCTGCCAGATATCCGCCGGGGAACCGAGTCCCTGGGCGGCCGAAGCGGCGGTGGCGATAAGGTCGAGCATGACGGCCTAACGTCCCTGTATGTGAAAATGAAGAAAGCCGGACCATATACATGGCCCGGCTCTCACCGCAAAATATATGGCAGGGTGGCTGCACATCCGCGCAGCCGCCGCCGCGCTTACTGGTTCATGGTCGCGAAGAAATCCTCGTTGGTCTTGGAATCCTTCATCTTGTCGAGCAGGAATTCCATCGCGTCGACCGTGCCCATCTGCATGAGGATGCGGCGCAGCACCCACATCTTGCTGAGCGTCGGCTTCTCGACCAGCAGCTCTTCCTTGCGGGTGCCGGACTTGCCGACGTCCAGCGCCGGGAAGATGCGCTTGTCCGCAACCTTGCGGTCCAGCACGATTTCCGAGTTGCCGGTGCCCTTGAACTCTTCGAAGATGACTTCGTCCATGCGGCTGCCGGTGTCGATCAGCGCGGTCGCGATGATCGAGAGCGAGCCGCCCTCCTCGATGTTGCGCGCGGCGCCGAAGAAGCGCTTCGGGCGCTGCAGCGCGTTAGCGTCGACACCGCCGGTCAGCACCTTGCCCGACGAGGGCACGACGGTGTTGTAGGCGCGGCCGAGGCGGGTGATCGAGTCGAGCAGGATGACGACATCCTTCTTGTGCTCGACCAGGCGCTTGGCCTTTTCGATCACCATTTCGGCGACCTGGACGTGGCGGGTGGCGGGCTCGTCGAAGGTCGAGGAAACGACCTCGCCCTTCACGCTGCGCTGCATGTCGGTGACTTCTTCCGGACGCTCGTCGATCAGCAGGACGATCAGGAAGACTTCGGGATGATTGTCGGTGATGGCCTTGGCGATATTCTGCAGCATCACCGTCTTGCCGACGCGCGGCGGCGCGACGATCAGCGTGCGCTGGCCCTTGCCCTGCGGCGAGACGATGTCGATGACGCGGGCCGACTTGTCCTTGATGGTCGGGTCCAGCGTGTCGAGGCGCAGCTTCTGCTCGGGATAGAGCGGGGTCAGGTTGTCGAAATTGACGCGATGGCGGACGACGTCCGGATCATCGAAATTGACCGACAGCAGCTTGGTCAGCGCGAAATAGCGCTCGCCATCCTTGGGCGCGCGGATCTCGCCCTCGACCGTGTCGCCGGTGCGCAGGCCGAAGCGACGGACCTGGTTGGGCGAGACATAGATGTCGTCGGGACCGGCCAGGAAATTCGCCTCCGGGCTGCGCAGGAAGCCGAAGCCGTCCGGCAGCACCTCGATCGTGCCCTCACCCATGATCTGCGCGCCATTTTCGGCCTCGGCCTTCAGGATGGCGAACATCAGATCCTGCTTGCGCAGGGTCGATGCGCCCTCGACGCCCAGTTCTTCCGCCATGGTGACGAGGTCGGCGGGAACTGTCTTCTTGAGGTCCTTGAGATGCATTGCGAGTCGGTCCGATGGAGTGAGGGATAGAATAGCCGGGTAAGAAAGGAGATTTTGCCCGGTCAATGTCTCGGGAAAGCCTCGCGCCGGACGGGCGAGGGGAATAGTCGGCGTTTAGCGAGCGCCCGGCCCTCAAGTCAAGCGAGGACATTTCCCTATTCCGCCTGAAATCATGGGCGATCCGGGGATTTTCGACAGGTGGTGCCCCATCTGCGGCGATGGACGACATATCCTGCCCCATGATATGATGAGACATAAAATATCGGAAGGATGAGGAAATGCGTTATTTCCGTGCCCTGATGGCGATCGCCACGGGCGCGCTCACCGCGCTGCCACTCGCCGCGCAGGACAGCCCCCCGCTCGATCCCGACATACCACCCACCGTCGTCCGCACCGGCCCCTCGCTCGACGACCGCGTCACCATTCCCATCAATATCGACGGCAAGGGGCCGTGGAACTTCGTGATCGACACCGGCTCGCAGCGCACGGTCATCGCCCGCGACCTGGCCGACCGGCTCGCGCTGCCCAATCGGCGGATCGTCACCATCCTCAGCATGACCGGCAAGGCGGAAGTGCCAACCGTCGCCGTTCCCCGGCTCGGTTTCGGCGCGACCACGGTGGACGAGATAGAGGCGCCGGTGCTGAACGGCGAGCATCTGGGCGCCGCCGGCCTCCTCGGCCTCGACAGCCTGCATGCCAAGCGGGTGCTGCTCAATTTCCGCACCGGCCGGATGGAGATCAGCGAAAGCCGCCGCCTGGCCCCGCGCGATCCCGACGCGATCATCGTCGAGGCGCGCCGGCGCAAGGGGCAGCTGATCCTGCTCGATTCCGACGTCAACGGGATGAAGGTGAACATCATCCTGGATACCGGCGCCAATTTCAGCGTCGGCAATCTGGCGCTGCGCGACAAGCTGGTGCGCAAGAAGCGCGCCCCCGAACTGCTCCAGGCCAGCCTGATCAGCGTGACCGGCGACACGCTGACCGGCGATGTCGGGCGGCTGGATTTCGTACGCATGGGTCGGGTCAAGCTGACCGGCGTGCCGGTGCTGTTCGCCGAGGCCAGCCCCTTTGCCGAGCTGGGCCTGGCCGACAAGCCGGCGCTGATGCTGGGGATGAACGCGCTGCGGCTGTTCGACCGGGTGGCGATCGACTTCGGCCGGGGCAAGGTGGACTTCCTGCTGCCCGATACCGGCGCGCTCGATCCGGTCCGGCTGGCCGCCTCAGCGCCCCGTCAGGGACGCTGAGGCACGGGATCAGGGATTGTCGGGTCGCTGCTGGGCTGGCTGGCGCTGGCGCGGCGTGCGGCCCAGCACATTGTCGATCCATTGCTGGTCCAGGCGCGGCGGCGCCGGGCGATCGGCCGGATCGGGCTGAGCCATATCCTCGCCATCCTCCGCCTCGCTGCCGGCCGGCCGAGCACGGTCGATCGGCAGGCCATTTTCATCGACCATCATACCGCCTTCCATGCCGTTATCCGGCTGGCCGTAATAGGCCTCCTCGTCCGGCTCCAGCTGCCATTCGGGCAGGGTGACCTGGGTCTCGAACTGCTCCACCGGCCGCTTGGCGACGGCGATCTTCATATAATCGGCAAAGGCGTGGGCCGGCGCGCGACCGCCATAGAGCGAAGGCACCGCCTTGGCGTCATCGCGACCGACCCAGACACCGGTGGTGATGCCGCTGGAAAAGCCCAGGAACCAGCCATCCTTGCCGCTGTTGGTGGTGCCGGTCTTGCCCGCGACCGGGCGACCGATCTGCGCCGCCCTGCCGGTGCCGGTGCTGACCGCGGTCTGCATCAGGTCGGTCATGCCCGCCGCGACCCAGGGCGCCACCAGCACGCGGCTGGTATCGTCCTGATGCTGGTAGAGCATCCGCCCGTCGGCGGTCGTCACCTTGGTGATGCCATAGGGGGTCACCGCCACGCCCTTGCGCGCGATCGAGGCGAAGGCGCGGGTCATGTCGATCAGCCGCACGTCCGACGTGCCCAGCACCATCGAGGGGTGGGTGTTGATCGGCGTGGTGATGCCGAAGCGACGCGCCATGTCGGCGACAGTCGGGAAGCCGACCTCCACGCCCAGCTTCGCCGCGACCGTGTTGATCGAATAGGCAAAGGCGGTGCGGATATCGATCGCGCCGGCAAAGCGGCCATTGCTGTTGCGCGGGCTCCAGCCATTGATCGTCACCGGCTCGTCGGTAACGCCGGTATCGGGCGTATAGCCCGCCTCCAGCGCCGCCATGTAGACGAAGATCTTCCAGGCCGAGCCGGGCTGGCGCACGGCGGTCGTCGCGCGATTATAGTTGGACGTCACATAGTCGAGCCCGCCGACCATGGCGCGCACCGCGCCATCGCGGTCCAGGCTGACCAGCGCGCCCTGCATGCCGTTCGACACGTTTGCCTTCACTGCAGCGGTCGCTGCATTCTGCATGCCAAGATCGATGGTCGTATAGACTTCCAACGGCTCATTGGGCTCGTCGATCAGCGTATCGAGCTGCGGCAGCGCCCAGTCGGTGAAATAGCGCACACTGTTCTGCGGCGGCTCGGGCGCCATGCGCACGCCGTCCAGATTGGCATTGGCATGATCGGCGGCACTGATCTTGCCATTTTCCTGCATCAGGTCGAGCACCACCCCGGCGCGGCCGATCGCGGCCTCGGCATCGGCGGTGGGGGAATAGCTGGACGGCGCCTTCACCAGGCCGGCGATGATCGCCGCCTCGGGCAGGTCCAGGCTCTGTGCGGGATGGCCGAAGAATTTGCGGCTGGCGGCGTCGATGCCATAGGCCCCGCCGCCGAAATAGACCTTGTTGAGATAGAGTTCCAGGATCTGCTGCTTGGAGAATTTGCGCTCCAGCGCCATCGCCAGCACCATCTCGCGGACCTTGCGGCCCCAGCTATAGCTGTTGTTGAGGAAGATGTTGCGCGCGACCTGCTGGGTGATGGTCGACGCCCCCTGCCAGCGCCGGCCGCTGCCGCGCCGTTCCAGCGCGACCCAGGCCGCGCGTGCCATGCCGACCGGATCGACGCCGGGGTGCATGTAGAAACGGCGATCCTCGGTCGACACCATCGCATCGACCATGACCGAGGGGATCTGGTCATAGCTCAGCCAGCGGCCGAAGCTCGGCCCCAGGGAGACGATGACCGATCCGTCCGCCGCATGGACGCGGATCATCTGGCCATTGGGGGAGGATTTGAGGCTGTTATAATCGGGTAGCGACTGCATCGCGATGAACACGGCGACGCCGATCGCGACCAGACCGGCAAAGGCGCCGACCAGACCGATCTTTAGCCCGCGCACCAGCCATTTCTTCGCCTTGCCCGGCGCCTTCTTGCTCTTGTCAGATCGTGCCATTTGCCGCCCCGGATACGCGCTATTACCGGCCCGGACCAGCGCAAATCAGGGCGCTCGTCCGGAAAACTCCCCGGTCTGTAAGGATGATGCGGCTTTACCCGCGATGAATATTATCGGTGGAGGTCCGAACAAGCCGGGGCGGGCAACACATTGCGCCCCGGCCCCGCACCAGTCCGTCCCTATGACGCTCTTATTCCGCGTCGTCGCGCGATTTGAAATCCAGCGACGCGCTGTTCATGCAGTAACGCAGGCCGTTGACGCCGGGGCCATCAGGGAAGACGTGGCCCAGATGGCCCTCGCAGGTGGCGCAGCGCACCTCGGTGCGGATCATGCCATGGCTGGCGTCGCGAATTTCCTCGACCGCGTCGATATCGACCGGCGCGGTGAAGCTGGGCCAGCCCGACCCGCTGTCATATTTTTCCTCGGCATCGAACAGCTCCGCGCCGCAACCGGCGCAATAATAGACGCCGTCGGCCTTGTTGCTGTTATATTTGCCGGTGAAGGCCCGTTCGGTGCCCGCTTCGCGCAGCACATGATATTGTTCGGGGGAAAGGCGCGCACGCCATTCGGCTTCGCTCAGGTCCAGCTTTTCCATGGCCGCAATATGGCGTCCGCCGAAGCCCTTATCAAGTCCGCGATCAGGCCCGCTCGCGCGCCGCCTGTCGGGCGATCGCCAGCAGCTCGTGCCGCACCAGCAGGTCGCCCAGCCCCTTGCCGCCGCGGCTGGACCGTTCGGCCTGGGCCAGACGCTGGATGACGCGCGCGATGCCGGTCGCGTCCCACAGCCGCACCTGGCGGGTGACCAGCCCCTTCTCCTTCCAGAAGACCGCCTTGCCGGCCGATTCCACCGCCGCCTCCAGCCGCCCGCTGCTGTCAAAATCCGCGCGGATATTGGCAATCAGCATGGCGCGGGTCAGCAGCGGCCGGATTACCAACGCCATGGCCGCGCCGATCTCCGCCAGATTGTTGAGTTCCTTGTGCATCGCCCGGAGGTCGCCGCCCAGCACCGCATTGACCAGCGGCGCGGCGTCGGAATCGGGATTGTCGGCCGACAGCGCGTCCAGCGCCTCCGCCGTCGCCTCGCGCGGCTGTTCCGGCGCGGCGTCGAGATAGAGGACCAGCTTCTCGATCTCGATTCCCATCAGCGCCCGGTCGCCATTGGCCAGGTCGACGATGCGGCGCGCCAGTTCCTGCGGCAGGCGCAGGCCGTTCTCGCGCGCGGTCGCCATGGCGATCTGCTCCGCCTCGCGCGCATCGGGCTGATAGGAGATGAAGGCCATGCAGCCCTTGTGGTCGAGCGCCAGCTTGACCAGCTTCGACGTCGCCTTGAGCGCACCGGCAATCGCGATCACCGGATTGCCCGCCGCCTCCGCCTCCAGCAACGCCGTGACCGCTGGCAGCGATTCATCGCCCATGCCGTTGATCCGCACCCAGCGCTTGTCGCCGAACATCGAGAAGGACGCCGCCTCGTCGGCCAGCCGGGCCGGATCCTCGCGCAGCGTGGCCACGTCCAGGTCAACCCGCTCGGCCCCCGGCCCCATCGCCCGCTCCAGTCGCCTGGCGAGCGCCGTGCTGCCCGCCTCGTCAGGACCATAGAGCAGGAAGAAGCGGATATCCGACGGCGGCGCGTCGAGCGCCTTTTCTATCTGGCCGCGATTGGCTTTCACTGGCCGGTCGACGCCGCCGGCGATGGGGCCGACGATGGCGCCGCCTGGGCGCCCTCCTTGCGCGTCGCATACAGCGCCAGGCGGGTGACGATCTGGTCGGCCACGATCTCCGACAGCCGCTCCAGCGCCGTATCTTCGGCCGCGATCGTCGCATATTCGCTCGACGTCGCGTTGATGCCGGCGTCCGACCCGGCGCTATCGTCCAGCACCTGCGCGCCGGTCGCTTCATCGATCAGTTGATAGCGCGCCCGCAGCGTGCGCCGCTCACGGGTGATGGCCGCGTCGGACCGCAGACCGAAGCCGCTGATCTGATCGTCCAGCTTTACCACCAGCTTGTAGCTGGGGCCGGAACCATTGCTGATCGCGCCAAGCCGGTCGTTGAGGGCGTTGCGCATCAGCCAGCCGCCCTTGCCCGCAATATCCTGCACCTCGACATGGCCCAGCCCCTGCGCCACCGCGCCATGGCTGCCGCCGCCATAGACCGGGCGCAGCCCGCAGGCGGTAAGAAAGGTCAGGGCGACGAGGGGAAGGATGCGCTTCATGGGCATGATCCTTATCCCGTCACCCCGCCCTTGTCGAACCAAAGGTCGGGGTGACGGGCACAGGTCAGATGACCAGATTGACCAGACGGTCGGGCACCACGATCACCTTCTTGGGGGTGGCGCCGTCCAGCGTGCGAACGACGTTCGGCGCCGCCAGTGCCAGCTTTTCCAGCTCGTCCTTGGGCGTGCCCTTGGGCACGGTGATGGTGTCGCGCAGCTTGCCCATCACCTGGCAGGCGATGGTCACCTCGTCTTCGACCAGCAGTGCCGGATCGACCGCCGGCCAGGCGGCTTCGGCGATCAGGCCCGGCTGTGCCATCTCGGCCCAGCCCTCTTCGGCCAGATGCGGGGTCATCGGCGCCACCAGCAGCGCCAGCGCGCGGATCGCGGCGGTGCGGCTGGCCGACGGCTTGGCCTTCTCGATCGCGTTCACCAGCTCATAGATCTTGGCGACGGCCTTGTTGAAGCCCAGCGCCTCGATATCCTTGGCGACGCCGTCGATCGTCTGGTGCAGCTTGCGATCCAAGGCCTTGTCCTGGCCTTCCGCCGCCGCATCGGCTTCGCCGAACAGGCGCCAGACCCGGTTGACGAAGCGCCAGCTGCCCTCGATGCCGGCCTCGGTCCAGGGCAGGTCGCGCTCGGGCGGGCTGTCCGACAGCATGAACCAGCGGACGGCGTCGGCGCCGTACTGCTCGATGATGTCGTCGGGATCGACGACATTCCTCTTCGACTTGGACATCTTCTCGACGCGGCCAATGGTAACTTCCGTGTCAGTCCCGGCCAAGAAGACCTTGCCATCACGTCGTTCGATATCCGCCGGCGAGACCCACTGTTCGACGGCATACACCTCGGGATGAGAACCGTCGTAATCTGAAGGCGGATCAACTGGGATCGCAGCCTTGTAGGTCTCGTGCGTCACCATGCCCTGGGTGAACAGGCCGGTGAAGGGCTCGGCAAAGCCCAGCTGGCCCATATGCTGCAGCGCACGGGTCCAGAAACGGGCGTAGAGGAGATGCAGGATCGCATGTTCTACGCCGCCAATATATTGGCCGACCGGCAGCCACTGCTCGACGGTCGCACGATCGAACGGCTTGTCGTCGGGCTGGCTGGCGAAGCGGATGAAATACCAGCTCGAATCCGCGAAGGTGTCGAGCGTGTCGGTCTCGCGCCGCGCTGCCTTGCCGCAGGTGGGGCAATCGACATGCTTCCAGCTCGGGTGGCGGTCCAGCGGATTGCCGGGAATGTCGAAGGTCACATCCTCGGGCAGCTTCACCGGCAGCTGGTCCTTGGGCACGCCCACCACGCCACAATCATCGCAATGGATGACCGGGATCGGGGTGCCCCAGTAACGCTGGCGCGACACGCCCCAGTCGCGCAGGCGGAACACGGTCTTGCCCGCGCCCCAGCCTTCACCCTCGGCGCGGGCGATGACGGCGGCCTTGGCGGCTTCGACAGCCATGCCGTCCAGGAAGCGCGAGTTCACCAGATTGCCGGGGCCGGTATAGGCCTCGTCATGGATCGGCTTGTCGGCTTCGCCATCCAGCGCGACGACGCGCTCGACCGGCAGCATATATTTGCGCGCGAAGTCGAGGTCGCGCTGGTCATGCGCGGGCACGCCCATGACGGCGCCGGTGCCATAATCCATCAGCACGAAATTGGCGATGAAGACGGGCAGGTGCCATTCCGGATCGAACGGATGCGCGAGCGTCAGGCCGGTGTCGAAGCCCAGCTTCTCCGCCGTTTCCAGCTCGGCGGCGGTGGTGCCGCCTTCCTTGCACTTCTCGATGAAGGCGACCGCGTCCGGATTGTTCGCGGCAACGGCCTGCGCGACCGGATGGTCGGCGGCGATCGCAACGAAGCTGGCGCCGAAGATCGTGTCGGGACGGGTCGAATAGACTTCGATTTCGCTGTCGAACGGCGCGACCGGCTTGAAGCTGAACTGCAGGCCGACCGACTTGCCGATCCAGTTTTCCTGCATCAGCCGCACCTTGTCGGGCCACTGGTCGAGCGTCTGGAGGCCCTCCAGCAGATCGTCGGCAAACTGGGTGATCTTGAGGAACCACTGGTTGAGCTTGCGCTTTTCGACCAGCGCGCCCGAACGCCAGCCGCGCCCGTCGATCACCTGCTCGTTCGCCAGCACGGTCATGTCGACCGGATCCCAGTTGACCTGGCTTTCCTTGCGATAGACCAGGCCGGATTCCAGCATGTCCAGGAACAGCGCCTGTTCATGGCCATAATAGTCCGGCTCGCAGGTGGCGAGTTCGCGGCTCCAGTCGATCGCGAAACCCAGCTTCTTCAGCTGCGCGCGCATATTGGCGATGTTGGACCGGGTCCATTCGCCCGGATGCACCTTCTTTTCCATCGCTGCATTTTCGGCCGGCATGCCGAACGCATCCCAGCCCATCGGATGCAGCACTTCATGGCCGGTCATCCGGCGGAAGCGCGCCAGTACGTCGCCCATCGAATAGTTGCGGACATGACCGATATGGATGCGCCCCGACGGATAGGGGAACATCTCCAGCACGTAGCTGCGCGGCTTCGTCGAGGCATCATCCGCCTTGAAGCTCTGCTTCTCGTCCCAGACGGCCTGCCAGCGGGCGTCGGCCTCCAGCGGGTTGAAGCGCCTTTGCATGTCATGTCCTTACAAATGCAAGCGGGCTGGGCTCTGTAAAAGCCCAGCCCCGATGGTTTGAAAACAGGGCGTTACCGTATCAGTCGCGCCCGAAAGGGGTGGTTCAGCCGATTGCCATGCGGCGCAGGTCGCGCGCCTTGGTCAGGATGATCTCCTCCAGCTTCTGCACCGTCGCGGCCTGCACCGGGGCATCGACCCACTGGCCATTCTGGTTGACCTGGCGGCTGGCGGCCACGCGCAGCGCGTCGGCGCGCAGATCCTGATCCAGGATCGACACGGTGACCTTCATCCGTTCACTCGGCGTGTTGGGATTGGTATACCAGTCGGTGACGATGACGCCGCCGTTGGAATCGGTCTGCACCATCGGCATGAAGGACAGCGTGTCCAGGCTGGCGCGCCACAGATAGGCGTTGACGCCGATGGTGGTGACCTTCGACGCGGCCAGATCGGCCTTGGGCCGTTCCTTCGCGCCGCCCCCGCATGCGGCAAGCGGCAGGAGCGCAGCCAGCAGAAGACCGGAGGAAAGGGTAACGGGAAGGCGACGGACCATCAGGCATGTCCTAGCTTGAAAAGACGAAAAACGCCCCGCTTCTATAGTCGACGCGCGCCATTGGGCAAGGGGGCGCGCGGGTCCGACACGCCACGGATCGTCGCAACCCGTCCTCGGAGTCTGTGTACTCTGTGCAACAGCTCAGACAAAAAGCGGATGGCGCCTCTGGTCAATGGCGCTTTTTGGTGTCTAATGCGTCTTGAAAAATAACCGGTGGGGAAGAGATTCGAATCATGCGCGTGAAACGGGGACATTTGGCATTGGCAGGCTCGGCGATCGCCGTCGCTGGCTTCATGCTGTCGCCCGCTTTTGGCGCCGCAACCGATCTCGTCCGCATGCGTGAGGAAGCTCCTGTGTCGCTTGGCGCGCTGGGCAGCATTTCCTCCTTCACCCCCACGACCAAGGATTCGCGCCTGGCTGCGGCCTATGCGAAGATCGCCGCCTCGGCCGGTCGCCAGAATTTCCGTTTCACGCCGACCAGCGGTTCGCTCAGCGGCCAGCGCTCGATCACCGTCATGGTGCGCGCCAGCGACGTCGATCGCGTTGCCGCCAACCGCTCGGTGGTCCCGGTCAACATCGCGCCCGTCAGCTTCAGCCTGAATGGCGAGCATGGCTGGCGCAAGTTCGCCCTGCCGGAAAATACCGGCCGCAAGGCGCTGGACCCGGTTCCGGTCGAAACCATGGTCGATGCGAAGAATTTCTCGCTGGATGACGGCAAGAAGGATCGCTTCAGCACCAAGGTGCTGCTGGAAAGCCGCCGCGAGCCGACGGCGACCGTCCGCAACCCGAGTGCGGACAAGGATTATTCGCTGGATCTGGCCAGCTCCTACTCGCTGACCCGCAACCTCAACGTGACGGCGGGCATCCGCTACAACAACAGCGTTGCCGGCCGCCTGACCCCGATGACCGACGAGCGCCAGGACAACCAGGCCGTCTATCTGGGCACCATCTTCAAATTCTGATCGCCTGAAAAGGCTAGGATACGCATGATCGGCATCGCCTGATGCCGATCACTCCAACGCGTCAACAGTAACTGCCGCCACCCTTGGCGCAGAGCATGACCGGCTCCGTCTCGATCAGGCGCAATGACTGCACCATGTCGGCAGTGCCCTGCTTATATTTCAGGAAATGCGGTGTCTTGAGATGCGCCTGATAGGCCGCGTCACTGGCATAGACTTCCAGCAGGCGGATGCTGGCTGGCTTTCCGGCGATCGCCACCGCCGACAGCGACAGCACGCCCGGCTCCTGCGCCACCGATGCGGTCATCGCCGGCGGCCAGCCGGCATAGAAGGCCAGATGAGTGATGGTCGCGATGATCTCCGCGCGCGTCAGCCCATTGTCGAGCGCCCGCTGCAGGTGAAAGGGCAGCTCATTGCCGCAATAGAGCGAGATGAGGCTGGTGATGGTGATCAGGCTGCGGTCGCGCGGCGACAATGCCGGATCGGTCCAGACTTCGCCGAACAGGGTCTTGTCGGTCATTTCCGCCAGATGAGGCGCCAGATCGCCAAAGGATCGGCGCGCGTCGGTGGGTTCGGTCATGTCGGGTCTCCGCAAAAGGAACGGCATCCCCCAGCCTAGCCGACTTATCCACAGGCTATTAGGCCCGCATCCGCGCTAGGCCCCATGACCCGGATTCATATATGGTCGGTCAGTCCGTCGATCGCCGCCCAGCCCACCGCGCCGATTCCGCGTAGCATATGCCGGTGCTTTGCCCTGACCCCGCCCAGCGCGATCACCGGCGCCTTCGCCTGCCGCGCAAGCGCCGCAAAGCCGATCCGCCCCAGCGCCCCGGCACCAGGATGCGACCGGGTCAGGAACAGCGGCGAAAGGAAGACCAGGTCAGCCGACCGTGCCGCTGCGACCTCCCGCCGGTCATGCGCCGCCTGGCTGTGGATAAGTCTGTGGAAATTTTTCGCCCCATCCCGCCCATGCCAGCCATCCGCGCGCCAGGCCGCCGCCGTTCGCGCGTCCCCCGCCAGCATCAGCACCAGTCGCCGCCGCCGCGCAATCGCCCGCAATGCCTCGAACAGTGCGCGCCGTTTCACCGCCTTGGTGCGATAATGGCGAAAGACGATTCCCGCGCGCCCGCATGGCAAGCGCGCCGCCGCCGCCAGCAACGACGCATCCTCCACCCGCTCATCGGTCATCAGCCAGAGGCCGGGCAGCTTTTTGCGGTGGCGGGCGTGCATGGCCATCGCCTATAGCAGCCGCCATGACCACCGACATCCCCGAAGCTGCGGCCCGCCTCGCCACCCTGCGCGACCAGATCGACCGCGCCGCCCGCCTGACCCAGCGCAGTGCCGACGACATCAATCTGATCGCCGTGTCCAAGACCCAGCCGGCCGAAGCGATCCTTCCGCTGATCCACGCCGGCCAGCGCGTCTTCGGCGAAAACCGCGTCCAGGAAAGCCAGGACAAATGGCCCGCCCTGCGCGAGCAATTCTCGGATCTGACCCTGCATCTGGTCGGCCAGTTGCAGTCGAACAAGGCGGCCGATGCTGTCGCCCTGTTCGATGTCATCCATTCGCTCGATCGCCTTTCGCTGCTGAGCGCGCTCGCCAAGGCGATGGACGCCGCGGGCAAGCGCCTGCCCTGCTTCATTCAGGTGAATATCGGCGCCGAGGAACAGAAGGGCGGCTGCCCGATCGCCGATGTGCCGGCGCTGATCGCCGCCGCGCGCGACGCCGACATCCCCTTGCTCGGCCTGATGTGCTTGCCCCCGGCCGATGTCGAGCCCGCCCCCTATTTTGCCCTGCTCGCGAAAATGGCGCGGGAAGAGGGCCTCCCGCGCCTGTCGATGGGCATGTCGGGCGATTTCGAAACCGCCCTGATGCTGGGCGCCACCGACATTCGCGTCGGCACCGCCCTGTTCGGCGAACGCGCCCCCGTCAGCCGCCCCGTCCCCCGGAGCGGCCTGGGGATGATCAGAAACGCCCCCGCAAGGTAATGCCATAGGTGCGGGGTTCGGCCAGATAGGCGGAGATGAGCTGGTTCGCCATCGGCGCGCCCTGCACGAACTGCCCGGTGGTCGATGTCGCCGGGCTGCTCGACTGGAGCGGGCTGCTGAAGGCGACCTGGGTATAATCCTGGTTGAAGATATTTTGGCCCCAGAATTCGACCGCCCAGCGCTGATCCTTGCCCCGCAGGCCGACGCGCGCATTGAACACCGCAAAGCCGTCCTGCGCCTTTTCCGGGAACAGGTCGGACCCGGTATTATAGTCGCTCATCATGCGGCCATCGATGTAGAAGAGCGCGGACAGGCCGTTCGACCCGATATCGGGCGTCCAGGCCATGCTCGCAGTCGTCACCAGTTGCGGCGCATTGCTGTTGATCGATCCGGGCAGCAGGAACAGTGCCGGATCGAGCGGCACGCTGCCATCGCCGCTGCCGACCAGCCGCTTGGCGAATTTCGCCCGTGCGTAGGTCAGGCCGCCGGTCAGGCGGAAATGGCGCACCGGTGAAGCGGTCAGTTCCAGTTCCACGCCCTGGCTGATCAGGCCCGGCCCGACATCGCCCGAATCGCAGGTCCGCGACGCCGACAGGGCGCTGTCACAGCCATTGATATTCTGCACAACGAAGCTGGTGCCGTTGAAGGTGTTCAGCTGGAAATTCTTGAACTCCTGACGGAAGGCCGCGATGTTCGCGCTCCATTTCGGCTGGGTATATTTAAGGCCGATTTCAAAGGCATCGACCTTCTCTGCGGCGAAGCGCAGGCTCGTCACATCGGCATTGGTGCGCGGCGCATAGACCGCCGGCACCGTGTTCAGGCCGGTCGATCCCAGCTGGAAGCGGTCGAGGTTGAAGCCGCCCGCCTTATAGCCCTTGGAATAGCTGCCATAGACCAGCATCTCGTCGATCGGCTTCCACGACAGCACCGCCGTGCCGCTGAACTCGCCGTCGCTGATCTTGTCGTTGAGGTCGAGCGCATTGAGCGTGGTCGAGCCATTGCCAAGGCAGCCGAGCGTCAGGATGCCGCCCGCCAGCGCCGCCGCACTGCCCAGCGACGCATTGGTCGCCAGCGTCGGCAGCGAAGATGCCTGCAGCGCCGCGCAGGTCGCGTTGTTGTTATTGAAATCCGAAGAGAACTTCTTCGATTCATGAGTGTAGCGCAGGCCCAGGGTCAGATCGAGCCGCTTGGTGATGTGGATGATATTATGGGTAAAGAGCGCCCAATTCTCGCTCTTCTGGCGATAGATGGAGGCGACGTCGCCGGTGCCTTCCGGGATCGCCGCCAGCGCGCGCAGGCCATTGCCAAGACCGGTGGAGATCGCCCCCGCCTGTGCCGCCGCAACGCCGGCCGGCAATCCGGCATTGATCAGCGCGGCGGTAAGCCCGGCGTTGAGATTGGCCTGCGTGCCGCCGATCAGCGCCGACGTGGCAAGACCGCTGCCGCAGGCCGCCAGTTGCGCCGCAGTGAAGTTGCTGTTGACGCCCGCGCCCGCCATCAGGCGGCAGGCGGCAAAGCGGCCATAGTCGGCGCCGAAGCGGATATTATCTTCCAGCGTCAGCTTCTCATTGGCGTAATATCCGCCCACCAGCCAGTCGAGCGCCTCGTTGAAGGCTGAACCCTGCGCCCGCAATTCCTGGGTGAAGGTCTTGAACTGGCGATAGGTGTTGGGATCGCGATAGAGAAGGTCGGCGCCCGAATAGTCATAATCGCCATAGTCGCGAGATTTATAGTCGCGATAGGCGGTGATGCTGGTCAGTTTCGCGCCGCCCAGATCATAGTTGATCTCGCCCGACACGCCCCAATCCTTGAGCTTGCTGACATAGTCGCGCCCTTCGGTGATGGTCAGCTCGCGATCATAGGGATCGGCGGGGAAGACGCTGCCCTGCCCGGCCAGGATCGCGCCGATGCGGTTGAACGGCGCCGTGCTATAGCCGCCGCCGGTCGCCGGCCGCCGTTCGCGCGTCTCTACATAGGCCGCGCCACAGCAGCTTTCGTCGCGATTGGTATAATCGCCGATCAGTCGGATCGACAGGGCATCATTGGGTTCGATCAGCGCCTGACCACGCAGGAAATAGCGGTCGCGATCATTGGTATCGCCAACCTTGTTGCCGCTGGCATCGACCAGATCATAGAAACCGTCGCGCTTGGACCAGACGCCGTCCAGGCTCAGCGCGATCCCCTTGGCGATCGGGCCCGTGATGCGCCCGGCCAGGCGCCAATAATCATAATTGCCATAGGTCGCCTCGGCCATGCCACCCAGGGTGAATTCCGGCGCCTTGCTGACGATGTTGATCAGGCCGGCCGACGCGTTGCGGCCGAACAACGTGCCCTGCGGCCCGCGCAGCACCTCGACCCGCTCGATCTCGCCCAGATCATTGAGGCCCGCACCGGTGCGCGACCGATAGACGCCGTCGATGAACACCGCGACCGAGCTTTCCAGGCCAGGATTGTCGCCGACCGTGCCGATGCCGCGAATACGGGCCGAACCATTGGCCTCGGTCCCGGTAGAAGAAACCAGCAGGGACGGCGCCAGCTGGTTGAGCGCGCGAATATCATTGGCGCCGCTGTTCTGCATCGCCTGCTGGCCGACCGCCGATACCGCAATCGGTACGTCGGACAACGGGCTGGCGCGGCGGGTCGCAGTGACGATGATGTCGACGCTTTCGGTGTCCACCGCCGCCTGCGGCGCGGCATCCTGGGCATGGGCAAGCGGTATGGCGCCCACCAGTGCGACGGCACCGGCGGACAGCAGCCAAAGGCTCTTGTGCATCATGATGTGCATCCTCTCCTGGCCCGCCTGGCTTTTTGCCGGGTCGGGACTATGCGCGATTATGCTGCCACAGTCGGAATAACGCAATATATCGCGTGATTCCGGGCTTTTTCCGCAGTTGCGTGATGATGGCCGCATAGTCCTGTTGCCTAGCAGCAACAATTTAACGCCCGGTTTCCGTAGCGTTTGCTTACGTCAGCGGAAAGCGCAGCAATCGGTCGGAAACGGGTATCAACGCCATTGCACCCGGCCCGACGGCCTTTTGTATCTCGCCATGGCCCGCATCCAGCCCGCCCGTCAGCGCGCCGAGCGCCGGCAGGATCAACTTGGTCGGCGATCCGACGAAGCAGCGGCGCGACACATGCCGGCCGCGCAGCGACAGGCGCAGCTTGGGGTGGAAATGGCCCGATATCTCCGGCCGGGGGTCGGCCGGGTCGGCCTCATGCCGCAGCCAGACGCCGTCTACCTCCGCCTCGACCGCACGGCGTCCGCCCGGCATCTGCGCCACGCCGACGTCATGATTGCCGGTTATCCACAGCCAGTCGAGCCGTTCGGTCAGCGCCTGCAATCGCGCCCGCGCCCGCGGGTCCAGCCGCGCCGCGCCATCGGCATCATGAAAACTGTCGCCCAGCGACCAGATCGCCCGCGCGCCGGTGCGCGCCACCAGCGCCTCGATCATGTCCAGCGTCGCCGCGCTGTCGTGCGGCGGCAGGAACTGGCCGAAGCGCGCATACCAGCTCGCCTTCTCGAAATGCAGGTCGGCCACCAGCAGCGCGCCCTGGGCCGGCCAGAACAAAGCCGCCTCCGGCAAAGCCAGGAAATCATGACCTGCGAACGAAAGGGGAACCATCGCCCGGCTATGCGCCCTCTTCGCCCGGCTTTCAAGTATGCGCGCCAGCGCCTATAGGGCTCCCCATGTTCACCGTCGCAGCCCTCTACCGTTTCGCCACCTTCGCCGACCCGCAGGCAACCGCCGCCGATCTGCGCGCGCTCTGCGCCGATCTTGGCACCTGCGGCACGCTGATCCTGGCGTGTGAAGGCATCAACGGCACCGTCGCGGGCACGGCTGACGCGATCGAGCGGCTGGTCGCCCATATCCGTGCCCTGCCCGGCTGCGCTGACGTCGATGTGAAATATGCGACCGCCGACAGCGCCCCCTTCGGCAAGATGAAGGTCAAGGTGAAGGCGGAGATCGTGACGCTGGGCGCGGGCGACCTGGACCCCGCCCATCAGGCCGGCGTCCATCTCGATCCCGCGGACTGGAATGCGCTGATCGCCGATCCCGACACCGTCATCATCGACACGCGCAACGCCTATGAGGTGGCGGTCGGCACGTTCGAGAATGCGATCGACCCGGCCACCCGCTCCTTCCGCGAATTTCCGGCCTGGTTCGACGATTTCGCCGCCAAGCTGCGTGACGAGGGCCGCAGCCCGAAGATCGCGATGTTCTGCACCGGCGGCATTCGCTGCGAAAAATCGACCGCGCTGGTCAAGGCGCGCGGCTTTGACGAGGTCTATCACCTCAAGGGCGGGATCCTGCGCTATCTGGAGGAAATGCCGGAGGCCCAGAGCCGGTGGCAGGGCGACTGCTATGTCTTCGACGAGCGGGTCGCGGTCGGCCATGGGCTGAAACAGGGCCATTATGCCACCTGCAGCGCCTGTGGCCTGCCCTATCCGCGCGATACCGACCATGACTGCCCCGGCGGCGACGCCGACGGCGCCTGGCCGCATCGGGGCTAATCCGCGCTTTCCACCAGTTCGACCATCTCGAACTGATAGGATGTCCAGCCCCGCATCCGCGCGCCGTCGGGCGCGGCGGCGCGCTTCTTCTTCGCCTCGGCCAGCGAGCGGGTGTGGCCCCAGAACACTTCGGTCTTGCCATTTTCCAGCACGGCCACGATCCGCCAATAATGGGTGAAGGGGTCGGCGGTCGGCCCGATCTTCTTCACATAGCCATCCGGCATGGTGGCGGTCAGATAGCGTTTCCGGCGCGCCATCGGTTCAGGCCTGATAGCGGTGCAGGCCCGCCCCATGGGCCTTCAGCCAGGCGCGCGCCGGGCGCGGATCCTCGCCATAGATGCGGGCATGGGCGGCGTGGAAGGCCGGGCTATGGTCCATGTGCAGCAGATGCGCCAGTTCATGCGCCACGGTCGATCGCCGCACCCAGGCCGGCGCCAGGATCAGCCGCCAGCTATAGCGGATCGCCCCGCTCGACGTGCAACTGCCCCAGCGGCTGCGCGTGTCGCCAGTGCCGACCGAGGCGACGATCAGGCCATGGTCCTGCGCCATCGCCAGCGTCTCCGCCTCCAGCACGGCCTTGGCCCGTGTCCGCAGCCAGCGCAGCACCCGCGCGCCGACCGATTCCGCCGCCCCGCCCAGGATCAGCCGGTCGTCCTCCAGCCGGATCGTGCGGGTCGCCCCCGCGATCCAGCAGATGCGCACCTCGCGCCCCTCCAGCGGGAAGGTCGCGCCATCGCCCAGCAGCGTCACCGCCGGCGTCACCGCCATTTGCGCCCGGACCCAATCCTCATGCCCCTGCGCCCAACCCAGCGCACGCTTGAGGTTCGCCCGCGCCGGCAGCGACAGCCGCAATTCGCCGCGCAGCCCGTCGATCGTCAGCTTGTAGGCGCGCGCTCGCGCGGACCGGCGCACCCGCACCGGCATGGCGACGCCATCGATCAGGATTTCTGCCTCAGAGCTCTCGGTCGACAAGATGATGTTCCCAATCGCCCGCATCGGCCTCCGCCACGGTCCAGCCGCGCACGGATTCCTTGGCCCGATGCACCGCCTCGCGATCGCCGCAGACCAGATAATGCCATTCGGGCAGCGGCAGGCCCGCCTCGCGCAGCCGATAGGCACAGGTGCGCGGCAGCCAGCTGATCTGCTTCACCTTGGCCGGGGTCAGCCGCACGCAATCGGGCACGAACCGCCGCCGGTCGGGATAGTTGGTGCATTGGCCGCTATGCCGGTCGAGCAGGCGACAGGCGACATTGGTCGGATAGATGCGGCCCGTGTCCTCATCTTCCGCCTTGTGCAGGCAGCATTTGCCGCAACCGTCGCACAGCGCCTCCCATTCGGCGCGGTTCAGCTTGTCGAGGGGCTTGTCCCAGAAGTCCAAATGTCACTTGACCCATTTTTCGAGAAAGGCGCGCACGATATCCGGCGCGCCCTCGTCCACGTCCGGCGTGCCCGGATCATCCACCGGCACCAGCGCGATCGGCTTGCCGTCCGGCCCGAATAGATAGGGCGTGCGGCTGTGGCTGACCAGATAGTCGCTCGCCCCCTCCGGCTTTTCCGCATTGTAGAGGACGACGAAGTCCTTGGCCACCTTCGCGATCTGCTCCGGCGTGCCGGTCAGGCCGACAAGGCGCGGGTGGAAGGCCGCGACATAGGGCTTCAACACCGCGGGCGTGTCCCGCTTGGGATCGACGCTGATGAAGATCGGCTGCACCTTCGCGGCGCGGGCGGGCGCTGCCTTCTCGAAGGCACTGAACGCCTGCATGATCCGCTGCAGATCGACCGGGCAGACATCCGGGCAATAGGTGTAGCCGAAATAGACGATCCGATACTGGCCCTTATAATCGTCCCAATGAACGGTCTTGCCGTCCTGGTCGATCAGGGTGAAGGGCGCGCCGATGCGCGCGCCGACCAGATTGCCCTGTTCGCTCTCGCCGCTTGATGCGTTGCCGCCAGCCCCCATATTGCATGCCGTCAGCAAGGCCAGAAGCGGCAGGGCGAGCGAGATCAGCGCTTTGTTCATGGTGTCGCCTGCCATGCCTTGCTATGGGCCGATTTGCAAATCGAACGGGGCGCGCGACGATGAAGATTGGGATGAAGAGCGGACTTTCCACCTGGCTGTTTCTGGCGCGGCCTGCCGCCATCACCCTGGCACTGATGGCCCCGGTTGCGGCCCAGGCCCAGTTTTCCAACAATTACAACTTCCTCAAGGCGGTGAAGGACGCTGACGGCGACAAGGCGACCGAACTGCTGCAGAAGCCGGGTTCGACCGTCATCAACAGCCGTGACGTCACCACCGGCGAAACCGCGCTGCACATCGTCATCGGCCGCCGCGACACGACATGGCTCAACTTCATGCTGTCGAAGGGCGCCAATCCGAACCTGGCCGACAATAATGGCACCACGCCGCTGCTGCTCGCCGTGCAGAACCGGTACGAGGAAGGCGTGCGCCTGCTGCTCGCCCGCGGCGCCCAGGTCGACAAGACCAATGGCAGCGGCGAGACCGCATTGATCCGCGCGGTGCAGCTGCGCGACATCGGCCTGGTCCGCCTGCTCGTGGCGCAGGGCGCCAATGCGGACAAGCGCGACACCATCGCCGGCATGTCCGCCCGCGACTATGCCGAGCGCGACAGCCGCACGCCGGGTCTGGTCGAAGCGCTCGATTCCGCCAAGACCAACGCCGCCGCGCCCAAGGGCCCGGTCCAGGGTCCGGTCTTCTGATATGAAAAAGGGCGGCCTGGCCGCCCTTTTCTTTAACCCTTACCAGCCCAATTCCGCCGCATAATCCGGGTCCGCCAGCGCCGACAGGCGGCGGGCGGCGCGGCGGGCGAAGCGCAGCGTCTCCGCCTTGCGCCGGGCGGCGGCCAGCGGCTCGAACGGCGCGGCCCGCACCAGTTCGGCATCATATTGGTCCGCGACGATCAGGCCGGTGCGGGCCGGCCACAGCGCCTCGCTGTCGAACAGGCTGATGTCGAAGCCCGATGGCACAGCCCAGAAATAGCGGTCGCAATAGTCGAAATAATCCGGCCATTTCATGTCGCCCAGCAGGTCCGCCCGGCTGCACTTGATCTCGACGATGGTCAGGCGCCCGGCGCTGTCGATCGCCATGATGTCGGCTCGCCGGCCATTGGGCAGCGGCACTTCCAATATGCCGTTCATGTCATGACGGTGAAACAGGCGCAGCGTGCCGCGCGCAACCGCCAGCGCGGTCCCATCGGTCAGCGGTGAACAGCGATCGGCGTCTTGGGCGGCGTCTTGGATGGTCATGGCACCAGACTAGGTTTCGTGGACAAAGGTTGACAGCAGGATCGGGCGTTGATTCAAGGCTGCCTTTTGGAGGTGGCGTTGGGCGAGCGTATTGGGCTGACGGAGGACGAGTGGGGGATCATCGGCACATTACTGCCATCTGAGCGTGGTCGTGGCTGTCGTCCAGCACAGGACAACCGGCTGTATTTCGAAGGCATGATGTGGATCGCCCGCACAGGTTCGCAATGGCGCCACTTGCCGGATGAATATGGCAAGTGGAACAGCGTTTTCCGCCGCTACCGGCGCTGGGTTACGACCGGGGTGTTCGAGGCGATGCTCGAGACACTGGGCGAAATGGTGGCTCGTGATGCCACTGCGGACATGATCGACAGCACCGTGGTCCGAGCACATCATTGTGCCGTCGGCATAAAAAAGGGACTCAGGAAACCGAGGCGCTTGGCCGATCGCGAGGCGGATTTCAGCACAAAGCTCCACGCCCGCTGCGATGCCAAAGGCCGACCGCTCGGCTTTGTCCTGACGCCGGGCCAGAGCCACGATATCCAAGGCTTTGGCCCGCTGTTCCGTTTGATTGCTCATAAGATCGAGGCATTGTTGGCGGACAAGGGCTACGATGCAGATGCCATCCGCGAGGAATTGGCCAATGCTGACGTTGAGGCTGTCATTCCCGCCAAAAGCAATCGGCGCGATCCAATCCCACACGATCGCGAAAAATACCGTTGGCGCAATCTTGTCGAACGCCTCTTCAACAAACTCAAGAACTGGCGGCGTATCGCAACTCGATACGACAAAACCAAAGAGTCCTACCTCGGCTTCGTCAATCTCGTCTCAGCCCTGCAATGGATACCCTTTGTCCACGAAACCTAGAACAGGAAGGGAACAAAAGAAAAGACCGATTCGGACATGGGGTCCGAACCGGCCTTCAAAAGGGCGTCACTGTCGCGCGGTGAGCGCGGATCAGCGATAGAAGACGTGATTGTCGATCGACGCCAGCTTGGTCTTGCCCCAGCCCGGCGACACGCGGCGGGCATGGAAGAACAGCGCGCCTTCGGCCTGGCTGTCCCAGCTGTCGTCCAGGGCGATCTGCGCGATCGCAACCGCCTCGCGCCAGGAATCGCTGGCGATGTTGATCGGCGGCATGCCGTGACCACGCACGAAGCTGAACTGGCTTGGCTGATAGATGACGCCGCACAGGCTGCTGGCGAAGCGGCCCGACTTGGCGCGGTTGATGATGACGCGCGCAACGGCCAGCTGGCCCTCCAGCGTTTCACCCTTGGATTCGAAATAGACCGCACCGGCCAGGCACTTCATGTCGCCTTCGACATCCTCGGGAGCGCCTTGCGCATCAACCAGGGCTGCCAGGGTCTCGGCCTTGGGCTCGATATCGGTCGAAAAATTGCTGCCAGCCTTGGAGCCGGAATCCAGCGACTGCGCGACTTCCTGCGGCGCAGCGAAAACGACGGCGGGCTTGGTGCCGGCCGTGGGTGCGCTAGTCAGCGCGGCGGTTTCCGGCAGGGAAACCGTGGACAGGGAGGCCTCGCTGGCGCTCGACATGTCCGACGCCGTAACAGCCGCAGCGGCCGACAGCGTAAATGCCGCGATGATCGCGGCCTTCAGACGAAAACTCATTATTGCTCAAAATCGTGCGGTTATTGGCCAGAAACGTCGATTGTAACCGATATTCTGTGACGTTCGGCCGCCCCCCGTCTGCGTGTTTACCGGCCCGCCCCCCATGGACGAATGCAGGCAACCTGCGCGTTCAGCGTCGGCCGCCATTGCCCGCGCGCGTGCAAGGAGTCAACGATCAGCAGATCGTTTCAGCGGCGAACCGTTCCGCATCCGCGATATCAAGCTCGACCAGCCACAGGTCGGGGTCCGATCTGCGTCGGCGTTCGGCATAGGCGGCGAACGCCTCCGGCCCCTCTTCCGCAGGGGGTCCACAGCGCATCAATGCATGGCCGCCGCGAAAGTTCGATACCCGTTCGAAAATTGCGGATTCCCGCCCCTTGTCCATCACCTGGACCAGGATTACGCCGCTCATTGCATCGCCCTTGGCCAATATCATGGCAAAGCCACCGGCGGCATTCACCCGCTTCACCAGTGCGCCGACCAGCATCGCGCTGGTCAGCCGCGCGGCCGGACTATCCTCAGCCATGATATCCCGGCAGCGATGACAGCGGAATCTGCGACCGCATGAAGGTGCCGGTGCCCCGGCCCACCTCTTCCCCGTCCGAATCGAGAATGCTTGCCTCGGCGACATAGACGCGGCGCTTGCCGCTGATCCAGCGCCCTTCGGCGCGCAGCTTTCCGGGGCCGATCGGCCGGGTGAAGAGCAGGTTGAAGGCGGTGGTCAGCAGGAAGCGGTCGCTGACCAGGCTGTTGGCGGCATAGAAGGCCGCATCGTCCAGCATCTTGAAATAGACGGTGCCATGCACCGCACCGGCAGCATGGAAATGCCGCTCGTCGACCTCGAAATCGATCACCGATCGGCCGGGTTCCGGCACGCGCAGGGTCGACAGGAACAGGTCGTTGATCGGCGCGCTGTTGTAGAGATGCTCCAGCGCGCGAAAATGCGCCGCCTCGCCACTGGCGAGCGCGGCGGCCTCAGGCGGCGTCACGCGCCTCACCACCGGCCAGCAGCGCATGCAGCGCCTCGGCCGACTTGGCACCGCGCAGGCGCGTCACCTGCGCCTCGTCGCGCAGATAGCGGGATACGCGCGCCAGCGTCTTCAAATGCTCGGCGCCGCTGTCCTGCGGCGACAGCAGCGCGAACACGACATCGACCGGCGCATCATCGACCGCGTCGAAAGGCGCTGGCGGATCGAGCAGAACGACCACGCCGCACATGCGGTCGAGGCCCGGCAGCTTGGCATGGGGAATGGCAACGCCGCCACCGAAGCCGGTGGAGCCCAGACGCTCGCGCTCCAGCAGCGCGTCGGCGGCCGCTTCGGCATCGACGCCATAGGATTGCGCCGCCAGAGCCGCGATCTTCTGGAACAGCATCTTCTTGCCGTTCACAGTCACCTCGGTGGCCAGCGCGTCCGGCGAGACAATATCGTTGAAATGCACCATTTTACTTCCGGGGGCAGCCGAGGCGCGCCCAGCCTGTCGAAAAAAATGCGCGTTGCTCGGAGAAACTAAAGCCCGGCCCCATAGGCCGCCTGCACCCGGAGGTCAACAGGCGGCCCGGCTTGGCAGGGGGTCAGCCGCGCGGCTCGACCCAGCCGATCGTGCCGTCCTGACGGCGATAGACCATATTATAGGCCGACGTGCCGGCATTGAGGAACAGCAGTGCATTGGTGTTGCGCAGGTCCAGCATCATCACCGCGTCGGACACGCTGGCCTCGGGAATGTCGACCCGCGTTTCGGCAACGATCAGGGGCGCATCGGCCGCTTCGGCCTCCTCGTCGGCGGCACCGGCGAAGATGGTATAGCCCGCGCCATCGATATCATCGACGCTATAGCCATTGGCGCGCTGCGCCTCGGCCGCGGCGGCCTGGATGCTGCGGTCCTTCAGGCGGCGCATATAGCGGCGCAGCTGCTTCTCGATCCGGTCCGATGCCTGGTCGAAGGCGGGATGCGCCTCCTGCGCCTCGCCGGCGCCCTTCAGGATCAGGCCGGTCATCACATGGCAGACGATATCACAATGAAAGGCGCCATGCGGGGCCGGTCGGAAGGTCACCTGGGCGGAAATCGTGCGGGAGAAATATTTCTCGGCTATCGCTTCCAGCCGGTCGCTGACGTGCTGCTTGAGCGCCTCGCCCGTCTCGACCTGATGCCCGGAAACACGGATATCCATATGCCTTCTCCTTATTCTTGCCGGGACGCCGGATCAGCGGCCCGGTTGGCACGTGGCAAACGCCGGCAGGTTCAGGCCGGCGGCGCCTCCTCGAGCCAGAGCGGCTTATCCAGCTTCGCGACGAAAGCGGCATGCCTCTCCAACTCCTCCGCGCTCGCCGCGAAGACGCGCGCGGGACGAACAGGGCGAACAACGGCGGTTTCCGTCAGTTCCACCCTGACGATCTCTTTCTCTTCCTCCTGTGCAAGACCCAGGCCGATCTGACGGCCGCCGGTCAATTCGACATAGAGCTGCGCCAGCAGTTCGGCGTCGAGCAGCGCGCCATGCTTGACGCGATGGCTGCGGTCGATGCCGTAACGGGTGCAGAGCGCGTCCAGGCTGTGCTTGGCGCCGGGATGCAGGGTGCGGGCGATCGCGACCGTGTCGATCATCCGGTCCATCGACACGGCATCGCGCGCGCACAGCTTCAATTCGTGATTGAGGAATCCGAAGTCGAAGCGCGCATTGTGCGCGACCAGCGGGCTGTCCTCCAGGAAATCCATCAGTTCGGCCACGCCCTCGCGGAACAGCGGCTTGTCCGACAGGAACTGGCTCGACAGGCCATGCACCGCCTCGGCGGCGGAGGGCATGTCGCGCTGTGGATTATAATAGGCGTGGAAGGTGCGGCCGGTCGGCACGCGATTGATAAGCTCTATGCACCCGATTTCGACCAGCCGATCGCCGGATGCCGGATCAAATCCCGTCGTTTCGGTGTCGAAAATGATCTCGCGCATCGCCCTTTTGAACCGACTCTCTATGACTCTACTTATCTGCCTGTCCGGGCGCCAAGGCAAGCGACCAGACGCCTGACCTGTGCTCGGGTTGCGGCAAATGTCGTACCCGTGTTGATGATATAGTCTGCCCTTAGCCGCTTTTCAGCATCGGGCAGCTGCAAGTGCAGGATTCTACGAAATTTTGCCACCGTCATGCCCGGCCGGGCCAGCACCCGCCGCCGCTGTTTCCAGGCGGGCGCACTGACGACGATGATGCCCGCCATGCGCCGGTAGCCACCCGTCTCGAACAGCAAGGGCACGTCCAGAATCACGATTTGGCGCGATCGGTAGCGTTTGAGGAATCGCCGGCGCGACTCGCCCACGGCCGGATGGACGATCGCCTCCAGTGCCTTCAATTCGGCGGGATGGCCGAACACCGCCGCGCCCAGCTTCGTCCGGTCAACGCCCTGCGGCCCGGTGGTGCCGGGAAAGCGCGCCTCGATCGCCGGGATCAGCCGGCCGCCCGGCCCCTGCAGCCGATGCACCTCGGCATCGGCATCGAACACCGGCACGCCTTCACGACGAAACATCGCCGCAACCGCCGACTTGCCCATGCCGATCGAGCCGGTGAGGCCGTAGATCTTCACCCCGTCGCCGTTCAGTCCGCCGCCGTGAGCAGCGCGCGCAGTTCCGCGTCCAGTTCGCGCGGTGCCTCCGCATCGAAGAAGATGTCGAACGCCAGCGCCGCCTGGCCGATCAGCATTTCCAGCCCGTCGAGAGTCTTGAGGCCCCGGCCGCGCGCCGCCTTCAGCAAGCCCGTCTCCAGCGGCGCATAGACGATGTCATAGACGGTCGCGCTCGCCGGCAACGGCGAAAGGTCCAGATCCAGCGCCGGCTGGCCGACCATGCCCAGCGACGTGCTGTTGAGCAGCAGGTCGGCGGTCGGCAGCGCATCGGTCATGCCGATCACCTTGCCCTTCACCCCGGCCCGGTCGAGCAGCGCCTGTCCCTTGGCCCGATCGCGCGCCATGATCGTGATCTCCGGCACGCCCAGGCTGGTGAGCGCGAACAGGATCGCCCGCGCCGCGCCGCCCGCGCCGATCAGCACCGCATGGCGGCCCTTCCACTTGTCGCGCAGCAGCGGCTGCAGGAACCCGCCGGCATCGGTGTTGGTTCCGATCAGCGGCCCGCCGGTCTCGCTGGCGATGGTGTTCATCGCGCCGATCCGGTCGCGCGCCCCACCCGGATCGTCGGTATAGTCCATCACCGCGATCTTGTGGGGAATGGTGACATTGCAGCCCAGCCAGTCGGGATCGGCACGACGCTGCAGGAAATAGGCGGACAGCCCCTCGGGCGTCACATGAGTCTTCTTATACTCCGCCTCGATATCCAGCGCCTGCAGCCAGAAATTGTGGATAAGGGGCGATTTGCTGTGGTCGATCGGATCGCCGATCACCTCGGCATAGGGGAGCTTGTCGGTCATGACGCCAGAACGCCCCTTATGCGCAGGAAGTCAAGCAGCGGCAGCAGCGGCAGGCCCTGGATGCCGAACTGGCTGCCTTCCACCCTGGCGAACAATTGCGCGCCCGGCCCCTCGATCCGGTAGCAGCCGACGCACCATTGGCATTCGTCCCAGTCGCCCTCCAGATAGGAGTCGATGAATCCGTCGGACAGGGTCCGCACCGTCATCCTTACCCGTTCGACATGGCGCCAGATCGGTTCATTGTTGAGCACGATCACCGCCGCGCTGTGGAGATGATGGACCCGGCCCGACAGCAGGCGCAGGATGCGCGCGGCATCCGCCCTGTCCACCGCCTTGTCGATCATCGTCCCGTCGTCGAGAGTCAGGGTCTGGTCGCAGCCCAGCACCAGCGCGCCCGGCACCCGGCGCGACACCTTGAGCGCCTTCAGTTCCGCCAGCGCATCGGCCAGCGCGCGGCCATCATGGCCATCGGCGCGCAATGCTTCCTTGGCGGCCTCTTCATCCACACCGGGCGACAGCGCCTCGAACGGCACGCCGGCCGCGCTCAGCATGGCGCGCCGGCTGGCGCTCTGCGAGGCTAGGACGATCATGCTTCATTTCCTTCCGCCAGTTCGCGGTCGTTGAACAGGTTGATGATGGCGGCGGCCGCTTCCTCGATCGACCGGCGGGTCATGTCGATCACCGGCCAGCCATTGTCGGCGAACATGCGCCGCGCAAAGGCCAGTTCCTCCTGCACCTTGTCGCTATCCACATAGGCGGTCTCGGGCGCCTGGTTGAGCGACAGCAACCGGTTGCGCCGTATCTGGATCAGCCGCTCGGGACTGATGGTCAGGCCCACCACCATCGGATGCTTCAGGCCATAGAGGCTGCGCGGCGGCGGCGATTCCGGCACCAGCGGGATGTTGGCGGTCTTGTAGCCGCGATTGGCGAGGTAGATGGAGGTCGGCGTCTTCGACGCGCGCGACACGCCCGCCAGGACGATATCGGCCTCCTCCCAATTCTCATGCCCCACGCCATCATCATGGGCGATGGTGAACTGGATCGCCTCGATCCGCGCGAAATAGGCTTCGTCGAGGATATGCTTGCGGCCCGGCCGGGTCCGGGTTTCCTGCCCCAATATGTTGGACAGGGCATCGGCCACGCTGTCGAGCGCCGCGACATGGGGCAGGCCAAGTGCGCGGCAGCGCGTTTCCAGCCGCCGCCGCAGCACATGGTTGGTAAGTGTGAACAGCACCAGGCCGGGATGGGCGGATATCTCCTCCATGATCCGGTCGAGATGCACTTCGGATCGGACCATCGGCCAGAAATGGCGGATCGCCTCGACATTTTCGAACAGGCCGATCGCCGCCTTGGCGATATTCTCCAGCGTCTCGCCGGTGGAGTCCGAAAGCAGGTGAAGATGGATACGTGACACAGGCATATCTCTGTGAGTCCCCTGTGGATAAAGCAAGGGATAGAGTTGTGGATAACTTTGCAGCCCCATTTCGTCCCCAGAAAGCGGAATCTTATCCACAGCCTCTCAACAGGGCCGGAATCTTATCCACAGCCTGTGGGTAATGGGGATGATTCAGATGACTCGCCGCGGAATCGCGTGACTCCAGGAGTCAAGCTGTTGGCAAAAGCGGGGACAGCGCATAAACCCCCGAACCAACAGCCCAACAACCTCAACATTCTTTTTTAAATATCTTTATAAAGTAGAGAGTTCATGACGGGTCCCGACGCTCACGCCGGCGCAGTCAGCGCCAAGCCGCTCCTTTCCGTATTGCGCGGCGCGGTGCCGCCCGTCCCGCCGATGTGGCTCATGCGCCAGGCCGGCCGCTATCTGCCGGAATATCGCGCACTCCGGGCCGACAAGGGCGGCTTCCTCGAACTGGTCTATGACAGCGCCGCCGCGGCAGAGGTAACGCTCCAGCCGCTGCGCCGCTTTGGCTTCGACGGCGCCATCCTCTTTTCCGACATATTGATCGTCCCCTATGCGATGGGACAGGATCTCTGGTTCGAGGCCGGTGAAGGCCCGCGCCTCGCCCCGATCCTGGCGGAGACCGACCTGTCGGCGCTGACACCCGATTTCAGCCGCTATGAGGCTGTGTATGAAACGGTCCGGCAGGTGAAGGCTGCGCTGGACCCGTCGGTGACTTTCCTGGGCTTTGCAGGCAGTCCCTGGACGATCGCCACCTATATGGTCGCGGGACAGGGCAGCAAGGACCAGGGCGCTGCGCGTCGCATGGCGTATCAACAGCCCGATCGCTTCGCCGCGCTGATCGACGCGATCGTCGATGCCACCGTCATCTATCTTTCCGGCCAGATCGAAGCCGGCGTGGAAGCGGTGCAATTGTTCGACAGCTGGGCCGGCAGCCTCGCCCCGCTCCAGTTCGAACGCTGGGTGATAGAGCCCAATGCCGCGATCGTGCGCAAATTGAAGGCGCTCCATCCCGACATTCCGGTGATCGGCTTTCCCAAGGGCGCCGGCGCGAAACTGCCGGCCTATGCGATCGGCACCGGCGTCGATGCAGTGGGTGTGGATGAAACGGTCGACCCGCATTGGGCGAACCAGGCGCTGCCCGCCGGGCTTCCGGTGCAGGGCAATCTCGATCCGCTGGCGCTGATTGCTGGCGGTCAGGCGGTGGAACAGGCTGTGGATAACTTGCGCGCCGCCTTTGCCGGCCGGCCGCATATCTTCAACCTGGGCCATGGCATATTGCCCGACACGCCGATCGCCCATGTCGAGGCGCTGATCGCCTATGTGCGCGGAACGGAGACACGCTGATGCCCTATCTCGGCGCTGCCTATCTGTGGGTGAAGGCCGCCCATGTCATCTTCGTCATCTTCCTGATGGCGGGACTGTTCATGATGCCGCGCTTCTTCGTCTATCATCAGGAAACCGTGCCGGGCTCGGCGGAGGACCAGCGCTGGATCGAGCGTGAGACGCGCCTGCTCAAGATCATCCTCAACCCGTCGCTGATCCTAACCTGGGTCTTCGGCCTGATGCTGATGGTGGAAATCGGCGCCTGGCATTTCGGCTGGTTCCACCTGAAGCTGCTCTTCGTCCTGGCACTGTCGGGCTATCATGGCTGGATCGCCAGCTATGCGAAGAAATTTGCGCGCGGTCAGCGCAGCCTTGCCGACAAGCAGTTGCGCATGCTGAACGAAGTGCCCGGCATCGCCGCGGCGGTGATCGTCATCATGGTGATCGTCCGTCCTTTCTGATGGTCGTAGCGTAAAGCGTCCGAAAAGATCGGGCACTTTACTTGGCCTCTGGCGCAAGTCTTCGGACTATGCTTTGCCTCCGCCGGTCCGCATCCTGCGGACTTTCTGTGGGGGTATCATGATTCGTCTGTTTTTCTGCGCGGCCGCGTTGGCCGCGCCGATGGCGGCTGCGCAGCAGCCTGCCGTCACCATCGCGCCTGCCGTCGATGGCAATGTCCTGCGTGCCGGTGCCAAGGTGCCCGTTCGCACGCTGGTCGAACTCACCACCAAGAAGAAGGCCGTGAAGGTCGGCGATCGCGTCAATATCGAGACCGCCGAAGCCGTGATGGTCGGCAATAATGTGGTGATCCCCGCCGGCACGCCCGGCATCGCGGAAATCACCAGCGTGCGGAACAAGGGCATGTGGGGCAAGTCCGGCTTCATCGAGGGCCGCGTGCTCTATGTCCGGCTGGGGGGCCGGCAGGTGCGCTTGACCGGCACATTCAATGACAAGGGCGTGACCGGCACCGCCGGCGTCGTCGGTGCGATCGCGCTGATCCCGGTCGCCGGCTTCTTCACCACCGGCACCAGCGCCAACATCCCGTCGGGCTCGATCATCCCCGCTTTCCTCGATGAGGATCTGGCCTTCTCGGTCGACAGCGCGGCGGCGACGCCCGCGCCGATCGCCGCGACCCCTGCCGCAACGCCGGCAGAAGGAACCGCCGCTCCGGCCGCTGGCGCGCTCTGATCGACAGGGGGATCGGGGCCTTCGCCCCGGTCCCTCGGGCTGCTGTCCTACGCCGCCATGACCATGCTATAGCGGGAGTGTCGCCGATCGGGTGACAGGCGAATAGGATCGCCCCCGCGCAACATAATGTCAAAATGTGCGGGAAATGTGCGAAGTTAAGCGGAGACGCACATGAATGACCCGCGCATCTGGTTCGGCCCCAAGCGTATCGGCTGGGGCTATGGTCCCCGCACCTGGGAGGGCTGGGCGGTGGTCGGCCTGCTCGTCCTTGCCGCTGTCCTGCTCAAGCGCGGACTTTCGGCTTAGGCCGGATCGACCGCGATATTGTCGATCAGCCGGGTCTTGCCCAGTTTCGCCGCGCCCAGCAGCCGTGCCGGACGGTCGAGCGTCGCGATCGGCTCCAGGCGGTCTGCGTCGCACAGGGTCACATAGTCGATCGGGTCGAAACCATGGGTCGCCAGCGTGGCGATTGCCTTCGCCAGTGCTGCCTCGACCGGCTCGCCCTTCTCGATCTGGCGCTTCGCCTCACCCAGCGCGCGCGGCAGCGCCAGCGCATCCTTGCGCTCCTGCTCGCTGAGATACGCGTTGCGCGACGACAGCGCCAGGCCATCCTCCGCCCGCTGGGTCGGCATGCCGATGATCTCGATGTCCAGATTGGTGTCGGCGACCATGCGGCGGATCACGGCGAGCTGCTGATAATCCTTCTCGCCAAAGATCGCGACATCGGGCGCGACCTGGTTGAACAGCTTGGTGACGACCGTGGCGACACCATCGAAATGGCCCGGTCGCGCCGCGCCATCCAGCCCTTCGCTCACCCCCGACACCCGAATATTGGTGGCATAGCCGGCCGGATACATGACTTCCACGCTTGGCGCCCACAATATGTCCACGCCGGCGGCCTGCAACAGCTGCGCATCCTTCGCCTCGCGCCGGGGATAGGCGTCCAGATCCTCGTTCGGGCCGAACTGGCGCGGATTGACGAAGATCGACACCACGACATGGCGGCCATGGCGGCGCGCTTCCTCGACCAGTGCCATATGCCCGTCATGCAGCGCCCCCATGGTGGGGACCAGCGCCAGTTTCTTTCCGTCGGACTTCAGCGCGGCGACGGCAGCGCGCAGGGCGGGAAGGTCACGGAGAATTTGCACGGGACGAGGGGCTCCGATAAGGGCAGGGACACAGGGGCGTCCTGCTAGGCTTCGCGCCACGGGACCGTCAAGAATCTAGAGCGACAAACACGGGGTTATCAAGGTCCGATGGCGAACGCGCAAACGCACCTCATCGTCTTCGCCAATGAAAAGGGCGGAACCGGCAAGTCGACGACCGCCGTCCACACGGCGATCGCGCTGACCGCGCTCGGCCATAGCGTCGGCCTGATCGATCTCGACCCGCGCCAGCGCACCGTCACCCGCTATATGGAAAATCGCGCGGAAACTGCGCGCCGCCGCGGCATCGATCTGTCGGCACCCGACTTTGCGGTGTTCCAGGGCGACAATGTCGCCGCGCTCGACGAACAGGCGGCGGCGGTTGCCGAGGGCAAGGATTTCCTGATCGTCGACACGCCCGGCCGCGACGATGATTTCGCCCGGCACATGGCGGCCCGCGCCAACACGCTGGTCACGCCGATGAATGACAGTTTCGTCGACTTCGACCTGATCGGCCAGGTCGATGCCGAAACCTTCCGGGTTCGCCGCCTGTCCTTCTATTCCGAACTCATCTTCGAAGCGCGCAAATCCCGCGCCAAGGCCGATGGCGTGTCGATCGACTGGGTGGTGCTGCGCAACCGCGTCCAGCATCATGATGCCCGCAACAAGAAGCGCGTCGGCGATGCGCTGATGGAATTGTCGCGCCGGGTCGGCTTCCGCGTCATTCCCGGATTGTCGGAACGCGTCATCTTCCGCGAACTCTTCCCCTCGGGCCTGACCCTGCTCGACAAGGGGCATCTGGGCGACCTGGGCATCAGCCACATCGCCGCGCGCCAGGAACTGCGCGAGATGGTGGCCGGATTGGCCTTGCCGACCGGCGATCATGCCGCGTCCGTGGACATGCTCGGCGCCGCCTGATGGGGCTGATCGCGCTGGTGCTGATCGGCCTGGCGGGCTGGCTCATCTGGACCGGGAGATTGCAGCGCATGTCGACCAAGGATGGCATGGCATTGGGGGCGGCGCTGGTCGGCGCGGTGCTGGCGGCCAAGGGCAAGCCGGCGCTCGGCGCGCCGATCCTGCTGGGCGCGGCCCTTTTCTTCGCGTCGCAGGGCAAGGCGAAGAAGGGCGCTAACCGCGCCAGGCGCAAGGCTGCGCCGCCGGTGCAGACTGACAGGGCCGACGTGGAGGGCGCCCGCGCCCTGCTCGGCCTGTCGGCGGATGCCCGCGCAACCGACATCCGCGCCGCACATCGCCGCCTGATCGCCTCGGTCCATCCCGACAAGGGTGGAACCGAAGCGCTGGCTGCCCAGATCAATGCTGCTCGCGACCTGTTGCTGGCTGACCTTGCCGAGCGGGATCGTCCGTCCGCCGGCTGATTGCCCCAGAAAGGACTATATGGCCCATCGCTTCCATCCGACCCTGCTGCGCGAATATGACATGCGCGGCGTTGTCGGCCCGATGCTCGGGGAAGCGGACGGCTATGCGCTGGGGCGCAGCTTCGCGACCTGGGTCCGGCGCGCCGGCGGATCAGCGGTCGCGGTCGGCTATGACGGGCGGCTGAGTTCGTCCATGCTGGAGGGGGCGCTGGTGCGCGGCCTCACCGACAGTGGTGTCGATGTGCTGCGCGTTGGCCTCGGTCCCACGCCCATGCTCTATTATGCGGAGGCCGAACTGGACGTGGCGGGCGCTATCCAGGTGACCGGCAGCCATAATCCCGCAGATCAGAATGGTTTCAAGCTGGTCCTGGATCATGCGCCCTTTCATGGCGAGGCGATCCAGCAGCTCGGCGCCATGGCGGCGGCCGGCGACTGGCTGGCGGGCGAAGGCCGGGTGCGCGATGTCGATATCATGCCGACCTATGTCGAACGGCTGGTGCGCGATTTCGACGGCGCCGCCTGGCGGATCGGCTGGGACGCGGGAAATGGCGCCGCAGGACCAGTCGTGGAGAAGCTGGTGCAACTCCTGCCGGGTGAGCATCATCTGCTCTTCACCAATGTAGACGGCAATTTTCCCAACCATCATCCTGATCCCACCGAAGAAGCGAATCTGGCCGATCTTCGTTCCCTTGTCCTCTCCAGGAAGCTCGATTTCGGCGTGGCTTTCGATGGCGATGGCGACCGGATCGGCGTGGTCGACGGCCTCGGTCGGATCATCTGGGGCGACCAGCTGCTCGGCCTGTTCGCGCAGGTGGTGCTGAAGGATCGGCCCGGCGCCCCGATCGTCGCGGATGTGAAGGCCAGCCAGGCCCTGTTCGACGAGGTTGCGCGGCTGGGCGGTGAGCCGGTGCTGTGGAAGACCGGGCACAGCCATATCAAGTCCAAAATGAAGCAGATTGGCAGTCCGCTGGGCGGCGAGATGACCGGCCACATCATGTTCGCCGACGATTTTTACGGTTTTGATGATGGACTCTATGCCGCCGTTCGCCTGATCCGCGCGGCTGCCCGGTTGCGCCGCACCGTCACCGACCTGCGTGGCGACATGGCCGAAATGGTCAACACGCCGGAAATCCGCATCGCCGTGCCGGAAGACCGCAAGTTCGCGATCATCGAAGACCTGCGCGACCGCCTGATTGCATCCGGCGCAATCGTGCAATCGATCGATGGCGCACGCGTCCGCACTGTCGATGGCTGGTGGCTGCTGCGCGCGTCCAACACCCAGAATGCGCTGACCGCGCGGGCGGAGGCGTCGGATGCCGCGGGATTGGCGCGTCTGCTGGCCGAAATCGAATCCCATTTGCGTGATTCGGGCGTCGATCAGCGATTGCAAGCGGCGAAATAGCCTGTCGCAGCGCGCAAAATTGATATCGCTATCATTATTTCATGTGGAATTTCCCTTAGGGAAACTTGGATTTATGACACCGGTTGCATGAAACGCAATCGCGCCATCATGTTTCGCATTTGCGACGAACGCCGCCTGGCCGCAAAAGGAACTCGCCTTTCAGGCATCCTCTCCTAAAACTTCATAGCCGTCCCTCGGGGCGGCTTTTTTTTTGACCTGTGACGTTGGCGCAACAGGGCGGCACTTGCCGTAGCGTCCAGCCGGCCGAAATCCGGGCAATTGAGCGAAAAATCGCGGAAATCCGTCATTGGCGCCTGTAGAAATCGTCGGGATAGCTGTTATGCGCATGGTTCCATAAGTCGCATGAGGCGTTTAAGCGCCCGCACCAAATGGCCAAATGAGTTTTTAGCAGAGGAAACGCCATGTCCCTTCGCCGTCGCATTCTTCCCACCATCCTGCTGACCGGCGCGATTGTCGCACCGATGCCGGCGCTGGCCGGTGGCTTCTATCTTCAGGAACAGTCGCCGGTGGAAACCGGCCGCGCCATGGCTGGCGGCGCCGCTGCAGGTGACGATCCCTCGACCATCTATTTCAACCCTGCCGCCATGACCCAGCTGTCGGGCGTCCAGGTTTCGGCCGGCGTCAACGCCCTGATGGCTTCCGCCCACCAGACCAACCGTGGCAGCTATCGCTCGGTCCCCGGTTCGACCGCCCGCGTGCCGGTGACCGGCAATGACGGCGGTCAGCCGTTCGAAAGCGTCATCCCGGTCCCCAATTTCTACGCCTCGGCGCAGGTCACCGACCGGCTGTGGCTGGGCCTCGGCGTCAACGCGCCCTTCGGCCTGAAGCTGGAATATGATGACGGTTTCTTCGGTCGCTATGACTCGATCTACACCGACCTCAAGACCTACAACATCCAGCCGTCGGCCGCGTTCAAGCTGAACGACAATTTCTCGATCGGCGGCGGCGTCGACGTGCAATATGTGAAGGCTAACCTGACCAACGCGCTGCCGCAGGTGTCGCCGCTGGTCACCACCGACGGCTTCACCAAGCTGAAGGGCGATGACTGGACCGTCGGTTGGAATGCTGGCCTGTTCTACACCAACGGCACCACCAATGTCGGCGTCCACTATCGGTCGGGCATCAACCACAAGCTCAAGGGCACCCAGACCATTTCCGGCCTGGTGACGCCGCTCAGCGCCGCCAATGGCGAGTTCGATGCCTCGGCACCGCTGGACCTGCCCGATATCGTCACCGTGTCCTTCATGCACAAGCTGACGCCGAACCTGCGCGCGATGATCACCGGCAAATGGTATGGCTGGTCCAGCTTCAAGGGGATCGCGGTCACCTCGGCCACCGGCACCACCAACAAGGAACTGGATTACAAGGACAGCTACAGCGTCAGCCTGGGCGGCGAATATGATTTCAGCCCCGCCTTCACGCTGCGCGCCGGCACCATGTTCGACCGTTCGCCGACCAATCCGCAGCATCTGACCACCCGCGTGCCCGATGGCGACCGCGTGTGGCTGACGGGCGGCGCGACCTGGAATATCTCGCCGGCCTTCGCGCTGAACGTTGCCTACGCCCATACCTGGGTGGAAAAGGCGAACATCATCCGCCCGGACAGCTATTTCCCGTCGCCGGCCACCGTCACCGCCACGACCCTGGCACAGACCAGCGGCAATGCGGACCAGGTTGCCGCATCGCTGACCGCGCGCTTCTAAAAGGCCGCGTTAATGCTTATAGGGGGCTCCAGAGATCTGGAGCCCCTTTTCATGTCCGAACATAATCCCGGCCTGCGCCCCTGGCGCGACATCGCCCGACGGCAGTCGCGGCAGATCATGGTCGGCAACGTCCCCGTGGGCGGCGGCGCGCCGGTCACGGTGCAGACCATGACCAACACGCTGACCCATGACGTCAAGGCGACGATCGACCAGATTCGTCGCTGCGAGGATGCCGGCGTCGACATCATCCGCGTGTCCTGCCCTGACGAGGAATCGACCGCGGCGCTGAAACAGATCGTCCGCGCCGCGCGCGTGCCGATCGTCGCCGACATCCATTTCCACTATAAGCGCGCGCTGGAAGCGGCCGATGCCGGTGCTGCCTGCCTGCGCATCAATCCCGGCAATATCGGTTCGGCCGCGCGGGTGAAGGAAGTGGTGGACGCCGCCAAGGCCAATAATTGCTCGATCCGCATCGGCGTCAACGCCGGCAGCCTGGAACGCGACCTGCTCGAAAAATATGGTGAGCCTTGCCCGGAAGCGCTGGTCGAAAGCGCGCTCGACCATATCAAGCTGCTGCAGGACCAGGATTTCCACGAATATAAGGTCGCGGTGAAGGCGAGCGACGTGTTCCTGGCGGTCGCGGCCTATATGCAACTGGCCGATGCGGTCGATTGCCCGCTGCATCTGGGCATCACCGAAGCCGGCGGCCTGATCGGCGGCACGGTCAAGAGCGCGATCGGCATCGGTAACCTGCTCTGGGCTGGCATTGGCGACACGATCCGCGTTTCGCTTTCGGCCGAACCGGAAGAGGAAGTGCGGGTCGGCTATGAGATGCTCAAGACGCTCGGCATCCGCACCCGCGGCGTCAAGGTCATCTCCTGCCCCAGCTGCGCGCGGCAGGGCTTCGACGTGATCCGTACCGTCCAGGCGCTGGAGGAACGGCTGCAGCATATCAACACGCCGCTCTCGCTTTCGGTGCTGGGCTGCGTCGTCAACGGTCCGGGCGAAGCGCGCGAGACCGATATCGGCCTCACTGGCGGCGGCAATGGCAAGCATATGGTCTATCTGTCGGGCGTCACCGATCACACGATCCAGGATGCCGACATGGTCGACCATATCGTCAGGCTGGTCGAGGCCAAGGCGGCCGAGATCGAAGCGGCGGCAACCGACGCGGGACAGGTCCAGGCGGCGGAATGACGGACAGCGCCGACCGGTCCGCCATCGCCCATGGCGCAAGCGCCACGGGTGCGCAGGCGGTCGGCGCGTCCGCTATTGGGACATTGGCCCTGGGCGCGATTGCATTGGGGGCAATAGCGGTTGGCGCCTTGGCCATCGGTCGCCTGCGCATCGGCAAGGCACGGATCACCCGGCTTCATATCGACGAATTGCATATCGGCAGGATCGTCGGCCCCGGTCGCGACTGATCCCGTCACCCGTCGATGGATCGTCCGCTTTCCTCTCCCCGCAGCCCGTCCGTGCTGCTGCCCTTCCTCATCTGTTGCCTTGGCGTCGCGCTCTTTTCGGTGATGGACGCGGCGATGAAGGGGCTCAGCCTCTCGATCGGCCTTTATAACGCGCTGCTCTGGCGCGCGATCACCGGCAGCCTGCTCGGGCTGGTCCTGATGCTCGCCACCCGTCAGCGCTGGCCAAACCTTTCCGTGCTGCGCCTGCATCTGCTGCGTGGCGTTGTCGTGGCGCTGATGGCCAGCTTCTTTTTCTGGGCGATCATGCGCCTGCCACTGGCCGAAGCCATCGCCCTCTCCTTCATCGCGCCGCTGATCGCGCTCTATCTGGCAGCACTGCTGCTCAAGGAACGGATCGGGCGGCAGGCGATCGGTGCCTCGCTGCTTGGTCTGGTCGGGGTGGGCGTGATCCTGTCGGGGCGGATGCGCGGCGACTATGATGGCGATGCGCTGATGGGGGCGGGCGCGGTGCTGCTCTCGGCGATGCTGTTCGCCTGGAACCTGATCCTCCAGCGCCAGCAGGCCCAGCTCGCCTCGCCGATCGAGGTCGCCTTCTTCCAGCATCTGGTCATGCTGGGCGTGTTTGCGATCGGCGCGCCGGTCTGGGCGACCGTGCCGATCGGAGCGGCGGTGCCGCTGGTGCTGCTGGCCGCCATCCTGGCCTTCACCTCTCTCGCCGCGCTCGCCTGGGCCTATGCGCGTGCGGAGGCCCAGCGGCTGATCCCGGTCGAATATACCGCCTTCGTCTGGGCCGCGATCTTCGGCTGGCTGGCCTTTGGCGAGCAACTGACGCTCACCACCCTTGCCGGTGCCTTGTTGATCGTCGCCGGCTGCCTTATCGCCGCGCGCACGAAACGGGCGGATATCGCCCATGTGGAAGCGGGAGCGGCATGAGCAAGGTCATCATCAGGGACGCGCAATCAACGGATATCGATACCATCGCGAATTTCATCCTGGCGCTCGCGGACTATGAGAAGCTGGCCCATGAAGTGAAGGCCGACCGCGAGACGCTGGCCCGCTATCTGTTCGGACCCCGGCCGATGGCGGAGGTGCTGATCGCCGAACATGATGGCGCGCCGATCGGCTTTGCCCTCTTCTTCCACAATTTCTCGACCTTCGAGGGGCGTCCGGGCCTCTATCTGGAGGATCTGTTCGTCCTGCCCGAAGTGCGGGGATTAGGCGCCGGCAAGGCGCTGCTCGCCCGTCTCGCCCAATTGGCGATCGCGCGCGATTGCGCCCGGCTCGAATGGTCGGTGCTCGACTGGAACGCGCCGGCGATCGCCTTCTACCGGGCGCTCGGCGCCCGGCCGATGGACGAATGGACCGTGCAGCGTGTCGATGGCGATGCGCTCAGCGCCCTCGCATCGCATCCTGCAGGCTGACGCCCAGCAGCACGATCGCAAAGCTGCTCAGGGCAATCACGACAAAGGCGGGATAGAAAGAGGCGAACATGGCGACATCTCCTTTCGCCGCCTATTTTGCGCCAGCGCCCCAGGCGCGTGACATACGCAATGTTGCGGATGGGGTGGGACGAGCCGAGGGGCCGCAGGCTTGACGAGGACTCCTGGCTCGGCGCATTGTGCCGGAACGGAACATTTGGGGGACATTTGACCATGGCTGTCAGCCGCGGAGCCAAGCGCGCGCCGGAATGGCGCGAAATGCTCAAGCGCAGCATCGTGCGCAGCGGCGCGCTGATCGGGGCGATCTCGCTGTTTCTGGCGACCCTGTTCCTGGCGCTGGCGCTGCTGAGCTATCAGCCCAGCGACCCGTCGATGAACACGGTGGCGGGCGATCATGTCGCCAATATCATGCGCGCGCCCGGCGCCATGGTGGCCGACATGCTGCTGCTGCTGTTCGGCGTGCCGATCGCGCTGCTGCTGCCGCTGATGGGGATTACCGCCCGTCGCCTGTGGGGCGATCATGAGATGATTGGGTGGAAGGCGCAGTTCGGCAAATGCCTGGTCGGCATCATCCTGATCGGCATCGCGCTCGCCCTGTTCCAGCCCGATCCGCTGGTCGGCCTGCCCTCCGGCTGGGGCGGCATGATCGGCCTTGTCACCGCCAAGGGGGTGATGAGCCTGACCGCCCAGGCGCCGGCCGCGCAGGGCTGGATCATCGGCATATTGGTGGTCGTGGCCATGCTGGCAGGCCTCTTCGTCTGGTATCGCAGCCTGGCGCTGGAAAAGCCGATCTTCACCATCCGCCGCCCGACCCTGCCCCGGCTCAGCCTGCCGCGCCCCTCGCTCGCCTTTGCAGGACAGGGAGGAGCGGTCGATCTGGACGAGGATGATGACGGCCCGGTCGAACGGGTGATCGCGCCGCGCAAGCAGGTGTCGAACGAGCCCAAGCCGCCGATCACCATCCAGGCGCCCAAGCCCGCCCCGGTGCAGCGCTCGACCGCGCCGGTGTCGCAGGATGATCTGTTCGGCCACAGCTCGCTGCCGTCGGCCGACCTGCTCAATCCGATTCCCGCCAATCAGGGCCAGAAGATTGACAAGGCGGCGCTGGAACGCAACGCCCGCCTGCTGGAGAGCGTGCTCGACGACTTCCATGTGAAGGGCAATATCGTCGAGGTCCGTCCCGGTCCCGTCGTCACCATGTATGAGCTGGAGCCGGCACCGGGCATCAAGGCGAGCCGCGTGATCGCGCTGGCCGACGATATCGCGCGCAACATGTCGGCGCTGTCGGCGCGCGTCGCGACCATTCCCGGCCGCACCGTCATCGGCATCGAACTGCCCAACACCAATCGTGAGGGCGTGTCCTTCCGCGAACTCATCACCAGCGAGCAGTTCGGTGCGGAAGCGACCCTGCCGATCATCCTGGGCAAGAATATCTCGGGCGAGCCGATCATCGCCGATCTGGCGCCGATGCCGCATCTGCTGATCGCAGGCACCACCGGTTCGGGTAAGTCGGTCGGGCTCAACGCCATGATCCTGTCGCTGCTCTACCGCATGACGCCGGACCAGCTGCGCCTGATCATGATCGATCCCAAGATGCTGGAACTGTCGACCTATGACGACATCCCGCATCTGCTCGCCCCCGTCGTGACCGAACCGAGCAAGGCGATCCGCGCGCTCAAATGGGCGGTCGAGCAGATGGAGGATCGCTATCGCATGATGGCGTCGATCTCGGTCCGCAACCTCGCCAATTACAACGAGAAGGTTCGCGCCGCCAAGGCCAAGGGCAAGCCGCTCGGCCGCCGTGTCCAGACCGGCTATGACCCGGAAAGCGGCAAGCCGATCTATGAGGAAGAGCAGCTGGATTTCCAGCCGCTGCCGCAGATCGTGGTGGTGGTCGACGAGCTGGCCGACCTCATGATGACGGCGGGCAAGGAAGTCGAATTCCTGATCCAGCGTCTGGCGCAGAAGGCGCGTGCTGCCGGCATCCACCTGATTCTCGCGACCCAGCGGCCTTCGGTCGACGTCATCACCGGCGTCATCAAGGCGAACCTGCCGACCCGCATCAGCTTCTTCGTGACCAGCAAGATCGACAGCCGCACCATCCTGGGCGAACAGGGGGCCGAGCAGCTGCTGGGCAAGGGCGACATGCTCTACATGCATGGTGGCAAGGGCCTGATGCGCGTTCATGGTCCCTTCGTTTCGGACGATGAAGTGCGCGTGGTTGCCGACCATTGGCGCGCGCAGGGGGCACCCGATTATATCCAGGCGGTCACGGAAGAGCCGGAAGAAGGCAGCTTCGCGCTCGACGGCGTGGACCTGGGCGATGACAGCCCGGACGCGCAGCTGTTCCGCAAGGCCTGCCAGCTGGTGTTCGAGAATCAGAAGGCCTCGACCAGCTGGCTGCAGCGCCAGCTGCGAGTCGGCTACAACAGTGCCGCACGCCTGATCGAACGGATGGAGGAAGAAGGGCTGGTCGGCCCGCCCAACCATGTCGGTCGCCGCGAAGTGCTGCGTGACGAGAATGGCAATCCGCTCTGACGCTACGAAATGCCTGTTTTCCTTGAGCGATTGCGTTCCGTGCAACCATGCTTGCTGCCTTCGCATTTGTCGTGACAGGGGCTTTGGGACATTAGGAACAGGCCTTTCAGGCATCCTCTCCTAAAAACTTTTCAGGCTGATCTTCGGATCAGCCTTTTTTTTGTCCGCGAATCGGTCTAGGCAGGCGTCGCTGCTGCCGCGCCGATAAACATAATTGGAGCGGTGCCGCCGGTAAGACCGGCATGGCGAGGCGGGAGCACGGGGGATCGAGCCAGCCATTTCACGGCCGCTCTCCCCCGTCTGGTCTTTCCGATCGATCCTTTCCCTTCGATGGAACAGCAAGGTTCACAGCGGGTTCAAGCCCCACCTCCTATGCCCCCTTTTCCGAACAACCCGGAGATGATTGCATGAAGCGCATCCTCGCGCCTGTCGCCCTGTCCCTCGCCACCGCGCTGGTTGCTGTGCCGGCGGGCTATGCCCTTGCCCAGCAGGCGGCACCGTCCGACCTCAATCAGGTCAATGCCTATATCCGCGCCGTCACCACCCTGACCGCCGATTTCAGCCAGACCGACCGCAATGGCCAGGTGCTGACCGGCAAGCTGACCCTGAAGCAGCCGGGCAAGATCCGCTTCCAATATGAAAAGGGCGTGCCGCTGCTGATCGTGGGTGATGGCAAGGCGCTGACCCTGATCGACTATGAGGTGCGCCAGGTGCAGCGCTGGCCGATCGGCAATTCGCCGCTGGCCGCGCTGATCGACCCGACCAAGGATCTGTCGAAATTCGGCACCGTCGTGCCCACCGGCGACCCGACCGTGCTGAGCGTGCAGGCGAAAGACCCCAAGCGGCCCGAATTCGGCACCATCACCATGATCTTCAAGCGCAAGCCTGCGTCGCCGGCCGGGCTGGAGCTGTATGGCTGGGTCGCGCTCGACGCGCAGAATAATCGCACGGCGGTGCGTCTGTCGAACCAGCAATATGGCGTGCCGGTTGCTGATTCCGCCTTCCGCTGGACCGATCCGCGTCCGCGCGGCCGTCCGAACGGCTAGGGCGGGCCGCAGGAACGATGGGCTGAAAACTTTCTGCCATCGTTCATCTGCCGCTCATATCGGATCGCCTAGATAGAGATCACGGCGAGAGACGCAGACCGGGATTTCCCCCCTGTTACCCGGCACACCGCTCCCGTCGCAAAGCGCTTCAAGGGCGCGATCGAGACCCCCGTTCCACGCCCCCGGAGCGGGGGTCTTACTTTGTCCGGCGCTTGCGCGCGGGCGCGCGGCACCCTAGGTGCTTTTCATGGCCGATACCCTTTCGATTGCATCCTGGAACATCAACAGCGTCCGCGCCCGGATCGACATCGTCGAACGCTTCCTGACCGAAGAAGCGCCCGACATTCTCTGCCTGCAGGAAACCAAGGTGGTGAACGAGATTTTCCCCACCGACATGTTCAAGCGCCTGGGCTATGTCCATCAGGTGCTGAACGGTCAGCGCATGCATCATGGTGTTGCGATCATGAGCAAGGTGCCGATCCATGAGGATGACCGGTTTGACTGGCAGGCCAATGGCGAAGCCCGCCATGTCGGCATCCGCCTCGACAATGGTGTGCGGATCGAGAATGTCTATGTTCCCGCCGGCGGCGATGTCGCCGACCGCACGGTCAATCCCAAATTCGGCCAGAAGCTCGACTTTATCGAGCGGATGATCGAATGGTCCGGCGCGCTCGACAACAAGCCGACCATCCTGACCGGCGACTTCAACATCGCGCCGCTGGAATGCGACGTCTGGAGCCACAAGCAGCTGCTCGACGTGGTCAGCCATACGCCTCAAGAATGCGAACTGCTGGGCCGGTTGCAGGCGTCGAACGACTGGGTCGATATCGGCCGCCATTTCCACCCTGCCCCGGCGCGTCTCTACACCTGGTGGAGCTATCGCGCGAAGGATTGGGCGGCGTCGGATCGCGGCCGTCGCCTCGACCATATGTGGATGACCAAGGATATCGCCAACAAGGCGGTCGCTCACCGTGTCGTCGAACCCGCGCGCAGCTGGGAAAAGCCGTCCGATCATATCCCGATCATCACCGAGTTCGCCTTCTGATGAACGGGCGGGACGCTGCCCGCGCCATCGATGCGCTGCGTCGCGGCTGGGCGATCCGCCTGACCGCGCCCGATGGCGCGATCCGGCTGATGGCGATCGAGGGTGCGGATGCGGTGACGCTGGCCGATTTCGATCCGCAGGGGCAGGCCGATATCCTGATTTCTGCCGCCCGCGCCGAGACGCTGAAGCTCGCCAACCAGCTGGCGGCGGCCGATCCCGACCTGCCGGTACTGATCGAACGAGCGCCGTGGATCGACGCGGATGTCGCGACCTCGATTTCCGATCCGGTGCTGGACCTCGCCTCGCCGCTCAAGGGGCCGTTCCGTGCGCGGGCCTTGCCGGCGCCCCAGGCGGCCAAGGCCGCCCTGCGCCTGGCCCGGCTGGCCGGTATCCTGCCCGCCTATTTCCTGCTCGAAGGCGACGGCCCGGTCGAGGCGGACGTCAGCGCCGATGATGTCGGCGATTATGACGATGCCATCCACCTCGCCATCGCGACCCGTGCCCGCCTGCCGGTATCGGCAAGCGAGAGCGCGGAGATCATCGCCTTCCGCAGCCCCGACGAGCCGCGCGAACATGTCGCGCTGGTGGTCGGCAAGCGCGATGCATCGCCCCCGGTCATCCGCATCCACAGCGAATGCCTGACCGGTGACGTGTTCGGCAGCCTGAAATGCGATTGCGGCCCGCAATTGCATCAGGCGCTGCATCAGATCGCCGATGCGCAATGGGGCGTGCTGCTCTACCTGCGTCAGGAGGGCCGGGGTATCGGCCTCGTCAACAAGCTGCGCGCCTATGCGCTGCAGGATCAGGGCTTCGACACGGTCGACGCCAATGTGCGGCTGGGCTTCGCGATCGACGCGCGCGACTTCTCGGTCGCGGCGCGGATGCTCGACCTGCTCGGCATTGGCGGGGTGCGGCTGCTCACCAACAATCCGCAGAAGGTGGCCGGGTTGCAGGCGGCAGGGATCGAGGTGGTCGAACGATTGCCGATCATCCTGCCGGCCAACCCGCACAATGAACGCTATCTCGCCACCAAGCGCGACCGGACCGGCCACCAGCTATGAGCGTCATCCATGTCGATGTCGCCACCGGGCGACTGCGCTTCGGCGATCTCGACATGGCCTGCACCATCGGCCGCAGCGGCGCCTGCGCGGCCGCCGAAAAGCGCGAAGGCGATGGCTGCACCCCCTTGGGCAATTGGCCGATCCGTGCGGTGCTGCTGCGCCCCGGCAAGGTCTCCACCACCGGCATCGCCCTGCCCTGGCGCTGGATCCATGCGGGGGATGGTTGGTCGGACGATCCGGCCGATCCCGCCTATAACCGTCCCGTGCGCCTGCCCCGGCCCTTCTCGACCGAAAGCCTGCAGCGCAGCGACGATGCCTATGACGTGATCGTCATCCTGGGCCATAATGATGCGCCGCCGGTGCCGGGCATGGGCAGCGCTATCTTCTTCCATCTGTCCGAAGGACGTCCGACCGCCGGCTGCGTCGCGGTCGACCGCGACGACATGCTGCGCCTGTTGCCATTGCTGTCACCCGGCGACGTCATGACCATTGCCTGAGTAGCAATCAGGCGCGCTCCAGTGCCTCGCCCACTTCGCCGCCGGCCGCCTCCAGCAGCCGCCGTTCCAGCGTCTGCAACCGCGCCTTGCTCTCGATCTTCCCGCCCAGCAGGTCGGTGACATAGAAGGTGTCGACCGCGCGCTCGCCATAGGTGGCGACATGGGCGCTGTGGACCGTCACCTTCGACTGGAACAGCGCATTGGCCAGGCTGAACAGCAGCGCCGGCCGATCGCGGGCATTCACCTCGATCACGGTGAAGCGGTTCGACGCCTTGTTGTCGATCAACACATTGGGCTCGATGCGGAAGGCTTCGGCGCGGGTGCGGGGCAGCGGGCGCGCTTCCAGCTTGGTGATCATGCGGTGGCGGTTCGACAGGGAGTCCTCGATCGCCGCCTTGATCCGCGCCAGCTGCTCGGGACTGTGGAAGGCGCCGCCCAGCGGATCCTGCACCAGGAAATTGTCGATCGCGACGCCATCGCGCGTCGTATGGATGCGCGCGTCGATGATGTTGCCGCCAGCCAGGTGAATCGCGCCGGCAATGCGGTAGAACAGGCCCGGATGGTCGGTCGCATAGACAGTGACCAGCGTGGCACCACGTTGTGGATAATATTGCGCGGCAATCGACAGCGAGGAGTCGCCCGCTTCCAATATATGCCGCGCATTATGGACCAGGATATCGTCCGGTTCGGCGATCCAGTAGCTTTCGGGCATGCGGCCGCTAAAGGCGGCGAAGGTCGCCTCATCCATGCCCAGCGCCTGGCGCAGCGCCTCCTGCTTGGCGGCAACGCGCTCGCTGCGGCCCTTCTGCTTGTGGCCCAGGCGCAGCACTTCCTCGGCCGCATCATAGAGGTCGCCCAGCAACTGCCGCTTCCAGCTGTTCCAGACGCCCGGCCCCACCGCGCGGATATCGACCACGGTCAGGCATAGCAGCAGGCGCAGCCGCTCGGGGCTCTGCACGACTTCGACGAAATCGAGGATCGTCTTGTAGTCGGCCAGGTCGCGCTTGAAGGCGGTGGCCGACATCAGCAGGTGGTAACGCACCAGCCAGGCGACGGTCTCGGTCTCGGCGGCGGTCAGGCCCAGGCGCGGGCAGAGATGTTCTGCCACTTCCGCGCCCAATATGCTGTGGTCGCCGCCGCGCCCCTTGGCGATGTCATGCAGCAGCACCGCGACATAGAGCACCCGGCGCGACAATATCTTGCCCATCAGCTCGGTCGCCAGCGGATGGTCGGTGGCCAGTTCGCCCTTCTCGATTCGGGCCAGCAGCCCGACCGCGCGGATGGTATGCTCGTCCACCGTATAATGATGGTACATGTCGAACTGCATCTGCGCCACGACGCGACGGAAATCGGGGATGAACCGACCGAACACGGTGGACTCGTTCATCCAGCGCAGCACCGTTTCCGGGTCGCGCGGGCTGGTCAGCACATCCATGAAGGCGGCGTTGGCGCGTGCGTCCTTGCGCACCTTGGCGGTGATCAGGCCGGCGTCGCGGCTGGCCGCGCGCATCGCGCTCGGATGAATCTGCAGCCCATGCCTGTCGGCCACCGCGAATATCTCGACCAGGCGAACTGGATCGGCCTGGAAGAAATCGTCGCTCGGCAGCGCCAGCCGCCCGCGATCCAGCACGAAACCATCCAGTTTCTTGGGCCGGCGAAAGATGGACGGAATATAGCGGCGTCCGCGTTCGGCCAGCTGGTCGTCCAGATGTGCCAGGAACACCGCGGTCAGGTCGCCGACCGCCTTCGCGTTGAGGAAATAATAGCGCATGAAGCGCTCGACCCCGGATCGTCCGGCGCGCGCGGTGAAGTGCATCCGCGTCGCGGTTTCCAGCTGCAGGTCGAAGGTGAGCCGATCCTCGGCCCGGCCAGTGATGGTGTGCAGGTGGCACCGCACCGCCCACAGGAAATCCTCGGCCTTCTGAAACTGGCGCAGCTCGGTTTCGGTCAGCAGTCCGACATCGACCAGTTCGGCGACCGATTTCACCCGGTTCACATATTTGCCGATCCAGAAGAGTGTGTGCAGGTCGCGCAGGCCGCCCTTGCCCTCCTTGACATTGGGCTCGACAACATAGCGGCTGTCGCCCATTCGGCGGTGGCGCTCGTCGCGTTCCTCCAGCTTCTCGGTGACGAAGGTGCGGGCGGTGCCCTGCATGATCTCGCTGTCGAAGCGGGCGGCCACTTCCTCGTAAAGCGCTCGATCGCCCCACACATAGCGCGCTTCCAGCAGGGCGGTGCGCACGGTGAGGTCGGCCTTGGCCATTCGCATCGTCTCGTCGATCGAACGGCTGCTATGGCCGACCTTCAGCCCCAGATCCCACAGCGAATAGAGCATGGATTCGATGATCTGTTCGGTCCAGCCGGTCGGCTTCCATGGGGTGATGAAGCCGATGTCGACATCGCTGTGCGGCGCCATCTCGCCCCGGCCATAGCCGCCGACGGCGATCAGCACGATCCGTTCGCCAGTGCTGCGATTGCTGGCCGGATAGAGATGGTGGGTGGTGGCGTCGTAGAGCAGCCGCAATATCTGGTCGATCAGGAAAGCGAAGGCCGTGACTGCCTCGCGCCCGCGAGTCGGCTTGGCCTCCAACCGGCGCGCGACATCCGCGCGGCCATGCTCCAAAGCCGCCTTCAGTTCCTTGACGATCAGCCCGCGCAGCTTGATCGGATCGCCCCGGTGCTCCTGCGCCAGGGCGTTGATGCTGTCGGAAATCGCGCGCCGGTCAATGATCGCGCGGCGCGACCCCAGGCTGGGGAACTGCATGACCATGGCTCTCGTCTACTCGTGGTGACTGGCGGCGGCCAGTTGTTTCAACCGATATATGTGATCGAGTGCCTCACGCGGGGACAGAGCGTCGGCATCGATGTCATCCAGTGCGTTGCGCAGCGGATCGACCACCTCTTCGGCTTGGGTCGCGACGCTGGCGAACAGCGGCAGGTCGTCCAGCCCCGCGGCAATGCCGCCGGTCTTCGCCTTGCCTGCCTCCAGCCGGCCCAGCACATCCTTGGCGCGCTTGAGCACCAGGGGCGGCAAGCCGGCAAGCCGCGCCACCGCCAGGCCATAGCTGCGATCGGCCGGCCCTTCGGCCAGTTCGTGCAGAAGCACCAGATCGCCCTTCCATTCGCGCGCCCGCACATGATGCAGCGACAGCGCATCGAGCGTTTCAGACAGGCGCGTCAGTTCATGATAATGGGTGGCGAACAGGCAGCGGCAGCGATTGACCTCATGCACCGCCTCGACCACCGCCCAGGCGAGCGCGAGGCCATCATAGGTGGATGTACCGCGCCCGACCTCGTCCAGGATGACGAAACTATGTTCGGTCGCCTGCGCCAGGATCGCCGCGGTCTCGACCATCTCGACCATGAAGGTCGACCGGCCGCGCGCCAGATTGTCGGAGGCGCCGACGCGGCTGAACAGGCGGTCGACCAGGGTCAGCGTCGCCGATTCCGCCGGTACGAAGGCACCGGCCTGGGCCAGGATGACGACCAGTGCGTTCTGCCGCAGGAAGGTCGATTTACCGCCCATGTTCGGGCCGGTAACCAGCCACAACCGGTCGGTCGCGACCAGCCGGCAATCATTGGCGACGAAGGGCTGGCCCTGCGCGCGCAGCGCATCCTCGACCACAGGGTGGCGGCCGCCGACAATGTCGAGGCAGGGGCCAACCCCGTCCTCGATCACGAAATGGGGGCGTTGCCAGCCGCCTTCGGCCGCCCGCTCGGCCAGCGCGGCGGCAACATCCAGCCGCGCCAGCGCATCGGCAGCGCGGGCGATGTCGGCCTTGCGGTCCAGCACCGCCTCGATCAGCGTTTCGAGATGGGCAGCTTCCGCCACCAGCGCATGGGCGCCGGCCTGCGCCACGCGTCCGGCCTGTTCGTGCAGGTCGATCGAGTTGAAGCGCACGACCCCGGCCAGCGTCTGGCGATGGGTGAAGCCGCTTTCGGGCTGCATCAGCTGGTCGGCGGCGCGGGCCGGCACCTCGACATGATAGCCCAGCACGCCATTATGACGGATCTTGAGCGCGCTGATCCCGGTCTGCTCGCGATATTGCGCCTCCAGCGCGGCGATCGCGCGGCGGCCGTCGCCAGCCAGGCGGCGCAGCTCATCCAACGCGGGATCGAAGCCGTCGGCGATATAGCCGCCATTATTGGTCTCGGTCGGCGGACTGGGCACCAATGCGCGCGCCAGCGCATCGACCAGCGCGCCATGACCGTCGAGCGCCGGCAGCAATTGCGTCAGCAACAGCGGCTGATCGGCCAGGCGCCCCAACCGCTCGCGCAGCAATCGCGCTTCGCCCAGGCCGTCGCGCAATTGGCCGAGGTCGCGCGGGCTGCCCCGCCCCACGGCGACACGGCCGAGCGCACGGCCGATGTCGGGCAACGCGCGCAGTGCTGCCCGCAACTGACTGCGCAGCGTCGCGTCATCATGGAACAACTGCACCAGGCCCAGCCGCGCGTCGATCAGCGGCGCATCCATCAGCGGCGCCGACAGATCCTGTGCCAGCAGCCGGGCGCCGGCCCCGGTGACGGTCCGGTCGACCGCGCCCAACAGGCTGCCCGCCCGCGTGCCGCCAGTGGTCGCGACGATTTCCAGGCTCTCGCGCGTCGCCGCGTCGATGGCGACATGGGCGCCGCTGGTCTTGCGGAGCGGGGGCGCCAGGAAGGGCAGCGTGCCCTTCCCCGCATGATCGAGATAGGCAATCAGACCGCCCATCGCTGCCAGTTCGGCGCGGCTGAACTGGCCGAAACCATCCAGCGTCGCGACCGCGAACAGGCGCTTGAGCGCTTCTTCCGCGCGGGTGCTGGAAAAGGCCGCCTTGTCGAACGGATGGCTGTTGGCGACCTCCAATGTCGACCCTTCGGCAATCACCACTTCACTCGGCCGCAAGCGGGCGAGTTCGGCGGGCAGGTCGTCGGCGCGCACCGTCATCGTCTCGAACCGGCCGGTTGAGATGTCGGCGGCGGCCAGGCCCAGATCACCTTCCCCGCCTGTCTGCGCGAGCGCCACCAGCATATTGTCGCGCCGGCTGTCGAGCAGGGTTTCCTCGGTCAGCGTGCCGGCGGTGACGTAGCGGACGATCGCGCGTGCCACGAGCGCCTTGCCGCCCCGTGCCTTGGCTTCGGCCGGCGTCTCGGTCTGCTCGGCAATGGCGACGCGATGGCCGCCCTTGATCAGTCGGGCCAGGTAGGATTCGGCGCTATGCACCGGCACGCCGCACATCGGGATCGGCTGCCCGGCATGTTCGCCACGGCTGGTGAGCGCAATGTCGAGCGTCGCGGCCGCCATCTTGGCGTCATCGAAGAAGAGTTCGAAGAAATCGCCCATGCGGTAGAAGAGCAGGCAATCCTGCGCCTCTGCCTTGAGGGTGAAATATTGTGCCATCATGGGGGTAGGCTGGGTGGTGGTGGAGGTCGAATTGGCCATGGGGCAAGCGGATAGCCTGATCGCTCGGCTGAAACCAGAGCTTCGCCAAAGGGCAGGAAAATTGCGCTTCTCGCACTTGCCCACAAGATAATCTTACCGCTAGGGCGGCGCTATTGTTCCATTATGTGGGTGTCGCGATGACCGAAAAGTCAAATGTGGAATTTTCCGAGCGCGAGGCGCTGTTCTTCCACGCGACCGGCCGCCCCGGCAAGATCGAGATCATCGCGTCGAAGCCGATGGCGACGCAGCGCGATCTCTCGCTCGCTTATTCGCCCGGCGTCGCGGTGCCGGTGCGCGCGATCGCTGAAGATCCGGCGACCGCCTATGATTATACCGCCAAGGGCAATCTGGTCGCGGTCATCTCCAACGGCACGGCGATCCTGGGCTTGGGAAATCTCGGCGCGCTTGCGTCCAAGCCGGTGATGGAGGGCAAGGCCGTCCTCTTCAAGCGCTTCGCCGATGTCGATTCCATCGACATCGAGCTGAAGACCGAGGATGTCGATCGCTTCATCGACGCGGTCGAACTGATGGAGCCGAGCTTCGGCGGCATCAACTTGGAAGACATCAAGGCGCCCGAATGCTTCGTCATCGAAACGACGCTCAAGGAGCGGATGAACATTCCGGTCTTCCATGACGACCAGCATGGCACCGCGATCATCGCGGCAGCCGGCGTCATCAATGCCGCGCTGCTGACCGGTCGCGACATGAAGGACATGAAGGTGGTGGTGAATGGCGCGGGTGCCGCCTCCATTTCCTGCACCGAGTTGATCAAGGCGCTGGGCGTCCCGAACGAAAACGTCATCATGTGCGACAGCAAGGGCGTCATCTATCAGGGCCGCGCCGAGGGCATGAACCAGTGGAAGTCGGCCCATGCGGTGAAGACCGACGCGCGGACCCTCACTGAAGCGGTCAAGGGCGCCGACGTGTTCCTGGGCCTTTCGGTCGCCGGCGCCATGTCGCAGGATATGGTCAAGTCGATGGCGGCCAATCCGATCATCTTCGCCATGGCCAATCCCGATCCGGAAATCCTGCCGCCTGACGCCCATGCGGTTCGCCCCGACGCGATCGTCGCCACCGGCCGGTCGGACTTCCCCAACCAGGTCAACAATGTCCTGGCCTTCCCCTTCATCTTCCGCGGTGCGCTCGACGTGCGGGCGACCGGCATCAACGAGGCGATGAAGCTGGCCGCCGCCAAGGCGATTGCCGATCTGGCGCGTGAACAGGTGCCAGAGGAAGTGGCCAAGGCCTATGGCCGTTCGCACAGCTTCGGCCCGGACTATATCATCCCTGCGCCGTTCGATCCGCGCCTGATGGAAGTGGTTCCGGCCGCCGTCGCCCAGGCGGCGATGGATACCGGCGTCGCACAGAAGCCGATCGCCGACATGGCCGCCTATCGCGACTCGCTCAAGGCGCGGCTCAACCCGACCACCTCGGTTCTCACCAGCGCCTATGAACTCGCCAAGGCCAATCCCAAGCGGGTCGTCTTTGCCGAGGCGGAAGAGGAAGTGGTGCTGCGCGCCGCGATCCAGTTCCGCGAACTGGGCTATGGTATTCCCGTGCTGGTCGGCCGCGACCATGTGCGCGACAAGCTCAAGGAACTGGGCGTCCGGGATCCCGACAGCTTCGAACTGCACAACAGCGTCAATTCGCCGCTGGTGCCCGAAATGGTCGATCTTCTCTATGCCCGGTTGCAGCGGCGCGGCTATCTGCGTCGCGACTGCGAGCGGATGGTCAACCGCGATCGCAACATCTTCGGATCGCTGCTGGTGAAGATGGGCGTGGCCGATGCGATGATCAGCGGCGTCACCCGGCCCTATGGCCAGACCCTGCGCGAGGTGAAGCGGGTGATGGATCCGGCTGCGGGCTGCACGCCCTTCGGCATCCATGTCATGGTGACCAAGGACAAGACCGTCTTCCTGGCCGATACCACCGTCCATGAACGGCCTTCGGCGTCCGAACTGGCCGACATTGCCGAGGGGACGGTCGCGGTTGCGCGCCGCATGGGCCATGACCCGCGCGTCGCTTTCCTCTCCTATTCCAATTTCGGCAATCCACCCGGGGCCTTCCTCGACAATGTGCGCGACGCGGTGAAGCTGCTCGACCAGCGCGACGTCGATTTCGAATATGAAGGCGAAATGACGCCGGATGCGGCGCTCAATCCGACCGTGATGAAGAATTATCCGTTCAGCCGTCTGTCCGGCCCGGCCAATGTGCTGGTCATGCCGGGGCTGCAGTCGGCCAACATCTCGGCCAAGCTGCTGCGCGAACTGGGCGGCACGTCGATGATCGGGCCAGTGCTGGTCGGCATGGAAAAGTCGGTGCAGATCGCGACCATGTCGTCCAATGCGTCCGAACTGCTGACGCTGGCCGTGCTGGCCGCCGGCGGCATCGCGCTCTGATGATCGTGGCGGGGCACCAGCCCCGCCCCTATCCGCTACGACCGGTTGGTTTCTGACCGGTTTCGCTTGCCTTGCGCCATCGTCTGCTGGAAGACCATGGCATGAACAGCGCAACCATGATCGACAGTGCCACCTTCCGCCGCGTCCTGGGCCATTATCCGACCGGCGTGTGCGTCGTTACCGGGTCGGGCGAGGATGGCGCCCCGGTCGGCATGGTGGTCGGCTCCTTCACCTCGGTGTCGCTCGATCCGCCGCTGGTCGCCTTCTTCCCCGCCAAAAGCTCGGGCAGCTGGCCGCGCATCCAGCAGATTGGCCGCTTCTGCGTCAATGTCCTCGCCAGCGATCAGCAGCCGCTCTGCCGCCAGCTGGCCGCACCAGGTCCCGACAAGTTCGCCGGCGTGTCGCACCGCGTATCCGACAATGGATCGCCCATCATCGACAATGTCGTCGCCTGGATCGATTGCAGCCTGCATGCCGTGCATGAGGCCGGCGATCATTATATCGTGCTGGGCGAAGTGGTCGCGCTGGAAGTGGAACGGCCCGACCGGCCGCTGCTGTTCTTCCAGGGCAATTATGGCGAATTTTCCCTGCTCGCATGAGGAACAGGCGGCGCGACGCCGTCTGATCGGGCAAGAGGGCAAGAAAAAAGGGGTAAAGCTCGTTAAAAGGCCGTAATGATCCATATATGGGTCAGAAACATCACGGCTCCTTAACGTCTGCCGTCTATCATCGTCCCCATTCCGCATCGGACTGATCATGACTGCGCTGCTCATCACCATCGACACCGAATTGTCGGCAGCGTTGCACCAGCGCGGCGTCGGTCTTGAGCAGAATCTGCGCCAGTCGATCTGGGGCGAGACGGCGGTCGGTGCTTTCGGCATCGGCTGGCAGATGGACCTGATGGACCGCCATGGCCTCAAGGGCGTCTTCTTCCTCGATCCCCTGCCCGCATTGATCCACGGTCCCGCCTTTCTCCAGCCCATCGTCGCGGCCATTGTCGGGCGCGGGCATGAAGTGCAACTCCATCTGCACAGCGAATGGCTGGCCTGGGTCAAAGATTCGCCGATCGAAGGGCGGCAGGGCCGCAATATCGGCGATTTCAGCCTGGCTGACCAGATCACCCTCCTCGACCTTGGCCGCGACCTGCTGGAACAGGCGGGCGCCCCGCGGATCAGCGCGTTCCGGGCCGGCAATTTCGGCGCCAATGATGACACGTTGCGGGCGCTGGCGGCGATCGGCATCGGCTGGGACAGCAGCGTCAATCCGGCCTATCTCGGCCAGGGATGCGGCATCAGCATGGACGCCGGCCAGATCGGCGCGGTTCGCGCCCAGGGGCTGGTCGAACTGCCCGTGTCGGGGATCGCTGACCGCCCCGGCCATTTCCGCCCGGCACAGATCTGCGCCATGTCGGCCGCCGAAATGCGCGCCGGCATGCGTCACGCCGCGCAGGAATGTCATGATGCCTTCGTCATCGTCACCCATAGTTTCGAAATGCTCTCGCGCGACCGGATGCGCCCGAACCGCACGGTGATGCGCCGGTTCGAGCAATTGTGCCGGACTGCCGCCGCGACGCCGGATATACACCCTGCCGGCTTTCACGATCTTTCCTCGACCCTGGCCGATGCCCCGGCGCGCGCCCTGACCCGCGTGCCGCCCAGCCGGCTGCGCACCGGCCTGCGTATCGCGCAACAGGCCTGGGCGACCTGGCGCTACGAACATCGGCTGGTGCCTGCGTGAGCCGCCTGCCCTGCGCGATCGTCATCGGCCTGGAAAATGCGATCAGCCTGACCATCGTCCGGGAACTCGGCCGCCATGGCGTGCCGGTCCATGGCGTCGGGCCGGCAAGCGGGATCGCGGCGGCATCGCGCTATTGCACGGACAGCACCGATCGGCCGTCAGGCGCAGCGGCCGATTGGCTGCCCGACCTGATCGCCCGGACCGGGGCCCGCGCCGTCTTCGCCATTTCGGAGACCGATCTGCTCGATCTGGCGCTGCTGCCGCCGATGATCGGCGATTGCCATATATTGGTTCCGCGCGCCGAAGCGCTCAACCAGGTGATCGACAAGCGCCGCACCCTGGCGGCCGCGGCGGCGCAGGGCCTGTTGATACCGCAAACCTGGCAGCCGATGGCGGGTGACGATTTCCAGGCCCATGCCGCATCCATGCCCTATCCGCTGGTCGCCAAATGGGCCAATCCGCCGGCGGTCATGCCGTTGCTCGAACGGGCCGGGCTGGAATGGATCAAGGCGGAATATGTGCGGACGCCGGATGCGTTGCAGGCATTGCTCGCCCGCTATCGTCCGGTCGGCATCTGGCCGATGATTCAGCAATATTGCAGCGGTGTTGGCCTCGGGCAGATGCTGTTCATGGCCGATGGTGATGCGACCCTGCATTTCCAGCATCGCCGCCTGCACGAATGGCCGCCCGAAGGGGGCGTATCGACCCTGTGCCGTGCCGAACCGCGCGATCGCCATGGGCAACAGATGGCATTGTCCGAACAATTGCTGCGCGCGCTTGGCTGGCAGGGGCCGGCCATGGTCGAATATCGCTATGATGCAGGCAGCGGTCATTATTGGCTGATGGAGGTGAACGGCCGTTTCTGGGGTAGCCTGCCGCTGGCCGGCCATTGCCATGCCCATTTCGCCTGGGAAGCCTATCGCCGGGCGGTGCTGGGTGAAACGGATGCGGCGCCCCTGCCCCGCGATACGCTGCGCGCCCGCTACATGGTGCCGGAGACGAAGCGCCTGCTGCGATTGCTGATGGGCGGCAAGATCGCCGATCCCTTCTTTCGGGCCAGCCCATGGCGAGACCTCGCGACCTACCTGCTCGGATTCCTCGACCCGCGCATGCGCTATTATGTCTTCAGCTTCAGCGATCCCCGGCCGTTGCTGCGCGATCTGGGGCAGATCGTCAGGAAGGCGTTGCGCCGGGATAAGTCCTGACCAGCGCCGTCACCGCCTGCTCGATCCGCTGCAGGCAATGCGCCATGTAGCGATCGTCCAGGCCATAGGGATCGTGCAGATGCGGCATCATCGGTTGTGTCCATGTGCCGAGCAACTGGCGCGGCAGGTGCGACAGGCGCGAATCGGCAGCCAGCCGATGCAGTTGGCGCACTTCCATCGCCAGCAGCAGGTCGCCCGGCTGTGGCTGATAATCCGTCCTGTCGAGCGCCTTGTGGGCGGACAGGTCGTGGCCCAGGGCCTGCGCCGCCGCGATTGCCGGATCATGCGCGGGTCGTCCGGTGGTGGTCGACAGGCCGAAGGAGGCCGTGCGGGCGCCGGCCTTGCGGGCCACCACATCGGCAAAGGCGCTGCGACAGATATTGCCCTGGCAGACGAAGACCAGCCGACGCACTTCGGCCGGGTCGGGGCGCCGCGTGGCCGATCGCCCCAGCGCGAGCTGCGGATAGGACAGGACCAGACGCACCAGACCTCGAAATGTGCCGAAACGTGCGTTGATCATGCGACGGTGCCGATGGGGAGAAGGGAATCCATTGGAAGGGCGTTAGCCCAAACAGGTTGCGATTTCCCTCCCCCTGTGGCTAGCCGCAAAGATGCGATCAACAAAGGACAGCCCGCAGGGAAGCGATTCCACCATTGCCGATGTCGCCGCTGCGGTGGGCGTCTCGATCCGAACGGTATCACGGGTTCTCAATCAGTCGTCCAAGGTCAATGCGGAAACTCGCGAGCGCGTCCAGCAGGCGATTGCGGCGCTCAATTTCCGTCCTTCCATGCGCGCCCGCGCCTTCGCCATGGGCCGCTCCTTCCTGATCGGCATGGTCCATAATGATCGCAACGCGCTGGTGCTCGACGCCGTGCAGCGCGGCATCGTCGGCGAAGCGGGCCGGCGCGGCTATGAACTGGTGGTCCATCCCACGCCGATGGATGCCGCTGCCTCGGTCGAGGATGTGCTGCAATTCGTCCGTCGCTCGCGCACCGACGGTCTGGTGGTGCTGCCGCCGGTATCGGGCATTGCCGGCCTGCCCGAAGCGCTGGCACGCGAGCATATTCCCGCCGTTGCCCTGTCGGCCCTGCCGATCAGCGGCTATGCCGATGTGATCCTGTCGCCCGAGCGCGAGGCGGCCGCACAGGTGGCGCGCTATCTCCTCGATCTTGGCCATCGCCGCATCGCGATGGTCGGCGGCCCGGCCAACGCCATTTCCGCGCAGGAGCGCCGGGCGGGCTTTGTCGAGGCGCTCGCCGCCGCCGGTGTCACTTTGCTGGACGAGGCGGAGGGCGATTATGGCTTCCAGTCGGGCCTTGCCGCCGCCGAGCGCTTCCTGTCGCTGCCAACTGTGCCCACGGCGATCTTCGCCGCCAATGACGTCATGGCTGCCGGCGTCCTCAAATGCGCGGGAATCAAGGGCGTTGCCGTTCCGCAGTCGCTGTCCGTCGTCGGCTTCGACGGCAGCCTGTTGTCGCATGTCGTGTCGCCGGCGCTCACCACCATCTGGCGCCCCTTTGGCGATATGGCGCGGATCGCGACCCAGCAGCTGATCGACCGGATCGAGGGGCAGGCCGTGACCGCCGAACTGCCCCCGCCGCTGCGCCTGGTGGAGGCGGAATCGAGCGGTCCCGCCCCAGCCTGACCGATCAGACCCGATAGGCGCGGCGCACCAGCCCGACGGTCAGTTCCTGCACCAGCTCGGCCGCTTCCCAGTCGGCCAGCCGATGTTCGGCGACCAGTCGCGCCAGGAAGGCGCAATCGATGCGGCGGGCGACATCATGCCGCGCCGGGATCGACAGGAAGGCACGGGTGTCGTCGTTGAACCCAACCGTATTGTAGAATCCGGCGGTCTCCGTCGTCATCTCGCGGAAGCGGCGCATCCCTTCCGGGCTGTCATGGAACCACCAGGCCGGGCCCAGCCGCAGGCAGGGATAATGGCCCGCCAGCGGCGCCAGTTCGCGGGCATAGGTGGTCTCGTCCAGGGTGAAGAGGATGATGGTCAGGTTGGCGTCATTGCCGACCACGTCCAGCATCGGCTTGAGGGCACCGACATAGTCGGTGCGCATCGGGATGTCGGCGCCCTTGTCGCGACCATGGCTGTGGAACAGCGCGGCATTATGGTTGCGGCAGGAACCGGGATGGATCTGCATCACCATGCCGTCCGCCTGGCTCATCTTGGCCATTTCGGTCAGCATCTGGGCGCGGAACAGCTCGGCATCGTCGGCATCGGCCGTGCCGCCGACGATCTTCGCGAACAGCGTCTCGCATTCCACGGTCGACAGATTGGCGGTGCGCGGCGTCGCAAAGCCATGGTCGGTCGCGGTCGCCCCCATGGCGCGGAAATCGGCGCGCCGCTTGGCATGGGCCGCCAGATAACCCTTCCAGCTTTCGACATCCTCGCCGGTCATGTTGCCGAAGCGGACCAGCGCGTCGCGAAATTCCTCATGCTCGGGATCGATCACCGAATCCGGGCGATAGGTGGTGACCACCCGACCCTGCCAGCCGGATTCCCGGATCGCCTGATGATGGCGCAGATCGTCGTCCGCGCCTTCGGTCGTCGCCAGCAATTCGATATTGAATCGTTCGAACAGCGCGCGCGGACGGAAGGCGTCGGTGGCCAGTGCCGCATTGATCGCATCATAGACCTGGTCGGCGCTTTGTGCGTCCAGCGCCATGTCCAGCCCGAACACTTCGGCAAAGACATGGTCCAGCCACATGCTCGACGGGGTGCCCCGGAACAGATGATAATGGCTGGCGAACAGGCGCCATGCCGCGCGCGGATCGGTATCGGGCAGGCCGCCACGATGCGGCACGCCCAGATCGTCCAGCGCGATGCCCTGCGAATAGAGCATGCGGAACAGATAATGGTCGGGCGCCAGCAGCAGTTCGGTCGGGTTGGACCAGGGGGCATTGGTGGCGAACCAGGCCGGGTCGGTATGGCCATGCGGGCTGATGATCGGCAGGTTGGCGATCTCGGCATAGAGCGCGCGGGCGATCGAACGGGTCGTGGGATCGGCGGGGAACAGGCGGTCGGGCGACAGGGTAAGCGGATGCATGGCGATCTCCTTGTCCGCCGGTTACCGCCTTGTGCCAACGCTGGCAATGGCCTATTCCAAACCCATGTCGATCCTTGCCGAAACCGCCCCGCTGCTGGCCCTTCAGGTCGCGCCCGAAGATGATGTCGCCGTCGCGCTACACCCGGTGGAGGCAGGGCAGACCGTGCGGGTCGGCATGGTCGATGTGCCGTTGCGCGATGCGGTCCCGGCCGGGCACAAGTTCGCGCTTCATGAGATTCCGGCCGGCGCGCCGGTCCGCCGCTATCGCGCGCCGATCGGCCTGGCGACGCGGGCGATCCTGGCCGGCGAGCATGTCCACAGCCATAATCTCCACACCGCGCTTTCGGGCGAGCTGGCCTATCGCTTCACCGGCGCGCAGCCGCAGCCGCTATCCCCGACGGACCGACCCGTCCCGCATTTCCGCGGCTATGTCCGTCCCGACGGCAGTGTCGGCACGCGCAACGAGATCTGGATTCTCCCGACCGTGGGCTGTGTCGGCCGGCTGGGTGAGCGGCTGGCGATGAAGGGGGCGGCGCTGGCGGAGGGGCGCATCGATGGCGTCCATGCCTTCAATCACCCCTTTGGTTGCTCGCAACTCGGCGCCGATCTGGATGGCACGGCCGCGATCCTCGCCTCTCTGGCGCTCAATCCCAATGCCGGCGGGGTGTTGCTGCTCGGGCTGGGCTGCGAATCCAACCAGCTTGATGCGCTGCTGTCGCGCATTCCACCCGATCGCCGTGATCGGCTGCGCACCGTCCGCGCACAGAGCGAAAGTGATGAGTTCGAGGCTGGCATGACGGCGCTCGCCGAACTGATCGATCTCGCCAGCGCGGATCAGCGACAGGATGTGCCGCTTTCGGCGTTGCGCCTGGGGGTGAAATGCGGTGGCTCCGATGCGATGAGCGGCCTCACCGCCAATCCGCTGATCGGTCGCATGGCCGATGCCGTGGCCCAGGCGCAAGGCTGCGCGATCCTGACCGAAATCCCGGAGATTTTTGGTGCCGAGACACTGTTGATGCAGCGTGCCGAGAATGAGGCGGTGTTCGATCGGCTGACGCAGGTGGTCAATCGCTTCAAGCGCTATTTCCTCGACCATGGCGAGCCGGTGTCGGAAAATCCCAGTCCCGGCAATATTGCCGGCGGCATCACCACGCTGGAGGAAAAATCGCTGGGCGCGGTGCAGAAGGGCGGGATCGCCATCGTCACGGACGTGATCGACTATGGCGACCGGATCAGCCGCACCGGCCTCACCATATTGGAAGGCCCTGGCAATGATGCCGTGTCGACGACAGCGCTGGCGGCGGCTGGCGCAACCCTGACCTTGTTCTCGACCGGTCGGGGCACGCCGCTTGGCAGTCCGGTGCCGACGGTCAAGATCGCGTCGAACAGCGCGCTGGCCGATCGCAAGCCGGGCTGGATCGATTTCGACGCCGGACGCGTCCTGCAGGAAGGGATGGATGCCGCGGCCGATGCGCTGCTGGCGCATATCGTCGCGATTGCCAGCGGTGCGCCGGCCCGGAACGAGGTGAATGACGAACGCGCCATCGGTATCTGGAAGCGCGGCGTAACCCTTTAGTTTTTCGCCCAAGGATAATGGGGGTTGGGGCGATCCATCCGTGCGGGACCGGAGGATGCCGGCAGAATAAGCCCGGCGCCGCGCCATCAGGCGGGCACCGGGCCAGTTCCTCAGCCGTTCAGCTTGTCCTTGACCGCCTTGGCGGGGGTGAAGGTCAGCTTCTTGGCGGCAGCGATCTGGATGGTCGCACCGGTCGAAGGGTTGCGGCCTTCGCGGGCGGGCGTGTCCTTGACCTTGAACTTGCCGAAGCCGTTGAGCGAAACTTCTTCGCCCTTCGCGGCAGCATCGGCGATCGCGGCGAACACGCCATCGACCAGCTTGCGAGCATCGGCCTTGGTGATGTTGTTGGCCGAAGCCAGGCTGTCGGCGAGGTCGCTGTTGTTCATGGAATAGACTTTCCTTTGTTGTTGGCGCGCATTGCATAGCTCGCACGAAAGCCAAGGTCCATCGCCCCCAAGCGTCCGATTGCGCTTAAAAGTGCGGTTAATGGGGCGTTTTCGACGCTTTGTGCATGCGACGATGCCAACCGGCCGTTCGAAGGCCGATGTTGCGGCCTGAGCGGCCGGATCATCATCAAGGGAAAGGTGGCGGAGACGGAGGGATTCGAACCCTCGGTAGCCCCTTAAGGCTACGACGGTTTAGCAAACCGCTGGTTTCAGCCACTCACCCACGTCTCCGCACGAATTTGCCTACCGGAAACCGGGAGGCAGTGGCTAGGCGACGGGCTATAGCGACGGCTTTGATCCATGGCAACGGTCCAAATGCGCGATTTTTCATGCCGATTTGCACAATCGGATTCAATCTGGCTTAGAATCGACTCCGGTGGGCGTTCGTTCATTGTCGTTTCAGCTTGGCGACGGATAATCTGTCCAATGTTTTCAAGCGCGGGCTTCGGGGAGTATCGGGTAATGATCGGCAGCATGGGGCGCACGGGCGCCCGCTTCGCACGGGTGGGTGCCCTGATGGCGGCACTCGGCGGGCTCCTGCTGGCGCCGGTCGCCAGCGCGCAGATTCGCACGGTCGATCCCAACACGGCGATCGATTCCGATCTTGCGCCGCCGCCAGTCCAGAACAGCACGCCGACCGATCCCGGCGTCGACTCCAGCCTGCCGCCGCCAGCCACCTCGACCGATTCCGGCACTTATAATGCCGCCCCCGCTGTCGGCGGTGCCACCGCCACCGGCGCGCCCGTAACGTCCAATTCGCCGCCGGCCGCGATGGCCCCGGGCGAATCCTATCAGGAAGATGATCTGATCGGCGCCGCCGAAGGCGTGTTCGGCAAGGGGGCCGAGGGCCTGGCCGGCATCATCGAGAAGATCCTCAAGGACCAGGGCCAGCCCAATGCCTATATTTCCGGGCGCGAGGCGTCGGGCGCCTTCGTGGTCGGCCTGCGCTATGGTTCGGGCACGCTCAATCACAAGATCGAGGGCAAGCGCGAAGTCTATTGGACCGGCCCGTCGATCGGCTTCGACGTCGGCGGCAATGCCGCCAACACCTTCGTCCTGGTCTATAATCTTTATGACAGCCAGGATCTCTACCATCGCTTTCCGGCGGCCGAAGGCACCGCCTATCTGGTCGGTGGTTTCACCGCCAGCTATCTGCGCTGGGGCAGCGTGGTGCTGATCCCGATCCGCCTGGGCGTCGGTTACCGCCTCGGTGTCAATGCCGGCTATATGAAGTTCAGCGAAAAGCGGACCTGGCTGCCCTTCTGACGGTCATAGCAGGGAGAGCTGGGCGCCCTCGCCGTCGCTCTCCCCCGCTTCCCCCTCGCCTTCCAGATTATGGACGCCCAGGCCCAGCAGCCGGGCCCCCATGCGCAGCGGCAATTGCGCCTTCAGCAGCGCACGGCCAGCGTCCACCAATTGTTCGACCGACCGGACCGGCGCGGCAAAGCTGCGCGACCGGGTGATGATGCGGAAATCGGCGAACTTCACCTTCAGCACAACGGTCCGGCCATAGGCCTGCGCCTTCTCGATCCGGGCCCACAGGCTTTGCGCGATCCGCTCGATCTCGTGCAGCAGCGCCTCCTCGGCGAGAAGATCCTCGAAGAAGGTATCCTCGACGCTGACCGACTTGCGCTCCTGTCGCTCATACACCGGCCGGTCGTCCTCACCCCGCGCGGCGCGATAATAGAAGAGCGCGCTGCTGCCGAAATGGGTCTGGAGGAAGGGCAAGTCGCGATCGCGCAGGTCGGCGCCGGTCTCGATCCCCAATTTGTGCATCCGTTCGGCGGTAACCGGGCCGATGCCGTGAATCCGCCGCACCGGCATGCGCGCCATGAAGTCGGCGCCTTCCGCCGGCCGCACCACGCACAGCCCGTCGGGCTTGTTCTGGTCCGACGCCAGCTTGGCGATCAGCTTGTTATAGGACACGCCCGCCGATGCGGTGAGGCCCGTTTCCTCCTGGATCAGCCGCCGGATTTCCTGCGCCACCTGCGTCGCCGACGCGATGCCCGGCTTGTTCTGCGTCACGTCCAGATAGGCCTCATCGAGCGAGAGCGGTTGGATCATGTCGGTGAAGCGCGCGAAGATCGCGCGGATCTGGGCAGATACGCTGCGATAGACCTCGAACCGCGGCTTCACGAACAGCAGCTCGGGGCATAATCGCCGCGCTCTTGCACCCGGCATCGCCGATCGCACGCCGAACTTGCGCGCTTCATAGCTGCAGGTGGCGACCACGCCGCGCGGACCGCCACCACCCACGGCGATCGCCTTGCCGCGCAGGCCGGGATCGTCACGCTGTTCGACCGACGCATAAAAGGCGTCCATGTCGATATGGATGATCTTGCGCAGCGCGGGCGGCGGGGCGTCCATGGCCGGCCTTATGCCACCATGGGAACGAAAGGGAAACAGTCGGGCGTGTCAGCCCTTTTTCTTGCCCTTTTCATCCTTGGCCATGGCCAGCAGCGCGGCAAAGGGGCTGGCCTGATCCTCGGTCAGCACCCCGGCCTCGCGCAGATAGCTGTCGGCCTCCGGCGCGCGCGGATAGGGCTCCATCGCCAGCGCCACCGTCTCGGCCACCGCCTCGCCCATGTCGATGACATTGCCGTCATAGCCGATCGTGTCGCAATCCTCCGCGTCCAGCTCCAGCTCCTCGCCCTCGGGCAGGTCGCCACTCTCGGGCACGAAGCGCAGCAGGAAATCGGTGTCGATCGTCTCGGGCACCGGCAGGCCGGTAGCGACGCAGGGCTGGGCCAGGGCGGCGCGGACCCGGCCGCGTGCCAGGATCGTGCTGCCCTCCGCGCTCAGCCGATAATCCGCCTCCAGCCGGTCGAGCGCCAGCAGCGCAAAACGGCGCATCAGCGCGGCGCGCTCGCCCTCATCGGCGCTGATGGTCACCAGGCTGTCACCCAGCTTGCCCAGCTGGTCGGCGCGCACGGGGCGCGAAAATTCGATCATGTCGCTCATCCAAGGTCTCCAGCCAGCAAGGCGTCGCGGGTCAGGCAGGCCAGCCTTGTCCAGCGCGCGCGCAGCGCGCCCTCGACATGGGCCAGGGCATCTGCGGACGGGGCATCACCGCGATACAGGTTTCGGCGCAGCGCATCCTCCAGATCACCCTCCGCCGTCAAGGCCGCACGATAGGCCGCCAGTCGCCCGCCCAGCGCGCTCATCATCCGGCCGATATGCTTGCCCACGACGACATCGCCAATCCCTTCCTGGCGCAGCTGGCCGTCCATATCGTCGACGAACAGCTCGGTCAGCCACACGCTGTCCTGCTTCGCGCCCAGCGCTTCCAGCCGGATCAGCACCTGCGCCAATATCGCGACGATCATGTCGAAACGGCCGTCCAGCGTATCGGGCACACCGCCTTGCAGATACCAGTGCGGCTGCCGCCCTTCGGCCACCACCGCATGATAAAGCGGCATCAGGCCCGCCTTCGGATCATTGCGGCCCAGCAGGCGCTGGAGGAAGGAAGGACGGGATTGGGACATGGGTTGCCGTCTTTTCGTGATGGAATGTGGGCCAGCGGGCTTCGCGGGCGCGTGCGCCCCTTGCCGGGGCCTGCGCATTTCCATATTGATCGCTGGGCCGCCCGATGCAATGGCGGCTTTCTGTTTCTTGGGTTCGCGGGCCCGTCCCCGCAGGAGAAGACCATGCGCAAGTTTAGCCGCCAGTCCCGCCGCGGGCGTTTCCTGCTGGCTCTGGGCCTCGGCGCGATCGTGATCAGCGCATCGGGCTGTACCCGCATCCGCACGCATCAGGGCTATCAGGTCGACAAGCTGCTGGTGGACTCCGTCCAGCCCGGCATCGACAACCGTGCCTCGGTCGAAGGCACGCTGGGCCGTCCCAGCTTCGTCGCCCAGTTCGGCGAACAGGACTGGTATTATGTGTCGCGCGACATGCGCTCGCTCGCCTTCTCCAATCCCAAGCCGGTGTCGCAGACCGTCCTGCATGTCCGGTTCGACCCGGCCGGCAATGTCGTCGCGGTCGATCGCATGGGCCTGGAGCAGGTCGCGCACATCTCGCCGACCGGCGACAAGACCCCGACGCTGGGCCGCCATCGCAGCCTGTTCGACGAGATTTTCGGCAATATCGGTGCCGTGGGGGCCATGGGCGCCGGCTCCGCCGGTGGCGCCGGTCCAGGCGGCGGCCCGAACGGCAGCTGAGGCTGGCTGCATCGCAAAGATATAGGCGCCGTCCTGTCCATCATGGACCGGGCGGCGTTTTTTTGGACGGCATGACCTGACCATCGGATCGACAGCGGTTCGACCTGCGACAGGCACAAAAAAACCGCCGTTTCCGGCGGTTTTTGCTTCCTTCCTCACCGAAGGAAAATGGTGCCCAGAAGAGGAGAGCGCCGGGCATCGAAGTTCGAGTCCTCGATCGGGACCATATTTTCTCCATCGAGATCAACGGTATCGGTGTTTGGCGATGTGAGTCCCAGAAGAGGAACCGCACCCCCGTCATGATCGTCGGGCCGATCTGGTGCGGACGAAGGGGCGTCATCGGAGCGTGATGTCATGCTCGATCTCCATGGTGACGATGTTGATGAAGTGAGGGTGGTTCGACAGCGTCAGCGGCGATCGTGGTCGCCGATGGTTAAGCGGCGATCGGTTCGGCCATCGAGACCTTGATCCGGTGGACCGTAGCAACGCCGACCCGATGCTTCCGCGCCGTTTCGTTGATGCTGACACCTCTGATCAGGGCGCGCTTGATCTTGTCGACCTTGACCGGGTCAACCGGCGGACGGCCGCCCTTCTTTCCCGATCGAGCAATGCCTGCCCGGACCCGTTCGCTGATCATCGCCCGCTCGAACTCGGCGAAGACTCCCAACATCCCGAACATGGCCCGCCCTGACGGCGTGCTGGTATCGAGGGCCTGCACATGGAGATAGAGATCGACGCCGCGTGCGGTCATGTCACCGAGCATTCCGACGAGATGCTGGAGGGATCGGCCGAGACGGCAGACCGACCACGCCGCCACCATATCGTATTCACGGCGAGCAATGCCTTTCAGGAGGGCGTCGAGACCGGGACGCTTCTCCCGTCCTTTCGCACCAGATATGCCTTCATCACTATGGTGGGCGACGATGGTCCAGCCCATACGTTCGGCCGCCATGTTGAGTTCGCGCAGCTGGTTCTCGACGGTCTGGCCATCGTTGGTTGAGACTCTGGTATAGATCGCCACACGCTTCATGGTCTGGAGATTCTCATGAAGTCAGCAATCAATCAACTACTTCAAAAACTTCGATATTTCTCCTGATCGATGATAATTCCATGTCGTTGGTGGGAGGGCGTATGGAGCATGATCTGCACGATCTGAGGGTGGGCGATCTGGTGATCCGCGAGATGGATAATCGCGGCCAGATTGACCGGCATATCGGCGAGGTTCTGTCGATCCGGGCACGTATCCAATATCTCGATGTCGGCTACGACTGGCGAGAATGGTGGGACGTCACCACGGCATCGCTCCATCCGTTTCGGCCGCTGTCGAAACCGGGGTATAGGCTGCGGAAGGCCGAGGTTGATCAGATCGACCGGCTGCGGCTGCGGTGACCGGGCAAAGTTTTGATCGGGTTTTGATCGGAACGGGGAGAACGGGGCCGCCGCGCCGGAGAAAGCCCTCGAAAGCAACGTGGTCTACCCCTCTTCGGTTTTGATCGGGTTTTGACCCTCAGCGCTTTTGTCAGGTTACCTGACGCCTTTCCGAGCCATTCCATTGAGACTGAATATGGAGCGCAAAAATCGGCGTCGATGAAGTGGCGGAAATGGCTGACTTCGGAGGGGCTCCGACAGTCGGGTTTATGGAATGGCAGATCGGGACTGGGAAGTTATCGATCATCCCCGCGACATCATCCGCCCAGAGAACCCCTCGGCCACAGGCGCGGCCGATGTGATGGCCCGGCATGTTCGTGCTGGAGTTGGGATCAGATCGACAGTCCGAAGTGTCACATGACCACCGGGGGGGCCCGCCGGGGGCGCTGCGCTTTGCGGGGGCATTAGTGCCCCGATCTCTATATATTATAAGCAAAGGGCACTATTTTGCCCGTTCGCGATCAGCGAGACGGTGACACTTCGGACAGTGCTGCCGCATCGGGATGACCGTGATCCACGTCGATGACCACAAAAGCGGATCGGAAAAATCTGATACAAAAATGCATCTGATCTTGATGTTGCGATCCCCATAGTTGGGGCGTTGGTATCGTGATGATCATGGCATCGCGACCGATCGGCACAGCCATAGAGCACGGGAATCCAAGGTATCCCAGCCATCATGACGGCAGGCAGCGTGATGGCAGGATCATCGTCAACGCCGATCATAATGCCGAACCAGCCTTGTTGTTAAAGTTGCGGGCTGGGAATCGAGATCAATCAGCGGAAATGGCGGAAATCTGCGAGTTGGAGGGGCTGCTCGATGATGGTCGCACGTGAATATTGCGGCGGGAAGGTCGAGGTCAGTAGCCTTGGATGATCGGCAATATCCGCCGACGGAGTATAAATGATCGTGCACAATTATAATCAATCGCGAAACACGGAAGGCGCATACAACGGCAAGAACACCGAGCCCATGTTTGGCGATAATCTTGACAACGAAGAGAAGGAGCACATCGATCTGGACGAGGCGAGGTCGATAATGTTTGGCAGAGGTAATTCCTACGATCGCCTGCGAACACTTATTGATATTTCGTCGCAGATGAAACCGGAGGAATGGTTTTCAGTTTTGGGCGAGATTTGGGAAGTCTGCGACAACATCTCCTATCACGTCCCTCACCTCTGCTCGCTGACCCCATTCCTGCAATTGGTGCGGACCCCACTGGCATGGCGAGACCACATGATGACGACCAACGAGCGTGCCGCCTTGGCGGATTTACCTGATCGCGTGACAATCTATCGTGGATGCTACAAGCACAACATGGACGGCATGTCTTGGTCGCTTGATCAGCAAGTTGCTGCGGGATTTCTCTGCATGAACCGCTATCGCTCGAAAGGGCAGCCGCTGTTGATCAAGGCTACGATCGCGCGCGACCGGATTCTGGCGTTCAAAAACGGGCGGCAAGAGGCGGAGATCATTGCTTGGCTGCCAACTGTCGAGGCAGTCAACCGTTTGCGAAAGCGGTGATAATTCGGTCGAACGGCGTAGGGCTACGGCCCTACGTCCTCGGTGGGTGACGGCTACGTTCGCATGGCTGTCAAAGCAACCAACGTTGTCGCTGTTGCGCTCGCCTTCTTGGGTTCATTGGTCAGGCGCACCCACGTTGCGCCGTCGACTCGATGGTATTCCAGCGCGGTGGCTGGACGCAGTTGCTCATTGATCCACCTGCGCAACGGCTCGAACAGATGGCTAACCCAAAGCGCCTCGATAGAAAGAAAAAGGCGACGATCATTTGGCTCACAAAGGGAGCAAAACCATGCCGCTCCATCGTTTACCGGCACCACATCCTCGTCGAACAAAAAGTCCCAACATTCTTCACCGAGCATGGCGGCAATGCTGATCCCGGAAGGGTGCGCGTATCCCTGCATTGCGCGCCCGCCGATCAAGAATGAGATGTCCACGGTATCCCGGTCGGCACAGGGCTCAAATGCCACGAGGTCGTCAAGACCAGCGGTGGCGAACCATGAAGTGAAGGCCTCAGTGAACGGCCGCATTCCTTCGATTGCGAGCATCAAAGCCCCCAATCACCATGGAAGCGCCCCAACCGCCGCAGTGCTTCGACAGCCTTGTCACTGCGATCGGGACGGCGATCCGGGACACCAAACCGGGCGGCAAACGCATAAGCCGCGCGCGAAACGCTCACATCCACAGAAAGATTACGGTAGCCATAAACGCCGTCCACGATCCACATACCATCGGTCTTGTCAAAGCTAATGAGCACCTCCTCTCCTTCGTAGCGGAATTCCCCAAAGGCGTGTCCTCCGGCCATTGCCGAAGAAAAATAGCCCCTTGAGCAATTGCGATACTTTCGAGCAATTTCGGCAAGCTCGACTCCGGAGCGGATAGGCCGATATCCATTGGCCGCAGGAATTGGTCCCGGCGGGAACGCCATCTGCATCGACCATCGCTTGATCGCATCATTGATACTATCAGCCCGGCGCAATGCCTCTACAAGCGTCGGACGATCGACGCCACGGCGACTCAACAGATCAACGGAAAGGGCCACGTCAGTGGCATGCTTGTGATCCTTCATCTTATCGAGGATGCGGGCGTCACAAAGATCAACAGGGCAGCCAGTGATGATGGCAAGCCGGTCAGGATTGAGAATGGCGGACCGCCAAGTTGCCTCGACGAGATGGCGGGTCCCTTTCGACAGCAGGTCAAACAGTTGACGATAATAGGCAGGCTCGTGCGGCTGCGAGCCGCTCCGCCCCAAAGCCGCCCGAAGACCCCGAGGCGCAATGCCGAAAGCGCGACGAAGGATAGACCGATGATCGGCGTCCATCAGGAACTCAGCCGCCTCATTCAATGCGGCTACGCCCAACTCCACCACAGCGAAAAATGCGGCAGTGACCTGTCGCCGCTCATCGCTCGCGCGAAGATAATGGCCTGCGAATCCCGGCTTTGCCTGATCCAGCAGCGCAATGCGATCCAGCATCCATCCCGAAACCGGTGCGATGGACTTCATAACAATATCTCCCTTCAAATCGGGTTCATATTGTCATGCGGCTTCTCCTCGATCGGATTGGGACGAGGGCATAAATACTCGATGAAAAAGGAAAATTCATCAGGAAACTTCAGCACTTGGTCCTTTGGATATGGCGGATGCGACGATCTCCCATACTTCGATGATGAAGGCGCGATCTTGATATGGAAGGTGCTGACCGCTCCTGTGCATCCGGAAAGCGATCCCCGGCATCTGTCGGCAGATATGCGCGATCGCCTTGTGTGTCATCGCATAGCGCAAATAGAGCAGGAGGCAGAACGCCGCATCGCAACGCTGCACTCCCTTGGATGATATCTATCTGAAAGTGAATGGTTCAGCGTAATCTCCAGCGGTCTGCCACAGTTGCTTGGCGATATCGTGCATCTGCTTCATTGCGGGCTTGCGAAGATCATTGGCATGGTAGGGGATCACAACATGCGCTTTTGCGCGTGATATCGCGACATTGATCAGCCGGTCGCCTTCCGCGCCGTGGAAAAAGGTGCTCGATGCGTCGACCGGGTCAAATATCACCAATGTCCGCTCGCTGCCTTGGGCACGATGAACGGTGCTGACGCTAATCTGACTATGATTGCGACGGAGCATTGACCGCAGCAGTGCAACTTGCGCCCGATAGGGCGCGAGGACCACGATGTCCTTTGGGTCGACATAGGAACCTGCAAGTTCATCCAGCGCGGTGAGGACGAGGTTGGCGGACTCGAACCTGATGAAGCCGCCATATCTTTGGGAAAATGTCGCTTCTTCACCCACCGGATCGAAGCACACCCTCGGCACCTCTCGCCCATTGACAAAGAAGGGCGAGCGGTTCGTCCGCCAGCCCTCATCACTGTTGGCCTTTTTACAGACCAGCAGATCGCCGCCGTAGAATGTTGTGCCGACGATGTGGCAGATGGCTTGCGTCATGCGCGATTGTTCATTCAGCCGCGCGGTTTTTACATGCGCGAAGACGTCGAAGGCGGTGCGGGTGAGGGCTCCGCGAACAGCAGCGTTATCCGATCGGGCGATTGGCGAAAGCTGCTGAGGATCACCCGCGAAAATAGTCTGCGCGCCTAGCGCGGCCATCATCATCGCTACGGGGCCAAGCACCTGAGAGGCCTCGTCGCACAGCACAAAAGGGAAGCGTGGATTTTGTAGGCAGTGATGCCAGCGCACCGCCGTCGCAACTGTAACACCAACGACACGGGCCGAGGCGGCAGTCGTTTCAATATCCGCGCTCAGATTCCGGCGGGCGGCATCCATCCGGCCCTTCCATTGCACATAATCGACTATTCTTGCCTTGGGCGGTTCGGAGGCTTCGAGCACGAGATACTCGTTGACCTTCTCGGCAATCCCGGATGCCAGCAAATGTGGTCGATCGACATATTTGCGTGGGTCGAAGTGCGCGCCGATCCGCTTCACTTGCGCCGCAAGATCATGACTGCCGATCCGCTGTAGCCAATCGTCGATCGAGAGGATCGCCGTATCAACGGCGACATTGGTCGGCCCGACGACAAGGATGCGGGCCTTGGGAAATCGGCGCAACAGATAGGCGGCGATGGCCCCGATTGTGTAGCTCTTGCCGGTGCCGGGAGGGCCGATCACGATGGAGGATCGATAGGCGGTGTTCTGCACCGCTTCGCTCTGCCGTTTTCGGAGGTCCGCGAATTCAGGCGGAAGGAGCCTGATCTCCTGAATGGGATCGACATCCACCTTCGACAGCTTGAGGGCTTTGGCGGCTCGATCCGCCATCGGCCCTTGCCACATCTCGATGAGCGGGCCGAGGAAGTCGTTGAGGAAGACCCATGCCGTCTCACCCTCCTTTGGTGCCGCTCCTTCGAGCGGCTGCACCACCACCCGGTCATTATCGACATCGACGAACTTGATGATCCCGCCGAACTCAAGCTCACGGCCCCAGCGGATGCGCCCGCCTTCAAGCCCTTCGTCCAGCGGCACCTTCTTCCGCGCCGCCCCCGGCTTCATCGACAGAACGATGAACTCGTCCGCCCATTCGGCTCCCAATACCATGAACGGCGCACCCTGAAGGGTCAGCGCCCGCTCGCTGCTCAACGCCTCAATGATCCTGTCGCGCGTCAGCCCCACGCAATCCCCCAATCTTGCGGCAAAACAGACTGGCGAAAGATCGTGAAATTGCAATTAAGATGCGCTTCGCTGGCGGCGTTATGGTGTCGCCACCATGAAAGGGCAATGTTTACCTATTGATCGGATTGAGGTTATTCTCATCGCGAGCAATTGGGGGAACGATTTGCCAACCGATGTCCATAGCAAGCTCTACGCGCATGAGCTTCGTCGTCGTCACGCATCAGGCGATGCAGAAAAATTGGCCGGGACGCTGCTTGACGCGCAGGTCGATCTTAATCCCCATCAGGTCGCAGCGGCGCTTTTCGCATTTAATTCTCCTCTTTCAAAGGGGGCGATCCTTGCTGATGAGGTCGGCTTGGGAAAGACGATCGAGGCAGGCCTGCTCCTCTCTCAACGATGGAGCGAAGGCGCTCGGCGTATCTTGGTCATTACGCCAGCGAATTTGCGTAAGCAGTGGGCGCAGGAAATGGCCGAAAAATTCTTCCTGCCGACCGCGATCTTGGAAGCTTCCAGCTATAAACGGTTAGCGGCGGATGGTCTGCGCCCGTTCGAGCAGAATGCCATCATCGTATGTTCCTATCCCTTTGCCGCCCGATATGAAGAGGAGATCATGACAACGCGGTGGGACTTGGCGGTCATCGATGAAGCGCATCGACTCAGGAATGTTTATAAAAATTCTAACAAGACGGGAAAAGCCCTCAAGGGCGCGCTGGCAAATGTGCCGAAGGTGCTGCTGACTGCGACGCCGCTCCAAAATTCCCTTATGGAGCTTTATGGCCTCGTCAGCATCATTGATGATTTCGCGTTCGGGGACGCCAAAAGCTTCCGGGCGCAATATGCGCAGCGTAGCGACGCCAACTTTGACAATCTTAAGGAACGACTTGCGCCGCTTTGCCACCGCACGCTCCGACGGCAGGTGACAGAATATGTCTCTTACACCAATCGGGTGCCGTTGACCGAGGAGTTCACACCCTCCGATGCGGAGCGTCAGCTTTATGCGGACGTCTCGGAATATCTCCAGCGTGGTGAATTGCAGGCGCTGCCGTCAGCCCAGCGCACGCTCATGACGCTCGTCATGCGCAAGCTGCTGGCATCGTCGACATTCGCGATTGCAGGTATGCTCGATAGTCTGGCGGCAAAGCTTGAACGCCAACTGAAGACAGACCGATTGATCCGCAAATCTGTGTTTGCCGCCGATGTGGATCAGGAGATCGATGGCTTTCGGGAAACCCGCGAAGAATGGGGGGAGGAGCCCATCGATGATGATGCCGATTTCGAACCGGACCTTCTGACAGAGGAGCAGCGAGACGCGATCGTCTCGGAGATCGAGGAACTTCGATCCTTCGCTGATGAAGCTACCGCAATTACCCAGAATGCGAAGGGTGAGGCTCTGCTGAAGGCGCTTCGCGCAGGCTTTGCGAAGGCGCAAGGGCTGGGCTCGGCGCGCAAAGCGATCATTTTCACCGAAAGCCGCAGGACGCAGGACTATCTTGTCCGCTTGCTGGCGGCCAATGGCTATGGCGACAAGCTTCTCCTCTTCAATGGATCGAATGCTGATGCCCAGTCCGGTGCCATCTACAACGCATGGGTGGAGAAGTATCGCGGCACCGACAAGGTCACCGGCTCCCGTTCGGCAGATATGCGGGCTGCCTTGGTGGAACATTTCCGCGACTCAGCGGAGATTATGATCGCGACCGAAGCGGCGGCGGAAGGCATCAACCTCCAGTTCTGCGCCATGGTGGTAAATTATGATCTGCCATGGAATCCCCAGCGTATAGAGCAAAGAATCGGCCGCTGCCATCGCTATGGACAGAAACATGATGTCGTCGTGGTCAACTTCCTCAATCGTGAAAATGCCGCAGATCAGCGCGTTTATGAGCTTCTAAAAGAAAAATTCCAGCTTTTCGAGGGCGTTTTCGGTGCATCTGATGAAGTGCTGGGCGCGATCGGTTCGGGCGTCGATTTTGAAAAGCGCATTGCAGATATCTACCAGAACTGCCGGACAGCCGAGGACATCGAGGAAAGCTTCAAGGCCTTGAGGGCAGAAATGGAGCAGGAAATCGATGCTACCATGCAGGATACGCGCCGCACCTTGCTGGAGCATTTTGACGCCGAGGTGCATGACCGGCTGAAGGTCAATCTCGATCGCAGCAAGGAATATATGGGGCGATATGAGCGCAAGCTCTGGGCGCTGACCAAATATGAACTTGGCCGTGACGCCGCATTCGATGACGATCACCTGACCTTTACGCTCAAAATGCCGGTGGGGCCATCGCAGCCCGGCGGCTTCTTTCTCGGCAAGGCGGGTTTGGACGGGCATCGCTATCGTCTCGGCCATCCGCTCGCCCAGCACCTGCTTGATGAGGCCGCAAACCGAAACCTCCCCAACAGGCATCTGATATTCGATTATGGCAGATGGGAAGCCAGTGCGGCCGCGCTCAAACCCTTCGTAGGTTCGAGTGGCACGCTATCGGCCCGCTTGCTCTCGGTCACAGGGGCTGATGCTCAGGATCACATTGTTCTGGCTGCCGTCGCCGATAGCGGTCAATCGATTGACCCTGCGGCAGCGATGCGGCTTTTCGAGCTACCCGTGAACATCGGCAAGAGCGAGCGCGACCCAGACGACCTCGGCGACGCATTGGACACACAGTTTACGGCCATTCTCGACAGGCTCGATGCGCAGCGGGCGGACTGGTTGCAGGCCGAGATGGACAAGCTTGACGATTGGGCCGAGGACAAGCGCACCGGGTTGAAAGCTGACCTGAGAAAATATGATGACGAACTGACCGATCTGAAAAAAAGGGTCCGATTGTCAGGCTCCTTACAGGACAAACTCACGCTTCAGCGCGCCAAGCAGCAATGCGAGAAGAAGCGGGACGAGGCTTGGCGGGCCTATGACAGCGAGGCCAAGGAAATTGAAGATCGCAAGGAACATCTCCTTGACCGGGTGGCCGAGCAACTCACACAAGATACCTATACCAGTGACCTTTTCACGATAACCTTTGAGATCGTATGACCGACGCCGCCAACGAACAGCCCAACCCCTTTGATCTCAACTCTGATGATGTTGCCGCCCGCAAGCGGGACGAATTGATGCAGCTTTTCCCGGAAGCGTTCAGCGATGGAAAGATCGACTTCGGCCAGCTTCGGCGCGTTTTAGGCGAATGGGTCGATGAGGGGACTGAACGCTTCGGGCTTTCTTGGCCGGGAAAGGCCGCATGCATGAAGGTGATCCAAGCACCCGCGACAGGTGCGTTGCGGCCTGACTTAGAGGAGAGCGTTAACTTTGACGAAAGCGATAACATCTTCGTCGAAGGGGACAATCTAGAGGTTTTGAAACTTTTACAGAAGGCTTATTTTGGAAAAGTAAAAGTTATATACATCGACCCCCCTTACAATACGGGCAAAGAATTTGTTTATCCTGACAAGTATTCAGAGACGCTTGAAACTTACCTTTCATACACTGGGCAGAAGGATGATGAAGGTCGCCGCTTCTCAACCAACTCTGAATCCTCTGGAAGATTTCATAGCCGCTGGCTAAACATGATTTTTCCTAGGCTTTATATTGCCCGAAATCTCCTGAGTGACGATGGGATAATTTTTATCAGCATCGACGACAATGAGCATGCGCACCTCAAAACCCTCTGCGATCAGATATTTGGTTCTGAAAATTTTCTAGGCAGTGTTTGTCGTGCCACTGGCCAGACCACGGGTCAGGATAGTGGCGGGTTGGGAAGTTCATTTGATTATCTTCTCGTTTATGGCCGAAACCCTGAAGTCGATCTGAGCGGTCTACCTCTCACGAACAAGGACTTACTCCGCTTCGAAAACGAAGATGAGAGAGGAAAATACGCATTCGACCAGATGCGGAAAACAGGGTCCAATGACAGAAGGGAGGATCGCCCTAATTTGTTTTACCCGGTTATAAATCCGGACGGCGAAGAGACATGGCCGATAGCGTCAGCAGGGTATGAGAGCAGATGGCGCTTTGGATACGAGACTTACTCCCGACTTCGTGATGACAATTTCATAGTTTGGAAGAAGGCATTGCGCGGAGATTCCGAAATCTGGTGGCCTTATGTAAAATACTATGCGGATGGCAGAACGAAACGACCTTCTCCGCTCTGGAACGATCTGGATGGAAACAAGAAAGCTGCGCGCGATGTTCGCGCTTTATTTGGCGGGAAAAAGGTATTTGATTTCCCCAAGCCAGTTCCGATGATTCAGCGATGCATTCAAATTGCTCCAAACGCGTCGTCGTCCGACATTATACTAGATTTTTTCGCAGGATCGGCGAGCACTGCCGAGGCGGTTATGGATTTGAATGCCCGAGATGGCGGTTCGCGACGATTCATCTTGGTCCAGTTGCCCGAACCTACGGATGAGGGCAGCGAGGCTCGCGCGATCGGGATTTCCAATTTAGCCTCTTTGGCACGCCAACGCATTCGACTGGCGGCGGAAAAGATCGTTCGCGGTATCCCCGCAAATGATGGCGCTGATCTTGGGCTCAGTAAAAAGACAGATTTTGGTTTTAGGGCGTTTAACCTAGGCCAATCAGCTTTTCCTAAATGGGAAGTCGAATCGGAAGTCGAGCAGAATGATCTGCTAGACTCCATAGCCGATCACGCGTCTTATGGCGTTGACGCATCGGACGACGCTATTCTCTTTGAATTACTTTTGAAAGACGGATTTCAACTTACAGAAAGGGTCAATAAAGTCTCCATCGCTAACAGCAAGGTTTATAGTATCGCAGACGGCGCTTTGCTCATCTGTCTTGAGCGCAACCTCTCGAAAGAGATAATCGACGCTCTCGCCGACCTTGCCGAGGAAAAGGAGGCCGCGCGCGTAGTCTGCCTCGATGTAGGTTTCCAAGGAAACGACCAACTCAAAACGAATGCGGTCCAGACCTTCAAGTCCCGCCTCGGCCACGGCGAGGACGGCAGCATGTTCCGCACGGTTTGAGGGGGAGTTGGCTGATGAAGCTCAAGTTCGATCCCTCGCTGGATTATCAGCACACCGCCGTGTCTGCGGTCGCTGACCTTTTTGAGGGGCAGGCGACCGGCACCGTCGAGACGGAAACGGGTGCGGCGATCACCGATGGCCTGATCCAGACCGAGCACGGGCTGGGGAACGCTATCACCCTGTCGAACGATCAGGTTTTTGCGAACCTGCGGGCCGTGCAGGACGAGAATGAGGTCTCTTCCAAGCGGAACATCGATGCACTTGATTTTGCGGTCGAGATGGAGACGGGCACGGGCAAGACCTATGTCTACCTCCGCAGCGCCTTCGAACTCGCCTCGCGCTATGGCTTCCGCAAGTTCATCATCGTCGTGCCCTCGGTAGCGATCCGTGAGGGCGTGCTCAAGAGCCTCGAAGTCATGGGTGACCACTTCCGTGGGCTCTACAACGCGATGCCGTTCAACTACGCCGTCTATGATTCCAAGCACCCTTCGCGTGTGCGGCAGTTCGCGGGCGGGCAGCATTTGCAGTTCTTGGTGATGAACATCCAAGCCTTCATCAACGATGCGGGCGATGGTGAGACGAGCGGCAACATCATCTACCGCGACAGCGACAAGATGGGTGGACGCCCCATAGACTTCCTCTCGCAGACGAGCCCGATCGTCATCATCGACGAGCCGCAGCGCATGGACACGGACAACGCAGCAGCGGCGATCCAGCGTCTCAATCCCGCAGCGATCTTCCGCTATTCGGCCACGCACAAGGACACGCGCAACCTGCTCTTCCGGCTCGGCCCGGTCGAGGCCTTCGAGCGCCAGTTGGTGAAACGGATCGAGGTGGACAGCGTGTCCGCCGATGACCGGTCATCCGACGCCTATATCAAGTTCCTCAAGGCCGATCATACGAAGTCTCCAATCTCTGCCCAGATCGAGATTTTCAAGATGCAGGCCGGTGGGCCGAAGCGCGCAAAGGTGACGGTGAAAAAGGGAGACACCCTCTTCCAGAAGTCCAAGGAGCATCAGAGCTACACCGACCTGATGATCTCGGACATCGATGCCACCCCGGGCGCGGAGGCGCTGCACTTGCAGAACGGGCTCAAGCTTTCGCTCAACGAGGAGATGGGCGGCGCGGCAGAAGATGTCACCAAGCTGATGATCGAGCGTGCAGTCGAGCACCACCTGCGCAAAGAGCGGGAGATGAAGGGGCGCGGGATCAAGGTTCTGACCCTGTTCTTCCTCGATCGCGTGGCTGACTATCGCATCTACGGCGACAATGGCACCAGCCTCGGCCCAGTCGGCAAGTGGTTTGAGGAAGCCTACACCGAACTCGCCGAGAAGCATTACAAGGACATCGCGACCTACCCCGCCGATGCAGTGCATGACGGCTATTTCTCGAAGGACGGAAAGGGGAAGCCGAAGGACACCACCGGCAAGACGAAGGCTGATGAGGACACCTATCACCTCATCATGACTGACAAGGAACGGCTGCTCGATCCCAAGACGCCGCTGCGGTTCATCTTCAGCCACTCGGCGCTCGCGGAGGGCTGGGACAACCCGAATGTCTTCCAGATTTGCGTGCTGCAAGCGGTAGGCAGCACCATGCGTCGCCGTCAGCAGATCGGTCGCGGCCTGCGCCTTCCCGTCAACACCGATGGCGAGCGGGTGAAGGATCAGTCGATCAACCGTTTGGTGGTAATCTCGAACGAGGATTACCAGTCCTTCGCCAAGACTCTTCAATCGGAATATGAGGGGGAGAGCGGCGTGAAGTTCGGCGAAGTCGCGCGCGACGCCTTCGCCAAGATGGTCCGTGACGTCGGCGACGAGGAAGACGCCCTCGGCGTCGATGGCTCCAACGCCGTTTGGGAGGTTCTGCGCAAACAGGGCTATCTCGACAGCAAGGGCGTGGTGGACACCGACGCTTTCCGGCCTGACGACCTCACTTTCGTGTTCGAGCTTCCCGGCTATGACGACATCGCCAAGCCGGTGAAGGACGAACTGAGCCGCTATCTGATCTCTCGCCATGTCCGACCGACGCGCGACAAGCGGACGCTAAGCTTCCGCAAGCAGGTTCACATGGGGCCGGAGTTTAAGGCGCTCTGGGATCGGATCAGCCAGAAGACGCGCTACCGGGTCGAGTTCTCGACCGACGACCTCATCGCCAAGGCGGTCGAGCGGATCAAAGGTATGGAGCGCATCAGCCCGCTGGTCATCTCGTCGGAGAAGGTAGCGATGTCGATCGAGCATTCCGGCGTGGCGGCAAGCGCCGTGCTGGACCGTAAGGTGAGCACATCACGCCGCACCGGGAAGCTGCCCGACATCCTCGGCCAGCTACAGCGCGAGACCGAGCTTACCCGCAGCACGCTGGCCGAAATCTTGAAGCGGTGCGGCAAATTGGACGAGTTCATCGGGAACCCGCAGACCTTCATCCTGCATTCTGCCCGCGAGATACAGGGGGCGCTGCACGACATCATGATCGACGGGATCAAATATGAGAAGATCGACGGGGCGCATTACGAGATGGCCCGGTTCGAACAGGAGGCCGAGAAGGGCATCACCCGTTATCTCAACCGCCTGTATGAGGTGAAAAACAAGGACCGGACGCTCTACGATTTCGTGGAGTATGACAGCGAGGTCGAGCGCGATTTCGCTGCCGCGCTGGATGTGAACGAGCATGTGAAGTTCTTCTGCAAACTCCCCTCGTGGTTCATCGTGGACACGCCCGTTGGTCCCTATAATCCCGACTGGGCATTCGTCACCCAGCGCCATGAGCGGCTGTTCTTCGTCCGGGAGACCAAGAGCACGCTGGAAAGAGGGAAGCGCCGCCAGCAGGAAAATCAGAAAACCGACTGCGGGAAGAAACACTTCGAGACGCTGGGCGAGGATTACGCCGTGGTCACCGCGCTGGCCGAAGTCGATTTTTGACGAGCAGCCTTATAAATCGCGGCGTCGCCCAGCATTAAAATGTGATACAATCTTGACATTGAATTTGATCCAAGACCTTGCCGCTGCAAGACGCGAAAAAGGCTTGAGCCAGACGCAGCTTGCCGGTCTTGTCGATGCAGACCGGCAAGCCATCGCGCGCTTGGAAGGCGGGGTGGGGCCAGTCCATCTATTGCTTCGCGTGATGACGGCGCTGCATTATCATGTCTCCGGTCTTGCGAGAGGCTCGACGTTGCCGGATCAAATGAGGAACCGACGGAATGTTATGAGCCTTTCCGTCGATGAACTTGCACGGCGGGCTGGCATTTCACCAACAACGCTCATTACGCTTGAAAATGGCAGAGGCACTATCGCCCCTCTCACCAAAGTCATGGCCGTCATCCAGACATCGCGAACCGAGCGCCGAAAACCGAACCTCACGCCCTATCTCCCAGCGGTCGTTGGCGAGCGCGATTCCCGTTTCACTCCAGCAGAATTTGTGAGCATTCTCGAAATGGTCTGGGGCCGCATTGACCTCGATCCCTGTGGCCATGTCGATAGTCCGGTCCGAGCGGTGCGCAAAATCCTTCTATCTGACGGTGGTGATGGTCTCCGGGACGAATGGTCAGGTCGCTTCGTTTATGTGAATCCCCCTTTTTCCAGCATGACCAGTTGGCTCCGACGCGCCGATATGATGTGGTCATCTGGTAGCATAGAAAAGGTCGTAGCCCTTGTGCCCGCACGAACAGACAGCGCCTACTTCCATGATCGAATCGCTAAAGTCTGCGACATTGGATTTCTGCGGGGACGTATGCAATTTGCCCGCGCGTCTGGCCGAAGTGATAAGGCCAGTCGAGTGCCGTTTCCTCTGATGGTATGCGTATGGGGCGCTACACCAGAGGAAATTCAGGCCTTCGACCGTCTGTCACCTTGTCAGTGGCTCGCTAAAGCGGACGGTCGGCGGTCGCTTCAGCGCCTGACCACCGTAGTCTGTGATGATGATCATGCCGTTCCCGCGCTAATCGGGTGACTAAGTCATGCCGCTTTGCGCTGCTCCTGCGCCTTCCGTTTCTGGTTTCGGGTCAAATTGACCTCGAATCTATAGCGTAGGCCTGACATCGCGGCCGGGTTCGACATTAGCGATCGATATAGTGTGGGGTTGATCAGCAGATGGTGTTCGGTGCCGGGCTGCCGACGGAATCCCCGATTACGTCCAGCGGTTTGGTTGATCTGGTCAACATGGGTCATAACGACCAAATCCTCCCGGCCAACCCAAGCATTGAGTGCCTGAACGGTGCGGTAATGGTCCTGATCGAGCATGGTTACCACCTGCACGATCGACTGGGAGGCCAGATCATTGCGACCGCGTGCCGCTGCATGCGTCATGCCATTTTTAATGTCCCCTTTCAGCTTATTGGCGATGATCGTCCAGCCATCCAGATCATGATAGTCGCGCGTCACGTCATCGATATGTTTTGACCGGATTCCTTTCCAGCTACTCACCGACAGCGGGTCCTTGCCGAGACGTAAACGGGTTGGGCTGGTGCAAAGAATGTCGCCATCGAAAGCCTTTTCCGCAACACAGGTCGGCACAGCTTCGGTCGTTAGAAATAGCATCCTGCCCGCCAGTTTGCGATCCGGCCCTTCCATCCACCAATTCCTGCGGCCGACGAACATTCGCTCACCGTCGCAGGCATAGCGATCGCCGCGCGGAAATGGCGGATATTCGGCGGTTCTACGTAAACTAACCTCGTCGAAGGACAGGGTCATCATCTCTCGAGCAGCATGGAAATCAAAGCCCATGGTGCCACGGGCCTCGACATGTTGATCAAACGCTCGTCGTTGCTGTGCTATCCTTGGCTCAGCCCAAATGTCGCCGGACGCTTGCCCGAGGTCGTTGATCCAAGCCATCTGATCGTCGGTCAGGATGCGAACGAGATTACTGACGGAAACCTCATCGTGTATCAGGCAGGAGAGCGCCGAGCGATTTCGGGCGTCATCATCTTCAATTTCCCGGTCGAAGTAGTTCGGATCAAACAACTGCCGGGTGCGACCGAATTGACCCCATCGATGCGCCACATCATGAACGGTCATGATGACGGGCTGGCGATTGCCGACCTGTTGCCACAGATCACGATGTTGCTGCTCAAGTTCACGGCGGATATCGGGCTGCACGCGCTCAATGAGACGCCAGAGGGAGAGACCTTGCGCCATCGCCACCGCGTCTGTCAGCACTTCGCGGCCGAGTTCGCAGCAAATGTCGCTATACCACCTTGACCATGATCGCCAGACGATGGCGAAATGCTTCGATCCCGCCCAGCGTTGGTTGAAATATTCTGCCTTTTCAAGGGCATTGGTATAGTCGGCAAAAGCAAACATCGTCGGCCTTTCATCGCCGTTGATGGCCGTATCGATCCGATGAAAATCATTGATCACGGTCGTTGTTTTGCTGATTCCTTCGGGCGCGGTCAGGATGATCGGCAGGTCAGCCATGATCATGTAGCGGGGAAGGTTCGCCGCCATCAGGTCGCGCGCCGCTGCGATCTGGCCTTCAGTCAGCCCATCGGTCTGATCAAGCTCCGCGCACCAGATACGGATCATCTGACTCAAGGGCGCGGGTAGAGGCGGGCAACCACGAGCTGTTGCGAGATCGGCGTCGGTTCCTAAGAATTTGGGGGTAACAAAGCCATCACTGATATAGGTCGCGGGATTGCGATCTCGTGCGCTATTGCGAAATAGGGCGCGATGACCGTCCGCGACATGCACGAGACGAACAAAGTCGAGCCCAGTGCCATCGTAAAATTTCGCGAGGCGACGCTCGCAGTGGCGATGCTGATCGCCCGGCAGCGCCATGCCCGTGCTATAGTTGCGGGGCTCGCGAATCTGCTCCCCGACGGAAAACAGGCCGGGTGACAAAAGGAGCTTGAGGGCGCTTTGCCTCTTGGTCTCTTCCTCGAACAGAACCACCTGTCGAACGCTGCTACCCGCTGGAAAGTCAAGGATGTTGGGCTTGTCCAGTTTACGGAGGGCGTTCGGCGTGCGCCGGAATGACGTGGCGTATGACAGATGCCCATCGGGCTGAGCCTCTAAAGATGGCCGCAATACATCGAGCACTATCGGCCGCAATACTTCCCAATGCGCTTTATGCCCTCCTTGGATCGTAGAGGGGCATGGGCTGACGTGGGTGTTGAGGAATAGCTGCGTGTCGAAAGTGAGGTGGATATGCAGGCTTTTATTTCCCGACCACACGGCGGTTATCAGCCGATAGTCAGCATATTCCCGCAGTCGGTCATGCAAGATCGACAGGGCTGACGATTTGAAAGGCGGCTTCGGCAGACACCAGTCCAATTGCTCCGCGAGAAAGGCCTTTGAGTCCACATCGAACTCGAACGTGAAAATCTGCTGTGCCCCGAGGCGCAGGCGGCCCTTGGCTTCTGGCCACTTTCCGTTCGTGTTGGGCTCGGTCACGGCCAAGCTGTTGGAGAACAGAGGGAAGTGATGAACTTTCACTCGCCCGGTAGCCACATTCTCGGCATGATGGTGGTTCATCCCCGCCAGTTTTTTATATGGGGCGAGGCAGTGATACTCTCCATCACCGAACGCGCATCGCTCCAGACGCTGTTCAAGGAGAGATGTGCCACTGGCCAATCCTCGTTCGAATAGAGGCACAAAGCGGCTATCCAGCGCCTTCACCGCTGCGACCAGTTCTCGTTCGGAAACGATGTCCCGCTTGCTCACCGCTTTCCACCCATGTTCTGGCGAGGTTTCCCACATCGTTTTTTCGTCGGGATCGGATGTGCCAAAGGCACAGCAGTGGTCGGCCGCATGCCGCGATCAAGCCGACGCGAAATCCGCCGTTCGATCTCAGTATCGGAAAGTTCAGTGTTGGTTTTCTGGAGGTCTGCGCGCATAGCCTTTATCAATTGCTCGATGTTCACATCGGCGTTCTCAATCTCGTTGAGCCGTTTGAAATTACGCAGGATGTTGCGGATGGCGCTTCTGGGCGCATGGGGTGAAATGTTTCTCATAGCCCAAGGCTACTGACCTCGACCTTCCCGCCGCAATATTCACGTGCGACCATCATCGAGCAGCCCCTCCAACTCGCAGATTTCCGCCATTTCCGCTGATTGATCTCGATTCCCAGCCCGCAACTTTAACAACAAGGCTGGTTCGGCATTATGATCGGCGTTGACGATGATCCTGCCATCACGCTGCCTGCCGTCATGATGGCTGGGATACCTTGGATTCCCGTGCTCTATGGCTGTGCCGATCGGTCGCGATGCCATGATCATCACGATACCAACGCCCCAACTATGGGGATCGCAACATCAAGATCAGATGCATTTTTGTATCAGATTTTTCCGATCCGCTTTTGTGGTCATCGACGTGGATCACGGTCATCCCGATGCGGCAGCACTGTCCGAAGTGTCACCGTCTCGCTGATCGCGAACGGGCAAAATAGTGCCCTTTGCTTATAATATATAGAGATCGGGGCACTAATGCCCCCGCAAAGCGCAGCGCCCCCGGCGGGCCCCCCCGGTGGTCATGTGACACTTCGGACTGTCGATCTGATCCCAACTCCAGCACGAACATGCCGGGCCATCACATCGGCCGCGCCTGTGGCCGAGGGGTTCTCTGGGCGGATGATGTCGCGGGGATGATCGATAACTTCCCAGTCCCGATCTGCCATTCCATAAACCCGACTGTCGGAGCCCCTCCGAAGTCAGCCATTTCCGCCACTTCATCGACGCCGATTTTTGCGCTCCATATTCAGTCTCAATGGAATGGCTCGGAAAGGCGTCAGGTAACCTGACAAAAGCGCTGAGGGTCAAAACCCGATCAAAACCGAAGAGGGGTAGACCACGTTGCTTTCGAGGGCTTTCTCCGGCGCGGCGGCCCCGTTCTCCCCGTTCCGATCAAAACCCGATCAAAACTTTGCCCGGTCACCGCAGCCGCAGCCGGTCGATCTGATCAACCTCGGCCTTCCGCAGCCTATACCCCGGTTTCGACAGCGGCCGAAACGGATGGAGCGATGCCGTGGTGACGTCCCACCATTCTCGCCAGTCGTAGCCGACATCGAGATATTGGATACGTGCCCGGATCGACAGAACCTCGCCGATATGCCGGTCAATCTGGCCGCGATTATCCATCTCGCGGATCACCAGATCGCCCACCCTCAGATCGTGCAGATCATGCTCCATACGCCCTCCCACCAACGACATGGAATTATCATCGATCAGGAGAAATATCGAAGTTTTTGAAGTAGTTGATTGATTGCTGACTTCATGAGAATCTCCAGACCATGAAGCGTGTGGCGATCTATACCAGAGTCTCAACCAACGATGGCCAGACCGTCGAGAACCAGCTGCGCGAACTCAACATGGCGGCCGAACGTATGGGCTGGACCATCGTCGCCCACCATAGTGATGAAGGCATATCTGGTGCGAAAGGACGGGAGAAGCGTCCCGGTCTCGACGCCCTCCTGAAAGGCATTGCTCGCCGTGAATACGATATGGTGGCGGCGTGGTCGGTCTGCCGTCTCGGCCGATCCCTCCAGCATCTCGTCGGAATGCTCGGTGACATGACCGCACGCGGCGTCGATCTCTATCTCCATGTGCAGGCCCTCGATACCAGCACGCCGTCAGGGCGGGCCATGTTCGGGATGTTGGGAGTCTTCGCCGAGTTCGAGCGGGCGATGATCAGCGAACGGGTCCGGGCAGGCATTGCTCGATCGGGAAAGAAGGGCGGCCGTCCGCCGGTTGACCCGGTCAAGGTCGACAAGATCAAGCGCGCCCTGATCAGAGGTGTCAGCATCAACGAAACGGCGCGGAAGCATCGGGTCGGCGTTGCTACGGTCCACCGGATCAAGGTCTCGATGGCCGAACCGATCGCCGCTTAACCATCGGCGACCACGATCGCCGCTGACGCTGTCGAACCACCCTCACTTCATCAACATCGTCACCATGGAGATCGAGCATGACATCACGCTCCGATGACGCCCCTTCGTCCGCACCAGATCGGCCCGACGATCATGACGGGGGTGCGGTTCCTCTTCTGGGCACCACTGTCGCCTCTGGATTCGTCCAGAGGCGTCCAGTAAGCGGCTGGTTTCACAGCATTTTCCGATAGAGAATCGCCAGACACCGTCCGGCGAAATCCGGCTAAGGGCAACAGCAGCGACCACAAAATGTGGTTCTTTTTGTTGCCCTCGGATCGACCCGGCCTTGCTGGGAAAACGACCATGCTGACGTACATCCAGATCAATGCCGCGAAGCCCAGAGAGAAGGCTTGGAACCTCTCCGATTCCCAAGGCCTTTATCTCGTCATCCAGCCGAACGGTTCGAAGCTATGGCGCTTCAACTATCGTTTTCTGGACAAACAGAAGAAGCTTCATCTCGGCGGCTGGCCAACAACCAGCCTCGCAGATGCGCGTGTCCGACGCGACGAAGCCAAGAAGAAGATTGCTGAAGGGATCGATCCGGCGCTTGAGAAAAAGCGCGCGAGGATCGCCGCCAAGTATGCCGCGGCAAACACTTTCGAGGCGGTGGCGGAGGAATGGCTCGTCAAATGCGAGCGAGACGGCCTCGCCCCGGTGACCGTAGACAAAATCCGCTGGCTGCTCGCCAAGGCCTACCCGGTCATCGGCAGCATTCCGATTGCCCAGATCACTCCGCACGAGGCGCTTGCGGTCCTGCGCAAGGTAGAGGCGACCGGCGCCTTTGAAAGCGCACGGCGCATGCGAAGTGTCCTTAGCCGCGTCTTCCGCTATGGCGTCGCGACGGTGCGATGCGACAAGGATGTTGCCGCCGACCTGCGTGGTGCAATCGCCTCGCCAAAGGTCAAGCATTTCGCCGCCATCACCAAGCCGTCGGAGGTCGGTGCGCTGCTACGGGCCATCGACGGATACAGCGGTCACAAGGTGACGGTGATGGCGCTGCGTTTGTCCCCACACGTGCTCCTACGTCCTGGCGAGCTAAGGCAGGCGGAGTGGGCCGATATCGACTTCGAGGAGGCCATCTGGTTTATTCCGGCGGAACGCATGAAAATGCGAAGGCCGCACCGGGTGCCGCTGTCACGGCAGGTGATCGACATGCTCCAGGAACTTCACGAGCACACGCACTGGTGGAAATATCTGTTCCCGTGCCTCGGTAAACCGCGGAAGCCGATGTCGGAAAACGCCGTCAATCAGGGCTTGCGCAATCTCGGCTACACGAGCGATCAGATGACGGCGCACGGATTCCGGGCGATGGCCGCCACTCTTCTCAACGAGAGGGGCGAATGGAACCCCGATGCGATCGAGCGGCAACTCGCGCATGTCGACACCAACCAGGTGCGACGGGCTTACGCCCGAGGCGAGTATTGGGACGAACGCGTACAGATGATGCAGAGTTGGTCGGATTATCTCGACGAACTGCGGGACGGCGGCAAGATTCTCCGCCCCACCTTCCCAACGGCCCGGCGCGCGGTCTGAATTTCGCCCGACGCGCTGGTGGTCTGAGGATCGCTAGCGTGTTCCGCAATACGAGTGCATCTTGGGAAAGAAATCATCTATTTAACGGCGTAAACGCTTGTCATTTGCCGCTACTTTCTGACGATAATGTTTGAGGGCGCCTCGCGTATTGCTCAAAGGCGTTGTTCCAAGAGCGCCGGTCATCATTTTGGTCTGTAGCTCGATCATGGCGCGAACTTTTTCCGACATCATCAATTCGGCTTCGACGCTTGCGTCAGCACCGCCCACCGCGAGCTTTGCGAGCCTCATTGTTATCACCGTTCCCGCCTCCGCACCTAGCATCCAGAAATCAAATCCGGTTCTCATCCATGCGTTGTAGCTCGTGGTCATCTACTGGCTCCTGCCTGGCGGTTGAGATTGGCATTGGCTTCAATTTGCGGTGGCCCCCCTCCCGCCATGTGCTTCTTCGGTCCTGGCATCGCCTTTTGCTCTGCTCCAACCTGCCGGTTCGACGCGGGCTGCGGCCATTTCGCAGGCTGTCGGCAAACGCAAGAGATCCAGAGCGTTCCCCTGCCAGCGCACCAGTCCGAGCCGTTCGAAGTCTGCAAGCCAGCCTTCCATAGGCCACTGATCCCAGCGCGCCTGGAACACCTGTGCATTGTGCACAATGTCAGCGACATGCTGCACGGGTGGCTCATAGCTGTCATGATATTGATGACAGGCAATCGCCTGTCCGACGAATAGCAGCTTCAACCCGGCAGCAGCAGCCCGGAAACCAAAATCAGTATCTTCGGCGCCGTAGCCGGTGAACCCCTCATCAAACCCGCCCAGCGCTGTAAATGTCGATCGACGCAGCGCGAAGGCAAGCGACCAGAAAAGCCCGGCATTCGTTTCCTCACGTACGCCTTGGGTGGGAAACGTCCGCGCGGGATGCGCCATGCCATGCTTCAGCAATTCGGCTTCCTCCCAGCATCCGCGCGCATCATAGGGACCAAGATAGCGAATATCCGCGCAAAGCAGGCTATCGTGCTCGGTGAGGGTCTCGGCCAAGAGGCCGACGCAATCACTTAGTGGAATGCAATCGACATCGAGGAACACCAGCATATCATGATTGGCCAAGGCCGCCGCGCGGTTGCGGGCGGCGGCCAATGGAAGACCGTCCGTCTCGAATCGCTCGATGCGGACGGGGAAGCTTGTCGGTCCCACCGTAACCGGATCGTCACTCATGTCGACGACTATCAACTCATCGGGTCGGCGATCGCTCCGTCGCAGGCCCTCGACGAGCTGCGCCAGATGCGCGCTCCGGTTACGGACAATGGTGAGAACGGAGACGCCCATCAGCGGCGCTTCCACAAATCGAGACGATATTTGTCTCGGCGTTCGGTGAGCTCAACGTCAAAGTCCGCAGCAAGTTCGGTCCATAAGGCTTCGACCGCCTCATCGCCGCTTTGCGGATAGTCGGTTTCTCCTGTGTAATGGACAAGGATAATCCGGCCGCCGGGAGAGACGTGATCTCGAAGCCATTCGCTTGCACGGTCGAGATCCGCCAGACCCCAATAATAGGCCACTTCGGACAACACCACGAGGTCGAAATCTTCGGCGTCAGGGGTGTCCTGCGGAAACGCCATTTGGGCGAGTGACACGCCAGGACGATCGCCGACCTGTTCCCGCGCTTTTGCCAATGCCTTTGAGCTGATGTCGACAGCAAGCAGGCTATCGCACATGGGAGCAAGGTGCCCTGTCAGAACGCCATGCGCGCAGCCTATCTCCATTGCGCGGGCATATCGTCGGTCGGCTAGAACATCATGTGTGTGGAGAAATTTGGCCGCTTCATACTTGCTCGACGCAAGATTCCATGGGTCATCGTCCGATCCGAAGATGTCATCGAAATATTGTGCGGTCAGGCTGGCACCGGTCATCGGCAATCCCTTCTCAACGTCAGAACATCTTGCGCGGGCATGCGCAGCATCTTCCGGGGAAGCCGGAAACCCTGTCCAATCACCGGCGAGAGCTGGCTACGATGGGCCAGAAGGGCATGACGCCGCTGCCCGGTGGGCATGGCGGGCGTTGCAATACGTCGCGCCCGGCGCGGTGCCTCGCTCCAGACATGATAGGCGAACAAAGCCACGGGCCGCCTCGCTTTTCGCAAGGCCGCTTCGGCCAGTCTGTATGTCGCAAGATGGTCGCAATGGGCCTCGCTCTTGTCGGAGACGGCAATGGCGTCGATCCGGTGCCAGCGCAGCAGGGCCGCAAGCCGACCGGCATCCCGCGTAAATACTCTGCTGTCGATGGGATAGGGATGAGCATCGCGCCATCCCATGCAGATCGTCGGGATTGCTTTTGCGCCTAGCCTGCCGAGCGCATTGCGGGCTTCCTTGCGCCGGGTCGCGGCGACGCGGGGCGTACCTTGAGGGTGGGAGCCCGTCCCGTCCGTCAGAAAGACGATGGCTCCGAGCCGGCCTTTGGCGGCGCTGTGCGTGATCAAGGCACCCGCGCCGAGCGTCTCGTCGTCGGGATGGGGGGCAAGCACAAGCCAGCGCGCCTGCGCCCAGCGGCTGTGGGCCAATGGCTCTTCTCTCACCACAAGCGGTCGCTCTCATCCCAAATGTCGTGATCGAGAAGCATCCGGGCGGCCTCGTCACGCGCATGATCAGGTCCAGCCTGGCGCAGATAAAGGGAAAGGTCGCGGATGATCTTGTCCGCTCGTTCACCGTCAAAGGCGCTACGCGTGCCAAGGATGCGCGCAGCGGCCTCCATCACGATGAACCCGGCATTTTCGACAACCCCGCGCGTCAGCCGCGCGACGGCAACCGCATCCGCATCACCCGACGCGAAGCGCTGCGCTGCTTCATCCACCCAGAAGCCTGCGGTTCGCACCGCTACGACGGCATCGGCAAACCGTGCCCGCTGCAGCGGATCGTCGCGGACGCTATCGCGCATGGCCGACCGGATTTCCGATGCAAGCGCCTCGATGCCGCCAAGCTGCGCCGCGCAGAAGCGCCAGGCGCCTGCTGTAAAGCGGGGATCCCGGTCATAGTCGCCCGGCTTACCCAGCAGCATGAGCGGCTCGACAGCCATGTCGTCGAGGACATATCGGCCGCTCACGCTCGCACGCATTCCGCGAACACGCCAGCCCGACAGGTCCGTCCGCGCCTTTTCATTGGCGGGAACAATGACCAGGCGCCGGGCGGTGTCCTCGCAGGCCGCCGTGACGAGGGCATAATCGAGACCGCCGGCCCCGCTTGCGAACATCTTCTCGCCGATCAGCGACAGGGCCGCTTCGCCAGCGAGCCGGACACCGGGCGCCGGCTCGGTCGCCCACACACCGAACCATGCACCGCGATCCAGCACCTGCGTCAGCCACTCAAGCTGATGGGGTGTTGCGTACCAGGCGAAAAGCAACATAGCGTTGACATGGCCTTCATACAAGCGACCGATACTGAGATCGCCGCGCCCGACCTGGCGCAGGGCCTTTGCCATCGTGCGTGCGCGGGCCGCGTCGTTGTCAAAAGCACTCCCTCCACATAATTGCGGTGCGAACCGGCGATGATGACCGCTCTGGATCAGAGCTGTCAGGCTATCACTGGGAAAATTAGGTGCGGCGTCATAGCGCGCGCCAAGCATTGCAAGGCGATCGACGATGTCCGTCGAGTCAATGACTTGGTCCTGAAGATCGGGGATCACGCGATATGGCTCCTGTTTGAGACTGCCCGGGCACAGAGGTCATCGAGCCAACGCGCGACTCGTTCCGGCCCGCTTTCACTTTCAAGGCAAGCGGGCCATTGCTGGTTTTGCGCGATAGCCCGACCGATCAGGCTAGGCCATTCCTGAGGCTTGGGCCACTCATGCCGCACGATGGCTCCGCCCACTGCCGCCAGCCTGTTGGCCTTCGATGCCTGCTCATCAAACGGGCGGGGTTCGGGCAGGCAAATGAATGGGCGCCGCGCCGACAGAACTGCGCTGACGACGCCATCGCCTGCAGCGCCAATGACGACCCTGGCTGCAGCAATCTGCGCGTCCGCATCATCGACCCACCCGGGCAATTCAAGATTGGGTGGCAAATCTGCGGGTACGGTGCAGGGACCGATGACGCGCCATTGCCATGCGGGCGCTGCTCGGGCTGCGGCTGCCCAGTGCTCTCCATTGGATATCGCGCCCCCGCGCCCGAGGACGACCAGCACAACGTCATCATTCGCGCTGATATTTTGGCTGGCAGATCGGACGATGCCAGGGGCGTAGAAGGTCTTCTCGCGCACCCAGCGTGGGGTTTCGTCATCGTCGAGCGCATCTTGGAAAGGAGCGAGCAGAGCGGTAGCTGCGCGAAAGGCGTCCAGATGGGCAGCATCGAGCCGGCGCCCGCTCAACCGGACATAAACGGTGGGCACCGATGCAAGCCGCGCCAGCATCGCCACCTCGGCTGAGACATCCACCACCATGAGGCGCGGACGCGCCTCGGCGATCCAGCCTGTCATCAGCGCAGTGCGCTGGCGGAGGCCTTCATGATCCAGCGGCGCATAGTGCAGGGAAGAAGGACGGTCGACATGATCGATGCCGGCGAAGCTGTCGTCGAGACGGTCGTCAGGCAAGTCGAGGAAGGGGAGGTTTCCGGTTCTGTAGGCAAGCCCGCTCCCCATAAGCATGACATTGTCCAGCGATTGACCGATTGCAATCGCGCGCTGGCGATGGCCATCGCCGTGATGATGGACATAATATCCGATCGGGCGGCTCATTGGACGGCTGATATTTCGGCTTCCGCCATGTCGGGAAGCGGCATGTCGCACGGCATAGGGGGTAGGGCACGCTCTGCTTCCAGACAGGCCGTTACGCCCATTTTAGCTCTGGTTAAAAGCCGCCAGCCTGCGCGCTTTTCCCAATGGGAGAAAGCAGGGACCATAGGAATTTCAGCACTTGCGGCGCAGTCGATCCAGCGCTGCATGTCGGCCGCCATACCACCATTGGCACGCCCTGCAGTCCGGGAGGAGGCCCGGGTCAACACCGCATTCGGGTGGACGAGCTTGCCCCCCGCCTTGATCGCCGCCTCGACCAGGGCACGATCCTCGCCGGTTGGCAGCAGCGGAACGCCGCCCGCACGGCGATAAAGGCCGACGGACAGCGCAAGGCTGGCCCCCGTATGATCACCGTGTCGGGGCGGCATGTCCCATGCGACGGGATCGATCTTGTCCTCGATCGCGCGCACGGCCTCCCAATAGGCATCGAACCGGCGGCGCAGCCTGAAGATGGCCGGGGCCATGTCCGCTTCCAGTTCGTCCAGTTCGATGCGACCGCCAATGATCCGCTCCGGCGAAAAATGTGCCAGGTTGGCCTCGATCCAATCGGCGGGAGGTCGGCAATCCGCATCCGTTGAAAGTAATAGGCCGCCGGGCGTCAGAAGATCAGCGCCCATGTCCATCGCCGCGCGGCGGGCAGATCCGGCGTGGGCAAGTTCCGGCTCGAACACGCGCTGAACGATGTGAAGCGCAAACCCGGCATTGGAGCGAAGCGTAGCTTCGACGGCTTTCGCATGTGTGGCATCGCTACTGTTGTTGACGCATATCGCGACAGCGAAGGTCTGAACGGTTTGCTGTGCCAGAGCTTCGATCAGGCGACCGATACGCTCCACCTCATTACGAGCGGGTATGCAGACGCAGATTGGAGGCCTCATGCGACGCTGGCAATAAGAGGTGCAGTCTGCGGCTCGTGGGCGACAACCGAAGCAAGCGCGATCTGACGGTACACGGCTTCATACTCATCGACCATGCGCTGCGCGTCGCAATATCGCTCCGCATGAGCTCTGCAGGCGCTGCGGCTCAGCACGGAAGCGGCCAGCGCCGCCGATGCCAGCGAAGCGACATCGTCCGGCTGCGCAAGAACGCCGCAATCTTCATTCAAGAGCGCAGGCACACCGCCGCGCTGGAACGCGGCGACGGGGGTGCCGCAAGCCAGCGCCTCAGCCACGACCAGGCCATAGGGTTCTTCCCATCGCGGAGTGCAAAGCGCGGCGATAGCCCCTCCCACCAGGCGGGCGAGTTCGCGGTGGGACAGATGCCCGACATATTCGACCTTGGCGCCCAGACGCGGCGCAATCTTTTCATCGAAATAGCTCTGGTTCGAGATGGGGCCGGCGATACGCAGCGGCAATCCTGCAAGCCGCGCCGCATCGATTGCGTAGTCCAGTCCCTTTTCCGGGACGATCCGGCCATACCAGACCAGATACTGCGTTTCGGTTGCTACAGGCTGGTACGGGAAGTGTGTCAGATCGATGCCGTTGGGAATGACATGATCGGTCCTGGCCACGTGGCTCCACATGTCGGCCGTCGCCTGCGATACGGCGACATAGGTCATCGGTCCGCGGTTGAGCCGGACACCGCTTTCCAGCCAGCAAAAGGGCGGGGTGTGGAGCGTGGTAAGGACAGGGGTATCAAGCGTCTCGACCATGCTGACGGGGAGATAGTGCAGCGAATTGTTGTGGATCACGTCAAACGATCGCGACCGCAATTCGGTCATCAGCCCGAGATACGCATGGTGTTCGCGGAAGAAGGCAACATCATTGGCTTCGGCTATGCCCGTTTCGAGAAGCGAGGTCTCATCGCAGATCGCTTCCACCCCCAGTGCGGGATCGGAGCGCGTCGAAGCAAAGAGCGTGACGTCGTGCCCGCGTTCGCGCAGTGACCGCGCCAGCATATGGGTGTGCATCTCCAGCCCGCCTGCAAACGGCTCACTTATGGGGAACTTCAAATGGGCTATGATGGCAATGCGCATTCAACGGGCTCCCTGCGACGATGCACATGTTTCGCAATCGCCAAGCCGTTAACGCTTATATGAAGGTTTATTTCCCGGATGTAGCAGGGTTTCTCTGCAACGAGTGCAGCTTAACTTCGGTCAATATAGTGGTCGCAGACTTTCGCGGCCAATCGGAAAAAATCAGATCGCAACATGGGGTCATTTTACATACAGATGATAATAGCTTAAAAAGATTGTTGACTATATGATCATTATAGTCCGCTAGTGGACGTGATTAAACATCCTGTCATTTCCAAAGTATAATTTGTAACTCACCAGCTTGCCGGTGGTCCATCACGGACAATCTCTTCCGACTCTGATTTTGAGGTGCGGACTTTTTTCGCCCTGATGCGTTGCGAGTGAACCAGATCACGATCAGCGCGAAAAGGACCGACATGGCCAGTAAGAGCGCAATCGAAAACACCACGGGAAGTGGCGGGGAAACCCATCAACAAGCGAGCGACGATAATGTCCTGACCACCAATCAGGGCATACGGATTTCCGACAACCAGAACCAGCTCAAGGCAGGCGCGCGCGGCCCGGTCCTGCTGGAGGATTTTGTTCTGCGCGAAAAGATTTTCCATTTCGACCATGAACGCATTCCTGAACGCATCGTCCATGCCCGTGGCTCTGCGGCTCATGGCTATTTCGAGGCGACCGACGACATCTCCGACATCTGCAAGGCAGCGGTCTTTACCAAAGGCACCAAGACTCCGGTCTTTACGCGCTTCTCGACAGTCGCGGGCGGCGCAGGTTCGGTCGATACCCCGCGCGACGTGCGGGGCTTTGCGGTCAAGTTCTATACGACGGAAGGCAATTGGGATCTGGTCGGCAACAACATCCCGGTGTTCTTCATCCAGGACGCGATCAAGTTTCCCGATTTGATCCATGCCGCCAAGATGGAAGCCCAGACCGGCTATCCCCAGGCGGCGACGGCCCACGACACCTTCTGGGACTTCATCAGCCTGATGCCCGAATCCACCCACATGATCATGTGGGCGATGAGCGATCGCACCTTGCCGGCCTCGTTCGCCACGATGGAAGGCTTCGGCATCCACACGTTCCAGATGGAAAACGAAGCAGGGGACGTGACCTTCGTGAAATTCCACTGGAAGCCCAAGGCCGGTCTCCAGTCGACGATCTGGGACGAGACGGTGAAGATCGCTGGAGCCGATCCTGATCATCAGCGCCGTGATCTGTTCGAGCGGATCGACCGGGGCGACTTCCCGGAATGGGAACTGGGCATCCAGGCTTTCGACAAAGCCTTTGCCGACAGCCTCGATTTCGACGTGCTCGATTCCACCAAGATCATCCCGGAAGAAATGCTGCCGGTGCGTGTGATCGGCCGCATGGTTCTCGATCGCTATCCTGACAACTTCTTCGCCGAGACCGAGCAGGTTGCCTATTGCCCGGGCAACATCGTGCCTGGCATCGGCTTCTCCAATGACCCGTTGCTGCAAGGCCGGCTCTTCTCTTACCTCGACACCCAGAAGTCGCGGCTTGGCACGGCTAATTTCCACCAGCTTCCGGTGAACGCGCCCAAATGCCCGGTGATGAATTTCTAGCGCGACGGCCAATTTCAGATGGCGGTGCCAAAGGGGCGCACGAACTACGAGCCCAATGGCCTGTCTGAAGGCGCCGAGACGCGGCCCGGAGATGAGCCTGGCCCGCGCGAATGCCCCGTCACCGGCTATCGCAGCATCGCCGCTGCGACCGGGCCGGACGAGGAAGGCGGCAAGCTTCGTGTTCGCGCCGAGAGCTTTGCCGACCATTATAGCCAGGCGAGGCTGTTTTTCCGTTCCCTCGCCGAACCGGAGCAGGCGCATCTGGCCTCAGCCCTGGTCTTCGAACTCAGCAAGGTCGGCTTGGCGCATGTGCGCACGCGAATGATGGGCAATCTTGTAAATGTCGATCCAAAGCTCGCCAAGCGCGTTGCGGACGGGCTCAATATGGAAGTTCCGGAGGCCTCACCATCGGCTGCGCCGGTCAAGGACATGGAGCCTTCGCCGGCCCTGCGCATCATCGAAGGTCCGCGGGCGCCAAAGTCGATTGAGGGGCGCACCATCGCGATCCTCATTGCCGATGGCTCTGATGCTGGCGTTGTCGACGAGCTGACCAGTCAGATCGGTGATGCCGGGGGCCGCCCGGTAATCGTCGCACCCAAAATCGGCGGCGCGAAGATGTCCGATGGGTCAGTGCTGGAAGCCGATTTCCAGCTCGCTGGCGGTCCCTCTGTGCTGTTCGATGCTATTGCCGTCATCCTGTCGGAAGACGGCTGCACGCAGCTTCTTAAAGAAGCGGCTGCCGTTCAGTTCGTGATGGATGCTTTCGGGCATCTCAAGGCGATCGGCCATACGGCAGAGGCACAGCCATTGCTCGACAAGGCTGGCGTTGAACCCGACGAAGGCGTCACCGACCTTGGTGCGACCTTCATCAAGACTGCTGCGACCCGCATCTGGGCGCGCGAACCGAAGGTCCGCATGCTGGCTTAGGCATCGATTGGGAACACCTCACCTCAGCACGTGTTTTACAGCCATTCCATTTGAAGGAGAGCATCATGAGCATTGAAGGCAAAGCCAAGGAAGCTGCCGGTTTCGTCAAGGAAGAGATGAACGAACACGGCGACACCGCCGAAGCGAAGAAGAAGGCCCAGGAAGGCCGCGATCTGCGCAACGAAGGTCGCGTCGAAGACGGCAAGGCACCCAAGACGACCGAACCGGGCACCGGCGCCAAGGAATAAGTCTCTATCGAGCTTCAGGACGCCGCCCCTTACGGGGCGGCGTCTTTGTATCTGACAAAGTGGATCAGATCATCAAGATATCATCCAGCCCATCCGCATTCCCTGCCATTCCCGGAACTTCTTCCAATTGACGCAGCGCGGTGAACGCGCCGCGATCTTCACGGTAGCGCACGATCTCAAAACCATGGCCCTTGAGCTGGCCAGCTTCGCTATGCCGGGAAGGTAGGCACCGGCTTCACCGGCGACGAGATCTAGCGGCTATTGGAAATCATAGCCCCGCTCGCGCGAAAGGTGCCAACTGTCGAGGCCCCGCGTGCCACCGTGCGCGGGGCACGCTGGATCGAGCCGAAGCTTGTCGCGGAAATCGCGTATTTAGAATTCACGGACGAAGGCGTCTTGCGTCACCCCAGTTATCTGGGGCTGCGCGAGGATAAGAAGCCGGAAGCGGTGGTGATCGAGAAGGAAGCAGCGGTGGACGTCGTCACTGCTGCGCCAGCCAGCACGGTCAAGATTAGCAACCGCGACAGGGTGATTTTTCCCGAAGGCAAGCTCACCAAGGGGCAGCTGGCGGATTATTACGAAACCGTCGCGCCGATCATGCTCCCATGGGCGGGAAGCCGACCAATCAGCCTGGTCCGATGCCCGCAGGGCCGAGCGAAGAAGTGCTTTTTCCAGAAGCATGACGCCGGCAGCTTTGGCGATGCAGTAAAACAAGTGGGTATCCGGGAGAAAGATGGGCATCAGGAAGCCTATCTCTTCGTTGATACGCCCGCTGGCCTGCTGGCGTGCGTGCAGATGGGCACCATCGAATTCCACGGCTGGGGCGCGCGAATCGAGGACGTCGAGAAAGCGGACAGGCTAGTGTTCGACCTCGATCCTGACGAGAGCCTTGGGTTCAAGGTTGTCGTGTCGGCCGCCTTGCATGTGCGTGATCTTTTGGCCGAAATGGGCCTTACGACATTTCCGATGATGACCGGCGGGAAAGGCGTTCATGTCATCGCGCCCCTCACGCCGTCGGCGGAGTGGCGAGTGGTGAAGGACTTTGCCAACCGCTTTGCCATGGCGCTGGAGCAGTCGGAGCCAGCCCGTTTCACCGCCGCCCTTTCAAAGGCCAAACGGACGGGACGGATCTTCATCGACTATCTGCGAAACCAGCGCGGCGCGACCGCCGTCATGCCCTATAGCGCGCGCAACCGCGAACACGCCCCGATTGCGGTCCCGGTAACCTGGGAAGAACTGCGCGATCTTGAAAAGCCCTCTTTTTGGCATATCGGCGATGCGACCCAAATGCTAAAGCGTGCATCCCTGAAAAATCTCGCGCTTTGGGGGAGGGAGGACCAATTGCTCCCCGATATCTAAAATGCGGCTCGACCAGCACCGGCTTGGCGAAATGGGCATCAAGCGCTGCGGCATTAACTATCGGACTTCTACCTTCGTATGGTCGTGCGCAAATATTATTATGATTCAATAAGTAGCGGGCGGATCGCTCGCCGGAAAACTTTCATCGCTTGCTTCATCTTCCTTATCCCATGAACGCGGCGGGTTCGTCATATTTTCCGGTCCCGCATCACGCACATCAGGACAATCCGCTGAAGAAACAACATCGCATCGCTCTTTTGTGACATACTTGTATAAGGCAAAGCCAGCCGCGCCAACCAAAAGCGCTCGGAAGAGACCCATAATACATCTCCTTTCAGGTCGCCAAACGCTGCCAATCGGAAATAAGTTGCAGAGCGAGTTTGCAAAGCACAACAAAACGGGGGCCGTGTTCTCATCATGGAGGCACGCAGCGGCTGCATTGGCGGCAGTCGATGATCGCGGCTCTTCCGCCAAAATAGATCCTTAGCGAAAATTAACACCGCTCAATTTCCGAGTCCTCCTCGAACCTGAGTTAGAGCTTTCAAGCTTTTATACTGAACCAAGGTGGCTCTCCCGACCTTCACCGTGTCGAGGTCACCGGATTGAATGAGCTCGTATATGCGCGAACGACTGAGGCCAGTGATGCGGACAGCGGTCGAAATACGCACCGTCAGCGGCTCGATCTTCTGCTCCCAAGCCCGCTCGATCATGGTCGCCCCTTCCGCGCGCCCTCGCGCGCACGTGCGAAGTTGCGGTCGCTTTCGAGAAACGACGTCAGCATCGCCGGAATCAATTCGGTCACCGGCTCCTCACGCCCGTAGGCCTGGGCGTAAATGGCGGCATAGTCGTTGAGAGCGCTCTGCAGATCCGGGGTGATGGTAATGGCCAGCTTGACCGGCGTGCGATCGGGCAACCTTGCGAGTTTGATATCGACCATGTGTCAGTTCCCTGCATTTCTGCGCCATGGCGCCAGTATGAGATCGCGGGTCACCAGCACGCGGACGGGCGCGCCGGGCCGGATCGTGATCGTCGGCTGGATGTCGAGGTTGCGCTGTGTAATCTGGTCGCCGGCCCTCGCGGTGTTCGACTGGGCAGACTCTCGGATCGCCTCCACGAGATCGCTCTCCCCAGAGATCGACTGCTCCGATCCGACTCCCAGCATCGTGGCGATGGCGACGCCCTTGAGCAGGGTCCAAGTGTGAAAATCCACCTTGTCGACGAGCCCGGCATAACCCGCCGCGTCAGTCGCCGGCATATTGTCGAGCCGCACCGAACTGCCATCCGGCAAGATCAGGCGCTGCCAGATGACTAGCGCCCGGCGCTGTCCAAAGGCGACGACAGAGTCATATTTGCCTATCAAACGCGCACCCTGCGGCACGAGCAGGATATTGCCCGTGACCGTATCGAATACGTTCTGCGTTACTTGCGCGGTGACCATGCCAGGCAAGTCGGAGTGGAGCCCGGTGATGAGGCTTGCTGCGATTACGCTGCCGGCAAGCAGGCTGTTGGGGGACATCGGCGCCACCAACACTCCTGAATTGACATCACCACCGGCGTCCCGGGTCGACGCGAACTGTTCCTTGCGGGTTCCGGTGGCGGTCGGATTGGCCGGCTGGGTATCGAGCGTCGTGGCGCTTGCGCCTGCCGGGCCCGCCGCGCCGCGGCCGCTGGTGGTCTGCGCCATGAGCCCCGACTCTCTTGCAGCCTTGAGATCGGCTAGCCGCTGCTGGCGTGCCGCCGCAGCGGTATCGACCGGCGTGGACGCGGTCGCGGCTTCCGCCCGTTCCTGCGCACGAAGGATCGGTCGACCCAGGTCGCCAGGCAATGGCGGACCGAGTTTGGGCGTATCGCCATAACTGGTCGGCAATCCGGACAGCGCGTCCGAGGCCGACTTTGCCATCGGCTGCGAGAGTTCGCTGTCCTGGACGACGTGCTGGAAAACCTGCGGCTTCAAAGCCATCCAGGCGACGCCTATGAGGCTGGCCGAGCCGAGCGCGGCTGCGCCGATGATCGCGCCCCGGCGAAAGCGGATCGCCCGCGCCGGTCGCGAGCGAATGCTCAGCGTCTCGGGATCGAGCTTCGCCGCCGAGGTGGTCGGCTGCTCCGTGGCGAGCGTGTCGGTCATGCGCCCCTCCGCTTGGTCGGACGCGATACGCGGTCGATGCGCACGACCTGGCTCTTCTTGAGGCCGAGGCGAAGCTCGGCGGCGTCGAAGATCCGGTCGACGACGTAGAAGCGGTCGCGCTGCCGATAGTTGACCAGTTCAGCCTTTCCGTCGGCACCAAGGACGAACAGGGGTGGCGCCTCGCCGACGCCAAGCGACGTGGGGAACTCGATATAGGTCTTCGCCCCGTCGTCGAACGCGCGGAGCGGACGCCATGCAGGACGGTCGCCGCTGACCGCATAGTGGAAGTGCAACTGATCGATGGCGACGCCGGCGGCCACCGGCGCCGCGACCTGGGCGGCCTCCGCCTTGCGTTGGACCGCCAGCAACTCGTCCTGGGGATAGGTCCACCGCATTGACGACAGGGCGGTCGCCGAGGTGCTTACCAGGCGGACATGGTACGCGCGGCGATCGGTGGTGATGACAAGGTTCGTCAGCAGGCCCGCCGAGAACGGTTTCACCAGGACATGCGTCTGCTTGCCGTCCCCCGAGCCGCTGGTCGTGTCTCCGATCACCCAGCGGGCGGTATCGCCGCTGGCGACCGCAACGAGGTTTTCGCCGGGCTGCAGGATGATGTCAGTCACCAGCCCTGGCGCGGCATAACCCGCGAAGATCGTGCCCTCGCTGAAAGGATAGACCTGTGCCCCGGCGATGAAGCCGAGGGCGACCGGTTCCACGGTGGCGCTGCGCGTCGCCGACCGGACCGTCTTGAGTGGTGATGCGGAGCGCTCCTGCGCGAGCGCGGGGCATGCGAGGACAGTTCCGGCAATCGCCGGCAGAAGGACTAACTTCATGGATTCTTCTCCTGGGGATAGGGGGAAACCGGCATCATGGTCTGGGCCCGGAGGTCGTGATCGAGCGGCGATCCCATCGGCAAGGTCGCGGCAGGTTGCGGTGCGGGTCGCGCCGTGGGCGAGGAAGTGGGCGTCGTGTCGAGTTCGCGGCTCCAGTCGATCGCATCGATGTAGATGCCCAGAGGGTTCTTGCGCAGGACGTCGGCCGATGCTGGCGGGCGCGTGACGGTGGTGAGGATGGCTGTCCAGCGGCTGCTGCCCGCTTGCGACCCGCGCTCGAACGCCGTCTCCGTCCACTTCACCTGGAAAGATTTGTCCGACGCGCGCACCACGCTGGTCACCTGCACCGACACTGTGCGTGTCCCCACATTGGCGAATGGCGACGCCGAGCGGGCATATTCACCGAGGAACTGCGCGCCCCGCTTGGTCGCGAAATCATAGGCCTCGAGCCAGTCACGGCGCATCAGTACCGGGTCGAGCGACACCGACCGGACGTTGGTGATGAAGTGCGAGAGGTGCCAAGCGACCTGTGCGTCAGTCGGCCGATACGCAACATCGGCCGCCAGTACGGCGTGCGCCTCGCCCAGCCGATCCACCTCGACGACATAGGGCGTCACCCGGCTCTGCAAGGATTGCCAGACGAGACCCGCCGAGGTGCCGGCGGTCAGCGCGAGGCAACCAAATGCCATCAACCGCCAGTTTCGCGCCTGCACCCGTGCCGAGCCAATCCGCTCGTCCCAGAGTTGGCCGGCGCGTTGGTACGGCGTCTCGGGAGGTGTCGTGCGCCCGTAGCGCTGCGCGCTTCGCTTGAAGAACATAGCTCAGTCGTTCCTTTCCTTGATGTCCGGGGTGGCGGATCCACCGCCGCGATCGCCCTGCTGAAGCGTGTGGATCGCTTGGCTCTGGCGATGGCGGCTCGTTTGCTGGTTGCGCATTGCGCGCGCCCAGGCGGGCGTCCCGCCCGCCTCCCCGCCGCCGCCCGTTCCAATCGGATTGGATGGCGGTGAGCTTTGGTTGAGCGCGTCCCAAGCGGCCTGACGACCGCCGGCCGCGGCTTCGCCGAGACCAAGGGCGCCGCCCACGCGCGACCGCGCGGCATTCCCCGCGGCGCGGCCCACGCCGCCGAGGCCCGCGCCGACCGAGGGGGTGGCGGCGGTCTCGCGGCCAAGCTGGTAGGCGGTCGATGCGGCCGACCCCATTGCCGTGCCCGAGCGGACGGCGCCGAGGGCAGCGCCACCCAAGGCGCGTGCTCCGCCCACGGCGGCGCCGCCAGCCAGCATCGTCACGCCGGCAGCGCCGACGGCGGTGCCGAGGGCTGCACCGGCACCAAGCTGGGGTGCGCCCGACACCAGGCCCGAGGCGATCGCCGGACCGAATATGCCCAGGCCGAACAGGGAAAGGCTCGCGAGCACGAGGCTCATGGCCTGGCCGATGTCCGGTTCCTGGCCTCGCAGCGCGTCAGTGAACTCGGTGAAGAAGTTGGAACCGATGCCCACGATAACCGCGAGCACCATCACCTTGATGCCGGAGGAGACGACGTTGCCCAGCACGCGTTCGGCAAGGAAACTCGTTCGGTTCCAGAGCGCGAAAGGCACAAGGATGAAGCCGGCCAGCGTGGTCAGCTTGAACTCGAGGATGCAGACGAACATCTGCACCGCAAGGATGAAGAAGGCGACGATCACCAGCGCCCAGGCGAACAGCAGGACCATGATCACCAGGAAATTGTCGAAGAAGGTCGTGAACCCGACCATTTCGCTCGCCTGTTCGATCAGTGGCCATGCCGCCGAGAAGCCGGTCCCCGCAAGCCGCCCGGGCTTGAGCAGGTCATCGGGCGAGAGCGTCCCGCCACCGGCCGTAAGGCCAGCCTGCGTGAACGAGCGGAAGATGATGTCGGCTAGTCGAGAGAAGCTGTTCAGGATGAAGGCGAACGCGCCGACGTACAGGATCTTGCGCAGGAACCGGCCGATGACATTGTCCTCGCCGCCCATCGCCCAGAACAGTCCGGCAAGCGTGATGTCGATGCCGATCAGCGTCGCGGTCAGGAACCCGACATCAGGCCCAAGCAGTCCGAACCCACTGTCGATGTAGGTGATGAACGCCTGAAGGAAGCGATCGATGACATTTAGGTCGTTCAATTGACTGCCTTCCTGATGGAGCGAAGAGGTGTCGCGGGACGCGGCTGGGGAGCTGGACCGCGCCCCGCGACGGCGATCGGCGGCACGAGAGGGAGCGCCGCCGACCGCGGACCGGATCAGCCTAGAGCCCGAGGGGGCTATTCAGGCGTGTAGGCCGATCCGGAACCGAGAAACTTCTTCGTCGCCGCGCGGGCTTCCGTCGCCTGCGTTGTCCGGCGCGCCTGCTCGATGGCCTCGCTGCGGAACTGCGCGGCCATCATGTGCTGGAGCTGGAACTGCTGCTTTGCCGTGAGCGCGAGAAGCTGGTTCGTCGCTTGGCTGACCTGGAGCGATCCCTCGGCACCCTGGCTGCGCGCGACGATGTCAGCCAGCACCTCGGTGTCCGACTGGATGTTCTCGACCACCTGGGCCTGCACGGTCATCGTCTGGCGGAACGCGCCCATGCTGGCGTCAAGGCGTCCCCGCGCGTCGCGTACGCGGGTATCGGCGCGCAAGGCAGAGCTGAAGTCCTGGGGGAACAGCGACTGGAACTTGTCGTCGAGCTGGTCGACGCGGAAATCGATGGCCTGCGCGCGGCCCATCAGCCGGTCGATTTCGGTAAGCTTGCGCTTGAGGGCGTCGAGCTGCGGGAAGTCGATGCGCGTTAGGTTCTTGCCCATGTTGACCAGCATCTGCGCTTCGTTCTGGAGTTGCTGGATCTGCTGGTTGACGGTCTGCAGCGTGCGTGCAGCGGTCAGGATATTCTGCGCGTAGTTGCTCGGATCGAACACGACGCCGCCGAACTGGGCGTGTGCCGGGCTCGCCGTCATCGTCATCGCGCCCATGCCAAGCGCGCCGCACGCGCCGAGGCCGAGCAAGGCAGCAATCATGTGCTTTCGATGGGGACTATGCATTACGTCTCTCCTTCGTGGGGGGCTTGAATGTCGGAAGCGGGGAAATCGGCAGCGAGGTCGGCCGCCCAGTCGAGGCCGGCATCGCGCAGGAAGGCTTCGGCGAAACGGCCGTGCCCATGCTCGGCGAGGACCGCATCGATCCGGGCTTGCGCTGCGGGATCAGACGAGCCGCACAAGGCCAGCGCGATCGGACCCAGCCCCAGTTCGAACAGCCGGTTGCCGCGTGCGGACTGGAGGTAATAGTGCCGCTTGGGCGTGGCCCGCGCGATCAGCTCGACCTGCCGGTCATTGAGGCCGAAGCGCGCGTAGATGTCATGACCCTGCGGCTCGATCGCCCGATCGTTGGGCAGCAGGATCCGCTGCGGGCAGCTTTCGATGATGGCCGGCGCGATCGCGGAGCCCGCAATGTCTGCAAGGCTTTGCGTCGCGAACAGCACAGCTACATTCTTCTTGCGCAGCACCTTCAGCCACTCCCGGATGCGGGCTGCGAAAAGCGGATGGTCGAGGAAGATCCAGGCCTCGTCGAGGATCAGCAAGGTCGGGCGGCCATTGAACCGCTCTTCCAGCCTGTGAAACAGATAGCTCAGCACAGGCGCGACCGCGCCAGCCTGGCCCATCAGCGCCTCGGTCTCGAAGCACTGCAAGTCGGCCAGGCTAAGCTGCTGCTCGGCGGCATCGAGCAGCCGGCCATGCGGGCCTTCGAGCGTATAGGGCTGTAGCGCGATGCGCAGCGCGTTCGACTGGAGCAGCAGTGCTAGCCCGGTCAAGGTTCGCTCCTCGCGCGGCGCGGAAGCAAGGCTGCCGAGAGCGGTCCAGATCGCGTCCTTCACTTCCGGCGTTACGATCAAGCCCTCGTGCGCGAGCAGCGCCGCGATCCAATCCGCTGCCCAGCTCCGCTCGCCAGCATTGTCGATGTTCGCAAGCGGCTGGAATGCCAGCGTCTCGCCGTCGACCTCGGCCGATCCGAGCGCGTGGTGCGCGCCGCCCATCGCCAGCACGGCCGCCCGCGCGCTATTCCCCTTGTCGAAGATATAGACTTGGGCGCCGGGGTAGCGCCGGAATTGCAGCGCGATGAGGCTCAGCAGCACCGACTTGCCCGCGCCCGTTGGTCCCACGATCATCATGTGCCCGACATCACCGACGTGGGTGGAAAGCCGGAACGGCGTCGAGCCGGCGGTCTTCGCGAGTAGCAGTGGCGGTCCGTCGAGGTGGCCATTGCGCACCGGCCCGGCCCACACTGACGAAAGCGGCATCAGGTGCGCGAGGTTGAGCGTATGCACCAGCGGCTGACGGACATTGGCGTAGGTCTGGCCTGGCAGCGAGGAGAGCCAGGCTTCGACCGCATTCACCGTTTCGCGAACGCAGGTGAAGCCAAGCCCGTTGACGATCCTTTCGACCGCGCGGACCTTGTCCTCGACCGCCATCCGACTCCGGTCCGTGACCGTGATCGTCGTGGTCAGGTAGCCGAACGCGACATGGTCACCGCCAAGCACCTGGAGGGCCTGATCGGCATCGGCCACCTTGTTGTCGGCATCGCTGTCGAGCAATTGCGCGGGTGAATTATAAAGGACCTCGCGCAACAGCGCGGTGATCGACTTGCGCTTGTTGAACCATTGGCGCCGGAGCGAGGTGAGCGTCTTGGTCGCTTGGCTCTTGTCGAGCGCGATGAAGCGCGTGACCCAGCGATAGCCGAAGTCCTGGTGGTTGAGCGCATCGAGGATGCCGGGACGGCTGAGGCTCGGGAAGCCGAGAATGGTCAGCGTGCGCACATGCAGGTCGCCAAGGCGCGGTTCAAGCCCGCCGACCAGCGGCGTATCTGCAAGCAGCCCATCGAGATACATCGGCGTTTCTGGCGCGGCGACCCTATGATGACGGTCGGAGATCGCGCCATGCAGGAATGTCAGCGTCTCGCTATCGTCGAGCGGGCGCACCTGCGGCATAAAGCCGCAGAGCAGGTCGAGCACGCGGTCGGTCTCGGCAACGAATTTTTCCAGTGCGCCGCGCCAGTCGCGTGTATTTTCGCTATCGGGCCGCTCCACAAGGCTCCGCCCCGCACGGTCGGTAGCATCTGCAGACGGAAGCCACGTCAGGGACAGGTGATAGCGGCTTTCGAAATGCGTCCCCGCCGCCTCGAAGGCCGCTCGGCGCTCGCCATCGACGAGCCAGCTCGCCGCATCGGCAAAGCTACTGTCGGGATAGGCCTGCGCCTCGCGCCGCTCCGCGTCGAAGAATAGCGCCCAGCCGCTGCCGAGTCGCTTGAGCACATTGTTCGCCCGCGCGCAGGCGGCGACCAGCTCGGCCTCGGTCGCGGACTCGAGGTCGGGACCACGGAAGACAAGCACCCGCAAAAAGCTGCCGTCCTTGTTGAGCACCACGCCGGGCGCCACCAGCGCGGCCCAGGGCAGGTGATCGGCAAGGCGCTCGGCGGACGCGCGATATTCGCCCAGGAACATCATTTCAGGTGCCTCAGCATGCGAAATATCCCTTCTGGCGGATGTGGCGCAGGAGGACCGGCGCGAAATCGGGATCACGGCGGGTGGCCATCACGGCGATGCTATGGCCGACGGCCCAGAGCAGCACCCCGGCCAGCCACTGCTGGAGGCCGAGGCCGACCGCTGCCGCCAGCGTGCCGTTGACGATCGCGAGGCCCCGCGGTGCGCCGCCCAGCAGAAGCGGCGAACCCAGCGCGCTGTGGATCGGCACCTCGTAGCCATCGATATGCTCTGATCCGGAGGACATGGCGCCGGTCACGAGATCAATGCTCCGCCGCCGAAGCTGAAGAAGGACAGGAAGAAGCTCGAGGCGGCAAAGGCGATGGAGAGACCAAAGACGATCTGGATCAGTCGCCGGAACCCGCCCGCGCTCTCGCCGAAAGCGAGCGTCAGGCCGGTCACGATAATGATGATCACGGCGACGATCTTGGCTACCGGGCCCTGCACGGATTCCAGCACCTGCTGCAGTGGTTCTTCCCACGGCATGCCGGAGCCGGCCGCCTGGACTTGGGCGGCGAGCGCCAACGCGAGGCCGATCGCGGCGCCGACAAGCGAAGAGCGGTTGGCGATGCGGCGGGGATTGTGGGCAAAGGTCATGGGTCAGGTCTCCTTCGGGCTGGACTTGGGGGAATTGAGCTTGGGAAGATCGGCGAGCGCGTAAGCGCCGGTGTCGGGATCGAGCCCGGCGACACGCGCGATCGTGGCGACGCGGCGGTCGACGCCGCGCCCGGCGATGAAGACGATGATGTCGATCGCCTCGGCGACCAGTTGGCGCGGCACGGTGACGACCACCTCCTGTACCAACTGTTCGATGCGGTAGAGTGCGGCCCGGGCGCTGTTGGCGTGGACCGTCGCGATCCCGCCGGGGTGACCGGTATTCCAGGCCTTGAGCATGTCGAGCGCTTCGGGGCCGCGGACCTCGCCGACCACGATGCGATCGGGGCGCAGGCGCATGGTCGAGCGCACCAGCTCGGTCATCGACACATGCGGTGGACGGGTACGTAGCGCCACCGTGTCGGGCAGCGGGCATTGCAGTTCGCGCGTGTCCTCGATGAGGATGACGCGGCTATCGAGCCTCGAATGTTCTGGGGCCATCTCGGCGAGCAGCGCATTGGCGAGGGTCGTCTTGCCCGAGCTGGTGCCTCCGGCGACGAGGATGTTGCAGCGCTGGGCGACAGCGGCGCGCAGGGCGTCTGCCTGGACCTCCGACATCAGCCCATCGGCGATATAGTCGTCGAGCGTGTGCAGCCTCGTGGCAGGCTTGCGGATGGAGAAACAGGGTGCGGACGACACCGGAGGCAGCACGCCTTCGAAACGCTCGCCGGCGCAGCCCTCGATATGCGGCGGCAGCTCGGCCGATAGGATCGGGTGCTCGGCATGGACCTCGGCCCGGACATGGCTCGCCACCAGCCGGATGATCCGCTCGACCTGGTCCGGTTCGATGCGGGCCCCGGTATCGATACGGCCTTCGCCAAGACGGTCAAGCCGTAGCGCGCCGTCCGGATTCACCATGATCTCGGTGACTTGGCTGTCGCGCATCGCGGCGGCAATGTCGCGGCCTAGCGCCGTGATCAGCATCCGGCGACGGCGCTCAGCCGAGGTTGCCGGCCCTGCGGTGTCTGGGCGGCCGCTCATTCGCCATTCTCCGAAGAACCGGCCAGGGTGCGCCGCCCGGTCGAGACTTGCCGTCCGACCTGGGTCACGAAGGCTTCGAACCTCTTGGCTCCGAGCGCGCGGCCCGCCTGGTCGTTTTCGGCGAGCGGCGTCTGGATCGCGAGTTCGAACCGGATGAAGAGGGCGAGCGTCTCGAGGATCACATAGGAGTCGCGATCGACCCGGCCGATCGCCTGCGTAAGCCGGTCGAGGCGGATCGCGAACCGATCCTCCAGCTCCGATGCGCCCCGGCGATTGAGCCAGGCAGTAACCGCATCGACGAGGATGGCCGACTTGCTGGCGCCGGGCCTGGCGGCGAGCGCTTCCAGCCGATCGGACACGGGCTTGGGCAGGAACAGCTGATGGCGGATCTTATCCATGATCAAAATCCCAATTGGAGGTCGTCGGGGCGATCCGAGGCGGCATCGAGGCCGTAGACGGTACGCACGGTGCCGAGCTGCTGGACCCGGTCCATGGCGCGGCGCTCGGCAGCCTGATCACCATCGTCTTCGCCAAGGCCCAGGGGGTCGGCGACCTCTGGCTCGATGACGACTGCCGGTTCGATGTCGTGCGCGGGGTGCCGCGCCTGCTCGAGGCCGCCGGCGTCGGCTCCTTCATCGGCATCACCATGGGCGGAGAGGCGAATGTCAGCGCCGCGAACCTGTCCAGCCCAGTCATCCGGGCGAGCTGCCGGAAGGTCACGATAGCCGGCACCATCCAGTATCGGTGCGGGCGAGAGCCGCTCTGTGAATCGGCGATCCTCGTAATAGCGCAGCTTCTTCACGCGTATCGGGGGGTGTCCAGAGATCAGGACCAGCCCATCCGTGGGCGCAAGCTGCATCACCTCGCCGGGCGTCAGCAGAGCCCGCGCAGTCTCCTGGCGGCTGACCATGACGTGCGCGAGCCAAGGCGCGAGTCGGTGCCCCGCATAGTTGCGCATCGCGCGCTGTTCGGTCGCCGTACCAAGCGCGTCCGAAATCCGCTTGGCGGTTCGCTCGTCGTTGGTCGCAAAGGCAACGCGGACATGGCAGTTGTCGAGAATGGCGTTGTGCTCGCCATAAGCCTTCTCGATCTGGTTCAGGCTCTGCGCGATCAGGAAGGCGCGCACCCCGTAGCCCGCCAGGAACGCGAGGCTCGTCTCGAAGAAGTCGAGCCTTCCCAGCGCCGGGAACTCGTCGAGCATCATCAGCAACCGATGTCGGCCCTGTGCGGCCTCGCCGTCCTTGCCGACGCCGTGCAATTCCTCGGTCAACCGGCGGCCGATCTGGTTGAGGATAAGGCGAACCAGCGGCTTGGTGCGGCTGATGTCGGACGGCGGCACGACAAGGTAGAGCGAGATCGGATGTGCCGCTCCGACGAGATCGGCGATGCGCCAGTCGGATGCGGCAGTTACTGCAGCGACGGTCGGGTCTCGATAAAGGCCAAGAAACGACATGGCGGTCGACAGCACGCCGGAGCGTTCGTTCTCGCTCTTGTTGAGCAGTTCACGGGCCGCAGAGGCGACCACGGGATGGACCAGCGGCGCATCCGGCGTACCGAGATGGTTGGTGGCCATCATCCTTCGCAGGGTCGCGGCGAAGCTGCGTTGCGGGTCCGACAGAAGGCAAGCGACGCGGGCGAGTGTCTTCTCTTCCTCGGCATAGAGGACATGGAGGATGGCGCCGACCAGCAGCGAATGGCTGGTCTTCTCCCAGTGGTTGCGACGCTCCAGCGCACCCTCGGGATCCACCAGGATGTCGGCGATATTCTGGACGTCGCGGACTTCGTTCACCCCGCGCCGGACCTCGAGCAGCGGATTGTAGCGCGCCGAGCGAGCGTCGGTCGGATTGAACAGCAGGCAGTGCGAGAAGCGGGCGCGCCAGCCGGCGGTCAGTTGCCAGTTCTCGCCCTTGATGTCGTGTACGAGGCAAGAGCCGGTCCAGGAAAGCAGGGTTGGAATGACAAGGCCGACTCCCTTGCCCGATCGGGTGGGCGCGAATGCCATGACATGTTCGGGGCCATCGTGGCGCAAGTCATCGCGGTCGATGCGCCCCAGCACGACGCCGTGCTGGTCGAGGAGCCCGGCACCCTTGATGTCCCGGTGCGTCGCCCAGCGGGCCGAGCCATAGGTGGTCAGGTTTTTGGACTGGCGCGCGCGCCATATCGAACCGAAGATCGCCGCGCCGCAGCCGACGAAGCCGCCAGCGGCTGCGATGCCACCCGCCTTGTCGAAGACGATGGGCGCATAGGCATCGAACGAAAACCACCAGGGAAAGATCGACCAGGGATGATAGATCGGCTGGCCCAGCAAGACGAACCAGGGGGCGCCAAGCTCCGGCTGATAGGCGAGCTGCGCCGCGGCCCATTGCGTGGCGGTCCAGATGCCCGCGAGGATGATCGCCAGCACTATGAGCATTTGTCCAATGAGTAGCTTTGTCGGGGTCATGCGAGCCTCCGCCCAGGTCCGAGAACTGACTGCGGGCTAGGGCATAGAGTCTCAGAAGAAAGGCTCGGACGTCAGGGCGTCGCTGGTATCGCGACGCATCTCCTCGCGGTCCCCGGCGACCGGTTTCGAACCGGCGCCATGTCGGGGTGACGAATCGCACACGCAGATCGCTCCCTCCTGGCGATCGATGGCAGCATCCCGGCCCGCTGACGGCCAATGCCCGTGCCGCCTTCGATGCGCAGGAAAGGGGCACGCCATCGGGCAAGCTTGGAATTTCACGCGGCGGCAGTCGCCGATCCCGCCTGGTCCATGCCGATCACCTCCATCGCGGAGAAGATCGATCGCGTCGACGTCACCGGCACGGGTCGGCAGAACGGCCTCGTCGCGATGGCCTGGACGCCAATCGGCCGGTCGCGGTGGATCGGGGACGGATCTTCAATCGCTTTTGCAGCGGCCGCCTCCAACCTTGTGCTTCGACGCTTTCCCGTTCTATATTTGTGCCGCTTGCTTGCCTGGCCTGCATAGCAACCGGTTCCGCCCACGCATTTGGAGTTTGCACGCTTTGCGCATCGCCGTCCCCTTCCTTGGCAGAGCGCGTCAGGCCTGAGCCATGCGGAGCGATCTTGATCATCTCCCGCTACACAAGCAGCGCGAGTTAGACCTTGTCGTGGAAATGCTGTTCCAGGGGCTTCGCGACGCCACCGTCGCGGCGACGGGGCGGCGCAAGTCCGGCCGGATCCTCAAGATCATATTGTTCGGGTCCTATGCACGCGGCGACTGGGTGGATGCCCCGCTCGATGCCAACCGGTACAAGTCCGACTATGCCCTGCTGGTGATCGTCAACCAGAAGGACCTGACGGATCGTGCGGCCTATTGGGACGAGACCGACCAGCGGATCGTCACCGCCTATAATTTCGAGAAGACGCTCGGTACGCCCGCCAATTTCATCGTCCACTCGCTGCAGGAGGTGAACGACGGGCTGGCGCATGGCCGACTGTTTTTCATGAATATCCTCAACGACGGCATCCTTCTCTACGAATCCGACGATCGGCCGCTGAAGACGCCGATTCCCAAGACGCCGGACATGGCCCTGGTGGCGGCCGAAGAATATTTTTCCAAGTATATCGGCGACGCAACCCGGTTCTTCGATCTCGCCAAGGTCGCGATTGAACGAGACTATTCTAATGAGGCGGCGTTTCTCCTTCATCAAGCGGTTGAGAATCTCTATCAGGGGCTATTGCTGACCTTCACCTTCTACACCCCCTATGATCACAACATTCTGTTCCTGCGGGAGCTTGCCGAGGACATCGATCGCAGCCTCTTCGACGTCTGGCCGCGCGGTACGCGGCGGGAGCGCGCCCTCTACCAAAAATTGAAGGACGCCTATCGCAAGGGTCGTTATTCGCGCCATTACAGGATTAGCCGCGAGGACCTGGAATGGCTCGCCGGCCATGCCGAGGTCCTTGGGCAGCGCGTCCATGCCTTGTGCCAGTCGCGCATCGCCGAATTGCGCAGGGCCATTACCGATCAGGCTTGAGCCGACGTCTTGCGCCCTTCGCACCTTTGGCTATCATGGGCCGCGGAGGCGTTGATCGCCGGCACCCGCCTCCCTCCTGTTGTGCCAGGCATCACTACATCCGTCCCTGCGGTCGGGTGGCAGGGGTTTTTCTAAAGACCTCGCGCGTCGCTAGCTCTCGCCAACCCCGGACCGCCCTGGGGCGCGACGACTGCCGGCCCGACGAGGTCGTGCGTTTCCATGCCAATGCGACATGCCCGGGCGCTTGCTGGCGAGCGCCGCATCGCTGCGCAACCCGCCGACCCGGACCCCGGTGAAGACGCGCATGAGATTGGCGGCAAGGCCAGCAGGATCGAGGGGCTTTATCGGGCGGAGGCGCCGCGCCTCACCCGCTACTTTCGTCGACGCATCGGCGAGACGGACGAGGCGCCCGATCTCGTGCAGGAAGCCTTCGCGCGGCTCGCCGCCTTCATGGCGCGCGAGGGCCTGGCCAACCCGGCGCCCTATCTCCAGCGGATCGCACGCAATCTCCTGTTCGAGCGGAGCCGGCGCCGTTTGCGTCGCATGTCTGCCGCCCATGTCGCCATCGACGAGGAAGCCGACATTGCAGTGCCGCCTGCCCAGGAGGAAGCCCTCGCGCATGCCGAACTCATGGCGCGCTACGAAGATGCCGTGCAGGGCCTTCCCGACCGGACCCGCGAGGCATTCCTGCTTCACCGCCTCGACGAACTGACCTATCGCGAGATCGCCGAGCGGCTCGGCATCTCCATTCCCACCGTCCAATATCATGTCGGGCGGGCACTGGCACACATCTCCACGGCTCTCGAAACCGAATGACACAGATGGATGGATCGCGAACGCCCGAGCTGCGCGAGGACGCTGCCATGTGGTTCGCCCTCATGCGCGGTCCCGAAGGCGAGACGCAGCGCGCGGAATTCGAGACCTGGCTTGCCGCAGATCCGGCGCATCGCCAGGCCTATAGCCATATCAGCGAGGTGTTCAGCCTCGGGAAAGGGCTGAAGTTGGCCGTCGAGGTGTCGGATACACGTCGTCCTGCGCGACAGCCCATGCTGCTCGCCCGGATGATGGGGAGCCCGCTCCTCATGCTGCTGCTCCTTCTCGTGTCCGTTCCCATGCTGGTAGGGCTAACCGCGGCTGCGATGCGCGCGATCGGCCCCGGCCATCCGCTCATCCAGGCGGACGGAACGGGCAGGGCACCGGTCGCCGAGGCGAGCCTCGCCACGTCGCCCGGGGAAGTGCGGGCATTCCGGCTGGCCGACGGATCCCGCCTGATCCTCGATGCCGACAGCCGCGTGCGCGTCACGCTCTCGGCCGCGCGGCGCGACCTGGCGCTGCTGCGTGGGCGCGCGCGCTTTGTCGTCGCGCATGAGCGGCGGCCCTTCGTCGTCGCGGCCGGCGGGGGCTCTGTCCTCGCGCGCGGCACCATCTTCGATGTGACGCTTCGTGGCCAGGATGCCACCGTCGCGCTTATCGAAGGCCAGGTTGATGTCCGCCAGCCTGCCATGGGCACGGCCGCAGGATCGTCCCGGGACAGCGGCGAGGTGACGCGCCTCACCGCCGGCCATGGCATCGCGATCGGTGGGGGGAAGGGGGTGGCGCTTCAGGCAATCCCGGTGGTCCAGGCCGACTGGCCGAGTGACCTGCGCGATTTCAGGAACGTGCCGCTGCGCGATCTGCTGGCGGAGGCGAACCGCTATGCCGACAGGCCCTTGCTCCTGGCCGAGCCCGGGCTCGGCGACCTGCGCGTCTCGGGCATCTTCCGCGTCCGCGAACCCACGCGCCTTGCCGAAAACCTTGCAGAACTGCTCGATCTCTCCCTCGTCCAGAGCCCGTCAGGCATCGCGCTGGGCCGACGCTGCGCTGCGCACGAAAAAAATTCGTGCCCGCCCTCATAAATTTCGCCTGACCGGCATGGATACCCCTGAACAGCCTGCAACGGGACAAGGGGGTAACCATGAGCAACAAGAGATCGAGTGCATTTTTCCTGGCGGCGAGCCTGTGGGCGCTGGCCGTTCCGGCAGGGGCGCAGGAACCACGGCAGGAGTTGCACCTGCCTGCCCAGGGGCTCGGCGATGCGCTGCGAGCGCTCGGCAGCGCCGCCCGGCGCGAGATCATTTTCACCCCCGAGGCCGTCGCCGGCAAGTCCGCCGCTGCGCTCGACGGCGCCTATACGTTCAAGGAGGCACTCGACACGCTGCTGGCTGGCAGCGGCCTGTCTACGGTCGAGCGCGACGGGACGGTCCTCGTCGTGGGGCGATCGCAGGCGCCGCTAGCCCCGGCGGCAGCCCATAGCGAGGATGCCGCGATCCTTGTGACAGGGTCGCGCATTCGCGGGGCACCGCCGGCCTCGCCGGTCACCGTCCTGAGCAGCCGCGAGATCGCCCAGGCCGGGCAGACCGACCTCGGCGAGGCGGTGCGCACGCTGCCGCAGAGCTTCGGTGGTGGCCAGAACCCGGGCGTGGCGCCAGGTGCGCCGGGCAGCAACAACAACCAGAATTCGGGCTCGAGCATCAATCTGCGCGGCCTCGGACCAGATGCGACACTGACCCTGCTCAACGGCCATCGCCTCGCCTATGGCTCCTTCACCCAGGCCATCGACGTCAATGCCATCCCGCTTGCCGCGGTCGAGCGCATCGAGATCGTCGCCGACGGTGCTTCGGCGCTCTACGGCTCGGATGCGGTCGGCGGCGTCGCCAATATCATCCTGCGCAAGGACTATGAAGGCGCCTCCGCCACTGCGCGGCTCGGTTCCGCGACTGACGGCGGCAACACGCAGCAGCAATACAGCCTCGTCGCGGGAACGACCTGGAACGGTGGCGGCGTCATGGCGACCTATGATTTCGAGCGCGACACCGCGATCACTGCGCGGCAGCGCAGCTATACCCAATATATGCCGGGCAATACGACCTTGCTGCCTGCGGTGAAGCGGCACAGCGCGGTGCTGAGCCTGCACCATGCGTTCTCTCCCGACCTGACCTTCAGCATCGATGGCCTCTATAATTGGCGGCGTGCTCCCACTGTCCTGCAGGTGCCTGGCGGGTCGCGCTACACGACCGAGCCGACCAACCAGTCCTTCGCGATCGCGCCGTCGCTGTCGTTCCAGGCAACGCCCTCGCTCAGCTTTGCCATCAGTGGCGTCTATGGCGAGGACCGGACCGACACCAGGCAGTTCACCACCACTGCGGCCGGCGCGGTCAGCGCCTATCCCTATTGCTACTGCAATATGGTCAAGTCCCTCGAAGCGACATCGCAGGGTGACCTCTTCGACCTGCCTGCCGGCACGGTCAGGTTCGCCGGCGGCGCCGGCTATCGCGACAATGGCTATCTCAACCGCTCCACCAGCCTGCCCGAGCCGATCGACGTCCATCAGGACAGCTATTATGGCTTCGGCGAAATCTACGTCCCGCTGGTCTCGCCGGGACAGGTGGTCGCCGCCATCCATCGCCTGTCGCTCACCGGCGCGCTGCGCTACGAGAAATATCCCGGTATCGACGACGTGCTGACGCCCAAGCTGGGGCTGATCTATGCGCCGAGCCCGGACCTGGATCTCAAGGCATCCTGGGGAAAATCTTTCAAGGCGGCAACGCTGTACCAGCAATACCAGCCCCAATATGCCTTTCTGTACGACGCGACGACCCTGGGCGGTTCGGGCTACCCGTCGGGCGCGACCGCGCTGTTCACCAATGGCGGCAACCGGGCGCTCAAGCCCGAGCGCGCGACCTCCTGGTCGGCGACCCTGGCCGCCCATCCCCGCGCTGTTTCCGGGCTGCGGCTGGAGGCCAGCTATTTCGAGATCGCCTATCGCGACCGGGTGGCGCAGCCGTTCCAGGGCACCGACTTCTACAACGCGCTCGGCCGGCTGACCCTCGACGATTTTGTCGATCCCTATCCGGATGCCGACCAGCAAGCGGCGCTGATCGCCGCATCGCCCGTCCCGCTCTTCAACTATTCGGGGCAGGCCTACGACCCGGATGCAGTCGTCGCGGCCGTCTACAATAGCTTCTTCAATGTCGCGCGGCAGAAGATCCGCGGCGTCGACCTTATGGCCCGTTATGATGCTGAGCTCGATAGTGGCGACAGGCTGTCGCTGACAGGCTCGGCGTCCTGGCTGCAGTCACGCCAGAGGCTCGACCCGTCGCTGCCTTATACCGACCTTGCCGGGACGATCTTCAACCCGCCGCACTGGCGGGGCCGGGGCGGAGCGACATGGACGCGCGGCCCCCTGAGCGCATCCGCCTTTGCCAACTATATCGGCGGGGTGGACGACACCCGCAATAGCCCCGCTGTGCGAGTGGGATCGCAGACGACCTTCGATCTCGCGCTTGTCTACCGCCCATCGCAGGAAGGACTGGTCCCGGGCGTCGGCTTCGCGCTGGCCGTCCGCAACCTTCTCAATGACAAGCCTGCCTATGCGCGCGCGGTGGCGAACTATTATGTCAGCTACGATTCCACCAACCAGTCCGCAATCGGCCGCTTCATCAGCGTCTCGCTGACCAAGGAGTGGTGAACGATGACCGGTCCTGATCTTCCCGCAGCTGGATTCAGGCGAATGGCAGCGCGATGGCGGGTCCATCGCCTCGCGTGCCGTGTGTGCGGCAGGGAGCGGCCTACCGCCCTTGGCAGCCTCGCCCTTGCCCTTGGCATGGCGCTGGTGCCCGTCGCATCCCGGGCAAGCCAGCCGCCCTGCGACCTGCTGCCGCCCGCCGCGGCGCCGGCCGAAGCCCGGCGCGAGATCAACGCGCTCGACCTTATTCGCCTGCGCGATTTCGGGGGCATGCAGTTCGATAGCTATCCGGGGCCCCCGGCGGCGCTGTCGCCTGACGGCCGGCATGTAGCATTGCAGCTTCGTCGCGGTGACCCTTCGTCCAACCGCTACTGCACCGGCATCCTGGTGAAGGAGACCGGGAGCGCCGCGCCGCCCCGGATCGTCGCCGATGGCGGCGAGGTCATCCGGCTCTCCTTCGACAAATATGGCTTCTCCGGCCTTGTGGCAGGCGCGCCGGTGCCGTCGGTCCTGCGCTGGGCGCCCGATGGCAAGCTTCTGGCGTTCACCAAGGCGGTGGGCGGCATCATGCAGCTGTATCTCGTTCGCCCCGATGGGACGGATGAGACGCAACTGACGCATTCGAACGTGTCGATCGACGATTTCCAGTGGCTGCCAGGCGGCGAGGCGATCGTCTATTCCAGTCGCGCCGGCCTGATCGACGCGGAGCGGAGGATCGACAGCGAGGCGCCAGGCGGATGGCGCTACGACCTGCGTTTCTGGCCCCTGGCCGGTGGCCGGCCACACCCGCCATCCCCGATCCCGAGCCGGGCCGACGTCATCACGCTGGCGGATCGAACCGTGCGCCCGGCAAGCGATGCGCAGCGCCTCGTCCTGGAGCCGGCGAGCACGCCGGGCTGGCCGACTGGGGCGATCCAGGCCCTGCCGCTGGGCAGCGGCGCAGATCGTGCCTGGCTGGCACCGGCCAATCCCGATGCCTTGTTCAAGCCCAATATTCTCCGTGTTTCGGTGAACGGCCGCGAACTGCCTTGCCCGCAGCAGGCCTGCAGCGACGTGATCGGCCTGTGGAAGCGTGATGATCGCACGATCCTGTTCCTCAAGCGACAAGGCGTGGCGCGCAGCGAACTGGCCCTGATGCGCTGGGACCTCGGCGCAGGCGCACCTCGGCGGCTGCTTGGTACCAACGATCCCTGGCTGGGCTGCCAGCTCGGGCCTCAGGAGCTGGTCTGTACGGCGGAGGGCGGCACTGCGCCTCGCCATGTGATCGGCGTCGATGTGGACACGGCCAAGGTCCGCACGATCTACGATCCCAATCCGGAATTTGCCGCAATCCGGCTTCGCCACCCCGAGCGCCTGGTCTGGCGCAATGCATTCGGCATCGAGACCTTTGCCGACCTCGTCCTTCCTTCCGGTTATCGGCCCGGACATCCCGTTCCGCTCATTGTCGTCCAATATGAATCGCGCGGCTTCCTGCGCGGCGGTACCGCTGACGAATTCCCGATCCAGCTGTTCGCGGCTAATGGCTTTGCCGTCCTGAGCTTCAATCGGCCGCCCTGGTACGCCCTCCAGGGAAAGCCGCTCGATCTTTTCGCCTTCCTCCAGGCCAACCAGAAGGACTGGCTGGATCGGCGCAGCGTCCAGTCCTCCCTCGAAATCGTCGTCGAGCGCCTGATCGCGCGGGGCATCGCCGATCCCGCCCGCATCGGCATCACCGGGCAAAGCGACGGCGCCTCCACAGCGACCTTCGCACTGATTCATTCGCGGCTGTTCAAGGCCGTCGCGCTCAGCACCTGCTGCGAGGATCCGGCGATGATGGCCAGTCTTGGCCCTGGGTTCGAGAACTGGTATGCGAAATCGGGCTATCCAAGGTTCAACGAGGATCGTCCCGACTTCTGGAAGCAGGGGTCGCTGGCGCCCAATCTTGGGGCGCTGCCGCCGGTTCCCTTGCTGATCCAGGCAGGCGAGGAGGAGTTCCGCTTCGCATTGCCGACCTACGCGGCAGTCAAGAATGCCGGCTGGCCGACCGAGATGTACGTCTTTTCGGGCGAGGGCCATGTCAAGCTGCAGCCAGCCCATCGGCTCGCCGTCTATGAGCGCAACCTCGCCTGGTTCCAGCGCTGGTTCAAGCCGGGCGAGGGTGCAGCGCCATGAGGCTGAGCAGGGTCAGCCGCGACGGGCAGCGAGCCAGGCTTCGACATCCACGAACCGCATGATCCGCACATAGAGATGATCTCCCGCGTCCGGCACCGTCGCAAGACTGGCCTCCAGTGCCCGCCGGTCGAGGATTCCGCGCGCGCATAGTTCGCCTTCCAGCAGCATCGCGCGGATAGTGGCGAGATTGCCGAGATAAAGGCTTCGCACGAGGCTGGTGAAACCGCCCTTCGAGGCACGCTGGACGATCCTGGCCGGGAGCTTGGGGGCATAGGCGCGGCGCGCGATCGCCCGGTTCATGCCATCCTCGTACCAGAGCCATGTCGGCTGCCGCAGGCAGGCCTCCATCACCGGTTGCGACAGGAGCGGATAGATAACCGGCAGGCCGTCCGCGCCATCGAGATAGTCGATGAGGGCAAGGCCGCGCATGATCGCCGCGACATGCTCGCGCTTTCCGACGGGAAGGTCTGCGAACTCGTTGATCCAGGGATGCGGCGGATGCGCTGTTCGTGCGTCGAGCAGCGCGGGAGCGAGCAGGCGCTCGTCCCGAGGCCACGTCCAGCCCCGACGGCGGCCCAGATGCTTCTGCAGCGATCGCCGCGCGATCAGGAAGGGCGAGCATTCGGTTACCGCGGCGACCTCCATCACCGTGCGCCAATATCCCGCCCCCATCCCCTGAGCTGCCATCCTGTCGCTTGCCGGCGTCGCCGAGCGCAGGAAGCAGAAGACATTGTCGCCGCCGCTGCCATACGCGATCGCCCTTGCGCCGACCTCTTGGGCGACAGCGCTGCCATGCTTGACGAGGCTTTGCGTGAAGGCGCGCGTGGAGGGCCGGGGGCGCTGCGCCGCGCTCGACGCGGACAGGGCGACGTCGGCTGGGGAAAGGTCCAGTTGATGCGACTGCAGGTCGAGATGCCGGCATACCTCGCTGGCAAATGCGCGTTCATCGCCGCTCCCTGTGCCGCTTACCAGGGTAATCGCATGGCGCAGGCCGGGGAGCGCCGCGGCGAGCACCGAGGAATCAAGCCCACCGCTCAATGTCAGCGCCACCGGACCGATCTGCCGCGACCAGTGGTGGCAGGCGCTGTCCACCGCCCGCGCGACCTCGTCCTGGGCCTGTGCGGAAGACGGGAGGGCTGCGGCGTCGATGAACTTGGCCGGGCTCCATAGTGCATGATGATAGACGCCCTCGAGCCCGATATGCAGGATCTCGCCTGGCAGGATTTCCTTGATGCCGACAAGGGCGCTCTCCCGTCCCACCAGGTCTGGATAGAGCAGTTCGTCTTCGACGACAGCCCAGTCGATCGCATTGGCGCGACCGGTGAGTGCCTCGATGAACGGCAAGTGGGACGCGACCACCAGTTCGCTTCCCCAGCGCCTATAGTAGCAGGGGCAGCGCGCGGACGGATCACGATAGATGCACACCGCATCCGCTCCCTCGATGCCGGTCCAGGCCACGAAAGCGCCCCACCGCGCTTCGATCGCTTCGAGAAAGGCAGCGGGTGCGGCGTTGGAATCGACGACCCCTATGAACGGGGATCCGCCCGGTACGCGCGAAAAGGCCGGCCCCACTATGTGAATGTCTGCAGGAACGCCGCCGATGCTCTGGGTCGGACCTGCCGCGAACAGGGCATGAGCGCTCGAGACGGCACAGGGCGCCAGGCCTAGCCGCTCTGCAACCGCATCGGCCGCGGTTCGGGCCGGGGCCGGCCGGTCGCGCTCCAGCGTTACCACGCCGAGGTAGGCGCCAAGCATCATAGCTGCAGGATCGGCGTGAAGCAGGCGACCCGCTCATGCGTGTCACCTAGGATCATGTCATGGTCCTGGACCCAGCAATGCGCCTCGAACGGGTCGAGGCGCACGCCGAGCACGAGGCGGCAGGCCATGTTTCGCGACCGCAGGAAATGCAGTAGCGCCATCGAATCGGGGAGGCAGGTGTCGCGCGCCGGGACGAGCTGCCGCGCCCGCACGAATAGCGCGGTTCTGGCTGCTGCCTGGCCTGGCGTCATGGGCACCGACGGGCGGGACTGGAGGCGGCGGGCCCACCGGATGAGGAGGCGCAGGGGAATGAGGCGCACCGCAAGACGCATAGTGATGATCCGCACGATCGCCGCCCCTGTCGCCCCTGTCATAAGGGGTCGGCGCTGTACGTCGGCTGTGGCGGGCGGCGGCGCATCCTGAGCAGGTACCGCGATATGGCTCGGCTCCGCAGGGCGACCTAAATCCGCGTCGCAAAGGCCGATCTGGGCGAGCGCCTCGAACCGATTGGCGGGACCATCGGCATGGGCGCCGCTATGTCGCAGGGCGTGGAACGCCTCGACCAGATGCGGAGGCAATTGGAGGTAGATGTCGCGCGCAACGTCGATGACGACGATCCGCCCTCCGACATCGCACCAATTTATGTCCGCGCGGGCCATGGTGCATTCTGGCTCCCTGCATGCGAGCGTCGCAGGCAAAGCCTGCCTCGCGGTTTGCGGGTTACGGAGCCTGGCGCATCCCCGGCCGGGAATGCGCCAGGGTAGATCAGTCGTCGAGGATACCGGCAAGGCCCTGGCCGGCAGGCGCATCGACCGTTCCACCGGAGATGCCCTTGGTTTCGACGCTCACCGCGCCGAGTTCGACGACGTCGTCACGGCGGTCTTCGCTGTTGCGTTCCATTTCGTCTACTCCTTGTAGCCGCTGGATTGCGGCACAAGAAGAATAGGATCCGGAGTTTCCGCGTGCGAACTTATATTATGCCGGAATGAGAGTGCTTGGGATTGGGCGGGCCGGACTATAATCATTAATATTGAGAATGCTTCATCATACTGGATGACTGTATTCACTGGCGGCTATTCATGGCTGCATTATCGTGTGGATCGCGAAACTCGACCGTGCGCGCTCTTGGTGATAGCGGGCCATGGCTCGGCGTGCCGCGCCGATCGGCGCCCTGTCGATCGTGGCGAGGAGCAGCGAGAATTCGCCGACGACATCGGGGAGCAGGCGGTGCTCCAGGGCCCGCGCGCGTGCCAATGCGCGTGAGACTGCTGCCACTGCCTGCTCCAGCTCCTCATTTTGCGGGACGGATGCCAGGATGCCGAATAGCCTTTCGGACGCTGCGGCCACTTGTCCGGGCTCCAGGGCCTCATGCTTGAGCGCGCCGAGTCCTTTCCTTGCGCTCTCTGGCAAAGGACGCTCGAGAGCGAACTGGATCAAATGGCCATGCCAGCGATAGAGCCCGGCGAGCCGGTCGGCATCGAGCGACCGGACGCGAAAGCCGCCGCCCGGAAGCAGAACGACAAGACGCTCGCCCACCAGCCGGTTCAGGGCATCACGGACGGGTGTAGCGCTCGCGCCGAACTGATAGGTGAGACGGGTGAGCTTGAGCATCGCGCCGGGCGCGAAGGCGCCCTCGACAATTTCATGTCGGATGCGACGATATATATAGTCTGCCGTGATGGGCTCGGGCGCCATCCTACCTCCATCCTGCGCATGGGGACCTCTGCGCCCCGCACTCTGGTTTGCAGGGCCCCTGCCGGTTTCGCCTCCGCTTGCGGGTATCGGCTTGGCGCGCCGGCTGCCCGCCCGCGGGATCGCGCGTGCCGTTCCTGCTGGCGCTGGCCTTGTATCGGGGCATGTCGACGCTGACGCCTCGCCTGAGGCATGCAGGCGCCCGGCAGGGACTGCGCTCTATGCCGACCTGTCGATCCCGTCGCCCGGGCAAGCACCGCCCCAGATGCTGACGAGTCGGTCAAGTAGCCGGCCAATCTTCGCCCTGCCTTCCCGCGTCAGGCTGACGCGTACATAGCGGTGATCGCGCCCTCGCCGGCTTCGCTCGGCTCCGTTTTCCGGGCTCGGGCCGCGGCGGCAGAGGACGAGGCCATCCCGCTCCAGTTCACCGACCTTGCGATGCGCGGTCGACGCCGGCACCTGCGAGGCCAGGCACAAGCTCCAGACGTGCAGCGTGCGATGCTCGCACTCGGCGAGGTAGAGCTGGGCGAGCATGTCGAGGCGCGGGGTGGATACGAAGTCACTGCCGAAGCAATCACTCGTCGCCTCGCGCATGCTGGCGAGAATCCGGCATGCCTGGGCGCGCAGTTCCCCATCCGTCGAACCTGTCATCTGGCCTCCTCCCTACCCTGTCCCTCCCGGACCATGCGCAATCGCCCGTCACTCCGATATAGCACCCAGACGTGATGCCGAGCGGTCATGGTCGGAGCCAGAGCGTCACGGCGGCCTGCGATGTCGCCCACTGGACGCTGGCTGGGCCGCGTCATGGTCTGGGTACTGTCTCGTGCCGAGGTGAGGGCGCTCGTCATCGGCTGGCGAGGCTCCACGGCGGATCCCGGTGGCCCTGACGGCGGCGTCGATGATGCCGCTCCGTGCCGATGATGAGGAGGAGCAGCATGGGATAGGACAGCTTGCCGACGATCCACCAATAGGCCAGCGGCAGGATGTCGGCGTCGAAGGCACGCGCGGCATGGGCAGCGAGTGCCAGGCACTGGATCGCCGCAACCCAGAGCGGCCAGAAGCGATTCGCCCTCAGTGCGATCCCGAGCAGTGCGGCGAGGAGCGCCGCATCGATCCAGACGATCGACCACTGCACATTGCGAAAAGACAAGGCCACCTGCATGTTGGTAAGGCTCGTTGCGATCGTGGCCACCAGCATCGCCGCTGCCGCGAGACGCTCGGGGGCACCGCCACGCCAGCCGGCATGGATCGCCAGGACGGCGACCAGCAGGAGGAAGGCCGCGATCGGGGTCATCGATGTCGCGGACGTGCCGCATCATCGCCGCCGCTCATCCGTCGGCTCCGGATGGCTCCAGGCCGAACGCGCTCGCCGGCGGCTTGAGGACGTCGCCGAACGCTTGCACGTCGATCCCGAGCTTGCGACCAAGCATTTCAAGCATGCGGTGGGCCTCGGCGACATGTCCCAGCGCGCTCGATGTCAGCAACTGCGCGTTGCTGATGGCGGTCAGGACCTGATGGCCCGCCACGGGGGACAGGTTGCGGCCGACCTGTGCGAGGATCGCGGAGGTCGAAAGCTCGCCGCCTTTCGCAAACAGGGCCTGGAGCAGCTTCTCATAGGCGTGCAGGTCGCTCGCGAGGGCCGCGACGCCTGGGCCACCGGCAGGCGGGGCGGCCTTATTCGCCAGTGAAGAACCTGGAAAGGACCTCGAGGCCGATGGCCAGCATTCCGAAGCTTGCGGCGGCGGCAAGGACGAGGAGGATGAACCAGAAGAGGCGGTGGATAGGTCCGAGTGCATTGCGATCTACTCCCTTGTGACGAAAGGGAAGCAGCACCTGCCATTCGCCGACCTGCAACCCTTGACCCGGCACTGGGGGATCGCTCGCGCCGATGGCTACCCCCGCCAATTCGCCCCCCGATTTCCCGGGGGGCGTCATATTCTTGCCACCGAACAGCATTTCGGCCGCCCGGCGTCGGTTGGGTGCGCCCAGGATCGCTACCGCCTCTGAAATATAGGAGTCCACCGTGCCGACGCCGATGCCGAGCTCTCCCGCAATCTCCTTGGATGTCCGGAGCTGGAAGACGTGCCACAGGCATTCGCGATGGCGGGGCGCAAGCCGGTCGGCAAGGGCTTCAGCCTCCTCCGTCACTGCATCGATCCTTCAAGGACTGATTTGGGGAGAGTGGCGGACGCTGCCCGCGCGATGGACGCGGCGGGGGCCGCGAGGATCATCTTGATTGCCGTTCGCACCAGCGTTGCACCTCCCTCCACTCCTTCATGATAGAGCGGCTCGCAGCACCTTTCCCAACGCATCCAATCCCTTGCCGTTTATGGTCAATTCTGGCCACAGGGATAGATAGATCGCGAGTCTGCGGTTTGCCACCCCGACGCGAGGGGAAGACGCACGGTCGCGGCGGGTCGCCGATCCGTTTGATCGGTGCGCGTCGTGCGCACGAAATCAGTGATTCGCCGCGTTCATCCCCTATGTACGGCACCTCGCAATCCCGCATCTTTGCGGCGCTGCGGCTCGATGCCCCGGACCCATCCGCCCGCCAGTCCGCGGCGTTTCTGCGCGTTCCCGGGCGACGAGATCCTTCACCTGGCTCTTGCAGCGGCCTGTAGACTTGCGCAACCTCGAGGCGAGGGCCGGCTGGGGACTGCTCCGCGGCTCAAGACTTGGATTTCCATCATCTCCGTCCCCCATACCCTCATGCCCGCCGCGCCGCCGCGCACGCGATGGCCTCTCCCTGCTCGTCCGGTCGGCCCGCTGGAAATCCCCGCCACGATCTTCGGGGGGTGACCGCCGCGCGCGAAGGCCGCGATGACCAAAGGATGCGCTGTCGTTGCCCGGCTTAGGCACCGCCATCGCCTGGGGCATCGAGATCGACTGCCCTTGCGGAAAGGGGGCATATGCATAGGTCTGGTGATCACCGCTTCGGCTCCCCGAATGTGCGTATCCCTTCCGCATCGCCTCGGCGCCCGTGCGGGGCCCATCCCGTCATGCTGGCGCCTCCGCCGCCCGCCGCCTGGCGATGATAGCCGGGCCGCTGGCTCGCCGTATCGAGGCACTGGTGCGTCGCGGGCGCGCCGGTCTAGCCTGGGAGGTGACGCGGCGCGACCCCGCCTATCGCGCCGACTGGGAGCGCGCGGTCGTCGCTGACAATCTACCATCCGGGCGAGACGACCGCCCGTTGGTCTCGCGCAAGGCTGCCCTGGCGCACCAATGGGGGTTGCACTTTCGCCGAAGATCCAGGGGAGGATTCTATGCAGGTGGTGCCGGTCTGGTCTGCCATCCTCGATCCGTGCGTCCTGCGCGCCCGGATCGCAACTGGGGAGGCCAATGCGTCCTGTCGCTTCGATGCGCCGGCCCGCCGGGCGCGCAGCATCCCGGGGACAGAAGGCGAGCATATCGCCTTCGACTGCCTGGGGGAGGTGGCGCGGATCGATCTTGTCGGGGAGAGGTTGCCCGCCGAACCAGTGCTGCTGAGCTTCGAAATCATCGCCGACGAGCGGCTTGGCTCGCAGTTGGCCGCGCTCCAGCGGATCTACTTCCATGCCGGGGCGGGCGGGCAGGCGAATCGGCTGCGGCGCCAGCATCTGTCGCTTCTCGCCGCAGATGCACGCGCCGCAGGGGCGAACCTGCGGGACGTCGCCGAGCTTGTCCTGGGGCCAGGCAGCTGGCCCGGAGATGGCGAGCACCGCAAGTCGCTGGTCCGCCGCCTCGTGGCGGCAGGCACCCTGCTATGCCAGAAGGGACCTGCCGCAATCCTGCAATCCTGACCCGACGGGAATGGTCGAAGGGTGTTGTCCATCTTCCGCTTCGATTGACGGGGGGTACATGTCTGCATCTGGTTCTGCGCTGGCGCATTGCCTTTCTGTCCTAAATCTCCTGCCCGGAGGGATGACGGGGCAGCGGAGGCTTCCGTGGAAGGTTCGAGGGGCGCATCGCGTAGGGGCCACGACCGCGCTCTAGGGCTCGCTGCCCTCGCCCCCGAGCCCCTTGCGGGTCTCGGCCTTCGGTGACGATCGCTTGCGGCAATGCGATAAGCGGCGCACTTAATGGCGCGCTTCAGGGCGCGCAAGCGGGCATCTTGCCCGGTGCAGGGCGCGCATCGCCCGCACAGGTCACGCGCAAAAGCCGTTCCGGCGCTCCGCATCCGACCGGCGCGCCGGTGCTGCGCGACAGTGTGGAAGCCGGCACGTTCGAACATATCTTCTTTGTCAGCCCGGCCAGAGGCGAAACCCACAGATTATTGCGCGCGGCCCAGCGTATCCTGGACGCAGGGCGTCAGCTGCGCCGTGAAGCGCGCTGCGACGGCCGCATCCTCACCACCGCTGAACAGCGCCTCACCACGCTCACCGCCGCCAGCGTGCGCGTGCTGGAGGAAATCCTCACCCTCGCCCGCCTCAACAAAGGCCGGGTCTTCCCCAGCTATGATTATCTGGCCGACGCGACCAGCCTGGGCCGCGCTACCGTGGCCCGTGCGCTGCGCATTCTGGAAAATATCGGCTTTTTGGTGCGCCAGCGGCGGTTCAAGCGAGTGGAGGGTGAAGGCCCCGGCCCCCGCTATGCCCAGACATCGAACGTCTATCGCGCCTTTTTGCCCGATATTGTCCAACGCTATCTGCCGCGCTGGATGCGCCCTGCCCCCCTGCCTGATGATCAGGTCCAGCGCGAAGCCGACCGGCAGGAAGATATGGCGGCGATGGGCGCGACCCTGTGTCCACACGAACGGCGGAAGGCGATGGAAAAGGGCCAGCTTGCCAAGATTTTGGCGCGGATCGAGGCTGCACTGGATGCCCGCGATGAAGACACTTCGCGTGAGTCTCAAAACCATCCGCAACCGCTTATGAATTCATTTATAAAGAAAAATCAGCAGAGTTGGCCTGGTCGGCCAACATCCTAGCCTCTCACGAGGCGATCACGATGCAAGGTAAAGCGTCATGGAAAAACCATCCAGAACCGCAAGGCCTGAAGCGCCGCTACGCGGCGCATATGCTCCCCAACGGGAGCAGGCGGCATGGGCAGAGCGGAATAATACCGCATCGATGGTCGACAGGCTGCGATCTGCAATGCCAGACATCAATATATCAAAGAACGCCTGAAGATATCGGATAGCTACTAGATATCTTTCTCTAATCTAGCGTGTATATAAACTTGAGCGAGACTTGGCTTGAAGCAAGCATTGCTGCCATGAACCCGATCGAAGATGCCGCCCGCGCTCTGCGCGGCATTCATGGTGACAAGCCTGACGATATGTCGGCAGGCTTGCGTGGCCGCACTAACGCTGATCGGGTAGCGCACACCATGCCGCTAAGGCTGAAGCAGGTCGGTCGATAGGAACAGAGTGCTCCAGTCGCCCGATATCCTCGCCATTCGGACCGATTGGCCTTCAATAAGGATCGGCGGCGAAAGTCTGATCATAACCTATTATGCCCGGACCAACCGATCACACCACTCAATATCTGGTAGCCACTAGATAGCTACCAGATATCCTATTGCTCACGTTGCCGATCTAGCGCCGCCAGAGCTTGCTCTAGCACAGCGCCCAAAGGCAATCCCATATCGTCGGCGATGCGATATAGTTCGGTGATGGTTTCTTCGGTCGCCTTGATATTGATCTGGCGGTTGCGCCCGGTCACATGGCGGCGCGGTTGCCGGGCAGGGGAGGGGGCAGCCGTTTCAACTGTCTCACTCCTTGTCTCACTCACTAAAGGCGCCGCCGCTTTCCGGCTCGGAAAGCCGCTGCTCTCCGCGATTTTCTCGATCGCCGCAGCCGGCACCGGCTTGGCGACATTGTCGGACCCGAAATCATCTAGATCACCGAAGGGATTGGCTCTGCTCATCCTGCCACCTCATCTGCCTTGACGGCGCTTTTCCTGCTGGCGCGCAGCGTTTCGATCACCTCGACCGCAAACTGCTCGGCATTGGCGATCGCCTTGTCCAGATTGGACACGTCCCTTGGGTCCAGCTCCTCCAACGTCTGGCGGAAGGAAAAAATGGCGCAAAATGCCTCGCGCTCATGCAATTGCGTCGTGAACATCGGCACGCCGGCGTCGACCAGCCCATCCTGAATATGCCCCATGGTCCGGGTACGGATGATCGGGCTGGTCCGCGACAGCAGCACGCCATAGGGGACCGCCCTGCCGGTCATTTTCTCATGCTGTTTCAGCACCCGTATCGCCCGGCTCGCCTGTTCCGCGTCTAGCTGCGATCCCTGCATGGGAATGACCACCAGATCGGCCTGGCTGACAGCCAGCAGCACGATTTTGGCGGCCGTCCCTTCGAGATCGACGATGACGAAGGGCGTCTTCGCCGCCGCTTCCTCTATCCGATCCAGAATATTATCCTCATCGACATCGGCGACGATCGACAGGTTGTCGGGCAACTGTGCATCCTTGCCCCAGGCGGCGATGGGATGATTGGGATCGGCGTCGATCACCGTCACCCTAGCGCCCCGCGCCAGTTGAGATGCAAGAAGCAGGGCGGCCGTGGTTTTCCCGACGCCGCCCTTGGGGCTGATGAAAGCGATGGTAGGCATGGGGTAGCAGTATAGCTAGCCCCTATCGTCAGGCAATCCGATAGCTATCTGGTATCTGGAAGATATCTTTCCATGTGATCGCTGCGTTGATGACGGGCTTTTCGGCATAGTTTGGCCGTTGAAGTGCAAAAACGGCTATATGCGCTTCGCGCTTGCCCTCTGGCCATTACGATTTATTAGCTCTACTAGACGGTCAATCCAGCAAGGGACGAATATGTCAAAAAACGCTATAGTTACCGGAATCAGCGGTCAGGATGGAGCCTATTTGGCGGAGAACCTCTTGAACCGGGGCTATACCGTATATGGGACCTATAGACGCACCAGTTCGGTCAATTTCTGGCGTATTGATGAACTTGGCATTGCGGATCACCCGAATTTGAAGCTGGTCGAATATGACTTGACGGACATGGGCTCGGCCATAAGGCTGATCGAAACGTCGCAAGCGACGGAAATCTATAATCTCGCCGCACAAAGTTTCGTCGGCGTTTCCTTCGACCAGCCGATCACTACGGGTCAGATCACGGGTCTTGGCGCGGCCTATCTTCTCGAAGCAATTCGGACGGTGAACAAGGATATCCGCTTCTATCAGGCATCTACGTCGGAAATGTTTGGCAAAGTGCAGGCTATTCCACAGGCTGAAGATACGCCTTTCTATCCGCGGAGCCCTTACGGCGTGGCAAAGCTCTATGCCCATTGGTTGACTGTCAACTATAGGGAAAGTTTTGATATTTTTGCGACCAGCGGCATCTTGTTTAACCATGAATCGCCGCTGCGTGGACGAGAGTTCGTAACGCGCAAGATTACCGATACCGTAGCCAAGATTGCACATGGCAAGGCCGATATTCTTGAACTTGGCAATCTCGATGCAAAGCGCGACTGGGGCTATGCCAAGGATTATGTCGAAGGCATGCGCCTAATGCTTCAGCATGACGTACCCGACACCTATGTGCTTGCAACCAACCGTACCGAAACGGTTCGTCATTTCGTTGAACTCGCCTTTGCCCAGATCGGAGTTATGCTTGAATGGGCAGGCAAGGAAGAAAATGAAATCGGTGTTGATCCCAAAAGCGGTCAGACGCGGGTGCGCATCAATCCGGCTTTCTACCGACCTGCCGAAGTCGACTTGCTGATCGGCAATCCGGGCAAGGCGGAACGGGACCTGGGATGGAAGCCGGTTGTGGAACTGGAGGAACTGGCGCGTCTCATGGTAGAAGCTGATATGCGCCGCAACGCTGCGGGGTGGTCCTTCTGATGCGGGTGGCGTTGACTGGGGCGACCGGATTTACCGGTCGCTTTGTTGCCGCTGCGCTGAAGAGGGCTGGGGCTACGCCGGTCGCGCTGACCGCGGACCTGTGTGATAAGGAGGCTGTTGATAAAGCGGTAGGTGAAGCCGAGTTTGACCGGGTGATCCACCTGGCCGCGCGTGCCTTTGTTCATGCCGCTGATTGGCAATCCTTTTACATTACCAATCAGTTGGGAACCTTTAATCTTCTCGATGCCATTGCACGTAAGAAGGAAGGTGCGCGCTGCATCATCGCTTCGAGCGCTCAGATATATGGGCCTCATGCGGAAGGACTGATTACCGAAACCGCGGCGGCCAATCCGGCAAATCATTATGCAGTCAGCAAATATGCCATGGAACTGGGATCCAGTCTGTGGGCGGACAGGCTGGACATCGTCATCACGCGCCCCTTCAACTATACCGGGGTAGGTCAGGAAGCCAAATATCTGGTTCCCAAGATCGTGGATCATTTTCAACGCCGTGCGCCAGTTATCGAATTGGGAAACACTTGGGTTAAACGTGATTTTGGGGATGTGCGTTCGGTTGCCGATGCTTATGCCGGGTTGGTGATGGCGCCAACCGTGCCTGTTGTGGTGAATATTGCGACTGGCAGCGTATCTTCGATTGGTAACATGATCGAAAAGTTGACGGCGTTGAGTGGTCACGAGATCAAGGTTGAGGTTAATCCGGCCTTTGTTCGCAAGGGCGATGTGGAGATTCTGGGCGGCGACGCAACTCTGCTGCGCAACACCCTGCCTGATTGGCAGCCGCACTTGATCGACGAAACGCTTGCATGGCTGTATGAAGCGGCGGCATGATGAAGATATTGCAAAAATGATCCGATCATTGGCAATCCAATAGGCTTGTCGAAATCATAATGGACAATCAGGGGCCATGAATATCTGTTCTGGGGTAAATGGCATTACAGCAGTCGGATGGGTTTTTATCTATTTCTATGATCGATGCAATTTCATGGTTGGACAATGATAACATTCAGAAATGTTTCAAAAACATATCATATTCGTAAGTTCCAGAAGAATGTCTTCAGTGATCTGAATTTCGACATTCCCACTGGCACAAGCTTGGGGATATGCGGCGCGAATGGCGCTGGCAAATCGACTCTCATGCGTCTCATTTCCGGGGTGGAATCACCAACGTCCGGGAGAATAGAACGTAGCGTCACCTGCTCTTGGCCGATTGGATATGCAAGTTGTTTTCAATCAAGCCTGACAGGGGCTGACAATGCGCGTTTTATCGCAAGAATATACGACAAGGATATCGGTGAACTTCTCGCCTATGTCGAAGAATTTGCTCAACTAGGCGCATATTTCTATCAGCCAATCTACAGCTATTCTGCGGGTATGTTAGCGCGACTGGCGTTTGGAGTATCCTTGGCGATAGAATTTGACTGCTATTTGGTGGATGAAGTTACAGCTGCTGGTGATGATCGGTTCAGGCAACGCTGCGAAGAAGCATTACATTATCGCCGTGAAACAGGAACGTTGCTGATGATCAGCCACGATCCGGGGACTTTACGTGCCTATTGTGAGCGCGGCGCAGTTTTGCATCAGGGACAATTGCTATTCTATGATAGCATTGATGAGGCGATTGACGTCCATATGCATAATCAGGCTGCGCATTAGAAAGGCTTCTAATCGACGGCCTGCTGATTGGAAATACCATGGCGGCAGCAATGGGCTTCTCTGCGGGATAATGTCTCCTTGCTCGGGCATGAGCGTTCAGCGCAGTACAGGCCACTCTTTAAGAGCCTGTCTTGAATCTCATGCGTAACGAGCGATGCGCCTGATGAGGACGACGGCAGCAGCGGCATATAGGAGTGCAGTTGCGGATTTGATGGTTCGCTCGAAGTCCTTTGCCAAGCGTCGATTTCGATTGAGCCATGCGAAGGTTCGTTCGACCACCCATCGTCTGGGATGGACGACGAACCCGGTCTGGTCGGCGAATTTCCGAACGATCTCTATCGTGACGGATGTGGCTTCCCGGACGCGATCGCTGTTGTAGGCGCTGTCGGCATAGGCATGCTCGACCAAGGGGTGCCGCTGGCGTGACTGCCGGAGCAAAGGCACTGCGCCGTCTCGGTCCTGCACGTCAGCGCCATGAACCAGCAGTTCGAGCGCACGACCGTCGGTATCGACCATGGCGTGGCGCTTGCGGCCCATGATCTTTTTCCCTGCGTCATAGCCGCGCGGACCACCCGCTTCAGTGGTCTTGACGCTCTGGCTGTCGATGGCCGCCGCTGACGGCATCGGTTCTCGGCCCGTTCGGACACGGTCGATCTGGACAAGATGGTGATTGAGACTTTCGAATGTCCCATCGTCACGCAGAGTGCAGAACCAGCGGTAGACCGTGCGCCATGGCGGAAAGCTGGACACCTCGAAAAACCCGTGGCGCCTGAGGGCCTGAAGTGATTCACTGCCTTTGCGCGATAGCGGAGGCGATGATGGCAGGGCAGCCGGGTTTCTTCGATCTTTCGGACCGATATGAGGCATTGAGCGCTGCGGGCGATCCGCTGGAGCGTCTGGCGGCCGTCGTGGACTTCGAGGTTTTCCGAGGACCGCTGGTAGCCGCGCTGCGCCGTAATCCTCGCGGCAAGGGTGGCCGCCCGCCGTTCGACCCGGTCCTCATGTTCAAGATCCTCGTGCTGCAGGCGCTCTACTCGCTTTCTGACGAAGCGACCGAGTTTCAGATCAAGGACCGCCTCTCGTTCCAGCGCTTTCTGGGGCTAGGCCTGGATGGCACGGTGCCCGATGCGACGACAGTGTGGCTGTTCCGGGAGCGTCTGGTGAAGGCCAGGGCCATCGACAGGCTCTTTGCCCGCTTCGATGCCGCCCTCACGGACCGGGGCTACCTCGCCATGGGCGGGCAGATCATCGATGCCACCGTTGTACCCGCCCCGAAGCAGCGGAACACCGAGGAGGAGAAGGCTGCCATCAAGGAGGGCCGGATACCCGAGCGCTGGCAGAATAACCCTGCGAAGATCCGGCAAAAGGATCGCGATGCCCGCTGGAGCGTGAAGTACACCAAGGCCAAGGTGAAGGAAGGCGCGGACCCCAAGGCCTTTAAGCCGGTCGACCTGGCCATCCCGATGTTCGGCTACAAGAACCATATCGGCATCGACCGGGCGCATGGCCTGATCCGCACCTGGGATGCCAGCGCTGCCAATGCCCACGACGGCGCGCGATTGCCGACGCTGATCAGCCGGGGCAACACGGCTTCGGGCGTATGGGCTGATACGGCCTACCGCTCGAAGAAGAACGAGGCCTTCCTCGCTAAAGGCATGTTCACCAGCCACATCCACCAGCGCAAGCCGCACCGCCGAGCGATGCCTGAGCGTATTGCACGCGCCAATGCCAAGCGGTCCGCGGTCCGCTCCGCCGTCGAGCACGTCTTTGCCGGGCAAAAGCACCGCATGGGTCTGGTGGTGCGCACCATCGGCATTGCTCGTGCCCGTATCAAGATCGGCATGACCAACCTTGCCTATAACTTCCAGCGCCTGGCCTGGCTCGAGGGGCGAATTGCGCCCGCGTGACGCCAAAGACGGCCTGTGAAGGCGCCGCACCGACGAAAATCAGCAGATCAGACCCCGAAACCAAGGCTCATACTTCCCTCTTGAGCCTTCAAGCCGCCATCATGCCGAAATCAGACGGTTCTTCGAGGTGTCCATCTCGCTCGAAGAGCTGCGCATTGCCTTGTCCGAAGCGGGCCTGACGGTGTCGGTCGCTGGGCTGCACCGCTTCTTCGCGCGGCGGGGCATGACGCGCAAAAAAAGACTGGGCATGCCATCGAGCAAGACCGCCCCGACGTCCTGAGGCAGCGCCACGACTGGTTCGAGAACCAGGTCGATCTGGAGCCGGAACGCCTGGTGTTTATCGACGAGACGTGGACCGCCACCAACATGACCCGCAGCCACGGGCGTTGTGCCAGAGGCGAGCGGTTGCGGATGGGATACCCGCATGGCCATCGCAAGACCACCACGCTGGTCGCGGGCCTCCGCATGAGCGGCATGGTCGCGCCGATGGTGCTGGACGGTCCAATCAACGGTGACTGGTTCGAAGCCTATGTCGCGCAGGTTCTCGTACCGGAGTTGCGGCCTGGCGACGTCGTCATCATGGACAATTTGTCGAGCCATAAGCGCCCTGCTGTCCGCGACCGGATCGAGGCGGCAGGGGCAACGCTGCGCTTCCTGCCACCCTATAGCCCCGACTTCAACCCGATCGAGAAGGCCTTTGCCCGCCTCAAGGCCATGCTCCGAAAAGCAGGCGAGCGCACCGTCAGCGGCCTGTGGGGCCTTATCGGCAGGCTCGTCGACATCTTCCAGCCCGCCGAATGTGCCAACTACTTCAGCTCGTGCGGATATGATCCAGACTGATCGAAAACCGCTCTAGAGCCGGGCGGCTTTGTTGCGCATGAGCGCGGGTTGAGCAATGGCCTGCGCAGCGGAGCCCGTAGGGCGTAGCGAAGCAGGCCATTGCTTATTCAGTTCAGCGGCGAAGGCCGCTGGGGTGTCGTATCCAAGGGATGAGTGCGGCCTCTCCTGGTTGTAATCGGGACTATCAGGAATTTCGTGTGCGGCGAGGCGGTTGACCATCAGGCCGTCATGGCCCTGATGAAACGTTCGCCGAAGAGCACGGCAAATTGCGCCTTCGCCATGTTCCATTCGCGCGGTGGCATTTTCCACTCTTTTTCCGATCGGTTCAAGATCAGATAGAGCAGCTTGGTGGCGGCCTCATCACTGGGGAAATGGCCCCGGGCACGAACAGCGCGGCGAAGCTTGGAGTTCAAGGCTTCTATCGAATTTGTGGTGTAGACGATCCGCCTGACCTCATCAGGAAAGGCGAAAAATGGGATGACCTCGGGCCATGCTCGGCGCCAACTCTGGCCGATGGCGGGATAGCGCTGCCCCCAGAAGCTTGCTTCGAAGGCTGTCAGCGCTTCCTCGGCGGCCACTGCATCAACGGCACGGTAGATGGCTTTCAGAGCCATTCCGAGCGCCTTGCGATCCTTCCACGCGACGAAATCCATCGAGTTTCGCAGCAAGTGTACGATGCATGTCTGGACCATCGCTTCGGGGAAGACCGCATTGATGGCGTCGGGAAAGCCCTTGAGGCCATCGACGACGGCCAGCATGATGTCCTCGACGCCGCGGTTGCGCAGTTCATTCATGACGCGCAGCCAGAATTTGGCGCCTTCATTCTGTTCCAGCCATAGCCCCAAGATTACCTTGGTGCCGTCGGCCATGACGCCCAGGGCGATGTGGATAGCTTTATTGCGGACCATGCCCTCATCGCGGATCTTGACCCGGATCGCATCGAAGAAGACCAGCGGATAGGCCGGGTCCAGCGGGCGTTGCTGCCAGGCCGCGACTTCCTCCAGCACAGCGTCGGTGATCGTGCTGATCAGATCGGGCGAAGCATCAATGCCATATAGTTCGCGCAGATGACCCGTGATCTCCCGGGTGCTCATGCCGCGCGCATACATCGAGATGATCTTGTCGTCGAAGCCGGGGAAGCGCCGCTGGTATTTGGCGATCAGCTGCGGATCGAAACTGCCGGCTCGATCGCGCGGCACCTCGATCTCGATCCGCCCGCTGTCGGTCGTCACCGTCTTGCGACCATAGCCATTGCGGTTGTTGCCGACCTGGTCATTGTGCCCGAGATGATGATCCATCTCCGCGTTGAGGGCCCGTTCGGCAAAAGCCTTCTTCAGGGAATCGAGCAAGCCGCCCTGGCTGAGCGCCGCCGCCGCGTCAGTGCCGGCCAGCAACTGATCGAGAATGTCGTTCGGTATCGAGGGTTCTTTCCGTCGTGACATATTGGGTCTCCTTGTTGCCCATTATGCCTCGCCGCACACGAAATTCCTGATAGTCCCTTGTAATCCTCTGCCCAAGCGGCGATCACCACCCGGGCATGGTCGAGGCTCAGGAACAGGGTCTCGTTCAGCAGCTCGTCGCGCATCCGACCGTTAAAGCTCTCGACGTAACCATTCTGCATCGGTTTGCCCGGGGCGATATAGTGCCACTCCACCCCGACCGCCCTGCACCAGGCGAGGACAGCGTTCGAGGTCAGCCCGGTGCCGTTGTCGCTGACAATCATCCCAGGCCTACCGCGCTCGGCGATCAGCTCGGTGAGCTCACGCACCACCCGACGCCCTGAGATCGACGTGTCCGGCACCGCGCGCAGGCACTCGCGGGTTATATCGTCGACGATGTTGAGCACTCGGAACCGCCGTCCTGTAGCTGATCATGGACGAAGTCCAGGCTCCATCGCTGGTTTGATAGCGCAAGCACCGGAGCCGGTGCTCGCGCGCCAATTGCACGGCGCCGGTTGCGCCTGCGTCGGACCGCCAGCTTCTCCTCGCTATAGAGCCGCTGTGTCTTCTTCCGGTTGATCACCACGCCCTCACGCCGCAGCAGAATGTGCAGCCGACGATAGCCAAACCGACGGCGCTGCTGCGCAAGCTCACGCGACTTCAACCGAAGGTCAGCATCATCTTCTCGCTGTGACCGGTAGCGCATGCTCTTCCGGCCAGCGCTGATAACACGGCACGCCCGCCGCTCGCTTGGCAGAGGGCGTTACCAATTTTTTGCGGAAGATCCTCAGCCCGGCATTATCCAGCATCGCCTCGGCAAGCAATCGCTTCAGCTTGGCGTTCTCGTCCTCCAGCAACCGTAATCGCTTGGCCTCCGAAACCTCCAGACCGCCATACTTGGCTTTCCAGTTGTAGATCGTCGCTTCCGATACCCCGTGGCGACGAGCCAGGTCGGCAGTCTTCGCGCCAGCCTCCTGTTCCTTCAGCACGCCGATGACCTGCTGTTCTGTGAACCTTGCTCGCTTCATTTGTCCGTCCTTCCATCAGGCCAGACTCTAATCAAGCTTGGAGGAAAATCCGGGGGGCACGTCACCCTCTGTCGGATACAGACGAGATATGAGGGACCAAATCCAGTAATATTCCAGCGTGGCTGCCATTAGGCGCAGCGCGTGTCGATGATCGCCGCGTGCTGAACAGCATCTTCTGGGCGCTGCGAGGCGCGCCGTGGCGCGACCTGCCCGAACGCTACGGGCCACGTACCGCCTGATACAATCGCTTCGTGCGATGGCGGAACGCAGGTGTCTGGGATAGGATGATAGATGCCATCACTGCTGCCCACGACAGCGACATCCAGATGATCGACAGCATCACGGTTCGCGGCCATGTCTCGGTAGTGAGCGGAAAAGGAGGGCTTGTGCGCAGAGAAGCGTTCTCATGGCCGTATCGGACATTGCAGTTCGAATATCCCTTCCTTAAGCAGCTTACTGCAAGCTAGGCTCGCTCTATGAAGGTTCTTTTGCAATAATGGAAATTCAACTGTGACAGGATTTGCACACATCGCTATTCATGACCTCGCGGCTTCACAAGCGATGTCATCAATGACCGGCTTTGGCGCGCAAGGTTTTCGTGAATGGCGTGCTGCTGAAAAAGCCCCCCCCCCTTCTTCATTGCAAACGATAACTGACAATCCGGATATGGTATCCTGGTTCTCTCATGTTAACTCTATAGAGAAAACAATTGATAAAATCGGATGCTATGAAATTCGCGACGTAAAAATGCGTAATCACGGCCTCCTTTTTCATGGTGACCAATATATAAGAGAATCATCCCATATTGCTGATGTCGCATATGATTATGCCATGAACAGTTTAAATTCGTCATCTCTTAATAAAATTAATTCTGAAAAAACCGGTATTTCCATTATTGGGCCGGGGTATCGTGTATATGGTCACTGGCTTGTAGATTTCATTCCGCGGATCAAGATGGACACCTCGAAGAACCGTCTGATTTCGGCATGATGGCGGCTTGAAGGCTCAAGAGGGAAGTATGAGCCTTGGTTTCGGGGTCTGATCTGCTGATTTTCGTCGGTGCGGCGCCTTCACAGGCCGTCTTTGGCGTCACGCGGGCGCAATTCGCCCCTCGAGCCAGGCCAGGCGCTGGAAGTTATAGGCAAGGTTGGTCATGCCGATCTTGATACGGGCACGAGCAATGCCGATGGTGCGCACCACCAGACCCATGCGGTGCTTTTGCCCGGCAAAGACGTGCTCGACGGCGGAGCGGACCGCGGACCGCTTGGCATTGGCGCGTGCAATACGCTCAGGCATCGCTCGGCGGTGCGGCTTGCGCTGGTGGATGTGGCTGGTGAACATGCCTTTAGCGAGGAAGGCCTCGTTCTTCTTCGAGCGGTAGGCCGTATCAGCCCATACGCCCGAAGCCGTGTTGCCCCGGCTGATCAGCGTCGGCAATCGCGCGCCGTCGTGGGCATTGGCAGCGCTGGCATCCCAGGTGCGGATCAGGCCATGCGCCCGGTCGATGCCGATATGGTTCTTGTAGCCGAACATCGGGATGGCCAGGTCGACCGGCTTAAAGGCCTTGGGGTCCGCGCCTTCCTTCACCTTGGCCTTGGTGTACTTCACGCTCCAGCGGGCATCGCGATCCTTTTGCCGGATCTTCGCAGGGTTATTCTGCCAGCGCTCGGGTATCCGGCCCTCCTTGATGGCAGCCTTCTCCTCCTCGGTGTTCCGCTGCTTCGGGGCGGGTACAACGGTGGCATCGATGATCTGCCCGCCCATGGCGAGGTAGCCCCGGTCCGTGAGGGCGGCATCGAAGCGGGCAAAGAGCCTGTCGATGGCCCTGGCCTTCACCAGACGCTCCCGGAACAGCCACACTGTCGTCGCATCGGGCACCGTGCCATCCAGGCCTAGCCCCAGAAAGCGCTGGAACGAGAGGCGGTCCTTGATCTGAAACTCGGTCGCTTCGTCAGAAAGCGAGTAGAGCGCCTGCAGCACGAGGATCTTGAACATGAGGACCGGGTCGAACGGCGGGCGGCCACCCTTGCCGCGAGGATTACGGCGCAGCGCGGCTACCAGCGGTTCTCGGAAAACCTCGAAGTCCACGACGGCCGCCAGACGCTCCAGCGGATCGCCCGCAGCGCTCAATGCCTCATATCGGTCCGAAAGATCGAAGAAACCCGGCTGCCCTGCCATCATCGCCTCCGCTATCGCGCAAAGGCAGTGAATCACTTCAGGCCCTCAGGCGCCACGGGTTTTTCGAGGTGTCCAGATTGCACAGGAAATCTATGGGAAAAATCTTGAAGGGGCATTTATTCCTCTCCCTATAGACACGCCAAGTTGGGCTCTGACTTTAATTGAGACCATGACAGGATTAAGAAAAGAAAATATTCTATATTATGATATTAATAATGATATTATTGTATTCAGTAAAATAGTGGTTCCGAGCTATATTCATGGAAGTTATCACTTCCATCCTGCTATGAAAGAATTTTATCCTATATCTGATTCTCTAGCTCCAAATAGGAAAATTTGTATATCACGTGAGAATTTTGAGGGAAATACCGATGGAGTTCTTAAAAAGCTAATTGATAGAGTTTATTTTGAGACTTATGCGGTATCCAGAGGATATGAATTAATAAAGCCTGAATTACTTAGATTTTCAGAACAGATTGAAATTTTCAAAGGCGCAAAAAAAATAGTTGGAGAGTATGGATCTGCCCTTCACAATTCTTTATTTTCATCTAATTCTACTGTAGTTGGAATGATAAGATGTCCAAATGACGTTCAACTCAGAATCAGTGCACTTCAACGTCATTCGACTGTCCTACTGCTGCCGGAAAAAGAATGGATCGCCGACACAGGGGCACAAGCTTACAGCCTTTCCCATGAAAGTATCGAAAAGTTCTTTGATGCGATGGATCTTTGATCAACCGCATCGAGGTGACACTGAATTATTCCCGCCTCCATAAAGGCTGAAAGACTGTCTTGAATCCCATGCGTAACGAGCGATGCGCCTGATGAGGACGACGGCAGCAGCGGCATATAGAAGTGCAGTTGCGGATTTGATGGTTCGCTCGAAGTCTTTTGCCAAGTGTTAATTTCGATTGAGCCATGCGAAGGTTCGTTCGACCACCCATCATCTGGGATGGAAGACGAACCCGGTCTGGTCAGCGAATTTCCGAACGATCTCTATTGTGATGGATGTGTAGCCGAACATCGGGATGGCCAGATCGACCGGCTTGAAGGCCTTGGGGTCCGCGCCTTCCTTGACCTTGGTGTACTTGACGCTCCAGCGGGCATCGCGGTCCTTCTGCCGGATCTTCGCAGGGCCATTCTTCCAGCGCTCGGGTATCCGGCCCTTCTTGATGGCCGCCTTCTCTTCCTCGGTATTGCGCTGCTTGGGTGCCGGCACCACGGTAGCGTCGATGATCTGCCCGCCCATGGCAAGGTATCCACGGTCCGTGAGCGCGGCATCAAAGCGGGCAAAGAGCGTATCGATCGCCTTCGCCGTCACCAGACGCTCCCGGAACAGCCGCACTGTCGTTGCATCGGGCACCGTGCCGTCGAGCCCGAAACCCAGAAAACGCTGGAGGGAGAGGTGATCCTAGAAGTGGCTCGGTTTGTCTGAACAGCCTTTGACGTTTGATAAGTGGATCGTCTGCGGTTTGGTTGTTCAAGCTGCTGCCTGCGGGGCGTCATGGAGGTCGGGCGTAGCCCGGCCGGAGTGACGCCCCGCAAGTCGCGGCCAATTCACGCTGCCACGGCCTGTGGCAGATTGTCAAAGTAGGTTTGATCGGGCGTACGTCCGCCGAGGCTCGAGTGAGGTCTCCGGGCGTTGTAGAAGCCCAGGTATCGGCCGATCGAACTGCGCGCTTCGCTGACGCATGCGTAGGCGTGCAGGTAGACTTCCTCGTACTTCACTGAGCGCCACAGCCGCTCGACCACGACATTGTCGCGCCAGGCGCCGCGGCCGTCCATGCTGATGGCAATCTTTTCTCGCATCAGCACACTGGTGAAGGCCTGGCTCGTGAATTGGCTGCCTTGGTCCGTATTGAAAATCTCCGGTTTGCCATAGCGCGCCAGGGCTTCCTCGAGCGCTTCCACGCAAAAGTCGGCCTCCAGCGTGATCGAGATCCGGTGGCTGAGAACCTTGCGGCTGAACCAGTCGACGATGGCGACGAGATAGACGAACCCCTTGGCCATGGGGATGTAGCTGATGTCTGTCGCCCAAACCTGATTGGGCCTCACGATCGGAAGCTTGCGCAGGAGATAGGGGTAGATCTTGTGTCCTGGTGCCGGCTTGGAAGTGCTGGGACGGCGATAGACCGCCTCGATCGCCATCTTCTTCATCAGGCTCGCGACATGGCAGCGGCCGATCGTGATGCCCTCCTGACGAAGAAAGTCGCGCATCATCCGGCTTCCTGCGAACGGGAACTCCAGATGCAACGCGTCGATGCGACGCATGATTGCGAGGTCTTCGGATGAAACCGGCCGCGGCAGATAATAGACACTGCCCCGGCTGATCCCCAGTTCCTTCGCCTGCCGCTTCACCGGCAAGGTGTGCGTTCGATCGATCATCGCTTTGCGCTCGGCAACAGACCTGCCTTGCCGAGCGCGCCTTCCAAAAAATCATTGGCCAGCGTCAGTTCGCCGATCTTGGCGTGAAGCGTCTTCACGTCGACGGCCGGTTCGTCCGACGCCTTCTCCGAGCCGAACACGCCCGCCGCCCCTTCGAGCAACTGCGTGCGCCACGTCGTGATCTGGTTGGGATGCAGATCATAGTCGTGCGCCAGCTCTGCCAGCGTCTTCTCGCCCTTGATCGCGGCAAGCGCCACCTTCGCCTTAAATGCCGGGCTGTGGTTGCGCCGGGGTCGTCTGCTCATTCTCTGCTCCTGTCTCGCAGCCTTCCTGGCTGCTCCGAGGCAGAAAATCCAATTATCTCAGTGTGCAGATTCTCCAGGCCACCTCTCCTTGATCGGGAACGGTCGCTTCGTCCGAAAGCGAGTACAGCGCCTGCCGCACGAGGATCTTGAACATGAGGACCGGATCGAAGGGCAGACGGCCGCCCTTGCTGCGAGGACTACGGCCCAGCGCCGCTACCAGCGGTCTCCGGAAAACCTTGAAGTCCACGACTGCCGCCAGACGCTCCAGCGGATCGCCCGCCGCGCTCAACGCCTCATATCGGTCCGAAAGATCGAAGAAACCCGGCTGCCCTGCCATCATCACCTCCGCTATCGCACAAAGGCAGTGAATCACTTCAGGCCGTCAGGCGCCACGAGTTTTTCGAGGTGTCCAGTCTACCTGCACGCCTACGCCTCGGTCAGCGAAGCGCGCAGTTCGATCGGCCAATATCTGGGCTTCTACAACGCCCGGAGACCTCACTCGAGCCTCGGTGGGCGTACGCCTGATCAAACCTACTTTGACAATCTGCCACAGGCCGTGGCAGCGTGAATTCGCCGCGACTTGCGGGGCGTCATGGAGGTCGGGCGTAGCCCGGCCGGAGTGACGCCCCGCAGGCGACAGCTTGAACAACCAACCCGCAAACGATCCACTTATCAAACTTGAAAGGCTGTTCAGACAAACCGAGCCACTTCTAATTCTCGATAATCTGAATTATCTAATCATTGTTATAATGGTAACTGATTAATGATTATTATCAAATATATCAGATTAAAAATCTGAAAGTGATTTTCAATGCGTCATATTACGACGTGAATATATTAGATGCCGCTATTCTCATTTCATCAGAAAAACGCATTGTTTGTGCGAATTCCATTCCTTGTCTAGAAATTTCTTCGCATTCCGCCTCGTGCGACAGGCACCATTCAACAATTTCGCCAATATTTGACAGGTCTCTGGCAAGCGGCACATAATGGACCCATGGCGACAGTCTCGGCCAAAACCATTGTTGCCATTCGCTTTCAACGCGCAGGACGCAGCACCCAAGCCGCAATTTCATGATGAAATTCCAGCTGTTCGAATTTCCATCGATGTCGAGAATGTAGCGATATTGCGCCATGTCATGCATGGGTATGAAAGGTTTGAACAGATTTTCTCTGGTTAGGCGTTCGTGGATCAGGGCTTCCTGCTCACTATCCAGCGCCTGGACCACGGCGTTGAGACCTACATCGGCAATATCGCCTAGGCCGGAGACGCCGACGCAAAGCTGATAGCGGGGCAGTTGGTCAATGTCCTCAAGGCGCTGATAGAAGAGGCCCGTCGTCGATCCGCGCCATATGATCTTGTTTTGCCGCATGTTCCATGGCGTGGTGCCAATGAAAGCATCTTCATATCCCTGACTGGTGAAATAATAGAGATCTGGAACCAATATGATTTGGTCCCAGGATCTCCGGGTTTCCCATGATACGCTTGGAATATTCACAGGTACATCTTCTGCCTGAAACACAAAATCAACAGGCCTGTCATGCACCTTCACCTGATTGGGAAGGGCATGATGAAGGTGCCGCAGATAATCGATGGTCGAAAGAACACGATCATGCGGAAGGCCGCCGGATATGTCGGTCACAGCAAAATTCAATGTCTTTGCCGCCAGCGTGCCGGAAACAGCTATCGTCAGATATGGATTGCAATGTGGACCAGTAATCTCCTGCAATTGCGTAAGCTGTAAAATCGAGACGCCGTCGAGCATTGAAATTCCTATAAGATTCTTGAAGCGTTCGTCAGGATACGAATTTCTTGAAATAGTCGATCGTCTTGGCGAGGCCTTCTTCCAATGGAACTACAGGGGTCCACCCCAACGCGCTTTTCGCCAGGCCAATGTCCGGGCAGCGCTGGGTCGGATCGTCCTGCGGTAGAGGTTTGAATGTCAGTTCGGAAGTGGAACCTGTCATGGCTATAATGCGCTCGGCCAGTTCCTTAACGCTGATTTCGTATGGATTGCCCAGATTGACGGGACCCGCCACAGCATCGTCGCTATCCATCAGGCGACGGAAGCCTTCGATGAGATCAGACACGAAGCAAAAGGAACGGGTTTGGCTACCATCGCCATAAAGCGTGATCGGATCGCCTCGCAACGCCTGCATGATGAAGTTGGAGACAACTCTTCCGTCCTGCGGATGCATTTTGGGGCCGTAGGTGTTGAAGATGCGGGCAATCTTGATCTTCACGTCGTGCTGGCGATGATAATCCAGGAACAATGTTTCGGCCACGCGCTTGCCTTCATCGTAACAGGCGCGCGGACCCAATGTATTGACGTTGCCGCAATAATCTTCCTTTTGGGGATGGACCTGTGGTTCACCATAGATTTCGCTGGTACTTGCCTGGAAAATCTTCGCCTTCACCCGCTTCGCCAAGCCCAGCATGTTGATCGCGCCCATGACGCTGGTCTTCGTCGTCTGGACAGGATCGAACTGATAATGAATCGGCGATGCGGGGCATGCGAGATTGTAGATATCGTCTACTTCCACATAGAGTGGGAACGTGACGTCATGACGAATAGCTTCAAACCTTGGATGACTGATAAGGTGATCGATATTTTGCTTTCGGCTTGTGAAGTAATTGTCGACGCATAACACGTCATGACCTTCTTCAATGAGCCGTGTACAAAGATGTGATCCGAGAAATCCGGCTCCACCAGTAACTAATACTCTCTTTTTCGAATAGGCCATGTGAAACCGTTCCTGGTTTTTCAATGTTAGATAATTTTTTTATTTAGTTTGTCATCAAAAAGAAACAACTATATTTTTGATCACGCTCTGGAAATCCATTTTGGAGATAATGCTTCGCTACAGACCTTCCATGCCGAAATTTGGGGGGGGTGACAACCATCCTGATCCAACGGTTACGGTTCTATCCTGAAATTGAGGATGCAATAATGGGCAGAGGAGGTTTCCCTTGAAGGCGGTTGCGCCATGAAGGCGCGTGATGCGGGAGATATGTTGGCCCTGATTCCGTTAGAGCGGTTTCCACACGAACTGAATCGGCAGGGGTTCCCTTCGCTGCGCTGATGTGATTCACGCTGTCTGCTGGTGACAGGAGGCCAGCATGGATGGCACGAACGCTTTCACAGGACCTGCGGGACAGGGTCATTGCTGCGATTGATGCGGGTTTGAGTTGTCGGGCTGCGGCTGACCGGTTTGGTGTCAGCGCATCGAGCGCGATCCGCTGGCGGCAACGCGCGCTGGAACTGTTGCCAAGCCACGTGGCGGAGACCGGCATTCGGACAGGATTGAGGCGCATGGCGGTTTCATCCGTGAACTGCTTGCCGAACAGGGCGACATTACCCTTGTCGAAGTTCAGGCTCGATTGATCGAGCGGGGCGCCCCGGTCGGGATCGGCACGCTGCATCGCTTTTTCGTGCGCCACGGCATCACGCGGAAAAAAAGACCGGGCACGCAATCGAGCAAGACCGTCCCGACGTCCTGAAACAGCGTCACCACTGGTTCGACGGTCAGCTCGATCTGGAACCAGAACGCCTGGTCTTCATCGACGAGACTTGGACGGCGACCAACATGACCCGCAGCTATGGCCGCTGCGCCAAAGGCGAGCGTCTGCGGATGGGCTTCCCGCACGGCCATCGCAAGACGACCACGCTGGTGGCCGGCCTGCGCATGACCGGTATGATCGCGCCGATGGTGCTCGACGGCCCGATCAACGGCGACTGGTTCGAAGCCTACGTAGCTCAAGTGCTTGTGCCGGAACTGCGACCGGGCGACATCGTCATCATGGACAACCTGTCGAGCCACAAGCGCGCGTCGGTCCAAGTGCTCATCGAGGCCGCAGGTGCAACCCTGCGCTTCCTTCCACCTTACAGCCCGGACTTCAACCCAATCGAGAAGGCGTTCTCCCGGCTGAAGGCAATGCTGCGCAAAGCAGGCGAGCGAACCGTCAGCGGGCTTTGGGGCCTGATAGGAAAGCTCGTCGATATCTTCCAGCCCGACGAATGCGCCAATTACTTCAAATCGTGCGGATATGAACCGGAATGAGTGGAAACCGCTCTAATACGATGCGGGCCGCACATCGAGGGGGAGGTACCCGAACTGAGATTGAGGTCATTATTTTCGATCGTCATCAGCCCTGTCAGCTCGTCGACATTCAGGGCAAGCATGACCCCGCGGATCGTGTTGCCGGACACTGTTCCGCCAAAGGTGGGTGTATCATACCAGGGCGCGGCTCCGATCATGATACCAAAACCGCATCGCTGCTGCGGGCCGCAATTGATGTAATTGCCTGTCACGCGGGTGACTATGAAATCGCCACTGGTTGCTTTGGGCCATGCGTGCAGCATCAGTTCGGCAAAGGAGCCGCCTCCGGCGCTGCCGCTATGGTAGAACCGGTTGTTCGTCACAATACAATCGGCGCAGCCTCCGAGAATGAGCTGGACATCGCCATTGCCTCTGAACCGATTGTCCGTCACCTGGAACCGCGTGCCTGAATGGATCGTAAGCCCGTCCGCCCAATGCAACTGTATATTATGCGTGCCGTTACTGCTGAACAGATTGCGCCTGATGACGACATCCTCGCCTCGGCCATATTCGATCGCGGTATAGCAGGCCATGTCGCGGAACACTGACCGCGTGATCATGTTTTTGCTGCCGTTGATCCTCAGGCCACCGGCCATTGGCTTATCCTTGTCCGACGTGCAGCGCTGTGCGGATAGGGCAGGGTGGCTCAGTCTGGTTCCTGTAAAGACCATGCCGTCAATCTGGACTCCGCTGCTGTCTATGTCGAACGGCATCACGGCCCCTGTTTTTGATCCGGGGACAATGGCGAGGTGGAAGGATGCGCAGCGGCTTTCGTCGGCAAAACATGGTGGCGCCGCAGCGTTCTTCCCTGCGTCCGCAATATCAATGGGTGCAATATACGGACTGGGGTGGCGATCAGATAGCGTCCCGGCGGGATGGCGATCGTTCCGCCTCTGGGCGTTGCGTTGACGCATGCCTGCAATGCGGGACCGGCATCGCGCCCCGAACCAGCCAGCGCGAATACCGCCGCACAGCCATTTCTACGCGGAGGTTCGGCCGCCCTGCAGGGCGTGACCTGCGCAATCAGCAATATGGCTAGTAAAAGCAAAGCGCGTGGGATAGTCGCCAGAATGACACCTTGATCGGCAACATCCCTACGCTTGCGGGCCGACCGGCACTGGCCCAAAAGGGGTTTGGCCACAGACATTACCTTTGGGGTTCTCTATGGAGCATGGCATGCTTTCTAAAATACTGAGTAATAATCAGAAAGTGAACTATCGCCGCAAGGGTAATCAATGTCGGGACGCGCAGGACTGGCCGGGGGCGGTTAGTGCCTATACGCAGCATCTCGAAGCGAATGGCGCCGATCAGCCGATCTGGGTTCAACTAGGCCACGCCTGGAAAGAGCAGGGGCAGTTGGAGGAGGCGTCGAAAGCCTATCAGATGGCTGTCGATCTGGATGTCGATGATCAGGACGCCAATATCCATTTGGCGGACCTGCTGCGTCGTCTTGGCCGTTTCGAGGAGGCACTTGCTGCCTATCAGCGGGTCAATAATATCGCCCCCAATGTGGAGGCGATCAGGAACATCCGTCTCCTGCGGCAGGATAGCAAGGCGACGGCTGCCGAAGAAATGGGCGGCGGCACGGTATTCTTCGCGATCCAGGATTTGTTTGGCTATCTCAAAGCGCATGTCACCATGTCCGGCATTCAGCGTGTCCAGGCCGGGATTGCGCTGCACGCTATCAAGGACGAGGCAGTCAATGTCCGCTTCATCGTCGGCAATGCCGTCGAACAGGCTTTGCCCGCTGGCGAATTCTGGATGGTCGACAACAGCGAGGTCCTGCGGATCATCGAATATGCGTCGGGCAAGCATGTCGATCACCATACGCTGCAAACCATGGTTGTGGCATGCGAAGACGCGGCGGTCCGCGTGCGGCCGTCGCAAGGCAGCACCATCCTCCTCCTGGGTGCTTTCTGGGGCCTGGGCAACAGCGTCAGAGATTTCATTCGATCCAAGCGCAACGGGGTGCGGATCGGCGCCTATGTGTATGATATCATCCCCGTCACCCACCCCGAATTCTGCGATGAAGCGCTGGTCACCGATTTCTCGATGGCGATCTGCGAACTATGCGCCGTTGCAGACTTCATATTGACCATCTCGGACGCGTCGCGGGTGGCTCTGGGCGAATTCATCGCCCGAAATGGCGGCCGTCAGATCCCGATGATGACCGTGCCGCTGGCGCACCATCTGACACGTTCGGCCGATGAGGCTGTCGAGTGGCCGGAGCAGTTGCGGCGGATCAAAGGGAAACGCTATGCCGTCTATGTCTCGACGATCGAAGCCCGCAAGAACCATCTGTATGTGGTCAATGTCTGGCGGCGTTTGATAGCCGAGGGGGTTGACGTGCCTGACCTTGTCTTTGTGGGTCGGCATGGCTGGAAGATCAGCGGGCTGATGGATGTTCTGAAGGCAACTAACAACCTCGACGGGCGCCTTCACATCGCGCATAATCTTTCGGATAGCGAACTGAACGCGGTCTACGCCAATTGCGACTTTTCCGTCTTCACCAGTTTCGTCGAAGGATGGGGGCTGCCGGTGGGCGAAAGCCTGCTCAATGGCCGTCCATGCATTGCATCGGATACATCCTCCATTCCTGAAGTCGGCGGCGATCTGGTTGATTATGTCGACCCCTTCAACATCACGCAGGGCATAGATGTGTTTCGTCGCATGATAACCGATGGAAATTATCGGAATGCGCGGACGAAGATGATTCAGGATCAGTTCGTTCCCACAACCTGGAATGATGTGGGCAAGGATTTCCTGGAAAAGATCAAAATCTACCAGGATATCGACATCGTGCCTTTTCAGGCCAATCTCGATGAAGGCCAGATGCTGTCCTTCAAGGTTTCGCCGGGAAGCATTGTAAACACAGCGAAATATTTTCATACCCCCAGGCGGATACTGGTCGAATCCACATTCCTGTATGGATCTGAAGATCATGGCATGTGGTTAAGGGGGCCAAAGCCCTTCTTCAGCATACCGACCAACATGTCGCCTGGCTCTTCGGTTCTGGTCTATCTTCAGGTGTCGGTGGCGCCAGGCGCTAATGATTGCATGCTGACGATATTCGATGATGTTTCGGGCGACGAAATGAAATCGGTCAGGATGCATAATGTGAGCCTTGGTCAGGTCATCAGGCTTATGGCTACCATCGGAGATGACGGAGCGATCCATCTGAGGTTTAATGTCGATGGATCCTACCCGAAATATGAAGATGACAAGCGTGACTTCGTCGTTGGCATCGGTGCCATCGGCTATACCAAACCCGACAATCTGCTGGCGCGTCAGGAACTGTACGAAGCTATGAGCCTAGTGGATCTGACATCCTGACATGTTGTCGGCCTGATCGGGCAATGCGACACATGCGATGACGGATCATATGGATCTACCCGTTTGCATTGACGGACGGCTGCTGGATGACGGAGGGGCCGGCACGGGGGTCGGGCAATATGCCCGAGCCCTGTTTCTGGCACTTCAGTCAGCCGATATCCCACCTCTTGTCCTGGCGGACGGCGGTGTTGATGCACGCCGATCGAAATATGCCAAGCGGTTGGCGGCCGTACGCCCATGGACCCGCGCCGCTACGCCGGGGGTGGGGGGGTACCATGCCCGCGATATTTTCCGTGAGGCGCAGGTTTTCTTCAGCCTGTATAAACGACCGCTCTCTGTTCGCCTGCCTGGACGGCCAGGTATAATGCACTGGAGCTATCCGCTGCCTCTACATGTCCGTGGTTGGCGCAACATATATACTGTTCATGATGTCATGCCGCTCGATCCGGCTGTTCCAACCCCGGTGAACGGCCGTCGGCTGCTCGACATGCTCAATAGCCTGTCGGCATCGGGTGGCGAATTTCTGACAGTGTCGCAAGCGGCGCGCATACAGATACTGGCGGCTATGGGATGGCCGCAGGACAAGGTAATGTTGTGCCATCAGGGTATTGATATTGCGCACGGGCGACCAGAACTGCTCCCGACTGGGCTCCGTCCCGATGGCTATCTCCTTTATGTAGGTGCGGTCGAAGCGCGCAAGAACCTGGTCAGCCTGCTGGATGCTTATCGCGCAAGCGGGGTTACAACGCCGTTGGTCATTTCAGGTCCCGATGGATTGGATGCTGCGAACATCGATGACCGCATTCGGGTAACGCCTGGTGCGATGCGACTGGGATTGCAACCACGCGACACAGTGCTTTCGTTGATTTCCGGCGCGCGCGCTCTGATCCTGGTGTCGCTGGCCGAAGGATTCGGCGTGCCTGTTGCCGAAGCGATGGCGCTTGGTACACCGGTCCTGTCTGCCGATGTCCCGGCGTTGGCAGAGGTTGGCGGCGGTGCGACATTGTTGGTCAATCCGCATGATATCGCAGCATTGCGCAACGGCCTGATCGCGATCGACGGCGATACCATGCTGCGCGACCGGCTTGTTATTCAGGGGCTTCAAAGAGCGCGGTATTTCGCATTGGAAGCCTATGCACAACGGCTTTTGAAACTGTATGGAATGGCATGACTGACACATCATCGGCGGATATGCGCATTGGTCTGGACGGCTATAACCTGGCACTGCCGCAGGGAACCGGCGTTGCGACCTATGGGCGTAATCTGGCGGCCGCAATAGCCGAATTGGGCTATCCGGTCGACCTGTTGTTCGGGCTCAATATTCCGCGCAAGGCGGACGATGATCTGCGGGAGTCATTGTTTTTCGGACAATTGGGGGCCGATTCGCCCAGTCGCCTGACCATGCGGCGGCGTATGCGCCGCTGGCGCGTGCACCCTTTCAGCCATGATATGGTCGAAATTTCTGTAACCGGGCGCACGGTGTCATCGGAAGGGAGTAATCGTCTTCCATCCTTTGACCGGCTGTTCAACCGCGCGGAACTTTATGATGTCTGCGCTAGGCATTTCCGGCGATACGGGAAATTCATGACGGTCAGGATGCCGAACCCGCCGGCGATCATGCACTGGACCTATCCCTTGCCGGTTCGCCTGGCGGGCGCGCGTAATATCTATACGCTGCATGATCTGGTGCCGTTACGGCTGCCGCGCGCCAGCCTTGAAGACAAACGCTATTATGACAGACTGGTTCGCGCCTGCGTGGCGCAGGCCGATCATATCGTCACGGTGTCGGAAAAGTCGCGTACCGATATTATAGAACTGATGCAGGCTGATCCGACCAGGATTACCAACTGCTATCAGGCCAGCGACATGCCCTCGCTGCGCGATCCCGCCGCGCTACCCAACCGGCTGCATCAATTGTTCGACCTGGAGATGAGAGGGTATCTCCTCTACTTCGGTGCGATCGAGCCGAAGAAAAATCTCGGACGTGTGATCCAGGCCTATCTTGAAGCGAATATAGCCACCCCACTTGTCATAGTGGGGGCAGAGGCGTGGCATGCGGATCGTGAGCTCAAACTGCTGGGCATGGCGCATGGCCGAAAGTTGCCCGGCGTCGATCGCATTCGACGCATCGACTATGTGCCGCGCATCTTGTTGACCGACCTTCTTCATGGCGCAAAAGCCTGTCTGTTTCCCGCTCTCTATGAAGGATTCGGGCTGCCCGCGCTGGAAGCGCTGACTGCTGGTGTGCCGCTTCTGTCCAGCACGACCGGCGCTTTGCCGGAAGTGACTGGTGCGGCTGCTCTGTCAGTCGATCCATATGACATAAATGCCATAGTGGATGGGATAGGGCGGTTGGACATGGATTCTGACTTGCGCACCCGACTTTGCGTACAAGGGCCTCTTCAGGCACAAAAGTTTTCGCTAACCAGCTTTGCCGACCGCATTCGTCAACTTTACCAGGATGTCGGCAAGCGCTAAGCGCATATCGATATGTATCAGCTTCGGTAGGAAGCTGCCCCCGTAGTAGTATTGGAGTGATGTCATGTATGTTAAGCGCTGGACGCGACGTATCCGCCCAGGAATAATTCTGCTGGCGGCGACCGCGTTGAGCGGTTGCGCGACATTGCCTCGCAATGGCCCGACCGGAAGCCAGATCGCCCGCAGCGCAGAACAGAATGCGCTCGGCTTCAAGATTGTCGATATCGCACCGGAAAATATCGATGCATTGTCCAACGCGCCTAACCCGAACGGCATGCTGGCCACTCTGGCCTCCAATGGCAATATTGACCTTATCGGTCCGGGCGATGTGCTTGCGGTCGAAATCTATGAGGTTGGCGTCACGCTGTTCGGCGGGCGCGCCAATATGGGGGCTTCTGCCAGCAACATCATAGACTATGATGCCGGAACGTCGGCGAACGGCGAAACGGTGGGCGGCAGCGGCGTTGTTGTGGATCGTGACGGCAATATCAGCCTGCCCTATGTCGGAACCATTTCCGTCGCCGGCCTGACGACGGCGCAGGTGCAGGACAGGATTGTCGCGGGTCTCCAGGGTAAATCGCAAAGTCCCCAGGTTATCGTTTCGCTTCGTCGCAACGTGTCCAATGCAGTCGTGGTTATGGGCGACGTCGCAAATCCGGGCCGCCTGCCGCTCACTCTGGCGCGCGAACGTCTGCTGGATGCAATTGCCGAAAAGGGCGGGATCAACCGCGCGGTGCAGACCGGCGTTGCCACGGCGACAGGTACCGGCGCACAGGATGTCACTGTCCGTTTCACGCGGGGCGCGCGTGTTGCGGAACAGCCATTGGACAGCATCGTGGCGGGTTCGCCCAGCGACCTAGTCCTGCTTGGTGGAGACCGGATCGAATTGATCCGCCAGCCACGCACCTTCACGGTTTTCGGCGCTCTTGACCGAATATCGCAGATTCCGTTCGAAAGTCGCACCTTGACCCTTGCAGAGGCTTTAGCTCGTGCGGGCGGCCCCAATGACAACCGGGCCGATCCAAAGGCGGTGTTCATATTCCGCATGGTGCCGAACGCTGATCTTCCGGCTCCCGCCGATGGCTCCGCCTCCGCTTTGACAACACCGGCACCGACCTTCTTTCCCGTGGCCTATCGGATCAACATGATGAAGGCGGAAAATTACTTCCTGGCACAGCGGTTTCCGATGCGGGACAAGGATCTGATCTACATCGGCAACGCATCTGCCAACCAGCCTCTGAAACTGGTCCAGGCCTTGGGTCAGCTCTTTGCGCCGGTACTCTCTGTGCAGAACGCTACACGATAATATATGAATGCCCGGCGGTAATCCGCCGGGCATTCATATTGATCAGGCCGCGTGTTCTTTGACGCCGGCCATGATCAGCCAGCCAATGCCATAGATGAGCAGCAGAGCAAAAAAGGTCGTGGCTACGGTCTTGCCACGCTCTGGGAAGAGGGCCTTCACGGGCATGTTCGGATCGACCACCGGCACGACGAACAACTGCTGGCGTCTCGCATCGTCCTGCGCGCGCTGAAGCGACGCCGATGCGATTTCCAACTGCTTGCCGGCCATTTCCTGCCGGATCTTTATGCCCTCATAGGCGCCCAGGCCAGCTGCCACGTTTCCGGGGCCCTTCGACAATTTGGAGGTTTCGGCTCCGACTTGGCGCGACAGTGCCGCCACGCGGTTGCGCAGGGCGATCAACTGGGGGCTATTGGAGCGGACGGCGGCCGCCATGGATGCCTCTTGCGCGCGTGCGACTGCCAGCTGGGCCTGAAGGTCAGACACCATGCCGGTACGCGAAGTGCCGGTTACTTGCGGGTTGAAGTCCTGCTCGTTCCGCCTGAACTGGGTTATCTGCTGCTGTATCTGGGTCAGATTGGTTTCCGCTTCCCGCACGCGCCGCTCTGCCAGGCTGATGGCGTTGGCATAGTTGCGCTGGTTGAGCGTATTGACCCTAGCCTCGCTCATTTTCAGTAATTCCTGAATGATATGATAGGAATCTTCAGGACGAAAACTACGAACCTTAAGAGTTGTAATGCCAGTTTCAGTACTGACATCAACATCGACCTTGCTCTTGAAATATTTCTGCAGCTGCTCAGGCGTTGGCTGACCAAACCACAGGCGCGATACTATGTCGGATTCGGGCCTGCGGAAAATTGCAGCTAAGTTTATTTTGGATTGCAAGGCATTAACCGAATCATGAGACTCAAGATAATCAGCGACCACTAGCGCATCGCGTTCGGAAGATGCGCCACCTACCATTGTCAAAGCCTGGCTGAGGCCACTTGGAGACGCGGTCGGTGTTTCTGAAGTTCTGACAACAAAATGTGCTTCTGACTCATATTGGTCAGCTGCTGCAATATAATAATAAAGCGCGACCAATAGAGTAGGCATAAGCACAAATAGACACCAGTTGCGATGCCTGCGTAGCCATTCAATCAATTTGGAATCGATTGCTGATGTTGAATGATCCAAAATATGAAACCTTATTTTAAAGGATTATGAATTATTTTAAGTCGAATATAGATATTCATATGTAAAATTTATGCGATACGTTTTTTTCATTAAAATACCGTTGGACGATTGCAGGTGTCAGGCAGCAACCCCTCTTTAGCTGGGAAACGGGACCTGCCATAGGAGGCAATGCCGATCGGCCACCACTATTTTCATGGTTGCTGCGGGCGTGAACCCCGCGCGTCAGGGGGACACCGATCGCATAGCTCCGCGCTTGCCGGCAGCGCTGCAATGTCCGGTATTTGGACGAACCTGAAACGTCATAAATCATTGTCATGCGGCTGCTTCTATAGCGGGATGTCGCGCCATAGAATATAAATTCGTCATGCGCGGTCGCATGTGGATGGCACTGATCGCATTACGTCCGTTCGCGAAGCGGTATCTTCACAGCATAGTCGCTTTGTCGTTGAGTTTGTCCTATACGCTCGCAGGTATGAAGCACATGTCCCTTATTGCCGGCGTCTCGTCCCGCTTTCGTCGAATCTTTGCCAATGATACGGGTATCCGGCTATTCCATCTGGATCATCTGCTGACGCTTCCACGGCAACGCAATGAAGCCGTGATCCGCGAACTTTGCGCCAACGCCTATCTGGGCGGGGAACGGTCTTTGTGCCGGGTGCTGGGTCGATACAAGATGATCATTGATACGACCGATGTGGGTCTGTCGAGCCATTTGCTTCTTGATGGTTATTGGGAAATGTGGCTGACCGAATTGATGGTCGAACTGGTCAAACCTGGGATGAAGGTTGTCGATGTTGGCGCCAACCTTGGTTATTTCTCGTTGCTGATGGCCGATTTGGTGGGAGATTCTGGCCAGGTTCATGCCTTCGAACCCAATATCGAGCTGGCGCGCCGGATGACGCAGAGCCTGGCGCTTAACGGATTTTCGGGCATCGCCACGGTTCATGAACAGGCTCTGGCGGATGCGGAGGCCGACGTGGTGCTGATCGTGCCGGCCGATGAGCCGAAGAATGGCCATCTTCTTCCCGCAGATCACCCCGCAGCGACGGACGATGCGGTCGAAACCCATTTCATGCGGACCCGGCGGCTCGATAGCTATGCGGAACTGCATGATGCCGACCTTATCAAAATTGATGCCGACACGTCCGAAATGACAATCTGGCACGGCATGTCGGGCATTCTGGAACAAGGTCGCCCGCTAACGATCGTGCTGGAATTTGCCCGCATGCGCTATGCAGATCCAGGTGCTTTTATAGATCAGATTGTTTCGGAAGGTTTCAGCCTGTCAGTCATAACACTGGAGAAAGGGGTGCAGCCCATTGATCGGGCCTCGATCCTCGCAGCTTCTCCGACAGAGGATGTGATGCTGTTGCTGGTACGCTGAATAGGTGAAGGGTGAGCTATAATTCACCTGTAATTTCGACCTTTTCGACAATGATATCCGTACCTGAAGGATGCAGCGCGACCCGCACGGGGCCGGGCGCATCGGGCAGGAAAAATGACAGGATCGCGCTACCCCCGACCTTTTCCTGGCGGGAGCAGGACAGAGCACTCATGCTGGCGCTGACGCAAACTGTGTCCTGGGCACCGGTGACATGAACATGCAACTGCATGCCGGGGGCGCCGGACCAATGGAACCACAGCGCAGCGTCCTGCCCCGTGATGCGGCAGCCAGCGCTGGTTGGCGCTTGCCAGTCATTGCCATAGCGCAGTGGCTCACCCCACATAATATCTTGTTCCGCCTGCGGGGAAAGGGACAGGAGCCAGGTTCCGGGGCCGGAGACGGCCACCAGACTGTCTGATGCGCGCGGCTTGACCATCTGCGCCTTCGTCAGCAGTTCCTGTGCGATCTGCCTCCATGTTCGTGGCGCATAGCTGTCTCTGATGGTTCGTTCGGCGGCACTGCGGATCTCGGTATTCAGCAATGCCAAGATCGCGGTCGCGATGCTGTCCGCATCATAAGGATCAAAATATTGGGCGAAACTGCCACCTGCTTCGGGTAGGGAGGAAACCGCCGAAATCGCAGGAACCTTGCCGTAGGACAGGGCTTCCGACACGGGCAGGCCCCATCCTTCGTAAAAGCTGGGATAGAGCGCAAACAGGCAATGTTCATACAGCATGGCGAGCCTGTCGTCCGGTACGCCGTGCAGGATATGCACCATCTTTTGCAAATGGGGGGTGTCGCGCAACATTTGATGCAGCGCGTCATTCAGCCAGCCACGGCCACCTACGCAGACCAGATGCGGCAAGGTTGCTTCATCCATCGTCTCGGCCAGCTGCATCCAGGCGTGAAATGCCCCAATATGATTTTTCCGTGGTTCCAGCGTCGAAACAAGCAGAACATAAGCTTGCGGGTTCAAGCCATAGGTGTGTAAGGTCGCGACATCGGCAGCATCCTGCCGGAAATTGCCGTCGAGCGGGACCACTGGCACGGCATCGGCCGATATGGGCGCGTTCCGTTCTGCCGCCTTATCGAGCAGATCCCGGCGTGTGGCCTGTGAAATGACCAAGTATCCATCGGCCGAATGCAGCAGAGAGCTGAACCATGCCCGATAATCGCGCACCAGCGATTCCATGAACCAGGCCGGCTCGATCAGCGGGATAAGATCGAACACCAGTGGGACATAGATGATGCCTGTGCGTGCGCGTGCGGTACGGACATCGAGCAGATAGTTGCGATCCGACCAGGATGTACCCAGATTGACGAGAGTCGGGCCGGACGACAGTTGGATGGTTCGTGCTATCGCGATCTTCCGGTAAATCCGGAATAGCTGCTCGATCCATATCGGATCGCTTACGTCGTCGCTTTGCTTGGCCAGACGACATAATATCTGAAAATCGACGGATGGCAGCGCGACCCAGCCTCGCCGCGCGCTGGAATAGATGCAGAATAGGGGCCAGACGCCAACCTCATCGTCCATCAGGGCCAAAGAAATCTCGATCTGCACTCGTTGGATGCCGGTAGGCAGCCGACGCTGCCCGAAGAAAGCAAGCAGGTCGGTGACGTCGAACATCATGGAATAGTCCGGCAAAAATGCCGGATCCTGACCGCTGGACATGATCGTTTCGTCGGGGATGTTGAGGACGGCCATCGCCGAAGCCCAGAAGGCAGGGTCGACATGGTCGTGATCGGGCATCACGCGGGCCAGTTCTGAAATGGCCTGCAAATTGCGGCCGTCCCCCTGCAATGCCTGAAAGAAATAGGTGGCGGCTTCCGCAGGCTGTTGCCAGGCCTTAGCCATATGACCAAGGTGCAGAAGTGGTTCGACGTCTTGCGGCTTCAGACGGACGGCCTCTTCATAGGCATTCCGCGCCCGGTCGATCGCGCCAGCTTCCTTTTCCATGTGGCCAAGCTGGACCCATAGATGGTGCAAATGTGGCTCGCTGGCCAATGCCAGGCGATAATCGGCAGCGGCCCTGATCCAGTCCTGTCGCGTGCGTGCTGCATTTGCGGCTTTGATGTGGTTCGCTGTGCGGCGCCCCACAGGCATGCCGTTGGATTTTGGCCTGATCTGGCGGGATAGGCCAGCCCACCAGCTTTTCCATGTCTGCATAGGACGAGCCTAAGGTGCGAAGCGAAAAGATGATACTGGTTTTTTGCCTATCAGCGCCTTTTCGTTGTTCGTCAGGTAAGTAGGCTTGCACAATCCTGAGGGGGCGGGCAGTCGCGGTCCCCCTTCGCAAAACGACCGGCATTCCGGACACCAGAAGGCGCTTGGCGCATCGTTATGATCGAGGGACTGACGGGGGGCAGGTTACTTAAAATCGCAGATTCCATTCGGGCAAAAGCCTGTATGAATGCTCGCCCATCATACCATCAAATGGAGTGGTATGAGGCTACTCCAGAAGGCAGCTTAGCGCGAAGGCGCACGATCGTTGCCAGATCACATAAGCGTGGGTCAACCCGCGTGTGCCGACGAAGATTTTATAGTGTCGCCCGGATGATCCCGCTATAGGAACAACCGTATGACTATGATTTCAGACGCATCGGGTTCATCCGGAGACCGAGGATTTTGGCGCGGCCTTAGGGTCCAGGGGAACGTGATCGGCGCGCTGCTGATGCGCGAACTTCACACACGCTATGGCCGAGAGAATATCGGCTATCTTTGGGTCATTCTTGAACCACTTAGCCTGGCAAGCGCTGTTGCCTTGCTCCATCTCGGACACGGGTTGCCGCATGGGGGCATCCATCCGGTTCCATTCGCCATTCTCGGATACACGTTGTTCATCATGTTTCGTGGCATGGTGACCCGTTCCGAAGGCGCGTTGGAATCCAACATGCCGCTGCTTTACCATCGCCGTGTCACCATTTTTGACATGATGCTGGCGCGAGGCATATTGGAAGCTGTCGGTTCGATAATGGCATTCACTGTCCTGATGTCGATAGTCAACATAGTAGGATGGGCCACCATTCCCGCCCGGCTTTTCGAATTTTTGATCGGCGTATTTCTGCTGTTCTGGATATCATTCGCCTTATCGTTGATTATATGCGCATGGACGCACGACAACAGGCTTGTGGCAAGGTTTGTGCATCCTATCACATATGTGTTGATGCCGTTATCAGGAGCTTTTTACCAAATATCATGGGTACCTGATGCGTATAGAGACTGGGTTACATTATTCCCTATAGCTGCAGTTTTTGAAATAATTAGATATGGTTATTTCAGAGTTGCTGTCGATACATATTTCAGCATTCCATATGTTACTTTTTGGTGTTTGATTCTCACGTATATTGGTATGACAGCTGTTAAAAATGTCCGGCGTCGCATTCACCTTCCGTGAATTCGACTATCGGGAAGTCGCCATGTTTTGATGCAAGGCGACTTCCTGCATTACAGGTCTTTTCTATGCAACCTGAACCATAATGAGTGACAGGCGTATTGTCACCGAGCGATGATGCTTATCGGAGACGATCATGCCCGACGACATAAGAGCCGCCCTTGAACGTTTCCACGCATTTCTGGCGATGCATTCGGGCGAAGGCGTGATCGATGGCGAAAGCGGCTTTACGGTCGACGACGGTTTATTGATTGCTGGTGAAGTTGAAGGCGCACTTTTACGCATGCACCAGTTGGATGAACCACCCATCTGATCGTTGCCGCTTTAGAGCGGTTTCCACCTGAATTGAATCGGCAGGGGTTCCCTTTGCTGCGCTGATGTGATTCACGCTGTCTGCTGGTGGCAGGAGGCCAGCATGGATGGCACGAACGCTTTCACAGGACCTGCGGGACAGGGTCATTGCTGCGATTGATGGGGGTTTGAGCTGTCGGGCTGCGGCGGACCGGTTTGGTGTCAGCGCATCGAGCGCGATCCGCTGGCGGCAACGCGCGCTGGAACATGGTGAGGCTGTCGCCAAGCCACGTGGCGGAGACCGGCATTCTGGCAGGATCGAGGCGCATGGCGGCTTCATCCGTGAACTGCTTGCCGAACAGGGCGACATGACCCTTGTCGAAGTTCAGGCTCGGTTGGTCGAGCGGGGCGCCCCGGTCGGGATCGGCACCCTGCATCGCTTTTTCGTGCGCCACGGCATCACGCGGAAAAAAAGACCGGGCACGCAATCGAGCAAGACCGTCCCGACGTCCTGAAGCAGCGTCGTCGGGACTATCAGGAATTTCGTGTGCGGCGAGGCGGTTGACCATCAGGCCGTCATGGCCCTGATGAAACGTTCGCCGAAGAGCACGGCAAATTGCGCCTTCGCCATGTTCCATTCGCGCGGTGGCATTTTCCACTCTTTTTCCGATCGGTTCAAGATCAGATAGAGCAGCTTGGTGGCGGCCTCATCACTGGGGAAATGGCCCCGGGCACGAACAGCGCGGCGAAGCTTGGAGTTCAAGGCTTCTATCGAATTTGTGGTGTAGACGATCCGCCTGACCTCATCAGGAAAGGCGAAAAATGGGATGACCTCGGGCCATGCTCGGCGCCAACTCTGGCCGATGGCGGGATAGCGCTGCCCCCAGAAGCTTGCTTCGAAGGCTGTCAGCGCTTCCTCGGCGGCCACTGCATCAACGGCACGGTAGATGGCTTTCAGAGCCATTCCGAGCGCCTTGCGATCCTTCCACGCGACGAAATCCATCGAGTTTCGCAGCAAGTGTACGATGCATGTCTGGACCATCGCTTCGGGGAAGACCGCATTGATGGCGTCGGGAAAGCCCTTGAGGCCATCGACGACGGCCAGCATGATGTCCTCGACGCCGCGGTTGCGCAGTTCATTCATGACGCGCAGCCAGAATTTGGCGCCTTCATTCTGTTCCAGCCATAGCCCCAAGATTACCTTGGTGCCGTCGGCCATGACGCCCAGGGCGATGTGGATAGCTTTATTGCGGACCATGCCCTCATCGCGGATCTTGACCCGGATCGCATCGAAGAAGACCAGCGGATAGGCCGGGTCCAGCGGGCGTTGCTGCCAGGCCGCGACTTCCTCCAGCACAGCGTCGGTGATCGTGCTGATCAGATCGGGCGAAGCATCAATGCCATATAGTTCGCGCAGATGACCCGTGATCTCCCGGGTGCTCATGCCGCGCGCATACATCGAGATGATCTTGTCGTCGAAGCCGGGGAAGCGCCGCTGGTATTTGGCGATCAGCTGCGGATCGAAACTGCCGGCTCGATCGCGCGGCACCTCGATCTCGATCCGCCCGCTGTCGGTCGTCACCGTCTTGCGACCATAGCCATTGCGGTTGTTGCCGACCTGGTCATTGTGCCCGAGATGATGATCCATCTCCGCGTTGAGGGCCCGTTCGGCAAAAGCCTTCTTCAGGGAATCGAGCAAGCCGCCCTGGCTGAGCGCCGCCGCCGCGTCAGTGCCGGCCAGCAACTGATCGAGAATGTCGTTCGGTATCGAGGGTTCTTTCCGTCGTGACATATTGGGTCTCCTTGTTGCCCATTATGCCTCGCCGCACACGAAATTCCTGATAGTCCCGCGTCGTCCCTAGTTCGACGGTCAGCTCGATCTGGAACCAGAACGCCTGGTCTTCATCGACGAAACCTGGACGGCGACCAACATGACACGCAGCCATGGCCGCCGCGCCAAAGGCGAGCGTCTGCGGATGGGCTTCCCGCACGGCCATCGCAAGACGACCACGCTGGTGGCCGGCCTGCGCATGACCGGCATGATTGCGCCAATGGTACTCGACGGCCCGATCAACGGCGACTGGTTCGAAGCCTACGTAGCTCAAGTGCTCGTGCCGGAACTGCGACCGGGCGACATCGTCATCATGGACAACCTGTCGAGCCACAAGCGCGCGTCGGTCCAAGTGCTCATTGAGACCGCAGGTGCAACCCTGCGCTTCCTTCCACCCTACAGCCCGGACTTCAACCCAATCGAGAAGGCGTTCTCCCGGCTGAAGGCAATGCTCCGCAAAGCAGGCGAGCGAACCGTCAGCGGGCTTTGGGGCCTGATCGGAGAGCTCGTCGATATCTTCCAGCCCGACGAATGCGACAATTACTTCAAATCGTGCGGATATGAACCGGAATGAGTGGAAACCGCTCTAAACAAGCTATTCACTTAGAGGCTGTGTCAGAACGCTGACGTAACGGTGGACGGCCGAGTTTCGATATGATTCCGAGGGGTTGCGACACCAACCTGCGGATTCCGACCATCGCGCGCATGTATTCCGATCTGATGCCGCGCAGCGTTCCGATCTGATCGCGCGCAGGTGGATCATCTGATCGTTGGGTGAAGATGTCATTCCTGTTCGTTGTTGGTCAAGCGGCTTGAGCCGGGAGATTCCGGCGCATGGACTCGCCGGAGAGTTCGAGGCGATGAGCGTTGTGAACGAGGCGGTCCAAGATGGCGTCGGCGTAGGTCGGATCTCCGATCAGATCGAACCAGCGGGCCACAGGAAGTTGGCTGGTCACGAGGGTTGAGCGACGGCCGTAGCGGTCTTCAAGGATCTCGAGCAGGTGGTGGCGGGCATTTCCGTCGAGCGGTTCAAGCCCCCAGTCGTCCAGGATCAGCAGATCGACCCTGCCAAGGCTCTTCATGCGTGCAGCGATGCGGCCGTCCCCTTTGGCCAGCGACAGGTCGTCGATCAATCGCGGCAGGCGCGTGTAGAGGACCGAGCGATTGTCGCGGCAGGCCTTGTGGCCGATCGCACAGGCAAGCCAGCTCTTGTCGACCCCTGCGGGGCCGATGATGGCCAGGTTCTCGTGGGCGGCGATCCAGTTTCCTTTGAGCAACGTTTCGAACAGCCGGCGGTCGAGCCCGCGCGCGCTGCGATAATCAACGTCTTCAGGCACCGCATGATGCCGCAACTTGGCATGACGCAGCCGAAGCGCGAGGCGCCGATCGTTGCGCCAGGTTGCTTCATGATCGAGCAGCAGGGCCAGCCACTCGGCATGGCCGAGGCCTGCGGCGTCACCATTGCCGTCCAGTTCGGCAAAGGCATGGGCCATCCCGGTCAGCCCAAGCTGGTTCAGTTGATCAAGGGTTGGGTGTTTGAGCATCGTCGCTCCTCTCAGTGGTAATATTGGGAGCCCCGGATGTTGTCGTGCAGGATCGGCTCGCGTTCCGGGGCTTTGGACACGGGCACCTTGTCGAGCCCCTTTTCGAGGATCGATTTGACGGACGGGTAATTGCGCGCCTGGATCTCCAGCGCGCGCATCGCAGCAGCCTCAAGCCGATCGGCGCCGAAGCGTTTGGCGAGGCCGATAATACCAAGACACGAGCGGTAGCCCTGCTCGGGATGTGGTCGGTCCGCGATAATGCGCTCGACCAGCAGCGACAGCATCGGCCCGATCCGGGCAGCCTCTTCCCGGATTTTGGCCGGCGTCCATTCCAGATAGCGCCGGTGGCTCGAAGGCATATGCTCGGGCACCGTCGTATGCCGGCCATTGCCGCTGCCACGCATATGAACCGCGATGCGCTCGCCGCCCAGGAAGATCTCGACGGTGCGCGCGGTGAAGCGGGCCTCGACCTCACGACGGGCGAAGCGATGTGGCACAGAGTAATGGTGATGATCGAGGGCGATATGGTAATCGAGCCCGACACGGCATCGCTTCCACTCCGCGTGCCCCCAGGGCTCGGCGGGCAGCGGCTTGAGATTGGGCGCGTCGATTTCCTCGAACAACTGGCGGCGGGTGCGACCGAACTGGCGAAGAACCCGCGTCTCATTGAGATCGGCGAGGCACTCGGCGATAGCGGCGTTGAGCTCAGCCAGGCTGTAGAAGACACGGTTGGGGACTATCAGGAATTTCGTGTGCGGCGAGGCATAATGGGCAACAAGGAGACCCAATATGTCACGACGGAAAGAACCCTCGATACCGAACGACATTCTCGATCAGTTGCTGGCCGGCACTGACGCGGCGGCGGCGCTCAGCCAGGGCGGCTTGCTCGATTCCCTGAAGAAGGCTTTTGCCGAACGGGCCCTCAACGCGGAGATGGATCATCATCTCGGGCACAATGACCAGGTCGGCAACAACCGCAATGGCTATGGTCGCAAGACGGTGACGACCGACAGCGGGCGGATCGAGATCGAGGTGCCGCGCGATCGAGCCGGCAGTTTCGATCCGCAGCTGATCGCCAAATACCAGCGGCGCTTCCCCGGCTTCGACGACAAGATCATCTCGATGTATGCGCGCGGCATGAGCACCCGGGAGATCACGGGTCATCTGCGCGAACTATATGGCATTGATGCTTCGCCCGATCTGATCAGCACGATCACCGACGCTGTGCTGGAGGAAGTCGCGGCCTGGCAGCAACGCCCGCTGGACCCGGCCTATCCGCTGGTCTTCTTCGATGCGATCCGGGTCAAGATCCGCGATGAGGGCATGGTCCGCAATAAAGCTATCCACATCGCCCTGGGCGTCATGGCCGACGGCACCAAGGTAATCTTGGGGCTATGGCTGGAACAGAATGAAGGCGCCAAATTCTGGCTGCGCGTCATGAATGAACTGCGCAACCGCGGCGTCGAGGACATCATGCTGGCCGTCGTCGATGGCCTCAAGGGCTTTCCCGACGCCATCAATGCGGTCTTCCCCGAAGCGATGGTCCAGACATGCATCGTACACTTGCTGCGAAACTCGATGGATTTCGTCGCGTGGAAGGATCGCAAGGCGCTCGGAATGGCTCTGAAAGCCATCTACCGTGCCGTTGATGCAGTGGCCGCCGAGGAAGCGCTGACAGCCTTCGAAGCAAGCTTCTGGGGGCAGCGCTATCCCGCCATCGGCCAGAGTTGGCGCCGAGCATGGCCCGAGGTCATCCCATTTTTCGCCTTTCCTGATGAGGTCAGGCGGATCGTCTACACCACAAATTCGATAGAAGCCTTGAACTCCAAGCTTCGCCGCGCTGTTCGTGCCCGGGGCCATTTCCCCAGTGATGAGGCCGCCACCAAGCTGCTCTATCTGATCTTGAACCGATCGGAAAAAGAGTGGAAAATGCCACCGCGCGAATGGAACATGGCGAAGGCGCAATTTGCCGTGCTCTTCGGCGAACGTTTCATCAGGGCCATGACGGCCTGATGGTCAACCGCCTCGCCGCACACGAAATTCCTGATAGTCCCCACGGTTGCGCAGTCGGCCTAGCACCCAGCGCTCGACAATGCCGACACAGGCTTCAACCTTCGCCTTATCGCGCGGCCTCCGGGGCCGCGCCGGCAATACGGCCGTCCCGTAATGACGGGCCATGTCATTGTAGCTGCGGTTCAGCATCGGATCGAAGTGGCAGGCCTTGATCACCGCGACCTTCGCGTTGTCGGGCACCAGCAACTGCGTGACGCCACCGAAGAAGGCGAAGGCGGCATTGTGCCCCTCGATCCAGTCGGCGAACTGCTCGGTCCAGGTCGCACAAGCGAATGACAGGCTTGAGCCGCCCAGCACCGCGACGAACAGATGGGCGTCGCGGATCTCGCCGGTTCGGCGGTTGATCACGACGGGGACCGTGTCGCCCGCATAATCGACGAACAGCTTCTCGCCACCGGCATGGCTCTGACGCATCACCAGCGACAGCCGCCCCTCCCAGCGCCGGAACAGGTCACACCACCGGCTATAGCGATATCCGTCAGGCTGAGCGGCGATATACTCTTCCCACAGGACCTGGAGCGTCACGTGCTTTCGCTTCAGTTCGCGCGCCACCAACGACCAGTCCGGTTCCGGCTGCTTGCGGCGTCCGGGCTTCACGCCCGGAATGCCGTACAGCCTGGCCTCCAGCTCCGCTTCGGTCATGTCATCGGGAACCGGCCACGCAAGACCCGCCAGCCTCAGCCGCCTGATCGTGTCCCGAACAGTCGTTGGACCCACGCCTGTGCGTTCGCCGACAACTCGTGTGGAAAGCCCGGCATCCAGGCTCAAATGCAATATCTCGCGCACTTGGCGCATCGAAACCCTCCTCGTCGGCATCCATTCCTCCGGTCGCTATGCGACCGTAGAAATGACCCAACGATCAGGTTCTCCACATCTCAAACTGCGCGCGATCAGCTCGGAATACTGCGCGGACAATTCTCGGAACGCTGCGCGCGATCAATTCGGAAGCCCGCGCGCCATCAAATCGGAATGGTGCGCGCGATGACCTCGGAATCCGCACCAACCTTGGAAGCCATCATGTGGAACCCGACCGCCCGCGCACATCATAGCCGCGCACAGCTTCGCTATGGAAGCGATCTTACCGATGCAGAATGGCATTTGATTGAGCCGTATTTGCCCGCGCCGTGCCAATGCGGACGGCGACGGCGTTGGCCGATGCGGGAGATCATCGAGGCCATTTTCTATTTGCTGCGGGCAGGTTGTCCTTGGCGGCTTTTGCCTGACAGCTGGACACCTCGAAGAACCGTCTGATTTCGGCATGATGGCGGCTTGAAGGCTCAAGAGGGAAGTATGAGCCTTGGTTTCGGGGTCTGATCTGCTGATTTTCGTCGGTGCGGCGCCTTCACAGGCCGTCTTTGGCGTCACGCGGGCGCAATTCGCCCCTCGAGCCAGGCCAGGCGCTGGAAGTTATAGGCAAGGTTGGTCATGCCGATCTTGATACGGGCACGAGCAATGCCGATGGTGCGCACCACCAGACCCATGCGGTGCTTTTGCCCGGCAAAGACGTGCTCGACGGCGGAGCGGACCGCGGACCGCTTGGCATTGGCGCGTGCAATACGCTCAGGCATCGCTCGGCGGTGCGGCTTGCGCTGGTGGATGTGGCTGGTGAACATGCCTTTAGCGAGGAAGGCCTCGTTCTTCTTCGAGCGGTAGGCCGTATCAGCCCATACGCCCGAAGCCGTGTTGCCCCGGCTGATCAGCGTCGGCAATCGCGCGCCGTCGTGGGCATTGGCAGCGCTGGCATCCCAGGTGCGGATCAGGCCATGCGCCCGGTCGATGCCGATATGGTTCTTGTAGCCGAACATCGGGATGGCCAGGTCGACCGGCTTAAAGGCCTTGGGGTCCGCGCCTTCCTTCACCTTGGCCTTGGTGTACTTCACGCTCCAGCGGGCATCGCGATCCTTTTGCCGGATCTTCGCAGGGTTATTCTGCCAGCGCTCGGGTATCCGGCCCTCCTTGATGGCAGCCTTCTCCTCCTCGGTGTTCCGCTGCTTCGGGGCGGGTACAACGGTGGCATCGATGATCTGCCCGCCCATGGCGAGGTAGCCCCGGTCCGTGAGGGCGGCATCGAAGCGGGCAAAGAGCCTGTCGATGGCCCTGGCCTTCACCAGACGCTCCCGGAACAGCCACACTGTCGTCGCATCGGGCACCGTGCCATCCAGGCCTAGCCCCAGAAAGCGCTGGAACGAGAGGCGGTCCTTGATCTGAAACTCGGTCGCTTCGTCAGAAAGCGAGTAGAGCGCCTGCAGCACGAGGATCTTGAACATGAGGACCGGGTCGAACGGCGGGCGGCCACCCTTGCCGCGAGGATTACGGCGCAGCGCGGCTACCAGCGGTTCTCGGAAAACCTCGAAGTCCACGACGGCCGCCAGACGCTCCAGCGGATCGCCCGCAGCGCTCAATGCCTCATATCGGTCCGAAAGATCGAAGAAACCCGGCTGCCCTGCCATCATCGCCTCCGCTATCGCGCAAAGGCAGTGAATCACTTCAGGCCCTCAGGCGCCACGGGTTTTTCGAGGTGTCCAGATGTCCTTGCGTGCCTCCCACAAGGCCAGAATGTCGACCGCCCGCTCCTCCACTCGGCGGGATCGCATGTCGCCGCCTTGCGGCTTGGGAGCGAAGGCACCGGTTTCCAGACGCTGCGCCTGCCAGCGAATGGCTGTCGATGGCGCAACCCCAAAGCGCGCCGCCGCTCCTCGGCAACTCAGCCCGCCATCAATCGCCGCCAGAAGCCGCGTGCGCAAATCCATCGACAGAGGGTGCCCCATCCATGCCGGCCTCCTTCACCAGCACAGATTCTGAATCACAAATCAGACCGGAGGGAAATCCCTCATCGATTCAAAACGGTCGAAAACCGCTCTAATCCCGACTGGAGGAAATCCGGGGGTCACGTCAAAACCTGCCAGACTGTTGAAGTACAGACCGAAGTTCATCTTCTAGGGCGCCCGTCGACCCATCTGGACACCTCGAATAACCGGGTGATTTTGGTCTGATGGCGTAGGAAGGGGCACGCGGCGCTGATGAAAGGCGGCGTTTCGGCTGCATTGGCGGCGTGATCGCGGTATCGGCCGAGTTCGGGACGCCAATTCCATGTCATGCAGGCGCAGTTCTGCCCTCGAGCCATGCAAGGCGCTGGAAGTTATAGACCAGGTTGGCCATGCCGATCTTGATCCTGGCACGAGCGATGCCGATGGTACGGACGACGAGGCCCATGCGGTGTTTCTGTCCGGCAAAGACATGCTCAACGGCGGCGCGTACCTTTGAGCGCCTTGCATTGGCTCTGGCTATCCGTTCAGGCAGCGGCCGCCTAGGCAAGCGCTTCTGGTGGATATTGCTGGTGAACATGCCCCTCGCGAGGAATGCCTCGTTCTTCTTCGATCGATAGGCGGTATCGGCCCAAACGCCCGAGGCGGTGTTCTCCTTGCTGATCAGATCGGGCAGTCGCGCCCCATCATGGGCATTGGCGGCGCTCGCATCCCAGGTGCGGATCAGGCCGTGAGTCCGATCGATGCCGATATGATTTTTATAGCCGAACATCGGAATGGCCAGATCGACCGGTTTTGTCGCCCTGGGATCGGCGCCTTCCTGGGCCTTGGCCTTGGTATATTTGATCGACCAGCGCGCATCGCGGTCTTTCTGCCGAACCCTGGCCGGCGTCCAGTCCTTGGGGATGCGGCCTTCCTTGATCGCCGTTTTCTCCTCCTGGGTGTTGCGCTGCTTGGGCGCGGGCACGACGGTGGCATCAATGATCTGACCGCCCATGGCCAGATATCCCCGGTCCTTGAGCGCGGCATCGAAGCGCGCGAATAGCCGGTCGATCGCCTTGGCCTTCACAAGCCGTTCGCGGAACAGCCAAACCGTGGTGGCATCGGGCACGGTGCCTTCCAGCCCCACGCCCAGGAAACGCTGGAACGATAGCCGGTCCTTGATCTGGAACTCGGTCGCCTCGTCGGACAGCGAATACAAGCCCTGTAGAACCAGGATCTTGAACATCAGCACTGGATCGAACGGCGGTCGTCCGCCCTTGTTACGAGGGCCGCGTCGCAGCGCGGCCACCAGCGGTCCCCGGAATAGCTCGAAGTCCACCACGGCCGACAACCGTTCCAGGGGATCGCCCGCCGCGCTCAGCGCCTCGTATCGGTCCGAAAGATCAAAGAAACCCGGCTGTACTGCCATCTCTGCCTCCGCTGTCGCGTACCGGCAGTGAATCACCTCAAGCCGTCAGACGCCACCGGTTTTTCGAGGTGTCCATCTGGGGCATGCCTGAACGTGTCGACCGCTCGTTATGGGGTATCAGGCCCTTGTTCCCGTGCGAACAAGGGCAATGACCTCCATCACGCTTCCCGTGGGGGGGGCGATCAATAGGACCAGCTGATATTGGTCGCCTCCAAAACAGACTGTACTTGGCTGTCGAACGATTGCGTGCTGAATTTGTCGTCAGCAAAATCGAGCTGTGTTTTCTGCACGATATTCCACCAGTTTTCGTCTTTTATCAGGCGATTGATGGCGTTGCAGAAATCCTCGCCATTTGAATCCAGCGCGGCAACCGCCAGATTGTCCCTGATCGGGCTGGTGGCGTTGATCTGATCGGCCAGTAGTTCGGTCATCACAATCGGCGTGCCAGTCAGCATCGCTTCTATGACCTTGCAGGGTATGCCCGCCGAATATCGCGTGGGCGCCAGTGCGACGATAGCCTCTTCATAGAGTTCCGAAAGCGCCTGTTCCGATACCATGCCCAGGAAATCGATATGCGCATTGGCATTGTTTTCGCGAAATTCACGCAGGATCGCTTCATCCCAATATCCAACGAAAGTGAGGCGCTGGCCATGTTCGGCCAGCATGCTGCCGACACCTCTCAAAAGCCATTTCAAACTGTCGAAATTGGGCGATAGGGGTGAATGTACCGCGCCGACGAATAACAGGCGTGTCCGATCCTTGCGCGGCTTGCTGGATCGCAAAATGCCGCTTGCAGTATGCGAAATGACTGAAATGTTGCTCAGTCCGATGGACCGGAGGTAATTTTCGTCCCTGTCATTGACGGCGATGAAGTGATCGACGATCGCCGACGCGTTGAATTCTGCGGATACCAGATCCATGATCTCGCCCTCTTCCGGCGGGCGGCCTTGCAATTTTGCCAGTTCGATCGTGCGCTGGACGCTGACGGCTTCCGTGTCGCAAATGACCTTGATGCCCCACTTGTCCTTGTAGACCTTTATCGGATCGTAAAAGCGCGACAGGTTGTGCGAACGGCAGACCCAGATGTGTGAATAGCCCCCGGGCGTCCGGTTAAGCACCGCGTCCAGCGATTCTCCCGGCATCCAGCTACGGTACAGCATAACGTCGCCGAATTCATAATCATCGACCTTGATCGTCGGATTGACGGCCAGGACATCATAGGCAACGCCCATTTTGTGGAACGTCCGCAATATTTCGGCGGCGCGGCCAAAACCCGAACCCAGCCTGCTGTCGGGTACCAGATCCTCGATTACTAGCACGCGGCTTTTGGCGACGCCAAGGCGGGACAAGCCTGCTGCCCCCATTATCTTGTCGATCGTGGGCCTGGCGCGGAATTTGGAATGCTTCTTGAGGAAGCGCTTTCTGTTGCGCAGGATCGTCGGATGACTGACGGTCGCGGGACGACCCTTCATGAAACTCGCATGCTCATAATGGGTGATCGTGATGCCGGTATCGACAAAAATCTGCTTGCCTAGCTCATCGGCTATCCTGGAACATAGATCGACTTCTTCATAATAGCCGGGAGAAAATACTTGATCAAATCCACCCATCTTGTGGAAATCTTCACGCGACAGGCAAAGGAAACACCCGGACACATAGTCAACCGGGTGAATCTCTTCGATGGCATTGTAAATTGACCTTTCCCCCCGGCCAAAGCCGAACGAATTGCCGTCGCCGGCCACGAACGCACCGACTTCCTGGATGGTAAGATCCATCGACAGAATGCGCGGGCCGATGGCGCCGCAATTTGGTGTCTTATAGTAGCTTTCAACCAGATCGGCGAACACATTGGGTTCGAATTCGATGTCGTTATTGACAACCACCACAAGATCGCCGGTCGCCATTCCGGCGCCCAGATTGGCGGCGCCAGGATATCCCAATGCCTTGACTTCGTTGACATATTTGATGCCTGACGTCGTCGCCAGCAAATCGGCGGTTGTATCCGTGCTGCCATTGCTGACGACAACCACTTCCATCGTGCGCCCGGTGCGTCTTTTCAGTTCCGCCGCCCCGAAAAAGGCGAGCTCCAGGAACCGCGCGGTAAAGCTGGCCTGATTATGGACGGGTACGACTACGGATAGAACAGGCGAATCGTCGGTCACCGACGTGAAGTCAAACGGGTGGCGCTGGCTTCGGGCCTCTGCGTCCTTGGCCCGGCGTTCATATAATGCCTTGGCCTGAAGCATGTCTATATTGCGATCCGCCAGCGGACGGGCGGCGCGCATATTTTCGTGGCGGCCGATCAGCAGAAAATATTCCAGCAAGGAAAGGCCGAGCTTGCGCGACTGATCGCCGACCCAGGGATAGCGTGCGCCCAGATATTGCTGATCGAAATAAGGGTTGGGATTTCGCCCTTCCATCACCCCGAACAGCAGGAAATGGTGCGATACGCTGATGACATGCTGGCCATCTGCAACGACGTCGGGGTTGGCGCTCTTGTAAAACCCCAGGTCAAAGTCCGGCAAGAAGGGGACGTCATAAACATATGTGTTGCAGGCGAACGTTTCCAGCAAACAGCTATGGTCGCCATTTCGCACCTGAAGCTGCATCGACGGATTCATGATCCGATAATATTCGGGATCGAACAGGGCCGATGTCCTGAATTCGTCGAACTGACCCAGTGTCACGAAATGGTTGAAAAACGAATGGGTCTGATCCAGTCCGCTGTTCAATATGGCGTAGGCCGTCGGGCAAAACAGCCAGTGCGGACGGATATTATGTCGATCGCCATGCACCAGAAAATCAAGATAGGGGTCGTCATGCGGAACCCACGGATCGATCTGCCCACCCGAAAAGGCCGCTTCCCGCTGCGACAGATAATAGTTGGCATTGAACAGCCAGTGCGAAACCAGTCCGCGATTGAAAGCGATTTTCAGCTTTATCAGAACATCCTGCAGGGTGAATTCTGTAGGCTTTTTCCTGCTCCCGAATATTGCGCGCCGCAAATCCTTGTTACGGGGGCCGCTGATGTTGAAAAACGGCGAAATTTCTGCTTCGCCTGTAACAGTCATCAGAGCGGCGAGAGCCTGTAGTTCGGATTTTTGCGCATAGCGCAGGGTCGGTACATTCTTGTTGAAGCGAATAAACCATTCATCATCGAAACTGATGATATCGTTGATCAATTCGTCATAATCTTGGGGCGCAAAATAATCTTCTGAAATCATTAAAGAAACGAGACGAGCATTGTATGGAACGCTGTCGCTTCCGATTATGTTTTCGAGTAAGTTTATGCCGGAAAGAAGGAAATCTGGCCATGTTTTTGAACGTGGTGAAGATGCGCCAATATCGGAAAGAAATGATGGTATTTTTGATATAATTTCCAAATTTCTATTTTCGAAAAGAATTATCACTCCACCAGCAAGGATATCTTCACATTTCTTGTTGAATTCATCTGAACCGGATATGGCTTTAATAAGATTTATCACTGGATTGCCAATCCAAGGATGATCTTCTTCTGGATTGCGGCCAAAGAATATATTGTAGAGGCAATCTACTGCATCTTCATTGCAAGGTGTGTTCAGAAAATCACTCACGATCAAATTCACCTTCAACTGGGACCGTCCAATGATCCATAGAATGCCTGAAATTCGGTTGGACCGCATTTCCGAAGCAACAGATTGTTCGCATATCAATCCGATCGCATTATGGGAACTCCATTCGTATGGCACCGTTGTTTGAGTTATATTGCACGAATCTTGAACGGCAGCCCGACCCTGCGACGGGTTAAAGGCAGGTTATGTGGCCATGAACAACGAACGTGGCGATCCATAATGATGTGCAATTAATTGGCCGATCGTTTTGAAAAGGTTTTGCGACGTGGAGGCAGAAGATTTCAGCATAGAGAATGAAACGCAGGTTGAAATCGCTGCGCTGTTTCGGGACCGATTGGGCGCTGTTCCAACCGAAAGTTTTTTACGAGATCCCAAATTAGTCTCGATCGTTTCCCCGTTGATCCAGAAACATGCGCAAAATGAGGTTGCAACTCTGGAGCAGCGCATGTCTGTGCCATGCCCGATCCGGAATGATATGGGCCAATTGCGCATGGCTTTTACCAATATTGCGCTGGATGGCTTTGCGGGTTCGGAATTATGGACCCTTGAAATGGCCTCCTACATGCATCGATCGGCTGTTCCGACGATAGTATATTCCCCCCATCTGGGTGCCGTGGCGGAGAAGTTTGCCATCAAGGGGTTCGAGATCACCGATGACCTTGGGATGCTTGAAGCTTTTGCTCCCACGGTGCTGCACACCCATCACCAGCAAGAAACGGCGCAGGCGCGCATCGCGGTTGGCCCGAACTGCCGACAAGTCAATATGATACATGGTCTGCTGCCTCATCCCGAGTGGCCGGGCGCGGATATGGATGCCTATGTGGCGGTGTCCTTGCATGCCAAGGCGAAAACGGCGCTACTTGGCCCGCCTGGATGGGACGACATCACACTGATGCCCAATTTCTTCGATCCCAAACGCTTCGGCAACAAACAGGCGGAGCGGCGCAGCAACGCACTGCTTCATTCCAGTCGCGTAACGGATGTTAACATCCGGCAGATGCAGGGGGTTCTGGAACAGCATGGCCTCACTCTCGACCATATCGGATATGGTGGTACGGTGGAGGCCAGTCCTGAGATGGTCCTGCCGCAATATAATGTGGTCTTTGCGGCGGGGCGATCCGCCATTGAAGCCCTTGCGAGCGGTTGCCACGTCATTTTGTGGGATCAGGGGATCGTCGGACCAGCAATTACGACGGGCAATTTCTGGTACGTCCTTGCCGCCAATTTCTCGGTTGCGTCCTGTATCCTGCCATTTGTCATGGCTGATGATCCCGCGATGGAAAAATGGCTGGCTGAACAGCTTCTTTTGCTGGAAAATCCCATGCCATTGCAGGCGCTGGTTCACGAATATCTGACCGTTGACGTGATTGGTGCGCGGATGCTGGCGATATATGACAGCCTGTCTAATCGCGCATCCGGCAACAAAAATTTTGCGCCACATGCCTCATCTTCATAAATGAGACTTGGCGGAATGCGTGTAGTCGCGCTAACCTGAACTAATGGATCCCACAATTTCTCCTGTTCGCCTGATCGTGCCGCGCCGGCATGGTGATTCCCGCGGTTGGTTTACCGAAGTTTATTCCGAACCGGCTTTTGCAGCGCTGGGCATCGAATGTCGCTTCGTTCAGGACAATCATTCCCTTTCAGTGGCGCCATTCACCCTGCGCGGCCTCCATTTCCAGACCCCACCAAGGGGGCAGGACAAGCTGGTGCGCTGCATCAGGGGGCGTATATTCGATGTTGCTGTCGATGTGCGCAAAGGGTCGCCCACCTACGGACATTGGGTTGGTGCTGAACTTTCCGCCGAAAATGGCCATCAGCTTTTTATCCCGATCGGTTTCGCCCATGGCTTCCTGACGCTCGAACAGGATTGTGAAATCAGCTATAAATGTTCGGATACCTATGCGCCTGCGCAAGATAGCGGCCTGCGATGGGACGATCCGGCCATAGGGATCGACTGGCCTCTGCCTGACGGTCAATCCCCTGAACTTTCGGCAAAGGATAATCTCCAGCCTTTGCTTGCCGATTTTGACAGCCCCTTCTCCTATGACGGCCGCCCACTTCTGCCGCTTAATTAAGGTACCCAACCCATGCGCGTAATCGTCACCGGCGGCGCCGGCTTCATTGGTTCTGCTCTCGTGCGTTATCTGGTGCTGGAAAAGGGCTATGACGTCCTCACCATCGACGCGCTGACCTATGCCGGCTGCGAAGCGTCGCTGAAGGAAGTGGAGGGCAAGAACACCCACCAGTTCCTGCACGCCAATATCTACGATCGCGCGGCGATGGATGCGGCGATTACGGGCTTCAAGCCCGACCGCATCATGCATCTGGCCGCCGAAAGCCATGTCGACCGCTCGATCACCGGCGCTGCCGATTTCATCCAGACCAATGTGGTGGGCAGCTTCACCCTGCTGGAGGCCGCCCGCGCCTACTGGAACGGCCTTGACGGCGACGCCAAGGCCGCCTTCCGCTTCCTCCATGTCTCGACCGACGAAGTCTATGGCTCGCTAGGCGACGAAGGCCTGTTCGAGGAAACCACGCCCTATGATCCCTCCTCGCCCTATTCGGCGTCGAAGGCTGCGTCCGATCACCTCGCCAAGGCGTGGCAGCGCACCTATGGCCTGCCGGTGGTGGTGTCCAACTGCTCGAACAATTACGGGCCTTACCACTTCCCCGAAAAGCTCATTCCGCTGACGATCCTCAACGCGCTCGCGGGCCGCAAGCTGCCGGTCTATGGCAAGGGCGAGAATATTCGCGACTGGCTCTATGTCGACGATCATGCCCGTGCCCTCGACATCATCATCGAGCGGGGCGAGCCGGGCGAAACCTACAATGTCGGCGGCCGTAACGAGCGGAAGAATATCGACGTGGTGCTGCGCATCTGCGCGGTGCTGGACGAACTGGTGCCGACCGACAGCCCGCGCGCGGGGCTGATCGAATATGTCACAGACCGTCCGGGCCATGACGCCCGCTACGCGATCGACGCGACCAAGCTGGAGGATGAACTGGGCTGGAAGGCGCAGGAGAATTTCGACAGCGGCATCGAAAAAACCGTGCGCTGGTATCTGGACAATCAATGGTGGTGGCAGCCGCTGCGTGAACAATATGACGGCCAGCGCCTCGGCCTCGACAAGGCTGACAAGGCCGACGCCAAGGTGCCTGCATGAAGATCGCCGTCACGGGAACGACGGGGCAGGTCGTCACCAGCCTCATCGAACGTGGCACGGCCGCCGGGCATGACATAATCGCGATCGGCCGCCCCGATCTCGACCTTGCCGACCCTGCGTCGGTCGTGCGCGCGCTGACGGCTGCTGCGCCCGACGTGATCGTGTCCGCCGCCGCCTATACCGCGGTGGACAAGGCGGAGAGCGAAAGCGATCTGGCCCATGCCGTCAACGGCGCAGGGCCGGGCGCCGTGGCGCAGGCGGCAAAGGCGCTGGGCGTCCCGCTCATCCACATCTCGACCGACTATGTGTTCGACGGGACGCTGGACCGCCCCTATGTGGAAAGCGATCCGACCGGTCCCACCGGCGTCTATGGCGCGTCGAAACTGGCGGGTGAACGCGCCGTGCTGGACGGTCACGACAACAGCGCCGTCCTGCGCGTGGCATGGGTCTACAGCCCGTTCGGCGGCAATTTCGTCAAGACCATGCTGCGTCTGGCGGCCGACCGCGACGAATTGGGCGTCGTGGGCGATCAAGTCGGCAATCCGACCAGCGCGCTGGCCATAGCGGACGGCATCATAAAGGTGGCTACCAATATGGTATCCGATAGTAGCCCTGCGCTGCGCGGCACCTTCCACATGACTGCGCCGGGCGAAGCCAGCTGGGCCGATTTCGCCGCAGCGATCTTCGCGGCGTCGGCGGCGCGCGGTGGCCCATCGGCATCGGTACGCCATATCGGCACGGCCGATTATCCCACGCCCGCCACCCGGCCCGCCAATTCGCGGCTCGACTGCGGCCTGATCGCCAGCGTCCATGGCGTGACGCTGCCGGAATGGCGCGCATCATTGGACGACGTAATGGATCGCCTGCAACCGGCGGCCCACTGATTATCTGGGGAAGTTGAAGCTATGAAGGGTATCATTCTTGCCGGGGGCAGCGGCACGCGTCTCTATCCGATGACGCTGTCGATCTCGAAACAGCTCATGCCGGTCTATGACAAGCCGATGATTTATTATCCTCTCAGCACGCTGATGCTGGCGGGCATTCGCGAAGTGCTGATCATCTCCACCCCGCGCGACCTGCCGGCCTTCCAGTCGCTGCTGGGCGACGGTTCCGCCTGGGGCATGACCATCGACTATGCCGAACAACCCAGCCCCGACGGTCTGGCGCAGGCCTATATCATCGGCGCGGATTTCGTCGGCAACGAACCGTCGGCGCTGATCCTGGGCGACAATATCTATCATGGCCATGGCCTGCCGGAAATTCTCGCCAGCGCCTCCTCGCGCGCCAGCGGCGCCAGCGTCTTCGCCTATCATGTCAGCGATCCCGAACGCTATGGCGTGGTCAGCTTCGACGATCAGATGAAGGCGCTCACGATCGAGGAAAAGCCCGAAAAGCCGCAGTCCAACTGGGCTGTCACCGGCCTCTATTTCTATGACCATCAAGTCGTGGACATCGCGGCGAACCTGAAACCATCGCCCCGTGGCGAGCTGGAAATCACCGACGTGAACCGCGTCTATCTGGAACGCGGCGAACTCAACGTCGAAATCATGGGCCGTGGCTATGCCTGGCTCGACACCGGCACGCCCGACAGTCTGCTGGATGCGGCAGATTTCGTCCGTGTCCTCGAAAAGCGTCAGGGCTTCAAGATCGCCGCGCCCGAGGAAATCGCCTATCGTCAGGGCTTTATCGATGGTCCACAGCTGGAACAGGCGATCGTCAAGCTCGGCAAGTCGGACTATGGCCGTTACCTGCGCGCCCTGCTGACCGAAGGCTGAGGCCCGGCACTGGCACCGGCTTGACCCTTGCCCCACGGGATACGATAGAAACGCAATGTCTAACCAGAAACTTGCCACCCATTATGTCGAAAAACCATGGGGCCGGACCGACCTGCCGCCGATCTTCGCGGCTGCCGGCGCGGGGCGCCAGATCGGCGAGGTCTGGTTCGAAAGCGCGGACGGGCGCGACCTGCCGCTGCTGGTCAAATATATCTTCACCAGCGACCGCCTCTCGATCCAGGTCCATCCCAATGACGCGCAGGCCGTGGACAAGGGCCTGCTGCGCGGCAAGGAAGAGATTTGGTACATCCTCGACTGCGGGCCGGGCGCGACGCTGGGCATCGGCCTGACCGCCCCCATGACCCCCGACCAGTTCCGCGCCGCCGCGCAGGACGGATCGCTGGAACATTGGATTGACTGGAAGCCGGTCAAGCCGGGCGACTGCTATTTTATCCCGGCGGGCACGGTTCATGCGATCGGCGCCGGCATCACGCTGGCCGAAATCCAGCAGAATAGCGACATCACATATCGCCTGTATGATTATGGCCGCCCGCGTGAACTGCATCTGGACGATGGCGTCGCGGTCAGCCGTCTGCTCCCCTATGACCGTGCCGTCACGAAAGCGCTGCCTGGCGTCGAAACCCGGCTGATCGGCGGCGATGAAGCCCCCTTCTCGCTCGACCTCGTCCACTGGACCGAAGACCAGAGCGTCTCCGTACCTGCCGGCAAGCAACTCTGGTTCACGCCCCTGAGCGGCGCGGGCACGGTGGGTGGCCTGTCATGGGAAAAGGGTGACTGCCTGCTGCTAGAGGGCAACTGCGCCTTCACCCTGACGACAGGCCCGATCTCCGCCCTGCTCGCCATCCCGCGCTGACCGGGAAGGGTTGGAGGACGGTTTGCTTTACCTGCCAAATACGTCATCCCAGCCTGCGCTGGGATGACGAGAATGGATGGCCGTCATTGGCCGTTATCCGCCCCTTCGCCGCAAGTGCATCATTCGCAAGCTACTGATTATAAAAGAAAATAGGACGTTGCGCGTTCATCTCCAATAGGGTGTTCAAAAAAATTGTTAGATATCAATACTATATGCCATGCCAAAGCGCTGCAACTGACTCACTCGCTGTCTCATTATCGGTAAGGCCCGGACCCGCCATCAGGCCGGAACGCTATAGTCCCGCACCAGCGCCAGCGCCAGCGCATTGAGCGAAGCCGCTCGCGCCACGCTGCCGCTTTCGGTGTAGCATCGCAGTTCGGGCGCATTGCCGCTCGGCCGCAGATGGATGATGTCGCCACCGGCAAAGTGGATGCGCAGCCCGTCGGTCCGGTCGATCCCGTCCGCTTCGCCCGCCAGATCCCCGAACATGGCCGTCAGCCGCTTGAGGATCGCGGCCTCATTCCCCTGCTCCAGATGCGCGATCAGCGCCTGGCTCTGCGCCGTGGGATAATTCTGCAACCGCTCGCTGAACGTATAGCGTTCGGGTAATTGCGCCTGAAGCGCCGACAGCGTCACGCCGCGCCGCTTCGCATCCACCAGCACCGACAGGATCGGCAGCACCGCGTCCCGCGTCGGCAGCGCGTCCAAAGTCCGTCCGTCCACTTCGACCGGCGTCGCCAGCAGGAAACCGCCATTGGCCTCATAGCCGCACACGCTCCCCTGCCCCTCAGCTACCAGCGCGTTCATCGCCTCGATGACGAAGGGCGACCCGATCCGCGTCCGCTCCACGGGACTGAACAGCCCCGACAGCTCGACCGCGCTGTTGCAGCTGACCGGCGTAGCGATCGCCGCGATGCTCAATGCCCGCGCACTCAATATGCCCAGCACGTCGCCGCGCATCCAGACACCATGCTCGTCGGCCAGCAGCGGCCGGTCGCTATCCCCGTCGGTCGACAAGATCGCGTCCAGCTTGAGCTCCGCCGCCCATTGCCGCGCCAATGCCTGATCCTCAGGCCGCACCGCCTCAGTATCCACGGGGATGAAGCGATCCGACCGGCCCAGCGACACGGCCGCCCCGCCCAGCGCCTCGACCAGCGCGACCACTATGTCGCGCCCGACCGCCGAATGTTCGTAGACGCCCAATGTCATACCGCTCAGCGCCGCCGCGCCAAAGGCACCGACATAGCGCGCAATATAGGGCTTGGCGGCATCCACTAGCGGCTCGGCGGGTAAGGCGTCTGCCAGCATCCCGGCATCGTCGAACAGGTCGGGCAGGATCACACTCTGCGCCCGGATCGCCATCTCGTCGGGCTTCAGCACTTCGCCATCGGTACGGTTGAACTTTATGCCGTTGCGGTCGTCGGGGATATGGCTGCCCGTCACCATCAATGACGGGATGCCGTGCGCAAAGGCGTGGGCCGCCACGGCGGGCGAAGGTACGAACCCGCAATAGTCGACCGTCCCGCCCATATATCGCACCGCCGCGGCGCAGGCCGCCATGATGCGCGGACTGGACGGCCGCAGGTCGCCCGCGATCGCGACAGCGGTGCCGGGCGCAAACTGCCCGATCACGGACAGATGTTGTAGGAAAGCGGCGGTATAGGCGAAACAGACTCGGTCCGTCATCGCGCTCACCAGACCGCGTGCGCCACTGGTCCCGAACGCGACGCCCGACTGCGCCATCAGGTCGGCGATGGAAACGGATTGCGTCATGTCTCTCTCCACACCACACTTATCCTGCACGGCCAAGCGATGGGTAATCAGTTGCTGGATGTCGCGGCGGCGATGGCCTTGATCGCTTCGGTCACCTTGCGGACCTTCTGGGATTCCCCGCGCTTCAGGATCATGATCTCCCCCTGTGACACGACGACGATCAGGTCGTCGACATCGACCAGTGTGACCCGCGGCCCGTCGCTGTGGACCAGGCAGTTGCGCGCACCCAGCAGCAGAGCGTCGCCGCGCACGGCATTCTCGTCGGTGCAACGGGTGCTGACCGCATGGAGGGAATCCCAGCTGCCGACATCCGACCAGCCCATGCTGACCGGCACGCAGGCAACCTGCGTTTCCCGCTCCATTATCGCATAATCGACGGAATCCGACGGGCAGGCATGAAAGGCTTTGGCGTCGGGGAAGATATGCGCGCCGTCCCGCTTGGCCTGTTCCATCGACGTCTGTACTGCGGCCAGCATGTCGGGCTGATGCTTTTGCATCGCGGCCAGATAGGCGTCGGCGCGGAACAGGAAAATGCCTGCATTCCAGGCATGGTTGCCCTCCGCCAGCATGCGTTCGGCATTGGCGACGTTGGGTTTCTCCACGAAGCGTGCGACTTCATGTACGGCATCGCCGCAAAGCTTGCCCATCTGAATATAGCCATAGCCAGTTTCGGGGCCATCGGGTGTGACGCCGAACGTTACCAGCCACCCCTTGGCGACCAGCGGCAGGGCGCGGGCGATGGCTTCATGAAAAGCGGCTAGGTCGCCGATGACATGATCGCTGGGCATCACCAGCATTGCATCCTCGCCCTGCGCTTCCAGCGCGGCAAGCGCGATGGCGGGTGCGGTGTTGCGGCCGATCGGCTCCAGAATGACCTGATAATCGGCGATACCGTTCTGTTGCAGCTGTTCGTCGATAATGTCGGCATGGGCTGCATTCGACACCAAGATCGGATGGCCCACGGATGCTCCTTTAAAACCCTGTGTCCGCATGGCGGTCAGCTGCAGCATGGTGTCATCGGCCGTCAGGGGTAGCAACTGCTTAGGGCGTTCGGGCCGGGAAACAGGCCATAAGCGTGTGCCAGACCCGCCCGACAGGATGACGGGGACAATATTCAAGGGATCGCTAATCATGTCTCGCCTGAATTAATGAATGATCTTGCCAATTTGCGGTGCGACCCCGCAATCGCTTTGCGCTTCATGGGCGCAAAGCGAAAGCTTGCCAAGCCTTATATAGGCGTCGCGTAGATCTGGGAAAATGTGACGATTCGTTATTCGAATAAATCAGTTCACTAGGGTCTGTGGTCTGCTGCCGGTTTGATGGACACCGAGATAAGGTGTTTTCACCTATCGGAGAGCAGGAATGCAGAGATGATCTGCCCCCACCGAGTGGACCGATTGGTTTGTTAGTGCATTAAGCTCATCGCCGCCATATCCGGACGGAGGTGGAGCGAAGCGGAACCGGAGGCCGGATATGGCGGTGTCGCCGTTTCTGGTGCCGGTGGCCGATAGCCAAGACTGCTGTGCGGGCGTACGGTGTTGTAATGCCGCCGCCAGGCTTCGATCAGCACCCTGGCCTCGGCGAGGCTGTAGAAGATTTCACCATTGAGCAGTTCGTCGCGCAGCGACCCATTGAAGCTTTCATTATAGCCATTCTCCCATGGCGATCCCGGCGCGATGTAGAGCGTCTTCACGCGGGACTATCAGGAATTTCGTGTGCGGCGAGGCATAATGGGCAACAAGGAGACCCAATATGTCACGACGGAAAGAACCCTCGATACCGAACGACATTCTCGATCAGTTGCTGGCCGGCACTGACGCGGCGGCGGCGCTCAGCCAGGGCGGCTTGCTCGATTCCCTGAAGAAGGCTTTTGCCGAACGGGCCCTCAACGCGGAGATGGATCATCATCTCGGGCACAATGACCAGGTCGGCAACAACCGCAATGGCTATGGTCGCAAGACGGTGACGACCGACAGCGGGCGGATCGAGATCGAGGTGCCGCGCGATCGAGCCGGCAGTTTCGATCCGCAGCTGATCGCCAAATACCAGCGGCGCTTCCCCGGCTTCGACGACAAGATCATCTCGATGTATGCGCGCGGCATGAGCACCCGGGAGATCACGGGTCATCTGCGCGAACTATATGGCATTGATGCTTCGCCCGATCTGATCAGCACGATCACCGACGCTGTGCTGGAGGAAGTCGCGGCCTGGCAGCAACGCCCGCTGGACCCGGCCTATCCGCTGGTCTTCTTCGATGCGATCCGGGTCAAGATCCGCGATGAGGGCATGGTCCGCAATAAAGCTATCCACATCGCCCTGGGCGTCATGGCCGACGGCACCAAGGTAATCTTGGGGCTATGGCTGGAACAGAATGAAGGCGCCAAATTCTGGCTGCGCGTCATGAATGAACTGCGCAACCGCGGCGTCGAGGACATCATGCTGGCCGTCGTCGATGGCCTCAAGGGCTTTCCCGACGCCATCAATGCGGTCTTCCCCGAAGCGATGGTCCAGACATGCATCGTACACTTGCTGCGAAACTCGATGGATTTCGTCGCGTGGAAGGATCGCAAGGCGCTCGGAATGGCTCTGAAAGCCATCTACCGTGCCGTTGATGCAGTGGCCGCCGAGGAAGCGCTGACAGCCTTCGAAGCAAGCTTCTGGGGGCAGCGCTATCCCGCCATCGGCCAGAGTTGGCGCCGAGCATGGCCCGAGGTCATCCCATTTTTCGCCTTTCCTGATGAGGTCAGGCGGATCGTCTACACCACAAATTCGATAGAAGCCTTGAACTCCAAGCTTCGCCGCGCTGTTCGTGCCCGGGGCCATTTCCCCAGTGATGAGGCCGCCACCAAGCTGCTCTATCTGATCTTGAACCGATCGGAAAAAGAGTGGAAAATGCCACCGCGCGAATGGAACATGGCGAAGGCGCAATTTGCCGTGCTCTTCGGCGAACGTTTCATCAGGGCCATGACGGCCTGATGGTCAACCGCCTCGCCGCACACGAAATTCCTGATAGTCCCTCTTCACGCCGATCTGCCGCAGCCATTGCTGGACGGCATTGGCGATAAATTCGGCGCCATTATCTGACCGTATATGTGCAGGCGGGCCGCGCGAGATGAACAGGTCCGCCAAGGCCGCCAGCACATCCTCATGCTTGAGCTGTCGCGCAACGATAAGCGCCAGACATTCCCTGCTGACCTCGTCGATGATCGTCAGGATGCGGAACTTGCGGCCGTCATGCGTGCGCCCCTCGACGAAGTCGTAGGCCCACACATGCCCAGGATACTCAGGCCGCAGGCGGATGCATGATCCTGTTGATTGCCACTGAGATGTGACCCGGGGGCGCTATAAGTTTCCACTGAGAATTGGCTCTGAATCACTTTTGCTGCTGGTGATGGTCATACGCCGACCACGCGAGCGCGCAGCAGGTCCAGCTTCGCTCGACCATACATCTGTCGTTTTATCAGCTTGAGGCGAGTGATTTGGCCCTCGGTCTGCCCATTTGACCACGGTGAAATGATCGCGTTGCGTACCGCAATCAGGTCCTTTTCTACACCGTTGACAAAGGAAGCGACAAGGCTGTCCTTGGCCAGCTCGATCCACCCATCAAGTTTCGCGGCTGACTTTGATCTGATCATCGATTGGAAGTCGCCGATTGCTTTGCGTGCCGTCACCAACTCAGGGACACAGTTCTCGATGACGGCAACGAGGATGGCATCTGATTTGCCCAATCCATCCTGAGCGGAGGTCATCAGGCGAGCCAGAACCCGCGCCGAGGGTGTGCGCATAAGGCCGCTTTGGCCGGCCTTTTCAGCGAGGCGGCGCCGTTGAGCCCACTGCGAGACGATCCCTCGCTGTCCAACAAAACCTTCTGATGGAGGTCGTCACATCGATCAACAGCGTGCCGCCGCACCACCCCGCAGCAAAGTGTCCTTGCTCACCGGCACCATTAGACGGTTGGCAAATGCGGCTCCAGGTCTCCCGCCCAATGCGAGGCCCAGATGGTGGACAATTGTCTCAAGACGTTGAGTACGCCGGCCATATCGCGCCAGGACACCTACATCGAACCGTTCGCAGAAGATGCGCCGACCGCACACGACCGCGTCACACCAGAAGCGGCGCGCCTGGATCGTTAGAACGACACGGCGGCCCGCCAACGGTAAATCCGAAGGTCTCCGCACATACCGGCTCTGAACTCGCTGGCTTGGGCGGCCACAATCCGGACAAACGCCTGAAAGGCAGCGAGAACGCAGTTGAATATGGAAATCATCTCCGACACCCTGCAGTGACACCACCGCAAAGCCTTCAGGGGCAAGACGCGCTCGTTGAAATCGCCCGTGCATGACAGATCCTCCCAGTAAAGCGGGGGAAGGATACCATCACCAGCAGCAAAAGTGATTCAGAGCCATTTCTCAATGGAAACCCCGGGTCACATCTCAGTAGCAATCAACAGCCTGACAGAAGACCGCACTCGATCACCAGTTCAGAAGGTCAAAACCCTCTTGCATCACGGGCGGCAACCACAGAAGTCCTGACCCTAAGCGTGTCGACCATCTAAAAATACGGTGCGGACCAACATGCGTTCGCCCGCACCGCGATACTGCGTACTAGCCCAGGAAATCGACCCCTGAGTAAATATGGTCCTGCATCAAACTGAAATGTTCTTCGCTCGATGAGAATCCAAGGAGAAGTTCTCCCTTGGTCATACCGCCTTCAAGAGCAGCCACCCATGCCTGCTTACCGGCGCCATCGGCACCGCGATCCAGCGTATTCATATACATGAATTCGACCAGATCGGCATTGGACAGGCCCGCCGTCTTCTGCGCAAATTCGGAAGAGTTGGCAAATCCTGTGGCGACATCTTTCAGCGTCACGCCATTTTCAAGAGCGGTTACCCAATTTAGCAACCCCTGCCGATCTGGCAGGCGGTCGGCAAAGCTATCGTACAGCGCCGCTACCTGCTGGAAATTGTCGTCAGTGACCCACAATCCCTTGGCAAGTGTATCGGCCGTGAGACCACGATGTTCACCGCTTTCGGAAAAACCGATGACGGCCTCCGCACGGCTCAAACCTGCATCAAGATTGGCAACCCAGTTGGCCTTGCCCGCTTCATCCGAAGACCGCCCAAGCGCAGAGGTGTAAAGAAACTCCACGAAATCAGCAGTTGAAAGCGCACCAGTCTTGCCCAGAAATTCCGGAGATCCGACAAATGCAGCGGCAACATCGGCCTTGCTCAGTCCTTTATCCATCCTGTCGAGCCAGGCATCCAGCCCGACCATGTCCGGCTCGCGGTGCAACACCGTGTCATACAACCGCATGACATAGGCTGCATTGCTATCGACATCGAATGTCAACGTCGCGTCGCGGAACTCGACATTCTCGACAGCCTTGATAGTGTCGCCAGATCCACCGGACGATACGATCGCAGTCATATTTTCCGACGAGACGCCATAACTGCGGGTCAGTCCAGCATAGCTGACAATGTCAAATCCCTCGCCGCCGTCGATTACATCACCATCGGCCAGCGCGCCGATAAAGTCGTTACCGGCACCGCCATAGATTTCATCGGCTCCGCCGCGGCCGAAAATACGATCGTCGCCATCGCCACCATAAAGCATGTCTTTGAAATTTGAACCATTCAACACGTCATTGCCGCCACGGCCATCTAACAACCCGCCACCGGTCGAATCGGCTGTTAACGTAAGAATATTGTCCGCCCCATCAGCACGGACGATAGTGCCATTCAGATATTTCTCGGCATTTGGGTCGTACGGCCAAGTGAGTGGCGTCATCCAATAGACCCCACCGCCGACTACATCGACATTTTCAATCGCAGAAATATTATAATAGTATATCTTCTGACCAGTATATGACGGATAATAAACTGTACCAAAATTTCCGGTTTCTAAATCGAGTTCATAATTTTGGAAAGAAGAGCCAGTAATTGATAGCTTATCCTGACCAGACCCTCCATTTATTACGGATTTTTTTCCATAACCACCAAAGTTACCGGCCAAGACGACTTGATCATTACCTGCCCCAGCATTCATCCCGCCTGAGCCGTACCAGGTAATTACGTCAGATCCGCTTCCGGTCACATAGTCAATGTCATTACCGAAAACGGTAAGTGTATTATTCCAGTTTCCAAGCGAGATCCGTTCGACATTCTGGACATTAAATCGTTGATTTCCTACAGTCAGATCAACCGACGAGCTTGAAGACGATCCGTAAATGTAAACGGGCGAAACCGCAGTGACATCGATTTCATCGTAACCATCACCACCATCGATTATTCCCTTGGGAGGCTGAGGGTACGATATCTGCACGCCGCTAAACACAAAACGGTCGTTGCCACCGCGCCCGTACATGTAATCGGGTCCAAACAGGCCATCGATTACGTCATCGCCTTCAGTGCCGCTTAATGTGTCAGCGCCTGGTGTTCCGGTAATAGTCGCCATAATTTCTCCAAGGCATTGCTAAATGCGCACGCACGATGCCGTGCATGCGTTAAAAAAATTATCGCGACCTTGTATGATATTTTCGAGCTTTCTCACGGAGTTGGTAGCATTTGTCCAGCGAATTCAATGCGCCTGAGCGAGCATTTCGAACTTCCCCATCGCTCCATTGCCACATTATTTCCAGAGGACATCTTACGTTGATCAATGCTCCCGAAACGACGTCCAGAAACTACCGATTAGTGGCTCAAGGAGATAGTCGAGTGCTGTACGCCGCCGCAGGGGAATCAGAATCTGAACCGGCATTCCTGGACGCAACTCAAAGGCCCTACCCCGCACCTTGCGGATCAAACCAATCTGGTCTTCGGAAACCACTACATCAGCGGTAAAATAGGTCTGCCCACTTCTTTCGTCGAATACGCTGTCGGCCGACAGGCGCTGCAATCGCCCTTCCAGATTGGGTAATTGCCGCTCGTGAAGTCCCGAAAATTTGACCAGCGTCTTTTGTCCAATGGTCAGGTCATCTGCGTCATCCGGCGCAATACGTGCCTGAATCAGCAGCGGCTGATTTTCCGGAACGATATCCATCAGCTTCTGTCCACCTGCGATAACACCGCCTGGCGTAAAAATGCTCAGTCCCACAATTTCGCCCGTAACCGGCGCACGGATCGCCGTGCGGGCCAGTTGGTCGCGGGCGGCGCGCCATTTCGGCATTACATCGCCCAACCCAGTCTCGACATCACGTAATTCAGAAGCGGTCCGCTCCCGAAAACTGCTTTCCGCTTCAATCGCCTCTATCTGGCTTTCCCGCGTCGCGCCGCGCGTTTGGGCGACGCTGGCCGCATATTGACCCCGCTGCCCCTCCAGCGCGGCTCTTGCTCGTTCCAGTTCGCGCATACGCGTCTTCGATACGAAACCCTTGTCGGCAACAGGCTTCAATGCAGCTATCTGCTCATCCAATATGCGCAACTGCTCGCGGGCCGCGATACTCTGGCCATCATAACCGCGTCCCTGTTCGCTAGATTGCATTCCACGCTGCGCCAGTGCGTCGCGCCGCGATGAAAGAACCGCGATGCGCGCCGTCAACTCGCTTTGCTGCAATGTCATTGCCACCATCGCGTCGGCCTTGTCTTGCGGATCAAGAGTGGAAAACTCTTTCGGCTGGGCTATCCGGGTCGTGCCCAACTGCTCCGCCTGCAATCTGGCGCGTTGCGCCAACAGCCGGATCGCTTGCGATGTCAGTGCACGCTCCTGCGCCTGCACATCAGGAGCGGCCAACGTCATCAACAGCTGCCCCCGCGCAACCCGCTGTCCTTCACGGACATATAATTTACGCACGACGCCGCCATCGCGATGCTGAACTGATTGACGCTGCCCGGATACGGCCAAGGTGCCGGACGCAGCGGCCCCGGCGTCCAGGCGAGCAAATGCCGCCCAGCCAAGAAATCCCACAAAGAACACAGCGGCTACAGCAATCCCGAAACGAATGTCGCCTTTGGGATTGGCCAGATGAACATCCGAACCGGGCGCAGGCAGGGCCATTGGCTTTCTCATGCCGCACCGGCTGCAGGCGGCGAAGGCATGTGCCGAACGGCAGGTGGCGCCACCTTTGCCAGTATCTCGTCGCGCGGGCCGAACAGCTCTGCGCGACCATCACGCAGCACCATGATTTTGTCGACCACTGGCAGGATACCCAATTTATGGGATACGATCAAAATCGTCTTCCCCCTCGCTTTGAGCGCCGACAGCGCTTGTATCAGGGCAACATCCCCTTCTCGGTCCAGATGGGCATTGGGTTCATCCAATATTAGAATGGCGGGATCACCATAAACGGCCCGCGCCAATGCTATACGCTGCGCCTGCCCTGCCGAAACACCTTTGCCGCCCAGATGCAGACGATGATCATATCCATTGCTCAACCGCGCCATCATGGGGGCAGCACCGACCTGCTCTGCTGCCTGCACAACCGCGGCGTCTATAGCCGCACGATCCATGTTCACCTCTCCGGAAAACCGTGCGATATTCTCTGCAACGGTTCCCGCAAACAGCGCTGAATCTTGTGGCAAATAACCAATATGCTGCGCCAGCTTTTCAGGATCCCAATCGCGCGCATCCGCATCATCAATGCGAACAGTTCCCCGATCCGGCAACTGCGCGCCAGCGATCGTGCGCACCAGCGTCGATTTTCCGCCACCACTGGGACCGATGATCGCAACCACCTCACCTGCCGCAATACGCAGAGAAATGCCCTGAACCGTTGCACCATTACGCGCTTCGTTCAAAACTGTGACACCATCCAGTTCCAGCGCACCACGCGGCGCAGGAAGCTGCGTCTGCGCGGCACCCACGGGCGTCGCGTGCAACAGGCCATTGATGCTGCTATAGCTTTGTCGCGCCTGGACGATCGCTTTCCAGCTGCTGATCAGTTGCTCAACCGGTTGCAGGGCGCGTGCGATTAGAAAGGACGAAGCGAATATCGCACCTCCTGAAATCAAATTATCTGCCGCCAGCCAGGCCCCCAGACCCAATGCAAGAGATTGCAATGCCATCCGGACGAACTTGGTGATCGACAGGATATTGCCACTCGCAAAACCAGCCTCGGTTTGTGCCGTCAGCATGGCTTCTCGCTTGCGCAGCTGCCGGGCAACAAAAGCGCGCCGCATTCCCAGCGCCCTTACACTATCGGCAGCGCCCAGCACGGCGTCCTGATGCGCATAGCTCTCGCTCGCAATCAACTGCGCTGCGTCCAGACGCTTCCGGGTCAATCGTTCATTCGCCCAGGCAAGCATCGGCATCAGCGCGCATCCGACAATGGCGACGACGCCAATCCATGGGTGGACCAGGAAACATACCAGCAGATAGATCGGAACCCACGGTGCATCGAACAATGCCAGCATCCCCGGGCCGGTGAGCGTGCCACGCATCTGATCGAATTCGCGCAATGCCTGCCGCGCAACGGGCAGATCCGGCCGCCCCAGCGTCCCGTCCAATATCATCGGCGCAATGATCGCATCCAGTTGCACGCCTGCACGCGCCAGCAATCGCTGACGTACTCGATCAAGCAGCGCCAGTGAAATTAACGCAAACAGCAATATGATCGTTAGGAAAAGCAGGGTCTGTAAACCCTGTGTCGGCACGACACGATCATACACCTGCAACATGTAAATGGTCGGCGCGATATAAAGCAGATTGATCAGCGCGCTGAACGCCGCGGTGGCGATAAAATGCGTTTTGCAGCGCGAAAGCGCTTCCCCGACTGCCCCTTGGACCCCGCTCTTCATCTTACCGTCACAGTCATCTTATCAGAATCATTTTGCCGCCGGATTGGACGCTCTGGTCAGCAAGGCGCCTTAGAATAGCGCAAGGGGCAAACTCAACCCTGTACATTTTACGCCACATGACAAATGCTGATAATCCTTAATTCTTTTGAAATCAGTGATTTTCTACGTCTGTATTTCTGATAGCGCGAAGCGCCATCTTCGCCTTGAATGCTAAGCTATGATTGCAGCGGGGACGTCTCTTCATTTCTACTTCTGTTTGGCGGCCACCATGGCCCCTGTCAGGCAGAAAATCCACGTATCGAGCTGTCCAGATTCCCTCAAGCCATCTCTTCATTATACGGGCTAATTTAAGGCTCATATCCTTACTCGTTCCACCTCCGCTAGGCTGATCTCGTCGCGGCGCCGGTCATAAAGTTGCGTCGTGCGGGTTGAGCTATGATTGGCCATGGCTGCGGCATTTTCCAACGTCCCGCCATTCTTCAGATAAAAGGTAATGCCCGTCGCTCGAAAACTGTGATTGCCAATCCGCGTCTCGATCCCCGCAGCCCGCGCTCTCCGTCGCACCATCGCATGGGCTTCGGCCTGCCGTAGCGCCCGCTCGCTCAAAGCACGGTTGCGCCGGTCGATAGTGCGGAACAGCGGTCCCCTGCCCTCATCCAGCGAACACACTTCTATATAAGAGAGCAGATAATCTTCGAGCATATGGTGGCAGGGCATCTCATGCCGCTTGCCGCCTTTCTCATGCAGGCGCAGCCACAGCCGCCGTCCCTGCACGAACACATCCTCTCGCTTCATTGCAAGCGCTGCCCCGACGCGCGCGAAGCTATAGATCATCAGGCCGATGAGCGCTCGGTCTCGCAGTCCTGCCGGCGTCGAAACGTCGATCGCATCGAGCAGCGCCCGCGCCTCAGCGACCTCCAGCACTGGCGTCCGTCCGGTTCGGGAGCTATGTGCTGGCCCGCGCACACTGGCGGCGGGGTTGGCCGGGATCGCCTGCCCCGTCACTAGCCAGTCGAACAGATGACGGATCGCGGCCAAGCGCTGCTTGACGCTCGGTGGGGCGAGCGACTGACCCAGCATTTCGATCCAAGCAGCGACATGGATCGGCGCAATCTCGCCCAGCCTGCGCACGCCATGGCCAAAGCACCATGACAGGAAATCCCCCGCCGCTTTCGCATAGGAACGCCGCGTATGAACGTTGCGGATATTGGCCGCGAAAAATTCCAGAAAGCGCATATGCACATGCGGCGACGCTTCCGCAACGATCGGTGGCAGGGGGAGTGATGACAGGTTGATCGTCGGAAGCATGCCAAAAGGACCCGAATGAGGAATAATATGTGATAATGTCCTTTATCACATATATTGAGTGTGGAAGGAGAAATTGCATTGCTTCCCCCATAATGAATGGTTGTAAGACGGTCTTATCCGTCGCAGGGATGCCATATGCCGATCCGGAGTGCCGGACGCGCCCGTGGCGGTGCGTGATGCAAGGAATGACAAAGAATGAAGATCGCTGTTTTCGGCCTGGGCTATGTCGGGCTTTCCAATGCTGTTCTGCTGGCCCAGCATCATGAAGTCGCGGCGGTCGACATCACGCCCGAACGTGTCAATATGCTCAATGCGCGCAAATCGCCGATCGTCGACGTGGAACTGGAAGAGTTCCTTGCCACGCGTCCGCTCAACCTCACTGCCACGCTCGATCCGCAACAGGCCCTGGTCGATGCCGATTATGTGATCGTCGCAACGCCGACCAATTACGACGTCGGCACCAACAAGTTCGACACTTCCTCGGTCGAAGCGGTGATCCAGACAGCCAAGGCGGCCAATCCCGCCGCGACCATCGTCGTCAAATCGACCGTACCGGTCGGCTTCGTGGAAGATGTCCGTCAGCGACTTAACACCAATCAGGTTATTTTCTCTCCCGAATTCCTGCGTGAAGGGAAAGCGCTTCAGGACAATCTCCACCCGTCGCGCATCATCGTGGGCGAACGGTCGGAACGCGCTCGCATCTTCGCCGACCTGTTGTTGCAGGGCGCGGTCAAGAAGAACGTGGAAATCCTGTTCACCGACCCCAGCGAGGCGGAGGCGATCAAGCTGTTCGCCAACACCTATCTCGCCATGCGGGTCGCCTTCTTCAACGAACTGGACAGCTACGCCATCGCTCATGGCATGGATTCCCGCCAGATCATTACCGGCGTCGGCCTCGATCCGCGCATCGGGTCGCATTATAATAATCCCAGCTTCGGCTATGGCGGCTATTGCTTGCCCAAGGATACCAAACAGCTACTCGCCAACTATTCCGAAGTGCCACAGAACCTGATCCGCGCGATCGTCGACGCCAACCACACCCGCAAGGATTTCCTAGCCGACCAGATCATCGCGAAGCGCCCGAAAAAGGTCGGCGTCTTCCGCCTGGTGATGAAGGCGGGTTCCGACAATTTTCGTCAGTCTTCGATCCAGGGCATCATGAAGCGGATCAAGGCCAAGGGCATCGAGGTCGTGATCTACGAACCCGCGATGCAGGAGGATGCGTTTTTCGGGTCGCGGGTCGTGCGCGATCTTGGCGCGTTCAAGCAGGAATGCGACATCATCATCGCCAACCGCATGACCGCGGACATAGAGGATGTCTCGGACAAGATCTTCACGCGAGATCTTTTCGGATCGGATTGATTATGATTCGGCGCGCAGGTTACCGAGCCCGTTTCTGCGCAATGCCCTGTCCAGATAGCGCGTGAAGGCAGGTGTGCGCCCGGCGTCGCGCGCGCGCAGCCAGGCGAGCGCGACGACGGGTCGCCATTGCTCCATGTCGCGCATCGTGACGGCGCCCGACGCCAGATAGCTTTTAGCCAATTGCCCCGCCGCCCAGTCGCGCCAAAGGTTCGTCACCCAGTCGCTCGGTCCGATGCCAAAGCGCATCAGCATTTCGGACCGTACCACATCGGCCGCCGGATGCCCTGCCGCCGCCTTTGACCAATCGATTACGACCATGCCCTGCGGTGTCATCATGACATTGCCCAGATGGAAATCGCCATGGGTCAGGGCGTCGCCGTCCGGCAATGCCTCCAGATAGGCGGTGGCGGCGCGTTGCAGCGTATCGGGGGCGGGACCGTAGGCAATATCGGTCGCTAAAACCTGTTTCAGCGACCGCAAATTTCCTCCACTTGCCCGATGCATGGCTGCATGAAACCTACCCATTTGGTTCATGGCCCACCCTGCCCGCATCGGATTGCGACGGACCCAATCTATCAACGTCATGCCTTCAAGTCGGGGATAGACGATGCCTCGCCGTCCGTCCGATGTTTGTCGCCCGATCGCCGCGGCTGTCGGTACTCTGCATGCCGCCGCATGGGCAGACGCTTCGGCTTCGCGCGCGATCATCTCGTCCGACACGCTGTCGCGGAACAGTTTGAGCGCGTGCCCCCCGCCAATATCGAATAACTCAGCGCTCGCGCCTCTGGCGATGAAGGGATAGGTGGGCGTCGGCTCGTTCATTCGGGCCTGTTATCAGACCTTGTAGCCATGGTCATGCCCGCGCATAGCGGTCCTCGTAACGGATGATGTCATCCTCCCCTACATAGGGGCCGGTCTGCACTTCGGTGAAGACCATGGGGATGCGCCCCGGATTTTCGATCCGGTGCTGCGCGCCGACCGGGATATAGATGGACTGGTTTTCGGTGAGCACCGACACGTCGCCGTCCAATGTGACGCGCGCCGTCCCCTCCACGACGATCCAATGTTCGGACCGGTGGAAATGGCTTTGCAGGCTGAGCGATGCGCCGGGCAGCACGGTGATGCGCTTGACCTGAAACCGCCCCCCGATCAGCAGGCTTTCATGCCAGCCCCAGGGGCGATGATCCTTGGGGAACGTCTCCGCCTGCACTGCGCCCTTGCGTTGCAGCGCCTCGACCACCTTCTTCACGTCCTGCGTGCGCGATTTGTCGGCGATCAGCACCGCGTCGCTCATCGCTACCGCGACGATATTGTCGAGGCCAAGGCCGACAATCTCCAGCCCCTCGCTCTCGGATCGCAGCAGCGTATTGCGGCAATCGATCGCGGTTGCCGCGCCAGACAGCGATACACCCTGTTCGTCGGGTTGCATGTGGCTCCACACAGCATCCCAATCGCCCAGATCCGACCATCCCGCATCATAGGGGACGGCGGATAGATTGTCGGCCCGCTCCATGATGGCGACGTCGATGGCGATATTGTCCGCTTTGCTCCATGGATCGGCCGCCAGGCGCAGGAAGCCCAGATCGGCCTCCGCCTGCTCGACCGCCATTTGCACGCTATCCAGCATGGCGGGCGCGTGCCGTTTGAACGCGGCGATGATGTCCCTGACTGCGAACAGGAAAATCCCGGCGTTCCACAGATAGTTGCCGGTCGCCAGCATCTCCTGCGCGCGGGTGGCATCGGGCTTCTCGACAAAGCTGGTCAGGCTGATCGGTGCGCCTGATCCATCCGGTCGGCTCACGATCTCCAAATAGCCATAGCCGGTTTCCGCCCGTGTCGGCTGTATGCCGAACGTCACCAGATCGCCCCGGTCGATCGCGTCCAGCCCCTTGCCCACCGCTTCGTGGAATGCCGCGACGTCGGGCACCACATGGTCGGACGGCGCGACCAGCATGATGGCGTCGGGCTGCCGTGCCGCCAGATGCAGCGCCGCCGCCAATATGGCAGGCGCGGTATTGCGCCCTTCCGGTTCGATCAGGATGGCGTCGGGGTCGATCCCTTCCTGCGTCAGCTGTTCGGCGATGATGAAACGGAATAATGCGTTGGTCAGCACCATCGGCCGCGTGAAGGTAAAATCGTCCGTCGCGCCGGACAAGCGACGGGCGACGGCCTGGAACAGCGTTGCGTCCCCCACCAGCGGCACGAACTGCTTGGGATAGGATTTGCGCGACAATGGCCAGAGCCGCGTGCCCGATCCACCCGCCAATATGACGGGCGTGATGCGCATATTGGAACCTGCCGCTGTTGGCTGTGCCTTGTTATCCATCGAAATCCCCCTGACACCATTTCATGGCATCTGCCACAATTCTATGTCCAGATTGCTTACCGCGACAATGCGGCATCTGGATTTTTTGCTGCCCGCACCCAATCGACAGCGCCTTCATACCATTGTGTATTCATGGAGTTATTTGGATACCATATGGTATCATAAAGATACCATTTATCTTGCATTGCCCTGTATTATTTATTGGTATAGCTTCCGTCCATCATCCGCCGTCTAGGGACCATCATGGCGCGTAATACCTCCATCGTTATCGGCGATCATTTCAGCCAGTTCGTCAGCGAACAGGTGAGATCGGGCCGTTATGGCTCGACCAGCGATGTCGTGCGCGCCGGACTACGCCTGTTGGAGGAGCGTGAAGCACGGGTCCGTGCTTTGGGCGATACTATGGTGGAAGACACCGCCCTGCCCTTCGATGCGGCTGTGCAGCAGGATGGTGCACAACCGGCAGCGTCTGACATTCCTCCCCCATCTGGGGTATGAACGGCGGGATGACATGGCGACTGACGCGCCGACAGGACGGAAAAAGACGGCAAAGCGCCCAGTTCGTGCTTTCGAGTAGAAATAGGGAAGACATGGTTTTCGGGATGGAGCGACCATAATGGCATCGGCGCAGAATGAATTGTTCCAGCTTGACAGTCCGCTGCTGGGCGAAATCCGTGGCGAGCGATCGCTGATGGCCTTTCCCTTTTTCGCGCTTGCCAAAAATGCGTGGATGAAGCCGCTGGCCTAATCCACTCCCACCGTGTCTATCGAGGTGCGGCCCAGCGCGCGCGGCGTCGCCACCATCTATGACAAGGAAATCGTCGTCTATATCGCCAGCCTCATGGCCGCGAAGATGGAGGCGGGTATGAGCATTTCGCAGGACTTTACCTTCACCGCGCACGACCTGTTCAGCGTTACCGGCGCCAATCACAGCGCCCGTTCCTATTCCCGCCTGGCCGACGCGCTGGAGCGGCTTCAGGGGACGCAGATCCGCACCAATATCGAGGCCGGGGGCGAAGGCGAGGAAGGTTTCTTCTCTTGGCTGTCGGAAGCGCGACTGCAATATGCGCGCACCGCCAATGGCGAAAAGCGGCTGAAATCGGTCAAGGTGCGGCTGTGCGACTGGCTGTTCCGCGCCATTTTGCGTGATAGACAAGTCCTTGATTATGCATCAACTTATTTCCAGCTCGGACCGATTGAGCGGCGCATTTACGAAGTCGCCCGGTCCAGCTGCGTCGATGGTGAGCCGCTCGATATCGACCTCAACCTGCTCAAGCTCCAGACCGGTTTCCAGAACCCGCTATCCAATTTCCGCATCGCCATGCGCCAGATCGCGGCCGCCAACGCCATTCCCGATTATGATATCAGGCTGGTTGAGGATGCGCCCATGGCGGTCGTCCCGGACAGCGAGGATGCGCCGCGCAAGGCCGGGCGTCGTCCCAGCACGGCGCGGGTCGTCATCACCCGCCGGGCGTTGCCCGCGCTGGACGCTGCCCCCGGCCGCTGAGGCCCCTGCCCGCGTCAGGCGCGGCATCTTGCCCGATCGCGTTCCGATGCTGCCTGCGGCCCGCGGCAAATGCTGCATCGTGGCGTGTGGCCGCATCCTGATTCGCGCACCCTGTCCCATTCCTACTCGAAAGCACGAATGGGCGGCCTCTTTCCTACTCGAAAGCACGAATGGAGCGGCTATTCCTACTCGAAAGCACGAACGATTTTCTGCATTCCTACGCGAAAGCACGAACCGTCAGGCCTTTCGATGTAGGATTATTACTGCAAATATCCCTCTCCTGTCGGTGTCATGCCGTCAGATCAACCGACCGGGCGGACCATGCCGTTCCGGATCATCAGGCCGGCGCTGCCGGTGGGGACTTTGGAATGAAGGGGTGGCTGTGACCACATAAAAGAACGCCCGGCACGAAGGCCGGGCATCCGTTGGAGTAGTGGAGCGACGTCGCCAAACGTCGAACCGGGATCACACCCTGTCTTCCTACTCCAGATCGAAACCCGTTTCAAGGATGCGCGCTTCGCGCCACGCACTCTTTTTGTCTGGTGACGGTCCTCCTGTGTGGAGGGACGAGTGGGATCATTTGCCTTTGCAGGATGATGGTCGCCGCCCGGTTCGCGCGGCGGCGTTTCCTGTTTGCCTCTCCCGGCGTGGCGGGTGTGGCCGGCGCTCCCGGCTAGGCCCGTCGCGGCCAAGGACAACCCCGCCCGCTGCGCTCCTGCGGGGTGCTCCACATCCGTTCCGCCCTTGCGGTGTCCTTGCCCGCTGGAGCCGGGCCTCTTGGTCGCATGTCGCCGCCCACCCCCGCCTTTGCGGGGAGGCTTTGTGCCTTTTTTTAGGGTGGTGGAAAGGACAGGCCATGCCGAAATCGTCAAGCCGCAGTGCTGCCCGTGAGGTCGGAAAGGACAGGGACAGCGAACGTGCGAGCCTCTATGACGAGCTGACCACGCGCATCGTCTCGGAACTGGAGGCGGGGCGCTTCCCTTGGGTCCAGCCATGGGGAAAGATCGAAGGGCCGGGCGTCAACGCCGCGCCCGGCCTGCCGCACAACGCGGTGACCGCCCGGCCTTACTCTGGCGTCAACATCCTGATCCTGTGGTGCGCCGTCATCGAAAACAGCTGGCCTTCGCAAGGCTGGCTGACCTTTCGGCAGGCTCGCGAGGCGGGAGGATGCGTCCGTAAGGGCGAGCACGGCGTAAGCGTGGTCTATGCCGATCGCTTCACCCCCAGGGGCGAGGCCGAGCGGGCGACGCGCGATGGCGACGAGCCCCGCGCCATTCCCTTCCTCAAGCGCTTTACCCTCTTCAACGTCGCCCAATGTGATGGGCTCCCCTTAGACCTTGGCAGCGATCCGGTGCCATTGGACGAGAGCGAGATCGAGCCGGTCGCCCGGCAAGTGATCGCCGCTTCGGGCGTCGAGTTCCGCATAGGCGGGGACAAGGCCTTCTATGCGCCCAGTGCCGACTTCGTCGCCGTCCCGCCGCAGGCCGCCTTCTTCGATCCGGTGAACTGGCACAGGACGGCTTTTCACGAATTATGTCATGCGACCGGCCACCCCAAGCGGCTGAACCGGGATATGACCAATCCCTTCGGCAGCAAGGACTATGCCCGCGAGGAACTTATCGCGGAAATGGGCTCGGCCTTCCTGTGCGCCGCGCTCGGCATCGTCCCGACCGTCCGTCATGCCGATTACCTCGGCGCGTGGCTCGATGTCCTGCGCGAGGACAACCGCGCCATCTTTCGCGCCGCCAGCGCTGCCTCCAAGGCCGCCGACTGGTTGCTGTCCCGCCATCGCGAGGTCGAGAGCGCCCGCGCCGAGGAAAGGATCGCAGCATGATCCTGCTTCCCGATGAACTGCGCAAGGCACTGCGCGCGAACGCCATTCGCCACGGCATCGCCCTGCGCGGCGGCATTACCGAACCGGACTTCGTGCCCCTTCTCAAGCTGTTCAACCCGCTGGGCGCGGCGACATGGCTGGCGAGCGAACTCGCCGAGGATGGCGATACGCTTTTCGGCCTTGCCGATCTTGGCTTCGGTTGCCCGGAACTCGGCACGTTCAGCCTCTCGGAAATCGCTGCCATCCGGCCGCCCTATGGCATGGCCATCGAGCGCGATCTCGCCTTCGAGACGGCTCATCCGCTTTCCGTCTGGGCCACATGGTCGCGCCGGTCCGGCTCGATCCTCTGGGCGCAGACGATGCTCCGCCGCCATGGCCCGGCTTCGGGCGAGACGGCTGCGGACCCTGATCTTCCACCGTCCTGACGGCGGATGACGCAAGGCGGCGCGTCATGCCGCCACCCTCAGTGCCGGTCACGTCCTGAGCATCGCAAACAGCGCGACCGGCACCTTTTGACGAAAGGCATATGACCCATGAAACTCGACCATATCCCGCTCGACAGGCTCTATGTCGACAAAACCAACATGCGCTTTGGCCGCAAGGCGCCGGACGTCTCCGACATCCTGCCGACCATCCGGGCGCGCGGCGTCATACAGTCGCTTCTGGTCCGTCCCCCCGATGCCGAAGGCCGCTTCGGCATCATCGCGGGCAGCCGCCGCTTCCACGCAAGCCGTATCGTCGCCGACGAACGGCGGGACGCGGGCGATATCGATCCCGAGGCGCTGCTCCTGCCCTGCGGGATCATGGAGGATGGCGACGATGCCGCCGCCATCGAAGCCTCGATGATTGAGAACATGGCCCGGCTCGACGCCTTAGGTCATGTGTCCAGATTGTCCTTCGATAGAAAGAATAAGAGAATGGTGTGCTTGTTCCAGGCCGCCCGCAGCGCTTACCCGAAGAGCTGGCGGAGGGCGGCCTGGAACAAGCACTTGCGCGGCGGTTGTGGTATTGTCCCGCTTGCGATCGGGGGCGACGAGTCCGTCACACGGACGCCCTTGGGTTTATCGGCGCGCCTGAGCGCGCCGCACATTTAAGCATGGGGCAGAAACTGTCCTTTTGAGCGTAATCATGGGCTCTGAACGGCAATAGGCTGTCCTGCTATCGGGCGCGCACGACGCGCCACGGAGGACAGATGGCGCGTATCATCAGAGCGTTGCCGGGCTATGGCGACATCCCGGCGCACTTCCCGGTCATCGTCGATGATGGGATGGCGATTATCGAGCCTGCGTTCGCGTATCTGCACGAACTGGCGACCATCCCGGGCCGCAGCCACGCGGCCGAGACGATCCGCACCTATAGCGAACATCTACACGACTGGCTCGATAGCCTGGAGCAATCCCGGATCGCCTGGGACGCGGTTGGCGAACGCGAGATAGCGGCGTGGCGCAACCGGATGCTGGAACGCCCGAGCCCGCACACGAAGCGGCCCTATGGGCGCTCGACGATCAACGATCGGGTCCGCACAGTCTGCCGCTTTTATGGCTGGGCGCATCAGCGGAGCTGGATCGTGGAGCTGCCGTTCCATTACATCGACGTGCGTGTGTCGCATCGGCGGCAGTCGATGCTCGCGCATCTCGATGCGCGTCCCGGCATCGTCGCGGCCAATGTGCTGACCGTCCCGGAGGCCGAGCGGCTGCCGCGCGCCCTGCGCGCCGATCAGCTTCGCCGGCTGTTCAGTGCGCTGGCGTCGCCTTACGATCTGATGGCAAGCTGGGCGCTGGTGACGGGAATGCGCCGCAAGGAGCTTTGCGCGCTGGAGCTGTTCCAGGTGCCGGAGATCGCCCACCTGGATGCCGATGAGCATCCGCTGGTCGGGATCGGGCTCAGCATCACCAAGGGCGGCTATCCGCGCACGGTCTATCCGCCGATCCGGTTGCTCGACGCCACGCATCGCTACATCGATGAGGTGCGCGGCCCGCTGATCCGGCGGCTGCGCCGCGCTGATCCATCATGGCATGCACCTTCGGCGCTTTTCCTGACGAGCCGGGGCAAGCCGGTCAGTCCAGTCCGGTTCACGGCTGCGATGAGCGCGGCGTTCAAGGCGGCCGGCGTGGTCGGGACCGGCCATTGGCTGCGGCACTGCTATGCGATGACGATGCTGGCGCAGCTCCAGCGGCAGGCGCGCATGACACCGGAAATCAACCCGCTCAAGGTGGTCCAGGTGCTGCTCGGACACAGGTCGATCGCCAGCACTGCCATCTATCTGCGCTGCGTGGAAATGCATGGTGCCGAACTGGAGGAGAGCATCGCCTGGCTTTACGGCGCGCTGATCGACGATGGCTAGGCGGGCACCGATCAACCGGCGCATGGTGACGCGGGAGGCGAGTGATACCATCGTCCTGTTCCGCGACGCCTGGGGCGAGGTGGACAAGCGGTTCGATCTGGGAAGGCTCGGGCTTCCGGGTGATGTGACGGTGCTGCTGGCCGAAGCGTTCCGGGGGCATCACGCTGGATCGAGCCCGGATACGCAGCGCGGCTGCTATCGTGCGCTGCGCCTGTTCGCGACGTTCGCGCGAGAGGAGGATGCGGTGGCTGGCGCGGCCGACCTCACCTCCACACTGGTCGGGCGCTATATGGACTGGCTCAACCGACAGCCAGGCCCGGATGGCAAGGGCTGGACCGCACCTTCGAAAGCCAATGCGCTGGCGGTGCTGCGCTATCTGGTCGACTGGACCAAGCGGCACGCGCCTGATCGTCTGCCGAGCCGGATCGACTTCCCTTACAATCCCTGGCCCAATCGGTCGCCGACGCCGCGACCCAAGCTCAGCGAGGCGGTGCTCAAAAGCATCCTTCAGGCAGCTTATGAGGAGATCGACGAAGCCTGGGACCGGTTCGAGACCGGGCAACGCATCCTCGCCACGCGCGGCGCGGTGCCCGGTGTTGATGCGCGAACGTGCCGGTTCGTGCGCACAATAGCGCGCGTCGGCAATGGCGTGGTGACGGCAGCGAGCAAGGTCCCCTATGGCGTCTCCACGCTGAGCACGCGTGGCGGGCTGCGGCATCTGTCCGGTTATCTCCATCTGACACTGGAGTATCTTCCGGCCTTCTTCCTCGGGCTCGCGGTTCAGACCGCCGGTAATCCCGACCCATTGCGGCGTCTGCGACGCGACTGCCAGAGCTCGCATCCGCTCGACGAGCATCGGGTGATGATCGACTGGGGCAAGCCGCGTGCTGGTGCGAAGGTGAAGCGGGCGCAGCGCCGTTCGTTCGACCGTCGGCGACCCTATGCGGCGCCCAATCTGATCGATCGGCTGATCGCCATGACCGCGACGCTTGCAAGCCAGGCCCGCGTGCAGGAGCGTGACTTGTTGTTCCTGATGAAGAGCGAGAAGCTCGGCACGGTGCGCCTCGTATCGATGAGCACGCTGGGCAAAGGCATCAAGAAGTTTATCGACCGCGCCAATGACCGGATCGCGATCTGGAACCGGGCCGCACCCGAACGATGGCGCGAACCGCTTCCCGACTTTGCGGCGGCGTTCCTGCGCGGCAGCGCGGCGACCCAGGTCTATACCGCGAGCCAAGGCGATCTGATCGCGGCGCAGGCGCTACTCAACCATGCGCGCATCGACACGACCGAACGCTATGTGCGTGGGCCGGAGGCGGCGCGCATCCAGGCTGAGACGATCGCCCGCGCGCAGGCGCTGATGATCGGATGGGTGATGGGGGAAAATACCGTCTCTCAAGCGCCGCCGGCGGCAATGCCCGCGAGCGTGCCGTTCGGGCATGACTGCCTCAATCTGCTCGGTGGCGACAGGCAGGGCAGGCCCTGTTCTCGGCTCGGGGCGTGTCTGCGCTGTCCGGGCCTGGTGATCCCGCTGGATGCCGAGCATCTGGCGCGCATCCTCCAGGCGATCGCAGTACTGGAGGAAGCACGGACACGGATCGATCCGACGCGCTGGGCACTGATCTACGCCGAGAGCCATCGCATCCTCACGGGCGATATCCTCCCCGACTTCCCCGGCGAGTTGCACGATGCCGCGCGGGCGATCATGGCGGGGCTGCCTGCCTTGCCGGTGCTGGAATGACCCTGTTGCTCGCCCAGGCGGCGGCGTTCGCGCCCGACATCGCGATATCGTCGCGCTCGCGCTTCAGCGACGACATATGGCACCTGGACGGCATCCGGCCCGGTTGTAGTCGGGGCGACTACTCGCTCGACTGGGGTTTTACGGTCGCAACAGGGCGGTTCACCGATCCTGAGCTACTGCTCTGGCTGGCGGCGGCAAAGACCCTGTTGTGGAGCGCGAAGGTCGATCCCCCGCCGGGGCGAAGGCACGTTCATGATGGCACGCTCATGAGACTGTTCAAGGGGCTTCGCCTCCTCATCCGCTGGATGGCAGATCAGGGCTATCGCCGGTTCGCCGACCTTGATCGCGGCGCAAGCGAGCGGTTCATGGCGGCGATGGCCGAGCGCCGAAACCCGAAGGGCGAACTGCTCAAGACGGGCACACTCCATCATTATCGCAGCCTGCTCATCCTGATCTATCTCCAAGGCGCGCGCTACTCGACGGTCGCCATCGGTGATCCGTTCCCGGGCACGACAGGCATGTTCAAAAGGAGTGATCGAGGTTGGCTGCCTTATACCCCCGACGCGATCGCGGTGCCGTTACTGTCGTCGGCGCTGCGGCTGATCGGACCGGCGGCCGATGATATCCTCGCCCTGCAAGGCGAGGCGCAGGCGGCCTATGATGCGGCGCTCGCATCCGGGCTCTCTCCCACCAAGGCCGGCTTCCGCGTCATCGACGCGATCGCGCCGTTCCGGTTCCAGGTGCTGCCTGGCGAGGAGGCCCCCTGGCATCGGGCGCCGGTGACGAGCACCAAGACCGTGCGCTACCTTGCCGACCGGCTCTACGATGCCTGCTTCGTGACGATCGCCTGGCTGGTCGGCGCCCGTCTCTCGGAGATCCTTGGGCTGGAAGCCGGATGCATCGAACGTCACCCTTCCGCTACGGGTGACGAGCGGTTCGCCTATCTTACGGGCCGCATCTTCAAGACCTCACGCGGCTATCATGGTGACGTCCACCGCTGGATCGCGCCCGAGCCGGTCGTGCGTGCGGTCGCAGTGATGGAGAAGCTGACCGATGGGCTGCGGCGCCGGTCGCGACGCGAGGAGTTGTTCCTGATCACATCGAGCACCGGCCTCATCGGTCCTGCCGTCGAGATCGACCTGCCGGCCACTTATACGATCATCCGTCGTCTCAATCTGCTGTTCGCACCGTTCATCGGCCTGCCGCTCCACGAGGGCAAGCCCTGGCACCTCAACACCCATCAGGGCCGCAAGACGTTCGCGCGGTTCGTCGGCAAGCGCGACCGCACCGGGCTCGCCGCGCTCCAGGCACATCTTGGCCATGTGACGCGCGCGATGACCGACAGCGGCTACGTCGGCACCGACTTCCAGCTCGACGAGTTGATCGACCGTCATGCCCAAGAGGAAACGCGAGCGGCGCTGGAGGAGATGCTGACCGCAACCGCGCTCGGCGGCAAGGCCGGGCGCGTCATTGCGGCACGATCCCGGTTCCGCGGCTGCACCCGGAATGGCGACGTGCAGGCATATGTGGACTTCCTCATGGCGGAAACCGACCTGCGGCTCGGCGTGTGCGACTGGGGTTACTGCGTCTATCGCCCCGAAACCTCGGCGTGCTTCGGCGGCGAGGCCGGCCCCAATCCGGTGCTCAGGACCGAGACCACTTGCTCGACCTGCGCCAACTTCGCGGTCACGCCCCGACATCGGTCCGTGTGGGAAATGCGCCGTGCCCGCAATCTGAAACTGCTCGAACAGCCGGTGCTCGATGCCGGCAGTCGTGCGCTTGCTGAGGCCAGGGTCGCCGAATGCGACCGTATCCTCACCCAGCTCGATGAGGGATGATCCAATGCCCAGGAAACCCGATCGTCATGAACAGCGTCGCCAGCAGACCCAGGTCCGGCTCAACGCTGCGTTCGAACGGCTGCGCAAAGGATGCCCGGTCCACCCGCTGCATCAGCGCGGCTATACGCTCACCGTCGCGACCCTCGCGCGCGAATCCGGGGTCGCGCGCAACACGATCTACACCAACCATCGTGATATCATCGACGACCTTCACGCCATCCTCGGCGATCCCATCAAGCCGGTGACGACCTGGCAGGACAAGCTCGACGAACTGCACGGCCTCATCCGCACCATGAAGCAAGAGCAGCGTCGCCTGGTTAGCGAGAACGCGCTGCTGTTGCAGCGCGCCCTCACAGCCGAAGCGGAAGCGCACCGCCACCAACGTCACAACGCTCGGCTGATCGCCGAGCGTGACACGGCGCTCCGCGCCGTGCCAGCGACCACCAAAGCTCGAAGGACAGTGTCACCCGACAACAAGACCAGAAACTGACGGATATCTGCCAAAAAATGCTTCGAAGGACAGTTGACACATGACCTAAGACATGGACGAAGTGCGCCAGTGGGAGAGCTTCACCCGGCTGGTGCGCGAGGGACGCGGGGTCGAGGAGATCGCCATGACCTTCGGCCTGCCCGAACTCTCCATCCGGCGCGTCCTCGCGCTTGGCAACCTTTTGCCGCGCATCCGCGATCTCTATCGCGCGGAGCGGATCGACCGGATCACCGTCAGGCACCTGACACTGGCGAGCAAGAGCCAGCAAAAGGCATGGCTTGCCCTGTTCGAGGACGCCGACGCCTATGTCCCCACAGGCCACCAGCTAAAGGCATGGCTTTTTGGCGGCCAATCGATCCCGGCCCGCTTCGCGCTCTTCGACATCGATGGTTTCAGCGGCGCGACCGTCTCCGACCTGTTCGGCGAGGATCGCTATTTCGCCGATCCTGACGCCTTCTGGACGGCGCAGAACGCAGCGATTGAGGCATCGCGCGCAGCCTATATCGCACAGGGCTGGGCCGATGTCGTCGTGATCCCGCCTGCCGAGCATTTCCATGCGTGGGAATATGAAAAGGCCCCCAAGCGCAAGGGCGGGCGCGTCTATGTCGATGTGCGCGGAACTGGCGAGGTCCTGTTTCACGAAGGCTATGTCACGCGCGCGGAGGCGCGCTGGATCGAGCGCGGCGAAGCCGCCGCGCCGCCCAAGGCCCAGCGGCCCGAGCTAACGTCCACGCTCCAGACCTATGTCGACCTGCACCGCCATGCAGCCGTGCGCGCCGCACTGGTCGGCCATCCCGCGCTTGCCCTGCGGCTCATGGTGGCGCACGCCATCGTCGGCTCGCCTCTATGGACCGTACGTCCCGAACCGCAGATGACGCGCAGCGACGAGGTCCGCGAGAGCATCGAGACATGCCGGGGCGAGGCGGTTTTCGACACGGAACGGCGCATTGTCCTGGATTGCCTCGGCTTCGGCAGCGAGGAACCCAACGTGACGGGCGGAAACGGCGATGACTATGGCGTGGCCGGGCTGTTCCTGCGTCTTGTCGCGCTGCCTGACGAAGAGGTGATGCGCGTCCTTGCCGTCGTCATGGGCGAGACCCTGATGGCAGGCTCGGCAGCGGTCGAGGCTGTCGGCGAGGAGGTCGGGGTCGCCATGGCCGACTGGTGGCAGGCCGACGAAGCGCTCTTTTCCTTGCTGCGCGACCGCGAGGTGCTGGGCCGGATGACGGCGGAGGTGGCGGGGGAAACGGTCGCCAGCGCCAATGCGCGAGAGAAGGCGAAGACCTTGAAGCAGATCATCGCCGATCATCTCGAAGGCGCGGAAGGCCGGGACAAGGTCGAGCGCTGGGTGCCGCGCTGGATGCAGTTCCCGCCCTCTGCCTATACCGACAGGGATGGCGTCGGAACGGTCGCCGCCCATGCCAAGGTCATCGCCGCGCGCCGGATGGCCGCTGGGGATTGCCCTGCGGAATTGGAGGAAGAGGAGAAAAGGCCTTTGCCCCAGGCGGCATGAACGAAGGCGGGCGGGAGCGATCGCGCTCGCCCGCCAGATGCGGGAAAATCGCGCCGCGCGGCCTCGCCCGAGGGGCTCGGCCGCGCGGCTTTGTCGCGTCTCCATCCATGCTGGAACAGGCTCGCATGGCGCATTATGACAGGAGCGCGGCTTTCGGGGGCGGAACGCGCGCAAACAGGGAGAGCGATGATGAAGCGCGCGGACACGGCGGAAATCGCGATGCGGATCATCATCGACCGGCCGGTGCCCGGCGTGTGGCACAGCCTTCAATCCAGGGACGGCGCCCCGCTTGATCCGCAAAGGTCCGGCGATGGTGAACCACTCGCCTTCGACTTCGCCGTGCGGGTCGGGCCCGGTCCCAAATTCTTCGGTGACCAGGTTCGCCGCGAAGGTACCTCGCGCCGTTTCGTCTATGTGCGCGTGGGTCAAGCGGCGGGCGATCATGCCTCGCCCTGGTCCCGCCGGATGAAGGTCGATATCCATGATATCGACCCGGCGCTGCTGGCGCGCGCGGCGGGAGGCGGGATTATCGTCACCACCATTTGCGGCACCGCCAGGGATGGCAGCCCCGCCTGCGCCACGGTCCCCGCGCTGCGCCGGGAGCTTGTCGAGCGCTAGGACGCGGAAAGGCTGGCGGCGGGCGAAGCGATAGGGCGACCTCCCCCGATGGGTTCATCCTGCATGGGGTTCGATCCCGGATCGTGCCAGCAAGGGTCTCCTTTTTCCGATGACTCGTACCGCCCCTGGCCTCTCTTGAAGGCTGGTCTGGCGGCATGCGCGCCTTGTCCTTGCAACGGCTTCGCGCCTGTTTCTTCCCCGCCCCGGCGGGCTCCTCGCGCAACCAAGAAACAGGCGCTTCGCCGCCCTTCGCTCCCGCTGCGGCCGTCCCGGTGCACGGCGGCGCGACGCCGCCCGATCGACCGCCATCGAGGCCGCATCGGGCGGCACTCGGGCAAGAAAAGGAGACATATCATGGCACAGATCGGTAGCTTCACCCGCAACGAGGACGGCATCTACAACGGGGAAATCCGCACCCTCACGCTCCGCGTCAAGGCCACCATCCGGCCGGTCGAGCGCGACCACGACAAGGCCCCGGACCACCGCGTGAGTGCCGGCGGCGTCGAGTTCGGAGCCGGCTGGACCAAGGCTGCCCGCGAGACCGGCGCCGAATATCTCAGCCTCAAGCTCGACGACCCCTCGCTTCCCGCGCCGATCTACGCGACGCTGACCCAGGGCGACAATGGCGAGCACAAGCTCATCTGGTCCCGCTGAAGTCCACGACCCCCGCGCCGAACCGGGCGCGGAGGCCTTTCATGCTGTGTCGAAAATGCCATTGCCGGTTTCGACACTCCCGGCCCGGTATCGCGCCCGCCATCCTCGATATCGCGAACCCATCGCCATGGGTCGCTCTATCGAAAGGATGGCTCATCATGGACGACGACGACCAGATCGCCCGGGCGACCCGCGCCAAGCGCGGCTCGCCCTTCCTCAACACAGAGCAGGCGGCGGCCTATCTCAAGATTTCCGGGCTGCTGCTGCGGCGGATGCGACGCCTTGGCACGGGACCGGTGTTCCGCCGCCATTGCCGCTACGTCCAATATCATATCGACGATCTTGATGCCTGGTCGCGCGAACATAGTGCGCGGGGCATTTCCAAATGAGCGGCCGTCGCAGTCGCTTCAAGGACGCGCCGCTGCTCGCCTGGGGCGAGGCGCTTCGCCTGCGCAAGGAAGTGCAGCGCCGCCGTCGCTGGCGCTTCTTCCTCGTCGGCCTGGGCGCGGGTCTGGTGCTGGGCTCGGCGATCCTTCCGCCCACACCGCGCCTGCTCTGGAATGCCAGTGCGAGCGCCCCGATCGGGCTCTACCAGGTCAGCCCCGGTGCGCCGGTCATGACAGGCGAGATGGTGGTGGCGCGCCTGCCCGAATCCTTCCGGGCGCTCGCGGCTGCCCGGCGATATCTCCCCCGCAACGTCCCCCTCGTAAAGCGTGTCGCGGCCGAGGCCGGCGACGAGGTCTGCGCGCTTGGCGACCAGGTCTTCGTCAATGGACGGCCGGTAGCGATGCGCAAGAAATTCGATGCCATGGGGCGGGTCATGCCATCCTGGCACGGCTGTCGCATGCTCCGGCGGCAGCAACTCTTCCTGCTGATGGAGAGTGCCGATTCGTTCGACGGGCGCTATGTCGGGGTGAGCGAAGGCACCGATCTCATCGGCAAGGCGCAGCTGCTATGGCGTCGCTGAAATGGACGGCTGCCGCCCTCGCATTCGCCGCGCCGGTGCCGATATCGGCCCAGTCCACCGGTCCGTCATCGACCGGGAAGCCTGTATCTACGGTCGCGACATGGCGTCCCTACATCCGAGAGGCATCGCTGCGCTTCGGCGTGCCGGTCGCCTGGATCGAGCGCGTGATGCAGGCCGAGAGCCGGGGCCGCACGGCGCAGGGTGGGCGGCCGATCCGTTCTCCGGCAGGGGCCATCGGACTGATGCAGCTCATGCCCGGGACCTGGTCGGACATGCGCGCGAGACTCGACCTTGGCGTCGATCCGGATGACCCGCGCGACAACATCCTCGCGGGCACCTTCTACCTCCGCCTAATGTACGACCGCTTCGGCTATCCGGGGCTGTTTGCGGCCTATAATGCGGGACCAGCGCGCTATGCCGACTATCTCGCAGGTCGCACGAGGCTTCCGCGTGAGACCGTCGGCTATCTCGCCAGCGTTGCGCCGGATGGACATGAAAGCGACCAGGCCCCGGCAACGGCGCGGTTGGTGGAGGGGCTCTTCGCCGTCCGAAAGATACCGGCATCGCCGCCTTCCGATAGCCTCGATGCACGGCCCCAAGGGTCACTCTTTGTCGCCCTGTCGCAGGAGCAATGACGTGAGATCGCGTGCCCTCGAGAGGGAGGAAGCTCGTCTCGATAGGCCCAGTGTGGCGGCTGGCGCAGCGACTATCAAGGCCCGCGGGTACCCCCCGATTTGCTGCGCAAATCGGCTCCCCCCACGTCCGCTTCGCGGCTCTTCGCTTCGCTCATCGGCCCTGGCAGCCGCTGCGCCAACCGTCGTCGAAACGCTGTTCTCGATGATGGGAACGACAGCGAAGGAGGTCATAATGGGCATGGTTCAGCACATCGAAACGGCGTTTTCCGGACGCAATGACAGGGTGGTGTCGGCGCTGATCGCAGGACTTGCGCGGGAGTTTGGGCGCGGCGCGGCTGAAGGCCTGGCGCGTCATTTCCTGGAGGCCGAGAAGGTGGATTTCCGGTGGGATGCACGGAGCGAGGAGAGCTGGCTGGGCCTCTATGAGGACCCCGATAAAGCCGAATTTGAACTGGACCGGATCGCCATCTGTGGCTGCCTTGATGGGTCGTGGTTCACTGCCATCATGCTCGTGGATGGCGACGGGAATGCCCATGGCATGACCGGGTGCCGTGTCGCCCCGGATTGAACGGAGGCGCGCGACGGGATGCTCCATGCGCACTGACCAGCGAAGAGCTCGGGTGGAGAGGCGTCGTTGGTTCGGCGTCGTCTCTCCCCCTTTTTTGAGGCGGGAGGAAAAGGGAGAAGGGAGAAAGGGGAAACAAGATAAAGGCAGTGTCTCGCGCCCCCTGCCAAGCCTTTGTCTGCACATCCTTTCTTCACGAGACAGGCACGCGCGCCCACGAGACAGTCACGGCATGAGTGACGGAAATCAGCCATTTTCTGCCCGAAATCGCGAGACTGAGGCACGTTGTGATGTCTGACGACGATTTTACCCCCAGGCTCGGCAGCCAGCGCGGCAAAGACGGCAAGAAGGTCGTCAAATATGGCGGCCGCATCCGCGCTGCCGCACGCCTTGCCGGCACGAAGACCGGAGTCCGCACGCGACGGTTCGACGGCAGTCGGATCGGGCGCGGCGCCAGCACGGGGCGGTTGCTGTCGAGCCGCGACCGGCTCGCGGGCTTTCGCAGGCGCCGTGCCGTGGTGAAGGCGAGCCTGATCCGCCTGGCTGGCAAGGGCGGCCAAGCCGCCCGCGCGCACATGCGCTACATCCAGCGCGACGGGGTGACGCGCGAGGGCTTGCCGGGCGAACTCTACGGTCCCGAGGCCGACCGCGCAGATGGCGGTGATTTCCTGGAGCGGACCGCCGGCGACCGCCATCAGTTTCGCTTCATCGTCTCCGCCGAAGACGGCGCGGAATATCCCGATCTCAAGCCCTATGTCCGGCGACTAATGACCCAGGTCGAGCAGGACCTCGGCACGAAGCTGGATTGGGTCGCGGTCGACCACTTCAACACAGAGCGTCCGCATACCCACATCGTACTGCGCGGGGTCGATGACCAGGGCGACAATCTGGTCATCGCGCGCGAGTATATTTCGCACGGACTTCGCGAACGCGCCTCAGAGCTTGTGACGCTCGATCTCGGCCCTCGTACCGACCGTGAGATCGAGGCGCGCCTGCGCCATGACGTCGACCAAGAACGGCTGACTGCGATCGACCGCCGGCTGGTCCGCCGCATGGACGTCGACCGAACGGTGTCACCGGCGGACAATGATCCGTTCCAGCAGTCGGTCGCGGCGGGACGGCTGCGCAAGCTCAAAGCGATGGGCCTCGCCGACGATGTTGGTGGCGGACGCTACAGGCTCGCCGAGGGGCTAGAGGAAACGCTTCGCCGAATGGGTAAGCGCGGCGACATCATCCGCCTGATGCAGCGTGAACTGACCGCCCGCAGGCTTGACCGTGCCGGCGTCGAGCAGGTCGTGGCAAATGACATTCGAGAACCGATCGTCGGACGGGTGATTCAGCGTGGCTTTTCCGATGAGCATCGCGACCGGCATTATCTGATGGTCGACGGAGTCGATGGCCGGGTCCATTATGTCGATATCGGCCGAGGCGATGCCACGCCATCCGTTCCCGAAGGATCGACGGTACGAGTCGCGCCGTCGCGGATCGAGGCGACCCAGGCTGATCGCACTGTCGATGCGGTCGCCCGCGCCAATGGGGGGCGCTACTCGATCGACCTGCACTTGGCGCACGATCCGGGCGCCAGCGAGGCGTTCGCAACCAATCATGTCCGGCGGCTTGAGGCGATGCGGCGCGCGGGCACTGGACCCGAGCGCCTGGCGGATGGGAGCTGGACGATTCCCGACGATCATCTCGTTCGCGCCGATGCCTATGCGAGAGCCCAGCAGCGCGACAGGCCAGTCACGCTGGAATTGCTGTCGCGGTCTCCGATCGACGACTTAACCGGGAAGGATGCGCCGACCTGGCTCGATCGGGAGCTTGTCGAGGGCAGTCATAGTGCCGTACGCGATGTGGGATATGGGCGGGAGGTACGGACCGCGCTCGCGGCGCGGCGGCAGTGGCTGATCGAGCAGCAATTGGCGGACGACGAACAGTCCGGGTTTCGATATCGGGACGGCGCGCTGGACACGCTGCGCCGGCGTGAATTGCAGAACGCCGGCGAGCGGCTCGGCGACGATATCGGGAAACGGTTTGAACCTGCGCGGATCGGCGAGCGAATCGAGGGAAAGATCGCCCGGCGCATCGATCTGGAAAGTGGGAGTTTCGCTGTTGTCGAGCGGTCGCGGGACTTCACGTTGGTGCCGTGGCGCGACGTGCTCGAGCGCAACATCGGCAAGGCCGCTTCGGGCATCATGCGCACGGATGGAATAAGCTGGCAATTCGGGCGCGGCCGAGCGGGGCCGACCATCTCCTGACGCATGAGGATCGGCGGAACGACTCGTTGCACAATGCACTTCTCCTTGCGTGAAGATCGCGACCTACAATGTGAACGGCATCAATGGCCGCCTCGCCCTGCTGTTGCGCTGGCTGGAAATGGTCGAGCCGGACGTGGTCTGCCTGCAGGAATTGAAGGCCCCCGACGCCTCGTTCCCAGAGGCTGCCATCCGGGATCTTGGCTATGACGTAATCTGGCAAGGGCAGCCTCGCTGGAATGGCGTCGCGATCCTTAGCCGGGTCGGGGACATCCACGAGACCCGTCGCGGCCTTCCAAGAGATCCTGGCGATGACCAGAGCCGATACATCGAGGCGGCTATCAACGGTGTGCTCGTCGCGGGCCTCTACCTGCCCAATGGCAATCCCTGGGCAGGCCCCAGGTTCGACTACAAGTTGCGCTGGTTCGAGCGCTTACACGACCACCTCGCAGGCCTCTACGCGCTTGATGCACCCGTCGTCGTCGCCAGAGACTTCAACGTCATGCCGACCGACCTCGCCGTCTACGCGCCCGAGCGCGGGCGCGATGATGCGCTGTTCGCGCCGGAGGCCAGGCAGGCTTATGCCGACCTGGTCGCGCAGGGATGGACCGACGCCTTGCGCCATCTCCATCCCGGCGAGCTGATCTACACCTTCTGGAAATATTGGCGCCGGTCCTTCGAACGGGACGCGGGGTTGCGCATCGACCACATCCTGCTCAACCGGCCGGCTGCCACTCGTCTTGTTGGGCGGATGTCGACCGCCGCCCGCGCGGCTGGGAAAAGACCAGCGACCATGCGCCGGTATGGGTCGAGCTTGCCGACAAGGCCAAGCGTCGTGGAAAGACCTAGTCGTCTTCTTTCGAAACCTTAGCATACCAGTCTGCATAACGGCCAGTGCGGGCGAGATGACGGTTGAGGTCAGGCGCGCCGTCTTCACATCAGACCGGACCGCGTTTTTCAGCTGTCGCTTCATTCAAAGACGCGAGACTAGCCAAGCTCAGCCCTTTCTCGTGGAGACGCGCCGCAGCGGCGTCCGCAATTACTTCGAAAGTGTTCGGGGCCTCTTCCGCAGTCCGCTTGAAATTATCCTTCACCCCCGTAGATGAGTTGAATATCGCGAATGATCTCCGTGAGCACCAGCCACAATCGGGCGTTGTCGACCAAGTCTTCACATTTCTGCAAGGTGGTATGCAATTGGACGCTGACGAACTTGTGTTGGTACACGCGGACTAGGCCGCGTTGACAAAGTGTGGCAACCATCTGCGAATGGCGGCGAGGTTCAGGAAGCTTGCGAAGGATAGGGCTGTTTTGTCGTAACGGGTTGCGATCCGGCGGAACTGCTTGAGTTGGCCGAACATGCGCTCGATGCGGTTGCGGTCACGATAGCGGCGGAAGTCGCAGTGAATGGGTTCGCGGCGATTGGCCTTGGGCGGGATGATCGGCAGGATGCCGTGCATCAGCAGATTTTCGCGGACAGCATCACCGTCATAGCCCTTGTCGGCCAACAGCGCCTTGGGCTTGGCGACGGGGATCGCCATCAGGGCATCGACAGCGCCATAGTCGGACGCTTCACCGCCCGTCAGGATGAAGCCGATAGGGCGTCCCTGATTGTCACAGCGGGCGTGGACCTTGCACGTAAAGCCGCCGCGTGATCGACCAAGAGCCTGCGCAAAGGCCCCCCTTTTCCGCCCACCGCCGATACGTGGCCGCGGACTATGGTGCTGTCGATCATATGCTGCCAGTCGTCGGTCAGTCCCAATTCCACCAATGTCGCCAGGATCGCATCCCACACGCCTTGCTCGGCCCAGCGCCGGAACCGCACATAGACTGAGTTCCACAGACCATAGCGTTCGTGCATATCCCGCCACGGACAGCCGACCCGCAAAACATGCAGCATGCCGTTGAGGAAACGCCGGTTATCATGGGCAGGACGGGACTTGCGACCGCGCTCCGATGGCAGCAGTCCCGCGATCACATCCCATTCCTCATCCGTCAGATCGCCCCGGCCCATCGTCGCTCCTCGCAAAGAGAAGCTCTGAATCAGAAATCAGGCCGATTGGGAATCCACTTTGTCAACGCGACCTAGCGCGCGCCCTTTCTTGCTCACTTCTGTACTATCAAAGCCGTCGACAAAAATCATAGGCTCTCTCTGCCCTCATCATAGGCACGCGGTATCGCTACCAAGGATGCCGGCTCTTCTCACGCTGGCCTGTAGTCTGAATAATCCACAGCGCTGAACGGAGCCGCCATTAATTTGCGGTCTTGGGGACCCAATCACCGCGTCCATAGTCGTCCAGCCTTTTCCACGAATTGAAATCATGCTAATGATGCCGTTGGCGCATTCATAAGTCTATGATTTGAATGTGAAATCAATCGTTTAGGTCGTCCGACCGAAAGCTCTTCTGGGACTCACATCGCCAAACACCGATACCGTTGATCTCGATGGAGAAAATATGGTCCCGATCGAGGACTCGAACTTCGATGCCCGGCGCTCTCCTCTTCTGGGCACCATTTGTTCTCATGGCATTGAAAATGCTGGGGGATCGTCGGAAAGACGGTCCCCAGAGAGCGTCTGCTACCCCAAACTGCTACGGGAAAATGGCCCATCGTCAGGCCGAAAATCTCGGAAAATCGTGCCTGTTGAGGGCCGTGGCTGCTAGGCAGGACGAGATGCGTCTCGTGTGATGAACTGTGCTCGTTCGAGTAACTCATCAAACGTGATTATCTCTATCGACCGCAAATCTTGCCGATACAGTTCGAACGTGTCCTGCATGATTTGCCTCTCGCGGGGGGTGGGAGCACGCTCAAACTCGTCGCGGGAGCCAATCACAAGGATTGTTTTGGCGTTGCGGGTCCGTGCCGTAAGCGGCGTTGCGCCGTCACGAGTGAAGTGTTTGCCTGACTCCGCGAAACTCAACCACTCGGCCTTTTGCTCAAGTATCTGGGAAACTGCGCCGGTGAACTTGTCGCTAAAAGCATGCGTGCCCGCACGGCTATCACCTCCCCTGACAGTCTTGAAGATGGGAGTGTCTGGCCGCTTAATTTCAACCAATGCGGTGTAATCGGTGAACTGCATGAGAAAATCGATGACACTCCGCTCTCGGTTGTCGGCACCTCCGGTGGATACGGTCATCTCCCGGTCGAATGGGCGCATGACCCGATAGTGAAGCCCGTAACCAAACACCCACGGCTCGCGCTCGAAGAACTCCTGCCATCGGCGTTCGGACCATTCCTTCGACTGCATCTCTCTTTCAAACTCTTCGAGCGCTGTCCGCCGTCCGAGGAGGACATTGATCTCTTCGGGGGTGAGCGTCTTGCCGAGAGCGCTTAAAAGCGCCGCTTTGTCACCGGCGTTCATGGATCGGAGTTGTTCGATCAGGCTCCTGTCGGCGGCATCGACGATGGCTCTACGACGAGCCCCCCCCGAAACATCCTCAATGTGGAACCCGTCCGGGTTTGAAAGGTCGATGAAATCAACGTCGTCGAGGAAGTTCATCAAGCGGTGATATTCGTCCTGCCTCAACGTGAAACAGTGTTCGTCGTAGCCCTGAACCCAGTCCCCACCATTTCGAGATTGGAAGGTCTGTAGCGTAATACGACGTATTGCTTTGTCATCCTGCGAGACCAGTGCGGTGACTTGTGTCTTGCGTTTCGCGCCCGACATACGGAGCCGCAGCGCGCCCTCAATCTCTCCGATATGAAGAACGTCGGAGCCTTCCAGAACCATGACGACGTTCCGCATCGGCTCGGTATTGTGAGGGAAGGTGAAGACCTTTGAGATGTAGGTCTTCCCCTCCCGCCGCAGTCTGAAGAACTCTTGGTTGTCGCTCATTCCCGGATAGTGAGGGGGTGATTTCAGAATGACAAGTGGCCGCGTTACGCGGGCGGAGGCTTCTGGCCTTTAGGGAAATAGATGCCTGACATCGACGTGCGCAAATGTCATCTTCCGCATCGCGTCATTGAGCACATCCACCCGATAGCCACTACCATAGTTTTCGTGAACGGCGGTGCGAGACGAGCCCGTCGTCCAACCGCCGAGCAGCAAAGCGATGTCGTGGTCAATTCGTGCCGCACGAAGCTCATCTCTGAAATTGTGCCGGAACGAATGGAATGAGGTGCGGCTTCGCTGTGCCCCGCACGCGCGGAGGAACTGGGTGAACCATTTGCTAAAGGCAACGGGCCGTGACCCAGTTGATCCCGTTTCTATATCGTCGAACAGCTTTTTCTCGCCCGCTTTCCGCTTCGCTTCGGCGAAGTGGAGGAGCCCACAGTCAATGAGGGTAGGGTGGACCGGGATGAGCCGGTCGCTGGCCGTGGTCTTCAACTGTTTGTCGGTGCTCCCCACCAGCGAACGCAGGCTCACGACCATACAATCGACCCCATCAACTGGGCGGATGTCAGTCGAATCAAGCTGGCAGATTTCGCCAAGCCGCGCGCCAGTAAACAGCGCGATAAGCGGCACCCAGAATCGCGCGTTGCGCGGTCGCTGGTGGCCGACCTTATTATAGCCTCGCTCTCCATCGACGCAGCCGCGATAGAGCGGCGCGTGGAAGATGGCATGGAGTTGTTCGCGGTCGAAGGGTAAGCGCTTATCCCGCTTGTTGATCGGATCGGGCAGGCGCAGCCCGCGTGCCGGATTTCGGAGGAGCAATTCCTCATTGACGGCCCAGTTCAAAAAGCTGCTCATGTTCGACATCAGTGTGTTGGCATTCGCCGCACTGATGACCTTGATGTCGCCGCGCAAGCGAGAGCGCTCAGCCGCCTCGCGCGGCGAGAGTTTCGGAAAAAGCTTGCCCGCGTTGGCGGGAAGGAAGCGCAGCACATCGAGCATGTCGCGGCAGTGCGTGCGCGAGATCGACGCGATCGGCACCGCCTCCCCAATCACAGCAATGGCGAGCTTTCTGCTCGTCTCATACGCCTCCCGCGTGCTGGCGGTCCACCCGCGCGTCGGGTCGTCGATATAGTTGCGATATGCCTCGGCGAGCGTGAGGGGACTTTCAGGTTCGACACTCACACGGGACGGAAGCGCGATCTGAATCGTATGCTCCGCAGAATCGTCCATCAACGGTCGAACAAGCGTCGCATCAACGGGCAGGCCCGCCATCGCGCGAGCATGCTCAATCTCCATCTCAATCCGAGCGATGACACCGGGCAATCGACGCAAGGCCACAGCCAAGCTGTCCGTGCGCAATGAGCGCCAGATTTCGAGCCGATTCAGCAGGCGCTGAGCGTCAACCGGGACGGTGTGCCGATAGTAGAGTTTATGGCCGCGTCGAAGCATGCCACGAGGTAAATCCCGTAGCAGCTTACCGTAGCAGCCACGGCCCTCAACAGGCACGATTTTCCGAGATTTTCGGCCTGACGATGGGCCATTTTCCCGTAGCAGTTTGGGGTAGCAGACGCTCTCTGGGGACCGTCTTTCCGACGATCCCCCAGCATTTTCAATGCCATGAGAACAAATGGTGCCCAGAAGAGGACTCGAACCTCCACGACCTTGCGATCGCCAGCACCTGAAGCTGGTGCGTCTACCAATTCCGCCATCTGGGCACGGGGTAGGAGTGCGCCTCTAACGGCGGCCTCCAGACCTGTCAACGCGGCAATGCGTTTTTTTTGAACTTTCACGGGAAAGGGCTATTTTTGCCGTCAAAACATGGCAATCCGGGGCCATGCCGTGCCCCGGTCCACAGCGATGGAGCCTTTGAAACTTGAACGCGCCCGAATCTTCCCCCCAATTTCTTGCGCGTGCCGACGGGCTGCGCCTCGCCTATCGCCATCGTCCGGGGCAGGGGCCGACCATCATCTTCCTGCCGGGCTACATGTCCGACATGGAGGGAAGCAAGGCGCTCGCGCTCGACGCCTGGGCCGCCGAGCAGGGCAGGGCGATGCTGCGGCTCGACTATGCCGGTTGCGGCGCCAGCGAGGGTCGGTTCGAGGATGGCACGCTCGCCAGCTGGCGTGACGATGCGCTGGCCCTGATCGACGGATTGACGCAGGGGCCGCTGCTGCTGGTCGGATCGTCGATGGGCGGCTGGCTGGCACTGCTGATCGCGCTGGCCCGCCCGGACCGGATCATGGGGCTGGTCGGCATCGCCGCCGCGCCCGACTTCACCGAGTGGGGCTTTACCGACGCCGACAAGGCGCTGCTGGCGACCGAGGGGCGGATCGAGGAACCCACGCCCTATGGCGACCATCCCTATGTGACGACGCTGGCCTTCTGGCAGTCTGGCCAGGCGCATAGGCTGCTGGACGACACAATCGCGATCGACTGCCCGGTCCGGCTGCTCCAGGGCCAGTGCGATACGGATGTCCCCTGGGAAATCGCGTTGCGCGCGGCTGATCGGCTGCGTTCATCCGATGTGCAGACGCTGCTCATTAAGGATGGCGACCATCGCCTTTCCCGCGACGGCGACATCGCCCTGCTGATCCGCACCGTCGCCGCTCTTCTGGACAATCGCTGATGCCCGTCATCCTCCCCCTCCTGATGTTCATGCAGGCCTATGATCCCGAGATCGAGGCGGTGATGCGCAACAGCCGCAAGAAGAAGGAGGATGCCGCAGCGGCGGCCGCCTCCGCAGCGTCAGTCCAACAGGCCGCTGCCGCGCGATCGGCGCCGGACGCTGACGGGCGCATCCCGGTTCCGGCCAAATTTGCCGGACCGTTCCAGGCCTGTCTCGACCAGGCGCTGGAATCGCCGGACAAGGCAATCACCTTCGCGCAGAATTGGCGGATCGACGGCGGCAGCTTCTACGCCCGCCACTGCATGGGCTTTGCCCTGTCGCGGGCCGAACGATGGGGGCCGGCGATCGTCGCCTTCGAACAGGCAGCCGAGGAAGCCGAGCGCGGCGGCGAGATCGTCCAGAGCGCACGCCTCTGGGGCCAGGCCGGCAATGCCGCCCTTGCCAGCGGCGACGCGAAGAAGGCGCGGGAAGATTTCGACGCGGCACTGGCACGCGGCCTGCCCGACGGCATGGAAAAGGGCGAACTGCATCTCGACCGCGCCCGCGCGCTGGTGGCGCTCGGGGATGTCGATGGCGCGCGCGGTTCGCTCGACACCGCGCTGACCCAGGCGCCCAAGGATCCGCTTGCCTGGCTGCTGTCGGCCACGCTGGCGCGCCGCACCGGCGAACTGTCACTGGCCCAGGCGCATATCGCCCGCGCCGTGCAATTGTCGCCCGATGATGCCTCGGTCGCGCTGGAGGAGGGCAATATTGCCGTCCTGACCGATCATGCGGATATCGCCCGCTCGGCCTGGCAGCGGGCGGTGAAGCTGGCCCCGGATGCACCGGCCGGCAAGGCAGCGGCCGACAATCTGGGCCGACTGCCGGCGCCGGCATCACCTCCGGCGAAGTGAGCTGCTATTTCAGATAGAAATCCACGGTCGTGACGACGCGCACCTTCTTGTAGGGCGTATCGCTCGATCCGTCGCCGCCCTCGCCGTCGCGCGGATCAATCGAGAAATAGCCCTGGGTCGCGCTCTTGATGCCGCCGACGCCCGCGCCTGAGTCCTTGGCGAACTGCTCGGCCGCTGCGCGCGCATCGCGTGTCGCCGCCGCCACCATCGGGGGTTTGAGGTCGTTGAGCCTGGTGAAGCTGTAGCGCATCCCCGATCCTTCCTGCAGCGTCACGCCGCGCCGGACCAGGTCGAACTGTTGCGCGACGGCACGCTGGGCGCGAGCAATGTCGGTCGTGCGCAGCAGCATGCGCTGGGTGATGGTGATATTGTTGATGCCATTGTTGAGATATTGGTTCACCCCCGCGCCGACCGGGGTCAGCGCATCGGGCTTGAAGCCAAGGCTGGCGAAATAGGCTTTCAGTTCCTGGGTATTGGCGTCGATCTCTGCGCGCACCGTCGGCAGGTCGGTGCCGGTCGCCGAATAGCTGATCGACCAGGTGGCAAGGTCGGCGGTCACGTCCTTCTCGGCCAGGCCCCGCACCGTGACCGACCGGTCGGCCGCCCTTGCGCGCTTGAGGCCGTCGCCCAGCAGATAGCCGCCCGCGACCACCCCAACCGCCAATAGGGCCGCCGAACCCAGAAGCACCTTGTCCCGCATTTCCAGAGCCATGATCGCTTTCCTCTTCCGCCAGACCGATCCCGGTCCTATCTAGGGAGCTATCTGCCAATCTACCGATGAACCGTTGCTTTATGGCGACGAACGGAGAAAGCCTTGCTCAAATATCTGCACACGATGATCCGCGTCACGGATCTCGACAAGACTATCGGCTTTTTCGAGCTGCTCGGCCTCCGGGAGGTCAAGCGCTTCGACAGCGAGGCGGGCCGCTTCACCCTCGTCTATCTGGCCGCGCCGGGCGACGAGGACGCGCAGGTGGAACTGACCTATAACTGGCCGCCGCAGGATGGCAGCCCGGCGGAAATCTATGATGGCGGCCGCAATTTCGGCCACCTCGCCTATCAGGTCGACAATATCTACGAGACCTGCCAGCGGCTGATGGACGCCGGCATCACCATCAACCGCCCGCCGCGCGATGGCCACATGGCCTTCATCCGCACCCCCGACAATATCTCGGTCGAACTGCTGCAGGATGGCCGGCTCGACCCGGCCGAACCCTGGGTGTCGATGCCCAATATCGGGGCCTGGTAAGCCGATGCTGCAGGTCGTCCGCGTCCCCGTCCTCTCGGACAATTATGTCTGGCTGTTGCATGATGATGCCAGCGGCCAGACGGTCGCGGTCGACCCGTCGGTCGCCGAGTCCGTGCTGGCTGCGGCTGCGGAACGCGGCTGGACCATCGACCAGATCTGGAACACCCATTGGCACCCCGATCATGTCGGCGGCAATGCCGGCATCAAGGCTGCGACTGGCTGCATCATCACCGGCCCGGCGGCCGAAGCGGCAAAGATCGACACGCTCGATCGACAGGTGGGGGAGGGGGACAGCGTCCGCATCGGCGATCATGTCGCCATGGTGATGGCCGTTCCCGCCCATACCGCCGGCCATATCGCCTATCATCTGGCCGATGACGCGATCCTCTTCGCCGGCGACACGCTTTTCGCCATGGGCTGCGGCCGCCTGTTCGAAGGGACGGCGGCGCAGATGTTCGCCAATATGCAGCGGTTCAAGGCGTTGCCGGGCGACACCATCGTCTATTGCGCCCATGAATATACGGAGAGCAACGGCCGCTTCGCGCTGACGGTTGAGCCGGACAATGCCGCGCTTCAGGTGCGCATGGTGGATGTCCTTGCTGCCCGTGCGCGGGGCGAACCAACCGTGCCCACCACCATCGCGCTGGAACGCGACACCAACATCTTCATGCGCGCACAGGACGTCGCCCAACTGGCGGAGCGGCGCGCCGGCAAGGACGCATTTTAGGCGCGGTCCTCGACGGATTCCGCGTTATCATGGCGTCCTGTCTGCAAGGACATGGATGGAGAGAGGCGATGCGCGCATGGATATGTCTGGCCCCGCTGGCGCTGGCGGCCTGCAGCGGCACTTATGAGCCGACGCCGCTGACCGAGAAGCAGGCGGCTAAGATGGACAAGGCGCTGGCCGGACTGGTGCCGGGCGAGAAGGTGACCTGCGTCAATCGCGAGCCGCAGACCAATTTCACCGTCATCAGCGGCAATACGCTGCTCTATCGGGTCAGCAAGAAGCTGATCTACAAGAACGAACTGATCGGTAGCTGCAATGGCCTGGCCCGCGGCGACACGATGATCGTGCGCACCTTCGGTTCGCAATATTGCCGGGGTGACATCACGAGCAGCGCGGATCTGACGATCGGCATTCCGACCGGCAATTGCGCGCTGGGCGATTTCATTCCCTATCGTCCGCCGGCTCCGTAAGTCCGATTGGACGCGCTTATCCCTTGTAGAGCGCGTCCAGCCGATCCTGATAGCGTTTGCGGATGACATGGCGCCGGATCTTCATCGACGGCGTCAGTTCCTCATTCTCGATCGCGAACGGCTCATCCGCCAGGATGAAGCGGCGCACCCGCTCGATCACCGACAGATCGTCATTGACCCGGTCGACCGCCGCACGCAGCGCCGCCAGATAGGTCGGATCATCGGTGATGCCCTTGATCGGCCGGCCATTGGCCGCCGCCCATTCCATCGTCCATTCCGAATCCGGCACAAGCAGGCCGACCAGATGCGGGCGACGATCGCCATAGACCATCGCCTGGCCGATCTCAGGCTGCAGCGTCAGCATGCCCTCGACCTTCTGCGGCGACACATTGTCGCCCTTGTCGTTGACGATCAGATCCTTCTTGCGGTCGGTGATACGGATGCGGCCGCGATCGTCGATCTCGCCAATGTCACCGGTGTGCAGCCAGCCATCCTTCAGCACCTTCTCGGTCTCGGCCGGGTTGCGCCAATAGCCGTGCATCACCAGCTCGCCGCGCACCAATATCTCGCCATCCTCGGCGATCTTGACCTCGACCCCGTCCAGCGGCGGGCCGACCGTGTCCATCGCGATGCCGGCGGCGGGGCGGTTGCAACTGATCACCGGGCCGGCCTCGGTCTGGCCGTAGCCCTGCAGCAGCATCAGCCCCATCGCCTCGAAGAACAGGCCGACATCCGGGTTCAGCGGCGCGCCGCCCGACACCAGCGCCTTCATCCGCCCGCCGAAACGGGCACGAATCTTGGGGATCAGGGTGCGCGACAGCAGCGCCTTCATCGGCAGGTCGACGATCGACGACTTGCCCTGCTGCTCCTTGGCGGCGATGCGCAGTGCCTGGTTGAGCAGATAGGTGGGGAATTTGCCCTGCTTCTCGATCGACTTGATGATGCGGGTGCGCAGCACCTCAAACAGGCGCGGCACCACGACCATGATGGTCGGCCGGGCTTCCTCGATATTGCTGGCCAGCTTCTCCAGCCCTTCGGCATAATAGATCTGCCCGCCCAGCAGCATCGGCAGGAACTGGCCGCCGCTATGCTCATAGGCGTGGCTCAGGGGCAGGAAGGACAGGAAAACCTCGTCGCCCCAGCCGAAATCCTCTAGCACCACCTGTCCCGCGCCTTCGACATTGGCCAGGATCGCGCCATGATGCTGCATCACGCCGCGCGGGGCGCCGCCGGTGCCGCTGGTATAGATGATGCACGCCTGGTCGCTGCGCGCCGCCGTCTGCGCCAGCGCACAGGCATCGACATCGGCCGGATGGGCGGCGATCAAATCGGACCACAGACGGCAGGTATAATTGCCCTGCGCACCGCGGATCGGCTCCATCGGAATGACCAGGCTGACCTGCGATCGCAGCACGGCGGGCATCAGCGTCGTCGCCAGCTTGGCGGTCGACACGATTACCGCGCGTGCGCCGCTGTCGGTCAGGATATGCTGATGGTCGCGCGTCGTATTGGTGGTGTAGGTCGGCACGGTGATACAGCCGGCTGCCATGATCGCCAGATCGGCGATGCAGAATTCCGGGCGATTTTCGCTGACCAGCATCACCGGGTCGCCGGGCTTCAGCCCTTCCGCCTTCAGCCCGGCCGCCATCGCTGCCACCTGGCGCGCCACTTCGGCCCAGCTCAACGATTGCCATGTCCCCTGCGTCTTGCGCCACAGCAAGGGGGCGTCGCCCTTTTCCTTGGCGCGGGCAAAGAACATGGTGACCAGATTGGGGAAACGTTCGATCGCCCTCACAGGCTCAACTCCTCTTACATCGGCGCGTCTGCCGCGCGCCTGCAGCGCCAGCTGGCTATAGCCCGGCCTTGCCGTAACGGCCATGCACAATAACGGGTTTCGGCGCATATCGCTGCGTCGAATCGGGAAAGCGCGCGCTCTAGAAAGGCTGGCCGAATGGCGCAAGCGCCAATGGGATCAGTCGAACAGCCCGTCCTGCGACCCGGCCGGGGGATTGAGGCCCAGATGCTTCCAGCCCGGCCCGTTGAGGCAACGGCCCCGCGCGGTGCGGGCGATCAGTCCCAATTGGATCAGATAAGGCTCGACCACTTCCTCGATCGTGTCGCGCGCTTCGGACAGACCGGCCGCCAGCGTTTCGACCCCCACCGGCCCGCCACGATAGATGTCGGCGATCATGTGGAGATAGCGCCGGTCCATCAGGTCGAGGCCGAGATGATCGACCTCCAGCCGTTGCAGCGCCGCATCCGCCACCTTGGCATCGACGGTCGGGGCGCCGGCGACATTTGCAAAGTCGCGCACCCGGCGCAGCAGTCGCCCGGCGATGCGCGGCGTCCCGCGCGACCGGCGGGCAATCTCGATCGCGCCGTCCGACGTGATCGCCAGGTCCAGCAGCCGCGCCGCGCGCCGCACCACCAGTTCCAGTTCCTCGACGGTATAGAATTGCAGGCGCACCGGAATGCCGAACCGGTCGCGCAGCGGCGTCGTCAGCAACCCCTGGCGCGTTGTTGCGCCGACCAGGGTGAAGCGCGGCAGGTCGATCCGCACCGAGCGGGCCGACGGTCCCTCGCCGATCATCAGGTCGAGCGCCCGGTCCTCCATCGCGGGATAGAGCACTTCCTCGACCGCCGGATTGAGCCGGTGAATCTCGTCGACGAACAGGACATCGCCCTCGTCCAGATTGGTGAGCAGGGCGGCCAGGTCGCCCGACTTGGCGATCACCGGGCCGGACGTGGCGCGGAAACCCACGCCCATTTCCTTGGCGACGATCTGTGCCAGCGTCGTCTTGCCCAGGCCCGGCGGGCCGAAGAACAGCACATGGTCCAGCGCCTCGCCACGGGTGCGCGCCGCCTGGATGAAGATACGCAGATTCTCGCGCGCCGCCTGCTGCCCGACAAATTCGTCGAGCGACTTGGGCCGCAGCGCCGCATCGACATCCTCGGCACGACGGGCCGGGGTGATCAGGCGATCCTCTTCGCTCATCAGCGGATATCACTCATTTCGTCATGCTGAACTTGTTTCAGCATCCATCCTGCCCCCGTCACGGACTTAAGGGGGGCAATCCCAATTCCATCGCCAGATCGCTCCATTGCGGATTGTCGGCTTCGATGAGATTGATTTTCCATTGGCGATGCCACCGTTTCAGCTGCTTTTCGCGAAGGATGGCCTGTTCCATCGTATCGCAGGCTTCGTAACGGACAAGCCGATGCACGGCATATCGAGCGGTAAAGCTCGGCATCCTGCTTGCGCGATGCTGCATCATCCGGCCCAGCAAGTTGGAGGTCACGCCGATGTAGAGCGTGCCATATGGCTGGCTTGCCAGAATATAGACGCACGGCTGCTTCATTGATGCCTCCGTTCGGTGCAGCCGGCGCCATGGATGCTGAAACAAGTTCAGCATGACGGCCTTGGCGGAAGGCCGTCACTTCGCCGCCTTCCGCAGCGCCAGGCGGACCAGCGCGTCAAGGCTGGCGCCGTCGCCCAGTTCCTCTTCGGCGGCGGCCACCGCGCCGCTCGCCTCGGCCGGCTTGAAGCCCAGATTCTGCAACGCCGACAGCGCGTCGGCGGCAAAGCTGCCGGTCGGCAGCGCGACCACGCCCGGCATGCCGGGCGCACCGGCCGGGGCGGCGCCGATCTTGTCCTTCAGCTCATTGACGATGCGCTGGGCCAGCTTGGGGCCGACACCGTTGGCGCGCGCGATCATCGCCTTGTCGCCCATCATGATCGCGCGATGCAGCTCCAGCGGTTCCAGCGCCGACAATATCGCCAGCGCCACGCGCGATCCCACGCCCTGCACATGGGTCAGCAGCCGATACCAGTCGCGCTCCTCCGCTCGGGCAAAGCCGACCAGCCGGATCGAATCCTCGGCCACCAGCATCTCGGTATGGATGGTCACCGCCTCGCCCACCGGGCCGAGCGCCGCCAGCGTCCGCGACGATGCGCCGACCAGATAGCCGACCCCGCCGACATCGATGATGGCATGGTCGATGCCCGTGCTGTCCAGCCGTCCTTTGAGTTTCGCGATCATCGCCATTGCCCCATGGTCATGATCTGTTCTTTACAGCCTCTTGCGCCCCGCGCCAGACAAAAGCGCATGGCCGCTCGGGCACCAAATGGCGGCCCGTGCGTAATGCCGGTCGATTGCCATCCGCCAGAGGACCAAGAGACGATGCTGATGACCGCGCCGATGCTGACCCCCAAGGATTTCGAATTTCCCGCGATCATGCTGTCGGGCGTGGTCGATCATGGCATGTATCTGCATTTCAAGAATTGCCTGTCCACCGCGCCGCAGCAGGGGCTGGTGGTAGTGGAAATCTCCACCCTGGGTGGCGATCCGGAGATCGCGCGGATGATGGGGGAGGATATCCGCTTCCATTCGGACCTCTATCCCGAACGGCGGCTGGTCTTCCTCGGCAAGACCGCGGTCTATTCCGCCGGCGCCACCTTCATGAGCTTCTTCGCCACCGAAAACCGCTACCTGACGCGCGGCACCCGGCTGATGATCCATGAGCGGCTCATCACCAAGAATATCCATCTCGAAGGGCCGCTCTCCACCTGCATCGCTACGCTCAAGGCCTCGCTCCACGAGATCGAGGCATCGATCGCGATCCAGAATGAGGGCTTTGCCAATCTCATCCTGGGGTCGCAGGTGACGATGGAGGAGGTGCTGCAGCGCGCGCCGGAAAACTGGTATCTGGAAGCCAATGAGGCGGCCGCGCTCGGCCTCGTGGCGACCGTACTCTAAACGCTTGCGCGGCGGCATTTTCAGGCCTTTGATGCACCATGGCCAAGACGCAGAAGCGATCCACCCTCTTCCCCTGGCGCTATGGCATGTTCCTCATGCTGCTATTGTCGATCGCGCCATTGATGCTGTGGCTGCCCTGGCATGAGGCGGTGATGGGCGGGTTCGACCTTGCCGCCATCGCCTTCTGCCTCGCCGCCGTGCCGCTCATCGATTCCGATCCGGCCCAGATGCGGCGCAAGGCCGTGCTCAACGACGTGAACCGGCAACTGATGCTGCTGCTGACCGGGGTAGTGTGCATCGTCATCCTGGTCGCGGTCGGCGTCGCCGCCAGCGCGCCGGGCCATCCCGGTGCGGAAAGCGTCGTGCTGCTGCTGGCCACGCTCGTCATCGCCTGGCTCTTTTCCAACCTCGTTTATGCGATGCACTATGCCCATGCCTTCTACCTCGCCGACGACAAGGGCAAGGATGCGGGCGGCCTGGATTTCCCGGACACGGACGAGCCGGTCTATTGGGACTTCCTCTATTTCGGCTTCACCCTGGGCATGACCTTCCAGACATCCGACGTGTCGATCACCTCGACCGGGATGCGCCGCACGGTGACGCTCCATTGCCTCGCCGCCTTCGTCTTCAACCTCGGCATCCTCGCCTTCACCATCAACGTACTGGGCGGCTGAGGCGATGGCTTCATGGCTTGCTTACCAATATCGGCTATAAGCCCGATCCCATGAGCAAGAGCGTCGATCCCTGCCCCAAATCCGCCGTCAGCCATGGTGTCGGCATTGCCGGCCTCGTCGGCCTCGGCCTCTGGACCCTGGTGGCGCGCCATTATGGCATGAACGGGCCGAATGCGGGTCTGGCCGCGGTGGTCGCCTGCGGCATACCGATGGTGCTCTGGTCGCTGCTGGTGGACAAGGTGCATCGCAACCCCAGCACCGGCGTCGACTGGAACGCGCCGGCCCGTTCGGTCCGCAGCATGCTCGACGTCAGTCTGGTGAAGATTGCGGGCCTGTGGGCGACATGGCTGGCCATTGCCGTCTGCTACTGCATCGGCCGCTGGTATTGGACTGGCAGCTATCGCTTCGCCATGGACCTGCTGATGGCGGCGGCGCCCTGGCTGCTGTTGCTGTCCATTCCCTATGTTATCTGGCTCGACCGCCGGCTGGTCGAACCGCGCGATGCCTGTTTCGCCTTCGGCCAATGGGTCATTGGCGGCGCGGCCGGCAAGGCGGACATGGCGCAGGTCGCCAACCATGCCCGCGCCTGGGCGGTGAAGGGCTTTTTCACTGCCTTCATGATCAGCATCGTGCCGGGCAATTTTTCCAGCGTCATCGACTGGCGGCTCGAGGACCTGCTGCACAATCCGGTCGCGCTGACCGGTTTCCTGATCGGCATCATGTTCATGATCGACGTCTGCATGGCGACGGTCGGCTATCTGCTGACGATGAAGCCGCTGGATTCCCATATCCGCACCGCCAATCCCTATCTGGGCGGCTGGCTCGCGGCTTTGCTCTGCTATCCGCCCTTCGTCATGATGGGGGCGGGCGGGCCGTTCGACTATCATGGCGGCGGCGCCGAATGGGATGTCTGGACGCAGGGCATGCCGGCGCTGCAATGGGGGCTGGGTGCCTTGCTGGTGCTGCTGACCGCCATCTATGCCTGGGCGACGGTCGCCTTCGGCATCCGCTTCTCCAACCTCACCCATCGCGGCATATTGACCCATGGGCCCTATCGCTGGACCCGCCACCCGGCCTATCTGACCAAGAATCTCTTCTGGTGGTTCTCGTCGCTGCCCTTCCTCACCACCACGGGCAGCCTGACCGACATGGTGCGCAATTGCGCGCTGCTGGGTGTCACCAACGCTGTCTATTATTGGCGGGCCAAGACGGAGGAGCAGCATCTGTCCGCCGATCCCGCCTATCAGGCCTATAGCGACTGGATGGCGCGCAATGCGCCGGTGCCGCGCTTCTTCGCCTGGGTCGTCGGCCGCAAGCCGGATGCACCGCGGGAAACCCAGCCCGCCGAATGACCGGCGGGCTGGGTAGGATCAGAAGCTTTCCTCGGCATAGACGCGGCTGACATCGCCGCCCCATTCGCCATGATAGCGGTCGAGCAGCCGCTCGGCCGGGGTCTTGCCGGTGGCGATCACTTCGTCGAGCGCCGACAGATAGCCGGTCTCATTGTCGCCTGCAGCGTTGAACCGCTGGCGCGCGGCCAGACCTGAGCGGGCGATATCCAGCACCTGCGGCGCGATGTCGCGCAGCGTGCGCCCGCCCGACACCGGCGCGTCGAGGCCCAGCTTCGGCACGGAATCGCGCAGCACCTGCCGCTCCTCCATGCTCCAGTCCTTGACCAGATCCCAGGCGGCGTCGAGCGCACCCTGGTCATAGAGCAGGCCGACCCACAAAGCCGGCAGCGCGCAGATGCGATTCCACGGCCCGCCATCGGACCCGCGCATTTCCAGGAAGCTCTTGAGGCGGACTTCGGGGAAGGCGGTGGAGAGATGATCCTCCCAATCCTTCTCGGTCGGCTTCTCGCCCGGCAGCACCGACAGCTTGCCGTCGAGGAAGTCGCGGAACGAAAGCCCCGCCGCATCGATATATTTGCCGTCGCGGTAGACGAAATACATCGGCACATCGAGCGCATAGTCGGCATAGCGCTCGTATCCGAAGCCATCCTCGAACACGAAGGGCAGCATGCCGGTGCGCTGCGGGTCGGTGTCCGACCAGATATGGCTGCGATAGGACAGGAAGCCGTTGGGTTTGCCCTCGGTGAAGGGCGAATTGGCGAACAGCGCGGTGCCGAGCGGCTGCAGCGCCAGCGAGACGCGGAACTTCTGCACCATGTCCGCCTCGCTGCCATAGTCGAGGTTGGTCTGGATGGTGCAGGTGCGCAGCATCATGTCCAGACCCATCGATCCCACGCGCGGCATGTGCCGCAGCATGATGTCGTACCGGCCCTTGGGCATGATCGGCAGCTCGGCGCGGGTCTTGTCCGGCCACATGCCAAGGCCCAGGAAGCCCAACCCCAGCATGTCGCCGACATATTTGACCTGTTCCAGATGGCGGCCGGTCTCGGCGCAGGTCTGGTGCAGATTGTCGAGCGGCGCACCGCTCAGTTCCAGCTGGCCCGCCGGCTCCAGGCTGATCGTGCCGTCGGCGCCGGATAGGGCGATGATATTCTCGCCCTCGAACACCGGGCTCCAGCCATAGCGGGTCAGGCCGATCAGCAGCGTGTGGATGCCGCCCTTTTCCTCATAGGCCGGGGCGTGATGGTCCTTCGTCGAATAGACGAATTTCTCGTGTTCGGTGCCGATCCGCCAGCGATCCTTGGGCTTGGCGCCCTTGGCAAAGGCCGCGATCAGCTGGTCGCGGCTTTCGATGACGGGATCATGTCCGCCCGAGTCTGTTCTGGTGCTCATGCCCCGCCCTTAATCTTTCCCCTTTGCGCGTCAAATCGAGGCGCGAATGCGACAGATAAGGCAGGCCTATGTCCGCTTCAATTGGTTGCGGAAGAAAACCATTAGCCCCAGTCGCCATTCACCATCATCCAGGCCGACGTGGCGGCGATTGCGGCCGTCTCCGCGCGCAGGATTCGCGGGCCCAGCGACACCGGCACTGCGCCCGGCGTCGCCCGGATCGCGTCGCGCTCGGCGGGGGCGAATCCGCCCTCCGGCCCGACCAGGAAGGCCGCCGGGCCGGGATGGGCGCGCAAGGTTTCGTCCAGCGATGCCCCGCCGGTCTCGTCGGCGAAGAACAGGTGCCGCTCGGCCGACCAGCCCTTCAGCAACGCGTCGAGCTTCACCATTTCGGTCAGCTCCGGCAGCGCGGTACGCCCGCATTGTTCGGCCGCCTCGACCAGATGGGCGTGCAGCCGGTCGAGATTGAGCTTGTCGACCACCGCCCGCCGGGTCAGCACCGGCTGCAGTCGCGCGACGCCCAGCTCGCACGCCTTTTCCGCGATCAGGTCGATCCGCCCCTTCTTGATCGGCGCGCAGCACAGCCAGAAATCGGGCACCACCTCCGGCGGCTTGGTTTGCTGCACGCATTCCAGCACCAGGTCGCGTTTGCGAATGTCGCGCGCCCGTGCCGCCCACTCGCCCGACTTGCCGTCGAACAGCAGCACGATATCGTCCGGCTTCACCCGCATCACGCTGATGAGGTAATGGGCGCCATTGCCGTCGACCGGCACGGCGACCCCTTCGCCCAGCAGCGTTTCGACATGCAGGCGCGGGGCGCTCTGCGGCGGCCAGGCGGGGGTAGCGGTCATTTTGTCTCGTCCATTCCGGCCGCGCTTGTCGTCGGCCCGTTCTTCCCTAAAGAGGAAAGCGCGTTCCCGACAAGCGCGGGACGAACGGAGTTGCAGTGAATCAGTCGATCGTCCCCGACAGCGAAGCGCGCGGCCTGCTCGCGCGCCTGCCGGAAACCCCGCGAATCCTGGCCTCGCTGGCCCGACTCGACAGGCCGATCGGCTGGTGGCTGCTGTTCTGGCCGGGCGCCTGGGCGGTGGCACTGGCGGGCGGTGCCTTTGTCCGCTGGCCGCTGATCCTGTGGCTGCTGCTCGGCAGCATCGCGATGCGCGGCGCGGGCTGCGTCTTCAACGACATCGTCGATCGCGATCTCGACGCGCGGGTCGCGCGCACCGCCGCCCGGCCGCTCGCCAGCGGCGCGATGTCGGTCAAGACCGCCTGGGCCGGGCTGCTCGCGCTCTGCCTGATCGGCCTGATCGTGCTGTTCCAGCTCAGCGGCTATGCCCAGGTCGTGGCGCTCGGCTCGCTGGCGCTGGTCGCCGCCTATCCCTTCATGAAGCGGATCACGGGATGGCCGCAGGTCTGGCTCGGCATCGTCTTTTCCTGGGCGGCGCTGGTCGGCTGGAGCGAGATTGCCGGCGCGCTGACCCTGCCGGGCCTGTGCCTCTATGCCGGCTGTATCTTCTGGGTGCTGGGCTATGACACCATCTATGCGCTGCAGGACCGGGAGGATGACGCGCTGATCGGCATCGGCTCCAGCGCCCTGTCGATGGGCCGCCATGTCCGGGGCGGGGTGACGCTCTGCTATCTCGTCGCGCTCGCGCTCTGGGCCAGTGCCATCTGGCAGGTCCGGCCGCAGCTTCTGGCGCTCGTCGCGCTGGCGCCGATGGCCGCCCATCTGCTCTGGCAGGTCGGCACGCTGAAGGAAGACGGCACCGATCCGCTCGTCAAATTCCGGTCCAACCGTTTTGCAGGATTGCTGATGTTCCTTGCCTGTCTGGTCGTCGGGAGTGCCGGCGCATGAGCATGACCGGTCTGCCCACCCCCGACGAGGATTGCTGGCGCATCGAACAGGCGGTGCGCGCCAGCGTGATCGTCGATGCCGACGCCTATTTCCGCCATGCCCGCGCCGCGATGCTGAAGGCGAAGAAGCGGATCATGCTGATCGGCTGGGATTTCGACGCCGCGATCAGCCTGATCCGCGAGGACCAGGCCGATGATGGCGCGCCGGTGGTGATCGGCGACTTCATCAGCTGGCTGGTGGAACGCACGCCGGACCTGGAAATCTATCTGCTGCGCTGGGACATGGGCGCGATGAAGTCGATGGTCCGGCCGACCAACCTCTTCACCACGCTCAAATGGATGGCCCATCCGCGCGTCACGGTGAAGCTGGACGGCCATCATCCCCCCGCCGCCTCGCATCACCAGAAGATCGTGGTGATCGACGATTGCTTCGCCTTTTGCGGCGGCATCGACATGACCGGCGACCGCTGGGACACGCGCCATCATCGCGACGAGGATCCTGCCCGTCGCCATCCCGACGGCTCTCCTTATGGCCCCTGGCATGATGCGACGACCGCCTTGCAGGGGCCGGTGGCGATGGCGCTGGGCGATCATGCCCGTGCCCGCTGGGTCGGCGCCGGCGGCGATGAACTGGCCCCGGTCGAGGGCGAATATGATTGCTGGCCCGACGCGCTGCCGGTCCATTTCGAGCATGTCGACGTCGCCATCGCCCGCTCCGCGCCGAAGATGGACGATCAGGAGGAGCTGATCGAGATCGAGCAGCTCTATCTCCACCAGATCGCGGCTGCCCGGCACTGCATCTATGCCGAAAGCCAATATTTCGCCTCGCGCCGCATTGCCGAGGCGATCGCCAAGCGGCTCGGCGATCCGGATGGACCGGACATCGTCACCATCAACCCGCTCCAGGCCGATGGCTGGCTGGAACAGCAGGCGATGGATACCGCCCGCGCCCGCCTGTTCGAGGCGCTCAAGGAGCGCGACCCGCATGGCAAGCTGCGCATCTATCACCCCTTCACCACGCGCGGCGCCCCCATCTATGTCCATGCCAAGATATTGATCGTCGACGATCGGTTGATCCGCGTCGGCTCGTCCAACATGAACAACCGCTCGATGCGGCTCGATACCGAATGCGACGTGGTGATCGACACCGCGCTGCCCGGCAATGACGGCCGGCAGGATGCGATCCTGGCCATTCGCGACGACCTGATCGCCGAGCATCTCGATTTGCCGCGGGAGCGTGTGTCGGCGGTGATCGCCCAGCGTGGCCTGATCGCCGCGATCGAGGAATTGCGCACCAAGCCGGGCCGCACCCTGCGCCCCTATGAGGTGCCGGACCTCGCCGATGTCCAGGCCTGGCTCGCCGACAATGAGGTGCTCGACCCCGAAGGGCCGGACGAGATGTTCGAGGCGGTCAGCGAGCGCGGCCTGTTCCGCCGGATGAAGGGCTGGTTCGGCCGCAGCTAAAATAGGGCGAGGGCAGTCGCGATCCGCTCCGCCGCAATCGCGAAGCCGTCGGCCTGCTGCGCGAAGCCCAGCCGCATATGATCCGGTTGGCCGAAACAATCACCCGGCGCCAGCAGCACGCCCTGCGCTGCCAGCGCCTCGCACAGCGGCCGGCTGTCGCGCCCGTCGCCCAGCCAGGGGAAGGCGGTGGTGCCGCCCTGTGGCCGCACCCATTGCAGCCTGCCCTCGGCCTCGTCGATCAGTTGGTCGAGGACAGCGATGTTGACAGTCGCAACGGCCTTCAACCGATCGGTGATGGCCGCGCTATGCTCCAGCGCATGGGTCGCCAGCCGCTCCAGCAGGGGCGAACTGCTGATCGTGAAATAACTGCGCGCGTCGATGATCCGGGCGCGCTGGGCGTCGTCGGGCGCGATGATCCAGCCCATCCGCAGGCCGGGCAGTGACAGCGCCTTCGACATGTCGCTGGTGACATAGGCGTTGGGGATGCCGGCGGCCGATTGCTGCGGCGCGCCGAAATAGAGCGGATGATAGACCTCATCGACCAGCAGCGGCACGCCGCGCTCGGCCAGCGCCGCCGCCAGCCGTGCGATCTCCGCGCGCGGCATCACCGATCCGCTGGGATTGTGCGGCGTGTTGACCACCACCCCGGCGGTGTCGCCATCGACCAGCACCAGGATCGCATCCACATCCTGCGCAAAGCCGGTTTCGCGGGTCAGCGCATAGTGCCGCGTCCCCAGCCCCCAGGCCTGCGCCACCGCCTTATAGGCCGGATAGCCTGGATCAGGCATCAGCATATGCGCGCCCGGTCGCGCCGCGAGGCAGAAGAAGATCGACAGTGCCTCCGACGATCCGGTGGTCACCACCACCCTGTCAGCTTCGCTGTCATGAAAGGCGGCGATCGCCGCGCGCAACGCCGCGCTTCCCTCCGGCGGGGCATAGCTTAGCACCACATCGTCGATTGCCAGCGGCGTGTCGCCCAGCGCGCAAATCTCCGCCACGCTCCAGCGCGGCCCGGTGCTCGACGCCAGATTATAGGCGATCGGCGGCGTCGCGAAATCATAGGTCGACAGCCAATGGTCGAGGGCAAAGGGCGGCAGGTCCATGGCACAACTCCGTGATCAGGCCGTCAGCTTCGCCAGCCGCCGCGCGGGAGCAAGGACCGGTTGCGCGGCGCTGGCCCTATTGCGCCGCCAGCAGCGCCTCGGCGCCGTGCAGGTTGACTGATACCAGCCGGCTGACGCCGCGCTCCACCATGGTGACGCCGAACAGCCGATGCATGCGCGCCATCGACACCGCATTATGGGTGACGATCAGGTAGCGGGTCCGGGTCTGGGCGACCATCGCGTCGAGCAGGTCGCAGAAGCGCTCGACATTGGCATCGTCCAGCGGCGCGTCGACTTCGTCCAGCACGCAGATCGGCGCCGGATTGGTGAGGAACAGGCCGAAGATCAGCGCTACCGCGGTTAGCGCCTGTTCGCCGCCCGACAACAGGGTCAGCGCCGCCAGCTTCTTGCCCGGCGGCTGGGCCATGATCTCCAGCCCCGCCTCCAGCGGATCGTCGCTGTCGATCAGTTCCAGATGCGCCTGGCCGCCATTGAACAGGGTGGTGAAGAGCCGACGGAAATGGCCGTCCACCGCCTCGAACGCGGCCAGCAGCCGCTGCCGCCCCTCGCGGTTGAGGCTGCCGATCGATCCGCGCAGCTGGTTGATCGCCTGGGTCAGTTCCGCGCTTTCCGACCGGCTGGTCGCCTGGATGGTTTCCAGCTCCTCCAGCTCCTGCGCCGCGACCAGATTGACCGGGCCGATCCGCTCGCGCTCGGCCGAGAGGCGGTCATGCTCGGCCTGCTCGCTCTGGGCGATGCGGATGTCGGCGCTGGGAAAGCCCAGTTTCTCCGGCAGCACCGGCGGCGGGCATTCGAAGCGCTCGCCCGACAGGCGATTGGTCTCGATCCGCCGCTCGTCCGCCGCCTCCGCCCGCGCCACCGCCGTCGCCCGCGCCTCGCGCGCGCCGGCCAGCGCCTCGCCGGCATCGGCCGCACGCCTCTCGGCCGCTTTCAGCGTCGCCTCGGCCTCGATCTCGGCGCGGTGGGCCTGCTCGGCGCGCTCGACCTGCGCCTCACGCTCCTCGGTCAGCGTGGCGATCGTGGCGCCCAGCGCCTCGGGCTGGCCCTCGATCGCGGCGCGCTCCTGCACCACCGTCTCGCCGCGCGATGCCATGGCGGCGATGCGCTTGGCCGCTTCGCCCGCACGCGTGTTCCATCCCTTGGTCTCGGCATCGGCCGCCGCCATGCGTTCGCGGTCGCTCGACAGTGCGCGGTCGGCCAGCGCCTGGTCGGCCTGCAACTGGCTGACGGCCATGCGCGCCTTCTCGCTCGCCTGCGACAGCGCCGTCACCTGCGCGCGCGTCTCCGCGCCATCGGGCAGGGCGGCCCGCGTGGCCGATGCTTTGTCATGCTCGGCCTGCGCCGCTTGCTGGTCGCGCCGCGCCTCGGCCAGCCGTTCCTCGATCGCCTCGCGCTTGCCGCTCAGCCGCTCCAGCGCGCCGGCCGCCTCATCCGCCGCGCGCAGCGCCGCGCGCAGCCGCTGGTCCGCATCGCTCAGTTTGGTGCGCCCAGCCGCCAGCGCATCCACCGCCGCCTTCTCGCGCGCGCCAGCCTCGGTCTGTTCTGCCTGTGCCGTCTCGACCGCCTGCGCCGCTGCCGGACGCGCAGCATCGATCGCCTCCAGCCGGTTGATGCGGATCAGCCGTTCGGCGGCCGCCGCACCGCCCTCGACCGCGACATAGCCGTCCCAGCGCCGCAATTGCCCATTCAGCGTCACCAGCCGCTGGCCGACCTGCAGCGCCTGGCCGCTATCCTTCTCCACCACCGCCACCTGCGCCAGCCGCCGCGCCAGCGCCGCGGGCGCGGTCACATGCGCGGCCAGCGGGCTGGCGCCGTCGGGCAAGCCGGGATCATCCTTCAACGCCTCAGCGCCCGCCCAGCGACGTGGCCCTTCCGCCCCGATCGGCGCCTCCAGATCGTCGCCCAGCGCGGCCGCCAGCGCCCGCTCATAGCCCGGCGCCGCCTTCAACTGGTCAAGCGCCCGCGCCCGGCCGCTACCCCCGGCATCGATCGCCTTGCGCAGTGCCGTCGCCTCGCTGTCCAGCGCCGCCAGCGCCGCCCGCGCCGATGCCAGCGCGGCCTCCGCTGCCGCCCTCGCCTCGCTCGCCACCTGCCGCTCCGTCTCGGCCGTCGCGATCGCCACCTCCGCCGCCTCGCGATCGTCATTGGCGCTTATCTGCGCTGCCGCCGCCTCGTCGCGCTTCGCTTCCAGCGGCGCGGCATCGGGCAAGGCCGCCGCCTCCCCCTCCAGCCGCCGCATCGCCTGTTCCGCCCGGCCCAGCCGGTCGCGCGCCGCCGCCAGCGCCGCCTCCGCGACGCGCAGCTCGGCCTGCTCGCCCGCCTGCTTGGCCATCGCCCTGGCCAGCTCCAGCTCGGCATCGCGCGCGCCATCCTCGGCGCGGGCGATACGCGCGGCGAAATCGGGACGCATTGCCTCGGTCTCGGCGATCCGGGCCTTCAGGCTCGCAACCTCGGCCGTCAGCCGCGCGATCGCCTCGGCCGCGTCATTGGCCAGCGTCCCCTCGCGCTCGCGATCCTCGTCCAGCCGCGCCGCCTGCTGCGCCAGGTCATGCAGCCGCCGGACGACCCCGTCGCGCTCGGCCTTCAGCGTGTTGAGCTGGTGGCCGGATTCGCTGGCGGCATCGCGCGTCGCCAATGCCTCGGCCCGCCGCTCGGCCAGCGCGGTCACGGCCGCGCCGCTATGGACATTGGCCGCGGTCAGCGCCTCCTGCGCCGCGCCCACGGTTGCCTCGGCCAGCTTCGCCTCGGCCCGCGCCGCCTCGGCACTCGCATTGGCCTCGCGCCAGCGGGCGAAGATCACCCGGCCCTCGCCAATGCGGATCTGTTCGGACAGGCGGATATAGCGTTCCGCCGCGCGCGCCTGGCGCCGCAAATTGCCGGCACGGCTGTCCATGTCGGCCAATATCTCGTCCAGCCGGGCCAGATTGCCCTCGGCCGCGCGCAATTTCTGCTCGGCATCCTTGCGCCGGACATGCAGGCCGGCGATCCCCGCCGCCTCTTCCAGCATGGCGCGCCGTTCCTGTGGCCGGGCGGCGATGACGGCGGCGATCCGTCCCTGGCTGACTAGCGCCGGGCTGTGCGCGCCGGTGGCGGCATCGGCGAAGATCAGCGCCACATCCTTGGCGCGCACATCCTTGCCATTGGCGCGATAGGCGCTGCCCGCGCCGCGCTCGATCCGGCGCGTGACCTCCAGCTCGCCATCGGCGCCGACATCGACCGCGCTGAACAGCTCGCCCTGTTCCTGGACGGTCAGCAGCGACACTTCGGCAAAGTCGCGCTGCGGCCGGCTGGTGGTGCCGGCGAAGATCACATCCTCCATGCCGCCGCCGCGCATCGACTTGGCGCTGGATTCGCCCATCACCCAGCGGATCGCTTCCAGCAGGTTGGACTTGCCGCAGCCATTGGGGCCGACGATGCCGGTCAGGCCCGGCTCGATGCGCAATTCGGTCGCATCGACGAAGCTCTTGAAGCCCGAAAGCTTGAGCCGCTTTATCTGCATGGGGAAACGCCGGGGCAGGGTGCCGCCCCGGTCTCCTTGGGCCTCAGGCCTTCAGATGTCGCCCCCCCTTGCGCCAATCAGATACCCGCTTCCTTGAGCTTGTTCTTCAGCACCGGCCAGGACGAGGCATTCTCGACCACCACGCCGTTCATCAGGAAGGTCGGCGTGCCGGAGATATTATATTGGGCATTGGCCGCTTCGACGCCCTTGGCCAGCTTCTCGGCAGTTGCCGTGTCGGCCAGGCACTGCTTGGCCTGATCCTCGGCAATGCCGCGCTGCTTGGCATAGTCGATGAGGCCCAGCGCGTTGGCCAGCTGGCCGAAACGCTGCGCCGGCGGCGCCGACACCATCGCCTGATAGGGGGCGTCGCCCAGGCCCTGCGCCTTTTCGAACATCGCGCTCTGGTTGGCGAAGAACTGTTCCGACAGCGGATAATAGATGTCCTTGCCGCCGCAACGGGCCAGCAGCGCCGTCGTGATGTCGATCGGGTCGCGGACATAGACGCGGAATTCGTAGCTGATCTTGCCGCTATCGACCATCGCCTTCAGTTCTTCCGACGATTCATGGGCGAAGTCGCGGCAGTGGCTGCAGGTGAAGGAGCCATATTCGACCAGCTTCAGCTTGGCATTGGGATTGCCCATCACGAAATTGCCCTCGGGCGTTTCGGCGACGGTTTCCGACCAGCTGGTGCCGGCGGGCGCGGCAACGGCGGCGATCGGTGCGGCGGAGGTTGCATTGCCCTCATCCTTCTTGCCGCAACCGGCAAGCGTCAGGGACAGGGCGATAAGGGCAAGGCCGGACAGGACTTTCACGACGGGCGACGCTCCGAATTATGGATAGTTGGGGACGGTTTAGATCAGCGGGCGGCTGCGGGCAATGCGGCCTTGAGCAACTCCCAGGTCGATCCCTGGACCAGTGTGCCGTTGACGACGAAGCCGGGCGTGCCGGTGATCTTGACCTTGTTCCACGCCTCGTCGGTCATCGCCAGGATCGCCTTTTCCGAAGCCGGGTCGGCGATGCAGGCGTCGAGCTGCGCATTGGTGAAGCCGCGCTTGTTCATCAGCGCATACAGGCCGGTCTTCTGGCCGATGTCGCGCAGCGCCGCCTTCTGCTCGGTCGGCTTGGCCGCGCCCTTGTCGTACGCCATGATCTGCTCCATCCAGGCATCCTGGTTGGCGAACAGCGCCTCATGATTGCCCATGAAGCGCTTGGCGCCGCCGCAACGGGCCAGCAGCGCGGCGGTAAGGTCATATTTGTCGCGCACCGCGTTGCGCACCTCGGCGCTGACCTTGCCACCCTTCACATAATCGGCCTTCAGCGATGCACTCGCATCATTCACGAAATGGGCGCAGTGGCTGCAGGTATAGCTCACATATTCGACCAGCTTGGTCGGCGCGGCCGGGTTGCCCATGACATGGCCGCCGATCGGCGAACGCACCACCTGCGCGACCCAGTTGGGCGCGGCGGCGACGGCGATGGCGGGAACGGCGATCAGGGCAAGCAGGGAAAGGCGGAACTTGGTCATGGGGCAGTCCTAAGGCATCGCCCCGGACGGGGCGGGTTGCATCAACCGATCTTGGGCAGGCCATTCGAATTCGCAAGCCCCTGTGCCAGCGATTCGAGGACTTTGCGCAATTCCGGATCACCGATGTCGCGCAGGGAATCCCCCAGCTCGACCGGAATGGGTTTGAGGTTGCGGGGCGGCGGGCGCCGCTCGACCGGCGCGGGGCCGACCATGCCCTGCTTCATCGCCACCTTGGCGACGGCGGCATAGCCGAAGAAACGGTTCACCCGCTCGATGATGTCGGGCAGCGCATGCTGGATCATCGGCGCATGGCCGCTCATCACGGTGAGTTGCAGCGTGCCGCCCGATTTCTGGCCGACCGGGAAGCGGATCGACTCGGGCGCGGTGATCGCGGCATAGTCGGCACCGACGATATCGTTCCAGCGGGTGACGATGCTCGACTGGACGAAACCGAACTTGCGAAAGGCGGTACGGCCAATCTCCGGCATCAGGTCGGCGATCGCGCGCGGCGCACCCACGCGGGGGCGCTCGGCCGGCGGCGCGGCGCGGCTCGTCTTTTTCGCGGTCGGGGGGCGTTCCGTCATGGCGCGCTACATGGCATAGGGCCGCCATGCGCGTCGAGATGTCGGGTTCAAAAATCGCACGGGATCTGTTGGCCCATTATGACGTCCATGCCCGGCGCCTGCCCTGGCGCGCGCCGCCGGGCGCCAATGCGGCCGATCCCTATCATGTCTGGCTGTCCGAAGTGATGCTGCAACAGACCACGGTCGCGGCGGTCGGGCCTTATTTCGAGAAATTCACGGTCCGCTGGCCGACGGTGGAGGATCTGGCCGCCAGCGCCGACGCCGACCTGATGGCCGCCTGGGCGGGGCTGGGCTATTATGCCCGCGCCCGCAACCTGCTGGCCTGCGCCCGCGCCGTGGTGGCCGATCATGGCGGCCGCTTCCCCGACACCGAAGAGGCATTGCGCGCCCTGCCGGGCCTGGGCGCCTATACAGCCGCCGCCGTCGCCGCGATCGCCTTCGGGCGGCGCGCCGTCGTGGTCGATGCCAATGTCGAGCGGGTGGTCGCCCGTTTGTTCGCGATTGCGACGCCGCTGCCCGCGGCCCGGCCGGACATCCGCGCCGCGGCCGACAGCATCACGCCGGACCTGCGCGCCGGCGATTTTGCCCAGGCGATGATGGACCTGGGCGCCACCATCTGCACGGCGCGCAACCCCGCCTGCGGCATTTGCCCGCTGCGTCAGGATTGCGCGGCGGTGCGCACTGCCGATCCCGCCGCCTTCCCGGTCAAGGCGCCGAAAAAGGCCAAGCCCCATCGCCTGGGCCATGCCTGGTGGATCGAACGCAGCGACGGTCATGTCTGGCTGGTGCGACGCCCGGACAAGGGATTGCTGGGCGGCATGCGCGCGCTGCCCAGTTCCGACTGGAATGCGGCGCCCGACGCCACGCCGCCCTTCGCCGCGCCGTGGCAGACCATCGATCCGCCGGTCGCCCATGTCTTCACCCATTTCTCGCTGGCGCTCAGCGTCCACACTACCCATGTGGGGCTGGACCATGTGCCGGCGGGCGCGGGCGAATGGTGGCCGCGCGCCGGGATCGGCGAGGCGGGGCTGCCCACCCTGTTTGCGCGGGCGGCCGATGCGGCGATGAAGGAGATGACGGACGATGCACGGAACTGACCCCCAAGCGCACGGCCTGCCCGGTTTCGTCGGCGGCACGCTCGACCGGGTCGATCATATCCGCAGCAACCCCGCACTCCATGCGCAGGTCTTTGCCTCGCCCAATGCCCGGTTGCTGATCCTCGAAGGTCTCGAACCGGTGACGGACGATCATGGCCTGGCCCTGGCGCCGCTTGGCCCCGACGCCCGGATCGAGGAACATGTATTGCTGGGTGTCGATCTGCAGGACCGGCCGATCTTCGCCCATCTGGTCGAGACGCTGGAGCAAGGCCCCAATGCGACGCCGCGGTCGCGCGGCCTCGCCGATCTCGTCTCCGCGTCCGATGTCGCGCTCTACGGCACTGCGCGCAGCCTCGTCTTCTGGCATGCCCGGCATCGCTTCTGTTCGGTCTGCGGTGCGCCGACCCATGCGCACAAGGCCGGCTGGGCACGCCGCTGCGAAGCCTGCGGCTCCGAACATTTTCCGCGCGTCGATCCGGTTTCGATCATGCTCGCCGAACATCAGGGCCGTGTTCTGCTCGGCCGCCAGCATAGCTGGCCGCCCGGCCGCTATTCCGCGCTCGCCGGCTTCATCGAGCCGGGCGAGACGGTCGAGGAAGCGGTCGCGCGCGAACTGAAGGAGGAAGCGGGCATTACCGTTCACTCCGTCCGCTATGTGATGAGCCAGCCCTGGCCCTTTCCGTCCTCGCTGATGATCGCCTGCGTCGCCCAGTGCGACGATCCCGCGCTGATCCTGGACGAGACCGAGATCGAACATGCCTTCTGGTGCGATGCCGATGGCGTCGCCGCCGCGCTGGCGGGCGATCCCGACGCGCCCTTCCTCGCGCCGCCGCGCATGGCGGTTGCCTGGCACCTGCTCGACCATTGGCTGCGCGGCGCGGTTGCCCCGTCCGACGCAAGGGCGTAAGGCGCGGGCTTCCTCTTCACTACAGGATCGACCTCCCCTTATGCTCAGCCTCGAAGAAGCCCAGTCGCGCGCGCAGGATCTGGTGACGGCGGCGCGCAAGGCGGGGGCAGACGCGGCCGACGCCATCTATGCCTGCAATGCCTCGACCACGGTGGCGGTGCGGCTTGGGGCGCTGGAGGATGTCGAACGGTCCGAGGGTGAGGAGATCGGCCTGCGCGTCTTCATCGGCCAGCGCTCGGCCAGCATTTCCGCGTCGGACATGAACCCGGCGACGCTCGCCACCCTGATCGATCGCAGCATCGCCATGGCGCGCGAGGCTCCGGAAGATCCCTATGCCGGCCTGGCGCCGGAGGATCGCCTGCTCAGGAAGCGCGCGCCGTCGCTCGACCTGGTCGACGAGGAAGAGCCCGAACCCGCCGCGCTGCGCGAACGCGCGCTGATCGCGGAAGAAGCGGCGCGCAGCATCCCCGGCATCACCAACAGCGAAGGCGGCGGCGCCGCCAGCGGCCGCAGCCAGGTCGCGCTCGCCACCAGCCATGGCTTTGCCGGCGCCTATGCCGCGACCAATCATTCGACCTGGGTCAGCGTGCTCGCGGGCAGCGGCGCCGACATGCAGCGCGACCATGCCAGCCATGCCAGCCGCCATCTCAAGGATCTGGACGATGCCGAAGCGGTCGGCCTGCGCGCCGGCCAGCGCGCGGTCGCCCGGCTCAATCCCGGCAAGGTTGACAGCGGCGTCATGCCGGTCATCTTCGATCCGCGCATCGGCTCCAGCCTGGTCGGTCATCTGATCGGCGGCATGGTCGGCCCGGCGATCGCTCGCCGCTCCAGCTTCCTGCTGGACTCGCTGGGCGAAACATTGTTCGACAGCAAGATCACGATCATCGACGATCCGCTGCTGCTGCGCGGCCTGCGCTCGCGCCCGTTCGACGGCGAAGGGCTGCCGGTCGAGCGCCGCGCGCTGATCGAGGATGGCGTGCTGACCGGCTGGCTGATGGACAGCGCCTCGGCCCGCCAGCTTGGCCTGGAACCCACCGGCCATGCCAGCCGGGGCGGCGCCGGTGCGCCGGGCGCGGGTATCACCAATGTCCATATGGAAGCGGGCAGCCTGTCGGTCGGCGAACTGATGGCCGATGTGAAGCGCGGCATCTATGTCACCGAACTGATCGGCATGGGCGTCAATGGCGTCACCGGTGACTATAGCCGCGGCGCCGCCGGCTTCCTGATCGAAAATGGCGCGGTCGGCCCGGCCGTGTCGGAAATCACCATCGCCGGCAATCTGAAGGACATGTTCCGCACCTTGGTGCCGGCCAATGACCTGATGTTCCGCTATGCCATGAACGTGCCGACCCTGCGCGTCGACGGGATGACCGTTGCCGGCGGCTGAGCCTCTGTTGCCGGCCGTCGTCGCGGCGGTCACCGATGCGGCCGATCGCGCGCTGGCGCTATGGGCAGATGGCGAAACGCGCGTGCGCCAGTGGGAAAAGGTGCCCGGCCATCCCGTCTGCGAGGCGGACCTGGAAATCGACGTCATGCTGCGCGAACGGCTGGCGGCGATCGATCCGCAGGCCGGCTGGCTGTCGGAAGAAACGGCCGATACCGTGCATCGGCTCGGCGTATCGCGCGTCTGGGTGGTCGATCCGATCGACGGCACCCGCGACTATCTGCGCGGCAGGCCCGGCTGGGCCGTCTCGGTCGCCCTGGTCGAGGATGGGGCGGTCAGGCTCGGCATTTTGGCGGCACCCGCGCGCAAGGAATTGTGGATTGCGCAGGCAGGGCAGGGGGCGACCCGCAATGGCGTGCCGCTCCATGCCGGCAATCGCACCATGCTGCCCGGCGCCCGCGTGCCCGCCGATCAGTTGCCGCGCGCGGACCGCGATCTCGTCACCGTGGACAAGCCCAACAGCATCGCGCTGCGCATGGCGATGGTCGCTGCCGACGAGGCCGATCTGGTCGCCACCGTGCGCTGGGGCAATGAATGGGACGTCGCTGCCTCCGCCCTGATCGCGCAGGAGGCCGGCGCCATCGTCACCGATGCGCTGGGCGATCCGCTCGCCTTCAACCGGCCCCAGCCGGTCGCCTTCGGCCTGCTCTGCGCGGCGCCGGGCATCCATGCCGCCGCCGCTGCCCGCCTCGCGCCGCGCGCGAAGGAGATATTGGGCAAGGCCTGATCAGCCGGCGCAGGCCTTCACCGTCTTCTCCGGCAGAACGTCGTGCAGCTTGGCCCGCACCACATCGGCCCAGATGCGGTAACCGGCCGGATTCATATGCACCTTGTCGGGCTGATAATTGTCGCCCAGCTTGCCGTCCTTCAGCAGCGGCGTGGTGATGTCGGCATAATGGACGTCCTGCATGTGCGGGATCAGCCGCCGGGTCGCATCATTATAGATTTGCTGCTGCGGAAAGATCGCCCAGCGCCCCGGACTGGGCTTCATCGACAATATGATGACCGGCACGTCGCCCAGCATGTCGCTGCGCAACTCCAGGAAGCGCGCCAGATCGTGGAAGATCGGCCGCAACTGTCGCCCGCCTGCCAGGTCATTCTCGCCGGCATAGAGGATGATCGCCGCCGGTTTGGGCGTTCCCGGCTCGATATTGGCGAAGCGCGGCACTATCTCGTTGAAGGTGGCGCTGTTGATGCCGCGATTATGCGCGATCCAGGGCGCCATGTCCTGTTCCAGGCTGGTCCACCGCTTGATCAACGAACTGCCAACGAACCACAGGGCGCACGGCCCCTCGCGACCCTGCCCATCCGGCAGGGTCTGGCTGGCGTCGCGATAATGGGTGAAGGCGAACCAGCCTCCGACGATCACGCAAAAAATCGACAGGGCCAGCAACCGCTTGCCCAATGGGGAATCCAGTCTCTGCAAGATGATGGCGACCCTCCTGCTAATGGCCGAAGTCTAAACGATATTTTCCTTAAGAAAAGATGGCTGCGACAGAATGATGCCATTGCGGATTTTAAGAGCTTGGCAATATTGTGACGCTATCGTTTCGATGGCAAATTTTGCGAGCATATCGTGACCAAGAACCCGTCGATCGACCTGCTGAAAGGCTTGCTGATCCTGCTCGTCATGGGCGGGCATGCGATGGAAGTAACGCATCAGCAGCATGTCCTGCTGAGGATCGGCTCGGGTTTCCGCATGCCGTTGATGATCGGCATTTCCGGCTATCTGCTCAACGTCACTCGTACCCGCTCCATGCCGACGGGCGAGATGTTCAGCCGCTATGGCCGACGCATGCTGCTGCCCTGGGCCGTGGCGATGATCGTCTACTGGCTCGCCAGCGGCGGCCTGCTTTCCTGGCAGACGCCGCTCGACCTGTTGCTGCGTCCGCCTTTCCATCTCTGGTATGTGCCGGCGCTGTTCCTTTTGATCCTGGTGACCCGGCTGCTGCCGCTTTCGCCGCTCTTGCTGCTGGCGATCGGCGCGCCCGTCAGCCTGGCCACCATGTATAGTTTCGGCCTCGACCATGGCGCGGTCGGTGGCAGCCTGTTGTCGCCCGACAGCCGCTTCCTGCGCTATCCGGTCTATTTCTTCTTCGGCATGCTGATGGCCGAACGGGGCATGCCCAAACGCTATCTATGGCCCGTGCTGCTGGTCGGGGCGCTGGGGCTGTTCTGGTGGTCGGATCTTTATGGCACCGGCAATGCGCTCGCCTTCGTGCCCGCCCGCTTGCTGATGTGCCTGGCGCTGATCGCGCTGCTGCCCAGCATCTCGGCGGTGCGCCTGCATTTCGGCCCGATCAACCGGATCGGGCGCGAAAGCCTGTTCTTCTATCTCTGGCATCCGCTGGTGATGGGGCTGGTGGCGATGCTCGACCCGCATGGCGCCGTCATTCTCGCTGGAGCAGTGCTGCTGCTCTACATCGCCAGCGCGCTTGCGGGGCAGGGGCGATTGCCGCCCCTGTTGCTGGGCGCGGTGCCGCATCGCAGGCCGGCCCCGGTCGCCATGCCACCGGAACCGGCAACGGTCACGGTTTAGATCTTGCCATATTTCGCTTCGAAGCCGGCAATGTCGCCAGCAGCGAGATATTTGGCCTGGTCGATCCACTGGTCGCGCACCGGCCGCCCCTTGAAATTGCCCAGCTTCGCGTCGATCGCGGTGATGTCGCTGTCGCTCCAGCCGGCGATCTGGGCATAACGGGTCACGCCCAGCTCGGTCAGCAGCGCGCCCAGCTTGGGGCCAACGCCCTTCAGCTTCAGCAGGTCGTCGGCGCCATCGTTTGGTGCCGCGACGGCAGGCGATGCCGGGATCGGTGCAGGGGCCGGTTCGACCACAGGGGCGGGCGCCGGCGCTTTCTCGACCACCGGCTCGACCACTACCGGCTCGACCGCGACGGGCGCGGCAACCGGCACCGGGTCGGGCGCGGCCACCAGCGGCGCGATCACGGGCTCGGCAATCGGTTCGGCGGCCACGGGCGGCGCCACCGGGGCGGGGTCTTCCACCGCAGCCGACTTGCCCTTGCCCGACAGCAGGAACACCAGGCCGATCACGACCAGCAGCGCGATCAGCAGCCACAGGCCATAGTCCATGAAGAATTCCTGCATCGCCCTTTGCCTCCCGGAATGGATATGTCGCCCTATTTAAGGACGCTTGGCGGCGCGGGACAAGAGGGACATGTCCCGATCCCGCGCCGGTTTGGCCCTTATTGCGCCTCGCGGGCAACCTCGCGCCAGCCAATGTCGCGGCGGCAGAATCCGGTCGGGAAGTCGATCGCGTCGACCGCGGCATAGGCGGCGGCCTGCGCCGCGCCCACCGTATCGCCGGTCGCGGTGACGTTCAGCACGCGCCCGCCATTGGCGACGATCGCACCATCCTTTTCTGCCGTGCCGGCATGGAAGACGCGGGCGCCCTGTGCTTCGGCTGCTTCGATGCCGTTGATCGCGCCGCCCTTCTCCGGCGTGCCGGGATAGCCATTGGCCGCCATCACGATGGTCAGCGCGGTGCGATCCGCCAGCGCGACCGGCCCTTGCTCGGCCAGCCGGCCTTCGGCCACCGCCAGCAGCAGCTCGACCAAGTCGCCGTCGAAGCGCATCATCAGCACCTGGCATTCGGGGTCGCCGAACCGGGCATTATATTCGATCAGCTTGGGGCCTTCCTCGGTCAGCATCAGCCCGGCATAGAGCACGCCCGAATAGGGCATGCCTTCTGCGGCCAGCGTCTCGACCGTCGGCTTGATGATCCGCTCGATCACCTGCGCTTCCAGTTCGGGGGTCAGCACGCGGGCCGGGCTGTAGGCGCCCATGCCGCCGGTATTGGGGCCGGTGTCGCCATCGCCGACGCGCTTGTGGTCCTGCGCCGAACCGAAGGGCAGGATCGCGCTGCCGTCGGTCAGGGCGAAGAAGCTGGCTTCCTCGCCCGTCATGAACTCTTCCAGCACCACTTCCTCGCCGGCCTTGCCGAATGCGCCGGAGAACATGGTGTCGAGCGCGTCCAGCGCTTCCTGCCGCGTTTCGGCGATGATCACGCCCTTGCCCGCGGCCAGGCCATCGGCCTTGATCACCACCGGCAGGGTGAAATCGTCGAGCGCGGCGATCGCGCCATCCTTGCTGGTGACGCGCTGATAGCCGGCGGTCGGGATGTTGGCGCGCTGGCACAGATCCTTGGTGAAGCCCTTGGAGCCTTCCAGCTGCGCCGGCTTCTTGTCGGGGCCGAACACGGCGACGCCCATGGTGCGCAGATTATCGGCCAGGCCGTCGACCAGCGGGGCTTCCGGCCCGATCACCACCAGCGCGATCGAATGGCGGGTGCAGAAATCCAGCACCGCGCGATGATCCGTCGCGTCGAGGTCGACCAGCGTGGCATGCTGGGCTATGCCGGGGTTGCCAGGCGCCGCATAGAGCGTCGAGAGGCGTGGCGATTGTGCCAGCTTCCACGCCAGCGCATGTTCGCGGCCGCCGCCGCCAAGCAGAAGGATGTTCATCTCGGCCATGTCCCCGGAATTTGATGCCTATGACAGTTCGGGCCGCCTGTTAGCCGAGGAAAGGGCGGGGGACAACGCGCCGCCGCTCAGTGTCAGCGAATTGTCGGGCCTGTTGAAGCGCACGGTGGAGGATCGCTTCGGCCATGTCCGCCTGCGCGGCGAGATTTCCGGCTTCAAGCGCGCGGCCTCGGGCCATCTCTATCTGGCGCTCAAGGACGACAATGCCGTGCTCGACGGGGTGATGTGGAAGGGCGGGGCGCAGCGGCTCGCCTTCCAGCCGCAGGACGGGGTCGAGGTGATCGCCACCGGCAAGCTCACCACCTATCCCGGCCGGTCCAAATATCAGATCGTGATCGACCGGATGGAGCTGGCGGGCGAGGGCGCGCTGATGGCGCTGCTCGAAAAGCTCAAGGCGAAGCTCGCGGCCGAAGGGCTGTTCAATCGCGATCGCAAGCGCCGCCTGCCCTTCCTGCCGCGCACCATCGGCGTCGTCACCTCGCCTACCGGCGCGGTGATCCGCGACATTCTCCATCGCCTGGCGGATCGCTGCCCGACCCAGGTGCTGCTCTGGCCGGTGCTGGTCCAGGGGCAGGGCGCAGCCGAACAGATCGCCCGCGCCGTGCGCGGCTTTTCCGCCATGGACGGCAGCGGCCCGCTGCCCCGGCCCGATCTCGTCATCGTCGCGCGCGGCGGCGGCTCGATCGAGGATCTGTGGAGCTTCAACGAGGAAATCGTCGTCCGGGCTGTCGCCGAATGCTCGATCCCGACCATTTCGGCGGTCGGGCATGAAACCGACACGACCTTGTGCGACTATGCCGCAGACATGCGTGCGCCCACACCGACCGCTGCCGCCGAAATGGCCGTGCCGGTCCGCGCCGAACTGCTGGCGATGCTGGGCGAAATGGGCCTGCGCTCCAGCCGGGCGGTGCGGCGCGGGGCGATGCAGGCGCGCGAACGGCTGGAGATGCAGGCGCGGCTGATGCCGACGCCCGACACTCTGCTCGCGCCGCAGCGGCAGCGGCTAGACCTTCTGTCCGACGGTCTCAACAGCGGCCTGCGCCACCGGCTGGCCGACGCCCGCGCCCATCTGGGTCAGGTCAGTGGCGCGCTGCGCCCGGCCTTGCTGCGCCAATATGTCAGCCGCGCGGCCGAGCGGGTCGACCGGTTGCGGCTGCGTCCCGATTATCTGACCCGCGTCTATCGCGACCGCGCCATCGCCTTCGATCGCCTCTCGCGCCTCTTCACCTCGGTCAATCCCGACCTGCCGTTGCAGCGCGGCTTTGCGCGGGTGATGGCGGGCGACCGGCTGGTCCGTTCGGTGGTCGATGCGCAGGCCGCAGGCCAGGTCAGCCTGCACTTCGCAGATGGCGCCGTGGCCGCCGCGATCGACGCCGCGCCCCTTGAGGCCGCGCCCGCGCCCGCTATATCCGCCCCATCCCGTCCCGCGCGCAAGCCGCGCGACACCGTCGAAGGTGGCCAGCAGGACCTCTTCTCCTGATGCGCCGCAGAAAGGCCTGATTCATGCTGATGTCCAACCGCGACCGCCCGGCCCGGCTGCATTATATGCCCTACAGCTTTCGCGTGCTGCAGGCCGGCGACCATGTGCTGTGCGCCGTGTCCGGCCAGCGCATCCCGCTGGAGGATCTGCGCTACTGGTCGATCGCCCGGCAGGAGCCCTATGCCAGCGCCGCCTTGTCGGTCGAGGCGGAACTGAAGGCGCGCCCGGCCGGATGATACGTCGGTTCGCCGCTTTGCTGGCCCTCACCGCGCTGCCGCTTGCCCCGTCGATGCTGCGCGCGGCGCCGGCCAGTGTTGCCACGGCCGATTTCATCCTGTCCGGCCCGGCAATCCAGGGCGGCACTTTGCTCGGCACTGCGCCGGCCGGCACGGTCGCGCTCCATTTCGGCGACCAGCTGGTGCCCGTCGATGCCGATGGCCGCTTCCTGATCGCCTTCGATCGCGACGCGCCGCCACCGGCGAAGCTCAGCGCACGCCTGTCGGACGGCCGGGTCATCGATCGCGCGCTGACCGTCGCGCCGCGCGAATGGCGGCTGGAACGGATCAACGCGCCGCTGCGTCCGACAAAGAGCAGCGAGGCCTTCCTCGCCCTGCGCAAGCCCGAACTGGAGCAGATTGCCGCCGCACGCGACACGGTGACGGACGCGCAGGGCTGGCGTCAGCGCTTCATCTGGCCGCGCCTCGGCCGGATTTCCGGCCTGTTCGGGTCGCAGCGCATCTATCAGGGGCAGCCCGGCGCCTATCATGGCGGCGTCGATGTCGCCGGCGCGACCGGCGAACCGGTGGTGGCGCCGGCCGACGGGGTGGTGATCCTGGCCGCCGATCATCCCTTCACGCTGGAGGGCAATCTGCTGATGATCGACCATGGCCATGGCCTCAACAGCGCCTTCCTGCATCTGTCGCGGATCGATGTGAAGCCCGGCGACCATGTGGCACAGGGGCAACGCATCGGCGCGATCGGCGCCACAGGCCGTGCGACCGGCCCCCACCTCCACTGGGGCATGAAATGGAACGACGCGCGCATCGACCCGCTGTTGCTCGCCGGGCCGATGCCGCAGGCGCGATAGGGATCAGCCGACCCGTTTCGCCCGCACCGCCCGGCCGGCAATCTTGATCATGAAGCTGCCCATGCTGGCGCGCTTGATCTCGATCGTCATGCCGGGCTTGGGATCGCGATAGGTAACCGCCTCGGTAGTCATCCATTCCGCGCCGTCTTCCAGCGTGATCAGCCATTTGCCGTTGCCGACATTCTTGGCCGTCGCGATCGTCGCTTCGATCTGCGTCATGGCATCGGCCTCGGCACCCTCCTTCTTCTCGTCTTCGTTGCCGCCGCCCAGGAACGGCAATTTGGGGAAGGAAAAGCCGAACAGCGTGCGCCGGGTCTTGTTGAGTTCGGTCTTGTCCAGCACCACCACCTCATCGCGCTGGGCGGCGCTGTCCATGGCACCGACCTGCCGATCATAACAGGCCAGGCGGGCCTGATCTTCGGTGATTGCACGACATTTCAGAAGGTCGGTAAATATTTCAGCGCGCGGCTGCTGACGCTCTGCCGCAACCGTGCCAGTTGCGGCCAGACACAGCGGTAGTGCCACAATCATCGCATGATGGGCCTTCATATGCTTGATTCTCCGTCGATCTGCAGCCAATGGGCGCCACCATGCACCCCGCGAGTCTGTCGTCAATAGAGGGTGGCAGCCTCCGCAATATCCCGCCATTGGTCACAAACTGACAGAGCATCGCTCGCAATTGCAGCATTGCGTCGCCTTCTGTTGCGACCTTGAAATTATCTTGCTTTGCGACCGTAAAATTCCACATGTTTCGTCTTGTTGCATTTTTGATACAGGCCCGTTCAAAAGCAGCAAGGCGCGATTTCCCGCGCTTTACAGCGGCTTTCCCACCGCGCAGGTTCCCGCAATCCATACGGGGGGATCGCTGTCGGGCACCATATCCCCTTGTAGGTGCATATGAAGGCAGGTGACTGCCCAACTCCAGAGCAAGGGACTGGAAACGTGAAGACATTTTCGAAGAGGGCACTGCTGCGTGCCAGCGCCGCTCCGGCGATTCTCGGTGCGTCGCTGATCGCGACTGCCGCGTTCGCGCAGGAAGCGCCGCAGGGCGCCGAAGCTGAAGCCACCGACACCATCGTCGTTACCGGCTCGCTCATCAAGAACCCGAACCTGGAACGCTCGACTCCGGTCACCGCGACCACGTCGGACCAGATCGAACTGAAGCAGAACAACACCGCCGAAGAAATTCTGCGCGAAATTCCGGGCGTCGTCCCCAGCATCGGTTCGGCCGTCAACAACGGCAACGGCGGTGCGTCGCTGGTCGACCTTCGCGGCCTCGGCTCGTTCCGTAACATCGTTCTGATCGACGGTTCGCGTCTGGCTCCCTCGGGCCTCGCTGGCCAGTTCGACCTTAACAACATTCCGCTCGCTCTCGTCGAGCGCGTCGAAGTGCTGACCGGTGGTGCATCGACCACCTACGGCGCCGACGCCATCTCGGGCGTGGTGAACTTCATCACCAAGTCGGACTTCTCGGGTCTCGAAGCCAATGTTTCGAACCAGCTGACCGAACAGGGCGACGGCAACTATTTCCGTGCCGACGTGACCCTGGGCGCCAACTTCGACGACGGCCGCGGCAACGTGGTCTTCTCGGTCGGCTATCAGCAGGCTGACCCGGTCTATCAGGGCGACCGTTCCTTCTCGCAGGTTTCGATCGATTCCTTCACCGGTGCAAATGGCGGTTCGGGCACCTCGACCCCGTCACGCTTCACCAACGTGAACGTGACCGGCGCCGACTCGATCACCACGGGTTGCGGCGCCGCCGATCAGGTCGCCTGTAACGCTGTTCAGGGCAACCGTCAGGTGACGGCGGCCGGCGGTGCGTTCCGCCCGACCTCGGCGTTCGACGCCTATAACTTCAACCCCTACAACATCTTCCAGACGCCCTTTAAGCGCTTCAACATGTACGGCGCTGGCCGTTATGAAGTCAGCGATGCGGTCGAAGTCTACGCCCGTGGCGTCTTCTCGAAGAACACCGTCAGCACGATCATCGCGCCGTCGGGTGCCTTCGGCATTTCGGTCGCTGTTCCGCTCAGCAACCCCTATCTGACGGCTGCTCAGCGTAACGCTTTCTGCGCTTTCGACACCAACCCCGGCGTCGGCTACACGGCCCGTTTCACTCAGGCTCAGTGTGACGCAGCCGCTGTTGCGACCGATCCGAACGATCCCAACTATCGTACCGTCACGACGACCCTGTCGCGTCGTGCGACCGAACTGGGGCCGCGTGTCTCCGACTTCACCACCACCTTCTTCGACTACAAGGTCGGCGCGCGTGGCGGCATCACCGACTCGATCAGCTGGGATCTGTCGGGCTCCTATGGTGAGAGCGAGCAGATCCAGACCCAGCAGGGCTACTGGCTGACCTCGCGCGTGCGTCAGGCGCTGCTGGCGACCAACACCGCCACCTGCCTGACCGACACCAATGGTTGCGTCCCGCTCAACGTGTTCGGCGCCGACGGCTCGATCACCGATGCGATGAACAACTATCTGACTGCCAACAGCCAGGTCGCGACCAAGACCTCGCTGGCGCAGGTCAAGGGCGTGGTCAGCGGCGACTTCGGCGTCGCTGTGCCGTTCGCGGCCGACGCCGTGGCCTTCGCGGTCGGTGGCGAATATCGCAAGTACACCGCCTCGCGCGAATCCGATCTGCTGTCGCAGTCGGGTGACCTGGGCGGCGCCGGTGGTGCGGCTCCCAACGTGGACGGCGGCTATGACGTCTACGAAGCCTATGGCGAACTCATCCTGCCGCTGGTTCAGGACAAGCCCTTCTTTGAAGACCTGACCGCCGAAGCGGGCATCCGCTATTCGGACTACAGCGTTCAGGGCGGTGCTGGCTACAACACCACCACCTGGAAGGCCGGTCTGAACTGGACCCCGATCAACGGTCTGAAGCTGCGCGGTAACTATTCGCATGCCGTTCGTGCCCCGAACATTTCGGAGCTCTTCTCGCCGCTGAACACCGTCCTGACCAACCTTGCTTCCGATCCCTGCGCCGGCGCTGCGCCGACCCAGAATGCCAATCTGGCCGCGATCTGCGTCGCTCAGGGTGCTCTGGCCTCGCAGCTTGGTTCGATCATCAACGATCCGGCTGGCCAGGTGAACACCACCACCGGTGGCAACCTCGCCCTGGGTCCGGAAAAGTCGAACAGCTATACCCTGGGTCTGGTGCTGCAGCCTTCGGCCCTCCCGGGTCTGGCGATCACCGTCGACTATTATAACATCAAGATCACGGGTGCGATCACCACGCCGACCCCGGACGATGTTATCAATGCTTGCTTCGACAACATCACTGCCGCCAGCGCTTCGAGCTCGGCTTGCACGGTCATCCGTCGCGATCCGTCGACCGGTGGTCTTTATGGTGAAGCTGCCGTCGTTGGCGGTCTGTACCAGCCGCTGTCGAACCTGGGTAAGCTCAAGACCGACGGTATCGATGTCTCGATCAACTATTCGAAGGACATCGGTTTCGCCAAGTGGTCGATGAATGCCAACGGCAACTGGACCAACAGCTCGAAGTTCCAGGCGACGCCGACTTCGGTCAACCGCGACTGCGTCGGCCTCTACTCGGTCAACTGCGGTTACAGCGGTTCGATCCAGCCGGAATTCCAGTGGTCGGTTCGTAACACCCTGTCCTTCGGCATGGCCGATGTTTCGCTGCTGTGGCGCTACATCGACGGTGTGAAGTATGAGGATGGCGATGCGTTCGTTGGCGAACTCAACGGTAAGCAGGTCGATTTCAACCGTATCCCGGCTGAACATTATTTCGATCTGACCGGCCGTTTCCACGCCTCGGACGAAATCACCTTCACGCTGACCGTGCAGAACCTGTTCGACAACAAGCCGACCGTGGTTGGCAACTCGATCGGTTCGACCAGCTTCAACAGCGGCAACGTCTATCCGTCGACCTACGACCCGCTGGGCCGTCGCTACGCTGTTTCGGCCAAGTTCCGCTTCTAATCGAAGCGCAACGCCGAATGAAAAAAGGAGGGCCGGCTGCAAAGCCGGCCCTTTTTTCATGCCGTCCTCAGCGCCTGCGCCGGACATGCGATGCCGCGCCACTGCGTGCAGCGCTCGGTCTTCCGTCGATTGGCTATTGTCCTGCCCGCGGGCGGGATAGGCGCCTCAGCCCAAAAGCGAGCGGGGCAGGTCCATGGCGATGCCATTGTTGCGGGCGATCAGGCCGGCCCATTCGCCGACCTTCTCTACCTCCTCGGCATGCAGCGTTTTGCCATCCTGGGCGGCGCGTTCGCGCTGGCCCTGGCCGAAATTGGCGCCGGTCTTGGAATCCCGGCCGAATATCGGCCCGGCAACGATGGCGGCAATGTCCGCGTCGCTCAGCGCGATATCGAAATGGCGGGCCAGAACGGTCAGGCTCTCGGCCGGATGCGCGATCAATGTTTCACTGTTCAGGGTCAGGACGCGTTCGCCCAATTGCCCGGTCAGCGCCTGGAACTGGGCCTGCTGTGCCAGCCAGCCCAGCGCCGCAATCTGGATATCGGTCAGCCCCAGATAATCGGACGGGGCGATACCCAGATTGACCATGCCCTCGCGCAGCAGCTTGCCGAACAGGTCGCGCACCCACAACCGGCCCCACATGCCCTTGCGGGCGATCGACGCCAGATAGGCATCCAGCGGCGCATGGAGCAGCAGTGCGCGGGCCGTGGGGCGCAGCGCCATGATGCCTGGAATCAACGGATTGATCAGGTTGGACGGCTTCACCACCACCGCTTCGCCGGCTGTGAAGGGGCGGGCGAGCAGTCGCAGGCCATGATCCAGCGCGCGGGCAGCCTCCGGTCCCTTCGCGCCGCGATGGCGCCAGCCGACAATGTCGTTCAGCAGCACGGGTTCCTTGAGGCCCATGGCGACGCCGGGACGGTCGAAGGCGGCGGCCAGCAGGGTCGAACAGCAATAGGCCGAATGGAAGATGAAATGCACCGGCGCGGGCGGCGGTGCGGCGCTCACGGCTTCCTCGCGTCGGACCACGATCGGCTCGACGCCCTGAGCGATATATTCGTCTGTCAGGAACGGCACATCGGCGTGGCGCGCGCGCGATACCTGTAGAAACTGAAAGGCATCATGGCCCGGATCATAGCGGTGGGCCAGCCAGCGGGCATCCGCCATTAACATGGTCAGGGGCTGGGTCGAGGAAGCGCTCATTGACCCAGCCTTCGCACGGCATGGGGGCGGGGAGCAAGGCCGCAGGCAGCCGTCTTGTTTGGGCCGTCGCATATGATAGCAGGATGGGATGAACCAGCAGATCGGACGATTTTTGCAACAGGCGGCCGAAGCCCGCCGCACCGGCCACCATGACGAGGTGCGGGCTGTGCTTGCGCATGTTCTTGCGCTCCAGCCCGGCGAGCCTCAGGCGCTCAACATGCTGGGCATGATGGCACTGGAAGTCGGCGATTTTGGTGCTGCCCGCAGCCATTTTCTGGGCGCCACCCAGAGTGATGGCAGTGAACCCGCCCTGTGGATGAATGTGGCAGCCGCACAGCGAGGACTGGGCGATGTCGAGGGTGAGAGGGCCGCTCTGCAACGCGCGATCGACATCGATCAGCGTAATTTCATGGCGCAGATGCGCCTGGCCCAATTGCAGCAGCGTCTGGGCGAAGTCCAGGCTGCCGCCGATAGCTGGAGCAAGGTGCTGGCGATGTCGTCCGGCATGGGCGATTTGCCGCCGCAACTGGTCGACACGTTGGCCGAAGCGCGTGGCTTCGTCACCAATCATCAGGCGCGGTTGGCAAGCTTCGTGGAAGATGGTGTCGCGCCGCTGCTGGCGGATGCGGATGTGCGGAGCCAGCGCCGCTTCCAGGCGTGTCTCGATCATGAATTCGGGCGGCGTCCGCTCTACCAGAACCAGTGTTCCGGGCTCCATTACCCCTTCCTGCCGGCCGATGAATATTTCGAGCCCGACCATTTCCCCTGGATGGCGGAACTGGAAGCGAAGACCGACGTCATCCGGGCCGAATTTCTGGGCCTGATCGAACAGCAGGGCGGCAATGTGCGTCCCTATGTTCGTCAGGATCCGGGCACGCCCGAAAATAAATGGACGGCGCTCGATGGCTCGCTCGATTGGGGTGCGGCTTTCCTATGGGAATATGGCGTGCGCAACGAAGCCGTCTGCGATGCCTGTCCCCAGACCGTCGCGGCGCTGGAAGCATTGCCGCGGGCCGACATCCCCGGCCGAGCGCCATCCGCCTTTTTCTCGCTGCTCAAGCCTCGCAGCCGTATTCCGGCCCACACTGGGGTTACCAATACGCGGGCGATCATCCATTTGCCGCTCATTGTTCCGCCGGGTTGTTTCTTCCGCGTCGGCGGTGAAACCCGTGCCTGGCAGGAAGGACAGGCCTTTGCCTTTGACGACACGATCGAACATGAAGCCTGGAATGACAGCGATCATCTTCGCGTCGTCCTGATCTTCGACGTGTGGAATCCGCATTTGTCACTTGCCGAGCAGCAGCTCTTGAAGCAATTCTATGCCACAGCTGATGCCAGCAGGGCGCAGGATGCTCTGGAGGCCGGGGTTTAAGATATTGGACGCGACGGCCATTGCGCCGGATCGCCTGTCATCTGGGAGATTTAAGATGCGTATCGTCAAAGCCTTGGTCGTGACCGGCCTGTTCGCGATGGCCTATCCCGCCCTCGCTGAAGACAAGCCCAAGCTCGACCGCAATGATCCTAATGCAACGCGCTGCCGCAGCTTCCCGATAACGGGTTCGCTGGTGAAGAAGGAGCGCGTCTGCAAGACGAACGCAGAATGGCGCGCCATCAGTGAACAGCAGAATCGCGATGCCGATGATCTGATTACGCGCAGCCGCGCCGGCATGAATCCGAACGGTTGAATCTGCGCGTCGCCCATATGGGCGATAGGAACAATATGTACCGAATTGACGGGGGCGGGCGCTATGGGCGCGCGCCCCCGTTTTCATGTGCGCAGTCATTTTATCTGGTCACGCATGCGCGTGATTTGATCTTTTTCGACCCAGTCCATGTGCGAAATTTTAACGATCGATTCCTGTAATATAATTACGCAAGCGTGCGAAGGGCGTGTCTTCTCTCGCCAGTCCTGTTGCGCAAAAATACCGATAATTGCGCGCTTTTCGACCGTCGGTGACGGACAGATTCAGAGGAATATGATTTAGTTTCAACACCGTAATGGTGTTGCTGTAATGTTGCACATTTGTAAAAATCGTAACGTTTCGTAACGCAACCGGGTTTACAGCCGGTTCCATGAGGCGCACCCATGCCCCGCCTTGTGGTTCCGCAGGGTCGCACTGGTCACAGCAGGCAGACCAATCTGCCGCTCCAGATAAGGGACTGGAAATTTGAAGAACGCATCGATTGCCGCATTCTTGCGGGCCGGAGTCGCGCCCGTCATTCTCGCTACCGCGCTGTTCCAGGCGCCCCTCCATGCTCAGGATGCCGCCCCCCAGGCCGATGACGGCGCGAACGATACGATCGTCGTGACCGGCTCGCTGCTGCGCCGCATCGACAAGGAAACCATTTCGCCGATCACCACCGTTTCGTCGGAAGATCTGGCGATCCGCGGCATCACCACGGTGCAGCAGGGCATCCAGAATCTGTCGGCCAATAACGGCCCGGCACTGACCAACGGCTTCTCGGCCAATGGCGCCTTTGCCGGTGGTGCGTCGGCGGTCTCGCTGCGCGGCCTGTCGACCTCTTCGACGCTGGTGCTGTTCGACGGCCTGCGTGCTGCTTATTATCCGCTGGCCGATGACGGCACGCGCAACTTCGTCGACCTCAACACCATCCCCGACGCCATCGTCGATCGGGTCGAAGTGGTGAAGGACGGCGCGTCCGCCACCTATGGCGCCGACGCGGTGGCCGGCGTGGTCAACATCATCACCAAGCGCGAAGTGAAGGGGCTGCACCTTCAGGCCGAAGCCGGCGTCGCTGAAAAGGGCTATGGCGCCAACCAGCGCCTGTCGGCGACCTATGGCTATGGCGACCTCGCCGAACAGGGCTTCAACGCCTATGTCAGCGCCCATTATCTCAAGAGCGCTGCGGTCTATAACAAGGATCTGGGCTATCCCTACAACAGCGACGACCTGTCCGGCATCTGCCATGACGGCGTCTGCGGTCCCAACAACATGGCCAATGGCGTCGATCCCAGCATCGGCTTCACCGGCCTGTCGACCGCGACCAATGTCTTCATGGCCCGTCCGTATGATGCTGCCACTGGCGCGGGCACTGGCCGCTACGAGCTGCTCAATGCCGCAGCCGGCTGCGGCAGCCTCAATCCCTACACGCTGACCGACGACGAATATGCGGCCAACAAGACCGCACCGCATACCGTCTGCCAGCAGGACATCACCCACGATTACAGCCAGGTTCTGCCGGAACAGCAGCGCTGGGGCATTTCGGGTCGCTTCACCAAGATCGTCGGCGACAGCGGTGAAGCCTATCTCGAACTCAACTATGAGAACAGCAAGTCCTCCTATACCGGCCTTGCCTCGATCATCCGCGCCAATGCGCCGGCCGGCATCGACTATTCGGCCTATTCGACCTCGACCGGCGCCGGCCTGCTGCGTCTGCCCGTCTATGTCTGCGCCCGCAGCACCGCCAGCTGTGATGCCAGCAACGGCACGCTGAACCCGAACAACCCCTATGCCGCCCAAGGCCAGGAAGCCGCCATCATCGGCCGCCTGCCGACCAGCACCGAATATAATGAATCGGTCAGCCAGGTCTTCCGCGCTGCCGCCGGCATCAAGGGCGATTTCGGCGACGACTGGCATTATCAGGTCGACGGCACCGCCATGGTCTCGAAGCTCAAGACCACGGCCAAGGGCTATGTCTATATCCAGCATCTGCTCGATGTGATCGCGGACGGTTCGTATAATTTCATGAACCCGTCGGCGACCTCGCAGGAGACGCTCGACTATCTGACCCCGACCCAGATCAACCACAGCAAGACCCAGCTTTATCAGGGCCAGGCCAGCATTTCGAAGGAAGTGTTCGACCTGCCGGGTGGTCCGCTGCAGGTCGCGGTTGGCGTCGCCGCCCGCTATGAATCGCTCAACAATCCCAGCGGCAACCCCGACTATGACGGTCAGACCGAGCGCTATTTCCGCCTGAACGCCTTCGGCGCCAAGGGCCATCGCGACGTCGAATCCGCCTATTTCGAACTGAGCGCACCGATCGTCGAGCAGCTTGAACTGACGGCGGCGGGACGCTATGATCGCTATTCGACCGGGCAGGAGAATTTCTCGCCCAAGTTCGGCGCGAAGTTCAAGCCGATCCGCGAACTGATGTTCCGTGGCACCTTCTCGAAGGGCTTCCGTATCCCCAGCTTCGCGGAAATGGGCGCTCTGCCGACCACCGGCTATGTCACCCAGTCGATCGGTTCGATGCCGCAGGAATTCATCGACCAGCATCTGAACTCGGCCGGCACCGGTCCCAACACCTATCTGACCAACTATTCGATCGGTCAGACGACGGTGGGCAACCCGAACCTGAAGGCGGAAAAGTCGCGCAACATCACCCTTGGTGCGACCTTCCAGCCGCTCAACAATGTGTCGTTCAGCGTCGACTATTATAATATCAAGAAGACCGGCGCGATCACCTCGGTGAACTTCTCGAACGCGATCGCCAACTATTACGCCACCGGGGAAACCTCCTATGATGGCGTGACGGTGATCCCGGACGAAGTCGATCAGGAACATACCGGTTCGCAGCGCCGCATCGCCTTCGTGCAGGGCAGCTTCATCAATGCCAACACGATCAAGACGTCGGGTATCGATTTCAACGCGATGGGCAAGTTCCGCCTGAGCGACAACATCACCTTCTCGACCTCGATCGATGCGACCTATGTCATCAAGCTGAACACCGAATATCCCGACGGGACGGTTGAACATTATGTCGACACGCTCGGCAACTTCAACCTGACGGCCGGTTCGGGCACGCAGCAGTGGCGTGGCAGCTGGCAGAATACGCTGGACTTCGGTAAGGCTTCGCTCAGCGCGACCGCCTATTACACCGATGGCTATAATTATTCGGCCGAGGATCAGGGCGGCGTTGCCGGCGACTGCAGCCTGGTGCCGACCAACTATGATGGTGAAGCCTATCAGGGCTGCCGCGTGAAGTCGTTCATCAGCGTCGACATGACGGGCACGATCAAGGTCAATGACCAGTTCGAGCTTTATGCCAACGTCATGAACGTCTTCAACAACAAGCCGCCGATCGATGCGACCACCTATGGCGCCTATCTCTACAACCCGGTGGTTGGAGAGTCTGCGATCCTGGGCCGCTCCTTCCGCATCGGCGCGAAGGCCAGCTTCTGACGATATAATATAAAAGGGCGGCCCTCCCTTGCGGGGCCGCCCTCCTTTCAGGACCAACTGGCGCGCGGCGCGCCCGACTTAGCCGACACTGGGTCTCAGTGCGCCGTCGCCGTCTTCACCCCATCGCCGACCGGAACCAGCCGGTCACCGACGTCCGGGCTACGCCAGCGGAAGGCGCGACATAGCTGACGCTGTGCAATTGCGGCACGCGGAACAGGTCGAGCCTGTTGAAGGCCGGAACCCGGCCGGAAAAGCCGCCATCGGCACCATGGAACATCAGCAAGCCGCCCCATTCGGTCCGCCATCCTTCGGTCAGGCCAAAGACATAGGCGGCATGCCGATTCTTCCCCGCGACCCCATCATCATGGCCGGTCAGGAAATCGCCGCTGACATAGCGGGTCGCCTGCCCGTCGGCGAAGCCGATCGCCTCGCTGCCGGTGATCGCCCGGACCAGCGCCAGCACCTCCGGCCCAGCCATGAAGTGGACGAAGGCGTCGAGCAGATGCGGCGACTGCCGGCGCGCCTGCTCTTCGTCGGGCACGCGGATACTGCCATAGCGGAACTGGAAGCCATGGCGTGCCGCCTCATGCACCGCCTGGTTCAGGGCGCCCCATTGCTGCGGCGTCATGGATTGCGCCGTCGGGCGATCGATCTCGAACAGTTTCTCGTCCGAATTGAGGACGATCCGCCAATCCTCGCGCGCATCCAGATGCGTTGCCAGCGCGCGGGCCGCCGCATCGGTCAGGAAGGGACCGATGCGGACATGCCCGTCGCGCTGATAGTCGGATCGCAGCTGGTCGATGTCGATGCCATCGGCCAACCGGAAATCCGCAACCATTGTCGTCATGCGACACTGAGCTTCAGTGCGCCGTCGCCATCTTCCACCGTCACCGTCGATCCGTCCGGCACTTCGCCGCGCAGGATCAGGTCGGCCAGCGGATCCTGCAGATAACGCTGCACCGCCCGCTTCAATGGCCGCGCGCCATAGACCGGATCATAGCCGACCCGGCCCAGCCAGGCGCGCGCGCCGTCGGTCAGGTTGAGCGTCACCTTGCGGTCCTTCAGCAGCTTCTGCACCCGCGCCACCTGGATATCGACGATCGGCGCCATATGGCCGGCCCCCAAACGGTGGAACAGGATGATCTCGTCCAGACGGTTGAGGAATTCGGGGCGGAAATGGCTGCGCACCATCTCCATCACCTGGTCCTCGACCTTCTCGACCGGCTCGTCGTCGGGCTGGGCGGCGATATATTGGCTGCCCAGGTTCGACGTCAGCACGATGATCGTGTTGGTGAAGTCGACGGTGCGGCCCTGGCCATCGGTCAGGCGGCCATCGTCCAGCACCTGCAGCAGTATGTTGAACACGTCGCCATGCGCCTTCTCGACCTCGTCGAACAGCACGACCTGATAGGGCCGGCGCCGCACCGCTTCGGTCAGCACGCCGCCTTCCTCATAGCCGACATAGCCCGGAGGCGCGCCGATCAGCCGGGCGACCGAGTGCTTCTCCATGAACTCGCTCATGTCGATGCGCACCATCGCGCTCTCGTCGTCGAACAGGAAACCGGCCAGCGCCTTGGTCAGCTCGGTCTTGCCGACGCCCGTGGGGCCAAGGAACAGGAAGCTGCCCAGCGGCCGGTTCGGATCCTGCAAACCCGCCCGGCTGCGGCGCACGGCGGTCGCCACCGCGCGCACGGCATCGGCCTGGCCGATCACCCGCTTGCCCAGTTCCGCTTCCATCGCCAGCAGCTTCTCGCGCTCGCCTTCCATCATCCGGTCGATCGGAATGCCGGTCCAGCGCGACACGACGCTGGCAATATCCTCGGCCGTCACTTCCTCGCGCAGCATCGCGCCCTTGGATGCGCCCTGGGCTTCGGCCAGCTGCTTTTCCAGTTGCGGGATGGTGCCATATTGCAGCTCGCCGGCCTTGCCATAGTCGCCGCCGCGCTGCGCCTGCTCCAGCTGGAGGCGCGCCGCGTCGAGCTGCTCCTTGAGCTTGGCTTCGCTGGCGATCTTGTCCTTCTCCGCCTGCCAGCGCGCCGTCAGCTCGGCCGACTGCTGCTCCAGATTGGCAAGGTCGGTCTCCAGATTGGCCAGCCGGTCCTTCGACGCTTGGTCGCTTTCCTTCTTCAGCGCCTCGCGCTCGATCTGCAGCTGCATGATCCGCCGGTCGAGATTCTCGATCTCCTCGGGCTTGCTCTCCACCTCCATGCGGATGCGGCTCGCCGCCTCGTCCATCAGGTCGATCGCCTTGTCGGGCAGGAAACGGTCGGTGATATAGCGGTTGGACAGGGTCGCCGCCGCCACGATCGCGCCGTCGGCGATGCGCACGCCATGATGCGCCTCATATTTGTCCTTGATGCCGCGCAGGATCGAGATCGTGTCCTCGACCGTCGGCTCGCCGACGAACACCGGCTGGAACCGCCGCTGCAACGCCGGGTCCTTCTCGACATATTTGCGATATTCGTCGAGCGTGGTCGCGCCGATGCAATGCAGCTCGCCGCGGGCCAGCGCCGGCTTCAGCAGATTGCCGGCATCCATCGCCCCTTCGGATTTGCCCGCGCCGATCAGCGTGTGCATCTCGTCGATGAACAGGATGATCTGCCCGTCCGCGCCCTTCACCTCGTCGAGCACGCCCTTGAGGCGCTCCTCGAACTCGCCGCGATATTTGGCGCCGGCGATCAGGCTGCCCATGTCGAGCGCCATCAGCGTGCGGTCCTTCAGCGTATCGGGCACGTCGCCATGGGCGATGCGCAGCGCCAGCCCTTCGGCGATCGCGGTCTTGCCGACGCCCGGCTCGCCGATCAGCACCGGGTTGTTCTTGGTCCGGCGCGCCAGGATCTGGATGGTGCGGCGGATTTCCTCGTCGCGGCCGATCACCGGATCGAGCTTGCCGGCCTTGGCCGCCTCGGTGAGGTCGCGGGCGAATTTCTTGAGCGCATCATAACGGTCTTCCGCGCCCGCCGTGTCGGCGGTGCGGCCGCCGCGCAGCTGGTTGATCGCGCCGTTCAGCGCCTCGGCACGCACGCCGGCGGTCGCCAACGCCTTGCCCGCCGTCGTGGTCGTCGCCAGCGTCAGCGCCAGCAGCAGCCGTTCGACGGTGACGAAGCTGTCGCCCGCCTTCTGCGCCACCTGCTCGGCGGAATCGAGCACGCGCACGGCATCATTGTCGAGGCCCGGCGTCTGCTGCGCGCCGCTGCCCGATACGGCCGGCACCTTGGCCAGCGCGGCATCGGTCTCGCGCAGCGCGGTCGCGGCATCGCCGCCCGCCGCCTTGATGAGGCCCGATGCCATGCCCTGCTCATCTTCCAGCAGCGCCTTCAACAGATGTTCGGGGCTGATCCGCTGGTGGTTCATGCGGATCGCAACGGTCTGCGCCGACTGGAGGAAACCCTTGGCGCGGTCGGTAAATTTTTCGAGGTTCATTAGCATCCCCTTCAAGGCATTGCTGGCGATGTAATGTTGCAAAAATGACACACAAGGGGCGCGGGCAAAAAATCCGCGCCCCTTGCATATTTTACTTACTGCTTGGGCGCCTTGGCCGCCTCCGGTGCGAACAGGTCGCCGAAGAAGTCCGCCTTGTACCATTGCGGCGGGGTGTCGCTATCGGTCATAACCCGTGCAATGCGATAATTCGCCTCGGCAAAGCGGGCGCCCGCGTCCCAGTCGATCTTCTGGCTCATGTCGTCGCCGGGATGGTGATAATTGCCGCTCAGAAATTCGCCCCAGGCCTTCTCGCCGCCATTGGCATAGCCGGTCGCCAGGAAGACCGCGGGCACGCCCTGCTTCACGAACATATAATGGTCCGACCGCACGAAGATGGTTTCCTGCGGCATCGGGTCGGCGGCCAGCTTGATCCCCATCGGCGCAACCGCCTTGGCGACGATCGGCCCCAGCGTCGAATGGTCGGCGCCGAACGCGATCACATCGGTGAAGGGATAGAGCAGCAGTGGCATGTCGAGATCGACATTGCCGACGATCTGCTTGCCCGGCACGGTGGGATGGCGGGCATAATAGTCCGCGCCCAGCAGGCCCTTCTCCTCGCCGGTGGAGGCCAGGAAGACGATCGACCGGCGCGGCTTGTTGGGCGACTGGGCCATGGCACGCGCCACTTCCAGCATGGTCGCGATGCCGGCGCCATTGTCCAGCGCGCCATTGTTGATGCGGTCGGTGTCGGGCTTGTCGCCGGGCTTTGCCGGGCTGATGCCGATATGGTCGAGATGCGCCGACAGGACGACATATTCTTGCCTAAGCTTGGGGTCGCTGCCGGGCAGGATGGCGACGACATTGGGGCTGGTCACCCGCTCGCTGACGCTTTCGACTTGGATCTGGGCAGTCGACTTGAGCGCAAAGCCCTTGGGCTTGCCGCCGGCCTTGTCGGCTTGCTTGCGGATCGCCGCGATGCTGGTCGGTGCGCCGGCGAACACGGCCTGCGCCGCGGCATCGTCCAGGCTGGCGCCGACCCGGATGCCGGGGGCGGCGTCGAACGGCACGCCCTCGGGCGAGACCCAGGTGAAGTCGGGCTCGTCGGCGAACTGGACCATGCGGTTCCAGGGGCGGGCCTTCATCGACTGGAGGGTGCCGATCGAGAGCATGCCGATCGCGCCATGCGCCTCGGCGATCTTGCCCTTGGTGGCGGACAGGTGCGCGCCTTCCTCGCTCGGCAGCCCCTTGGGATAGCCGCGCAGGGTGACGACGATCTTCCCCTTCACGTCCAGCCCGGCATAGTCGTTCAGGCCGAGCCGCGCATTCTCCAGGCCATAGCCCACGAACACCAGCGGCGCCGACACGTCCAGCTTGGGCTCGGCCGCGTTCATGCCGATCAGCACGTCGCCGGCATGGGTGAAGCTTTTGGCGCCGGCCGGACCGGTGACGGTCAGCGTGCCCGGCGTCTTGGCGCGCTCGGTCTTCTGGAAGCCGATGCGCTGCAGCCAGCTTCCATTGTCGCCGGCGGGCTTGAGGCCGAGGCCATCGAACTGGCTGGCGACATAGCGGGCAGCGATTTCATGCCCTTCGCTACCGGTGTCGCGCCCCTTCAGCAGGTCGTCGGCCAGGAATTCGACATGGGCGCGCACCGCTGCGGCCGAGAAGGTCGGCGCATCGGCTGCGGCCGGCGTTGCTGTTTGAGCGGGCAGGGTGGCGGGCAGCACAAGGGCGGCGGTGGCGGCCAGCAGGGCCAGGCGTTTCATGGGATCGGGGACTTTCCGTCTCTATGGATGATGGCGTGCAGACTTGCCGCTGCGCCCCGTCGCTGTCCAGCCTCCGCTTGTCGATATCATGCGTATTGCGCCGCTATCACGCCCCGCTATGCTGCGCGCCATCGCGGCGGGGTCCGTCCCGGCCGTATCGACTGCCCTCCTGTCCTAGAGGTCTTCATGATCCTTACCCGCATGTCCCGCCGGCTTCCCCTGATGCTCGGCCTGTCCGCGCTTGCGTTCGCGCCGCTTGGCTCCGCCGCGCAGGCCGCCCCGGCCACCGCCGCCGCCGCGCCCGCGCCGCTCTCCAGCCTCGTTTCGGCGGTGGACATCCCCTATCAGGAATTTCGCCTGCCCAACGGTCTGCGGGTCATCGTCCATACCGATCGCAAGGCGCCGATCGTCGCCGTGTCGGTCTGGTATCATGTCGGCTCGCGCTTCGAGCCCGCCGGCAAGACCGGCTTTGCCCATCTGTTCGAACATCTGATGTTCTACGGGTCTGAAAATGCCGACGGTCCCTTCTTCGGCCGTCTGGAAGATATCGGCGCCACCGACTGGAACGGCACGACCTGGTTCGACCGCACCAATTATTTCGAAACGGTGCCGACCGGCGCGCTCGATCGCGCACTGTTCCTGGAATCCGACCGCATGGGCCATCTGCTCGGCGCCGTGACCCAGACCAAGCTCGATGCCCAGCGCGGGGTCGTCCAGAATGAAAAGCGCATGGGCGAGAATGAGCCCTATGGCCTGGTCGAATATGCCCAGCTCGCCGGCATGCTGCCCGAAGGCCATCCCTATCGCCACTCCACCATCGGCTCGATGGCGGATCTGAACGCGGCCAGCCTTGCCGACGTCCAGAGCTGGTTCAAGACTCATTATGGCCCCAACAATGCCACGCTGGTGCTGGCCGGCGACATCGACGTGCCGACCGCCAGGGCGAAGGTCGAAAAATGGTTCGGCAACATCGCGTCGGGCCCGGCCCCGCAGGATGTCGACGCGACCGTGCCGACGCTCGACAAGGATGTGGAAAAGGTGATGCACGACAATGTCGCTGCCACCCGCCTTTACCGCAACTGGATCGTCCCCGGCGTCAATTCCCCCGACCTGCAGCAGCTTGACCTTGCCCTCTCGGTGTTCGGTGGCCTCGGCTCCTCGCGCCTCGACAATATTCTGGTGCGCGACGAGAAGGTGGCGGTCGCGGTCAAGGCCAGCATCCAGCCGTTCGAGAAGTTGTCGATGGTCGAGATCACCGTCGACGTGAAGCCGGGTCAGGATCCGGTCGCCGTGGGCAAGCGGCTCGATGCGCTGCTCGCCGACTATCTCGCCAAGGGGCCCAGCGCGGACGAGGTGCTGCGCGCCGCGACCCAGCAGCTCTCCGGCACGATCGGTGGTCTCGAAAAGGTTGGCGGCTTCTCCGGCAAGGCGGTGACCCTGGCCGAAGGCGCGGTCTATTCCAATGATCCCGGCAAATATAAGAAGGATCTCGCCATCTATGCCGCCGCGACGCCCGCCAGCGTCTCGGCCGCCGCGCGCAAATGGCTGGGCCGCCCGGTCTTCCGCCTGACCGTGTCGCCGGGCGAACGCTCGGCCGAGGATAATGCGCTCGCCGGCAATGCGCCGACGGGCAGCGCCACCATGCATCCCGCCCATTTCCGCGATCCCAATGGCCCGGCGCCCAAGGCCGGCACGCCGCCGCCGCCGACCAAGGTTGCCGAGCCGCCGATCGAGCCGGTCAAGGATCTGGTCTTCCCGCCGGTCGAGCGCGCGAAGCTGTCCAACGGCATGTCCGTCGTCTTCTCGCGCCGCGCCACCGTGCCGGTGGTGAAGGTCTCGGTCGCCTTCGACGCGGGCAATGCCGCCGACAACCGGCAGAAGCTCGGCACCGCCGCGCTCACCACCGCCCTGCTCGACGAAGGCACCACCAGCCGCAACTCGGTGCAGATTTCCGAGGAGCAGGAACGTCTGGGCGCCGGCATCAGCGCGGCCAACAGCATGGATGCCACCAATGTCGGCCTCTATGCGCTCAAGCCCAATCTCGACGCCTCGCTCGGCCTGCTCGCAGACATCATCCGCAATCCCGCCTTCGATCCCAAGGAAGTGGAACGGCTGCGCAGCCAGATGCTGACCCGCATCGCCGCGGAAAAGACCCAGCCCATGGCCATCGCCCAGCGCATGCTGCCGCCGATGCTCTATGGCCAGGCCCATCCCTATGGCATTCCCTTCACCGGTTCGGGCACCGAAAGCGGCGTCAAGGCGGTGACGCGCGCCGATCTGGTCGCCTTCCATGACACATGGATGCGCCCGGACAATGCGACCATCTTCGCCACCGGCGACACGACGCTGGCCGAACTGCTGCCGCTGCTCGAAAAGCGCTTCGGCGACTGGAAGGCGCCGGCCATGGCCAAGGGCGCCAAGCTGTTCCGCATGGACCGCATGATGCGCCCGTCGCGCATCGTCCTCATCGACAAGCCGCAAAGCCCGCAGTCGATGATCCTCGCCGGCCAGCTCACCAACAAATCGGGCACCGACAATCCGGTCACCCTCATCACTGCGAACGAGGTGCTGGGCGGCAGCACCACCTCGCGCCTGACCATGGACCTGCGTGAGGCGAAGGGCTGGGCCTATGGCGCGGGCACCGGCATGCCCGGCGTCAAGGAAACCATCCCGCTGCTGGTCTATGCCCCGGTCCAGACCGACAAGACCGGCGAATCGATCATCGCCGCGCGCCAGGACATCAAGGATTTCCTGACCAGCAAGGGCACGACCCAGGCGGAGCGCGACCAGACCATCAACGGCCAGATCCTGTCGCTGCCCGGCAGCTTCGAAACCTCGTCCGACCTGCTCTCGGCGATGATGCGCAACAATCTGCTCGGCCGGCCTGACGACTATTACGCCACCCTGCCGGCGACCTATCGCGCCATCACCGCGGCGCAGATGGATCAGGCCGCGCGCGAGGCGATCAACCCCGATCGGCTGATCTGGGTCGTGGTCGGCGATGCGAAATTGGTGAAGCCCCAGCTTGACGCGGTCGGCCTGCCGGTGGAAATGGGCACATTGGCTGATTGACGCTAACGTAAAGGAGAAGTGAGATGGCTGCAGTGGATGGTGCCTATGATTGCGTGGCTAAGACCCCGCTGGGCGAACAGACCGGCGTGTTCACCGTGATCAGCACGGGTGACCGTTTCAACGGCACCTTTGCCGGCATGATGGGCTCGCTCGACGTCAAGGATGGCGTGGTCGCCGGCAACAAGCTCACATGGAAGATGGAAATGACCATCCCCATGCCGATGACGCTGGAATGCGAAGCCGAAATCACCGGCGAGAGCCTGACCGGCACGATGCAGCTCGGCGCCTTTGGTGCCGCACCCTTCACCGGCACGCGTCGCGCATAATCCCTATCGGCTGCGGCCCGGTTCATGCCGGGCCGCAACCGACATTACCAAAAATTCATGGCCGACCCGTTGCACTATAAAATTAGTTAGCTATCTAAGCATCTGTGAATCGGACCGACCTTCAGCGCGCCCTGGCGCATAATATGCCGCAGATTGCGCGCCTCTGGCGCCAGCTTGCCGATTCCACCCTGGCCGAATTTGGCGTCTCCAATTCCGCCGGCTGGTGCCTGCTCTATCTCGACCGGCTGGGCGCCGACGTGCGCCAGATCGAACTGGCCGATGTGCTGGGCATCACCCAGCCTTCGCTGGTCCGCACCCTCGACCATCTTCAGGCCGCCGCCCTGATCGAGCGCACCCCCAATCCGGAGGATCGCCGGTCCAACTGCCTGTCGCTCACCACCTCCGGCCGCGACCTTGTCGGCCGCATCGAAACGCGGCTCAGCAACATGCGCAACGACCTGCTCGATGGTGTGCCAGAGGCGGATATCGAGACCGCCGTCAATCTGTTAGAACTGCTGCGACGCCGTATCGGGGAGCGCCGGGGCCAGTCATGAAAAAGGCCGCTTTGTCAGCCTGGAGCGAGCGCCTTGGCGTTCCCGCCGCGCTATTCTCGCTCAAATGTTTCCTGGCGGCGATGCTGGCCCTTTATGTGGCGCTCAGCATTGGCCTGGAACGCCCCTATTGGGCCTTCCTTACCTCCTATATCGTCGCCCAGCCGCTCGCCGGCGCGGTGATTTCCAAGGCGATCTTCCGCGCCATCGGCACCATCGTCGGCGCCGCCTTCTCGGTCGCGATCGTCCCGCCTCTGGTCAATTCGCCCGAACTCCTGACCCTCGCCATGGCCGCCTGGCTGGCGCTCTGCGTCTTCGTCTCGCTGCTCGATCGCACGCCGCGCTCCTACATGTTCGTGCTGGCCGGCTACAGCGCCTGCCTGATCGTCTTCCCCGACGTCGACTCGCCCCAGACCATCTTCACCGTCGCCACCCTGCGCGTGCAGGAAATCTGGATTGGCATCGCTTGCGGCAGCATCGTCCATGGCGTCGTTCTGCCCGGCTCGATCACCGGCAACCTCTTCGCCCGTGTCGAAGCCATGCTGCGCGATGCCGAACGCTGGTCGCGCGATGCGATCGCGACCGATCCGGTGCCCGGCCTCGACGCCGAACGCCGCCGGCTGGCGCAGGACGTCACCGAACTGCACCAGATGTCGATCCATCTGCCCTTCGACATCAGCCGCCTCGCGCCGCGCGTCCGCACCGTGCGCGCGATGCAGGACCAGCTCTCGCTGCTGCTGCCGCTCGGCGCCGCGGTCGAGGATCGGCTGGCGATGCTGAAACAGGCCAATGGCGGCATCGTCCCGGCCCAGGTCGAACAGTTGATCGCCGATGCGCGCGACTGGCTCGATCATCCCGGCACCGACAGCGCCACCCGTGCCGCCGGTGCCCAGGCGCTGATCGACCGCTGCGCCGCGCTGGAACCGGCGGCTGACAGCGATATGGACTGGGCCGGCATGATGCGGCTCAGCCTCTATTCCCGCCTCGGCACGCTGATCGCGGTCCATCGCGACTGCCGCGACCTGTTCGACCAGATGCTGACCCACAGCCGCAGCCCGGTGACGCCGCGCGTCGCCGAACTGCTGGAGGGACGCCGCAATCGCGAACTGCATCGCGATTATGCCGGCGCCGCGCGCGGCGCCTTCGCCGCCTTCATGACGGTGACGATCGGCTGCGCCTTGTGGATCGGCAGCGGCTGGCATGATGGCGGCAGCGCGGTGATGCTGGCCGGCGTCTTCCTTGCGCTCTTCTCGGCGTCGGACAATCCGCTCGCCCCGCTCAAGGGCTTCATGATCGGCACGATCATCGCCACCTTCCTCGGCGCTCTCTATGGCTATGCCATCATGCCCCGGCTCGACGGCTTCGCCATGCTCGCCCTGGCCTATGCGCCGCCGCTACTGGTGCTGGGCGCAATGATGGCCTCGCCGCGCTGGATGGGGATTGCGCTGCCGACGCTGCTTGGCCTCGGCAGTCCGGTGCTGCTCTCCAGTGCCTATGTCAGCGCCTTCGCCTCCTATGTGAATGGCTCGGTGGCGCAGCTTGTCGGCATCTGGTTCGCCATCATTATGGCCGGCCTGCTGCAATCGGCCGGGGTGGAGCGCGCCGTGCGCCGCACCGTGCGCGCCGGCTGGGCGGATATCGCCACTCGCGCCAACCTCATGACCCAGCCCGACGTGCGCGGCTGGATCAACCGCATGCTCGATCGCATCGCGCTGCTCGCCCCGCGCCTTGCCGCCATTCGCACGGACAGCGGCAAGCCGCTCTATGACGCGCTGCGCGACCTGCGCACCGGTGTCGCCATCGGCGAGCTTCGCCAGCTCCGCGTCGATCTCCCCTTCGAGGAAGGCGCCCCGCTCGGCCGGGTGCTGGGCGGCGTGGCCGACCATTATCGCCGGCTCGATCCCGATGCGCCGGCTGCGGCCGATCCCGCCCTGCTCGATGACATCGACAGCGCCATCGGCGACCTTGCCGCCAATCCCGCGCCCTCGGTCCGCCGTGATGCGATCCTGGCGCTGGTCAGCCTGCGCCGTAATCTCTTTGCCGACAGCGCCGGCTATCGCATGCCCCCCATGACCCCCCTGACCGGAGTTCCCGCATGACCGGCGAATTGTCCATCGACGGGGTCTTCTTCCCCACGCTGCTGGCGCTGGCGCTGGCCGCGCTCATCCTCACCTATGGCCTCACCCGCCTGATCGCGGCGTTCGGCCTCTATCGCTTTCTTGCCTATCGGGCACTCGTCGACCTCAGCCTGTTCGTGCTGACGCTCGGGGGCCTGTCCATTCTCGTTCCGATGCTGGGAATCCGCCTATGAACCGCCTGACCGGGACGCTGATCCGCAGCGCCGCCACCATCATCATCGTCATCCTCGCCGTCATCGTCGCGGTGTGGATGTGGAACCATTATGAGCGCAGCCCCTGGACCCGCGACGGCCGCGTGCGCGCCGACGTGGTGCGCGTGACCCCCGATATTGGCGGCCTCGTCACCTCGGTCGCGGTGCGCGACAACCAGCAGGTGAAGGCGGGCGACCTGCTCTTCGTCATCGACACGCCGCGCTATGCGCTGGCGCTGGAACAGGCGGAGGCGCAGATCGCCAGCGCCCAGGCCACGCTCGGCCAGGCCCGGCGGGAGGCGACCCGCGATCTGGCGCTGGGCGATCTCGTCGCCAAGGAAAGCCATGAACAGAATGTCGCCCGCGTCGCCACGGCGCAGGCCGCGCTGGCCGAGGCGCGGAGTGCGCGCGATGCCGCCGCCTTGAACCTCAAGCGCACCCAGGTCCGTGCCTCGGTCAACGGCGTCGTCACCAATCTCGATCTGCATCCCGGCGACTATCTGGGCGCCGGCACCCAGGCGATGGCGTTGATCGACAGCGACAGCCTGCGGGTCGAGGGCTATTTCGAGGAAACCAAGCTGCCTCTGGTCTGCATCGGCGCGCCCGTCACCGTCCGCCTGATGGGCGAGAAGCAGGATCTGCACGGCAAGGTCGAAAGCATCGCCTATGGCATCAATGACTCGACCCGCAGTGACTCCGGCAACCTCCTGCCCACGGTGGAGCCGACCTTCTCCTGGGTCCGCCTCGCCCAGCGCATCCCGGTCCGGGTGAAGCTCACCAATGTCCCGGCCAATATCACGCTGATCTCCGGCCGCACCGCCACGGTCACGGTCGAACCGGCGAAGAAGGATGCCAAGCCGGGAAGCTGCCGCCATGCGTAAGGGCTTTGCTGCATCCTTGATGGCACTGGCGCTCAGCGCCTGCGCCACCGCCGGGCCGGACTATCATCCGCCCGAACATTCGGCCGCGACCGCGCCGGGCGCGCAGGGTAATTTCCAGTCGGCGCAGGGTGCGGGCTTCAGCAATGCCGACCTGCCCGACCATTGGTGGAAACTCTATAATGATCCCCGGCTCGACGCGCTGATTGCCGAGGCGCTGACCGCCAATACCGACCTGCGCGTCGCCGATGCCAATCTCACCGCGGCGCAGGCCGTGCTGCGCGAGACCGAGGCGGGGCGCCAGATCAGCACCACGATCAGCGGCGGCGAAACGCTGGCGCGTCCCTCGGGCGTGACCCAGCATCTGCCCGGCTCGGTCAGCTATGATTTCGGCCTCAGCGCCTCCTATCCGCTCGACCTCAACGGCCGCATCCGCCGCGCGATCGAATCGAGCGGTGCCAATGTCGAGGCGGTGACCGCCGCGCGCGACTATGTCCGCGTCAGCGTCGCCGCCGCCACGGCCAAGGCCTATGCCCAGGTCTGCGCCGCCAATTATGCGCTCGGCGTCAATCGCCGGGTCGTCTCGCTCCAGCGCGATACGCTCAACGCCACCCAGCGCCTGTTCAAGGGTGGTCGCGGCACCGCCTTCGACGTCAGCCGCGCCCAGGCGGCGGTGGACCAGAGCGAGGCGACGCTGCCCGTTTATGAAGCGCAGCGCCAGAGCGGCCTCTATCTGCTCGCCACCCTGCTCGGCCGTCCGCCGGCCGATTACCCCAGGGATGTGGAAGGCTGCGCCACCCTGCCGTCGCTCGGTGCGCCGCTGCCGGTGGGTGATGGCACCGCACTGATCCGCCGCCGCCCGGATATCCGCCAGGCCGAACGCATGATCGCGTCCGATACCGCGACTTTGGGCGTTGCCATGGCCGATCTCTATCCGCAGGTCAGCATCGGTGGCTCGGTCGGCCTGTCCGGCCCGCTCAAGGATTTCGGCTCCGGCTCCGCCTTCGGCTTCAGCCTCGGCCCGCTCATCAGCTGGACCTTCCCCAACCGTCCGGTGGTCCGCGCTCGCATTGCCCAGGCCGATGCCCAGGTGCAGGCCGATCTTGCCAGCTTCGACGGCAGCGTGCTGGAAGCGCTGCGCCAGACCGAAACCGCGCTCGAAACCTATCGCCGCGATGCGGAAAAGGCCGCGGCGCTCGATCGCGCGCGCGACAGCGCCAATGTCTCGGCGGGGCAGGCGAACAAGCTGTTCCGCTTTGGCCGCAGCGATTTCCTCGACCTGCTCGATACCCAGCGCAGTCTCGCCAGCGCCGAATCCTCGGCCGCGGCCGCCCGCGTCCAGCTGGTGCAGGACCAGATCGCCATCTTCCTGGCGCTGGGCGGCGGCTGGACCTCAGACGATGCGGTCGACCAGAGCGCGGGGAACCCGCAGCAATGATCCGTGGCGCGCGCCGGCCGGCATGGTCAGGCGCGCGCTGACGTCGGTCCACGTCACCATGTCGCGGGTCATCGCCGCGCCCCAGCGCCCCTCCTTGTAGACGTCATAATAGCAGAGCAGCGCATCGCCGACCTGCGCGCTCATCGGCCCTTCGACCCAGCCGGGCGAGAAGGGCGGTGACAGGGGGCCGAACGGCCCGGTCGGGCTGTCCGCCTTCGCCACCTGCAGCCATTTGTGCGGCGGCTGCACCGTCTCGTCCTTGACGATCAGATAGAGGCCGCCGCCCGGAGCCTGCGCGAATGTCCCGTCGATCACGCTGAAGCCGGGATCATAAAGCGGCGCGGGGGCGCTGAACGTCTCGAAATCACTGGTGCTGACCGACCAGAGCCGATGATTATAGCCCGATTCCGACGTCCCCGCCGTCTCGGTGAAACGGCCCTCCACCGTGCTCGACCAGAAGAGGATATGGCGCCCGGTCGCCGGATCGCGCACCGCCTCGGGCGCCCAGCAATTGCGGGTGCCGGGCACGTCCTGCATGACCGGGATGGCGCGCTGCGGCGACCAGTGGACCAGATCGCGGCTGGTCGCATGGCCGATCGTCACCCCTTCCCAGGCGGTGGTCCACAGCAGATGATAGACGCCCTTGTCCGCGAACAGATAGGGGTCGCGCATCAGCTTCTTCTCGCCCACCTGCGGCACCAGCAGGCTGCGCCCGCCCGCCAGCGTGCGAAAGGCAAAGCCATCCTCGCTCACCGCCAGTTTGAGGCCGTCGGCCTCGCCCTTGCCGGTGGTGAAATAGGCGAAGACCAGCATATCATCGGCGCGCGCCGCCGACCGGGTGGCGCACCCTGCCAGCGCCAGCGCGCCCAGCCCCAATGTAAAGTCGCGCCGTCTCATCAGCGATAATCCTTGGCCATTTGCGGGTAGAGGTCGAGCAGCTCATTGGCGACATAGTCGCCGCCATGGCCCATTGGCCCGGTGGGTTCGGGTTTCGGCACGGCCGGCTGCTGCGAGGCCAGCCCACCCGGCGCTTCCGCCCCATTCAGCCCCTGGCTGATCAGATCGGGCTTGGCGCCTTCGCCGGCATTATGCCCGTCCTGGTCGAAAATCGCCTCCTGGTGCCGGATCGGCTCCCAGATGAATGTGCCCCAGCCATGCTTGCCGGGCAGGGCGTGGACCAGATCGTTGATATAGCGCTTGCGGCTCGAATATTCGGCGACCAGCAGCCCCTTGTCGGGATAGCGCTTCACATATTCGCTGAAGGTCGTGGCCCAGTCGCCCTGCGCCCGCTGCTGGTAGCAGGAAAAGCCGACCACATCGAAATCCACCTGCCGCGCGATCAGCGCATCGGTCCATTCGCGTACGATCGGCCAGTGCCGGCCCAGATGATTATGCACCTGGATCGCGACCCCCGGCTCGGCCCGGCGCGCGCCGGCGATCCCCGCGCGCAGCAGCGCGGCAAAACCGTCGAACCCGCCAACCTCGCCGACTTTGGCATGATTGGCGTCGGTCACCGGATTGCCGGTCGACGTCGACAGTTTCACCCGGCCATAGGGCCACAACATGCCGAAGGTCGTTTCATTGCCGATCACCGCCATGTCGACCGGCGCGCCGCCCGCGCGCATCGCCACCAGCGTGTCATGGGTATGCGCCTCGACCGCCCTGGCCAGCGCCGGCAGGTCATAACCGGCCCAGGCCGCCGGCACCGCCTGATGCTCCGGGTCGGCCCAGGTGTCGCTATAATGGAAGCTCAGCACCAGCCCCATGCCGGCGTCGCGCACGCGCTTGCCCAGCTTCACCGTCTGGGCCAGGCCGGCCCAGCCCTTGTCCGGTTCCCGCCTGGAATAGCCCTTGGTCGGATCGACGAAGATGCGCAGCCGGATCGCGTTGAACCCGGCATCGCGCAGGATCAGGATCGGGTCTTTCTGTACCCCGTCCACGAAATAGCGCGCACCGGCCGCCTCATCCTCGGGCACCCAGCTAATGTCGGCGCCGATCAGATAGGGGCCGGGCCGCGCGCCATTCTTGCTCACCTTGGCCAGCGCCGGCCGGGCCAGCAGGGGCAGGGTGGCAAGGCCGAATGTGCCGCGACGCGTGAAACGGGTCATGCCTTCACCTCCATGCGATATTCCGGGACGATGCGCAGCACTTCCAGCGTCGCGACCTGTTCCCCCGCCGGCAGCTTCGCCCGCGCCATATCGTCCAGATAGATGGGCGCATCGGCGCGCAGCGGCATCACCGTCAGCGTCCAGGGGCGCCCCAGCCGCGCGGCAAAGCGCTTGAGGCCGATCCGCCAGACCCGTCCGTCCCAATAGGCATCGTCCAGCATGTCGGGGCCATCGAACAGCCGGCCGATATCGCCACGCCAGTCGATCTCCAGAAAAGCGTCGTCGCCCTCCGCCAACACATCCTTGGGAATGGTGAAAGTGAACGCGGCCGCTGCCTTGTGCGCCTCGGGCAAAGGCTGCATCGCCGCCTTGGCCGGCCCGCCAATCTCGATCGGCGGCGCCGTGCCGGCCTCGCGCGTCTGGGTGAAGGGCAGGGGCGCGATAGCTGTCGCCTTCGCCGTCATCATCGCCGCCTTGCCGGGCAATATCTGCCAGGCGAACCGCGCCTCGCCACGCTGGCGCAGTTCCAGCCCGTCCGGCCCGAACAGCACATCCGCCGCGCTCAGCACCACGCGCCGCTCGCCACCAATCTCGCCGACCCAGATGCGCTTTGCCGCCTCCCGGTCGATCAGCAGCAGCCGCACCGATCGCCCGTCCGCGCCCGTCACCCGCACCGGCCGCGTCGCGGATGGCGGCACCTGGACGATCACCCGTCCGCCTTCGCTCCGCGCTGGCGCATCGACCTTCGTTCCAGCCGGGAAGGCCAGCTCCACGGGGCCGGGCAGGCAGGCCGCCATCACATGGATCGGCCCGTCCCTGTCGGCAATGCGCGTCACCGGCTGCGCCGTCGCCCAGTCGAGCCGCACCCCGTCCAGATCCATGCCGATCGGCCAGAAGAAATTGTCACCCGGCGCGATCGTCACCGGCCGGCTCGGCAGGCGAACCGGGCCGCCGGCCAATGTCACATCGAACTGCGTGCCGGGATGCGCCGCCGTGCCATATTGGCGGACATGATTGTTGACGAACAGGAAGCCGGTGTCGCCCTTCGCCCGCACCGCCCAGCGCAGTGTCTTCAGGTCATCCTTGTCTGCCGGCAGCACGGCCGGCGCATGCACCGTCATCGGCGCCAGCGTCTCGCCATATTCGGCCAGGAAATAATGGAGCGGGCGCAGCGCCGCGCTCACCGGATTGACCTCGCCATATTGGCCGATCGGCGCCTGGAAATCATAGGCGATCGCCGGGCAGTCATTATAGCCGCCCGACCGCTGCGTCTCCTCCAGCATGCGCCCGTTCGCCATCGGGTTGGCGCCGCCATGAAACATATAATAGCCTAGCAGATTGACGCCCGACCCGACCTGCGTCGTCACCGCCGCCGCCACGTCGGCCGGCTGCAACAGCGGCCGCCGCCGATACATGACCGGCACGCCGCCGCCATATTCCGCGCCCAGGAAGGGCGTATCTGCCATGTCGCTGTCGGCATCGCCGCGCCGCCCGCCGCGCGTCTGTGCGCCCAGGTCGCCGCTCACCCGGCTGTCGAAGCGGAACAGGTAATTTTCCTTGGGCGGCAGTTTCACCGTCTTCGCCGACCAGGGCTCGTCGGGATAGCCGCCATGCACCGGCACCACCTCGCCCTTGGGATAGACCGTCTGGTCCCATCCGGTCACGGTATAGAGCGGCACGTCGAAGCCGATCCGCAGCGCCAGCGCCTTCAGCGCCGCGATATGCTCCCGGCCCTGGCCGGGGCCGCCCAGATTATATTCATTCTCGACCTGCATGCCGACGATCGGCCCGCCATCCTTCCACATCAGCCCGTTGAGCTGATCGTGCAGCCCGCGCCAGAAGCGCTCGACCTGCGCCATATAGGCCGGGTCGTTGCTGCGCGCGCGGGTGCTGCCGGCGATCCAGTCGGGAATGCCGCCGAAGCGCGCCTCGGCATGGCCCCAGGGGCCGGGCCGCAGGAAGAAGAGCAGGCCATGTTTCTGGCAGAGCCGCACGAAGCGCCCGATATCCCGATCGCCGGTCCAGTCGAGCATGCCGGGCGCCAGTTCGACATGGTTCCAGAGAACATAGGAGGCGACGATGCCGACACCGGCCGCCTTCATCTTCAGCAATTCCTCTTCCCAATATTCGCTCGGGAAGCGGGTGAAGTGAAACTCGCCCATCACCGGCAGCCAGGGCCGGTCGTCGCGGGTCAGATAGAGATTGGTGATGCCGATCCGGCCCTGCGGCCCGGCGCCGGTGCCCATATGGAGATGCCCGGACTTGAGCGGCAGGCCCGGCTTGCGCGCGTCGAGGCTGTTGGCCGTCTGGGCAAGGACATCGGTGGGAAGGGCAAGACCCAGGCCGGCAAGGCCCGTGGCAGTCAGCGCCGTGCGCCGGTCGATATCGGGCATCCGTCCTCCTGTGGTGAAACGGGAGGCTGAGCCCTCCTCTTTGGTCAAGGTTGTCCTGCGCCCACCCGCTGGCAGGCGCAGGACGGGATATCAGCGGGCCAGCCAGCCGCCATCGACGGCGAGGACATGGCCATGGATATAATTGGCCGCCGACGAGGCCAGGAACACGGCCGCCCCGCCAATGTCGCTGGCTTCGCCCCAGCGGCCGGCCGGGATGCGTTCCTGGATCTGGCGGTTGCGGGTCTCGTCGGCTTGCAGCGCGGCGGTGTTGTTGGTCGCGATATAGCCCGGCGCGATCGCGTTGACGTTGACGCCCTTGGCCGCCCATTCGTTCGCCAGCAGCTTGGTGAGGCCGGCGACACCGCTCTTGGACGCGGTATAGCTCGGCACCCGGATGCCGCCCTGGAAGGACAGCAGCGAGGCGATGTTGACGATCTTGCCGCTGCCCTGTGCCAGCATGTGCCGCCCGGCCGCCTGGGCGAGGAAGAAGGTGGACTTCAAATTGGTGTCGATCACCGCGTCCCAGTCTTCCTCGGTGAAGTCGACGCTGTCGGCGCGGCGGATGATGCCGGCATTGTTGATCAATATGTCGAGCCCGCCCAGCTTGGCGATCGTCTCGTCGACGACGCGCTGCACCGGTTCGATGCTGGAAAGATCTGCCGAGACGATCTCCGCCTTGCGGCCGAGCGCCCGGACCTTCTCGACGGTCTCTTCCGCCGGGGTGCGGCCGACCGCCGCAATGTCGGCGCCGGCCGCCGCGAGCGACAGCGCGATCGCCTGGCCGATGCCGGTATTGGCGCCGGTGACGATGGCGACCTTGCCGGTCAGATCGAAGATAGTGCTCATGTCAGGACTCCCTGGCCCCTCCCGCTCGCGCGGAAGGGGCGAAAAACCGTCAGGCCAGCTGGCAGATGTCCAGCACGTTCATGTCGGTATAGTCCTGATTCTCGCCGGCCATCGCCCAGATGAAGGCATAGGCCTTGGTGCCCGAGCCCATATGGATCGACCAGGGCGGCGAGATCACCGCTTCCTCATTGGCCATGATGATGTGACGCATCGCGTCGCCCTCACCCATATAATGGAAGACGCGGTCGGCATCGCCATCCAGCTCGAAATAGAAATAAATCTCGCTGCGGCGCTCATGGATGTGCGGCGGCATGGTATTCCACACCGAACCGGGCTTGAGGACGGTCAGGCCCATGACCAGCTGCGCGCTGTCGCAGATGCCGGGGATGACGAGCTGGAAGATGGTGCGTTCGTTGGATTCCTCCAAGCTGCCGCGCTCCAGCGCATTGGCGTCGGCGATGCCGAGCTTGCGGGTGGTGAACGCCTTGTGCGCCGGGCAGGAGGCGAGATAGAAACGCGCGCCGGCGCCGGCGAACTCCACGTCCTTGGCGCCCATCGTCACATAGAGGCAATCCTTGTTGCCCAGCGTGAAGACTTCGCCGTCGACGGTCACGGTGCCTTCCACGCCCGAGACATTGACGATCGCCAGTTCGCGCCGCTCCAGGAAGGGATGGCCCGCCGCCGAGGCCGGCTCGGTCTGCGCCGGCAGCTTCACCGGCGCATCGGCCACCGCCACGCCGCCGATCACGAAGCGTTCGGCATGGGTATAGTTGAGCACGCATTCGCCGTCACGGAACAGCCCGCCGATCAGATAGCGATCCCGCAGCTCCTCGTTCGACACGCACTCCATCATGTCGGGGTGGGTCGCATAATAGGTCTTGTCGAACATCGGGAATCTCCATCTAAACTTTGGCGAAGCTTATAACGGCGCAGGCGGCGAATGTAAGTCTGTTTTCCCGGAATGTGGACTATTGTTCCGACATATGAGGAAAGTCGCCGCGTAGCAGGATGACATGCAGGAAGCGGGGGCCATGGGCGCCGCGCACATAGGTGCCCTCGATATCGGTCGTGCCCGACACGCCGGTGATCCAGTAATGGGCGCGCGGCTGCGGCCCGGCCAGCGGCGCTTCCTCCAGCCAAGGGGCGATGTCCGCCACGCGCAGCAGCACCAGATGGTGCAGCGTCAGGAAATTGGGCAGCATCGGCGCCTGCGGGCTGGTCTCGAATATCAGCGACCCGGTCTCGGCAATGCCCTTGCGCGCAATCGCCAGCGTCGCCGCCTCATCGGGTGCGGCATCCTGATGCAGGGCAAAGCCGCTCCAGTCGCAGCCCGACAGGCGCGGGTCGGGCGGCAGGCACAGCGCGCGCACCTCGCCCTGCGCGTCCAGATAGCGCGCGACCGCAGCGGGCAGGTCGGATATCGTTTCGATGACGTCATGGCTGGCGCTAACGCTGGGCAGGGCCAGCCGCGCCAGAAACTCCGCCTCGATATGGGCGACATCGACCGCCGGCCGCTCCGGCGTGCCGAGCAGCGCCGCAGCCTCCGCCGCTATGTCAACTTTGCTGTCATCTTTCAGGCGACCAAGGATGGCCTCGCGCGCATTCATCGGCCGTTTTCCTTGCGATATTGATCCATGAAGGTCTGCGCCGCGGGCTTGGGCATGTCGCGATAGCGGGTCCAGCCGCCCGCCAGCGGCAGCCTGCTGATCCAGCCCTTGCTGCCCAGCAGCCGCATCGCCCGCACCGCCATGCTGGTGCCCATCCGATAGAGGCGTGGCCGGGTCGCGACCCAGGCCCATAGGCCCAGCCCCGCGCGCAGCGATTGCGGCTCCAGCCCCTCGCGCCAGCTCTTTTCGCGCCAGCCGCGCAGCAGCGTCGGCAGCGGGATGCGCACCGGGCACACTTCCTGGCACTTGCCGTTCATGGTGCAGGCATTGGGCAGGTCGCGGCTCTGCTTCAGCCCGTCCAGCACCGGGGTCAGCACCGCGCCCATCGGCCCCGGATAGGTGCCGCCATAGGCATGGCCGCCAATCTGCCGGAACACGACGCAATGGTTCATGCAGGCGCCGCAGCGGATGCAGCGCAGCATCTCGGCCAGCCCCTCCTCGCGCATCCGGGTGCGGCCATTATCGACCAGCACGATATGCATCTCTTCCGGCCCGTCCCGGTCGCCGGGGCGCTTGGGGCCGGTATAGAAGGTCGTATATTGGGTCAGCGCCGCGCCGGTCGCCGATCGCGCCAGCATCCGCAGCATATGCACGGCATGCGGCATGCTCGGCACGATCTTCTCGATCCCGGCGGTCACGATATGGACGCGCGGCGGGACCAGCGACAGCTCGGCATTGCCCTCATTGGTGACGGTGCAGATCGCGCCCGTGTCGGCGATCAGGAAATTGGCGCCGGAAATGCCGACATCCGCGCCCAGCATCTGGGTGCGCAGCTCGCGCCGCGCGCTTTCCGCCATGGCGGCGATCGTCTCTTCCTCATGCGGGGTGCGATGCTTCGCCTTGAACAGGGCGGACACCTGTTCGCGGGTCTTGTGCATCGCCGGCCAGATGATGTGCGAGGGCCGCTCGTCGGCCAGCTGGATGATATGTTCGGCAAGGTCGGTCTCGACCCGGCCGATGCCCGCTTCGGCCAGCGCATGGGGCAGGCCGATCTCCTCGCCCAGCATCGATTTGGACCGGGCGACGCTCTTGGCCTTCGCCGCCTTGCACAGGGCGATGACGATGTCGCAGGCCTCGTCGGCGGTGCGTGCCCAATGGACCTTCGCCCCGGCCGCGGTGGCGTTCGCCTCGAACTGCTCCAGATAATGACCCAGATGGGCGACCACATGGTCCTTGATCGCCGCCGCGCGGGTGCGCGCTGCCTGGAAATCGGGAAAGGCGTCGACCGCGACCGCGCGCTTGGCCTCGGCCGTGCCTGCCGTTCGTTCGACCGCGACCTTCAGGATGCGGTCGGCCAGCGCCGTATCGGCGCGCGCCTTGAAACTGGTCGCTTCGGCCGGTGCGCCGCTCATGCCTCTTCCCCGATCGCCGGGCCATCGCCCATGCCGGCGATCAGCTCGATCGCGTGGAAGGCGCGGACCTTGCTGCCCTTGCGGTTGAGCTTGCCCGCCATGTTCATCAGGCAGCCCAGGTCGCCGGCCAGCAGCAGGTCGGCACCGGTCGCCTCGATCGCGTCCGCCTTCTCGCCGACGATCGCGTTGGAAATGGCCGGATATTTGACGCAGAAGGTGCCGCCAAAGCCGCAACAGGTTTCCTCGCCCGCCAGCGGCGTCAGTTCCAGCCCGGCGATGGGCTTCAGCAACCGGCGCGGCTGCGCCTTGACGCCCAGCTCGCGCAGCCCCGAGCAGCTGTCATGATAGGTCGCCTTGGCCGTGACCTCCACGCCCTCGGGCTTCCACCCGCATTGCTCGTCCAGATAGGCCATGATCTCCCATGTCTTGCCCGCCACTGCCTGCGCGCGCGGCAGCCATGCGGGATCATGCTCGAACAGCTCGGGATAATGGCAACGGATCGTGCCGCCGCACGACCCCGACGGCACCACCACCGCCTCATAGGGTTCCAGCGCGACGATGGTCTGCTTGGCCAGCGCGATCGCATGCTCGGTGTCGCCGCTGTTGAGCGCCGGCTGACCGCAACAGGTCTGGCCTTCGGGCACGACCACGTCGCAGCCCGCCGCCTCCAGCGCGCGGATCGCGGCAAAGCCGATGCGCGGGCGCATCATGTCGACCAGGCAGGTGACGAACAGGGCAACCTTGCGCTGGGTCACACGCCATGCCTCTTGGCAAAGGCCAGGAACAGGTCTGGCCAGGGCGCGGCCGACTGGGCCTGCGCCGTAATGCCGAAGCCATGGCCGCCATTTTCGAACAGATGGCATTCGGTCGGAATCTTCTGCGCCCGCAGTGCCGCCAGCATGGCGATGCTGTTGTCGACCGGCACCGCCGGATCGTCGATCGCATGGGCCAGGAATATCGGCGGCGTCTGCGCGCTCACATCCTGGTCCAGCGAATAGGCGCGCATCCGCTCGGGCGACGGATTCTCGCCCAGCAATTGCGTGCGCGATCCCTTGTGGACGAACGGCCCCTCCATCTGGATCACCGGATACATATAGGCGGCGACGGCGGCCTTGATCGGCTCGCGATCGGCGGCATCGACCGGCTTGTAGCTTTCCACCGGCGCCCGGCTGGTCAGCCAGGCGGCCAGATGCCCGCCGGCCGAAAAGCCGATCACGCCGACCCGATTGGCGTCGAACTTCTCCTTCGCCGCCAGGCTGCGCACCAGCCGCAGTGCGCGCTGCGCATCCTGCAGCGGTGCTTCGGCCCCGGCGGCCCAGCCATCGGCGGGCAGGCGATAGAGCAGCACGAAGCAGACATAGCCTGCCTCGGCAAAGCGGCGCGCGATCGAATAGCCCTCATGGCCGATCGCAACCCGGCTGTAACCGCCGCCGGGGATCAGCATGATCGCCGCGCCATTGGGTTTTGCCGGTCGCAACAGGGTCAGGGTCGGGGTGACGATATGGGCGAACACGCCATCGTCCGGCCCGCTGTCGGGCCGGCGCAGCGTCTCCACTTCCTTCACCGTCACATGCTCGCTGCCCGGCGCCTTGCCCGGCCAGATCGGAAAGCGGACGAACCCCTGGGGCAGCGGAAAGCTCTGCGCCAGCGCCTCGCTCATCGGCGCAAGCGCGGCGGCAACGGCGGCGCCGGTCAACAGGCCGCGACGGTCAAGCATGGTCATTGGCATTCGGTCCTTCCCAGCGGCGTGGTCCGATCGAGCGCCGGCCGGCTCGCCAGCACCTTGGCCGAAATCGGCAGGTTCAGCGCCTTGAGGCCGCCGGCGACCAGATCGGCGACATTGCGCGCGCCCAGTTCGCTGAAATGGGTATCGTCGTCGATCCCCTTGGGGAAGCCGGGCATCTTGTCCTCCGCCTTGTAGTGGAGGAAATAGGCTTTCGCCTTGTCCGGCCCGGCCCGGTCGACCCAGGCACGCGACAGCGCTTCCAGATCGATGATCGGCACATGCGCGCTCGCGGCCAGTTCGCGCATCACCGCGGAATATTCGGCGAAGTCGGCCTTCGCCTTGCCGTCGGCGCCAAAGCTGCGCCGCGTCACCGGCGTCACCAGAACCGGCGTGCCGCCGGCCCCGCGCACGTCCCAGATGAAGCGCAGCAGATTGTTGCGATAGTCGGTCTGCGCCGGCGCCCAGCGCTGCGGCTTGGCGCGATAGGCGTCATTATGGCCGAACTGGATCAGCACCGTGTCGCCGGGCATCAGCTCGCTCATCAATTTGGTCCAGCGCCCTTCCTCGATGAAGGAGCGGGTCGACCGCCCGCCCATCGCATGGTTGGACACCCGCACCTCGGGCGACAGGCCGCAGCCCAGCATCATGCCCCAGCCGGTCTGGGGATAATTGCCCTTCTTGTAATTGGCCGCGGTCGAATCGCTGGCGATCAGGATCGTGTCGCCCGGCTGCGTCGCCAGCGCCGGCAAGGGCATGGCCAGCAGGGCGAGGGCGGCGGCGGCTTTGGTGGCGATCCTCATCGGCGATGTCCTGTTTCCTGAATACCGTCATCCCCGCTTTCGCGGGAATGACGGCGCTCAATATCTTATTGCAGGTTCACATACATGCCGCCGTCGACCAGCAGCGCCGCGCCGGTGACATAGGCGGCCATGTCCGACGCCAGGAAGACGATCGGCCCGGCAAGGTCTTCGGGCGCCCCCAGGCGGCCGAGCGGCGTGCGCTTTTCCATATATTCGCGCTTCTCGACATCGGCCAGGTCATCCTTGTTGATCTCGGTCAGGATGGTGCCGGGCAGCACGCTGTTGCAGCGGATGCCATATTTGCCGAGCGCAATCGCCGTGGACTGCATCAGCGAATGCACGCCGGCCTTGGTCGGGGTGTAGTGGGTCTGAAACTCGCCGCCGACCAGCGCGGAGATGGAGGAGACGGCGACGATCGATCCGCCATGGCCCTGCTTCACCATCTGCTGCGCGGCCGCCTGCACCATGAAATAGGCGCCGTGCAGATTGACCTTGAAGGTGCGCTCCACCACGTCGACCGGCATGTCGAGGAAGCCATGGAACGGGCAGATGCCGGCATTGCTGACCATCACATCGACCTTGCCGAACGCCTCGACCGCCTTGGCGACGAAGTCCTGCGCGGTCTGCGGATCGGCGACATCGCCCTTCACCGCGATCGCGCGCTGGCCCAGCGCCTCGATCTCGGCGACGCAGCTGGCGGCCGGGCCGTCGCTATGGGCATAGTTGATGACGACGTCGGCGCCATGCTGGGCGGCGCCGATGGCGGCCGCCCGGCCGATGCCGGTCGATGCGCCGGTGACGAGGACGGTCTTGCCTTCAAGCAGCTTCATGCGAGCATTTCCTTGGATTAGCGCCGCACCGGGCGGCGGGGGGATTTGACGCCGGGGGTCCAGCCCAGGTCGGCGCTGACCTTCTGCGCGGCGGCACGGACCTCGTCGCTCAGCGATGCCATGCGCTCATCGTCCATATATTGGGCGGCGCTCGACAGGCTGATGGCGGCGACGATCGCGCCCGACGCATCGCGGATCGGCGCGGCAACGCAGCGTATCTGGTCTTCATTCTCTTCCAGGTCGAACGCGCGCCCGGCCGCGACATAGCCGCGCATCCGCTCCAGCCATTGCGCCGGGTCGGCATCATGGGTGCCGTTCTCCCGCTCGCTTTCCAGCAGCCGGGTCCAGCCCGCCTCCGGATCGTCCAGCATCAGCGCCTTGCCAAGGCCCGTCGAGGTCAGCGGATGGCGATCGCCGATCCGGCTCGAAATCTCGACCCGGCGGCGGCCGGGAATCTTGTCCAGATAGAGCGCCTGATCGCCATCCAGCCGGCCCAGATGCACCACATCCTCGCTCGCGGCGGCCAGCGCTTCCAGATGGGGGCGGGCAATCTGCACAACGTCGGCCTGGCTCTGCGCCAGGAAGCCGAGCTGCAGCAGCTTGGGGCCAAGCTGATAGCCCTCGCGCGGCAGGAAGGTCAGGAAACCGCGCTCGACCAGCGCATTGGCCAGGCGATGGGTGGTGGAGCGCGTCAGGCCCATGCGCTCGGACAGGTCGGCGAGCTTCACCGGCCCGTCGATCACCTGGTCGAGCAGGTCCAGCCCGCGCTGAAGGGTCTGCGACCCCTGCGTCTTCGACTTTTCCTCTCGCGGACCCGATTCCGGGTTTGACGTATTTTGTCTCATCTACTAACACTCTATCCCACAAAATGAGAAAAACAAGGGTGTAGGAGAGGCTGGACGCGATTCTTCCCCTCAATTGCCCCACGTTGTGCGCATTTTGTCCATATGGTGGAAGTGTTATTGCCCATCCCCTTGCGATGGGTCTGGCCCAAGGGAGTTTCAGCGTGCCCATCGTGACGTTGCCGAAGATCAAGCATGTCCGCGCCTTCACCGTGCGCGGCGGCGGTGCCGATTATCATGACCAGGGCGAAGGCCACTGGATCGACGATCACATCGCGACGCCGATGTCGAAATATCCCGAATATCGCCAGTCGCGGCAGAGCTTCGGCATCAATGTGCTCGGCACTTTGGTGGTGGAAATCGAGGCCGAAGACGGGACCATCGGTTTCGCCGTGACGACCGGTGGCGAGCCCGCCGCCTATATCGTCGAAAAGCATCTCGCCCGTTTCCTCGAAGGCCGGTCGCCGACCGACTATGAGAAGATCTGGGACCAGATGTATTTCTCGACCCAATATTATGGCCGCAAGGGCCTGGTCATCAACGCCATCTCCGGCGTCGACCTCGCGCTCTGGGATCTGCTCGGCAAGCTGCGCCAGGAACCGGTCTATCATCTGCTCGGCGGCGCGGTCCGCGACGAACTGCAATTCTACGCCACCGGCGCGCGCCCGGACAAGGCGAAGGAATTCGGCTTCATCGGCGGCAAGATGGCGCTGCACCATGGCCCGGCCGAAGGTATCGAGGGCCTCAAGAAGAATATCGCCGAACTGGCCGACATGCGTTCGAAGGTCGGCGATGATTTCTGGCTGATGTGGGACTGCTGGATGGCGCTCGACGTCGACTATGCCACCCGCCTCGCCATCGCCGCGCATGAGCTGGGTCTCAAGTGGATCGAGGAAGCGATCAGCCCGGACGATTATTGGGGCTACCAGCAGCTCAAGCGCAACGTGCCCAAGGGCATGCTGGTCACCACCGGCGAGCATGAAGCGACCCGCTGGGGCTTCCGCATGCTGATGGAAATGGATTGCTGCGACATCATCCAGCCCGATGTCGGCTGGTGCGGCGGCGTGACCGAACTGCTCAAGATCAGCGCGCTGGCCGACGCCCATGGCAAGATGGTCGTGCCGCATGGCTCGTCGGTCTACAGCTATCATTTCGTCATCACCCGCCACAACTCGCCCTTCGCCGAGTTCCTGATGATGCATCCGGGGCCGACGGAAGTGGTGCCGATGTTCCACCCGCAATTGCTGGGTGAACCGGTGCCGGAAAATGGCCGCATGAAGGTGAGCGCGCTCGACAAGCCGGGCTTCGGCGTTGACCTGAACCCCGACATCGCGATGCACCGCCCCTATACCCACTGATCGCCTGAACAGAGAAAGACTGATCCCATGAAATTTGTTCGTTTCGGCCAGCGTGGCCAGGAAAAGCCCGGCGTGATCGATGCCGAAGGCAAGATTCGTGACCTCTCCGGCGTCGTCGCCGACCTGACGATCGAGAGCCTCGCCGCCGCCAAGGGCGTCGACCTGGACTCGCTCCCCGTCGTCGATGGCGACCCGCGCTATGGCGTGCCGGTCAAGGGCATCGGCAAGATCGTCGCCATCGGCCTCAACTATGAGGACCATGCGATCGAATCCAACCTGCCGATCCCGACCGAGCCGATGATGTTCATGAAGGCGCTGTCGTCGCTCAACGGCCCCAATGACGAAGTGATGCTGCCCAAGGGCGCGACCCATGGCGACTGGGAAGTCGAACTGGGCGTCGTCATCGGCGAAACCTGCCGCTTCGTGTCGGAAGAAGATGCGCTGTCGAAGGTTGCGGGCTATGTCCTCGTCAACGACGTGTCGGAACGCTTCAACCAGAAGCAGCGCGGCACCCAATGGAGCAAGGGCAAGGGCCATGACACCTTCTGCCCGGTCGGCCCCTGGCTGGTGACTGCCGACGAAATCGGCAACCCGCAGGATCTCGACATGTATCTCGACGTCAATGGCGATCGGATGCAGACCGGCAATACGAAGACGATGATCTTCAACGTCGCCCAGCTCATCTCCTATGTCAGCGAATATATCACCCTCTACCCCGGTGACCTGATGATCACCGGCACCCCTCCGGGCGTGGGCGAGGGCAAGAAGCCTGAGGCCGTCTACCTCAAGGCCGGCGACGTCATGGAACTGGGCATCGCCAAGCTCGGCAGCCAGAAGCAGAATGTCGTGGAATGGCGCCACCTGGGCGACGAGGTGCTCGGATGAGCGTCTTTTCCGGACGCTATGAAGGTCGCTGCGCCATCGTCACCGGTGGCGCCTCGGGCCTGGGCAAGCTGGTTGCCAAGCGCATCGTCGAAGAAGGCGGCAAGGTGGTCCTGTGGGATCTGAATGCCGACGCCCTCGCCGCTGCTAGCCAAGAAGTCGGCGCGACCCATGTGGTTGCGCTCGACGTCTCCGATCAGGCCGCCGTCGCCGCCGCCGCCAAGGCCAGCGCGGATGCGCTGGGCAAGATCGACGTCCTCGTCTGCTCGGCCGGCATCACCGGCGCGACCGCCACGGTGTGGGACTATCCGGTCGACAGCTGGCAGCGAGTGATCGACATCAACCTCAATGGCCTCTTCTACTGCAACCGCGAAGTCGTGCCCTTCATGCTCGAAAACGGCTATGGCCGGATCGTCAACCTCGCCTCGGTCGCAGGCAAGGAAGGCAATCCCAACGCCAGCGCCTATTCGGCCAGCAAGGCGGGCGTGATTGGTCTCACCAAGAGCATCGGCAAGGAACTGGCCGGCAAGGGCGTGATCGCCAATGCCCTGACGCCGGCCACCTTCGAAAGCCCGATCCTGGAACAGCTGCCGCAGAGCCAGGTCGACTATATGCGCTCGAAGATCCCGATGGGCCGGCTTGGCCTGGTCGAGGAATCGGCCGCCATGGTCTGCTTCATGGCCAGCGAGGAATGCAGCTTCACCACGGCGTCGACCTTCGACACCTCGGGCGGCCGCACCACCTTCTGATCCAAGCCTATCCGCGGCGCGACCGGCCATTCAAGAGCACGGCGCGCCGCGATTTACGCCAGTCTCCCCCGTTCGCCCTGAGCCTGTCGAAGGGCAGGCTGAGCGAAGTCGAAGCCTTCGCCACGCTCGGCCCGAACGGAAAAGAGGCTGTTGAACTGTTCATGGGAGAGGACGCATGATCCCCTTTGTCGATGCCCATATCCATCTGTGGGATCTCAATCATATCCGCTACGACTGGCTGAGCCCGCCCTTTTCGGACGATGGCCCCAACGGTAGCGTCGAGCCGATCGCCCGCAATTATGGCGTCGCCCAATATCGCGAAGACCTCGCCCGCTGGAACGTCATCGGCGCGGTCCATGTCGATGCCGGCGCCGCGGCGGAAAGCGCGCTGCGCGAGACCCAGTGGCTCGACACGCTCGCCGCCGTCGATGGCCTCCCCACCGGCTTCGTCGCCTTCGGCGCCCTCAACGACCCGGATGTCGATGCGCTGCTGGCCGCCCAGGCCGCCCATCCCCGCGTCAAGGGCATCCGCCATATCGTCAACTGGCATGCCGATCCCCAGCGCACCTATGGCCCGGTCGACCTCACCGTCGATCCGCAATGGCAGGCGGGCTATGGCCTGCTCGCCAAGCATGGCCTTTCCTTCGACCTGCAATGCTATCCGGGACAGATGCCGGGCCTCGTCCCGCTGATCGAGCGTCACCCGGACATCCCGGTCATCATCAACCATATGGGCATGCCGGTGCTGACCGATCCGGATGGCCTCAACGACTGGCGCCGGGGCATGAAGGCGCTCGCCGCGCTGCCCCATGTCGCGGTCAAGCTGTCGGGCATGGGCTTCATCCGCCGCGACTGGACCATGGCGGGCATCGCGCCGCTGGTGCATGAGGCGATCGACATGTTCGGCGTCGATCGTTGCGCCTTTGCCAGCGACACGCCGACCGACAAGCTGTTCGGCCCGATCGACCGCTACATGGAATCCTATCACGCCATCGTGTCGGATTTCCCCGAAGCCGATCGCCGCGCGATGTTCGCCGGCAACGCCAATCGCCTCTATCGTCTGGGACTTGCCCTATGACCCCCAATCCCCTGCTCGGCGTCCTCTTCCACTGGCTCGGCGGCTTTGCCTCGGCCAGCTTCTATGTCCCCTTCCGTGGCGTGAAGCGCTGGAACTGGGAGATTTTCTGGCTCACCGGCGGCATCTTCTCCTGGGTGATCGCGCCCTGGTTCTTCGCCTCGGTCCAGACCAATGACCTGATGGGCGTGATGGCCCAGGTGCCCTCGTCCGTGGTTGGCTGGTGCATCTTCTTTGGTTTTCTCTGGGGCTTTGGCGGCCTCACCTATGGCCTTACCATGCGCTATCTCGGCCTCTCGCTCGGCATGGCGGTGGTGCTGGGCCTCTGCACCGTCTTCGGCACGCTGATCCCGCCGATCTTCGACGGGACGTTCATGACCGAAATTGCCGGAACCCTGCACGGCCAGATCGTCCTGCTGGGCCTGGCCGTCACCGTGCTCGGCATCGTCGTCGTCGCCCGTGCCGGCGCCCGCAAGGATGCGGCGCTTTCGGCTGATCAGAAGGCCGCCGTCGTCGCCGAGTTCGATTTCAAGAAGGGCATCGCCGTCGCCATCTTCTCCGGCATCATGTCCTCCTGCTTCGCCTTCGGCCTTGCCGCCGGTGAGCCGGTCAAGGCGCTCTCGGCCGCCGCCGGCACCGGCCCGCTCTGGACCGGCCTGCCCGCTCTCTGCCTCGTCATGTTCGGCGGCCTCATCACCAACGCGCTCTGGTGCGGCTGGCTGATCGCCAGGAACAAGTCGGCGGGCCAGTGGGCCGGCGCACCAGACGCCAGCGGCCAGCGCCCGAAGCTGCTGCCCAATTTCCTGCTCTGCGCGGTGGCAGGCACGGCCTGGTATTTCCAGTTCTTCTTCTACACCATGGGTGAAAGCCAGATGGGCCGCTTCGGCTTCTCCAGCTGGACGCTGCACATGGCCTCGATCATCATCTTCGGCACCTGCTGGGGCTTTGCCTTCCGCGAATGGAAGGACGCCGCGCCGGCGGTCCGCCGCATGGTGTGGAGCGGGGTCGGCCTGCTGATCCTCGCCACCCTCATCATCGGCTATGGCAACAGGCTGGCCAGCTGATGCGCCGCTGGCTCGCCGCTCTGTTGCTGACGCTCGCCGCCCCGGTGGCGGCGGCCGATGCGCCGCTGCTGACATCGCATCTGCGCATCCATGACCCCTTCGTCGTGGCGGAACCGGCGAGCAAGACCTACTGGCTCTTCTCGAAGAATGACCCGGCCGTCACCGGTGATCCGCGCATCGGCATCATGGCCTATGCCAGCAGCGATCTCGCCCATTGGCAGACACCCAAACTGGTCTTCGCCCTGCCGAAGGACAGCTGGGCCGATGACGGCGGCTGGGCGCCGGAGGTGCATCGCTGGAAGGGGCGCTATTATCTCTTCGCCACCTTCCACAATGACAAGGCGGCAATCCCGGCCAGCGGCAAGCGCCCCAATTATCGCCGCGCCACCTTGCTGGCGGTGTCGGACCGGATCGATGGTCCTTACCAACTTATCCACAAGGGTGAGCCGGTCACTACGCCCAATGCCATGACGCTCGACGGCAGCCTCTATATCGACCCGGCCGGCAAGCCCTGGATGGTCTATGCCCATGAATGGCTGCAGATGGGCGTCGGCACGATGGAGGCGCTACCGCTCAAGGACGATCTCTCGCCCGCCGGCAAGCCGCAATTGCTGTTTCGCGCCAATGACGCCGACTGGGTGATCGGCCAGAAACAGCCCGAAGGGGACATGGGCTATGTCACCGACGGCCCCGAACTCTATCACACCAAGACCGGCACCCTGCTGATGCTCTGGTCCAGCTGGGGGAAGGGCGGTTATGTCCAGGCGCAGGCCCGCTCCAAATCCGGCACGATCGCCGGCCCGTGGGAACAGCTTGGGCCGCTCATCATGCAGGACAGCGGCCATGGCATGCTGTTCCACAGCTTCGATGGCAAGCTGATGCTGGTCCTCCACCGCCCGTTCAAGCGGGCGATCGCCAAATTCTACGAAATGCGCGACGCCGGCGATCGGCTGGAGGTCGTGCGCGAGGCCGTGGAACTGGATGGCGAAGCCTATCCCACCCATGGCTGCCCGATGGGAGTGTCCGATGCTCGCTGCTGATCTGGTCTGGCCGCTGCGCGATGCGCCAAGCGGCGCCTTCGCCCTGGAAGACGCCAATGCCGCGCCCGAACAGGCGATCGTCACTGCCGTCGATCGCCCGGTGCTGCTCGGCTATGCGCCTGAAAACCCCAATGGCCGCGCCATGCTCATCCTGGGTGGCGGCGGCTATGTCGCGCTGATGGCCGGACGGGAAGGGGTTCAGGTCGCGCGCTGGCTGACATCGCTCGGCTATCATGCGTTCGTCCTCATCCACCGCTTCCCCCATGCCGGCACCGGTCCCTCCGCGCCGCTCGACGATGCGCTCGCCGCGATGCGGATGATCCGTGCCTCCGATCTGGCGCCTGACGGCGTCGGCGTCGTCGGTCTTTCCTCGGGCGGCCATCTCGCCGCCTGCCTCGCCGCGCACTATCCGGCGGACTGGGGCGATGTCGCGCCGCAGCGGCCCGATGTCCTGGTCATCGGCTATGCGCCCATCTCCACCAATGCCAAAGGGCGCACCATCGTCGCCGACAAGCCGCCGCTGCCGCCGGTGGAAAAGCAGGCGCTCTACGACGTGCTTCAGCCGGACGCGCAACTATTGGCCGGCCCGCCGCCGGCCTTCATCGTCTATGCCGGCAATGATCCGGTAGTGCCGGTCGAAAACGCCCATCGCCTGGGTCGCGCCTGGCAGGATGCGGGTGGCAACGCGGAGCTGCACATCTTTGCCGACGCCCCCCATGGCTTCGCGCTCGACACGCCGGATCAGCCCGTATCGCTATGGCCGCGCCTGTGCGAAGCCTGGCTCAGGCAGGTCGGCTTCCTGTAAACTTCGCTGTCACCTTCCGGCAATTCTAATGCCGTGAGGGCACGGCATCCGACTGGCGCCGAATCAACTGATAATCCAGCTTCACCCGGCCCAGCGCCTCTTCGCCGGCGCCATCGTCCTGGCTGCTGAAATGGGCGCCCAGCAGGCCGATCGCCTCGCGCGCCATGTCGCGGATCGGCTGGCGGATCGTCGTCAGCGCCGGCCAGATCGCGCTCGCCAGCGGCGTGTCGTCGAAACCGCAGATGGTGATGTCGCCCGGCACGTTGATCCGCCGCTGATGCGCCACCGTGATCGCCGCCGCCGCCATATCGTCATTGCAGGCAAAGATGGCGCTCGGCGGCGTGTCGAGGCTCAGCAACTGCTCGGCCGCGTCCAGCCCCGATCGATAGGAAAAGTCGCCCGGCACGATCCAGCGCTCGTCCAGCCTTATCCCCCGGTCGGCCAGGCAGTCGCGAAAACCCTGCAGGCGCCGGGCGCTGGCGCGGTGGCGGATATTGCCGGAGATGAAGCCGATCTGCCGATGGCCAAGGTCGATGAGGTGCCGGGTCAGGTCATAGGCGGCATGGCGGTCGTCGGTCCCCACCGCCAGCATGCCGGGCACATCCCCATCGGGCGCGATGCCGACCACGGCGATGTCGCGCGCCTGCAATGCCTCGACCAGTTCGGCCCAGTCGCACAGCGGCGGCGGCAGGATGACGCCGGCGACATGCGCCTTCGACACCTGGTCGACGATCTCCTTGGCAAAGGCGCCGGGCGCGCATTGCTCGACGACCAGATGCAGATGGCGCTGCGGCGCTTCGCCCAGCGCGCCGAGCAGCAGCTCGCCCAGATAGGCCGATGTCGTCGAATTGCTGTGCAGCAACGCCACCCGCCGGTCGGCGCTGCCCACCAGCGCGCGCGCCGACGCATTGGGCACATAGCCCAGATCCTTGACCGCCTGCTCGACCGCCTGTTGCGACTTGGCGCTGACCAGCGCCTTGCCGTTGATCGCGCGCGACGCGGTCATCATCGACACGCCGGCACGGGCGGCGACCTCGCGGATCGTGGGCGGCTTCTTCTTCGCGGCTTTCTGCATCACCTGACGTCCTAGCCGGTTTTCCCGACAAGGAAAATCGCGGCGATCAGGGCTTTAGTCGTATATGCGCCGGCGCATCGCGATCGACGCTGACGATCCCGTCCTTCTCGGTCAGTTCGGCGATCTGCAGCACCGACCGCCGTTTCCAGTCGGGATTGGCCTTGGCTTCATCCTCGCCCTCCTGATGGACGAAATAGATGATATAGGCGCGGTCGCCCGACACGATGATATCGGGATGCTGGCCCTTGGCCCGGTCGGTCGGCGCCTTGCCCGGCGTCGCCAATATATAGTCCGGCTGGCGCGTCCAGTGCGTCCCGTCGTCGGAGCGCATCACCAGCAGCCCCTTCCACGCGTCGGAGATCAGCCAATATTTCCCCTTCCAGCGAAACGCCTTGGGCCCTTCGCCCGGCGTGTCGGTCAGCCGGTCCTTGACGCTCCAGTGAATGAGGTCGCTGCTGTCGGCGGTGCGGATCGCCTTATTCATCCGCTCGTCATTGAAGAACAGCCGATAGCCGCCGCCCGGTAACGCCAATACGCTGGCATCGATCACTCGGTCGGAGCCGAGGTCGAGCCGCTCACCACAGGTCCAGCTCTTGAGGTCCGGGCTGGTCAGATGGACGATGAAGCGCGGCGCATTCCAGTCGCGATAGACGCCCGGCACCACCGTCAGCCACATATGCCACTGGCCTTCCAGCCACTGCACTTCGGGCGCCCACAGCGTCTCGCCGGTGCAACTGGTCGGGATCGTCGCGGTGCCGCTGTAGCGCCACTTCGCGCCATCCTTCGACCGCGCCGTGCCGATCGCCGTGCCATGGACCCAGCGGACATCCTTGGCGTCCTCCATGGGCAGGTCGGCGCGGCGATTGGTGTAGAACATCACCCATTCGCCGCTCTTGCGATCATAGACGGTCGACGCATCGGCCGCGCCATCATGTACCGGATCGCGCAGCAGCGGCTTGGGCGCCACCGGCCCGCTCGCGGCGGCGGCCATCAACAGCAGCGACGCGATCATTTGAACAGCCTCAGGTCGAATGCATCGGCCATGACGCGGAAGCCTTCGTCATTGGGGTGCAGCGCGTCGCCGACATCATAGGGTTTGGCCATGCGCGACGGATCGGCCGGATCGGCCACCGCCCTGGCCAGATCGACGAAGCCGTCGGCCTCCTTGGTTGTGCGGATCCAGTCATTGACGGCGATACGCACCGCATCGCCCTCCGCGCTCCAATAGCCCGCGCCCTTATAGGGCAGGATGGTTGCCAAAATGACCTTGATATTGCGGTCATGCGCTCGCGCGATCATCTGGCGATAGGCGCCGATGACGGTCTGCGGCGTCAGCATTGGGCGCTTGTCGCGCGCCGCCCCGCCCAGGTCATTCACCCCTTCCAGGATGACGACATGGGTGACGCCCGGCACCGCCAGCACATCGCTGTCGAACCGGGCCAGTGCATTATAGCCATCCGCCTCGCTCAGCAGCCGGTTGGCGCTGATCCCGGCATTGGCGACGCCGACGCTCTTGCGACCCGCCTTCTGCAGCCGCTCGGCCAGCAGGTCGGGCCAGCGCCGGTTGCTGTCGGGGGTGGCGCGCACGCCGTCGGTGATGGAATCGCCCAGCGTCACGATCGCCGTGCCGCGCTTGGCATTGTCGACCTCGACCGCGGAAATCACCACGCGCGGCCCGATGACGGTCGGGCTGGTCAGCGTCTGCGCACCGGTCTGGTCGCCCGGCGCGGTCCAGGTCGTCGCCGCCGAATAGCTGTGGACGGTCGCATCCGCCGCGCCCTGCGGCAAATGGATGGAAATGCTGATCCGGGTCAGCGGCTTGACCGCCAGGTCGATCGGATCGCTCAGCAATGGCGCGCGCGCGGGAATGGTCGCACCCTGCGCCTGGTTGAAGGTCACGACATGGTCGCTGCCCGGCACGATCGCGCCATTCTCGCCGGCCAGCGCGACATGCACGCTGCCCACCAGCAGCGGATTGACCGACATTTCGTTCGACAGGCGGATGCGGATGCGCTGCCCGCCGCTCGACAGGCGCACCACCTGGCGGACGGTGCGGTCGTTGAGGTCGGGATGCTTTTCGGGCGGGGCACGGTTGATCAAAGGCGCCGCCATCCAGCTGCGCGACCAATATTGGGCCTGCGCCGGCGTCGCGGCGACCATCGCCAGCAGCGCCGCACCCAACAGCATCCTCTTCGCCATGCCTCTCCCTTTCTTATTGCGCGACCGGGTTGCGGCCCCACAGCTGGTCATAGCGCCAGCCCGACAGATCCTCGACCACTTCCGCCGCGACCGGCGATGTCGGCGTGCGCGCGCCGCTGCGCAGATGCTCGATCTCGCGCATCAATATGTCGTGCGTCGCCGGGCTCAGGCGGAATTTGGTCGACACCCAGATGCCCAGCCCCAGGCAGCCGACCGTGCCGACGCCCAGCAGTAGCGCCATGGTCAGGATCGCGCCATGGCTCTGTTCCGCTGCGCCCGACACGAAGCCGCCGGCCTGCATGATGAAGCCCACGCCCGCGACGGCGGCCGCCTGCGTCGCCTTGCGCACGAAGGTCATGACCCCGGCAAAGCTGCCCTCGCGACGCTGGCCGGTCACGATCTCGTCGACATCGGCCATGTAATTATAGGTCGCCCAGGGAATATAGTTGAGCGCGCCGCGGCCCAGGCCGCACAGAATGATCGGTAGCCAGATCCACGGGCTGGTCGCCGGCACGCCCGCAAACCACAGGCTGATCAGCGTCAGGCAGCCGACCGCGAAGTCGGCGGCGGCGACCTGATAGGCCTTGGCCGGGGACGCCCGCAGCGCCAGGTTGATGGCGATGATCACGGCCACGAACTGGACGATATACATGGTGCCCAGCAGGCCCGATGCGATCGCCGTCGATCCGGCCAGCGCGAAGATCACGAAGAAGGTGAAGGCCGCATTGAAGATGTCCTGGCTGATATAGCCACCCAGATACATGCCCAGATGCAGGCGGAAGGCGCGGATGCGCATGGTGGAAAACAGGTTGCGGTAGAGCGCCTTCAACGCCTGTCCCGGCCCGCCCGCGCCGACCGGATGCTGGCCGATCGCCTCGGCCGATCCGGGCAGGTGCCGTTCCCAGCTGAACAGATAGAGCAGCCCCGCCGTCACCATGAACAGGGCGGCAAAGATGATGCCCATGTAGAAGAAGGTGTCGGCGCTGTCGCGGCCCAGCGCGTTGATCAGCCACAGCGGCAGGAAGCCGGCCAGGATTGCCGATGCCTGGCCGAATAGGATGCGCGACCCGGCGAACTTCGCCTTGGTGCGATAGTCGGTCGACATTTCCGCCGCCAGCGTCTCGAACGGAATGATCTCCATCGCATAGACCAGCTCGAACAGCACATAGCTGACCAGATAATACCAGAAGCCCTGACCCGGCAGCCACATCAATGCAAAGCTTGGCAGCAGCGGGATCGCGGCCAGGATGAAGAAGCGGCGGCGGCCGAACTTGCGGCCCAGCCAGGTGCCGCCGAAATGGTCGGAAATATAACCGATCATCGGCGAGGCGAAGGCGTCCAGGATGCGCGCGACGGCAAAGATGGTCGCCGCCTGCCCGGCGCTAAGGCCACAGAATTGCGTGTAGAAGATCAGCACCCAGCCGGAAATGACCGCCATCGATCCCGCGCCCAGCACGTCGTTGGAGCCATAGGCGAGGTAATTTTGCAGGCGGACGGGACGCGCGGTGGATGGGGCAGTCTCGGGCAATTCAGGTCCTCCGCCTAGGGCAATGATCGGCGCTTGGGCTCTTGTTCTGACGCGCGCGGGCATATGAGATATATGCCACATAGTGAACGGCTATCACACGATATGAGACTAATGCAAGCCGCGATCGGCCTTTTCTGCGGTCGCCGGCACGAAGCGGACTGCCTCGATCAGCACGCCGGGATCGGCACGTTCCAGCGTTACGACATGGCTCCCGCCGCTCAATCGTTGCGTTAACGTCATGGTCGCCCGATTGTCCAGCACCCCCATCGCCCAGTCGCGACTGCCGGTCTCGCGCCGACTCTCCAGCGCCTGCGTCACGCCATCGATGCCGACGGTCAGGCGCAGCGCATCGCCATCCTTGTCGGCATAGGTCGGCAGGATATCCACAAGCGCGGTCCATTCGCCCGGTGGCAGGTCGATCGTCGCGCGGCTCCCCCCGGCCTTGGTGCCCGGCGCCAGCATCGCGCCATGACGACCCAACCCCTCCACGCGCGTCCATCCGGCGAATCGGTCCGGCGTCAGCAGCGGCAGGGCAGGGGCGGCTGGCTGCGCCTTCGCCGGCCCGGCCGGCGGCGCCAGCGCATCGACCGGCGGCAGGATCACCGGCGTCTGGCGATAGCTGCGCCATTGCCCGTCTGCCGGCTCAACCGCCATGATTCCGCGCCATTTTCCGCCCGCCAGTTCGCGGTTATAATAGGTCGTCAGCCTGTCAATTTCGCTGTCCGCTTCATGCGCGATCCTCCCGCGCCGCGTCGCCTCGGCCAGGTCGCTGTCGCGCAGCCGGTCATGCGCCTCGGCGGAAAAGAAACGCCGGTTGGCCGCCGCCGATGCCCGCACCGGATAGGCCAGCAATTCGTAGAAGGCGTCCCGCCGCTCGACCGGGATCGCCGGTTCCACTTTCGTCAGCGCCGTCTCCATCGCCGCAAACGCCGCCAGCCGTTGATCCGCCTCGCCAATGCTCAGCGGGCTTTGCCGATACTTATCCACAGGCAGATTCCACTGCAGATGCTCGGGCCGCCGGGTGAAATTCAGCCGATGATAATCGCGCAAAATCCCCGCGATGGCGGGTGCCTGCGCGGCATCGACATTCTCCGCCGCCCAGTCTTCCACAAACTTATCCACAGGCTTTGCCCGCACCTTATCCACAGCCCAGGCGAGGCTCAGAAAATAGTCGGTGGCCAGCTCCGCCGGCTTCAAATCGCCGACATTGGCGACCCAGACCTGCCGTGCGCCCGCATCCCAGGCGCGGCCCATTTCCTCCCGGATCAGCGCGGGCGGGGTTGTGGATAACCATAGGTAAGAGAGCGGCGCACCCAGATAGGAGAGATGATAATAGACGCCCGACCCGCCCTTGCGCGCCCGCTCGGCGGCATCGGGGAAGTGGCGGATATAGCCGAAATTATCGTCCGGCCACATCAGCGTCACATCGTCGGGCACCTTGAGGCCCGCGCGATAGACGTCCAGCACTTCCTTATAGGGCGTGAAGACCTGCGGCGCTTCGGCCGCACCGGCCCTGGCCAGCATCGCCCGCTGGTCGGCAAAGATGCGCTCCAGCGTGGCGCGCCGTTCCTCGACCGTCTTGGGCCCCACCATGCCACTGTCATGGATGCCGCGCATCCCCAGTGTCCAGATGCTCTCATAGCGGGCGTTGCTGCGCACCCGCGCATCCCAATAGCGCCGCACCCCGTCGGGGTTTTTGAGATAATCGAAATCCTCGGCCGGGGCGGTCCATTCGCCGACATTGTTGCGCAGCATCGGCTCGGCATGGCTCGACCCCATGATGATGGCATAGCGATCGGCCAGCGCCGCATTGGCCGGGTCGGCATTGAAGGGTGTCGTCATCTTGTGCATCGCCGGCCACAGCAGATTGGCCTTCAGCCGCAGCAGCAGCTCGAAAACCTGTGCATAAGTCTTCGGGCCCAACGGCTTCTCGCCGGGCGCGTGGGTGCCCGCCGCCCAGGGCACCAGCCCCCAATCTTCGTCATTCAAGAATATGCCGCGATATTTGACCGAAGGCGGTCCGAACTGCCGGGCATCCCTGGCGACATAGAGCGCATCGCGATGCAGCGGCGTCACATCCGCCCACCAGTGCCAGGGCGACACGCCGATCGCGCGCGACAGTTCATAGGCGCCATAGGCGGTGCCACGCCGGTCGCTGCCGATGATCAGCAGCGCGCGGGCCACGCCGGGCGCCGGCCGCTCGACCGGCAGGATCAGGAAGCTCTCCCACGCGCCCTTCAGCTTCGCGACATCGATCCGCTTGTCCGCCACCAGCTGGTCGATCGCTTCACTGTGGCCCAGCGTGCCGATCCACACCTGCGCCGCGCCGCCCTCGGCCGCGCCAGTGACCCGGCCAATATCCTGCTTCAGGTCATCGGCGGCGATCCGCACCACGGCGTCGTCGGCCGGATCGGAGACGATCCGCGCCGCCTGTCCCTGCGCCACCAGCGGGAAATCCCCCCGCTGCGCCACCGACCGCACCCAGTCCGCCGCCTGCGCCGGCGTCGCGCCAAGCAGCAGCAGCGCCAGCCACCAGCGCATCAGAAACGCACCATGTCGACCGTGTCGATCCGCCGGTCCGGCAAATCGCGGATCGCGCTGCTGCGAAAGCCGGTCACATGCTCCAGCCGGAAGGCGCCCGCGCCGCCCGGCATCTTCAGATAAGACCCGTCAAACCCCTCGACATGTTTCAGCCAGAAGGCGGGCCGCGCATCCGCCGTCCGTGTCCGCACATCGACATGGCTCAGATCCACGTTGCGGGCGTTGCGGATGAAGAAGCCGCTTGCCGGCAACGGCCCGAACCGGTCGGGATCGGGATAATCCTCTTCCTTCGCCGGTGGATCGATCGCTGCCATCGCCGCGTCGCCACCGCCCGGCTGGTCGATGAAGATATTGCTGATCTGGACGTCCTCGACCGGATGGCCGGCCACGCCCGCGATGATCGACGGCAGCATCGACCCGCTCTGGCAGGTCACATTGTCGATCAGCACCCGCCGCATCGATCCCACCGCCGCGCCGGCCGGCCCGCGCATCCGCCGGCCGAGCCGCAGGAAGAGGGCCGGGCTGTGACAGCCGCGCATGGCGATGTTGCTGATCGTCACATCCTCCATCACCGCGCCGTCCACCGTTTCCAGCGCCAGCCCCCAGCATTGGTCGCACACGCAATTGCTGATCGTGATATTCTTGAACCCGCCATTGCTTTCGGTGCCGCACTTGATCCGGCCCAGCAGCCAGGTGTCGCGATTGCGCGCCAGCGGCCGGAACGTCCCGTCCAGCAGCGTGCCGACGACATAGGAGCCACTGACATGGCAATTGGTGATGGTCACATTCTCGGTCGCACGGGGATAGCCCAGCGCATAGCTGGACTTGGGCACGATCGCGTCGTCATAGGGGGTGTTGAGCGTGCAGTTGCTGACCCGCACATTGCGGCAGCAGTCGATGTCGAACCCGTCGCGGTTGGTGTCGACGGTGAGGTTGTCGATCAGCAGATTGTCGACCCCGGTAGCCAGCAGCGCGAAATGCCCGCCCTCCAGGATCGAAAAATCGCGCAACGCGACATTGCGGCAGTTCTTGAGCGCGATCGCCTTGTTGCCGACGCCGGGCAGTTCGGCGGCCGGCCGATCCTTGTCGGGATGGCCCCTGCTCAGCCCCTTGCCCCAGATCAGCCCGTCGCCGCAGATCGCGATATCATGCAGCCCCTCGCCATGGATCAGGCTGTTGCGCCAGTGATTATGGCCATAATCCTGATAGGGCGCGATCGCTGGATCCTGCGGCTCGGCCGCATCATAGCCGCCATTGGGAAGGCCCGTCAGCGGCACCGATGCGGCCAGCAGGGTGGCACCCCGGTCCAGCCACAGGGTGATGTTGCTCTTCAGGTGAATGGTATAGCTGGCATAGCGGCCGGGCGGCACATAGACGGTCCCGCCGCCGCGCTCTGCGGCAAAGGCGATCGCCCGGTCGATCGCGGGGCTGTCGATATGGCTACCATCGCCCTTCGCGCCGAAATCGCGAACATTCACTATGCCCTGCGGCAGGGCGCGGCCGAAAGCGGGCAGTGCCGCCAGCATGGATATGCCGGCGGCACCTTTCAGCAGGAAACGGCGATCGAACGGTCCTTCCATTTACCCCTCGATCCCCGTTTCCCGTGACTCAGATATAGGTGCGCAGGAACTCGCCGAGTGCGCACATGGCCAGGCTCTGGCCATAGGGCATGGAGGTGAGCGCGATGTCCTTGTAGAACTGCATCGTGTCGCCCATCGCCGTGCCGAAGCTCACCTGCTGCAGCTCGCCGGTCTCGTCGATATTGGCGAGCACGCCGCGCACCGCCTTGATGCCGACTGCTTCATAATGGCGGGGCAGATAGCCCTTCCGCACGGCCTTCAGGATGCCATAGGCAAAGCCGGCGGTGGCCGATGCTTCCAGATAGCTGGTGGGATCGACGATCAGCGTGTGCCACAGGCCGGTCTCGGCGTCCTGCGTCTCGGCCAGGGTCTTCACCTGGGCGGCCAGCGTGTCGATCAGGAAGGTGCGGAAGAAATCGCCTTCCTTCAGGTCCAGGATCTCGATGATCTCGGGGATGGCGATCGTCACCCAGCAATTGCCGCGCGCCCATAGCGCTTCGGCGAAATTGTGGCGACCGTTGAAGTCCCAGCCGTGGAACCACAGGCCGGTCTTCGTATCATAGAGATATTTGATATGGACCAGGAACTGGCGCTTGGCTTCCTCGACATAGGCCGGGCGATCCAGCAGCAGGCCGATCTTGGCCAGCGGCAGCACCGACATCATCAGCGTGTCGTCCCACATCTCGCCGGGATTCACGTCATTATAGACGATGTGCTGGAACCCGCCTTCTTCGGTCTTGGGCAGGCCGTCGGCCGCCATCAGCCATTCGGCCCAGACGTCCAGATAGGGGATGTAGCGCGGGTCGGGCTCATATTCATACAGATAGGCCAGCGTGATGAACGGGGCCATCGTGTTGATATTCTTGGTCGGCGTGCCTTCGGCAAAGCGATCCTCGAACCACTGCTTGATGATGCCCAGCGCCTTCTGGTCGCCGGTCTGCTCGAAATAGCGCCACATGCCGAACAGGCCGACGCCATGGGTCCATTCCCATCCGGCCCAGCCCTTGGTGTCGATGATGCGGCCATCTTCCAGATGGAGCAGGAATTCGCCTGTCTCGTCCTTGATATTGACGAGATTGTCCATCAGCCGGTCGATGGATTCGACGACCTGCTGGCGCGGTACATCATGGGTGAGAGCGGCCACTTACTTGGTCTCCTTGAGGTCTGAAGGTGCGTTTGGCGCGGTCACCATCTGCACCGGCAGACCGCCTTTCACATTGCGTAGGGTGACGAGGCGCACGGTTTCGAGCGCATCGCCCGGCTGACCGTCGGATGTGACGGCCAGCGCGACATGGTTCTGGCCCCTGTGGTTCAGGATGCCTTCGGGAATGGGGAAGGTCCGCTGCGGCCCGACATGGGCGATGAACTGCCCCATGTTCCAGCCGTTGACGAAGACCAGCACACGGTAACGGACCGGCGAACGCGGCTTGCTGGCGTCGCCGAAGCTCAGGCCAATGGTCGCGTCCTGCCCCTTGGGGACGTTGAGGGCAAAGCTGGTGCGATACCAGCTCGTCCCGGCCGTCGCCTGGGTCGCGGGCACGCCGGCCTTGGCCCATCCGGCATCGTTGAAGCCGGGCAGATGCCAGCCCATCCGCTCGCCATAAAGGCCGCCATTGTTCGCGGGACCACGGGCGACATCGGGCAGATCCTCGCCGCCCTGCTTGCCCTGGATCTTCCAGTTGATCGGCACGGCGAAGCTGCGCCCGCTCGGGCCGCCTTCCAGCGATGCGGACACCAGGCCGCGCGCTTCCTTGTGGAAATCGTCGCTGTCCAGATCCCAATTATGACCATTGTTGCGGACCATGACGGAGAGGACATGCTCGCCCGCCGCCTGCGCCTCCGCCGGCAGGGTGAAGCGTGCCGTGCCGGTGGTGATCGGCCGGGGCAGGCCGCCGGGCGTTTCGCCTTCGCCCAGGAACTTGCCGTCGACCCAGGCCTGCACCAGCCCCGAACCGCCCGCGCCATAATAAAGCGACAGCGCCTTGGCATCGGGCGACCCGGTGAAGCGACCGCGATACCAGACATCGCCATCATGGAAGCCATAGGCGTCCATCAGCATATTGGGCTGGCCATCGGGCTTGGCGGTGGTGCTGGCATAGGATCGGTTGTCGATCGTCTGCCAACTGCTGTCGTCGAAACCGGGCTGCGCTTCGGGCGAACCCTGCGCCATGCGCCAGTCGTTGAGCGCCGGCAGCGCGACATCGGCCGGGCCGGCAAGCGGCTGGACGGCGGCGATACTGCCGATGGCTGTCGCCTTCGTCGTCACCTTCGCGCCGTTCCAGCTGACCGAGCGGACCGCCTTGGGCGCCCAGATTTCGAGCAGGCTGGCTGCACTCGTGTCACCGGTCAGCGCCAGCGAACCGCCCTTGGCAAGGCCGCTGCGCACCAGCGCCGGCCCGCGCACCAGCATGTCCTTCTCGCGCCAGTAGCGCGCGCCCTCGGCCTCGTCGGCCAGGATCAGGGTCAGTGGCGGACGCCCGCCGCCCTCGATCCGCACCACGGCGCGGCCCTGATGGCTGTAATCCAGCTTCAGGTCGCCCTTGGCCGCATCGAACGCGCTGCTCGCCTGGCCTTCCAGCACCGTCACCTTGGGCGCGGAAGCGTAGCGCAGCACCGTCTCGCCCGCCTCGCCGGCGCGGCCATAGAGCAGGATCAGGTCGTTGCCGTCGATCTGCTGCGCCGACTGGAGTTCGGAACTGGAATAGACCAGCCGCTGCCCGCCCAGCGTGACGCCGGCGACCAGCCATTTGGCGTCAAAGCCATTAAGCTGCATCGGCACGGTATAGCGGCCATCGGGCAGGTCGGCGGTGAAGCTGAAACTGTCGCTGGTCTGCCCGTTGGACGGCTTGTGCGTCACCATCAGGAAGCGCGCGTCCGTTTCCGGGCTCTTGTTGTGATAGACCTGGATATTGGGCGAGCTGATCTCCGGCGTCCCGGCCGGGATCATGCCGGCCATGTCGGGGACGGAGGCGATCAGGCCGCCCAGCTGCTTCATCTCCAGCGCCTTTTCGCGCACCTCGCGCGGCTCGGAAATGGCGGAGCCATAGTCATAGCTGCTGAACACCACCGGCGCGGGCAGCCAGCCCCAGCTGGTGCCGCCATAGCCCATGTAGAAGCTCTGGATGCCGATGCCATTGGCCAGGTTCGTGCCATAGAAGACGCGCTGGAACCGCTTGCCACGCTGGATCGCGTTGCACTCATAGCCGCCGTTCGATCCCCAATAGTCGAACCAGCCGCCACCGAATTCGGCCAGGAATCCAGGCGTGTCGGGCGAGGCGGACGCACCGCCCTTGGCCCCGCCGGGACCATAATAGCCCCAGTCGGGCGCGGCCGACCCGCGCGTCGGCTTGCCGTCCACGGTACAGGTGCCGCCGGGATAGCCATCGAACGCATACATGTCGTTCGGGCCATGGACGACCTTCTCGACCTTGCTGCTTTCGGGCGCCCAATAGCCGTTGCGACCCTGGTCGTTGTGGAACAGCGGCACGGTGATGCCGTCGGCCCGTGCCTTGGCATAGAGATGATCCATGTAGCGCCGCTGGGCCGGCGTGGTCATCGCCAGCTCATTCTCGATCTGGTGCAGGATCACGCCATATTTGCGGCTCGGGTCATTGTTGATCTGGTGCTTGGCGATGATCGCGTTGACCTTGGTCAGCCATTCGTCGGCCGCCGCCATATAATCGGGATCGTCGGTACGGGCGCGGGCGCGTTGGTTGACCAGCCAACCGGGAAAGCCGCCGCGCGACAGTTCCGCATTCACATAGGGGCCGGCGCGGGTGATGACGTAGAGGCCTTCCTCCTCCGCTTGTGTCAGCAGCCGATCGATGTCGCGAATGCCGCTGAAATCATACACGCCCTTTTTCGGGCTGTGGAAACCCCAGTCGAAATAGACGGCGACGCTGTTGAAGCCGCTCGCCTTCATCTTCTGGAGGATGTCGCGCCACAGATCGGGCGAGGGCAGGCGGAAATGGTGGAATTCCGACGACCAGATCACCATCCGCTTGCCGTCGATCATCAGCGATCGTGCGTCATAGGAGACGCGGCCGAACGTCTTGACCGGCGCGGAGAGATTGGCGGTCGGCTTGGCCTGCTGCGCGAGCGCAGGCGTGGCCAGCATGGTGCCAAGGGCGAGGGCGGCGATGAAGCTACGCATGGATGTCAGCCTGTCCCTGCACTCAATCCATGTGGAACAGCAGCGACAGCGGCCATTCCTTGGGCTGGTTGCTCGGCTGCACCTCCATCAGCGGCGCCATATAGTCCCACCAGCGCTTCATCACCGGATGGTCGGGCAGGCTGTCTCGGCGATTGTCCTCGCGCAGCTTCAGCACCGCGAACAGGCTCAGCGTCTCTTCGTCCAGGAAGATCGAATAATCATGGATGCCCGACTCGGTCAGCAGCGCCGACAGCTCGGGCCAGATATCGTCATGGCGCTTGCGATATTCCGCGACCACGCCGGGCTTGAGCTGCATCTTGAAGGCGTGGACGGACATCGGCTCTCCCCTGCGAACCATATTATGGAACTCGAAACCGATATTTGGGTAACATCGTCCCACATGTTCGTCAAATGCTAAGAATGGGTGGGACGATGTCCGTTTCAGCGCGCCAGGATCGGGCTGTTGCGGATCGTCAGGCCCGCCACATCGTCGAACAGCGCCGGTGGCCGCGCGTCGGGCGTCGCCGTCTCGGCCGTAAAGCGCTGAATCGTCAGTCGCTCGGCATGGCGCGCCCATAGCGCCCAACTGGGCAGCACGCCGAACATGCTGGGTTCGGGATAGGCGTCGGCCAGTTCGGCGGGCCTGCGCGCCGCATCCTGCGCGGTGCCGCCACCCTGATAGACCAGATGTACGTCGCGCAGCGTCACGTCGCGCACCGGATGGCCCGGCAGGCCGGCAATGCTCGCGGCAAATCTATGGTCGATCCCGCGCGCATCCACCTCGCTGATCTCCACGCCGGTGATCGCGCCGATGCCGGTGCCGTCCGGCCCGCGCCGCCGGTCGCCGATACGCAGGAAGATCGGCGCGGTCGTCACCTCGCGCATGGTCAGCCGCTGCGCGACGATATTCTCCATGACCCCGCCGTCGACCGTCTCCAGCGCCAGCCCGCGGCAGCGGGTGAAGCGGCAATCCTCGATCCGGATATTGCGATATCCGCCATTGCTCTCGGTGCCGAGCTTGATCCGGCCGGTGACCCGATCCTGGTCGGGCGCGATCTGCTGCGTGCTACGCTTCGTGCCGTCCAGCATCGATCCCATGTCATAGCCGGACACGTCGCAGTCGCGGATCAGGATATTTTCCGACGCGATCGCGCTGCCCAGCGCATAGCTGCTCTTGACGACGATGCCGTCGTCATTGGGCGAATTGACCCGGCAGCGTTCCACCACCACGTCGCGCACGCAGTCGAGGTCGATACCGTCGCGTTCGGTGTCGATCGCCAGATTGTCGATGCGCAATTGCTGCGTGCCGGTCGCGATGATCGCAAAATGCCCGCCCTTCAGGATCGAAAAGCCGCTCAAATGAATGTCGCGGCCGTTCTTCAGCGCGATCGCCTTGTTGCCAAGGCCGTTCATCTTCGCGGCATCGGGTTCCAGTTCGGCAATCTGCGCGTCGCTCATCCCGCGCATCGACAGCGGCCGTTCGCCCGCCTGCTTCTTCCAGCGCGCGCCCGGTCCGTCGCGGGTCAGGCCCAGGCCATGGATCATGCCGGGGCCAAGAATCGCAACCTCGACCAGATCCTCGCCCCAGATCAGGCTGTTGTGCCAATGGCTATGGCCGAAATCCTGATAAAGCTGGTCGATCCCTGTCTCGGGCAGGTCATAGCGTCCGGCATGGCGCGCGGGATCGGCCGCCTCGATCACCGCGCCTTCGCCGATGACCAGGGTGACATGGCTCTTCAGCCGAATCGAGAAGCAGAGATAGCGGCCCCGCGGCAGCAGCACGGTGCCGCCACCTGCCTGCGATGCGGCCAGGATCGCCGCATTGATCGCATCGCTGTCGATCGCGATGCCGTCGCCCCGCGCGCCATGGTCGCGCACGTCAAACCGTCGCGCCGCATGACCGGCAAAGGGGAAAGCGGCGCCGGGTGCCAGCAGCGCGCCGGCGGCCAGACCCAGGCTGATTTCGCGCCGGCTCATCATCAGCATGCCTCAGTTACCCGCCGGACGCACATCGCTATGCGCCCGGCTCGGCACGATCGCCACCTGCGCGGCGCTCGGCGGTTGGGCCGGCATAAAGGGTGCCGCGACGATATGGGGCGCCAGTTCGGGAATCTGTGCCCTGATCCGCTCGGCCACCGCGCTCGCCAGCAGCCAAGCGCCATAATTATCATGATGGGTCTTGTCCTTGCCGCCATCATTGAAGGCGGTGGGCGCGATCTGCGGCCCCAGCGCTTCGTAGATGGCACGGCTGTCGGCATTGAGGTCGATCAGCGGCACCTGTTCCTCGGCCGCCAGCTTGCGCACCGCATCGGCATAGCTGCCCAGCGTATCCTTGATGCGGCCGCTCTCGTCGAAATTGCGCCGTTCGGGGGACGTCACCAGCGCCGCATGGGCGCCGCGGCGCCGCACCTCGGCGATATAGGCGCGCAGATAGGCGGGGTAGGTGGTGGCCGCATCGGCATAGGTTTGCGGCCATTCCTGCTTCTGGTCATTATGGCCGAACTGGATGAACAGCCAGTCACCCGGCTTCACCGCCGACAGCAGCTTGTCGAAGCGCAGGTCGGTGAGGAAGGATTTGAGCGTCGCACCCGACTTGGCATGGTTGGCGACCGCGATACTGCCGTCCAGCATTACGGGCAGCATCTGGCCCCAACTCGCCGCCGGCTCGGCCGCCTGATCGGTGACGGTCGAATCGCCGGCGAGGAAGATGGTCGGTGCGCTCACCGGCTCGATCGTCACCGAAGCGATCTGCGGCTTGCCCAGAAATTCCAGCGTCAGCCGGTCGTCCCACGTATATTCGCGCGCATCGCCCGCAGTGATCCGCACGGCCGTTCCGCCCGGTGCATTGGCGGGCGGCGGCGGCAGGGCAGGGCTGCGGACATTGACCAGGAACCGCCGCTCGACGAACTGCCCCTTCTTGGTCGCGACATTGCGCAGCATCAGCCGCCGCGCCTCCGCCTTGACCGTGGTGTCGCCGGCTGTCTTGCGGTTGCCCAGCGTCAGCGTCACCCGATAGGTGCCGTCGGGCACGGCCACCGAAAACAGGAAATCGCCGTCCGTGCTGCCCGGCTCCATGCCATGGCCGCCGGCCTGATAGGGCGTCTGCCGTGTGGCACTGCCAGACGACAGGTCGAACGACTGCGGCGCCGCGATGGAGGATCCTGCCATCAGGATTAGGGCAAGGCTGGTGCTGAGCGGCATGACGCAAACATCCTGAGCGAGACAAATAGGGGAGCGCGCCAAGACGCGCTCCCCCAAGAAAACCGCCCGTGCAGAGGCGGAAGCAGGAATCCGGTCGCGATCACGATGGGATCGGTCTCATAAATTGATAGCATGATCCATATATAGGGAAAAAATTCCGGTCAATCCCTCCCTGCATCCAATGCGATCAGCGTCATGGTGATCCACAGTGTGGAACTTGCGATCATATTATGATTTTTATGGAAATGTCGTGAAATATAATATAGTGTGACACAAAATTTCACATAGTGGGAATGCTGGCGAGGGCCGGCACATTGGGGAGGAAGTCATGATCGAGCATTACAGCCGTATTGCGTCCGCGCGCCGTTCGTCGGTGATCGCGCTGGCCGTCGCCATGATGGCGGGCGCGCCGGCCTTTGCGCAGGACCAGGCGCCGCAGGCACAGCCCGACCAGGAAAATGCCGACATCGTCGTCACCGGCTTCCGCGCCTCGCTCAACAGCGCGCTCAGCATGAAGCGGCAGGAAGCCGCCGCGATCGACTCGATCGTCGCCGAAGATATCGGCAAGTTCCCCGACTCCAACCTTGCCGAATCGATGCAGCGCGTGCCGGGCATCGCGCTCCAGCGCGGCGACGGCGGCGAAGGCCGCAACATCTCGGTCCGCGGCCTTGGCCCGGCCTTCACCCGCACCCGCATCAACGGCATGGAAGGCACGTCGCAGACCGGTTCGTCGGACATTTACGGCGCCGGCAACAATGGCCGCAGCTTCGACTTCAACGTCTTCCCGACCGAAATCTTCTCGGCCCTGTCGGTGCGCAAGACGCCCTCGGCCGATGTCGAGGAAGGTTCGCTCGGGGCGACGGTCGATCTGAGCGCGCCCAAGCCGATGGAGCAGAAGGAGGATTTCGTCCTCTCGATGACCGCGCGCGGCGTCTATAACGAACTGTCGAAGGAGGTCGATCCGCGTGCCTCGCTGCTGGTATCGAAGAAGTTCGGCGACAGCGGCTTCGGCATCCTCGGCTCGGTCGCCTATCAGAAGCGCCATATCCGCGAAGTCGGCTATTCGGCGGTGGACATCCTGTCGGCCAATACCAATGGCGGTTTCTGCTCGCCGGTCGGCTTCGCGCCGCAGAACCCGGCCGACAATGCTGCCAAGGGCGCCGATGCGCTCAATTGCTCGACCGGCAATCCGCGCACCAGCACCAGCGCCGCCTATCAGGCCATCTATGATCTGCGTCGCGACGACCTGCCCAATACGCCGGGCAGCGGGGCCTTCCTGCCGCGCATTCCGCGCTACCTCAATTCGGAACAGAATCAGGAACGGATCGGCGGGTCGCTGACCCTGCAGTTCAACCCCGACGACGATACCGACATCTCGCTCGACATGCTCTATTCACGGTTCGAGGTGACCCGGCGCGACAATTATATCGCCGCCATATCCTTCGCCCGCTCGGCCGCCAATAACGGTCAGCCGATGACCTCCGTGCGCGATATCGAGTTCGACGAAAATGGCTCGCTGCTCCAAGGCGTGTTCGATGGCGTCGATGTCCGTTCCGAAGGACTGGTCGACCATTTTGTCTCGACCTTCAAGCAGGCCAACCTTAACTTCCGCCGTCGCCTCAACGACAGTCTGGAACTGACCGGGATCGTCGGCTTCAACCGCTCCATCTGGGATGGCAAGAAGCGTCTGCAGACCTTCATGGACGCGATCGACACCGATGGTTTCTCGATCGACTACAGCAAGGGCGGCACCACCCCGACCTTGGGCTTCGGCATCGACGTCAATGACCCCGCCAGCTTCAACTATGCGCCGGGCCGCGCCGACGGCACCGTGCTGGGCGGCTTCAGCTATCAGGGCAAGCCGTCGAAGAACACCACTGACAATATGACCGCCGACATCAACCTCAAATGGACGGTCAGCGACGCCTTCTCGATCAAGGGCGGCGCGCAATATCGACGCAGCAATTTCCTCTCGACCTTCCTAAGGCCGTATAATGCCGATACCGTGGTGCGGGCGCTGCCGGCCGGCACGACGCTGGCCGATATCACCACCACCATCACCGGCGTCGACAAGCTGTGGGGCCATGGCGCCCCGTCCAGCTGGGCGGCGATCGATCCCGACAAATGGGCCGACACCTTCGGCTTTGACGATGTCCGTTACTGCGGCGTCGAATGTGGCGGCGGCCGCAGCCGCGTGCGCGAAGAGGTCATGAGCAGCTATCTCATGGCCAATTTCGACCTCAGCGATGCGATCGGCTTCGGCATTCGCGGTGACGTCGGCGTGCGCTACGTCAAGACCGACATGCTGTCGTCGGGTTATATCGCCGTGGCTCAGGCCAGCTCGCCGACGGGTCTGACCGGCCAGTTCGCGGCCGCCAGCAACAGCTATGACGATTGGCTGCCCTCGGCGAACATCGTCGTCGAACCGGTCGAGAATGTCCTGGTCCGCTTCTCTGGTGCTAAGGTCATGGCCCGTCCGGAACTCGGCCTGCTGACCCCGACCAGCGGCGTCAATCCGGTCACCCGCGTCGGTAATGTCAACAACCCGTTCCTCGACCCGATCCGCGCCAACACCTTCGACGTCGCGGTCGAATGGTATTTCCGCCCCGGCTCGCTGCTCTCGGCCGCCTTCTTCTACAAGGACATCAAGAGCTTCATCCAGAATGTGAACAGCCAGATCCCGTTCAACCAGCTCGGCCTTCCCAACGCCCTGCTGGAAAACAGCAACACCTTGCCGGATGAGCTGTTCACCGTGTCGCAGCCGTTCAACACGCCGGGCGGCAAGCTCAAGGGCATCGAGCTCAATGCCCAGATCCCCTTCACCTTCCTCGACGGCTTCTTCAGCAATTTCGGCGTGCTGGCCAACTACACCCATGTCACGTCGAAGATCGACTATATCCTCGCCAGCGTGAACGGCGTGCCGACCGTGACGACCACGGCGGACCTGGTCGGCCTGTCGCCGAACACCGCGTCGGGCACGCTCTATTATGAGGATGACAAATTCTCGATCCGCACCACCGGCAACTTCCGCGACAAGTTCATCCGCGGCATTCCGGCCTCGCCGGGCAGCGACCTTCAGGGCAATGCCAAGACCTTCTACATGGATGCGTCGGCCAGCTACAATGTCACCGATCGCCTGAAGATCATCGTAGAGGCGCAGAATCTGACCGACGAGCAGAACCGCCTCTATATCGACAGCCAGCGTCAGGACACGCTGTTCGAAACCCGCATCGGTCGCACCTTCACCTTCGGCGTGACCTACCGGATGTAATTTCCCAGTCCTCCCCAACCTCAAAGGGCGCGGTTACCATTGGTAACTGCGCCCATTTTCTTATCCGGGAGGTCAGGAAACTCAGCGCTGGCCGCTGAAGCCCACCGCGGCGCTGATCTGTTCGGCCGACTTCATCACCTGCTCGGCCAGCGCCGGGCGGACATCGTCGGTCAGATAATGGGCCGCGCTCGCGATCGAGATGGCGACGCAGATCTGCCCCTTGGCATCGCGCACCGGCACCGCGATCGACCGCACGCCATCGCCCAGTTCGCTGTCGTGCAGCACCTCGCCGCGCGCCTTGTGGATGCGCATTTCTGCAATATAGGCGTCGATCTGCTTGCGGCTGGCCTCGCCGCCCTTGGCCTCGACATAGAGCCGTTCCCAGGTCGCTTCATCCTCGTCCAGCAGCAGCGCCTTGCCCAGGCCGGTCTCGGCGACCGGACGACGATCGCCCGGCGCGGTCGCGACGCGCAGCCGCTGGTTGCCGGTCACCCGGTCCAGATGGCGCGACCAGTCGCCCTCGCGCTTGCCCACGAACACGCAGAAGCCGGTCTTTTCCGACAGCAATTCCATGAACGGGCGGGCGACGCGGACATAGTCGATCTGCTCGGTCGCCAGCACGCCCAGCTGCAACAGCTTGGGGCCGAGCGCGAAGCCGTTGCGCGTCACCGCCAGATAGTCGCGCGATTTCAGCGCCTGCACCAGCCGGTGCGCGGTGGTCTTGCTCATGCCCAGCTTGCGGGCCAGATCGGCAGCGCGGATCGGCCCGTCGATCACCTCGTCCATGATATCGAGCGCGCGCATCAGCGTCTGCGTGCCCTTAACGCCCTGTTCCTGCTTCTCTTCGCCATCTTGCATATGTTTTTTCGCTTCCTGTTTTCGTCCCATATATAGGGTCGTCCCACATATCGGAAACGAATTTCGCAATGATGGAGCGAAGATCGCGGCCGGCCCAAAAAGATAAGGGCCCGCCGATCGAAATCGGCGGGCCCATAGCCGTCAGTCGCGACCCGACGGGGATCAATATTGGACGGTAACGGTCACTGCGCGGCGGTTCTGCGCCCAGCTTGCCTCGTCCGAACCCAGAGCTGCCGGCCGTTCCTTGCCATAGCTCACGGTGTTGATGCGGCTGGGCGAAATGCCCAGCGATGCGAGATAATTTTTGGCAGCATTGGCGCGACGGTCGCCCAGCGCGATATTGTAATCGCGGGTGCCGCGTTCGTCGGCATGGCCTTCGATGGTGATGCGGACATTGGGGTTCTGCTGCAGCCAGGCGGCCTGGCTCTGCAGCGTCGCCTGATCCTCGGCATCGACATCATATTGGTCGAGGCCAAAGAAGATGCGGTCGGACGAAACCGACGCGACGAAATCTTCCTGGCTGCCCTTGACCGGGCCGGTCTGGCCGACCGGACCGCCCGTCTGGGTCGTGTCGCTGCCACCCGGCGCCGGCGGCAGTTCGGCCGGCGGCTTCTTCGAACAGGCGGCGAGGGCCAGGACGGCGGTTGCCATGAGCAGGGGCCGGGTGATCTTCATCGGGGTCTCCTAAGGATATCGCCAAGCTGCCACCCGGACGGGCAACAGCATGGTTGGTAAAAATCGTTACGCTGTCAAGACGATAGGGTTCCCTATCGCGTCGAAAAGCTGTGGAAAACTTATGGCAGCAACGGACCCCAGGCCGGGTCGGACCCGCTGAGGGGCGTCGGGATGCGCCGTTCGTTCACGCCGGTCAGGTCGACCTGCCACACCTGGCTGCTGCCTTGGCGGCCCGGCGTGGTGCGGAAGAATTGCAGCACGCGGCCATTGGGCGACCAGGTCGGCTGCTCGTCCTGCCAGCCATTGGTCAGGATGCGCTCATTGTCGCCGCTCGGCGTCATCACTGCGATCTTGAAATCGCCCGACAGCTTGGTGAAGGCGATCAGGTCGCCGCGCGGGCTCCATTCGGGCGTGGCATAGCGGCCGCCGCCATGGCTGATGCGGCGCTGGTTCGACCCGTCGGCATTCATCACATAGATTTGCTGTCCGCCCGACCGGTCGCTTTCGAACACGATCTGGCGGCCGTCGGGCGAATAGGAACCACCGACATCGATGCCCGGCGAATTGGTTAGCCGCACCGGCGCGCCGCCCTGGGCGGACACGCGATAGATGTCGGTATTGCCCGACACCGCCATCGAGAACAGGATGTTGCGGCCATCGGGCGACCAGCGCGGCGCGAAGGTCGTATTGTTGCTTTCGGTCACCAGCCGCTGCTGCCCGGTGCCGATGTCATAGACATAGATGCGCACCCGGCTGCCCAGATAGCTCACATAGACGATCGACTTGTAATCGGGCGAGAAGCGCGGGGTGAGGGCGATCGACTGGCCATTGGTGATGAAGCGGTGGTTGGCGCCGTCGGAATCCATGATGGCGAGGCGCTTGACGCGGTTATCCTTCGGGCCGCTCTCGGCGATATAGGCGATGCGGCTGTCGAAGAAGGGGCTCTCGCCCGACAGGCGGGCATAGATGGCGTCGGCGCATTTATGCGCGGCCCGGCGCCAGTCGCGCGGCGCGACGACATAGCCCTGGCGCGTCAGTTCCTGCTTCAGCGCCACGTCATAAAGGTAACAGCCCACGGTAATGTCGGCCTCGCCGCCGGTGGTGCGGACAAAACCCTGCACCAGCGCCTGGTAGGCACCCCATTTGTCATAGACGGGATTGGTCACTTCCGGGAAAGCGAGCGCCGGCATGCCGGCCGGACCGGACGGATCGAACAGGCCCGATCCCTTGAGGTCGGTGGCGATCACCTCGGCGATCTTGCGGCCCAGTTCATTGGCGGTGCCGGCCGGGGTCGCCACATCCTGCTGCGCCGGCAGCGCGGGCACCGCGATCTTCAAATTGCTGTCGATATCGCCGGTCACGTCGACCGACAGCTGCGCCAGCGCGGGCATGGTGGTGAAGGCGAGCAGGGCGGCGGTCGCCGCGGCCAGGCGGCGGAGCAGGGTCGTCGTCATCGGGTCAGCCTCGCGTCAAAGCGGAGTGGCCGCAGCCATTTCCATTGTTCATAATATTCGGGCGGCAAGTTGCGGAAGGGCGAAGCGAGCTTCACTGCCTGGATCGCGCGCTCCGCGTGCAGCTTGGCCTGGGGCCGGTTGCTGGCGGTGACGCCCAGTTGGTCGATCACTTCGGGCGTGCCGATCACCGCGCCATTCTTGTCCAGCCGCACTTCCAGCAGGGTCACCAGCTGGTCGGCGTCCGCGCCTGACGGCGGGCGCCAGTTGGGCTTGAGCTGCCGGCGGATTTCGGCGTCCAGCGCGGCCTTCTGCTGCGGTCCCATGGCGGCGGCCTGCGGCGCGGCGGCGGGTTTGCGCGGCGCGTCGGCGCTGGTGTCGATGCCTTTGAGGAAATCATTGCCCAGCAGCGATCCCTTGGGCTTGGCCGCGGCCTTGCCCGATCCCGATGCTGCGGCCGGCTTGGCGGCCTTGGGTGCGGGCTTGGCGCTGGCCTTGGCCGGCGCGGCGGCCGCTGCCTTGGGCTTCTCCGGTGCCGGCTTCGCCCTGGGCTTTTCCGCCGGCTTTTCGGGTGCCGGCTTGGGCTTGGGCGCAGCCTTGGGCGTTTCCTTCTTCGGCGGCGTTGGCTTGGGCTTGGGCGGCGCGGGTTTCGCGACTTCCTTGGGCGGGACCGGCTTTGGTTTGGGCGGCGCCGGGGTCGGCTCGGGCACGGGGGCCGGCTCGGGCTGGGCGGCCGGCGCGGCATCCTCGGTCGGGCCCTTTTCAGGCGCGACGCTGGGTGGTGGCGGCTCGGTCGAGATGCGCGGCGCGGTCGATTGCAGCGCCACTTCGTCCACCAGGCTGACATCCATCGGCGGGCTGTTCAGCTTCAGCGGATTGGGCGTCGCCAGGAACCCGGCCGACAGCAGGCCGAACAGCAGGACATGTCCTGCCGTCGCAACGCCAAGGCCGATTTTTTCCGCGCGTTCCATCGGTTTGACCTATGGCCCCTATTCTGAACCTGCGCTGACATCGTCGGCGCCGTCCTGCCCGCCGGTGCTCACCAGCGCCACCTTGTTGAGGCCGGCCCGGTTGAGCTCGCCCATCACCCGCATCACCCGGCCATAATCCAGCGCCGTGTCCGCCCGCAGGAAGATCTGCGGCGCGTCAGGCTTGCCGGCATTGGCCGACACGATCTCGGCCAGCCGGTCGGGCAGGTCGGCGTCGCTGACCACATCCTCGTCGACATAGATGGCGCCGTCGCGATCGATCGACACCACCGTCGGCTTGGCATCCTGGTCCAGCCCCTTGGCGCGTGTCTCGGGCAGGTTGACCGGCACGCCGGTCACCAGCAGCGGCGCGGTCACCATGAAGATGATCAGCAGCACCAGCATGACGTCGACCAGCGGCGTCACGTTGATGTCCGCCATTGGCGCGCGATTGCGCCCGCGCCGACCGGACGGAGGACCGGACATCGCCATCAGCGTTGGGCCTCAAGTTCGCGGCTCAGCGTCGCGTAAAAGCCGTCGGCAAAGCGGTTGAGCCGCGATTCCATCCGGTTGATGCCATGGCTGAACCGGTTGTAGGCGATCACCGCCGGGATGGCGGCGAACAGGCCGATCGCGGTCGCGAACAGGGCCTCGGCAATGCCCGGCGCCACGACGGCAAGCGAGCTGTTCTGCGCGGCGGCGATCGAGGTGAAGGCGCGCATGATGCCCCAGACGGTGCCGAACAGGCCGACGAACGGCGCGACCGAACCGACCGTCGCCAGGATGTTCAGCCGGTCCGACAGGCGGTCGACCTCGGCCGCGATCGTGCTCGACATGCTGGTCGCCAGCCGGTCGCGCGTGCCGTCGCGGTCGATCACCTTCTGCGCGGTGGAGCGGCGCCATTCGGTGACGCCGGCGGCCATCACCTTGGCGGCCGGGAACTCGGCCTTGCCGCGGGCTTCATAGAAACGGTCGATATCGTCCGCCTTCCAGAAATCCGCCTCGAACGCGCGGCTCTGCTTGCTCGCCTTGCGCAGGGTGAAGCTGAAGCCGATGATGATCGCCCAGGTCCAGATGCTGGCCAGCAACAGGCCCAGCATCACCCCCTTCACGACGATGTCGGCCTGCAGGAACAGGGCGAGCGGCGAAATGGTGGCGGCGTCGGCTGCGGCGCCAACGGCGGCGCCGACGTCAGGCATGGACAGGTTCATGGGTGGATGTCTTCCCCTCGCATCAAACGGCTGAAAATCTCGATCCAGGGGCGCGGCTGGCGCTGCGGTCGTCCCTGGGGTGTCAGATAGGCGACGGTGATGACGCCGTCGGTCAATATGTCCTCGCCGCGCATGACTCTTTGCTGAATGACGCAGCTGGCGGCCCGCACCTCCATCACCTGGCTGACGACCATCAGGTCATCGTCCAGCCGGGCGGGGCGGCGATAGGCGAGTTTCAGGTCGGTGACGGCATAGACGCCTTCGCCGCCTTCATGATTGGCGCGCTGGTCGATGCCGGCGATGCGCAGCATGTCGGACCGGGCGCGCTCCATATAGCGCAGATAATTGGCGTGATAGACCAGCCCCGACAGGTCCGTATCCTCGAAATAGATGCGCAGCGGGAAATGATGCACGGCGGCGATGAACCGTCCGGATGCGGGCGCTGGCAGGGGATCGGCAAGGGGCATGGGCGGCTATTAAGCATGGCGTGCGGTTCGCGCAAAGGCGGAAAATAGCGCGGGCGAACCATCCATCCGTCGCGATGGCCCGTTCGCCGCCCGCGAAGGGGCTTGGCGCACGGCCTTACTTGTCGGTAGGGGTGACTGGAACGAACATTTGGTGAGGAGAATGGGACATGACCGACATAAAGACCGTGGGCGTGATCGGCGCCGGCCAGATGGGGGCGGGCATTGCCCAGGTCGCCGCCCAGGCCGGCTATGACGTGATCCTGTCTGACATCGACCTGCCCCGCGCCGAAAAGGGCAAGACCGGCATCGCCAAGCTGCTGGCCCGCGCGGTCGAGAAGGAAAAGATCAGCCAGGTCGACGCCGATGCCGCACTTGGCCGCATCACCCCGGTCGGTGAGATCGCGCCGCTCGCCGGCGCCCAACTGGTGATCGAGGCTGCAACCGAACGGGAAGAGGTCAAGCGCACCATCTTCACCAATGTCGGCCAGATCCTGGCGCCCGACGCCATCCTCGCCACCAACACCTCGTCCATCCCGATCACCCGCCTCGCCCAGGCCGCGCCTGATGCCAGCCGCTTCGTCGGCGTCCATTTCTTCAATCCGGTGCCGGTGATGGTGCTGGTTGAGGTCATTCGTGGTCTTGCCACGTCACCCGAGACGGTCGCCGCGGTCGAGGGTTTCGCCGCGAAGATCGGCAAGACCACGGTCCATGCCTTTGACGCGCCCGGCTTCGTCGTGAACCGCATCCTGCTGCCGATGCTGAACGAGGCGGTGTTCGTCCTTGGCGAAGGCGTCGGCAGCGTCACCGACATCGATCAGGGCTGCAAGCTTGGCCTCAACCATCCGATGGGGCCGCTGACCCTGCTCGATTTCGTCGGCCTCGACACCGCGCTCGAAATCCTCAACGTCTTCCTCACCACCACCGGCGATCCCAAATATCGTCCGGCGCCGCTGCTGGTCAAATATGTCGAGGCCGGCTGGTATGGCCGCAAGACCGGCAGGGGCTTCTATGATTATTCGGGGCCGGAACCCGTCCCGACCCGCTAAATCTTCCCGGTAGGGCGGCCCCGTGCCGCCCTATCCCGCGCTCAGCCCATGTTTCTTCATGCAATGGCGCAACTGGTCATAGGTCAGGCCCAGCCCCTTGGCGGTCGCCCGCTGATTATAGCGGAACCGCTCCAGCGCCGCCCGCACGATCGCTGCCTCATGCGCGTCGACCGCCGATTTGAGATCGGTGACATCGCCATGGCCGTTCATCACCGATGCGGTCACCGGTGCCGGTGCCGCATTTTCCGCTGACGGCGCGGCGGCTCCCGGCATCAACGGGCGCGGTTTCCAGGGCGAGGCGAACGGGTCGAACACGATCGCGGAGATCGGCCGCCCCGGCTCGGGCCAGCGATAGACCGCCCGTTCCACCACATTGCGCAGTTCGCGCACATTGCCCGGCCAGCCATAGCCTTCCAGTTCGGCCGCGCAGGCGGCGGAAAAACCGGGCCATTGCGGCCAGTTGAGTTCTGCCGCCATGCGCCGGCCGAAATGGTCGGCCAATACCGTTATGTCGCCCTCGCGCGCGCGCAGCGGCGGCAGGGTGATGACCTCGAAGCTCAGCCGGTCCAGCAGGTCGGGGCGGAAGCGCCCGGCATCGGCAGCGGCGGGCAGATCCTCGTTGGTCGCCGCGACGATGCGGACATCGACCATCACCGGTCGCGACGATCCGATCCGCGTCACCTCGCCATATTCGATCACGCGCAGAAGCCGTTCCTGCGCCGCCATCGACAATGTGCCCAGCTCGTCCAGGAACAAGGTGCCGCCATCGGCCTCCTCGAACCGGCCCGGCCGCGCCTTGGTCGCGCCGGTGAAGGCGCCCTGCTCATGGCCGAACAGTTCCGCCTCGATCAGCGTCTCGGGCAGGGCGGCACAGTTCATCACGATCAGCGGCTCGCCCCAGCGCGGCGACAGGTGATGCAGGCGCTCGGCGATCAGCTCCTTGCCGGTGCCGCGTTCGCCGATCACCAGCACCGGGCGGTTGAGTTCGGCGGCGCGCCCGGCCAGCTCGACAGCGTCGAGAAAGGCCAGCGACTGGCCGACAAACTGGGTATTTTTCTCCATGCGCCAAAATATGGGGAAATTTCCCAACTTTCAGCAAGAGAAATCTTTGCATAGCCGTGCCAAATCCTGAAAAAATGGCTGTTTTCTGCGCTTTTCGAAAATTGGCACGGCCTCTGCAATGTTGGGAACGAAGCCGCTGCACAGACAGGCGGCACCTTTAGAAGGCCAGGTTCAAGGAGTGTTGAAGATGGAAAAGAACAGCAACAGCGTTCGCGAAATCGGTCAGCTGATGTCGGTCGCCATTGCCGCCGTCCTGTTCGGATCGACCATGATCCTTTCGGCGGTCGGCCCGGCCCGCGCCAGCGAAGCCCCGGTCCTCGCGACCCAGGATACCCCCGCGACCCTGCGCTATCTGGCGTAAGGCCGCACGACCCAGGCCGGGGCGGAAATGCCCCCTCTCGTCCGCCCCGGCCCCCTTGAAGAGAAGACCAGGAGCACCGTTAAAATGGGTATTTTCTCCCGCACCCGAGACATCATCGCCGCCAATGTCACCGACCTGCTCGACAAGGCGGAAGACCCGGCGAAGATGATCCGCATGATCATCCTCGAAATGGAGGAGACGCTGGTCGAGGTGCGCGCGTCCGCCGCCCGCACGATCGCCGATCAGAAGGAAATGCGTCGCCACATCGGCAAGCTGCAGGCGCTGCAGGATGGCTGGACCGAAAAGGCCCAGCTCGCCCTCAGCAAGGATCGCGAGGATCTTGCCAAGGCTGCTCTGGTCGAACGCCAGAAGGCCGCCGACATGGCCGAGCATCTCTCCCACGAGATCGAGGTGCTGGACGAGGCGCTGAAGGCGTCGGAAGAGGATATCGCCAAGCTGCAGGGCAAGCTGCGCGAGGCGCGTGCCCGCCAGAACAGCCTGGTCAGCCGCATGGAAAGCGCGCAGAACCGCCTGCGGGTGCGCGAAGCCTATGCCGGCGAGAAGGTCAACGAAGCCTTTGCCCGCTTCGACATGCTCGAACGCCGCGTCGATATGGCCGAAGGCCGCGCCGATGCCATGGGTCTGGGCGCGCAGCCCAAGACGCTGGAAGAGGAAATCGCGGAGCTGAAGTCGGCCGACAAGGTCGATGCCGATCTCGCCGCGCTCAAGGCCAGCATGAACAAGGGAGTCTGATCCGATGGAAGACGTACTGGTCCCCATCGCCGTGGTCGGCATGCTGTTCATCGGCATGCCCTGGCTGATCTTCCACTATGTCACCAAGTGGAAGCAGGCGCCCAAGATCACCGACGAGGATGAGCGGCTGCTGGATGAACTCCACCTGCTCGCCCGCCGTCTCGAAGACAGGCTGCAGACGGTCGAACGGATCGTCGCAGCCGACAATCCCGACTTCCGCCCGCAACGTCCGGCACAGGACGATAATTACGATTTCGACCGGAGGAACTGACATGAGCGCCCGCCGCACCAAATTCTATCTCGACAAGCAGAATGGCAAGTGGATGGGCGTGTGCTCCGGCATCGCCGACTATACCGGGATCGACGTGGTCTGGGTCCGGGTCGGCGCAGTGCTGGTGACCCTGATGGGCGCCTTCCCCTGGACGCTGATCGCCTATTTCGCCGCCGCCTATTTCGCCGATGCCAAGCCCCAGGGCCTTTATTCGGATCGGGACGACGAGAAATTCTGGCAGGGCGTGCGCACCAACCCGGCGCGCTCCACCCGCGATGTCCGCTCCAAGTTCCGCGACATCGACCGCCGCCTCGCCGACATCGAGGTCTATTATACCAGCCGCAACACGCGCCTCGCCGACGAGATCGACAGCCTGCGCTGAAGCATAGCCAGGACCGGGCAGCAATAACGGGGAGTTAAGGCCATGAATTTCGCAGGACCGACCTTCGTTCTGGCCATCATCGCCATGTCGACGCTGGGCTGGATGTTCACCACCTGGGTCCGTGCCCGCCATGGTTATCCGGTTGAAAATGAATGGACGGGCACCGTTCATCGAACAGATCCCGACGCCGGTCGAAAAATCGACCTTCTTTCAAGTGAAAACGAAAAGCTGACTGGCCGCATCAGCCGCCTCGAAGAACGCATCGCAGTCCTCGAACGGATCGCCACCGATCCCGCCGCCCGGACCGCGCGCGATATCGACGCGCTGCGCTGACGCTGACCAGGCAAGGGGAGTAAAGATCATGGTTCCAGTTGAAGTTCTTGCGCCTGCTGCGGTCATCGTCGGATCGCTGGGTGTCGCGGGTTGGGTTTTTACCACCTGGCTTCGCATCCGGCACGGCTACCCGCTGGAAAATAGCTGGGGCAAGGCGGTCTATCCGCAGAAGAATGAGGAAATGGTCGAGCGCATCAAGCTGATCAGCCAGGAAAATGCCCAGCTGCGCGCCGAAATCGGCTCGATGAAGGACCGGCTCGCCGTGGTCGAGCGGATCGTCACCGACGAAAGCCATCAGCTCAATCGCGAAATCGAGCGGCTGCGCGGCCCGGCGAACTGATCGCCCCGCACGCCCAAGGGAGGACAGATATGGATCCGTTTCAAATGGTCGTCGCCATCGTCGGGATTACCGCCGTCGCCAGCGTCGTCCGCGCCAAATATGGTGTCGTGCGCCGCCACAAGGGTGAGGAATTCATCCAGCGCGGTCCCGATCCGGAGGCTGAACGTCTCCGCGCCGAAGTGAAGGCGCTCAAGGACCGGGTCGCCGTGCTGGAACGGCTCGCCACCGACAGTTCGACCGCGCTGGAGCGCGAATTCGAGAAGCTCAAGGACCGCGACTGATCGCGGCAAAGGACACAGGGAGGACATCATGCAGGATCCCTTCTTCTACCTCACCATGGCCACCGCCGGCCTCGCCGGCCTCACCATCGTCGCCTTCGCGTCGCTGCGCGGCTGGAACGGCTGGCTCGACCTCAAGCGGGCGGAACTGAGCCGCCGCAGCGAGGAAGCCGCGCCGCCCTCGGCCGCCGCCCGGATCGAGGTCGCCGACCTCAAGGAACGCATCCGCAAGCTCGAAGCCATCGCCGCCGGCGTTGATCTCTGATCCGCCGGCGGGGAAAAGCGGCTTTCCCGCACCGCTTTTCCCCCTATATGGGCGGCATGACCGATCAACCCGCCCCGATGCCCGTTCTCGCCGACCTCCAGGAAGAGTATGAATTTCTCGACGCCGATGATCGCTATCGCCTGTTGATCGATCTCGGCCGGGGGCTGGAGGATATGCCCGACGCGCTCAAGACCGATATGACGCTGGTGCGGGGCTGTTCGGCGGCGGTCTGGGTCTATCCCACGGTGCTCGACGATGGCCGGCTCCATTTCCTCGCCGACAGCAATGCCGCCATCACCAAGGGGATCATCGCGCTGGTGCTGCTGACCGTGCAGGATCGTGCTCCGGCCGAGATCGGTGCAACCGATATCGAAGGCGCGCTGGCGCCCTTCGACCTCAAGAACCAGCTCAGCTCCAACCGCACCCAGGGCATTCCCAACATGATCGCCCTGATCCGCGAGACCGCTGCCCGCTACGCCTGACGGAAACTCCCGCGCATCCCCGCGTTCTTGCCTGACAAGGAGAATGCGACAATGCGCCATATCATGCCCCTCGCCATGCTCGGCCTGCTGGCCGCCTGTTCGGGCGGGGACAAGAAGGAACCGACCCAGCGCGACCAGATCGGCCAGGTCTGGAAATATGAAACCGCCGGCGCCAGCCAGAAGGTCGCCTATATCGGCAGCGCTAACAGCGTGCAGACCATGACCGCCGCCGACACCTTCTCGGTGCTGATGGTCCAGCCCATGTCCAACGGCGAAAAGACGGTGAGGGTGAAGCTGGTCGGCGCGCCCTTCCAGTGCGACCTGTCCGATTGCGCGGTCGATGCCACCACCGACGATGGCAAGGCCCATCGCTGGAAGGGCCGCATGACCGAGGCGAAGGACGGGATCGAGATCATGCCTTCGCAAAATGCCTATGAGGCGATTGCCAAGGCCAAGAGCGTGAAGGTCGACCTCGCCGTCGGCCCCAAGGATCAGCGCTTCCCGTTCGAATTCAATGTCGCCGGGCTAGACCTCAAGAAGGGCGCCTGACGCGCGACTGGCGAGCGCGACGCTGCGCTCGCCATGATCGCCTGCCTTATTCCTGCAGCGATACGCCGGGGCTGCGCGGGTCGGCGGCGCCGATCCAGTGGCCGTCGGCGGTCCGCTCGGCGGCATTGGCCTTGAGGCCCAGGCGCGAGATGGTGACGTGGTGGCCCAGTTTCTCCAGTGGCGCCTTCATCGCTTCCAGCGACGTGCCCTGTTCCAGCACCAGCCCCTCGCCATTGAAGAATTCCAGCCCCAGCGCGATCGAATCCTGCGCCGACAGGCCCCAGTCGAAATGGGCGATCAGCGCCTTGGCGACCTGCATGATGATGGTCTTGCCGCCGGCGGCACCAACGGTGAAGATCGGCATGCCCTTGGCGTCATAGACGATGGTCGGCGACATGGACGACAGCGGCCGCTTGCCCGGTTCCACCCGGTTGGCGACCGGCGCGCCATTCTTCTCGGGCGTGAAGCTGAAATCGGTCAGCTCATTGTTCAGCACCACGCCATTGGCGACCAGCTGGCTGCCGAAGAAGCTCTCGATCGTCGAAGTCCAGGCGGCGATGTCGCCATTGCGGTCCACCGCGACGAAATGGCTGGTGCCGCTTTCTGGCTGGGGCAGGGCGCTGGTGCGCGGCTGCGCCCCGGCGGGTAGGCCGGGCTTATAGGCAGTGAGTGCCTTGTTCAGCCGGATCTCGCCCGACCGCTGCTTCAAATAAGCGGGATCGATCAGCCCGGCGATCGGCACATGGACGAACTCGGGGTCGCCCAGCCAGGTGTCGCGATCGGCATAGGCGAGCTGCATCGCTTCGCCGATGACGTGCCAGGAGCGCGGATCATCCTTGCCCCACTGCGCGAGCGGGAAGCGCTCGACCATGCCCAGCACCTGCAGCACGGTGATGCCGCCGGCCGACGCCGGGCCCATGCCGCACACCGTATAGGCGCGATAATGGCCGCACACCGGCTTGCGGTCCTTGACCTGATAATTGGCCAGATCGTCGGTTGTCATCGGCACCGGGTTCCTGGGCGCAGTGGTGACCGCCTTGGCGATCGCCTGCGCATTCTCGCCCAGATAGAAGGCGTCCGGCCCTTCCGCCGCGATCCGCTTGAACAGGGCGGCGAGCGGCGGGTTCTTCAGCGTCGTGCCGACCGCCGGCAACTGCCCGTCGATCCAGTAATAGCTGCGGATCTCGGGGAAATCGGCCCAGATATTCTGCAACGCCTTCAGCGCCGTGGCGGTGCGCTCGCCCAACTGGAAGCCATCGTCGGCCAGCCGGATCGCGGGCTGGAACAGGTCGGCCCAGGGCAGCTTGCCCCATTTCTTGTGGGCTTCCCACGCCATGCGCAGATTGCCCGGCACGCCGACCGAATAGCCGCCCGGCCAGGCCTGGACGAAGGGCAGGGGCTTGCCGTCCGCGCCCATGAAGCGGTCGGGCCGGGCGGCGGCCGGCGCGGTCTCGCGCCCGTCGATCGATTCCAGCACGCCGCTGGCGCCATCATGATGCATCAGGAAGCCGCCGCCGCCGATGCCGCTATTATGCGGCTCGACCACGTTCAGCGCCAGCATCATCGCGATCGCCGCATCGGTGGCGCTGCCGCCCTTGCGCAATATTTCCTGCCCCGCCGCGGCCGCGCGCGGATCGGCGGCGGACACGGTGGCATTCAACGCCACCGGCTCGCGCGCCAGGGCGGTTACGGGCGCCAGGGCAAGGGGGGCAATCAGGGCGAAGGGGGCCAGCAGGCCGGTCAGGCGGGAGGTCATGGCCGGCACCCTAAAGCTCGCATTTCGTTTCGCAACCCGTCTTGTTTCGATCATGTCCGGGAAGGACGGATCAGGCGTCGATCCCCACCACGTCGCCGATATGCCGCACCCCATCGCGCGCCATCAGCGCCTTCAGGCCATCATTGATCCGCCTGGCGAGATAGGGGCCTTCATAGACCAGCGCGCTATAGACCTGCACCAGCGAGGCGCCGGCGCGGATGCGGGCATAGGCCTGCTCCGCATTGGCGATGCCACCCACGCCGATCAGCGGCAGCCGGTTGCCCAGCAGCCGGCGGAAGTCACGCAGCTTGCCCATCGACAGATCGGTCAGCGGCGCGCCCGACAGGCCGCCGGTCTCGCTCGCATGGGGCGATTGCAGCGCCGGGCGGGTGATGGTGGTGTTCGACACGATCAGCGCGTCGATCCGATGGTCGATGCAGGCGGCGGCAATATCCTCGATATCGGCCGGCTCCAGGTCCGGCGCCACCTTCAGGAAGATCGGCGAGCCACCTTCGGGCCGCGCCGCCATCACCGCGCCCAGCAGGTCATCCAGCGCCGCCCGGCCCTGCAGCGCGCGCAGCCCCGGCGTGTTGGGCGAGGAGATGTTGACGGTCAGATAATCGGCCAGCGGCGCCATGCAGGTAACGCCGGTGGCATAATCGGCATTGGCGCGCCCGGCCGCCGTCGCTTCCTTGTTCGCGCCGATATTGATGCCGATCACCGGTCCATCCCCCACCGGCCGGCGATAGCGGGCGATGCGGTCGGCGGCAGCGCCCTGGCCGCCATTGTTGAAGCCGAAGCGATTGATAACGGCCCTGTCCTCGACCAGCCGGAACAGGCGCGGCTGGGGATTGCCCGGCTGTGCCAGCGGGGTCAGCGTGCCCAGTTCGGCAAAACCGAAGCCCAGCCCATGCATCTTGTGCGCGACCCGGCCATCCTTGTCATAGCCTGCCGCCAGGCCCACCGGATTGGGAAAGGCGATGCCCGCCACCGTCTGTGCCAGCATCGGGTCGGCCTTCAGCGGGGCCGGGGTCGGCATCATCCGCAGCAGCGCGATCGACAGATTATGGGCGCGCTCGGCATCGAGCGCGAAGAAGAGCGGACGGATCAGGCGATAGGACATGGCCGCGCTATGCCAGCGGTGCCTGCGCAGGTCGAGTCGTGTTGCGTTATTGCAACAACATATTCCCTTGCGTCATTTCATGACAGAAAACGTCATGAATGCGATCCTTTTCGGTCGTCAGATGTCCGATCTGTCCAATAATCTTCCACCGATTCGGGCTTAAAGCCGTCTTGCGACCCGAAGGCTCTAGGCCATTTTGGCTGATGAGACCTTTTCCTGACCCGGCAGTGAAAGCTGCCGGGTCATTTTTTTGTTGCAACGCTGTGGCGAAAAATCGTCATGGTGACGTCATGGCTCTTGCACGGTCGCTGGCCGCGCTCATAATGCCGCCACTGGGGTGAAACTATGGGGCCGCAACATTGGGATCTGCCGCTGAGTGCGGCGCGGGGGGTGGTGCCGGATAATCGCGGGCCATTGTCCTATTCGGTGGATGCCGAACAGGGCCCGGTCCGCTTGCGCTATTTCACCCCGCCGGAAAAGGTCCGGCCCTATTTCGGCTCGCTCTACATATTTTCCGTGGCCGCCGACCATTATGCCGACGTCACCCGCGCCGATGTCGCGCAGTTGCGGCTGATGCTGCGGGGCGATGGGCGCTATCATTTCCAGGATGGATCGGTGCAGCGGCCCCCCGCCGTCGGCCTGATCGGCCCCACGCAGGGCGCGACCCGCTTCGAACTGGATGCCCCGACCCGGCTGCTGGGCGTGTCGCTGCTGCCGGCCGGCTGGCTGGCGCTGCATGGCGGCGACGCCGACAAGCTGGCTGATGGCCTGTGCGATCTGGCGGCGGAGCGGGATGACGGCTTTCTCGACCTGCTCGCCCAGTTGCAGCGCATGGAGGATGGCGACGCCATGGCCGCGCTCACCTGGTCCTTCCTTGCCGAACGGATCAAGCCGTTGCCCGAAGCGACCTGGGCGATCCTGCGGGCGATCGACAGCTGGCTGATCGGCGAAGGCTCGCCCCGGATCGAGGTGCTGAGCGAGATGACCGAATTGTCGCCGCGCCAGCTCGCCCGCATCACCAACAAACTTTATGGCGCCCCGCCCAAGCTGCTCGCCCGCAAATATCGCGCCCTGCGCTGCAGCGCGCGGATCGCGCTCGACCATGAAAGCTGGCAGGCGCTGTGCGACGATGGCAGCTTCTACGACCAGTCGCATTTCATTCGCGAGATCAAGCATTTCATCGGCATGACCCCGCACCAGCTCCAGACCGAGCCGACCGCCGTGGTCCAGCTGACCCTGCTCCGCCGCACGCTGGGCGGCGACGTCGCGGTGCTCAACCGGCTGAGCTGATCGCCCCTTCGATCCAAGCAAAAATGCCTTGATTCCGGGGGCGAGTGGGACCACATGCCCAATCGGATTGATTCGATCCGATTTGAGAATGGTTCGCAACACGCATGAAATTATCGAGCTTTGCCGATTATGCCGTCGTGCTGATGTCTGCCGCCGCCCGCCACTGCGGTGCGGTCAAGATGAACGCGACCACGCTCAGCGCCGAAACCGGCATCCCGCTGCCCACCGCGCAGAAGCTGGTGAGCCGGCTGTCGGCGGCGGGTCTGCTCGAATCGAGCCGGGGCACCGGTGGCGGCGTGCGCCTGTCGCGCCCGCCCGCGACGATCACCCTGGCGGACGTGGTGGAGGCGGTCGAAGGCCCCATCGCCATGACCGCATGCAGCGAACAGGGGGCGCATGACTGCAATCTGGAACAGGATTGCCGCATCCGTCCGCACATGAATCTGGCGAACAACGCGATCCGCGAAGCGCTCGCGAACGTGACCATCGCCAGCCTGACACGAGAAATGGCATGACTGAAGAAGTGAGCACCGTCCGTAATCAGGAAGCGCTGGAGGCCGCCGAGCGCGCCTCCACCTATGAACATGGCTGGTCGTCGGCCATCGAGCAGGATTTCGCGCCCAAGGGCCTGAACGAGGATACGGTCCGCTTCATCTCGGCCAAGAAGAATGAGCCGCAATGGCTGCTCGACTGGCGCCTGAAGGCCTTCGCCATGTGGCAGAAGATGGAAGCGCCGGATTGGGCCAAGCTCAACGTCCCGCCGATCGACTATCAGGACGCCTATTATTACGCCGAGCCCAAGAAGAAGGTGGAGCTGGATTCGCTGGATCAGGTCGATCCCGAAATCCTCGCCACCTATCAGAAGCTGGGCATCCCCATCGCCGAGCAGGAAATGCTCGCCGGCGTGAAGGGCAGCCGCAAGATCGCGGTCGATGCCGTATTCGACTCGGTTTCGGTCGCCACCACCTTCCGCAAGGAGCTGGAGGAAGCGGGCGTCATCTTCCGCTCGATCAGCGAAGCGGTGCGCGAATTCCCCGACCTCGTAAAGAAGTGGTTGGGCAAGGTCGTGCCGATGCACGACAACTACTTTGCCACCCTCAACTGCGCGGTCTTCTCCGACGGCACCTTCGTCTACATTCCCAAGGGCGTTCGCTGCCCGATGGAACTGTCGACCTATTTCCGCATCAATGCGGAAAATACCGGCCAGTTTGAGCGCACGCTGATCGTCGCGGACGATGGCGCCTATGTCTCCTATCTGGAAGGCTGCACCGCACCGATGCGCGATGAAAATCAGCTTCACGCCGCCGTCGTGGAACTGGTCGCGCTCGACGATGCCGAGATCAAATATTCGACCGTCCAGAACTGGTATCCCGGTGACGAGAATGGCAAGGGCGGCATCTATAATTTCGTGACCAAGCGCGCGCTCTGCCAGGGCCGCAACTCCAAGGTGTCGTGGACCCAGGTTGAAACCGGCTCCGCCATCACCTGGAAATATCCGTCCTGCGTGCTGAACGGCGAAAACAGCGTCGGCGAATTCTACTCCGTCGCACTCACCAACAATCTGCAGCAGGCCGACACCGGCACCAAGATGATCCACAATGGCAAGGGCAGCCGCTCGACTATCGTGTCGAAGGGCATCTCGGCGGGCCGGTCCAACAACACCTACCGCGGCCTCGTCCGCGTGAGCCCAAGCGCCGAAGGCGTGCGCAACTTCACCCAGTGCGACAGCCTGCTGCTGGGCGACCAGTGCGGCGCGCATACGGTGCCCTATATCGAGGTGCGCAATCCCTCGGCCCAGATCGAGCATGAGGCGACGACGAGCAAGATCAGCGACGACCAGCTCTTCTACGCGATGCAGCGCGGCCTGGACCAGGAAAGCGCGGTCAGCCTGATCGTCAACGGCTTCGCCAAGGAAGTGCTGCAACAGCTGCCGATGGAGTTCGCGGTGGAAGCACAAAAGCTGCTGGGTATCAGCCTGGAAGGCAGCGTGGGCTAATTTTGCCTGCGCCTTCCCGTCATGCCGGACTTGATCCGGCATCCCGCTTTTCTTGAGCGGGACGGAAAGGCAGCGGGACCCCGGATCAAGTCCGGGCTGACGATAGAACAGAAATTTGAAGGACGAGAATTTTGAGCGACGAAGACGATATCCAGGATGCCCTCGCCGATTTCGCGGAGGATGTCGGCAATGGCCAGGCATGGACCGCCGCGATCCGCATCCTGACCGAGGATTATGAGCTGGAAGAGGGCGAACTGCAGAAGCGTGCCGCCAAGGATTTCGGCGACCTCGACGCCTATCAGGCCGAATGCCGCGATGCGCTGGAAAAGGGCGATGTCGCGATGACCGAGAAGCTGCGGAGCGACAAGGCCTTCCACAAGGCGAAGGCGCCCAACCTCGCCCGCATGGGCCCGGTCAGCGAATTCGTCGTCGCGCTGCTGGAAAAGGGCGCGCCGGAACCGGACGCCGACTGGTGGCCCTATATGCCGATCAAGCGCCATATCGACACGCTCTTCCCCGCGCCGGGCGACGTGCGCGACATGGCCTTCTGGACCGCGCGGACGCTCCAGCGCGCGCACAAGGACTAAAGACAAGATGCTGACGATCGACAATCTCACCAACGAAATCGACGGCAAGGCGATCCTCAAGGGCCTGTCGCTCCAGATCAATGCGGGCGAAATCCATGCGATCATGGGGCCGAACGGCGCCGGCAAGTCGACCCTTGCCTACACGCTGGGCGGCCGTCCGAACTATGACGTGACCGGCGGCACCGCGACCTTCGAAGGTGCTGACCTGTTCGAGATGGACCCGCATGAGCGCGCCGCTGCCGGCCTGTTCCTCGGCTTCCAATATCCGGTCGAGATTCCCGGCGTCTCCAACCTGCAGTTCCTGCGCGAAAGCCTCAATTCGCAGCGCCGCGCGCGCGGCGAGAAGGAACTGAACGGTGGCGAGTTCATCAAGCTGGCCAAGGAAAAGGCCGGGCTGCTCGGCCTCGACATGGAGATGCTCAAGCGTCCGGTGAATGTCGGCTTTTCCGGCGGCGAAAAGAAGCGCGCCGAAATGGTGCAGATGGGCATCCTCGATCCCAAGCTCGCGATCCTCGACGAAACCGACTCGGGCCTCGACATCGACGCGCTCAAGACCGTCGGCGCGGGCATCAACGCGATCATGCGCAAGCCTGACAAGGCGGTGCTGCTGATCACCCATTATCAGCGCCTGCTCGACTATGTGAAGCCGGACTTCGTCCACGTCCTGGCCGTCGGCCGGATCGCCAAGTCGGGCGGCCCCGAACTGGCGCTGCAGCTGGAAAGCGAAGGCTATTCAGAAGTGCTTGGGGCCGAGGTGACCGCGGCGTGACCCTGCTTGCTCTCCCCACGCGCAAGGATGAAGCCTGGCGTTACAGCGATCTTGACGCACTCGCCGCTGCCTGGCCGGTGCCGGCCGCGACCCGGATCACGGTGGCGGAGGGCGAAAGCGCGCATGACCATCTGCTGCAGGACGCGGCCGATGGCACGACCGCGGTGCATGACTATGTCATTGATATCGCTGACGGTGCCCGGTTCGATTTCCATCTGCTCAACATTGGCGGCAAGCTTGGACGTGTCACTTTCGCTGTCACGCTCGGCAAGGGCAGCCATTTCGAACTGAACGGCGCGATCATCGGCGGTGGCGAGCAGACGCTGGAGATCATCACCAGCGTCACCCATGCCCAGCCCGACGCGACCAGCGGCCAGACCGTCCGCTCGATCCTGGGTAGCCATGCCACCGGCAATTATCTGGGCAGCATCAATGTCGCCCGCGATGCCCAGCGCACCGACGCCTTCCAGTCGATCAAGGCGATGCTGCTCGACCGCACCGCCACGGCGAACGCCAAGCCGGAACTGGAAATCTATGCCGACGACGTGAAATGCGCCCATGGCGCGACCGTCGGCGAGCTGGACAAGCAGGCGCTCTTCTACATGGCCTCGCGCGGCATGGACCCGGCAACCGCCAAGACCTTGCTGTTGAAAGCCTTCGTCGCGGGCGTGTTCGACGATGTCGCGCAGGACGATCTGCGCGAGCGGTTCGAGGCGGCGGCGCTCGCCAAGCTGGGGACGCTGGTATGACCGATCTCGCCCAAGGCCTGCGCCTGCGGGACGATTTCCCCGGTGTCGGCGACTGGCATTATCTCGACAGCGCCGCCACCGCGCAGAAGCCGACCGCCGTGATCGACGCGATCGCCCGTGCCTATGGCCCGGACTATGCCACCGTGCATCGCGGCGTCTATGAACGCTCGGCCAATATGACGCTCGCCTATGAGGCCGCCCGGCGCAAGGTCGCCGGCTTCATCGGCGCCGCGTCGGACAGCGAGATCGTCTATGTCCGCGGTGCGACCGAGGGCATCAACCTGGTTGCCCAGTGCTGGGCCGGTACGCAGCTCAAGGCGGACGACCGCATCCTGCTGTCCACGCTTGAACATCACAGCAATATCGTCCCCTGGCAGATCGTCGCCGAAAAGGTCGGCGCCCAGATCGACGTGGTGCCGCTGACGCAGGATGGCCGGATCGATCTCGACGCGATGCGCGCGATGATCACGCCGCAGCACCGCATGGTCGCGCTTGCCCATGTGTCGAATGTGCTCGGCAGCGTGCTCGATTGCCGCCGCGCGGCCGACATCGCCCATATGGTCGGCGCCAAGATATTGATCGACGGTTGCCAGGCGGTCCCCCGCCTCGCTGTCGATGTGCAGGCGCTCGACTGCGATTTCTACGTCTTCTCCGCGCACAAGCTCTACGGCCCGACCGGCATCGGCGTGCTGTGGGGCCGCAAGGAACTGCTGGACGCCATGCCCCCCTATCAGGGCGGTGGGTCGATGATCGACAAGGTGACGTTCGAAAAGACCACCTATGCCCCCGCGCCGACCCGGTTCGAGGCGGGGACGCCGCATATCGTCGGCGTCGTCGGCCTGTCGGCGGCGATCGACTATGTGCAGGGCATCGGCCTTGACACCATCCACGCCCATGAATGCGCCATGGTGGCCAAGGCCCGCACCGCGATCAGCCAGATCAACAGCGTGCGCGTGTTCGGCCCCGAAGATTCGGCCGGCATCCTTTCTTTCGAGGTGGAGGGGGTGCATCCGCACGATGTCGGCACCATATTGGACGAAACGGGTGTCGCGATCCGCGCCGGCCATCATTGCGCTCAGCCGCTGATGCGGCATCTGGGCGTCGAGGCGACCGCACGGGCCAGTTTCGGCATCTACAGCGACGACAGCGACGTGGATGCGCTGGTCAAGGGCATCGAACGGGTAAGGAAGATCTTCGGATGACCGAGGAAAAGAAGTTCATGGTGGAAGAAGTCGACGCGGTGGAAACCCCGCCCAAGGCGCGCGTGGAAGAGGCGGAGGCCGCTCCGCGCCAGCGCGACTATCTTGACGGTTTCCTGGCGCAGAAGCCCAGCGAAGTCGCGGCCGGTGAGCCGGGCGGCGATCTTTATGACGGCATCATCGATGCGCTGAAGGAAATCTTCGACCCCGAAATCCCGGTCAACATCTATGATCTCGGCCTCATCTACGGGGTCGACGTCACCAGCGATGGCCATGTCGTCGTCACCATGACGCTGACCACGCCGCACTGCCCGGTCGCCGAATCCATGCCTGGCGAAGTCGAACTGCGCGTCGGCGCGGTGCCCGGCGTCGGCGATGTCGAGGTGAACCTGGTCTGGGATCCGCCATGGGATCCGGGCAAGATGTCGGACGAAGCCAAGCTCGAACTGGGAATGCTCTGATGACCGAGACGACCACCAAGACTCGTGCCCGCCCCGCGGCCGTCATGCTGACGCCCAGCGCCGAAGGCCGCATCGCCGAACTGATGGCGCAGGCACCGGAAGGCGCGATCGGGGTCAAGCTCTCGACCCCCAAGCGCGGCTGCTCGGGCCTTGCCTATTCGGTCGACTATGTGACGGAAGAGGCCAAGTTTGACGAGAAGATCGAGACCCCCGGCGGTATCCTCTATATCGACGGCGCCTCGGTCCTCTATCTCATCGGTTCGACCATGAACTGGGTTGAGGATGATTTCACCGCCGGCTTCGTCTTCGCCAATCCCAATGCCAAGGGCAGCTGCGGCTGCGGCGAGAGCTTCACGGTCTGATACCAGTTCAGGGGAGGGCGCCGATGCTGCACATGCTGATCCTCGGCATGGGCTATAGCGCCTCCCGCCTCGCCGCCCGACTGCGGGCCGAGGGTTGGCAAGTCACCGGCGTCCGCCGCAGCGCCGATGCCCAGGCGATCGCCTTCGATGATGAACCGGCCGTCCGCGCCGCCATCGCCGGCGCCACCCATATCCTTTCCTCCGTCCCGCCCGAGGGCGAGGAGGATCCCGTCCTTACCCGCTATGGCGCCGCGATCGCCGCCGCGCCGGCGCTCTGGGTCGGCTATCTCTCCTCGACCGGCGTCTATGGCGATGCGGCCGGCGCCTGGGTCGATGAGGCGAGCCCTGTGGGGCAGGGGCGCCGCACCGCCCGCGCCCGCGCCGATCTCGCCTGGGGCGCCTTGCGGCCCGATGTCCGTCGCTTCCGCCTGCCCGGCATCTATGGTCCCGGCCGCTCGGCGCTCGATCGCGTCCGGGCCGGCAAGGCGCATCGCATCGCCCTGCCCGGACAGATATTCAGCCGGGTCCATGTCGACGATATCGTCGGCGGCATCATCGCCGCCTTCGACGGCCCGCCCGGCGCCTATAATCTGGCCGACGACCGGCCCTGCGCCCAGAATGATGTGATCGCGACCGCCTGCGAACTGCTGGGCCAGCCGCTGCCGCCGCTGCTGTCGCTGGAACAGGCCGACCTCTCGCCCCAGGCGCTGGCCTTCTATGCCGAAAACCGCCGCGTCGCCAATGGCCGGGCGCGTCGGCTGCTTGATTGGAAACCTCTTTACCCCACCCATGTCGAAGGTCTAAGGGCCTTCTCTGATTGGGGCCTTTTGGGTCAAGCTGCTTCCTCGATTACGTGATCGTTCCCATGGATCACTCGCTTCTCTCCGCGGTCGGCGCAAGGCCGCCGCATAATGGGGTCATGGAGAGCAAGGCGTCTCAATCTGTTTCGCGACCTTCAGCTGGGCTGAGGTTCCGGACTCTAAGCGAGATCGTCTTGCCCTTCGTCCCCATGGGAACGACGCTACCCGTCTTCTCAGACGGGATCTTGTTCGGGCCTCCTCATGCGATCTGGCCTGCTGGAACCTTCCCCCAGCGAAACTCAGTCTGATCGCTCCACATGCGATGCAAAATCACCGCGAGCTTGCGGGCGACAGCGACGCGGGCCTTTGCCATCCCCCGCCGCTTGGCAATGCCCATGCCCCAGGCTTTGAGCGCCGACCATTTCTTGCATCGGGTCAGTAACGTATGGGCCGCCTCGTAAAGCAATGTGCGCGCGAGTTCGTCTCCGCACCGGCTGACGCGTCCCTGCACATCTGTTTCACCCGATTGATATCGCCTTGGAGTCAGGCCCAGATGGGCGCCGACATCGCGAGATCGTCGGAAGCGTTCAGGTCGATCCACGGTCGCGCGAAAGGCGAGCGCCGTCAGCGGCCCCACGCCAGGCACAGACATCAACTGCCGGCAGATGGGTTCAACTCGAACGGTCTCAAGAACACGGCGTGTCAGCCGTTCAAGTTGGCAGTGCATGGCGGCGACGATGGCCAGCAAGGGTTCTGTAATATCCGCCAGCGAAGGGTCGGTTTCAGCGAGTTCGCGCACCCGCGTGGCGAACAGCTTGCGGCCTGGAGCTCCAACTTTGAGCCCACTTTCGCGTAGTACGGCGCGCACCGCATTCTCCATGTCCCGCACTTTACAGAGCACCGTCCGGCGCGCCACAAGTAATGAGCGCGACATCCGTGACGGGGCACTCTTGACGTGAACCTGCCGATACCAGCCCGTTCGGATGATTTGCGCTAATCCCCGCGCGTCATTGCGGTCAGTCTTGTTCGGCATTGCTCCCATGGCCGCTTTTGCCTGTCGTGTTTCAATGCACAACACCGGCAAGCCGGACCGAGCCATACCCTGGTGAAGCCACGCCGATTGCGAACAGGCCTCCAGTCCGATCCGCACCATCGGCAAAGCAACCCCGTTGAACGCCGATATCAAGCTTTCAGGATCGCTGGGCGCGCGTAGCTCGCGTACGATCGCGCCCGTCTCATCGACAATACAGATGGCCGTCTCTTCCAACGAAACATCCAATCCGGCATAGTAGTTCACGGTTGCTTCTCCTCATGGTTGTGGCCGCTCGATACGGACCACGTTCTACCATTTGCGAGGAGCAGCCACCTCTCCGACTCGGTGGCGAGCCCCAATCACCCCATCTGTCTTGTGGAAGAAAATCAGCCTTGCTGATCGGTTCGTCGCATGGTTTACGCCCCGTTAACCAGCGTGCGCCGAAAGCGGGATTACCGCATCAACAAGGGTGTGTCATGACCAGCATCGACAAGACTGTTTCCACGCTCGGTGACCGCATCAACGCCATGTCCGTGCCCGATCGCGCGGCCCCCGCGCCGGAATCGCTCAGCAGCCTGATCGCCCGCCTCAACATGGCCAAGCTGCGCTACCAGCCCGGCGGCGTCAGGCTCTAGAATCATAGAATAGAGCCTGATTCACGCCATCGGTGAAAGCGCGAAGCGCTTCCACCTCAGGCGATCAGGCTCAAGTTTTCGCCCGCAGCGCGATCACCATGCCGGCGATCGCCAGCAGCGCGCCCGGCACGGCCAGCCCGCTCCAGCGATAGCCCTCCACCACCGTGGAGATCAGCATCGCGATTACCGGGATCAGTACGCTGGTATAGGCGGCCCGACCCGCGCCCATGCGCTGGATCAGCCCGAAATAGAGCGGGAAGGTGACGACCGATCCCGCCAGCGCCAGCCATCCTATGCCCAGCAGATAGCCGATCCGCGGCTCGATCACCGGCGGCCCGGTGGTGATCCAGGCAAAGGCGGCGTCGATTCCCGCGCCGATCAGCATTGCCCAGCCCAGCACTGCGATCATCGGCAGCCGGCGGGCGATGTCCATGCCCTGCATCACGTTGGCGGTCGATGCGCTCATCAGACCGGCACAGGCAAAGGCCGCGCCCAGCACCACCTTGTCCGGGTCGATCCCGGCAAAGCGATATTCATGCACCAGCATCATGGCGATGCCCGCCGTCGCGATCACCGATCCGCCGATGAAGGCGCGGCTGACCGGCTGGCGATGGAAGATCCAGGCCAGGATGCTGTTGGGGATCAGCAGCATCGCATAGACCACCGCCACCACGCCCGACGTCAGATAGACTTCGGCGCGATAGACGAAGTTGAAATTGAGCACGAACTGCGCCGTGCCCAGCAGCGCGGCAAAGACCAGGCCGGCCCGCCCGATATTGAGCGACACGCCGCGCATCCGCGCGAACGCGGCCATCGCCACACCCGCCAGCAGGAAGCGATAGCAGACCGACCAGCTTGCGGGCACGCTGCCCAACTGGTCGCGGATCACGATCCAGGTCGAACTCCAGATCAGGGTGACGAGTATGAAGGGCAGGGCGATGCCGCCCCGCTCCATCCCGCCCCGCTCCATCCCGCCCCGCTCCATCCCGCCCCGCTCCATCCCGCGCTGCGCCCTGTCGTCAGGCGTCATGATGCCCCAATGCCCGGATCGCGTGGGCCAGCGGCGCGACGCTCTGCGCATCCTGCGACCAGTTGGTCACCAGCCGCGCCGCGCCCTCGCCCCAGTCATAGAAATCGAAGCCCTGCGCGCGCAGCGTCGCCGCTTCCGCCGGGGTCAGCCAGATGAACAGCTCATTGGCTTCCACTGGATGCATCAGCCGTCCGGCCGCGGCCTGCGCCAGCGCCTGCGCCGCGCCATTGGCGGCGCGGGCATTGTCCAGCCACAGTCCGTCCTCGACCATCGCCAATATCTGCGCGGCCAGATAGCGCCCCTTGGAAAAGAGATGGCCCGCCCGCTTGCGCCAGCGCGCCGCTTCCGCAGCCCGCGCCTCACGCTCGGGACCGAAGAAGATCAGCGCCTCGCCCACCATGCCGCCATTCTTGACGCAGCCGAAGGAGAGGATGTCGATCCCCGCGCGCCAGGTGACGTCGGCGGGCGCGCAGCCCAGATGCGCCACCGCATTGGCGAAGCGCGCGCCGTCCATGTGGAAGCCCAGCCCATGGGCCTTGGCGATCTCGCCCAGCGCCGCGACTTCGTTCGGCGTATAGACCATGCCATATTCGGTCGCATTGGTGATGCTGATCGCCCGCGCCGGCACCTGATGCACGTCGGGGCGGATCGCCTTGAGCCTTGCCGTCACGACATCGGGCAACAGCTTGGCGCCGACGCCCGGCAGCGCCATCAGGCTGGCGCCATGGGTGTAGAAGCCCGGCGCGCCGCATTCGTCGACGACGATATGCGCTTCCTCATGGCAGATCACCCCGCCATAGGGCGGGCACAGGCAGGCGAGCGCGATGCTGTTCGCCGCCGTGCCGGTGGCGATCCATTGCGCCTTCACCGGCGTTTCGAACAGGTCGGAAAAGGCGCCGTCCAGCCGCGCGCTCCACGCGTCGCCGTCATAGCCATGGTCGGCATGGTCTGCGCCGGCGATGGCGGCCATCACCTGGGGGCAGATCGGGGTGGCATTGTCCGAAAAGAAGTGCATGGCGCATGCGATACAGGGCGCGCGCTGGGACGGGAAGAGGCCAGCGACGGCGCCTTGGCTCTTTATTCCAAAATTGGTCAGTATATATGACCAATTGTTTCGCGGGGCCGGATGTGACATAGGCGCCCCCGTCCAACGCATAAGGAGACTCACCATGGACGTCGAACAGAAGTCGCGCTTTACCGTTACCCCCAGCAGCAAGGCTGTGGCGGCGGACGCGCGCGCGGTACTTCTGGAGGATCCGGGCTTCGGCCGGCTCTTCACCGACCATATGGTCACCATCCGCTATACCGAGGGGCAGGGCTGGCACAGCCACAGCGTCGGTCCGCGCGAGCCGTTCCAGCTCGATCCCGCCTGCGCCGTGCTCCATTATGCCCAGGAAATCTTCGAAGGGATGAAGGCCTATCGCCTGGCCGACGGCAGCGTCGCCATGTTCCGGCCGGAGGAAAATGCCCGCCGCTTCGCCGAGTCCGCCGAACGCATGGCGATGCCGGCGATCCCGGAAGACATGTTCCTCGAAGCGGTCGAGCAGCTGGTGAAGATCGACGCGGACTGGATCCCGTCGGGTGAGGGCAGCCTCTATCTGCGCCCCTTCCTGTTCGCCAGCGAAGCCTTCCTGGGTGTGCGCCCGTCGAACGAATATATTTTCTGCGTCATCGCCTCGCCCGCCGGCGCCTATTTCAAGGGCGGCAAGAAGGCCGTGACCCTGTGGGTGTCGGAACATTATACCCGCGCCGCGCGCGGCGGCACCGGTGCGGCCAAGTGTGGCGGCAATTATGCCGCGTCGCTGGTCGCGCAGAAGGAAGCGATCAAACATGGTTGCGACCAGGTCGTCTTCCTCGACGCCGCCGAGAACAAGTGGGTCGAGGAACTGGGCGGCATGAATGTCTTCTTCGTCATGGATGACGGCTCGATCGTCACCCCGCCGCTGACCGGCACCATCCTGCCCGGCATCACCCGCAACTCGATCATCAGCCTCGCCCGCGCCAAGGGGCATGAGGTGCGCGAGGAGCCCTACAGCTTCGCCCAGTGGCGCGCCGACGCCGCCAGCGGCAAGCTGCGCGAGGCATTCGCCTGCGGCACCGCTGCGGTCGTCACGGCGATTGGCACGGTCAAGAGCACCGACGGCGATTTCACCGTCGGCAATGGCGATGGCGGCCTGGTCACCGAAAGCCTGCGCGCCGAACTGACCGGCATCCAGCGCGGCAGCGTGGCCGATCCGGCCGGCTGGGTCCGCACGCTCTGATTTAGAGCCGGTGCCGATGCGCCGTAGGCGCAAAAAGACTCTGAGACAATTTGTCGCCCCCGCTTTCAGCCCGAAAGCGGGGGCGATGCTTTTCAAAGCGCTCTCAAGCGCCTAGACAGATGCCCATGCAACGCTTCGACGTCGTCATTCTTGGCGGGGGCCTGGTTGGCCTCACCCTGGGCATCGCTCTTTCGCGCCATGGCGTGCAATGCGCCGTGATCGATCCGGCCGACCCCGTGCAGGCCACGGCCGCCGGCTTCGACGGCCGCGTTTCGGCGATCAGCTCGACCAGCTTCGCCATGCTCCAGGCGATCGGCGTTGGCGCCCATCTGGAGGGCAAGGGCTGCCCTATCGACCGTATCTGGGTCAGCGACGGGCTGGAGCCGGGCGCGCTCGACTTCGTGCCGGACGAGGATGATGGCGTGATGGGGACGATGTTCCCCAATCGCGACCTGCGCGTCGCGCTGGCGCAGACCGCAGCCGAGGTCGAAAATCTCACCATCTTCCAGCCCGATCGCGCCGTCCATGTCGATCGCAATGCCGATGGCGTCACCCTGACACTGCAGAACGGCGCGACGATCCACGGCGCGCTGCTGGTCGCGGCGGAAGGGCGCAACAGCCCCACGCGCGAGGCGGCGGGCATCAACACCACCCGATGGCAATATAAGCACACCGCCATGGTCACCGCGATCGACCATGAGGTGCCGCACGCCAACACTGCCTATGAAATCTTCTATGTCGGCGGCCCGCTCGCGCTGCTGCCGATGCTGCCGGGCACCCGATCCGCCGTGGTGTGGACCGTGCCCACCGATCAGGCGCCGGCGATGCTCAAGCTATCGGAACGCGCCTGGCTCGCCGAAATGCAGAAGCGCATCGGCGGCTTCCTGGGCGAGATCAGCCTGGCCGGCCCGCGCTCCTCCTATCCGCTCGGCTTCCACCATGCCGCGCGCATCACCGACACCCGCCTCGCGCTGGTCGGCGACAGCGCCCATGCCATCCACCCGATCGCCGGGCAGGGCCTCAATCTCGGTTTCCGCGACGTGGCGGCGCTGGTCGAGGTGCTGGTGGAAGGGATGCGCCTCGGCCTCGATCCGGGCGATGCGCAACTGCTCGCCCGCTATCAGCGCTGGCGCGGCCTCGACACGATGATGACGAGCGTCGCGATGGATGGCCTGGTTCGCCTGTTCGACATTCCCGGCAAGCTGCCCTCGCTGGTCCGCCGCGCCGGCCTTGCCGCCGTGCAGCGCACCAGCCTGCTCAAGAACCGCTTCATGGCCGAAGCCCGCGGCCAGTCCGGCGCCCTCCCGCGCCTGCTCGCCGGCGAGATGGTTTAGGGGCTAATGTTCGTCACCCCAGCGAAGGCTGGGGTCTAGGGCGATCACGCGCTGGAAGGCACAAGATCCCAGCCTTCGCTGGGATGACGGAATGGCAGGCTGGCGGGACTCTGCTTCTACGGATCACAGCATCCGCCGCAGCACCCCGTCCTTCAGCACGAAATGATGGCGCAGCGCCGCCAGGATGTGGACGATGATGAGCGCACTCCACAGCCAGGGGATCAGCTCATGCGCCTCGTGCGATATGCCGACGATCGCATCGCCTTTGGCCACGCCGAATTTCGGCACGTCGAACAGGAAGAGCCAGTTCAGGGGCCGCTCGCCCGCCGACGACATGATCCAGCCGGACAGCGGCACGATCAGCATGAAGGCGTAGAAGGCGATATGGGTGAGGTTGGCGGCCAGCTTCTCCCAGCCCGGCATCGCGGCCGGCAGCGCTGGCGGCTTGTGCCCAAGCCGCCAGCCGATGCGCAGGATGGTCAGCGCCAGCACAGTGAGGCCGATCGACTTGTGGACCGGCATCACCTTCCATTCCTTGGGCAGGCTGTCATGGGCAAAGCCCAGCCACAGATTGACCAGGATCAGGATCGCGATGATCCAGTGCAACAGGCGGGCGACGGACGTGTAACGGGCCATGGGCTGCTCCTTTTACGGAAGTCTCGCCTGGGCCCTGCGCGCGCTACCCCGCCCGCACGGCCCAGCTATGTCGAAAGGATACGCACGGTGGCGATAAGGTCCTTATCCGGCGTGTCTTTTATCCCTGACGATTGGCGACCAGATTATCCACAACCGACGGATCGGCAAGTGTACTAACGTCCCCCAGCGCCTGCGCTGACACTTCGCCCTCGGCGATCTTGCGCAGGATGCGGCGCATGATCTTGCCCGAACGCGTCTTGGGCAGGCCGGGCGCGAACTGGATCGCGTCGGGCGTGGCGATCGGGCCGATCTCGGTCCGCACCCATTTCACCAGATCCTTGCGCAAATCGTCGCTCGGCTCCTCATTCGCGTTCAGCGTCACATAGGCATAGATGCCCTGGCCCTTGATGTCGTGCGGGAAGCCGACCACCGCGGCCTCGGCGACGCTTTCATGCAGCACCAGCGCGCTCTCGACCTCGGCCGTGCCCATGCGATGGCCCGACACGTTGATGACATCGTCGACCCGGCCGGTGATCCAGTAATAGCCGTCGGCGTCGCGCCGCGCGCCGTCGCCGGTGGTATATTTGCCGGGGAAGGTGGTGAAATAGGTCTGGAAGAAGCGGTCATGGTCGCCCCACACCGTGCGCATCTGGCCCGGCCAGCTGCCCGCGATCACCAGATTGCCCTCGGTCGCGCCCTCCTGCACCGCGCCGTCGCCATCCAATATCTGGGGAATGACACCGGGCATCGGCAGGGTCGCGCTGCCGGGCTTCAGGTCGGTGGCGCCAGGCATCGGCGCGATCATCGCGCCGCCGGTCTCGGTCTGCCACCAGGTGTCGATGATCGGACAGCGGCCTTCGCCGATCACGCCATGATACCAGCGCCAGGCTTCCGGATTGATCGGCTCGCCGACCGTGCCCAGCACGCGCAGCGAGGCGCGGCTGGTCGAATGGACATAATCATCGCCCTCCTTCATCAGCGCGCGCAGTGCCGTGGGGGCGGTGAAGATGGTGTGGACCTGATGCTTGTCGACCACTTCCCAGATGCGCGCCGGGGTCGGCCAGTTGGGCACGCCCTCATACATCAGGGTCGTCGCGCCGTTCGCCAGCGGACCGTAGACGATATAGCTGTGGCCCGTGACCCAGCCGATGTCGGCGGCGCACCACCAGATGTCGCCGGGCCGATAGTCGAAGCACAGTTCATGGGTCAGGCTGGCCCACAGCAGATAGCCGCCGCTCGTATGCAGCACGCCCTTGGGCTTGCCGGTCGAGCCTGAGGTGTAGAGGATGAACAGCGGGTCTTCCGCATTCATCGGTTCGGGCGGGCAGTCGGCCGATACCTGCGCCGCTGCCTCATGCAGCCAGATGTCGCGCCCCTCCTGCATCTGCACCGCGCCACCGGTCGCCTGCACGACGATCACCTTGTTGACGCAGGGCGCCTCGGCCAGCGCTGCATCGACATTGGCCTTGAGCGGCACGGTCTTGCCCGCGCGGCGCCCTTCGTCGGCGGTGATGACGATGGTCGAATCGCAATCGACCAGACGCCCTGCCAGCGCCTCGGGCGAAAAGCCGCCGAACACGACGCTGTGGATCGCGCCGATCCGCGCGCAGGCGAGCAGGGCAAAGGCCGCCTCGGGGATCATCGGCATATAGACGGTGATCCGGTCGCCCTTTCGCGCGCCCACGTCCTTCAGCACATTGGCAAGGCGGCAGACTTCCTCATGCACCTGCTTGTAGGTGTAGCGGCGCACGTCGGCGTCGGGACTGTCGGGTTCCCAGATGATGGCGACCTGGTCGCCCCGCTCGGCCAGATGCCGGTCGATGCAGTTGGCGCTGACGTTCAGTTCACCGTCGGCGAACCATTTGACGCCGAAATCCGCCTCGTGGAAGCTGCTTTCGTCCGCCTTGGTCGGCGGCGTGATCCAGTCCAGCCGCTGCGCCCGCTTCAGCCAATAGGCGTCGGCGTCCTCGATCGAGCGTGCATAATCGGCCGCGCGGCCTTCCCGGTCCAACAGGGCCTGGGCGGCCCATTGGGAGGGAACCGGGAAGAAATCGTCAGACATCCAGCTATCCTTTCCTGTGCGCTAAATTCCATGCGCTTGCAGCAGGTTGTAGGAGGCGCGCAGCACGACTTAAAGGGGCGATGCGCGTTTCGCCGCGTTTCTGTGTTTTTGCGCCTTTCCCGGCGCGCGGCCCCGGCCTAACAGAAGATCATATGTGGCAACTTTTCCAATTCCCGCTCTGTCCCTTCTCCCGCAAGGTTCGTCTGCTGCTTGGCGAGAAAGGCATCGGCTATGATCTGGTGCGCGAATCTCCCTGGGAAATGCGCGACGAGTTTCTGGATCTCAATCCGGCCGGCACCACCCCGGTGGTCGTCGATCAGGAAAAGGGCGTCACGCTGATCGACAGCCAGGCGATCTGCGAATATTTCGAGGAAACGGTCGAAAAATTCCCGCTCATCTCCGGCACGGCCGCAGGTCGGGCGGAAGTGCGGCGCCTGACCGCCTTCTTCGACCAGAATTTCTATGGCGATGTCGTCGGCCCGCTGCTGCATGAGCGGATGAAGAAGCGGCTGATCGAGCGCGTCTCGCCCGACGCCCGCGTCCTGCGCGAAGCGATGCGCCGGGCCAACGTCCATATGGACTATATGGATTATCTGCTCGACCATCGCAGCTGGATGGCCGGCGGCACGCTCAGCCTCGCCGATATCGCGGCGGCAGCGCATCTGTCGGTGGCGGATTATCTGGGCGGCATCGACTGGGCCGGGCATGAGCCGGTCAAGCGCTGGTATGCCGGCTTCAAATCACGCCCCTCCTTCCGCCCGCTCCTGTCCGAACGGATGGAAGTCATCACCCCGCCGACCCATTATGAAAAGCCGGATTTCTAAAGGGCACGGGCACGACGCGGTTTAGTCTGCCTCGGCCGCCAGATAGACCCGGTTGCGGCCATGTTCCTTGGCCAGGTAGAGCGCCCGATCGGCGGCCTTCAGCGCCGCGCGCGGGTCGTCATAGGCCAGGACATTGGCGACGCCGGCGGAAAAGCTCACCCGCTCCATCCGCTCGCCATTGGTGCGGTTGACCAAGCTGCGATTGGCCAGATCCTCGCGCACCGCGTCGACCGCCTCGCAGGTCTCGGCCGCCGTCTTGCCGCGAAACAGCATGACGAACTCCTCGCCGCCATGACGGGCGACATGGCAGCGGTCATCGGACGCCTTGGCCAGCAGCCCGGCGACGAATTTCAGCACCCGGTCGCCGGTCTCATGGCCATGGGTGTCGTTGACCAGCTTGAAATGATCGATGTCGCAGAAGGCGACCGACAATTGCTCGTCGCCTTCCTTCGCCAGCTTCAACTCCTCGCGCAGCACGCCCTCGAAGGCACGGCGATTGGGCAGGCCGGTCAGATGGTCATGCTCGGCGGCGCGACGGGCTGTCTCCAGGCTCGATTTCAGCGCCTGGGTCTGCTTCTGGTTCTCGCGCAGCTGGGTTTCGACCTGGCGGGTCTTTTCCACCATCGACCGGGTCAGGCTGACCAGCCGGGCCAGGATCGGCTCATTGTCGGCACCGGCGGCCAGGCCCTTGGCCTGTTCCTGCAATGCCGCGCCATAATCCTTGGCCGAATTGCGGGATTCGGTCATCAGCCCGGTGAATTCGTCCAGATTTTCCTCGACCTTGTCGAGCATGGAGGCGAGCGCATCGGGCGTCACCTCGTCCGCGCGCTGGCTGGCGGCCAGCGATTCCATCCAGGCGTTGCTGATCTTGCCGCGCTCCATCAGCACTGCCTGCACCGCCTTTTCCACGCCGATGCTGGCGCCGGTCAGATAGTCGAGCGCCACGCCGAAATTAAGCGGCGTCAGGTCCAGATCATGGGCGAACAGAAATTCGCCGATCTCCTCATAGAGGCGACGACGGCGATTAATCTCGCGACTGGCGGCACTGCCGGCGCGCGCGCGCGGCTCACTTTCCACCTGCGGTTCGTCCGGCTTGCCGGACAGGCCACGGGCCCAGCGGGAAAGGCGGTCGGTCAGCCCATGGTGCGAGCCGGTGGTGGATGTGGATGCCCCAGTCATGCCGCTTATAACGGAGGCGCCCGATCAAGGTTAAGGGGGCGCTCGGTAAAAGTGGCAGGGATTTCAATCCATGCCGCTTTTTCTACGTGGATTCAGATATTTGCCGCCACCAGCCAATCGCGGAAGATGCGCACCGACCGGGTCTGCAACGCGCGCGGGCGACAGACGAAATAATAGCGATAGGGGCTGTCGCAGCGGATATTGGGGAACAGCCGGATCAGCCGGGGGTCGCCCGACTGTTCGAAATGGCTGGCATGCATGACCGCCACGCCCAGTCCCTGGGCGGCGGCTTCCAGCATCAGCTGACCGGAATCATAATTGTCGATCGCCAGCGGCTGCAGGTCGGGAATGCCCGCCACGTCCTTCCACGCGTCGAAGGAAAGGGCCATGTCGCGATGCAGCAGGATCGTCTGTTGCGCCAGTTCGCTGGGTGACGCCAGCGCATTGGGGCCTTCCACCATTTCGCGCCGGCCGATCAGATAGACCTGCTCATGGTCCAGCTCATAGGCATAGAGCGCCGGGTCGATATCCTTGCTGGCCAGCACGATCGCCGCATCCAGCCCTTCGCCCAGCCGCGCCACGGCATGGGGCGTCGTTTCGATGTCGATATGCAGCTGCGGGTGCTGCTGGCGCAGCCGGCCCAGATGCGGGAAAAGGCGCTGCGTCGCGAACAGCGGCATCACCGCCAGGCGCAGGCGCAGCTGGTTGCCGCCGCTCTGGATATTCTCCAGCGCCTGGCTGAGCGAATCCAGCGCCGGGGCGATGTCGTCCAGCAGCCGCTGGCCTTCGGAATTGATCTCCAGCGCCTGATGCTTGCGGTCGAACAGCGGGCGTCCGATGAACCGCTCCAGCGCCTGGACGCGACGGCTGAGTGCCGGCGTCGACAGGGCGAGTTCCTCGGCAGCCGCCTTGACCGAGCCAAGACGGGCAACCTGAACAAAGGCCTCCAGGGCCGTAAGAGGCGGCAATCTGCGCATAATCGTCAAATTCTATAAGCCGGTCCGCTGCGTCGCATCATCTGTCATTATCGAACGGCGCGCTTCCCCGGTTCAAGCATCCTGACCTGCAATGAGCAGGAAAACGCGGCAAATGGCAAGATGCAAAAATTGCAACCACCCGATTCTTTTCGCACTTGCAAAATTACCTGCTGCAGCGCACATAGGAAAGGCCTTTCAGGCATCCTCTCCTATAAACTTTCCGGGCTAGCGCTTGCGCTGGCCCTTTTTTTGTTCCGGGCATAACGAAGCACGGCCCCTTTCCCTCACCCCCGGCGTTACCTATCTTCGTTTCGCAACCAAAAGGACGGGGATGACCATGGCCGATCAGGACAGCAGCGGACGCAGGATTCAGGTCGCCAATGCGCGGCCGGAGGATGCCGGGCGCGGTTTGGCGCGGCTTCCGCTGACGGTAATGGCCGAATTGCAACTGGCCGAAGGCGATGTTGTCGAGATTGTCGGCAAGCGATCGACTCCGGCACGGGTGGTGCGCCCCTATAAGGAAGATGAAGGTCTGGACGTGCTGCGGCTGGATGGTTTGCAGCGCGCCAATGCCGGCGTCGGCTCGGGCGACTTCGTCCAGCTGCGCAGGATCGATCCGCGTCCGGCCCAGCGCGTCGTGTTCGCGCCTGCACAAAATAATCTCCGTCTCCAGGGTAATCCCGATGCGCTGAAGCGGGTTTTCTTTCAACGCCCCCTTGTCGCGGGCGATGTCGTCGCCACCGCCGGCCAGCAACAGGTGCCGCCCGGCGACATGCCACCCCATCTGCGCCAGATGCTGGCGGCGCCCGCTTATGCGCTCCAGGAAATCCGCCTGATCGTGGTGTCGACCGTGCCCAAGGGCATCGTCCATATCGATGCCGAGACCGAGGTGGAGCTGCGCGCCGAATATGAGGAACCGCGCGAATCCCGTCGCGCCGATGTCACCTATGATGATGTCGGCGGCATGGCGGAAACGATCGACCAACTGCGCGAGATGGTCGAACTGCCGCTGCGCTACCCCGAATTGTTCGAGCGACTGGGCGTCGATCCGCCCAAGGGGGTGATGCTCCATGGCCCGCCGGGCACCGGCAAGACCCGGCTGGCCCGCGCCGTCGCCAATGAATCGGAAGCCGAATTCTTCCTCATCAACGGGCCCGAGATCATGGGTTCGGCCTATGGCGAGTCGGAAAAGAAGCTGCGCGACATTTTCGAGGAAGCGGCCAAGGCGGCACCCTCCATCCTCTTCATCGACGAGATCGACTCGATCGCGCCCAAGCGCGGCCAGGTCACCGGCGAGACGGAAAAGCGCCTCGTCGCCCAGCTTCTCACCCTGATGGACGGGCTGGAGCCGCGCACCAATCTGGTCGTCATCGCCGCCACCAACCGGCCCGAGGCGATCGACGAGGCGCTGCGCCGTCCCGGCCGGTTCGACCGCGAAATCGTCGTCGGCGTCCCCGACGAACGCGGCCGGCGCGAGATATTGGGCATCCACACCCGCGGCATGCCGCTGGGCGACCGGGTCGACCTCGCCGAACTGGCGCGCATGACCTATGGCTTTGTCGGTGCCGATCTCGCCGCGCTGACCCGCGAGGCCGCGATCGAGACGGTGCGCCGGCTGATGCCGCGCCTCAATCTGGAGGAAGGCACGATCCCGCCCGACGTGCTGGAGGATCTGTCCGTCACGCGCGAGGATTTCCTCTCGGCGATCAAGCGGGTCCAGCCCTCGGCCATGCGTGAGGTGATGGTGCAGGCGCCCAATATCGGCTGGGCCGACATTGGCGGGCTCGACGATGCGCAGATGCGGCTCAAGGAAGGGGTCGAACTGCCGCTCAAGGATCCCGACGCCTTCCGGCGCCTGGGCATCCGCCCGGCCAAGGGCTTCCTCCTCTATGGTCCGCCGGGCACCGGCAAGACCTTGCTGGCCAAGGCGGTCGCGCGTGAGGCGCAGGCCAATTTCATCGCCACCAAATCGAGCGACCTCCTGTCCAAATGGTATGGCGAGAGCGAGCAGCAAATTGCCCGCCTGTTCGCCCGCGCGCGACAGGTGGCGCCGACCGTCATCTTCATCGACGAACTGGACAGCCTGGTCCCCGCCCGTGGCGGCGGCCTGGGCGAGCCGGCGGTGACGGAGCGGGTGGTCAACACCATCCTCGCCGAAATGGACGGGCTGGAGGAATTGCAGTCGGTGGTCGTCATCGGCGCCACCAACCGGCCCACCCTGGTCGATCCGGCGCTGCTGCGCCCCGGCCGCTTCGACGAACTCATCTATGTGCCGGTGCCCGACCAGGCCGGGCGCAAGCGCATCCTGGCGATCCATACCAAGAAGATGCCGCTGGCGTCCGACGTCGATCTGGATCAGCTGGCGGCCCGGACGGAACGGTTCACCGGCGCGGACCTGGAGGATCTGTCCCGTCGGGCCGGCCTCATCGCGCTGCGCCAGTCGCTGCAGGTCGAAGCAGTCACCATGGCCCATTTCGAGGCGGCGCTGGAAGAAACCCGCGCCTCTGTGACGCCGGAAATGGAGCGGGAATATGAGCAGATTCAGGCGACGCTGAAGCAGAGCGCGATGCAGGTCGATCCGATCGGCTTCATCGCGCCCGGCATGCTGCGCGCCCGCGAACGCTGATGGACTTGGGATAGAACGCGCGGCCGACGGTGGGTGAACCCATCGCCTGGCCGCGCGTTCTATCCCGTGGCGCGCAAAGCCGCTTGCCAGCGGACATCAATTTTGCGAGGCCGATTCTGTTAGTCAGTCAGGCGGATTTTGATGGCCTCCCTACCGTTCAAAGACAAGAAGACCAGGATTTCGACGCGCGGTGGCAGCCGCTCCTTCCGCAGCCAGTGGGCCATGTTCTTCCGCCAGTTCATGAAGCATCCCGGCATGATCGGTTCGGTCATCCCCTCCTCGTCGCAACTGGTCGCGCGCTCGCTGGACGGCGTCGACTGGGCGCGGACCCGCCTGTTCGTCGAATATGGTCCGGGTGTCGGCACCTTCACCCAGGCCATTCTCGATCGCATGCATCCCGACGCGATCCTGCTGGCGATCGACCTCAATCTCGATTTCGTCGCCTATCTGGAGGATGCGATCGACGATCCGCGCCTGCGCGTCGTCCATGGCTCGGCCGCCGACGTGCGCCGCTTCGTCAAGGAGGCGGGCTATCAGAAGGCCGACTATGTCCTTTCGGGCCTGCCCTTCTCCACCCTGCCGGCGGGCGTGGGCGAAACCATCTGCGAAGAAACGCGCGCCGTTCTGCGGCCGGGCGGCAGCTTCATCATCTACCAATATTCGCGCTATGTCCGTCGCCTGATCGATCCGCTCTTCGGCCAGGTCAGCGACGAACTGGAATGGCGCAACATCCCGCCCTGTCGCCTGTTTCGCGCGGCCAAGGACGAGGCGCTGGCCCAGGCGGCCTGATCTTTCCTGATCTGCATCAATATCTGGCAGAAATTACGTAATCCGGACCTTCGTCCATTTGACTCCCTGTTCGACTTGGGCAACCAATTGCTTGGGGAAAATGGGGGTTATATGGCGTCATACGCCGATGGCAGCGATCCGTGGGCCGACCTCTTCTTGTCGGCTGCGCTGGAGCCGCATCTTTGGGATGCGGCGCTGCGCGCCATGGCCCAGGCAACCGGGTCGTGCCATGGCCAATTGATCGGTTTCGGTCCGGGGGCAGCGGCCTTCAACTGGATCAGCGACGTGGCGCCGGATATTATCGAAAAGTCATCGATGATCGACGGCGCTGCCCCGGACCTCAATTTCCGGGTCGCAGCCGACCGACTGCCGGCGCGCCCGGCGATCGTGCATGAAGCCCATTATGATGTCGCGCGCCAGGCACTGCGCGCGGATGACTATCTGGACCTGTGCAGCGATTTCGACATCTTCCACGGGTGCCAGACGCGCCTGGTCGCCGACGACAATATGATGATCGGCTTCGCCCTGCTGCGCAGCGAGGCCGATGGCCGCACCAGCGTTGAACAGCGCGACCTGTTCGCCCAGCTTGCCGGCCATGCCCGCCATGCCGTCCGGCTGCAGCGGGCGATCGAGCAACAGGGCTTCGGCCTGCTGGCCGGCACGTTCGAGACCATGGATCGGGCCTGCTGGCTGCTCGACGCCACCGGGCGGGTAGGGGGCATGACCCAGCGTGCCGAGATGCTGCTGTCCTCCAGCCGATTGCGGCTGGAGGATCACAGGCTGCAGAGCGACCGGCCGGACGAGACGCGCGCGATCCTGCGGTCGGTTCGGGCCGTCGTGGACGCGCCCGTGCGCGAGGCGGATCCGGTGGCGCTGGCCGATGCCGATGGCGGCGTTGGGATCATGCTGGAATTTTTCCCGCTCCCGTCCCGGCCCTGGGCACTGCCCTTTGCGCCGCATGCGATCATCGTCGCGCGGGTTGGCGCACCGACCGAACGCCATGTCCGCCTGCTCATGCGCACCTTCCGCCTGACCCCGGCCGAAGCGGACATCGCCATCCATCTGGCCGCCGGGATGAGTCGTGTGGACATTGCCCAACGACGCGGCGTTTCGGCCGAGACGCTCAAGGCCCAGTTGCGCTCCATCTATGACAAGACGGGCTGCAACCGGGAATCGCAGCTGGTGCGCATCGTCGGGATGATGAGCAGCTGACATCCGGATTTTTATTGCGTGAATTGCGCAATTTACCCCGATCGGGGTATGCGCCGGCTTCGTCGAACGGCTAGATGACTCGACGGGGCAGGAGCATCTTGCCTGCCGACGGCCGATCCATATGCGACCCATGGGTCGGCCGCCGGCATCTCTTCCTGCCTCCCCACACTTCGTCAGGGTTCCGTCCCGCGACATTTTCGTGCTAAGCCGCTGCCGGATTTGAAGCGAGATTACCGATGAACGACCTGACGCAGACCCCCGAAATGCTGATCGCGCAGATGGGCGCGCGCGCGCGCCGCGCCGCCGCCCTGCTCGCGCCAGCCGGGGACGCGCAGAAGGTCGACGCGCTGCGCCGCGCCGCCCAGGCCCTGCGCGACCAGGCGCCCGCCATCCTCGCCGCCAATGCGCGCGACATGGACAATGGCATCGACAATGGCCTGTCCGCCGCGATGCTCGACCGGCTGCGGCTGGACGAGGATCGGATTGCCGCCATGGCCGCCGGCGTCGATCAGGTCGCGACCCTCGACAATCCGCTCGGCAGCGTGATCGACAGCAGCGTGCGCCCCAATGGGCTGGAACTCAGCCGCGTGCGCGTGCCGCTGGGCGTCATCGGCATCATCTATGAAAGCCGCCCCAACGTCACCGCCGACGCCGCTGCCCTCTGCCTGCGCGCCGGCAATGCCGTGATCCTGCGCGGCGGCAGCGAGGCGAAGGAAAGCAACCGCGCGATCCACGCCGCCATGGCAGAGGGGATCGCCGCCGCCGGCCTGCCCGCCGAAGCGGTGCAGCTCATTCCCACCACCGATCGCGCCGTGGTCGGCGCGCTGCTGCGCGCATCGGATTTCGTCGACCTCATCGTGCCGCGCGGCGGCAAGAGCCTGGTCGCGCGGGTGCAGGAAGAGGCGCGGGTGCCCGTGCTCGCCCATCTGGACGGCATCAACCACAGCTATGTCGATGGTGCGGCCGATCCCGTCATGGCGGAAAGCCTGGTCCTCAATGCCAAGCTGCGCCGCACCGGCGTCTGCGGTTCGACCGAAACGGTGCTGATCGACCGCGCCTATGCCCATGCCCCCGCGCTGGTAAAGGCGCTGCTCGACGCCAAATGCGAAGTGCGCGGCGATGACGCGGTGCAGGCGATGGATGATCGCGTGATCGCCGCGTCGGACGAGGATTGGGATACCGAATATCTCGACGCCATCGTCTCGATCCGGCTGGTCGATGGCGTGGAAGAGGCGATCGCCCATATCGCCGCCCATGCCAGCCATCATACCGACGCGATCATCACCGAGGATGCGGCGGTCGCCGAACGCTTCCTCAACGCCGTCGACAGCGCGATCGTGATGTGGAACGCCTCGACCCAGTTCGCCGATGGCGGCGAGTTCGGCCTGGGCGCGGAAATCGGCATCTCGACCGGCCGCCTCCACGCCCGCGGCCCGGTCGCGCTCGAAGGGCTCACCACCTATAAATGGATCGTGCGCGGTCGCGGCCAGGCCCGACCGTAAGGCGTTTTCCGGGTGGAGGGGGAAACCTACCCCTTCACCACCGTATCGATTGCCTTCAACTGCTTCAGCATCGGCCCGACCCAGTCGAGCTTCAGCATTACCGGCCCGTCCGACGGCGCATTGTCGGGGTCTTCATGCGCCTCGGCGAAGATCGCCGCCACGCCCGCGGCCACCGCACTGCGCGCCAGCAGCGGCGCATAGTCGCGCTGGCCACCGGAGGCCGATCCCAGTCCACCGGGCTGCTGCACCGAATGGGTGGCATCGAACACCACCGGATAGCCCGTCTCTGCCATCACCGGCAGCGCGCGCATGTCGCTCACCAGCGTATTATAGCCGAAACTCGCGCCGCGCTCGGTCAGCAGGATGCGCTCGTTGCCGGTCGACGCGACCTTCTGCGCGACCGCCGCCATGTCCCAAGGGGCCAGGAACTGCCCCTTCTTCACGTTGATCACCGCGCCGGTCTTTCCCGCCGCGATCAGCAGGTCGGTCTGGCGACAGAGAAAGGCCGGGATCTGCAGGATATCCACCGCCTGCGCCGCCGCCTCCACCTGTTCGGGGCCATGAATGTCGGTCAGCACCGGACAGCCCAGCACCGCCTTCACCTCGGCCAGGATCGCCAGCCCCGCGTCGATGCCGACCCCGCGCTTGCCCGATACCGATGTGCGGTTCGCCTTGTCGAAACTGCTCTTGAAGATGAAGGGCACGCCCGCATCCGCCGCCGCCTTGGCCAGCGCATCGGCCATGAACAGCGCATGGTCGCGGCTTTCGATCTGGCAGGGTCCGGAAATCAGGACGAAGGGCAGGTCGTTGCCGAAGGTGACCGGGCCGACCTTCACATGCTTGGGATCGCTCATGCCGCTCACTTGGGCGCCTTTGCGAAGCGGCGCAACAATTGTCCGCGCCACAGCCCCTTGCCGGGATGATAATTCCAGCAGAACCAGCCAAAGGTCAGGCAGGCGAGCAGCGAGGGCAACGCCATCGGATCGCCATTGGCCTTCATATGGCGATAGAATGTCATGTCGGCGCGCCAGCGGTCGCGCTCGCTGCCGCCGCCATTGATGCCGTACATATTGTCATGCTTCCTGCAACCGACATTCCGGTTGTATTTGCGATGGTCTATGAAATAGCAGTAGTCGCGTTCGGGCGTGGTCATGTCCCGATTAGGACCGGGGCAGTGCAGAAATTCAAGCGTAAAGTCTTCTACCTGGGTGGTTTCGATCCGCGCGGCGTCCGTTTCTATCACCAGCTCTATCGCGATCAGGCGGCCCGCTACACCGCGCTGACCGGCGAAGCGGTGGCGGTCAGCGCGCGCCGCGCTGGCCCCGCCAACAGCGCGATCTGGACCGTCACCAACGCCAGCGCCGGGGTCGAGACCGACTATGAATATCTCCGCTGGGAAGACCTGATCGGCAAGGTCTGGATCCGCCATCCCTTCACCCTCGCCTGGCGCGCTGCCCGCGCCTATGCCGGCCATGCCCGACTGATGCAGTTCGGCCGGATGCGCAAATTGCGCCGCGGCCCGGTGATCACCATCCTCTATCCGCCGATCCTGGCCGTGCTGATCCCGCTGCTGCTGGCGCTGGTCCCGGCGCTGCTGCTGGCGCTGCTGCTGCCCTTCTGGGCGGCGGCGCTGGTCGGCATCGGCATCAGCGCCTTCTTCTCCGGCCGCATCCTTAACAAGCTGGTCGTGCCCTGGCTGCTGCGCTTCATGACCTATCATGGCGCGCTCGCCGCCGACGGGCCGGGCGACGAGCTCAATGCCCGGCTCGACCAGTTCGCCGCCCGCATCGCGGCGGAGCTGGACGGCGACTGGGACGAGGTCCAGCTCGTCACCCACAGCGCCGGCACGATCCTGGGCATGAGCCTGCTGCGCCGCATCCTCGCGCTGCGCGGGGGCGCGCCGCTGCCCGACCATTTCGTCATGGTCGGCATGGGGCAGGTCGTGCCGGTGATCGGCCTGCGCCGCGATGCCGGCTGGTATCATGCCGACCTCAAGGCGCTCGCCGACCAGCCTTTCCGCTATGTCGACATCAGCTCGCCGCCCGACGGCGCAGCCTATTACAACGTCAATCCGCTGCGCCTTGTCGCCGATCAATTTGCCGCGCGGGTGGACATGCTATCGCCGCGTTTCCATCTCTTCTACTTGGCCGAAAATTATCACGGGGGCTGGTCCAACAAATATGAGGCGCATTTCGATTATCTCAGGGTCGGCGACCGCCTGTCGCCGCTGGATTTCGTGAGCCTGACCGCCGGTCGCCGCACCGTGGACGAAGCCGTCGCCGCCTTCCGGACGATCCCGTGAGCGCGCCCTTCACGCCCCCTTATCCTGAGCCGCCCAAGTCGAAACGCGGCCTCGTCAAGCGCTTCCTGCGCGGCTGGCACAGCTGGATCCATGTGCTGTTCGACAAAAGCTATACGATGAAGATGGGCGAGATCCGCATGCCGGGTCAGACCATGTATATCGCCAACGAACTGCCGCTGGTGGACAAGATCCTCAAGGGCGGCACCGCCTTCCCCAAGCATAGCGAACTGGTCCGCAATCTCGATCCGCTGATCGGCAACTCGGTCTTCTCCGCCAATGGCGAGGATTGGGAAAGCCAGCGGGCGATGGTCAATCCCGCCTTCGCCCATACCGCGCTTAACCGTTCCATGCCGCTGATGGTCGCCGCCGCCGACGATCTGCTCGCCCGGCTCGATGCCGCCGATCGGTCGAAGCCGGTCGATATCGATCCGATGATGACGCATGTCGCGGCCGACATCATCTTCCGCACCCTCTTCTCGCAGACGCTGGACGAGAAACGCTCCAACATCATCCACACCGCCTTCGGCCGGTTCCAGCGGCTCGCCCATTCGGCCTCGATGCTGCGCCTCTACGGCATCCCCGCCGGCTGGTTCGAAAAGCGCTCGAAAGGGCCGGCCCGCGCCATCCATGACGTGTTCCGCCCGATTGTCGAGGCCCGTTACGAGGGCTATCATGGCCGGGGCGAGGCGCCCCATCGCGACATTCTCCAGTCGCTGATCGAGGTGCAGGATGCGCAGACCGGCGCTCACTTCACCTGCGAACAGGTGATGGAACAGGTCTCGACCATCTTCCTTGCCGGCCATGAAACCTCGGCCAGCACCATGACCTGGGCGCTCTACATGCTCGCCGAATGCGCCCATATCCAGGATCGGGTCCGCGCCGAAGTGGCCGGCATCGCCGGAGCCGAAGCGCTGACCGCACCGATGCTCAAGGATATGGGCCATGTCCGCAACATCTTCCGCGAAACGCTGCGCCTCTATCCGCCGGTCGCCTTCTTCCCGCGCGAAGTCACCTGCCCGATGGAGATGCGGGACAAGAGCCTTGAGGAAGGATCGATGCTGGTCGTCGCGCCCTGGCTGACCCAGCGCAACAAGGATAATTGGGCCTGTCCGCACGCCTTCGATCCCGACCGGTTCGATGATCCGGCCAATGCCGACATGGTGAAGCAGGCCTGGTTCCCCTTCGGCCGCGGCCCGCGCGTCTGCGTCGGCGCCGGCTTCGCCCAGCAGGAGGTGATGACCGTGATCGCTTCGGTCATCCGCCGCTACAAGCTGACGATGCCCGCTGGCTTCAAACCCGAACCCATCAGCCGCCTCACCATCCGTCCCAGGACCGGCATGAAATTGCTGTTCGCGCGGGTGTGAAGGCGCGCAACGAACCCATCATCTCCTACCGTCATCCCAGCGAAGGCTGGGATCTCTCTTTTCTTTAAAGGTATCGCTACAAGAAGTGAGATGTCAGCCGTCGCAGGCATGACGCGTGAATTTACTTCCCGCCCTGCGCCATTGGCAGGTCGATGCTAACGGATTGCGTCGGGATCGGCGCCGCCATGATCGCGATCCCCGCGACGATCCCCAGCACGCCCCAGACCCAGCGTTTCGCGCGCAAATCCACGACGCCGCGCGCCAGGCAGTAAAGGCCGGCCAGGACCAGGATGATGGCGGCGATCATGCGACTTCCTCTTTTGCGGTCTCGTCCTCGGGCACGACATCGACGGCGACGCTGATGCTCTGGCCCGATCCACCGACGAACAGCCCGTCCATCGGCGCGACGTCGGCATAGTCGCGGCCCATGGCGATGAACAGATGATCCTCGCCGGTGATGACACCATTGGTGGGGTCGAAGCCGATCCAGCCGCGCGTCGGCCCGCACCACAGCATCACCCAGGCATGCATGGCGTCGGCGCCGACCAGCCGGGGCATGCCCGGCGGCGGATAGGTGCGGAGGTATCCGCTGGCATAGGCGGCGGGCAGGCCGACCAGGCGCAGTGCTACCACCATCACATGGGCGAAATCCTGGCACACGCCATGGCGCGCGGCAAAGGCGTCGGCCACCGGCGTCCCGGCATCGGTGGCGCTGGGATCATAAGCAAATTCCGCCTTGATCCGCTGCGCCAGTTCCCATGCCGCCGCGACGATCGGCCGGTCGGGCGCCAGCATCGCGCCCGCCCAGTTGCCGATCGCGTCCAGCATCGGCGCGCGGGGCGAGGCATAGAGGAATTGCGCCGGTGCCGACGCGCTGATGTCGCGATCGGCCAGCGCCGCGCGCGCCACCATGGCAATGCTGGGGTCGTCATCCTGCGGCAGGATCGGCGCGCTGCCCGCCACCCCGGCGCGAAAGCGGCTCTCGATCGTCAATTGCCGCAATGGCTGATCGATCACCAGCCGCTCGACATGCACCGGCCAGGCACCCGGCCGCGCCTCGATCGACAGCGGCGCGGGATCGACGCTCAAGGCATAGTCGGCGGTCCATTGCCCGGCCCAGGCCATCGGCCGCAACCGCACATTGAAGCGGGCGACCCGCACCGGCGCGCCATAGCGCAATATGCTTCTGTGACGGACATGGTAGATCATGACAGCAGCTCTGCGCCCTCGACCTTTTCCGTCTTGCGGACCTGCAGGAAATAGCGCTGGCCGATCGCGTCGGACAAGGCGAGCAGCCGACTTTCGATATCGGTCAGCGCCGCCATGGTCAGCATGTCGCCGGTCAGCGGCGCCAGCGTCGCCGCCAGTGCCCCGGCCAGCCGTTGCGGCTCCTCCGGCATGCCGTCGCCGCGCAGCGTGGGCAAGGCGGCGACATGCTCGGCAATGCACCGTGCCTGATAGGCGATCGAGCGGGGATTCTGCGGCTCCAGCGCCACCAGATCGCGCACCGGCGGCAGCGACGGGCCGGTCAGATAGCGGTTGCGATAGCTGATCTGGCTGTCATGCAGGTCGAGCAGGACGGTGAGGTCGTCGGCCGACGCCCAGTCGCTGCCCAGCAGCAATGTCAGCCGGCATCCGGTGATCGCCCGTTCTATCCGCCGGCCCATGTCATGGAAGCGCCACCCCTCGGTGCGCGCCATATTCTCCGCCGCCAGGCCTGACAGCGCCGAAATCCGCTCGATCATGCGCGATGCCGCGTCCAGTAGCGTCTCGGTCACCGCCCCGTCGAAGGCGGGCAGGGGCAGGCGCACCAGTCGCCAGAAATCGGTCGCCAGCCGATCGCGCAGCCCCTCGCCGATATTGGCGACGACGCCCATCAGCGCGCGCACGCTGCCCGGCTGGCGCGCATCGCCCAGTGCCTGCGCGCACAGCGCGCCGACCGGCTGCGCCGGGTTTCCGGTCGCGCCCCACAGCGCCAGCTGCCCCGCCAGCCGCGCCATGGTCGGCGAATCCGACGATGGCCCCATATCGACCTCGATCGATTCGCCGATGACCGCGCGGATCACCCGCAGCGTCATTTCGGTCCGCTCGATATAGCGGCCCAGCCAATAGAGATTGTCCGCCGCCTTGGTCGGCAACAGCCCGCCGATCCGCCGGATTGCCGGCGCGCCGCCATCGCCCAGCAGCGTATCGGGCGGCACCGGCTGGCTGTCGATCACGCACATGTCGGCCGACATGTCGCCTTCGCCCATCAGCGCGGCACGGATATCGCCATGGGCGGCCAGCCGCGCGAAGGCACCCGGCATGATCCGCCATTGGCCGAGGCCATCTCGCGCCACGAACACGCGCAGGGTGAAGGGCAGGGGGGCCAGCCGCCCGCCGACGATCGCCGGGGTGGTCGACAATTTCACCACCTCCTGCCCGACATAGTCCATCGGCCGCCGCGCCATCGCTTCCAGCAAGGTCGCGCGCTGGTCCGCGTCCAGCGCCGATCCCTGTACCGATCGCGCCGGACCAAGCCCCGCCGCGTCCCGGTCGAACGCCGCCCCCACCAGCAATGCGTCCAGATGGCCGGTCACATGGCCGCGCTCGCGCTCCTGTCCGCACCACCAGGTGGCGATGTTCGGCAGCAGCAATTCGGTGCCCAGCAGGGCCTTGGCCAGTTGCGGCAGGAAAGCGGCAAAGGCCCGCGCCTCGATCACGCCCGCGCCCGGCCAGTTGCTGACCATCAGCCCGCCGCGCGTGCAGGCATCATACAGGTCGGGCACGCCGATCCGCGATTCCCCGTCGAACGCCAGCGGGTCGAGAAAGCGGCTGTCCATCCAGCGCCACAGCCCGTCGATCCGCTTCAGCCCCTCGATCGTGCGCACGAACAGGCGGCCGTCGCTGACGATCAGGTCATCGCCCTCGACCAGCATCAGGCCCAGATAACGGGCCAGATGCGCCTGTTCGGCATAGCTCTGGTTGAACCGGCCCGGCGTCAGCAGGCCGATGCGCGGATCGGCGCGCTGGCAATCGACCGCCAGGCCCCGGCGCAGATCGGCGAAGAAGGGCGCCAGCCGCCTTGTGTTCATCGCGCCCAGCAGGTCGCCGGTCGCGCGCGACAGCGCCAGCCTGTTCTCCAGCGCATAGCCGACGCCCACGGGCGTGCGCACCCGGTCGGCCAGCACGCGCCATTCGCCGTCCGGTCCGCGCCCCAGATCGGCGGCATAGAAATGGAGATAATGGCCGCGCGGCGGCGCCGCCCCGGTCATCACCCGCCAATAATGCGGGCTGCCGGTCACCACCGCGGCGGGCAGCTTGCCCTCGCGCACCAGGCTCTGGGTGCTGTAGATGTCGCTGATCACCCGCTCCAGCAGCTCGGCCCGCTGCATCAGCCCCTGCTCGATCCGGGTCCATTCGCCCGCGCCGATCAGCATCGGGATCGGGCTCAGCGGCCAGGGCCGCTCCTGCTCGTCGCCGGTCAGGCGGAACGCCAGGCCCAGATCCTGCGCCTGCCGCTCGACATTGCCGGCCAGCGTCGCGGGATCGCCCTGTCCCTGTTCCGACAATCGATCCAGCATCGCCCGCCAGCGTGGCGCCATCTCCGCCGGCGCCCCGGCGAACAGGTCGCCGCCCGACGCGCGCGCCAGATAGTCGCCGGCCCAGCCGGACGCTTCGAGACCCGGCAGGACAGGCGAGTCGGTCATCCTCTAATATTCGGGATGCCTGAACCGAAGGTCCAGCGTCATCGGAAATTCGCTCGGGGGTTCGGCCGGCGGCATGTCGACGGGCCCCGGCGTATGGCCATGATCCTGGAACCGCGCCTTGCGCCGCGCCTCCGCCTCATAGCTGTTGATCGGCACATCGTCATAATTGCGCCCGCCCGGATGGGCGACATGATAGACGCAGCCGCCCAGCGACCGCCCGCTCCAGCTATCGAAGATATCGAAGGTCAGCGGCGCATTGGCGGGCAGGTTGGGATGCAGGCAATTGGCCGGCGCCCACGCCTTGTAACGGACGCCGCCCACCGCCTCGCCCGGCACGCCGGTCGGCGTCATCGGCACGCGCCGCCCGTTGCAGCTGACGATATGTCGCCCGGCGACCAGGCCCGATACGCGCACCTGCAACCGCTCGGTCGAACTGTCGACATAGCGCACCGTGCCGCCGATCGCGCCGGTTTCGCCCAGCACGTTCCACGGCTCCAGCGCATGGCTGATCTCCAGCCCGACGCCGCCGGCCTCCACGCTGCCATGCACCGGGAAGCGGAACTGGCGCTGCGCCTCGAACCAGTTGGGATCGAAATCATAGCCCGCCTGGCGCAGGTCGTTCAGCACCTCCAGGAAATCGGCCCAGACGAAATGGCCCAGGAAGAAACGGTCGTGCAGCGCCGTGCCCCAGCGCACCAGATTGCCCTGCTGCGGCTCGCGCCAGAACCAGGCGGTCAGCGCGCGCAGCAGCAATTGCTGGGCCAGGCTCATCTGCGGGTCTGGCGGCATCTCGAACCCGCGAAACTCGACCAGGCCCAGGCGCCCGGTCGGCCCATCGGGCGAGAACAGCTTGTCGATGCAGATTTCGGTGCGGTGGGTGTTGCCGGTCACGTCGACCAGCAGGTTGCGGAACAGCCGGTCGACCAGCCAGGGCGGCGGCAGCTTGTCCTCCCCGTCGCGCACCGGATTGGGCACCTGCGCCAGCGCGATCTCCAGCTCATAGAGGCTGTCGTGCCGCGCCTCGTCGATGCGCGGTGCCTGGCTGGTCGGGCCGATGAACAGGCCGGAGAAGAGATAGGAGAGCGACGGGTGCCGCTGCCAGTAGAGGACGAAGCTCTTGAGCAAGTCCGGCCGGCGGATGAACGGGCTGTCGTTCACGCTCGCCCCGCCCAGCACCAGATGATTGCCGCCGCCGGTGCCGACCGACCGGCCATCGACCATGAACTTGTCGGCGGTCATCTTCACCTCGCGGGCATCCTCATAGACGCCCTGGGTAATCGCCACCGTCTCAGCCCAGCTCGTCGCCGGCTGGATATTCACCTCGACCACGCCGGGGTCGGGCGTCACTTTCAGCACATTGACGCGCGGGTCGGACGGCGGCGCATAGCCCTCGATCCGCACCGGGATGCGCGTCGCCTCGGCCACCTTCTCGACCTGCGCAATCAACTCCAGATAATCGTCCAGCGTCTTCACTGGCGGGATGAAGACCGACAGGAAATTGCCGCGCGGCTCGACCGTGACGGCGGTGCGCACGGCACCTTCGATGAACACCTGTTCCTGCCGGTCCTGATGCGCGGCGGCAGCGACTTCGGACCGCTCGAACCGTTCCGCCGGCGCGCTGGTGTCCGCTTCCGCCTCGGCACGATAATCGGCCAGCGGTTCGCGCGGTTCGCTCGTATCCTGCGGGTGGATATAGGGGAAATCGGACGGCGGCACATAGGGCAGGGTGCCCAGCGGCAGGCGGTATCCCAGTGCGGAATCCCCCGGCACCGCGAACAGCGCCTTGCGCCGGACCTTCCACACCTCGCTCTGCCAGCGCGGCGCACTCGCCTGCGTCTGCCAGCGCTGGATCGGCAGCACATAGCCGACCGTCTTGGAAAGGCCGCCCTCGAACGCGCGCACCATCCGGCTGCGCTCCTCGGGATTGTCGAACTTGGGGTCGCCCGGCTCGGTATTGGCGGGCAGCTCCGCCTCCTTCACCGACCAGGCCAGCGCATCCTCATACACCGGCTGGACGAAATCCGTCTCGACCCCCAGCCCGTCCGCCATGGCGGTCAGGAAACGGCCGGCATCCTCGGCGGTAATGGTCGTATCGCCCGCCTCCGGCTCGCCCGCGATCAGCCCGGCATCGCGCCAGATCGGCACGCCGTCGGCCCGCCAGTAGATCGAATAGCCCCAGCGCGGCAGGCTTTCGCCCGGATACCATTTGCCCTGGCCATGGTGCAGCAGCGCGCCCGGCGCGAAGCGGTCGCGCAGTCGCCGGATCAGCCGGTCGGCATAGCCCGCCTTGGTCGGGCCGACCGCGTCGCCATTCCATTCGCCGGCCTGCGGGTCGTCGACCGCGACGAAGGTCGGCTCGCCGCCGGTGGTCAGCCGCACGTCCTGCGCGATCAGGTCCGCGTCCACCTGCTCGCCCAGCGCCATCAGCGATGCCCAGCGCCCCTCGGTAAAGGGCTTGGTGATCCGCACCGCCTCGGCAATGCGGCTGACATTCATCGCGAAATTGAAATCGACCTCGGCTGGCTCGGCCATGCCGCTGATCGGGGCGGCGGACCGATAATGGGGCGTGGCGCAGAGCGGGATATGTCCTTCGCCCGCAAACATGCCGCTGGTCGCATCGAGCGCGATCCAGCCGGCGCCGGGCACATAGGCTTCGGCCCAGGCATGCAGGTCGACCACATCCTGGGTGACGCCCTTGGGCCCCTCGATCGGCTCGACGTCAGCAACCAGCTGGATCGAATAGCCCGACACGAAGCGCGCGGCAAAGCCCAGCCGGCGCAGCAGTTGCACCAGCAGCCAGGCGGAATCGCGGCACGATCCGGTGCCGATGTCCAGCGTCTCCTCTGGCGTCTGCACCCCGGTTTCCATGCGGATGACATAGCCGATGCGCTGTTGCAGCTTGCTGTTCACATCGACCAGGAAGTCGATCGTCCGTCCCTCGAACGCGGCATGCTGCGCGACCAGTTCCTCGAACAGCGGCCCCTGCGCCTCGACGTCATAATAGGCCGCCAGATCGGTCTCCAGCTGCTCGTCATAGCTGAAAGGGTAATTTTCCGCATAGGGTTCGACGAAGAAGTCGAACGGGTTGATGATATCCAGATCGGCCAGCAGATCGACCTCGATACTGAAATGATCGACCGGATCGGGAAAGACGATCCGCGCCAGCCAGTTGCCGTGCGGATCCTGCTGCCAGTTGAGGAAATGGTTCGCCGGCTCGATCTTCAGCGCATAATTGGGGATCTTGGTGCGACTATGCGGCGCGGGCCGCAGTCTTATCACTTGCGGACCCAGACGGATCGGGCGGCTATAGCGATAGGCGGTCAGGTGGTGCAGCGCGGCCTTGAGCATGACGCGATCAGAAACCACGCTTTGCTGCAATGCAATGCGAAACTGTCGCTTCGCCAAAGATTCTCGCAATTTCCGTTCGCGTAAGCCCCGGCCACCCCTCATTTAACCGACGTCATCCCGGCCCCTTCGACAGGCTCAGGGCATGCTTGATCCAGGATCCATTCGGCGCTTTCGCGCGGGTGTAACGCCGAATGGATCCTGACTTCCGTCAGGATGACGCAGGTCGTGATTGGCAGGGAGCGACCAGAAGCGGCTGTAAATTCCTCCCCTGCAAGGGGAGGGGGACCACGAAGTGGTGGAGGGGTATCATCCTATCGAGAGGGAGACACCCCTCCGTCTGGCCTGCGGCCAGTTCAAGGGAGACACGGGTCTCCCTTGAACTCCCCATGCAGGGGAAGATGATCTGGAAGCGACCAAAACCGGTCATCGAACTTGCTCTTTGCCGCACTCCAAAGCCGACGCCGCTGAAAATACCTGTTCTCCGACCGTCAATGAATTGCGTGGATTGTCCGCGACCTGACGAGCGGCTCCCCCTGTGACAAAGCGGATGATTTTTTAGCAATATGGTGAAAAGTGATCGGCGCTCAATATTTCTTTCCGGCCAAGCAAGCCCGATCGTCTTTGCAGATAGGGTCTATCTTCCGTGCGGCTGCCATAATCGCCCCGCTTTTGTCTGCGGCCTGAAAGGAAGGGTCAGCATTTTGGTTTGCGCGACAATCTAACAGCAGCTTTTGCATGACATCAGTATTATTTTCGTATTTCTTCAAAAGGTCAGCACCAATTTCTTTTGATGTCGTTAATCCTGACGACGGTAGGCGCTTCATTTCAAATAGCGCACGCCCGGTCATTCCGATGGCGACCTTGTAGTCAGGATTATCGCCAGTGAGCATCAATTCTCGCCCATAGTGAAACGCCGCTACGCAATGCGCCGGGTTTTTAGGGTCGGGATTTGCCGCGCTCGTCGAGCTACATGCAGAAAGTATCGCCAGCGCAGCGCTTGAATACAAAAATAACTTCATAATACCTCCGCATTCGAAGGAGGATATCGATCCGAAATATTGCCTTCAGATTAACGTGGAAGCGTGACGTGAAGGCATCGAGTGTCCGAGCACCACTGGCGGATCGAGAATATGTCCGACAACCTCGTTCCCGAGGTTTTCCAGGATATCAAGATGGCTGATTTCGGCCCAACTTTCCCGTTAGCTGACCATCCGCAACCCACCCATCCCAGCCATTCGGCGCGCGCTGAATTTGTCTACGCGGCCTAGCCTCTATTTCCCCTCCAGCCTTTGGCTGAAATAGACCATCTGCATCGCCTGCAACCGCGCGCCCTGTTCGATATCGGCGTCGCCCGAATGGCCGCCGGCGGTGTCCTCGTAGAAGAGATAGGGCAGGCCATAGTCTTTCAGCCGCGCGGCGAACTTGCGCGCATGCTGCGGCCCGACCCGATCGTCCTTGGTCGTGGTCCAGATATAGGGCGTGGGATAGGTCTCCCCCTTGCGGATATTGGCATAGGGCGAGATTTTTTCGAGGAACGCCTTTTCCTCCGGCACCGACACGCTGCCATATTCATCGACCCAGGACGCACCGGCCGCGATCTGTTCGTATCGGATCATGTCGAGCAGCGGCACCTGGATCACCACCCCGTTCCACAGCTCGGGATGCTGGTTGAACGCCACCCCCATCAGCAGCCCGCCATTGGACCCGCCATAGATGCCGAATTTCTGCGGGCTGGACAGTTTGCGCACGAAGATATCCTGCGCCACCGCCGCGAAATCATCATAGATGATCTGGCGTTTGGTCTTCAGGCCCGCCTCATGCCAGGCGGGGCCGAACTCGCCGCCGCCGCGGATATTGGCCAGCGCGAAACTATTGCCCCGCTCCAGCCACAGCTTGCCGGTGATCGCGGCATAGCTGGGCGTCATCGGCACCTCGAAGCCGCCATAGGCGGTCATGATCGTCGGCGTGCTGCCGTCGGGCGTCATCCCCTTCTTGTGGACGATGAAATAGGGGATCTTCGTCCCGTCGGTGGACGTCGCCTCGAACTGCTCGACCACCAGTCCCGCCGCATCGAAGCGCGCCGGCATCGCCTTCACCTGCACCGGCTTCGGGGCCGCCGCATCCATCGCCCATAGCGTCGTCGGCGCCAGGAAACCAGCCACCGCCAGATAGACCTGGTCGCTCTTGTCGGATGCGGCGACGGTGCTGATCGTCGCATTGTCGGGCAGGTCGACCGGCTGCGCGGTCCATCCCGTGGCGCCGTGCGCATAGACCCGCACCCGCCCGCGCACATTGTCGTTGAGGCTCAGCACGACCCGGTTCTTCGTGGCCACCACCCCGTCGATCGACTGGCGCGGCGTCGGCGCGAACAAGATCTCGGGCGTCAGCACGCCGCCATCCTGCAAGGCTTTCAGCGCCACGCTCGCCAGCGCCCCGGCCGGCACGGTCACGCCGCCGCTGGTCCATTCCTCGCTGGTCTGGATCAGCACCTGCCCGTCGACCATGCCCTGCAGCTGGCTCTTGGCCGGCAGCGCCAGCCGCTTCGTCCCCTGCGCCGTCAGCAGCCAGGTCTCGTTGCCGAAGAAGGTGATGCCGCGAAACAGGAAGGCCGCCCTATTGCCCTGTCCGTCGCTCAGCAGGATCGGCATCGACATCAGCTGGTCGCTCGCCGCGCCGCGAAACACCTCCTGCGCGTCGTCCAGTTTCTGCCCGCGCTTCAGCGTCTTGATGATGAAGGGATAGCCCGACTTGGTCAGGCTATCCGCGCCCCAGTCGCGCGACAGCAGCAGGCTGTCCTTGTCCAGCCAGGCCGCATCCTGCTTGGCATTGGGAATGTCGAACCCGCCCGGCACGAACCGGCCGTCGACCAGGTCGAACTCGCGCAGCCGCACCGCATCCTCGCCGCCGTCGGACAGCGCCAGCAGCGCAATCCGTTCCTCGGGATCCAGGATGATCGCGCCCTTCCACACCCATTTCTTCCCCTCGGCCCTGGACAGCGCATCCAGGTCCAGCACCGTCGTCCAATTGGGCGACGCGGACGCATAATCAGCCTCGCTGGTATAGCGCCACACGCCCTGCGGATGGTCGGCATCGCGCCAGAAATTATAGATGCGGCCATGGATCAGCATCGGCATGGCGATCCGGTCCTTGGCCGACGCGATCGCCAGCGCATCCCTGTAATAGCCGGCATAGCGCGGATCGCCCTGCAGCGTCGCGACGGTCGCCTTGTTCTCCGCCTCCACCCACTGCATCGCGCGCGGCCCGGTCCAGTCCTCCAGCCAGACGAACGGATCGTCGGCCGGAGCGGGGGAGGGCGCGCCAGCGCCGGTCAACAGGGCAGCAGAAACCATCGTCATCAACCTCTTCATCTCTGTCTCCCCCCTTATCGCCTTCAGCCCTGCGCCATCCGCCCCTTCAGGTAACGTCGGCGCAGCACCGCGCCCGCCACCAGCAGCGGCAGTGCCGCAGCACAGGCGATCAACCCCAGCAGCATCGGCGACCAGCCCATCAGGCTATGGACGCCAAAGGCCGACGGCAGGATCAGCAACAGCGCGCCCAGCGCCAGCAGCCACAGCCCCCATCGCCGCGGCCTTACCGCCACCATCCGCATCTCATGCCGCAACGCCTTGCGCCGGGCCTTCTCGGCTTCGCTATGGGATGGGGGGCTGTTCTGCACGATCGGCCTCTTGCTGTGGCCCTTTTCAATTATGGTCTCCATCGCCCCGGCGCAAGGCGAGCGGATCGCGAAGGGCTTCCCCTGCCGCCGCGCTTGCGCTATGCAAGGCGCATATCCCCGGGGGACCGTCCGCAGACGGTTGAGAGGCGGCTTTGTGGCCGCGACCCGCTGAACCTGATCCAGTTGACACTGGCGTAGGGAGGGAAGCGCGTCGTGCCACTCGTCCCGTGACACCGCCCGCACTCTCTTTCCGCCTGAAGGAGAGAGAAGTTATGGCAGACGTCCCCGCCCGCACCGAAATGCGCGTAACGACTGGGCCCATTCGCGGCTCGAAGAAGATCCATGTCGGCCCGCGCCGGGTCGCGATGCGCGAAATTCATCTGGAGCCGGGCAGCGGCGAGCCGCCGGTCCGCGTCTATGACACCTCTGGCCCCTATACCGACCCGGAGGCGCATATCGACATCATGGCCGGCCTGCAGCAGCTGCGCCGCGACTGGATCCGCGAGCGCGGCGATGTCGAGGAATATGAAGCGCGCGCAATCAAGCCGGAGGATAATGGCCTCAAGGGGCCCGACCGTTCGGGCGGCGTTCAGCCCTTCCCCAACGTGGTGAAGCGCCCGCTGCGCGCCAAGGCCGGCACCAACGTCTCCCAGATGCATTATGCCCGTCGCGGCATCATCACGCCCGAAATGGAATATGTCGCGGAGCGCGAGAATCTCGGCCGTGCCCGCCTCGCCGAATATGTCCGCGACGGCGAAAGCTGGGGCGCGTCGATCCCCGATTATGTGACGCCGGAGTTCGTCCGCGATGAAGTCGCCCGTGGCCGCGCCATCATCCCGTCCAACATCAACCACCCGGAATCCGAGCCGATGGCGATCGGCCGCAATTTCCTGGTGAAGATCAACGCCAATATCGGCAACTCCGCCGTCGCGTCCGACGTCGCATCCGAAGTCGACAAGCTGGTCTGGTCGATCCGCTGGGGCGCGGACACGGTGATGGACCTGTCGACCGGCCGCAACATCCATGACACGCGCGAATGGATCCTCCGCAACTCGCCCGTGCCGATCGGCACCGTCCCCATCTATCAGGCGCTCGAAAAGGTCGGCGGCATCGCCGAAGACCTCACTTGGGACATTTTCCGCGATACTCTCATCGAACAGGCCGAACAGGGCGTCGACTATTTCACCATCCATGCGGGCGTGCGCCTCGCCTATATCCCGATGGCGGCCAGGCGCGTCACCGGCATCGTCTCGCGCGGCGGATCGATCATGGCGAAATGGTGCCTCGCCCACCATAAGGAGAGCTTCCTCTACGATCATTTCGACGAGATCACGGAGATCATGAAGGCCTATGACATCGCCTATTCTCTGGGCGATGGCCTGCGCCCCGGCTCGATCGCCGACGCCAATGACGAAGCCCAGTTCAGCGAACTCTACACGCTGGGCGAACTGACCCATCGCGCCTGGAAACAGGATGTGCAGGTGATGATCGAAGGGCCGGGCCATGTGCCCATGCACAAGATCAAGGAGAATATGGAAAAGCAGCTCCAGGTCTGCGGCGAAGCGCCCTTCTATACACTGGGGCCGCTCACCACCGACATCGCGCCGGGCTATGACCATATCACCAGCGGCATCGGCGCGGCGCAGATCGGCTGGTATGGCACGGCGATGCTCTGCTACGTCACGCCCAAGGAGCATCTGGGCCTGCCCGACCGTGACGATGTGAAGGTCGGCGTCGTCACCTACAAGCTCGCCGCCCACGCCGCCGACCTAGCCAAGGGCCACCCGGCCGCCAAGGTCCGCGACGACGCGCTAAGCCGCGCCCGCTTCGAGTTCCGCTGGCGCGACCAGTTCAACCTGTCGCTCGATCCCGACACGGCCGAACAATATCACGACCAGACCCTGCCGGCCGAAGGTGCCAAGAGCGCCCATTTCTGCTCCATGTGCGGCCCTAAATTCTGCTCGATGAAGATCACCCAGGAAGTGCGCGACTTCGCCGCCAGGAAGAACCAGCCCGCCGACGGTTTCCTAGAAGCCGGTCTCACCGGCGCGGAAGTCGCCGAAGCCAGCAAGGCCGCCGCGTTGAAAGGCATGGAAGAGATGAGCAAACTCTTCAAGGAAACCGGCAGCGAACTCTATATGGGCGCTGGCGGGCGGGAGCATGATTGATCCGGTCGCCGGGCGAAGCACAAGGCTTCGCCCGGCTAGGCTTGGCCGGCGCGGGCCCGTTCCACCAATTTGCGGATCATCGCCCGGACTTCGGCCGGCGTATCGCCACTGACCACTTCGACATAGCCGATCCCGGCGCGACGCAGCGCTTCCCGTTTCACTGCGTCGCGGGCGGCGGTGTTATCGCTCAAATGATGGCCTTTCCCCTGCATCTCTATCGCATGCAGAGGACGGCAGTCGGCATCGACGATCAACAGGTCGACGCGTTTGGAATTGACCGCCAGAAAGGCCGTCTCGTTGGAACTGCCCAATATCTCGCCCAGAGAAACCTGACCCATGGCACGCCACCCTGGACTGTCGTCCTCCAACGCCTTGTCCAATACCGAGAGAAGCCGTCGCTCACCCTGATTGAGCAGCGGACGCGCCGCAAAATCGGCGGTCATGACGATACGCAACTGTTCGGCGGCAGTCGCTATCGGATCGATGGACTTTGGGGTTGGTGCCAGCGGGATGATCTTGCCGCGCCCCGCTCTCCAATCTTGTCGGCCGTTACGGGCACGCCAGCGGGCACGGCGCTCTGTCCGTTTCCATCCTTCGACCGTTCGTTCGACGGCGATCCCGATCCCCGCCCCTACACCCAGCACCAAGGCCAGTAACAGCGGCTTGTCGATCAAGGCGGTCAGTTCCGGTGGCATGGTGAGAAACTAACCGACAGATAGTTACGATCGCGTAAGTGTCCGAGGCGGCGATGGTTCACGAAACCTTTTTGTTGAATGGTCATGCCCTGACACCCCAGCGCCAATATCCCCTGTCCTACACGGCGATCCTCTGATCTACCCTGGGGAATGACACAGTCCATCCCCGCTCGCCCGCCCGCGCAGCCCGCGCCGGCGCTCTTCACCCCCGCCCGCTGGACTCCGGCCCGGCAGCGGACCTTCCTGACCGCCCTCTACCAGAGCGGCAGCGTGGCGCAGGCCGCGCGCATGGTCGGGATGTCGCCCTCCAGCGCGCATCGCCTGCGCCGCCGGCTGGCCGGCACCGCCTTCGACGGGGACTGGAGCAACGCGCTGGCGCTGCATGCCCAGGCGATGGCCGACCCGATCGCCACCCAGCTTCGCCCACAGGCCTCGACGCGGCGCTGAGGCGTATCAGTGAAAAACAGGTGCAAAGCTGTCGCGTCACCGGGGCATCATGGGCGCAAAATGCGTCGCCCCGGTGGCGCATAGTGATGCACGGCAGGCGCGTGGATGCCGCGCGGCCAGTGCAAAAGCGGCGCAAATCCCCCGGAAAGGCCGATAACGCTGTGAACTTCGGGCGTGACCCGGCGCCCTTCGTCTGCGCCGCCTTGCAGGATCGCCGAAAATATGAGAACAAATAACGAACATGATTCGTCCTCAGGGGAGGAAGTCCATGGTTCATCGTCTTACGTCGCTCTTGCCGCTGCTGCTCGCCGCGATCCTGGTCGGTGCACCAGGCCCGGCAGCGGCCAAGCCCGATTTCTCCCATGTCACCTCGCGCGAACAGGCGGAGGCGCTGGTGGCGACCGGGGCGCTGGTGCGCATCTATCTCTTCCCGATCCGTCTGGGCGGGCCGAGGCGCAAGGCGAATATCAGCTATGTCCCACCCGAAGCGGGCGCCGCGCTCGACCAGATTAGCGGCACGCTACAGCGCTTCACCCGTGAGGGGCTGGTCGATCAGTTGAGGATCATACCCGAATATCGCGGCACCAGTTTCGTGCCGACGCGCATCAACATGCATGCCACCCATAGCGGGCAGGAGGGCGGCTTCCACCCGAGCATCGCGATATGGTGACGGTCGGCGCGCAGCAGGCGCCGCCGGTTCAGGCCTCCAGCATGCGCAGGGTGCGGCGCTTCTTCCAGTCGAGCACCACCTGGATGCGCATGCTCCAGCTGCCGTCCCAATCGACCGCCAGATCATGCGCGTCGAGCTGGGCGGCGATCCGCCGGCCGATGTCGAGCGCGGCCGCCTCGCCGGCTGCGCAGGCGCCGTAATTGAGGTAGAGCGCTTCGCCCTCCACCGCCGCCTCGGTGTCCTGCATGTGGAAAAAGGCATAGCCCTCGGCCGGGCGCCCTTCGCCGATCGCTTCCTCGATCTCGTCCCAGATCTCGATCGCGCCGCAACTGCCGCAGCAGGTGAAATTCTGCCGCGCGATCACGCCCTCGGCTTCCAGCGCGGCAAAGGCCGCATCCAGCCGGTCGCAATCGGTCATGTCGGGCCAGGCCTTTTCGGCGGCATTATGCTCGGCCAGCGCCTGACGCAGCGCGGCCGATGCCTCGCGGCGCAGGGTCGGGCCGGGCAGTTCCTCGACGAACGTGTCGTGGGCGGCGGTCAGGATCGCGTCATCGTCATGAAACCCCCCGGCGACGTCGCGCCACACCTGGTCGCGCAGCGCCGCGAGCGGATCATAGGGGGGAAGGGCTGCTTCTTGCTCGGGGGCGTTGGTCTTGCCGAAGATTCGTTTCCACAATGCGCCGAACATGCGTTTGCCTGCCTCCCGCGATGCACTTTACTCGGATCCAACATGGCGTGGCTTCGGGCAAAGGAAAAGGGGGCATTTGACCGATGAATCGCGCCAGCTTCACGGTCCGCCGCAGCGATGCCCCCAAATGGCCTGCCGATCCTTATGGCGCAGGTTCCAGCACCACGTCCCAATGATCTTCCGTCACCGCCATGCGCTTCGCCTCCTCGGCATCGAATGCCGCCTTGTCGGGGAACATCCGTGCCTTGGCCGCCGCCATCGCCGCCTTATATGCTTCGCCCGCGCCTACGCCGTCGGCGCCATGCTTGTAGACGATGGTGGTGCGCACGTCCCACCGCGTGCTGCCGCCCATATGGGTGAAGGGCATCTCGACCGTGACTTCGCTGATATAGCCCTGCCGCATCATCTCGCGCAGCAACGCCTCATGCTGCTTGTGATAGGTGGTCAGGAACTGGCCCATCCCGCCCCATTTGACGCGGTAGTAATTTTCCACCTTCAACGGGCCGTCGGCGGGGGCCGCGGTCTGGGCGGTGGCGGGCGCGGCGGCCAGGCCGGCGAGCAGGATCAGGGCAGGGGGGAAACGCATCGGGCAAGGGGCCTTTCGCAATCGAAGATCATCTGCCCCTACAGACGGATCAGCCGCCAATTTCCGCGCCCGTGGCGCAATCGCGCTTGCTCGCTGCCGCGTCCCGCCCCACCATGGGGGCATTCTCCTCCCGCAAAGGACCGCCGATGACCCGCCACCGCCTCTGGACCGTCCTGACCCTGCCCGTCCTCCTGTCTGTCGCGCTGGCCGCCTGCAGCGGTCAGAAGAGCAGCCCGGCCGACAATGCCGCCGACAATGCGGTCAACGCGGTTGAAAATGCCATGGCCAACGCCGCCAACGCGACCAATGCCGCCGCTTCCAAAGGGGACGCCTTCAGCCCCTATGTCGGCAAATATCCCTTCGACAAGGTCGGCGCCCATAGCTGGAACGACGATCCCGCCGTGGTCGCGGCGGTGAAGGCGGCGGTCGCGGACAAGGCGGTGCGCAAATGGGTGCTGGAGGATGGCGGCCCGTCCTCGCCTATCGCGACCGTGGATGGCAAGGTCGCGGCCTGGTCGTGTGAGACCCATAATTGCGGCCCGCACCAATGGCTGACCCTGGTCGATCCGGCCAGCGGCACGGCCGAGGTCTGCTATTATGACGAGGCCGTCGATGCCCAGTCGACCCGCTGGTTCAAGGCCGGCCAGGAAGAAAAGCGTCCTGGCCAATGCCCTGACGTGTCGAACTGACGGGTCAGGGGCGCCACATGATGCGGCGCCGCCTCTGCCGCTATTGGACGACGACCCGCACCCGCCCCAGATTCTGGATGCGGGCATAGGGGGTGGCGGCGTCGCCCTTGCGCTCCGACGCGATGCGCAGCGCGGGGAAATAGGTGCCTGGCGCGGCGAAGCTGTGGCGCGTGGCCAGGGTCAGGCTGCTGCCCGAACCGCCGGGCAGCTTCGCCTTCTCGGCAAAGGCGCCGCTGCCGTCGAAATCCCATTCCGCCGACACGATCCGGCCAGTGCCCGGCGGCACGCTGATGGTTGCGCGGAAGGTCACGGCCGCGCCGGGCTTCACGACGGCTTTCGCACCGCCATTGGCGGTGACGCTGGCGATCGGCTGGATGCCGCCGCGCGCCGCCGCATCGGCCGGCACGATCACCTGGCCATTATCGATGCGATAGGCGGTGTTGGCGGGCGGGGTGACGCCCTTTTCGACCCAGGCGGACAGGTCGCGCAGCGCCTGTTCCAGCATGCCCAGATAGCTGACCGTGCGGGTCGGGTCTTCCTGATGGCTACTGTCGCCATGCAGCGCATGGTCGGTGAACCAGATGCGGAAATTCTGGTCTGCGCCCGCGCCCTGCGCAGCGATCACCCGCTGGCGATACCAGTCGCCCTGCCAGGGCATGGCTTCGCGATCCCACAGATTTTCGACCAGGATCATCTTGCCCTGGAACTGCCCGGTCATCGGCGGCTGGCCCATCGGCTTGCCGGTGGTTGCGGCGGTGAAGAGCGGTCCCAGTAGGAAGGGACGCTGGGGATAGAGCGGCTTGCCATCGGCCCCGCGAAACTGGTCCCAGACCGGATAGCCGGCATCGACCGGCGGCACCTGATGCCAGTGATAGGTTTCGGCGGCGAGGAAATTGCTGTTGTCGACCCGCACCTTGTCGCCGGCCTTCAACTGGTCGACGGTGGCGTCATCGACCACGCCCAGGATCACGACATCGCCGGCGATGCGGTTGATCGTCAGCCGCTTGCCCTGCGCCGCGCCCGACCCGACGATCAGGTCGCCGCCGACGAAATAGGTGGCGGGTGGCGGGCTCGATAGGCGGAAGGCGACGATGCGCTGTGCCGCCCGGCCCTGCAGCGCGGCAAAGGCATTGTCGACATTGGCCGCGCCATCGGTGATGCGGGTATCGAGCTTCAGTTCGGCTGCCTGCGCCGCGCTGATCGGCGCGGCGATGGTCGCGTCATGCTGCAGCCGATAGCCCTCGAAGCTCTTGGGATCATCATGGCCGAGATAGCCCGGCTTGGTCCAGAAATCGGTGAAATAGCCGGCATCGGCCATCACCATCCCGCCATAGAGGGCGGCAAAGCCATGGATGCCCATCGTCTTCCAGCCGAACCAGCTGGGCGTCGGGAACCCCATCGCCGTCACTTCGCGCAACACCGATGCCTGTTGCGGCGTCAGCCCGGCATAGGGATCACCCGATCCGCCCGGCTCGACCGCGTCCAATATCTGCGGGAACTTGTCATTGAGCACCCGCATCGCCCGCATCCGCACGGAGAACATGTTGGGCGGCGCCATCGGCGATCCCAGCACATAGGGGACGACGCCGTCCCACACGCCGGTCGTATTCTCGATCGACCCGACCGTGCGGAAGCCGCCGCCGCTGCCGCCAAAGGCATAGCCATAGGGGCGCTTGCCGCCGTACATCTGCTGCGCGACGACGCGCGAATAGCGGGCCGATGCGGCATTGGCGCGATAGGCCGCGATGGTGAAGTCATTGGGCTTGCCCGGCATGCCCACCTGGTCGCGGCCGCCGCCATTGGTCTCGACATAATAGCCGCCCGACGCGATGGAGAAGCCGATATAATTTTCCTCGCCGTTGGTCAGCTTCTGCGCCAGATTCTCGTCATCCGGGACCGGCGTGATATGCTGGAAGAAGCGGCCCTGATAGTGCGCCTTGTCGGGGAAATAGAAGGAGAAGCGGGTTTCTGTCCCCTTGAACCCGCCATGGACATAGCGGTGCCGCACCGGCGCATCGCGCCATTCGTCGATGTCGATATAGGGCTGAGTGAAGAGCGGGTCTTCGGCGGCGGCGGCCGGGGTGCTGCCCGGCTGGGCGTCGGCGCCGGTCCCTGCCGTTGCGACCAGGGCCAGTGACAGGGCTGTCATGCAGAGGGCAATCGATCGGCGCATCATCTTCTCTCCCGTCATGGTGTCAGACCGCCGCTGCCAGCGCCGCCCTGCCCGTTTGTTCGTCCCAATGATCCGCATCGCCGCCGAGCGCGCAATTGAGCATCGCGCGCTTCAGGAACAGGTGACAGGGATGCTCCATGGTCAGGCCGATGCCGCCATGGAGCTGGATCGCCTCTTCCGCGACCAGCCGATAGACGGTGCAGGCCAGCGCCTTGAGCGCGCCCAGGGCGATGATATCGGTCTCGGCCTGCTGCGCCCGGCTCCAGAACAGGGCATCGGCGGCGGTCAGTTGGGTCCGCATGTCGGCAACGCGATGCTTGAGCGCCTGGAACAGCGCCAGCGGCCGGTCGAACTGCTGCCGCGTTTCGAGATAGGCGACGGTCATCGCCAGCGCCGCCTCTGCGCCACCCAGGCTGTCGCCCGCCAGGCAGAAGAGACGCAGCGCCTCGACCCGATCGGCCAGCGCGCGGGCGGCATCGCCCTGCGCCAATATGAGGCCGGGGCCTTCAAGGACGACGTCGAACAAGCGACGGCTCTTGTCCCATCCGGCACGATAGGTGACGGAAACCTGCTCGGCCGGCACCAGCGCCACCCGGTCGGCCGTGACGTGCAAGACATGGCTGGCGCTATCGGCATCGGGCACGCAGGTCAGCCGGTCGGCGCCGTCCAGCCCCCCCGCCAGCGACGCGGTCATCACCTCGCCGGCCATGGCGTCGGCGATCAGCGCGTCGCGCTCCGGCAGATCATCGGCCGCAGTCAGCGCCTCGATCGTCAGCATCTGCGCCAGCACGGGGCCGGGCACCAGTGCCTTGCCCACGCCCTGATGGATGACGCCCGCCGCCTCGCGGCCAAGGCCCAGGCCGCCCAGTTCCTCCGGCACGCCCATCATCAGCCAGCCCATCTCGGCGATCAGCGCCCAGCTCTGCGCCGCATCCGGGGCCAGTTCGCTCTGGCCGAAGGCCTTGTCGGCCGCATCCTGCACTTCCGCGCGGGTCATGGTCATGCCGCGCCCTCCTTCAAGGTCCAGCTTTTCGGTTCGCGCGGCATGCCGACCAGTCGTTCCGCGATGATGTTGCGTTGCACCTCGTCGCTGCCGCCGGCGATGGTCCAGGCATAGCTGTTCATGAAATCGGCCATCCAGTTGCCGGTCTCCATGCCGCCGCCAAAGGTGATCGGGCTGTGATATTGCGCGTCGATGCCACCCAGCCGAATCCCGAGCGATGTGAACTCCCGCAGCGTGCGGGAGTAGGACAGCTTGACGATCGACGCGTCGCCGACCCGCTCGATTCCGGCGATGCGGTTGGCGAGGAACTGGTCGGCGACGGCACAGGTCGCATCCACCTTGGCGCTCAACCGGCCGAAGTCGCGGACTATGCCGCTATCGTCCTGCCGGCCCTGCGCCCGGATCAGGTCGCCTAGCCGCCACAAGGCGCCACGCAGCCGGGCGCTCAGTTCCAGCAGGGTCAGGCCGCGTTCGGACGAGAGGGTGGATTGCGCCACCGCCCAGCCCTGCCCCTCTTCGCCCAATCGGTCGCTGACGGGAATTTCGACATTGTCGAGGAACAGCTCGGCAAATTCCTCGTCGCCATGAATCTGATGAATCGGCCGCGCGGTAACGCCCGGCGCCTTGAGGTCGAGCAGCAGATAGGTGAGGCCCGCCTGTTTCGGCCCGTCATTGCTGGTGCGCACCAGCAGCAGGCATTTGTCGGCAAACTGGCCCATGGTCGACCAGAGCTTCTGCCCGTTGACGACATAATGGTCGCCGACCCGCTCGGCGCGGGTGCGGACATTGGCGAGGTCCGACCCGGCATTGGGCTCGGAAAAGCCCTGGCACCAGATTTCGCCGGCCAGGATGCGCGGGATCAGCAAAGCCTGCTGCGCCTCGCTCGCCCATTCGAACAGGGTGCAGGCGGCATGATAGGTCGACATGAAGGACAGCAGCAGCCGCGGCGTGTCGGCGCGGGCCAGTTCCTCGTAGAGGATCTTCTGTTCGGCAAGCGAGCGGCCGCCGCCGGGCCATTGGGCCGGCCAGTGCGGCACGGCATAGCCGCCCTCGACCAGCTTCGCGAACCAGTCGCGCTGGATTTGCAGGAAGGCGGCCTCGCTGCTGCTGCGCTCGCGCCAGCCGTGCGGCGCATTGTCGGCCAGCCACTGGCGCACCTCCAGCCGCAGCCCGTCGAGCGCGTCGGTCAAAGCCTGCCCCTCCATCCCGTTCCGGTTCCTCTCATCCCCGACGCTAGGCCCAATTGCGCCGCTCCCCGCAAGATGGCGGCAGGCGATATCCCCAAGGCGATGGCTGGTAAGCCCTTCCTTCGATCGGACACGCAACGACGCAACCACCCCCTCCGTCATCCCGGACTTGATCCGGGATCCATTCAGCGCTCGCGCTCCACCGTAGCGCCAAATGGATCCTGACCTCCGTCAGGATGACGAAAAGGGAACAGGGCTAGATCGCCACCTCGATCATGCCGTCGACGATGCGGACCGGATAGGTGGCGATCGGTTCGCTCGCCGGGCCGGTCAGCGGCGCACCGGTCTCCAGGTCGAAACGGGCGCCATGGGCCGGACAGGCGATCCAGCCCAGGCGAATGCGACCGCAGGCGAGCGGTTCGTCGGCATGGGAACAGAGCGCGGCGATGGCATGAATCTGCCCGTCGCTGTTGCACAACAGGATGGTCTGGCCGTCGATGGTCACGCTTTTGGTCTTGCCCAGCGGCACCTCATCCAGGGAGGCTGCCATTTTGAAATCGCGCTCGCTCATGCCCGAAAGCTGCCCAAGCCGGTGGAGCGCGGCAAGGCCCGGCCCACGCCCATCACCGGGGCGTTCTCTTGCCCGCCGCCCTGTCGCGGCGCGCTGCTCTTCAGTATCGCATCCCTGTTCGGCAGGGGATGCGTGGACCAATGAATTTTGAATGGACGCAGGATGAAGAGGCTTTTCGCCAGCGGTTGCGCGACTTTCTCGCCGCGACGCTGCCACAGGATTGGGAGCGTTTCTCGCAACATGGCCCGGCTTCCCCAGCGCTGACCGACTATGCCCGCACTTTCTGCGGGCGCCTCGCCGACGAAGGCCTGCTGACCCCGCACTGGACCAGGGAGATTGGCGGCCAGGGCCTCGACCCCTGGCACCAGACCATATTGGCCGAAGAAATGTGGATCGCGGGCGAACCACGCGGCGGCCAATATATGAACGTCAACTGGGTCGGGCCGACGCTGATCCGCTACGGATCGGAGGCGCAGAAAGCCCAGTATCTGCCCGCCATCACCGGCGGCCGGGCGCTGTGGTGCCAGGGCTTTTCCGAACCCGGTTCCGGCTCCGACCTCGCCTCGCTGCGCACCCGCGCGACCCGCGACGGCGACGTCTATCGCGTGTCGGGGCAGAAAATCTGGACCAGCTATGCGGGGCTTGCCGACACCTGTTTCCTGGTCTGCCGCACCAGCGACGATCGCAAGAAGGGCATTTCCATCCTGCTGGTGCCGATGGACACGCCCGGCATCACCGTGCGGCAAATCCCCTCGCTGATCGGCGAAGGCGATATTCACGAAGTCTTCTTCGACGAAGTCGTCGTGCCGGTGGAAGCCCGGCTGGGCGAAGAAGGCCAGGCCTGGGAAATCATCGGCTTTTCGCTCACCAATGAACGGCTCGGCATTCCGCGCTATGCGCTCGCCCGCGCGGCGCTCGACCGTGCGGTAATGCTATTGCAGGCCCAGGGTGAATTTGCCGGCGAGGCGGTGCGGATCGAGGCGGCCCATGCCGCCGCCCTGTGCGAAGCGGCGCGGATGGCCAGCTATGCGATCGTCGACCGCCGCTGCCGGGGCGAGGCGATCGGCGCCGAATCCAGCTCCGCCCGCTTCGCCACGGTGATGGCCGAACGGCGGGTATGCGAATTCATCGTCGAATATCTGCCGCAGGCACTGGCCGACGCCCACCCCTATCTCAAAATGCATCATCAGCGCGGGATCGTCGCGGGCATCGCCGCCGGCGCGGCGGAGATCCAGCTCAACATCATCGCCAGCGATGTGCTCAAACTGCCGCGGGAGCCGCGCTGATGGACCTGTCCCTGACCGACGACCAGATCGCCATCCTCGACGCGATCGACACGCTGACCCGGCCTTATGCCGGCGCGACGCTGCATGAGGCGGGCTGTGCCCTGGCCAGCGACGCGCTCGACCGCGACCTCGCCGAAGGCGGCTTCCTCGACATCGGCTTCGATCCCGATCTGGGTGCTATCAGTGCGGCTCTGGTGGTCGAACGGCTGGCGCGTCTGCCCCAGGCGGTGGAGGCAGCGGCCAGCGCGCTTATCCGCCCATTGCTGGGCGATGCGACACCGCGCCCGCTCTGCCTGGTGGAGGAAGGGAAGGCGCACCGCCCAATCCGCTTCCTTGCCCCCGGCGCGACGGTGCTGCTGCTTGGACCGGATCGGGTGCGTAGCTTCGTCGCGGCGCCGGAGCATATCCGGGCCGAACCCGAAGCGCTTTATGCCTATCCGATGGGCAGCCTGATCGCCCAGCCGGAAGACCTCACCGATCACGCCGTGTCGGCCGACGATGTCCGCACCCGCTGGCGCGTGGCGCTGGCAGCGGAGGCGGCGGGTCTGCTCGCTGCCGCGCTCGACAGCACGGCGACCTATGTCACCGACCGCCAGCAGTTTGGCCGCCCGCTCGCCACCTTCCAGGCGCTGCGCCATCGCCTGGCCGAAGCACAGGTGCGCGCCAACGGCCTCTATTGGCTGGCGATGAAGGCTGCCGGCACGCTCGATGCCGGCGACGCAGCGCTGGCGGCGCTGCATGCGCAGGAATCGGCGCGCAACTGCGTCTATGATTTCCACCAGTTTCTGGGCGCCATGGGCATGACGCTGGAGCATCCGCTGCACCTGTGGACCTATCGGCTCAAGGCGCTGATCGGCGACCTGGGCGGGCGTGGCGGTCAAGCGCTTGCCGCTGCCGACGCGCTCTGGGGGTAAAATCCTTGAGAGAGCCTGATTCACGCCATCGGTGAAAGCGCGGCGCGCTTCCACCTCAGACGATCAGGCTCTAGCCCAGCTTAGGCTTGATCTCCTCGATCACCCAGCGGGCATAATCCTCATATTCGCTGATGCTGCGCACCGCCGGGATCGGCACCGAACTCATGGTGACACCCAGCGTCCCGAACCAGCCGAGCCGGTCGATGATCTCCGGCGCGGTCATGCCCGGCCGGGCGCGCGGATCGTCGACCACGGCATGGCCCTCGCCCACCCGGCTGGTGGCAAAGCCGTACATCACGTCGAACGGACGGCCGTCATAGCCCGGCTGCGACTTGATGAAGTCGATCTTGGCCGGGATATCCTCGGGTTTCGTTAGATAAGGCCACCAGCCGCTGGCATGGCGCGCGGCGCGCCTGAGCACGGCGTCGGCCTCGCCACCCATCCAGATCGGCAGATGCGGCTGCTGCACCGGGCGGGGCGCAAAGGCGACATCGCGGAAGGACACGAACTCGCCCTCGAACTGCGGATCGTCGCTGGTCCACAGCTCGACGATCGCGGCCAGATATTCGTCGCACATCCGCCCGCGCTGGTGGAAGGAGACGCCGAGCAGGTCGAACTCCTGCTCCAGCCAGCCCGCGCCGAAGGTCACCATCGCCCGGCCGCCCGACAGCCAGTCGATCGTCGACAGCGCCTTGGCGGTGATCGCGGGATGCTGCAGCGGCAGGATCGCGATCGAACTGTTGATGCGGATGCGGCTGGTCGCCCCGGCATAATAGCCCATCGCCGCATAGGCATGGAAATGATGCGGCCCCGACAGGTCGACATGGGCGCGCGGGATCAGGAAATGTTCCGGCACGCTGATCATGTCGTAACCCAGATCATCGGCCAGCCTGGCCAGCCGCGTCTGGTCCGCTCCCGTGACCGACAATTCCCAGGGCTGCATCGTCGCCTTCAGCTCGATCAGCCGGGGCATGCCGAAGGCGAATTTCATGACCCCGCCTCTCGCCGGCTCAGAAGCCCAGGTCGAGCACCGGCCCGTCGAAATTGCCCGCCAGCTTCTGCGTCGCCGCGCTCAGCTTGTCCATGGGTTCATGCCGGATATAGCCGTCGATGATCCGCTGATAATTGCTGATCAGCCCTTCGATCACCTTGGACAGGCGCATGAAGTCGAAGCCCTCGGCATGCAGCCCCTTCTGCTGCAGCGGGATGTTGGAATAATCCTGGCGCGGGATCATCGGGAACTGATCGCTGTCATAGGGCAGCATCACCGGTTCCATCACCACCGGCGGCTCCTGACCTTCGGGGAAATGGGTGAGCGACCATAGCTCGAACATGCAGCTTTCCGGGCCGAGCGGGCGGATGCGATAGGCTGCCATGCTGGAGAGGAAGGGCAGCAGGAAATAGTTGGGGAAGATGAATTCCACCGACTTGACCGGGGTTTCCACCGCCAGCTTGTTGAGATCGGGCGTGGGTTCGCCGCGCGCCTGCCCGGCCTGGGTGACGCAATGATTGACCATGCCAAACCAGTGCATGATTGCCTGTTGCGGGTCTTCGGGCAGTTCGACGTCGATCAGGGTGCGGGCAACCGCGACATCCTTGGCATGGCACATGCCGGCCATGCCCTCGCTCAGCAGCTGCATATGGTCGACCTGGTCGACGATATTTTCCTTCATCGACCGGTTGGGATTGATCGGCACGCCGATCCCGCCCGTGTCCATGCCATACATCATGTTGTAGAGGATCGGCACCTTCTGCTGCAGTTGCGGGTGGGTGCGCATGACATGATAGCCTTCCATGAAGGCTTCCATCGCGACCTTCCAATTGGCCGGCAGCACCGTGCCGAAACACCATTCGGCGCGCATCTTGTCGGCATTATAGGCGTCGAGCCCCACCGCGAGCGGGCCGAGCTGTTCACGCAGCGAGGGCGCGTCATCGTCGAAATTGATGAAGACGCAGCCCATCTCGATCTCGGTGCGGCACGGGCGCAGCGCCAGATCCTGCTCGTCCAGCTGATGCTCGGAGAACATGTGCCGGCCATAGACGAAGGTATTCTTGCCCTCGATATTCCAGCGCCAGCCATGGAAGGGACAGATGAAGCCCTTGCCCTTGCAATTGCCATGGCTGCCCTCGGTCAGCGGCACGCCGCGATGGCGGCAGGCATTATGATAGGCGCTGATCCCGTCCTTGGTCCGCACGATGATGACGGACTTGCCCAGATTGCTATATTCGATCCAGTCGCCGACCTCCGGCACCTGCTCCACGCGGCAGGCCATCTGCCAGACATGGGGCCACAATTCCTCGCATTCGCGGCGATAGAAATCCGCGTCATAATAGCGCGCCGTGGGAATGCGCTCGGGATCGCTGATTTCCAGCGGGAAGCCCGCGCGCGTCATTTCAGCAGCCTCAACCATGCCATGCCTCACCCAGATTTCTTGCTTGGATGAAGTGGTATAGGGCGGGCCGGGGAGCGCCAAGGCAGCGCCCCAACCCATCGCCCTACCGATGGGACGATCAGGCGTCGGAAGCGGGCACGCCCAGTTCGTCCAGCACTTCGCGGCTATGCGCCCCCAGTTCCGGCGCGCCGCCCGCGACCCGGCCCGGCGTCTGCGAGAACCAGGTCGGCACGCCGGGGAAGCGCACCGGCCCCTGCGGCGTCTCCACCGTCTCGAAAAAGCCGATCGCGTTGAGATGCGCATTGTCGAACAGTTCGTCCGTGGTGCGCAGCGGCGCGGCCGGGATATGCAGCGCCTCCAGCAGCTCCAGCCACTCCTGCGTCGTCCGCTCGGCGAAGGTTTCGCCCAGCAGGCCGTAGACCCGGTCGATCTGCTTCGCGCGCTTGGCCAGCGTGTCGAACTCCTCGGTCGCCCAGGGCGGGTTCACCGCCGCGACGAAGGCGTTCCAATGCTTGTCATTATAGACCAGCGCGGCGACATGGCCGTCCTTGGTCGCATAGGGCTTGCGGTTGCGGGCGACGACGCGGTGATAATGGGCCGGCCCCAGCGGCGGCTCGAACAGCATGCCGCTGGCATGTTCGGTCAGCATGAAGGACGCCATCGTCTCGAACATGGAGACTTCCACCTCCTGCCCCTCGCCGGTGCGCTCGCGGTGGAACAGCGCCATCATCGTCGCATAGAGGCCAGTGAGGCCCGCCACCTTGTCGGCGATGATCGTCGCCATGAAATCGGGCTTGCCGGTCATCAGCTGTTGCAGATGCGGGATGCCGCATTCGGCCTGGATCGTGTCGTCATAGGCGGGCTTGTCGCCGTCCGGCCCGCGTCGGCTATAGCCATAGCAATTGGTGTAGACGATGTCGGACTTGATCGCCTTCACCGCCTGATAGTCGAAGCCCAGCTTGGCGATCGCCTTGCCCCGCATCGAATGGATGAAGACATCGGCGGTGGCGATCAGCGCACGCAGCGTCGCCTTGTCCGCCTCCTGCCGCAGGTCCAGCACCAGGCTGCGCTTGCCGCGATTGACGTTGGTGAAGACGCCACCCAGCTCGGGCGTCGGCCCGGCATTGATATAGCGCGTCGCATCGCCGGCCGGCGGCTCGATCTTGATCACGTCGGCGCCCATGTCGGCCATGATCTGGGTCGCATAGGGACCGAATACCATCGCCGTCAGGTCCACCACGCGGATCCCGGCCAGCGGCCCTTTCGGCATGTGCGTCGCGTCCATCATCCTCTCCCCTTCACTGCCTTGGGGCTAGGCCAAGGGCGCGGCGAAATCCACGCGCAACCCCTTCGCCCCACCGATATGTGGGGCCGCCCGATTGTGCGCGCGGGAGGCCGGATGATACCCGCAGGCGATCATCCAGACGCCAGCAGAAGGCCCCCAGAGACGTGGATTTTGCCCTGACCGAAGACCAGAGGAACATCCGCGACGCGGTGTTCCAGCTCTGTGCCCAGTTCCCCGACGATTATTGGCTGGAACGGGACAAGGACGCCGTCTTCCCGTTCGATTTCCACCGGGCAATGGCCGATGCCGGCTGGCTGGGCATCGCCATGCCCGAAGCCGCCGGCGGCGCGGGCCTGGGCATTACCGAAGCGGCGATCATGGTGCAGGCGGTGGCGGAAGCGGGCGGCGGCATGACGGCGGCGTCCAGCATCCACGGCCCGGTCTTCAGCCTGGAGCCGATCGCCCTGTTCGGCACGGCGGAGCAGCAGCAGCGCATGATCCCGCCGATCATCTCGGGCGCAGAGAAGATGTGCTTTGCCGTGACCGAGCCCAATACCGGGCTCGACACCACCAAGCTCAAGACCAGAGCCGAACGGGTCGAGGGCGGCTATCGCGTCAATGGCGAGAAGATCTGGATCACCAACGCCCATGTCGCCGACCGGATGATGCTGCTCGCTCGCACCACCCCGCTCGATGAAGTGAAGAACAAGACGCAGGGCCTGTCGCTCTTCTTCACCAAACTGGATCGCAGCAAGATCGAGCATCAGTTGATCCCCAAGATGGGCCGCCACGCGGTCGGCTCCAACATGCTGTTCATCAACGACCTCTTCATCCCCGAGGAGGATCGGATCGGCGAGGAAGGGCAGGGCTTCAGGATCATCCTCAAGGGGCTGAACCCGGAACGCATATTGCTCGGCGCCGAAGCGATCGGCATCGGCCGCAACGCGATCCAGCGCGCCGCCCGCTATGCCCGCGAACGCATCGTCTTCGACCGGCCGATCGGCATGAATCAGGGCATTCAGCATCCGCTCGCCAAATGCTGGATGCAGCTGGAAGCGGCCAACCTGATGGTGATGAAGGCCGCCACTTTGTTCGACAAGGGCGAAGAATGCGGCGTGGAGGCGAACAGCGGCAAATATCTCGCCGCCGAATCCGCGTTCGAGGCCTGCCATACCGCGATGCTGACGCTCGGCGGCATGGGCTATGCCCAGGAATATCATGTCGAACGGCTGCTGCGCGAAGTGCTGATCCCGCGCACCGCCCCGGTCAGCCCCCACATGATCCTCAATTTCATCGCCGAAAAGGTGCTGGAATTGCCCAAATCCTATTGAGGCGAGAGACGATGACGCTGCCGATCAAGATGCGCTCCTGGCTGTTCGCGCCGGGCGACAGCGAGAAGAAGATGGCCAAGGCGGCGGACAGCGCCGCCGATATCGCGCTGTTCGACCTGGAGGATGCGGTCGCCACCGAGAACAAGCCGCTCGCCCGCCAGATGGTGCATGATTTCCTCGCCGCCAAGCCGGAAGGGCGCGAGCGGCTCTGGGTCCGGGTCAATCCGCTCGACGGCCCCTATACGCTCGACGATCTCGCCGCGATCATGCCGGCGCGGCCGGGCGGCATCATGCTGCCCAAAGTCTATGGCCGGCAGGATGTCGAACGGCTCGACCATTATCTGACCGCGTTCGAGGCCGCGCATGGCATCGAACGGGGATCGACCCCGCTGATCGTGCTGGTCACCGAAACGGCAGAAGCCATGTTCCATACCGGCGATTACAAGGGCGCGCCGCGCGTGGTGGCGCTGACCTGGGGGGCGGAGGATCTCGCCGACTCGATCGGCGCCAGTTCCAATCGCAATGCCGATGGCAGCTATGGCTTCACCTATGAACTGGCGCGCTCCATGTGCCTGCTGGGTGCCGCCACCGCCGGTGTCACCGCGATCGAGACGATCCAGGGCGATTTCCGCGACCTCGACGGGCTGAAGGCGCGCGCCGAAAAGGTGCGGCGCGACGGTTATCGCGGCATGCTGGCGATCCATCCGGCGCAGGTCGATGTCATCAACGCCGCCTTCACCCCCACGCCGGAGGAAATTGCCGAGGCGCAGGCGATCGTCGACATTTTCGCCGCCAATCCCGGCGTCGGCGCGATCGGCTACAAGGGCGGGATGCTCGACCGGCCTTATCTCAGCCGCGCCGAGCAGTTGCTGCGCCAGGCCGGGGCCTCGTGATCGACCTCACCCCCTATCTGCGGCGCGGCGACCGCATCGTCTTTGGCCAAGCCTGCGGCGAGCCGGTCAGCCTGGTCAGCGCGCTGATCGAACAGGGCGCGCGGATCGGCGATCTGTCCGCCTTCATCGCCACCAGCTTCTCGGGCCTGTTCACGCCGGACAGCGCCGACAGCTTCCGCCTCTCCTCCATGGGCGCGATCGGCGCGCTGCGGTCGATGACCAAGACCGGCAAGCTGCAGGTCATCCCCGTCCATGTCAGCCAGGTCGCGCCGATGATCACGGCCGGCCTCATCGGCTGCGACGTGGCGATGATTCAGCTGAGCCCCGCCGACGCCAACGGCAACCATAGCTGCGGCCTGATCGGCGACTATGTCCGCGCCGCCGTGGACAAGGCGCGGGTGGTGATTGCGGAGATCAACGAAGCGGTGCCCTATGTACCGGGCGAACTGATCCCCGCATCCGCGATCGACGTCGCCATTCCCGTGTCGCGCCCGCCGGTCGAGGTGGCGCCCGCGAAGATCGGCGAGACCGACGAAGCGATCGCCCGCCACTGCGCCGCCTATATCGGCGACGGATCGGTGATCCAGACCGGGGTCGGCGCGGTGCCCGACGCGATATTGCGGCTGCTGGGCGACCGGCGAGACCTGGGCGTCCATTCGGGCATGCTGGGCGACGGGCTGGTGGACCTGGCAGACGCCGGCGTGCTGACCAACGCCCGCAAGGAAATCGACACCGGCATCTCGATCAATGGCGCGCTGATCGGCACCCGCCGGCTCTATGACTGGGCGCACAACAACCCGGCCATCCGCATGTGCGCCACCAGCTACACCCATGATGCCGCAGTCCTCGGGAGGCTTTCGCGCCTCGTCACCATCAACAGCGCGCTGGAGGTGGACCTGACCGGCCAGGTCAATGCCGAACAGTCGGGCGCGGCCTATCTCGGCGGCACCGGTGGCCAGGTTGATTTCGTCCGCGCCGGCGCCCGCTCGCCCGGCGGCTGCTCGATCATCGCGCTTTCCGCCTCGGCCAAGGGCGGCAGTTTGAGCAAGATCGTGCCAGCCTTGTCCGGCCCCGTCACCACCGCGCGCAGCGATGTCGACATCATCGTCACCGAATATGGCGCGGCGGAACTGAAAGGGCAGACGCTGGCCGAGCGCACCCGTCGCCTGATCGCCATTGCCGATCCTGCCTTCCGCGAGGAACTGGAGCGGGCGGCCCATATCATCCAGCAGAGGGGGTATTGATGCCCGAAGCGCAGACCGACGCAGTCCTGTTCGAGGCGCGGCCCGACGGCATCGCCATCCTCACCATCAACCGCCCCGACCAGCGCAATGCCCTGGGCCGCGACGTGCGCGAGGGGCTGCGTGCCGCCTGGGACCGGTTCGAGCATGATTCGGCGCTGCGCGTCGCGATCCTGACCGGCGCGGGCGACAAGGCCTTCTGCGCGGGCGGCGATCTCAAGGAAATGGTCGACACCGGCATGACCGTCCCGCCGCGCGCCATGTTCCCGCTGCCCTATGACAGCATCGAACTCAGCAAGCCGACGATCGCGGCGGTGAATGGCGTCGCCTTTGCCGGCGGCTGGATGATCGCCCAGGCCTGCGACCTGTGCGTTGCCAGCACAGCCGCGCGCTTCGCCATTACCGAGGTGAAGGTCGGGCGCAGTTCGCCCTGGGCCGCGCCCCTCATTCACATGATCCCGCAGCGGATCATGATGGAGATCATCCTGACCGGAAAGCCGATCACCGCGAGCCGAGCCTACGAGATAGGCCTGGTCAATCGCCTGGCCGAGCCCGAAGCGCTGATGCAGGCGGCGCTCGATCTGGCGGCGGAAATTTTGGAGGGCGCGCCCCTGTCGGTGAAGGCCGGGCGCGACACGGTGATGCTGGCGACCGAGATGGGCCGCGCCGCTGCGCTGCAGGCCGCCCGCGCCGCCTCCGAATATACTTATCATAGCAAGGACGCGCAGGAAGGACCGCGCGCCTTTGCCGAAAAACGCACGCCGCAATGGACCGGGCGCTGAGCCCGACTGTCTGAAATCGTCAAGTCCGGGTGACGCGGGCGTGGCAAAAGGGTGGAATGGAGAAGGAATAGGCCATGAACGAGATCAGCAGCATCGGCACGCCCGGCGAGGATCTGATCGAGCCGGTCGTCGTCCCGGTCGAAGCCTATGTGTCCAAGGATTATGCCCGCGCCGAGCAGGACCGGCTGTGGCGCAAGGTCTGGCTGCAGGCGGCCCGGCTGGAGGATATTCCCGAGGTTGGCGATTTCGTGACCTATGACATTCTCGAAGACTCGGTCATCATCATGCGCACCGGGCCGGATGAACTGAGCGCCTATCATAATGTCTGCCCGCATCGCGGCCGCCGCCTGATCGATACGCCCGCAGGCCAGCGCAACGCGCGGGGCAACCGCAAGTCGATCATCTGTGGCTTCCATGGCTGGACCTTCGACCGCCAGGGCCAATGCACCTTCGCCAACCATGCCGATGACTGGCAGGGCAAGCTGACGGCACAGCGTACCGCGCTCGGCAAGGTCAGCGTCGATACATGGGGCGGCTGGGCCTGGATCAATCTCGATCCCGATTGCGGTCCGCTCGCTGAATATCTGGGCGTGGTGCCCGACATGCTCGATCCCTTCGGTCTTCAGAATATGCGCTATCGCTGGCGCAAATGGATCATCTTCGACTGCAACTGGAAGGTCGCGATGGAGGCGTTCAGCGAGACCTATCATGTCCAGACAACCCATCCCGAATTCAACGCCTTCGGCGAATTTCGCGGCTGGGCGCGCAAACATGGGCTGCACACCAATATCGGCTATGAAGCGCCCAAGAATATGGACGAGAACCAGGCCAAGCTGCGCATCGGATCGGGCGAAGACCCGCGCCTGTCGACCGCGGAGATGCAGCTTTTCACCTGGGAAAATGCCAATACCAACACCACCATGACACTGGTCGCCGCCGCCCAGCGTCTGAAGGACGAACTGCCCGAGGGCACCCCCGCACCGCAAGTGCTGCAGCACTGGCTCGCCACCGCCCGCGCCGACGATGAACGGCGCGGCGTCTTCTGGCCGGTGGTCGAACCCGCCCATACGGCGAAAAGCGGCACCGCCTGGCAGATCTTCCCCAATTTCCAGATCGGCCACGCCGTCAACAACATGCTCTGCTATTCCGCCCGCCCCTATGGCGCGGACCCGGACAAGTGCATTTTCGAGGCGGCGGTCTATGAGCTTTTCCCGGACGCGGAAACGCCCGCCACCGAATGGGAATATACCAGCGCGGAGGAGTGGCCGCCGGTGCTGCAGCAGGATTTCACCAATATGCAGGCGGTGCAGCAGGGCATGAAGAATGTCGGCTTCCGCGGCACCCAGCCCAACCCCTATATGGAGCGGGCGGTGGCCAGCCTCCATTACAACCTGTCCCGCTACATGGGGACTGGCGCACCAAAGCCGCTGGACTGACCGACATTGCCGCGATCATGGCCCTTCGCCGCCGATCATCTGTCTGGCGGCGGAGCGCTTTCGCGCCTCCATTTTCACCAATGACTGTCTTCGACGACTGCCCTCCAATGGAAAGGGGCGCTCCCGGCAGGAGCGCCCCTTTCCGTTTCCATCCTGATTGGGCCCCTCAGAAGGGCAGCTTGTAGAGGTTCACCGCATTGTCCTGCAGCACCTTCTTCTTCACCGCGAAGTCGTAGCCGCCCAGCACATCCTTGAGATGTTCCTGCACGCCCGGATAGAGCGAGGTCGGATGCGGGAAATCGGTTTCGAACATGACCTTGTCGACGCCGATCGTTTCCAGCAGCAGCTTGGGCGCGACCTTCTCGAACCAGAAGGTGACCCAGAAATGGTCGCGGAAATATTCCCACGGTCGCTTGTTGAGCAGGCCCACCTTGCTCGGCAGCATTTCGTCGAACTGATGCTCCAGCGCCTCGATCGCGAAGGGCACCCAGCCCGCGCCGCTCTCGATCAGGCCGATCTTCAGCTTGGGATGACGGTCGAGCCGGCCCGACACCATCCAGTTGCCCAGCGTCGCGGCATTGCCGATCGAGAACATGGTGGCGACCACCGACAGCGTCTGTTCAAAGCCGAAGCCGTCCCAGGTCAGCGTATTGGGGTCGATCGCCGCATTGAGGTGGAAATTGAGCGGCAGGCCTTCGGCCTCGCACATTTCCAGGAAGGGCGTCCAATAATCATGCAGGAAGCTGGGCACGCCGACGCGCTCGGGCGTATCGGGCAACACGAAGCCGCGCAGGCCCATGTCGACGCAGCGCCGCGCTTCGGTCTCCATCGCCTTCTGGTCCCAGAAGGGCAGATGGGCCATGTTGAAGATGCGTTCGCCCGACACCTGCTGATATTCGGCCGATGCGTCATTATACATCTGGATGATCGCGACCGCGAGATCGGGGTCGCCCAGCGACATCAGCGACCCGGCCTGTGTCACGCCCGAATTCTGGAAGCCGATCTGGGCATAGATGCCCATATCGTCCATCGCCTGCAGCCGTTCCTTGATCAGGTGACCGCCCGGATGCGCCTGCGCCAGCTTGGGGAAGGCCAGGCGGCCGAGCAGCTTGTTATTGTCGGCGCGGATGACGTTGCCGCCCATCGATCCGAAATTGCGGTCGCCCACATACCAGCGTTCGACGCCGTCGGCGTCCTGCTTCACATAGGGCACCTTGGCCTTGTACTTGGCCGGCGCGCGCGAGGTGAAGAGGTCCGGCGCCTCGGTGATATGGGTGTCGGTGTCGACAATCTTGATGCCGGCCAGCGACGGGTCGAGCCCGCCCGACTGGGTGCTGTAGTCAACCTCGCGGATGACGCCGCCTTCGGTATAGCCTTCGGCCGACCAATATTTGCGGGCGGCCTGGGCGTCGGCGACGTCCTTGTCCTTCACATCAGCCATGCTTCACCTCCAGCGCGCCCTGCCAGCTGGCGGATTCGAAGATCGGCTGGACGGAGGCGGCCGGCGACTGTTCCTCGACCGAGCGGCGGACCGCTTCGCTGAGCGTGCGCTGCAGGCCGGCGGCGTCGATCTGGTCGGACGGTTCATAGACGAAGCCGATCGCCAGCGGCTGGCCGTCGGGCATGTGGGGCAGCAGCATGGCGGTGACGTCGGCGATCGAGCCAAAGCCGGCAAAGCCGCTGATATGCCCCTCGTCCCGGCAGCGCTGCACCTGGCCGGCGACATCGGCGAAGACGAACTTGCGCTCCTGCGGCGCTTCGGCATTGAGGCGGCGGATCAGGCCGTCGCGGCGCGGCTGCTGCACGGTCGACAGCATCAGCAGACCAGCGGCGGAGTCGGTCAGCCGTTCCTGGCGGCCACCGGCCAGGCCGTTATTGGCCGAGGTGCGCAGCGCCTTCTTGCCAGCGCGCCAGTGAACGATCTGGATGTTGAGGCCGACCATGCCGAACACGGCAATGCCAAGGCCCGTCTGGGCCGACAGGCGATCGATCAGGCCGTTGAGGACGCCATCGCGCACCATGCGCGGCTGGATCGCGGCACCCAGCATCGCGGCGCGCGGGGTCGGCGAATAGGCGCGCGAACCCGGATCCTTGTGGAGCAGGCCCAGGTCGACCAGGCTCGACAGCAATTCGGACGTGCTCGACTGCGGGCGGTCGAAGCGGCGGACAATGTCCATCACCGTCGCCTGCGGATGATCCTCGTCGAAAAATTCCAGCACCTCGACCACGCGCTTGGCGATCTTCGCCTTGTTGGACTCGGTCTTGGCTACCCTCGGCTTATGGGACTCGATCAGAGCCATGGTTCCTCTCCTTCGTTATTGAACATGGTTGTTCACTAACGCCGGGAGGCTGTCAACAGAAAATGAGATACCCTCGTTTATGTGATATTCTCTGTCTCATTCTCCGTTTCCGGCGACATATTCGCAAACAGCGCCTGAAGCGCGCGGCGATCGGTCTTGAGCGAGGGCGTGCGCGGCAAGTCCATGACAAACAGCCATTTTGCAGGAACATGGGTGGCAGGAAGAAGCTGGCGCACATGCGTTTCCAATGCTGCGACGACGGGTGCAGCAAAATCGGCGTGAAGCCGGATCGCGGCCGCCGGCACTTGCCCCAGCCGGTGGTCCGCCATGCCTGTCACCGCCGCTTCGGCGACGGCCGGGTGCAGCATCAGCGCGCGTTCGATCGACTCGGGCAGCAATTTGAAGCCGCCGCGGATGATCGCCCCGTCCGCCCGGCCGCGCAGGAACAGGAAATCATCAGCATCGATCAGGGCGATGTCGGACGTGCGAATCCAGTCCGGGCCGATTCGCGGCGAGATGACTTCCAGCAGACCTTCACTGTTGGGCGGCAACGGGATGCCGCTGTCTGGATCGACGATGCGCAACTGTGCGCCCGGCATGGCGCGGCCGACCGACCCGATCTTGCGAGATCCCCATTCGGCATGAAGCGCGGCGGTCATCGACGCTACCGGGCCGGCGAACTCGGTGGCGCCATAGGAGAGCAGGATGGGAATGCCGTAGCGCGCCTCGAACGCCTGTTGCACGCCGGGATCGAGCGGCGCCGCGCCGCAGCCGATTGCGCGCAGGGAAGCGAGGTCATCGACCGGTAAGTCGGCATCCAGCACCGCCTGCACGCTGGCCGGCGGCAGGCCGCCATGGCTGGGCCGCCAGCGCCGCACATGGGCATGCCAGGCGGCGAGCGAGAAGCGCTCCAGCAGCTCGACCCGCTGCCCGCGCAACAGCATCGGCAGCGTCGAATAGAGGCCGGTGATGTTGCCGAGCGGAAAATAGAGGAGGAAGGGCGGCGCGGCCTGGGGATCATCCGCCTGTTGCCGGGTCAGCGGGGTCGAGAGGAAATGCCGTTCCAGCAGCGCATAAGGCACGGCGAAGCTTTTCGGCGGACCGGTGGTGCCGCTGGTCAATATCTCGATCTGCGGCGCGGCGGGGCCGTGGCGTTGCTGAACTTCTGGCGAGGCATATTCATGACCCGGCAGGGCGGCGGCGGCCATGCCGTCGATCGCGACCGCGACCATGCCTTCGGCGGTCAGCACCGCGCGAATCTCCGGCCCGATATCCTCGGCAAAGGCGACCAGCGCGGCGGGCGCCATGCGCGTCAGGTCGCGGGCGATCGCGGCGTCCGACTGAAAGGCATAGATCATGCGGATCGTCCGCTCCTGCGCGATCAGGCCCAGCAGCGCGGCGAGCGCCGCCGGCCGATTGCGCGCGACGAAGGCGACCGCGGCATCCGCCGCAATGCCGCTCGCATCCAGAGCCGCATCAATTTCTTCGACTACCGCGCGCAGCGCTCCCCAAGCGATCCATTCGCCCTCATAAAGGATCGCTGCCTGATCGGCGGGCCGTTGCAGGGCGTCGGCGGCGAGCGCGCGCAGACTGGGGTGATCCGTCTCCATGGCGCGATATTGCGGCAGGGCGCGGCGCTGGTCAGCCATTGTCCGCAACGCCCTGGCGATCAGTGCTGCGTCCGCCTTTGCCGCGCTTCGGCACGGTCCTACCCTGCCACCCATGCCCGGCCCTGCCGCCCTGATCGACCCCGATGGCCTGACCCTTCCCTGGGCCGGGGATGCGCAGCCCTATGGGCTGGTCGATCTCGACCGGGCGCCGCACAGCGATGCGCCGTTGCACCTGCCACCCTTTCCCTTGCTGGGGATCGGCGACCCGAACCACCCGCTTGCGTCGCGGCTTGATGCGCTGGTCGAACTGCCGGTCTCGCTCAATGCGATCACGCAGCAGATTGAGGCCCAGCCGGAAGCGGCGCGGGTGCTGGTGCAATTGCTGCGGCTGATCGACGGGCTGGACCCGGCCCAGGCGCTGGTCGCGGAATCGCTCGCTTATGGTCTGCTTCAGGGCAGCGTCGGCCATGCCCGCTGGCTGGCCGCACAAATCCCCGCGTCGGTGCAGTCGCCCGGCGCCATCCGGGTCGACCGGGACGGTAACCGGCTGGCGATCCTGATCGATCGGCCCGATGCCCATAATGCCATCGACCGCGATCTGCGCGACGGGCTGCGGGCGGCGTTCGACATTGCCGCGCTCGATCCCGACATCACCCATGTCAGCCTGCGCGGCGCGGGCCGCAGTTTCTGCACCGGGGCGGACCTCAGCGAATTTGGCACCACGCGCGATCCGGCGACCGCGCATGACATAAGGATGCAGACGCTGCCGGCCCACGCGCTGCTGCGCTGCGCCGATCGGCTGACGGTCCATGTCCAGGGCGGCTGCGTCGGCTCTGGCCTCGAAATGGCGGCCTTTGCCGGGCAGATCACAGCCAGCGCCGACGCCTGGTTCCATCTGCCCGAACTGGCGATGGGGATCATTCCGGGCGCTGGCGGCTGCGTCTCGCTCAGCCGCCGGATCGGGCGTCAGCGCGCGGCGCTGATGATCCTCTCGGGCAAGCGGATCAACACCCGCACGGCGCTAGGCTGGGGTCTGGTCGACACGATCATGGACGACTGATCCGCCGATCCACGTCATCGCAACATCCTCCGCCCGCAGGCGCTCCCGCGCCTGCGCCCAGGGACGATCCAGCAGGCACAGATCGGCCCGCGACCCGACCGTGAGCGAACGCTGGTGGCGCAGGTCCAGCGGATCGGCGAGATAGAGGGCGAGCGCCGCTTCGGGCGTCAGCGCCTCGTCCTGCCCGATGACCGCGCCACTCCGCGTTTCGCGCGACACCGCTGCGCGTATCGCCGCCCAGGGATCGGCAACGCCATAGGGGGCGTCGCTTCCCGCTGCCAGCACCAGCCCGGCGCGGGCGAAGGCGCCCAGCCGATAGAGCAAGGGCCGTTCGCGCGGTTCGACATCGCGCAGATACTGGTCGCCGCGCTCGGCAATGAAATGCGGCTGGCTCACCACCTGCACGCCCAATTCGATCATCTGCTCCAGCAGCACATCGGGCGTGATGCCTGCATGCTCGATCCGGTCGCCCGGTCGCGCGCAGGCTTGTGCCAGCGCGGCGAGGGTGAAGACCAGTTCGGTCTCGGTCGTACAATGGCTGGCGATCACCCGGCCCTGATCATGGGCAGCGCGCAGGAAAGCGACGCACTGGTCGAAGTCGGGCAGGGCATTTTCATGCAGGTGCAGCTTGGCCGGGCCGACCGCGATGCCGGGAGGGGGCGGTGAGTCACCCAATGCGAGCGTGCCGGCGGCGACCAGATGCTGGGGCAGGTGCCCGGTCGCGCGCTCGGCGGCGAACCAGGCAAGGCTCGCGCCGTCATTGCCGGGCGACATGTCGGTAACGCCGGTGACGCCATGGCGCGCCAGTTCGGTCCCCACCGCGTCGAGGGCCGGCGGCGTGCCGCCCAGCACCCGGCGCAGCCAGCCATCCTCGTCGAACAGCCGTCCGGTCCAGCGCCCGCCGATCCGCTCCAGCCCCGGCGGCGGCGCGTCCTGCGCCAGCAGCAGATCCAATGCCCGGCTGTTGAGCAGCCACATCCGCCCCGACCGATGCTGGATGCGCACCGGCCGTTCGGCCTGCCATCGGTCGATCGTCCGCGCATCGGGCAGGCCGGCGACGCTCTCATGATAGCCGATGCCGCGCAGCCAGCCCTCGTTCGGCTGTGCCAGAGCGGCGGCCAGATCGGCTTCGCTAGCCACGGCCGGCGGTCCGCAGGGCAGCGAGGCGCGGGCGACGGCATGGGCGGCGAGATGGATATGATGGTCGTGCAGGCCGGGCAGCAGGGCGCCGCCACGGGCGTCTACCACGGCCTCGCCGGGTAAAGCGGCAAGCGCGCCGATCGCCGCGATCCGCCCATCGGCGATACGCAGGTCGGCCCGGCCCACGCCCCATAGTTCGGCATCGCGGATCAGCATAGCCAGGCCCCATTATCCTGCCCCAGCGCCGCGACCGGTCCCGTGGTTCGCGACGCAACGGCGGGGAAGGGGGCGCCCTCGGCCTCGGCCCAGCTTTGCAGTGTCGCGGTAAAGCCTGCTGCGTCGCGCGCCCGTTCCCAGCCGATCGCCTCGGCCACCACGGCGCTCATCGACAGCAGCAGATGCGCGCCCATCCCTTCATGCCACTGTGCCAGCGCGCGGTGCGCGGCATGGATCCCGGTCAGCGGGTCGGCGCAGGCATCGCCGCCAAAGCCAATCCGCCCGCTTGCCCGCCGCAATGCGGCGCTGAGGCCCCCGGCGACGCTGCAATCATCGCCAAAGCCGATCCAGTGGGCGGCGTCGCCCTCCGCGCCATGGCCGGTGATCGTCACCCAGACCAGCCCCGGCACGTCGCGCACCAGCGCATCGGCATCGATCCCCAGTTGCGCCAGCGCGCGCGGCCGGGCGGCGGCGATCACCATGTCGGCACGGCGGATCAGCGCGATCAGCGCCGCCCGATCCTCCGCGTTGCGCAGGTCGATCGCGACATTGGCCTTATGCTGGTTCAGCCGCGCGAACAGCAGCGGATCGCCCGCGCGCATCCGGTCGGGCCGGTTGCGGCTCTCCACCTTGACGACCTGCGCGCCGGCCAGCCCCAGCAGATGCCCGGCCAGCGGCCCGGCCCAGAGCGCCGACAGGTCGATCACCAGCGGCTGACGTTCGCGCTTCGGCCGCGCACCTCCTGTCACCATCAGGCGGCAGGCCGGGCTGGCGGGCACCTCGTCGATCGCCGCGATCGCGAGCCCCAGTTGCCGCCCCTGTGTCACGATTGCGGACGCCTTTGCAGAAGCACAGGCCGTGACAATATCGCTGTCACTTTCGATGCCGACATCGCCGAACAGAGCCGGCATCAAGTCCCGGTCGTCGGCCCGCGCCAGGGTCAGCGCGACCTGCCCGTCGATCGTGTCGTAGAGTCGACATCCCCCACCGGCCGAGCGCCGACCCGGTATGGCAAAGCCGTTCAGCGCCGCCCGCTCGCCCAGCAGTTGCGCGCCGCTCAAACCCGCCAGCGCCGGCGTTCCCGCCAGCACCCGGATCGCCTCCAGTTGCGCCTCGGCCCAGCCGGCAAGCGGCAGGGCGAGAGCCATGTCAGGCTGCGAACAGCTTCTTGATTTCCCGGCGGAGGAGCTTGCCCATTTCATTATAGGGCAGGCTCTTAGCAAAGAGCACGCGCTCGGGCACTCGCGAAGAACGCAGGCGGGCGCGGATGACCTGCTTCAGCTCCTCGTCGGCCGGCGCCGCATGCCCATCGCGCACGACGACGATCAGTCCGACCGCCTCGCCCCATTCGGCGGACGGGATGGCGACCGCCGCCGCTTCGGCGATGGCGGGCAGGGCCAGCATCACATCCTCGATCTCGCCGGGCGAGATATTCTCGCCACCGCGCACGATCACATCGTCGGCGCGGCCCGACAGGAACAGATAGCCTTCGGTATCGATATAGCCGGCGTCGCGGGTCGGGAACCAGCCATCGGCATCGAGCGCGCTGCGCTCGCGATATTCGCCCGACACCTGGTCGCCGCGGACATAGATTTCGCCCGGCTCGCCGGCGGGCAGGCAGCGGCCTTCCTCGTCCCTAATCTCGATCTCGACCGTCGGCAGCGGCCGGCCGACCGACGCCAGCCGGGCGCGGGCGGCGGGATCGGTCGCGACATGGGCGGCGCGATGCTCGTCCGGCCCGAGCAGGGCGACGGTCGAGCTGGTCTCGGTCAGGCCATAGGCGTTGGTGAAGCCGGTATCGGGGAACAGGTCGAGCGCGCGCTGGATCAGCTCCAGCGGCATCTTGCCGCCGCCATAGGCGACCGCGCGCAGATTGCTGAGGTCGGGGCGGACACCCTTGTCGACAGTCTCGATGATGCGCGACAACATGGTCGGCACGACGAAGGCATTGCTCGCCCGCTCGCCTGCCGCCAGGTCCAGCCAGGCGGCCGGATCGAAGGCGGGGAGCAGCAATATGCGGCGCAGCGCATAGATGGAGCTGAGCAGGGCGGCGATGCCGGCGATATGATAGGGCGGCACGCTGACCAGCGCGGCATCCTCTTCCGGCGCCGCGCCGAATTCCACCGTGCCCAATATATAGGAGACCAGATTGGCGTGGCGCAGGATCGCCGCCTTGGGCGCGGCGGTCGTGCCGCTGGTGAAGAGCTGGATGGCGACGCCATCGCCCTCGTCCGCCTCGGCCGGCGCATCGGCCGCAGCGTCCAGCGCGGCCGCAACGAAGTCAGCCCGCGCCAGCACCTTGTTGTCGGCCGAGGGGCAGAGCCGTTCGACCCGTGCGACATCGCCGACGATCAGCGCCGGGGTGATCCGCGCCAGCAGCGCGGCGAGGTCCGCGTCGGCCAGCCGATAGTTGAGCGGCACATAGGGCACGCCGGCGATCGCCGCGCCGAACAGCGCCATCGCCGCCGCCTCGCTGCTCTCGTCCAGCAGCGCGACATGGCTGCAGCCACTGTCCCGGATCAGCGCGGCGGCGCCGCGCGCGCCAGCCAGCAGCCGGGCATAGCTCCAGCGCTGGCCGTCACAGACCAGGCCGATGCGGTCGGGCGCGGCATCGGCCGCCATTTCGAGGAACAGGGCGATGTTCATGGGATAGGCGTCAGTCCGAAGCGGGCAGGGGCTTGGCGTCCTTGGGGCTCAGGGCCACGCCGTCGACTGACAGCGAACCCTTGCCCGGCTTGACGCACAGCAATTCGAAATTGCCGGCCGGATCGACATAGCGCTTGCCCATCAGCGTGCCGGCGCTGAAATCCTCGGCGGGTGTGCCGACCGTCTCCGGCTTGGCTTCGCCCATGGCGCTGCCGCCGCATTCGATCGTGCCGGCACCGCTGCGGATCACCATCACTTCGGTGTCGCACACCGCGCTTTTCAGTTTCGTACCCGGTTTCATATCGTTCCTGCCTTCCAGTCCCCCGACGTCCGCCCCTTCAGGCAATAGCGCCGCTGGCCTTCCATTGTTCAATCTGGTCCCACTCGACGCCCAGTTCCATCAGCACCAGTTCGGTATGTTCGGATGCCTGGGGCGACCGGGTGGTCTGCACCGGCTGGCCGTCAAACTGCACCGGGCCGCGCACCAGCCGCAGCGGTGCGCCGCCATCGGCGCCCTCCACTTCGATGATCATGTCGTTGGCGATGGCTTGCTCGTCGGTCAGCAGATCCTTGAAGCTCTGGATCGGTGCCCATTGGCCCTTCATCGTCTTCAAATGCTCGCGCCAATAGGCGAAGGGCTTCGCCCCGAAAGCCTTGACCAATATGTCGCTCGCCGCGCCGGCATTCTCGATCAGCGCCAGCACATCCTTGAAACGCGGATCGTCCGCCGCCTCGGGCACGCCGACATGGGTGAAGGTGTCGGCGATCAGGCCGGTTGGGCTGACCATGCACAGGTTGATCGTGCCGCCGTCCGAGGTGCGGAAATTGCCCATGAAGGGGTTGCGCAGCGACCCGCCGGAACTCGGCATGCCGTTGCGGGTGAGGATGTCGGTCTCCATCACCTGCGCGATCAGCGCGCCCGATGCCCACCAGGCGCTCGACAGCAGCGAAACGTCCAGCTCGACCGCCTCGCCGGTCTTTTCGCGGTGGAACAGCGCGCCGGAAATGCCGCCGGCAATGAACATGCCGCCGATGGAATCGCCAAAGGCGGGAATGCCCTGGGTCAGCGGGCCGGGCAGTTCCTCGGGCGTCATCGCATGGGCGACGCCGCTGCGCGACCAGAAGCAGGTGCCGTCGAAGCCGCCGACCTCGCGCTCGGGCCCCTTGTTGCCCAGTGCGCTGCCACGGGCATAGATGATATTCGGATTGACTGCGCGGATATGCTCGACTTCGAACTTGTTCTTCTGCCGCACCTGGGGAAGATAGTTGGTCAGGAACACGTCCGCGCTCTTGGCCAGCTCATAGAGCACGGCCTGGCCTTCCTCGGTCGACAGGTCGATGCCGACGCTGCGCTTGCCGCGATTGGGATGCTCGAACAATGTGTGGCGCAGTGGATCGAGCTGCACCCCGCCCATGTTCAGGAACCCGCGCTGCGTGTCACCGCGCACCGGATGCTCGATCTTGATGACGTCCGCGCCCCAGTCGGCCAGGATCGCGCCGGCAGCCGGCACATAGGTGAACTGCGCCACTTCCAGAACGCGCACCCCCTTCATCACCTGGGTCATAAAATCAGCCATCCCCTCATTCGCCGCATGATGCGACCTGTTGGGGAAAGGGTAGAAGCTGCGCCGGTCGCCGCAAGTCCGGCGGGCCTGCTATCGCTATCGCGATGCGCCCCGGCTGCCTAGCGCCGCGGCGATATTGCCGGCGTCGGCCGGGCCATGGCTTGAGCCGCCTTGCCGCTGTGCCATAGCCGATCCGAAAACAGATATGGGAGACATGCCATGAAACTCGACTCTTCCCTGTCCGCCGTGGTGACCGGCGGGGCGTCGGGCCTGGGGTTGGCGACGGTGCGGGCGCTGCGCGACGCCGGCGTGAAGGTCGCGATCTTCGATATCAACGAGGATAGCGGCCAGGCGATCGCGGCGGAGGTCGGCGCCACCTTCTGCAAGGTCGACATCATGTCGGAAGACAGCGTGCTCGCTGGTTTCGACGCGGCACGGGCGGCGCAGGGGCAGGAACGCATCCTGGTCCATTGCGCGGTCGTGTCGAAGGGGGGCAAGACCGTGTCGAAGGACAAGGAGGCCGGTGGCTTCAAGCGCATGTCGACGCAGGATTATGCGATTTCGGCCGAAGGCGTGCTGGTCGCCAGCTATCGCATGGCTTCGATCGCGGCGCTCGGCATGGCGGCGCTCGACCCGCTGGAGGATGGCGAGCGGGGCAGCATCCTGTTGACCTCCAGTGCTGCGGCGCAGGATGGGCAGGTCGGCCAGGTCGCCTATGGCTCGCTGAAAGCTGGGGTCAATGGCATGGTGCTGCCGATGGCGCGTGACCTGATGGAGCTGGGGATTCGCGTCAATGCGATCATGCCGGGCATCTTTGCAACGCCACCGATGCTGCGCTTCAAGGACATGAACCCGGCCATGTACGAAAGCCTGAACAACAGCGTCCCCTTCCCCAAGCGCCTTGGAAAGCCCGAGGAATTTGCCGGGCTGGCGCTGGAGATCACGCGCAACAGCTACATCAATGCTCAGCTGTTCCGCATCGACGGCGCGATTCGCTTTCCGCCGCGCTGAAGCTCCGGGGCTGCGTCCATGGGACGAAGAGGCCGCGTTCCATATGGACGCGGCCTTTTGTCTGCCCGCTCAAGCCGCTGTTCGCACATGCAAAAATAAATACTAAGCTAGGTTGACATTATCGCCAACAATAGCTAACCTAGCTTAGTGTTAAGGGGATATATCTCCCCGACCCGCTTTTAGTTGAAGAGGTTGTGCCATGACTCGTTTCGCCAAGATCGCCCTGTCGCTCTCTCTCGCCGCTGCCGCCCTGCCGCAGGTCGCTGCTGCTGGCGAAGCCGTCCAGATCAGCGCGGCCACCGCTGCCGCCGATTACAAGGGCAAGATGCTCTACACCGCCAGCGGCGATCGTCTGGCCGCCATCTATCGCGTCGCGGCCGATGGCAACGCCCAGATCATCCTCAACGGCAAGATGGTGAACGTGCCGGCGTCCAGCCTGACCGCCGCCGACGGCAAGCTGACCACCAGCCTGTCGAAGAAGGATCTGCTGACCGCGCACTAAGAGATCGCCGGGCGCGGCCTCCCCTGCGCCGGCCGATAGCGAATGGGCCGCCCCATAACAGGGCGGCCCTTTTTTATGTCCGGGAAGGGAGGGGCGCCGGGATGGCGCCAGCCTTCAGGGCTTGACGATATTTTCCGAAATCGTGTCGAGCAGGCTGTTGAGGCGCTTCAAATCCTCGGCCGAGAAGCCGGCAAAGGCGACCTCCTCATTCTCCTGCGCGATGCCCGACAGCTGCATGGTGATCGCCTGGCCGCGCTCGGTCAGGAATACGGCATGGGCGCGCCGATCATCATCCTTCTGCCGCCGTTCCAGCAGTCCGTCGGCACAGAGCCGGTCGATCAGCCGCCCGGCCGATGCCTCGGCCATTTCCAGCAGATTGGCGATATGGCGCTGGGTGGTGCCGGGATAGCGCGCGACCGCCGCGATCACGGTCCATTGCGAGCGGGTGACGCCCAGCCGCACCACGCTCTGGTCGAAATGCGCGCGCAGCTGACGGGCGATGATCGTCAGCTTCATCGTCGCGTTGCGCATCAGCGCCGGCGGGTTGTCGGCGAGTGTCTTGTCCTGCAGGCTTTCCATTGTGCGCGCAGCATAGCGCCATCGCGGCGAAACGAAAGCAGCCTCCTCCTGTTCGGCGCAGCGCGGCGGCCGGACGATCCGATCAGACACGTTCGATGATGATCGCGGGCGCCATGCCCCCGGCCGCGCACATGGTGATCAGGGCATAACGGCCGCCACTGCGCTCCAGCTCGTCGAGCGCGGTGCCGATCAACACCGCCCCGGTCGCGCCGATCGGGTGGCCCAGCGCAATCGCGCCGCCATTGGGATTGAGCTTGGCCCGGTCGACGCCCAGGTCGCGGATGAACTTCTCCGTCACTACGGCAAAGGCTTCATTGACCTCGAATATGTCGATGTCGGCCACGGTCAGCCCGGCCTTGGCCAACACCTTGCGCGCGGCCGGAACCGGGGCGTTCAGCATCAGCGTCGGATCGTCGCCGACATTGGCGGTGGCGACGATGCGGGCGCGGGGCTTGAGCCCATGGGCGTCGGCATAGGCTTTCGATGCGAGCAGGATCGCCGCCGCGCCGTCGACCACGCCCGACGAGGTGCCGGCATGATGCAGCGGTTCGATCGCGAGATCGGGATATTTCTGGTTGATGAGCTGGCGAAAGGTCGGCCCGTCCTGGCACGAGGGCATGTCCATGAACGCGGCGAAGGCGGGTTTCAGCCCGGCCAGCTGCTCGGCGGTGGTGTCGGGGCGGGGATATTCCTCATGGTCCAGCACGACGCTGCCATCCTCGTCATGCACCGGCACGGTCGACCTGGCGAAGCGGCCTTCCTTGAGCGCGATGCCGGCGCGGCGCTGGCTTTCGGCGCCGAACGCATCCAGATCTTCGCGCGTGATCCCTTCCATCGCGGCGATCGCATCGGCGGCCACGCCCTGGTTCGACTGGGGATGCTTGTCCTGCAACCGCATATTGCCGGTGCCAAGGCCGCCAGCGGCCTTCACGCCCGCTTCGCGCAGCGACCGGCCATACCAGGTGACATAGGACATCATCTCGGTCCCGCCGGCGATCACCAGATCCTCCATGCCGGACATGATCTGCGCCGCGGCCAGGTTGGTGGCGGTGAGGCCGCTGCCGCAGAAGCGATCCAGCGTCACGCCCGAAGCCTTGACGTCATAGCCCGCATCGAGCGCCGCCATCCGGCCAAGGTCGCCGCCCTGCAGTCCCATCTGTGCGCTGGTGCCCCAGATGATGTCGTCGACATCGGCGGTGTCGAGGTTGTTGCGATCCTTGAGCGCCTTCAGCACCGCCACTGCAATATGCTGCGGGTGCATGTGCGACAGCGCGCCCTTGCCCATCTTGCCGATGCTGCGCGGGGTGCGGACGGCATCAATGATATAGGCGTCGGTCAAGCATCTTCTCCCGGTATCTTTTTCCGCAGGCGCGGCTCTCGCATCCTATCGCATGGAAGCGGGACGGCCCCCAATCGCACAGGCGATTGATCGCACGTGGATTGGCCTGCGTCGCCCGGCTGGTGCAGGCTGGGCATGCAGATGATGAGGAGGGAGACGGATGGCGCAAGGCGAAGTCGCGCAGGCGACGGGCGGCAGCTTCGCGCCGCTGCGCGAACCGGTGTTCCGCCGGATCTGGACCGCCAGCCTTCTCTCCAATTTCGGCCAGCTGATCCTGGGCGTCGGCGCGGCATGGGAAATGACGCGGATGAGCGCGTCGCCCAGCATGGTCGCGCTGGTCCAGACCGCGATGATGCTGCCGCTGATGCTGGTGACATTGCCCGCCGGGGCCTTTGCCGACATGTTCGACCGCCGCCGGATCGCGATGAGTGGCCTGGCCTTCTCCATGGCCTGCGCCGCGCTGCTGACCTTCCTGGCCTGGACGGGGCATAGTTCGCCCTGGATGCTGCTCGCCTTCTGTTCGCTGATCGGTGCGGGCGTGGCGCTTTATTCGCCGGCCTGGCAGGCGTCGATCAGCGAACAGGTCGGGCCGCGCCTGCTGCCTGCGGCGGTGGCGCTGGGCACGATCAGCTATAATGTCGCGCGCAGCTTCGGCCCGGCGCTGGGCGGCATCATCGTGCTGGCGGCCGGCGCCCATGCCGCCTTTGCGATCAACGCCATCTGCTATCTGCCGCTATTCCTCGCCTTCTTCGCCTGGCAGCGACGTCATGTCCCTGCGCGCCTGCCGCCCGAACAATTCCACCGGGCGATGGTGTCGGGCATGCGCTATGCCCTGCATGCCGGGGCGATCCGCACGGTGCTGTTGCGCGCCTTCCTGTTCGGGCTGGCCGGGGCGTCGGCGTCGGCGCTGGCGCCATTGGTGGCGAAGGATCTGCTGGGCGGCGATGCCAGCGTCTATGGCCTGTTGCTGGGCGCCAGCGGGGTGGGGGCCGTGCTCGGGGCACTGCTGGTCGGGCCATGCCGCGACCGGTTCGGAACGCAGCGGACGACCGCCGTGCTGGCGCTGGTCAGCGGGATCGCGCTGGCGCTGGTCGGGGTCAGCCGCCATGTGCCGCTCACCTGCCTTGCACTGCTGGTCGCGGGCGGCGCAAATATCCTGACGATCGCCCTGTTCAATGTTGCGGTTCAGCTATCGGCGCCGCGCTGGGTGACAGCGCGGGCCTTGTCGCTTTTCTCCTCGGCGCTGACCGGCGGCATCGCGATCGGCGCGCTGCTCTGGGGGCTGGTGGCGCAAAGCTGGTCGGTCGACATCGCCCTCTATGGATCGGGGCTGGCACTGGCCATTCTGCCACTGGTGGGCTGGCTGCTGCCACTGCCCGAAACCAGCGAGGCGGATGTCGAGCCCTTCATCATTGCGGGCGAACCGGAAGTCGGCATGGCGCTCACCCGTCGCTCCGGCCCGGTCATCATCGAGATCGATTATGATGTCGATCCCGACCAGGCGCGCGATTTCTATGCGGCGATGGTGGAGGTGCAGCGCACCCGCATGCGCAATGGCGGCTTCAACTGGTCGATCGCGCGCGATATCGCCAATCCCGCACTGTGGACCGAGCGCTATCAATGCCCGACCTGGGGCGATTATCTCCATATGCGCGATCGTTTCACCCAGGCCGACAAGCTGGCGCAGCAGGTGGCGCGCGCCTTCGATCGCAAGGCGGGCGAGGTGCGGGTGCGGCGGCGGCTGGAGCGGCCGTTCGGATCGGTCCGCTGGCGCGCGGACTCGCCCGATCCGCGACAGGATACAATCGGATATCTTGGCCCCTGAACGGCGCGCGGCAACGCCGAGGCGATGAGTCAGCCGCGGGCCGCTTATCTGCGCGCGAGACCGCGGTTCTCGGCCTTATCATGCCACCCATAGGGAAGGCCGGACCACCGGCACCGATCATGGGAGGCAAGGATGATCCATCGGAAGACGCTTATTCGTTCGTCGGGCATTGGCGCGGCCATGCTGCTGGCCACCGTGTCGCAACTGGCCGTCGCGCAGGAGGCGGCGCCGCCGCCGGCCCAGAATGACCAGGATCTGATCATCGTCACCGCCCAGCGCCGTGCCGAATTGTCGCGCGACGTGCCGATCAGCATTACCACCGTCACCCAGGATCAGCTGACCAGCGCCGGCGCCAGCCAACTGACCGACATCGCCACCGTCACCCCGGCGTTGCGCTTCGACAGCGCGGCCGCCTTCGTCCAACCGACCATTCGCGGTGTCGGCACGGCGGTCGCCAGCTCGGGCGGCGGCGCCAATGTCGGCATCTATGTCGACGGCTTCTATTCGCCCAACCCGCTGGCCGCCGATTTCCAGCTGATGAGCCTGAAAAGCGTGCAGGTGCTGAAAGGGCCGCAGGGCACGCTGTTCGGCCGCAACACCACCGGCGGCGCGATCCTGCTGACCACGGCCGATCCCAGCAGCGACGGCGCGGGCGAGTTCAAGGTCAGCTATGGCCGCTTCAACAGTCTGGCGGTGCAGGGCTATGCCACCTTCGGCGTGGTCCAGGATGTGGCGATGGATGTCGAAGGGCTGTTCCGGCGCGGCAACGGCTTCGTCCACAATATCACCACCGGCAGCGACCGGGACGGGCGCTACAGCAACTGGTCGGTGCGCACCGGGATCAAGGCGGACCTGAGCGATTCCGTGTCGCTGCTGCTGCGCTATACCCATAGCGACACCGATGATCCGACCCTGCTCAACACCAATATCTATGTCGGCGACGATATTGGCGGCGCGGGCACCAACCTGCCGCCCAGCCTCTACGCCACCAAACATGATGAGGTGGCGACCGGCGGCCCGACCGAATTCCTGTCGAACAATGATGTGATCCAGGGCACGCTGAAGGCGAACCTGGGCTTTGCCGACCTCACCTCCTACACCCAGTATCGCGACGAAAATTCGCTGATCGTCGAGGATCTGGACAGCACGGCGGCAAATATCTTCCTGCTGCACATTCCAGTGCGCAGCCAGACCGTTTCGCAGGAATTGCTGCTCACCTCGAAGCCGGGCGGACCGCTGCAATGGACCGCCGGCCTCTTCTACTTCAACAACAAGGACCGATGGGGCACTCGGGTCGGCACGCCGACCGCCGGCGATCCGCTCGCCAGCATTGCGCTGGGCGGTTCGGGCACCAACAGCAAATCCTATGCGGCCTTTGCCGACCTCACCTATGCCTTCACGCCCGACCTGTTCCTGACGGTGGGTGGGCGCTACAGCCACGACAGGATCGGCGACGCCTATTATATCATCCCCTTTTCCGGCGTGCGCACCTATGTGCCCGACCTCAAGGGCAACAAGTTCACGCCGCGCGCGGTGCTGCGCTACAAGCCCAGCGAGGAATCGAGCGTCTACGCCTCCTACAGCAAGGGCTATAAGTCGGGCATTCTCGACGTCGGCGGCAATACCGGCAACAAGGTCGCGCCCGAGGATATCGACGCCTATGAAGTCGGCTTCAAATATGATGATCGCCGCCTGTCGGTCGATCTGTCGGCCTATTATTATGATTACAAGAATCTGCAGGTGTCGCTCTATCGCGGCAACCCGCCCTCGGCCCAGATCATCAACGCCGCCTCGTCGGAAATCTATGGTCTGGAAGGCCAGCTTTCCTACCGGCTGACCGACCGGTTCCAGTTCAATGTCGGCGCCGCCTATACCCATGCGCGCTACACCAATTTCGAGGATGCGCCGATCTACACGCGCTGCACGCTCGCCAGTTGCGCGGCGCAGGGGATCAGCTTCGTCGTCGTGCCGACCCAGCTCAACGACGTGCATATGCAGCGCACGCCCGACTTCACCGGCAATGTGGGCGCGCGCTACACGCTCGATCTGGCGGGCGGGTCGCTCGCCCTGTCGGGCAATCTCTATTACACCTCGAAATTCTATTTCGGCCCGTCCGGCACCCAGTTCGCGCAGAAGGGCTATGAGGTGCTGGCGCTGCGCGCGGAATGGACCGACGCCAGCGACCGTTTCTCGCTGGCCGTCTTCGGCGACAATGTCACCGACAGCCGCTACCGCACCCAGGTGCTCAGCAATAATTTCGGCATCGGCAATGTCTGGAGTGCGCCCGCGACCTGGGGTGTCCAGGCCGGTGTCAAATTCTGATCGGCGCGGCAAGGGAGAGGATGGCGATGGGTAGAAACTATCGGGTGATCCAGTGGGCGACCGGCAATATCGGCGGTCGCGCCCTGCGGGCGGTGATCGAGCATCCGGGGCTGGATCTGGCCGGCCTGTGGGTCAGTTCGGCGGCGAAAGCGGGGCAGGATGCCGGTGTGCTCGCCGGCACGGCGCCGCAGGACATTATCGCCACCAGCGATGTCGACGCGCTGGTCGCAACCCCGGCCGATTGCGTCCTCTATATGCGGCAGGGGACCGACATCGACGAACTGTGCCGGCTGCTGGCATCGGGCAAGAATGTCGTCACCACGCGCGGCGATTTCCATCATCCCGCCTCCATGGACCCGGATGTCCGCGCCCGGATCGAGGCCGCCTGCCAGGCCGGCCACAGCGCGATCTACAGCACCGGCTCCAGCCCCGGTTTCGTGACCGAGGCGCTGACCATTCCCTTGCTCTCGCTCTCGCGCCGGCATGATTGCCTGACGATCGACGAGTTCGCCGACATGGAAAGCCGGGATTCGCCCGACCTGCTGTTCAACATCATGGGCTATGGCGTCGCGCCGACCGCGTTCGACCAGCGCAAGGTCGATTATGTGAAGCATGATTTCGCCGGATCGCTTGCCCAGTTGGCCGAAGCCGCCGGCATCGCGGTCGATCGGTGGGAGGCGTTCGGCGAAATGGCGGCGGCGACCCGCGACGTGACGATCGCGGCCGGCACGATCGCCGCCGGCACGGTCGGCGCCCAGCGCATCACCATATCGGGGATGCAGGGCGACAAGGCCGTGCTGCGCTTCCGCGCCAACTGGTATTGCACCCGCGACATCGACCGGCCGGACTGGGAATTGCGCGAATCCGGCTGGCGTATCCAGGTGCAGGGCGACACGCCGCTCGACGTCAACATCAGCTTCCCGGTCGCGCCGGAGGATTATGCCGCCTTCACGCCGGGCCTGACGGCCCATCGCGCGGTGAATGCCATTCCGGCGGTCTGCGATGCGCCGCCGGGCATCCGCACCACCGCCGATCTGCCGCAGATCATCGCGCAACTGGGATGAGCATGGACAGGATCGACTTTACCGGCCGCACCATCCTCATCACCGGGGCGGGCGGGGGCCTCGGCCGCGCCTATGCGCTGGACATCGCCGCGCGGGGCGGTGCCGTCATCGTCAATGATCTGGGCGGATCGGTGACGGGGGAGGGGGCGTCCTCGACCATGGCCGATGCCGTCGTGGCAGAGATCATCGCGGCGGGCGGCATCGCGATCGCCAATGGCGATGATGTGTCGTCGCCCGACGGCGCGCAGGCGATGATCGACCTCGCCATCGCCCGTTTCGGCCGGATCGACGCGGTGATCGCCAATGCCGGCAATATGCGCTTTGCGCCGATCGAGGATCTGACGGCGGCCGATCTCGATGCGCTGCTCGCGGTCCATGTGCGGGGCTCCTTCAATGTCGCGCGCGCCGCCTGGCCGCACATGCGGGCGCAGGGCGGGGGTCGGCTGGTGCTCACCACATCGGGCGGCGGCATGCTGGGGATGGGCCAGCTGTCCGCCTATGGCGCGGCGAAGGGCGGCGTCATGGGGCTGATGCACAATCTGGCGGAGGAGGGGCGCCCGCACGGCATCCTTTGCAACGCGGTAATGCCCAATGCCGCCAGCCGCATGTCGGCGGGCATGAGCGAGGGGACGCTGGGCCATAATCCCTGGGGCCGGGCGCTCGGCCCCAGCTTCGATCCACGCTTCACCGCCGGCCTCGTCGCCTGGTTGGCGCATGATCGCTGCACCTCGACCCACAGCATCTATTCCGCGCTGGGCGGCCGGATCGCGCGGGTGTTCGTCGGCGCGACGAAGGGATGGGATCATGGGCTGGACGCACCGCCGACAGCCGAGGATGTCGCCACCCATATCGACAGGATCCGTGACGATGGCGCCGGCTATGCCATCCCGACCGATATCTTCGACGAGTTCCGCATCGTGGCCGAGGGGCGGGGCTAGAGCATTCTGAAGTCGGCTGGAACAGCCGACGACTCGCAGAATGCGGCAAACCAAAGGAAATTAGAGCATCCTCCGATTCAACCTAATCGGAGGATGCTCTAGAAACCCGCCACCATCGCTTCGCTCAGCTGCCACAGTTTCAGCGCCTGCGCATCATCCTGCGCGGCGGCCGATGGCGTCAGTTCGGCGCGCTGATGGAAATAGCCGCCGCTGCTGCGCCCCGGCTCCTCGGCACTGGCGAGCCAGACCAATGTGTCGGCGGCCTGCGCCGGCGTGACCGATCGGTCGAGGATCGATTCCATATAGGCCTGCATCGGCGCGTCGCAGTGGCTGGCGAAATTGCTGGCGACCACGCCGGGATGCATGGCGTGGGCGACGATGCCGTCATCGGCCACGCGGCGGGCCAGTTCGCGGGTGAACAGGATATTGGCGAGCTTCGCATGGCAATAGGCCGCGCCACCGACGAAATTGTCGGAGAAGCTGAGATCGTCCCACTGGATGCCGGGGCTCTGCTCATGCCCGGTCGAGGACACGGCGATGACGCGCACCGCGCCCGGCCCCCTCCTGGCGGCAGCGGCGCGCAGATTGGGCAGCAGCGTCTGCGTCATCAGGAAGGGCGCGAGATGGTTGGAGGCAAAGGTCGCCTCGAACCCTTCGGGCGTGATCGTCCGTTCCGCCACCACGCCGCCGGCATTGTTGAGCAGCGCATCGATCTCCGGGGCGCTTGCCGCAATCTCCCGCGCGACCCGCGCGGTGTCGGCCATGGACGACAGATCGGCGCGTAGCATCGTGAAATCGGCGCCGGCCGCGGTCCTGAGATCGGCCTCTGCGGCCGCGCAGCGGGCGGCATCGCGGCCGATGCCGATCACCCGCCAACCCTGTTGCAGCAGCGCGCGGGCGGCTTCCTTGCCGACGCCGGCGCTGGCGCCGGTGACGATCGCGGTGCGTTGGGTGTCGCTCATGCGTAGACGGGCTCCATGGTGGGGGGGCGGCGCCCCAGGGTCAGGAAAAGGGCGGCGCCGGCCAAAGTGATGCAGGCGCTGAGCGCCAGGAACGGCGCATAGCTTCCCCAGATGCTCAAGGTCAGGCTGAGCGTCAGCGATCCCAGCGCCGCGCCACCCGCGATCGCTGCGCCGACAAAACCCATGACCAGGCTGAACACGCCCAGGCCAAAGCGGCGCGAGACGAGATAGGCGGCGATGTCGCCCTCCGCCCCCTGCGCCAGCCCCATCATCGCGACGGAGAGGGCGAGCACGATGGTCGCATCCAGTGGCGATGCCATCAGCGCCATGCCGATCGCCGGCATCGCCAGCGCCAGCGCGGCGACATGGTGCGGCGGCATCCGGTCGAGCGACAGGCCGCAGGCGAAGCGGCCCAGCAGCACGCCGATCGCATAGATGGAAATCAGCCAGGTTGCGGTCTGCGACGCGGCACCGCTGTCCATCAGCACCAGCTTCATCTGGGCCGAGGCGAGTCCCTGTGGGAAATTGACCAGCACCATGCCGACGATCAGCACCCAGAAAGCGGGATTGCGGAAGATGACGCGGCTGCCGACCGGCGCGGGCGCCCCTGCCTCCTCGACCTCCTCATGGGGATGCACGCCGATATGGGCGGGCGTCAGCAGCACGGCGATCAGCCCGAAGACCAGGGTTACGCCGCCCATCAGCAGATAGCCGTTGCGCCAGCCCTGGCTCTCGATGAAGCCACCGAGCAGCGGGGCGATCACCGCGCCGACCAGCGGCGGACCGGTCATCACGATCGAGAAGGCCAGGCCGCGTGCCCGCTCGAACCGTTCGGCGACGATGCGGGTATAGACCGGCGATGTGGTGAGTGTGCCAAGGATGATCTGCAGCACGGCGACGGCGAAGAAGGCGCGGATGCTGCCCGGCTGGAAGGCGAAGCCCAGATAGGCGAGTGGCCCGGCCAGCACGCCGACGGCGGATACCGCGCGCACACCGAAGCGGTCGGTCAGCCGCCCGGTGATCGGCTGCATGATCAGCATCAGCAGGCCGAAGCTGCCCAGCAGCGCGAATTGCGATTTTTCCCAGCCGAACTCGCCGATCATCTTCGGCGCGAACAGGCTCATCGTGTAGGCGGACAGGCCGATGCCGAAGCCCAGTCCCATCGTCGCGGCGAGCAGGGGCCGCCAATGCGTCCGCAACTCACCCCAATAGGCCGATCCCATATCCCTCTCCTCATCCGGTTCCGGCCCCCTCTTGCGGGTGGTCCGGGGGTTGCTAGTCCGATCTTGTCCTTATGCCGTTCAGGAACAGGCGCACGGCGGCCCGCACCCAGTCGTTCACCTCGGCGGCGCTCATCGGCTGGGGTGATCCCACCAGCCGGATCGGCCCGCCCAGCACCATCGTCATGAACAGGCTGGCTGCCATGTCCGGCCGGTCCACGCAAATCGCCCCGGCGCTATCATGCTGGCGCAGCAGATCGGCCAGATGGTCGTGCACCGGCTGGGCGCCCTGACTGTAGGACAGCATCAGAAGGTCGGGGAAGCGATAGGATTCGGTGGTGATGATCCGCCGCAGCCGGACACCCTCGGGCGTTGACAGGTCGGCGATGCGCAGCCGGGCGATCGCGACCAATATGGTTTCCAGATCGTCCCCGGCGATCGCCTCCAGCGCGGCGCGCGGCGTGGCGGTGCGCGCGATCGCGCGACCAACCGCTGCCATGAACAGCGCCGCCTTGTCGGGATAGCGGGCATAGATGGTGCGCTTGGTCATGCCCACGGCGGCAGCCACCGCCTCCATCGTCGTCAGCTCGAACCCCTTGTCGAGGAACATGTCGAGCGCGGCGTCGAGCATTTCGGCCTGGCGTGCCTGCGCCTGCTCGCGGGTCGGGCGCCCGGCGGCGGGGCGGGGGTCTGAAATCGGTGTGTCCATGACCAGCATCATTATGGCCCTTGCCGCCTTTTGCGAATCATGCATAATGATACGCATCAGGTGCTATTAATGCACCGGAGCCACAAGGGCAAGGAGCGGGATATGGGCGCGCAGGCCGATCGCCTCACCGGACTGGTCAGTTCGGACTATCGATTCAACATTCCCCACGCCGAATTGCGCGACGCGCAGATCGCGGCGCTGAACGAGCGGTTCCAGGAAAAGAAGGACGGCATACGCCTGCTCGGCCACCGCGCGCGGGAAGCGGGAATCAGCGCAGTCACCTCGCTCGACGACGCGGTGAAGCTGCTGTTTCCGCACACGGCCTATAAGAGCTATCCCGAAAACTGGCTGATGCAGCAGCGCTGGGACAAGCTGACCCAGTGGCTCAACACCATTTCGGCCCACCCGGTCACCGATATCGACCTGGATGGCATCACCGATGTCGACGACTGGATCGACCGGCTACAGGCCGTGGGCCATTATGTCTCCTGCTCCAGCGGCACCACCGGCAAGTCGGCGATGCTGATCGCGTCGCAGGCGGACATGGATTGGTCGAAGGTCGACACTGTCAATGTCTTCGCCTGGGGATCGGGCGTGCAGCCGGCGCAGGACCGCCGCATCATGGGCCTGGCCCCGGTCGCCAAGGTGCCCAAGAACGAGATTATTGGCGAGGCCCAGCGCGCGGCCTTTGGCGATCCCGCCAAGGACATGTTCCAATATCCGGTGCCGCCGATCACCGTCGGCTCGCTGACCCGCATGGTCGTGCTGCGCAAGGCGATGGCGGACGGCAGCGCGCTGCCCGGCGACATTGCCGAGTTCGAGGAAACGTCCCGTTTCCGGCAGGAGGCGATGGACGCCGCCGTCCATATCGCCGCCGATGCGATGATCGAGCATCGCGCCGACAAACTCTATATCGCGGGCATGTGGAACGCGCTCTACCATGTCGCCAAGGCGGTGCGGGAGCGCGGCTATAGCGCCAAGGATTTCAACCCGGACAACTGCATCTATATCGGCGGCGGCCTGAAGCGTGCGCAACTGCCGGACGATTATCAGCAGTTCGTGCATGAGACCTTCAACATTCCCGAAGGCCGGCATTTCCAGAATTATTCGATGCAGGAACTCAATAGCGGCATGCCCAAATGCCGCGAGGGCGGGCGTTATCATGTGCCGCCCTGGATCGTGCCGATGATCCTGGACAAGGATGGCGATGCGCTGATCGCCCATGATCATGATGGCGAGGTCGAGGGGCGGGCCGCCTTCTTCGACCTGTCGCTCGACGGGCGCTGGGGCGGGGTCATTACCGGCGACCGGATATCGGTCGACTACAGCCCCTGTGCCTGCGGCAATAGCGGGCCATCCATTCGCGACAATATAGCCCGCTATGCCGATCTGGACGGCGACGACAAGATCGGCTGCGCGGGTACCGTCGATGCCTATGTGCGAGGTGTGGCATGAGCGTGCTTGAACAGACGTCCCCGGTCGAAACGGCGGCCGAACCGATCCGCGTCGATCATTTCGTGCGTGGCAAACTGGTCGAGGGCGGGGCGGTGCGCCATCGCTCGCGCGATCTGGGCGTCGATTTCGCGACGCCGCAGATCGACCTCAATGCGCTGGTCGCGCCGCGATCCGAACTGCCGCCGCTGCTCGACGTGCCGGTCAGCGAGATCATCGATTTCCTGGTCGAGGCCGGACAGCGGATGGATTTCGAGACCAATCCCTATTTGCAGGCGGCACTCGAACATACGGTCAAGGTCAATCCGTTGCCGCGCCGGGTGGTGGAAAATCTGTTCCGCCGGGCCAAGCATTTCCTGACGCCCGAGGGGCTGCGCTGCAGCATCGAATCGAGCTTCCTCAACCCCGCCGCGCTCGACCGCTGGGTGGAGCGCACCGACATGCACGGCAATCGCGGCGCGCTGCGCGCCTTTCCACCGCGCATGGTGCATATGCTGGCCGGCAATTCGCCCACCGGCTGCATCTCCTCGATTGCGCAGGGCGCGCTGGTGAAGGCGGTCAACGTCTTCAAGATGCCGTCGAGCGACCCCTTCACCTGTGTCGCGATGCTGCGCACCATGGCCGATGTCGATCCCGATCACCCGGTCGTCCGGTCGATGTCGGCGGTCTATTGGCGCGGCGGCGACGAACGGATCGAAGGGACGCTCTATCGCCCGCAATATTTCGACAAGATCGTCGCCTGGGGCGGCGGCGACGCGATCAAGAATGTCATCAAATATCTCGGCCCCGGCATCCAGATGGTGTCGTTCGATCCCAAGACGTCGATCTCGATGATCGGGCCGGAAGGGTTCGATCCCGCCGTCATCGACGAGGTCGCCGATGCCGCCGCCACCGACGTCGCGACGATGAATCAGGAAGCCTGCCTCGCCAGCCGCTTCATCTTCGTCGAGGGCGATCGCGCTGGCGTCGAATCCTTCTGCGCCAGGTTGCAGCAGAAGCTCGGCCTGGATCGCGAAACGGCCTCGGCTGTGGCCCATCCGCTGCCGGTCGAGGTGCGTGACGAGATCGAGGTGCTGACCCTGATGGGCGACGACACCAAAGTCTGGGGCAAGCCCGATGGCCGCGGCCTCGTCATCCTGACCGACGAGCCGGTCGATTTCCACCCGAGCAACAAGACCGCCAATGTCGTCCATGTCGCGTCACTCGATGCGGCGGTCCGCTATGTGAATGTCGCGACCCAGACGATCGGCATCTATCCGCCCGAGCGCAAACTGGCGCTGCGCGACCGCCTCGCCAGCGCCGGGGCGCAGCGGGTCGTGCGGCTCGGTGGCGCGGCCAAGCATGTGATGGGCGGCGCCCATGACGGCATGTTGCCGCTGCAGCGCTTCGTCCACTGGATGAGCGACGAAGACGCCTGATCCTCCTCGATCGGGCGGGGAGGGGCCATCGCGCAAGCGATCCTTTCCCGCCCGCATTGCCTCCCGCGTCGAACCGGTTTCAAATCCTGCCCGGACAAGACGGCTCCAGCCGCATGATCGTCGCGCGCCACGACCGCGCCGCAACAGGTGAGGACAAGCGCATGGCAGACAGCGACCCGCATTTCGACACGGCTTCCGCCGTCACGCCGCCCGAGGCGCTGCCCTCCATGGCCTATCGCGCCTATTTCCTGCTGCTGATGGTGCTGGTGTCGGCCTCGGTCCAGGGTGAACGCTATCTAATGGTGGTGATGGTGGAGCCGATCCGCCACGAACTGGGCCTGTCCGACGCGGCAATCGGCATGGCCAAGGACATGATCATCGCGATCGTCTATATCCTCGCCATCATCCCGCTAGCGCGGCTGGCCGATGGCTGGTCGAAGCGCAAGATCGTCGCCATCGCCGCCACGGTGTGGAGCGCCGCCGTCATCGTCTGCGGCCTGGCGAAGAGCTTCTGGATCCTGCTCATCGGTCGCGCCGGCATCGGCCTTGGCGAAGGCGGCTTCACCCCGCCGTCCCAGGCCTGGATCGCAGACCTTTTCCCGATCCGCCAGCGCGCGACCGCGCTGTCCATCTTCCTGCTCGGCGCCTCGCTCGGAACCTTCCTCGGCCCGGCCGTCGGCGGCTGGGCGGTGCAGGCCTATGGCTGGCGCGAGACGCTGATTTTTGCCTCCATCCCCGGCTTCATCCTGGCGCCGATCGTCTGGTTCACCCTGCGCGACAGCCGATCGGGCCTGGCCGACGGCGCCTCGGCCGAACAGGCGCGGCCCGTGCCCTTCCTGCAGACCGCGCGCGAATTGCTGGCGATCCGCACCCTGCCGCCGCTGATCGCCGCCGCGTCGCTCAATGCGCTGCTGACCATGGGCTTCATCAGCTGGGCGCCGGCCTTCATGGAACGGACCCATGGCATGCCAGCCAGCCAGGCCGGGTTGCAGATGGGCGGCGCGCTCTTCTTCGGTTCGGCAATCGGCCATACGCTGGGCGGACCGCTGGCCGACTATCTCGGCCGCCGCGACATGCGCTGGTATGTCTGGATATTGATGCTGTCGGGCGCCTGCGCCACCGCCATCGGCTGGATGATCCTGACCGGGCCGGGCGAGCGGGTCTTTCCGCTCTATGGCCTCAACATGCTGCTGGGTGGCCTGTCTGCTGCGCCGCTGATGGCGGTGGTGGCGGGGCTGGTGCCCTCGCGCTCGCGCGCCACGGCGATCGCGGTGCTGATGGTGTCGATCCAGGTCGTCGGCCTGGGCGGCGGACCGGTGCTGGTCGGCGCGCTCAGCGATGCGCTGCGCCCGGTCTATGGCGAGGATTCGCTCGGCATGGCGATGCGCTGGGCGCTGCTGGTCGGCATTCCCAGCACCATCCTCGCCTGGTTCGCCAGCCGCAGCTGCCGCAAGGATTTCGCCGCGGCCGGCGGCTGGGACCGCAGCACCATGCCCGCCGCCATCCACTGACGCGAGGAACGCTGCCGATGCCCGCTTATATGATCGTCACCCGCGAAGGCCCGATCGCCGATCAGGAAGCGATGGACACCTATAGCGCGATGAACCGCGCCAATGCCGCGACCTTCGTCGCCCATTACGGCATCCGTCCGCTCGCCGTTTATGGCGCGCAGCAATTGCTGGAAGGCGACGGCGCGGACGGCGCGATCATCCTGGAATTTCCCGACGCCGCCAAGGCCCGCGCTTGGTATGACAGCCCTGAATATCAGGCGGCCTTGCCCTATCGGATGAAGGCAGCGCCCTATCGCGTGCTGCTGGTCGAGGGACTTTGAGATTCTCCATCAAGGACGCATCATGACCGACATCACCCCCCGTATTTCCCATCTGCCGCGCGACCAGTGGACCGACGACGCGCGCGAGGTTTTCGCCTTCTGGGGCGAACCCAATGCCTGGGAGGAAGGGTCCAAGACCAATGTCATGATGGTGATGGCCAACCATCCGCCGCTGGGGAAGGTCTATAATATCTGGGGCAAGCATCTGCTGATGGCGAACAGCCTCTCGACGCGTGCGCTCGAACTGCTGATCCTGCGCGTCGCCTGGCGGGTGAACTCGGCCTATGAGTGGCATAATCATGTCGGCTATGCGCTCAACGCCGGCATCACCCTGGAAGAGATCGGCGCGATCCGCGATTTTCCCGAAGGCGGCGACTGGGCGGAGCAAGACGCACTGGTGCTGCGCTCGGTCGACGAACTGATCGAGGACGGCAAGATCAGCGACGCCACCTGGAACGGGCTGGGCGCCCATTTCGACACGCGGCAGAAAATGGATCTGGTCTTTTCGATCGGCCATTATGTCATGACCAGCTGGGCGCTCTCCTCCTTCGGCGTCGGTATCGAGGGCGGGGCCGACCCGATCGGCTTCGACCTCAAGACCGGATCGGGCAGGACGCCGGGCAAGACCTTCAAGCCGGGCGAAAGTGACAATTGGACGGACACGCGCGGCTATTGATCGCCGTCCCCTTATCGCGCCGGTGATATGGCGGCGGCGGGCCGCTTTTGCGCATTGTCCGCCGCCAAAGGCGCGATAGCAGGGGAACAGATATTCGCTGTTTCAAAGGGGACACACCATGGCCACCGACATCCTGCTGCCCAAGATCGGCTTTTCCATGACTGAGGCGCAGATCGCCGAATGGCTGGCCGAAGACGGCGCGACCGTTGCCGAGGGCCAGCCGCTTTATCTGCTCGAAGCCGACAAGTCGGCAAACGAGGTCGAGGCGCCGGCCAGCGGCACGCTGCGCATCATCGCCCAGCCGGGCGAAACCTATGAGGTCGGCACTGTTCTGGGCACGATCGAATAAGATGGTGCTGCGCGTCGGCATTGTCAGCGCCGCCTGGGGCGCCTTCGCGCATCTGCCGGCCTGGCGCGCCATTCCCGGCGTCGAGGTAACGGCGATATGCACCTCGCGCGAGGAGACGGCCCGCGCCGCGCAGCAGCGGCTCGGCCTGCCGCGCGCCTTCTGGAATGCGGAGGAGATGTGCGCGGATCCCGACATCGATATTGTCGACCTCGGCACCCGGCCCAGCGTCCGCCTGCCGATGGTTCTGGCTGCGCTCGCCCATGGCAAACATGTCTATAATGCCAGCCCCCACGCCCCCGACTGGGCCGGGGCGAAGGCGATCGATACGGCCTGGCGGGGTGGCGGCAGCATCGGCGTGGTCGATGCCTTCTCGCAATATCTGCCCGCCCTGCGGCAGATGAAGGCGATGCTGGACGATGGCCATATCGGCGCGCCGCTCGGCGGCACCTGTCATTTCAACATCTCTCTGTTCAACCAGCCCAACAAGCTGTTCCCATATAACTGGTTCGCGCAGGCCGGGCAGGGTGTGTCGGCGGTGCGCAACAATGGCAGCCACGCGCTCTATCTGCTGCTCCACCTCCTCGGTCCGATCGCTGAACTGGTCGCCGACGACAGCCAGATACTCAAGCGCTGGACCTTCCCGGACGGCGACACCATCACGCCCGAAACCACCGATCTCGCCAATGTCATCCTGCGCTTCGAAAGCGGGCTGGTGCTGCAGATGCAGATCAGCTGGAGCATGGCGCTGCATGACGGTTTCCTGCTCGACCTGTTCGGCGACAAGGGCCGGATGGTCTCCACTTCGCCCACTTTCCCGACCGCACGCGACTGCACGCTGCGCGCCGGGCAACTGGGCGGCACGCTGGAGGATGTGGCGCTGCCCGATACGTTCAAGGCGACGCCCGGCATCGCCCTCGACTGGCAGAGCGAGCCCCAGCCCAGCTATCCGATGGCGCTGTCGATGCAGGCCATGGTGGACGCGATCCACGGCCGTGGCGTGGCCGCCCCGGACTTCACCCGCGCGCTGGAGGTCGAACGCATCCAGGAAGCGATCCGCATCTCCAGTGCCGAACGCCGCTGGGTGCGCGTGGCGGATATAATCTGACCTTCGTTAGCAGGCGATGAGAGACAGACAACACATCCTCCCCTGCAAGGTTCGGCAGAGGCGCGTGATTCTGCCGAAGGGGACCGGAGAAGCCGGTGGAAGGGTGTCTCGCTATCGAGATATGGCCCCCTCCCATCGCCCTATCGCCCTGTAAACTTCGCTGTCCGCTTCTCCTTGAGCGCGGCGATGCCTTCGCGGTGGTCGGCGGTGCGCACGCTGAGCGATTCATAGGCGATGCCGGCTTCCATCACCGCGCCGGCGATCCGCTTCAATTCCATGTTGGTCAATATCTTGGTCCAGCGGATCGCATTGGGTGCCCCGGCCAGCAGCCTGGCGCAGAAGGCATCGACCGCCCCGTCCAGCTGATCGGCCGGCAGGCAATGGTTGATGAGGCCGATCTCCGCCGCCCTGGCCGCGCTCAGCAGTTCGCCGGTCAGCAGATATTCCTTCGCCTTGGCAAGGCCGATCCGCTGCGCCCAGATGACCGCGCCGCCATCGCCCGCGACCAGGCCGATGCCGACATGCGGGTCGCCGATCTTCGCCCCCTCGGCGGCAAAGATGATGTCGCACAGCAAGGCGATCGACGCGCCCAGCCCGACCGCATGACCGTTCATCCGGCACACCACCGGCTTTTCGATATCGAGCAGGGCGGACACGATCCGCTTCGCCTGCCGCGCCTCATGATCGAACAGATGTGGGTTGGCGGCATTATGCTCCATATGGGCGATGTCGCCACCAGCGGAGAAGGCACGCCCGGCGCCGGTCAGCAGCACAACGTCCGAGCCATTGTCGCGCCCGGCAAAGGCCAGCGCCTCGGGCAATTCGTCATGCAGGTCGAGATTGACCGCGTTCAGTGCTTCCGGCCTGTTGAGGGTCATCACCAACAGCCGCCCCCGCCGCTCCAGCAGGATGGTGCGATAATCGGGCAGGTCATGGCTCATGCGTCTCTCCTCACGGCCTGCTCTAGCATGGCACCGCGCCGCTCCAACGTCGCCGTGGCGATGAGCGTGGCTTCGCCCTCCCCATCATCGCCCCGGCACGATAGCCCGGATGCACAGAAAAGGGAGAGCGGCGCATGGACGGGTTCGACGAGATATTCGACTGGGTGGTCGTGGGCAGCGGCGCCGGTTCGATGAGTTCGGCGCTGGTCATGCGCCAGGCCGGCAAGTCGGTCGTCATCCTGGAAAAGACCGACAAGATCGGCGGCACCACCGCCAAGTCGGGCGGCGTCATGTGGATTCCCGCCAACCGTTTCATGGCAGCCGATGGCGAGGCGGACAGTGCCGAGGCGGCGATGACCTATCTCGACGCGCTGCAGGCGCTGGACGGCCATCCGGCCCCCGGCACCTCGCGCGAGAAGCGCCTCGCCTATGTGACGCAGGCGCCGCGCGCGGTCGATTTCCTGGTGGATCAGGGGGTGGCGCTGCAACGCGGTTCGACCTTCTGGCCGGATTATTATGATGAGCAGCCCGGCGGCTGCAAGACGTCGCGCACCGTGGTGGCCAGGCCCTTCAACCGCAAGGAACTGGGCGACTGGGCCGACCGGTTGCGCCAGGGCTTTGCCGAATTCAACGTCACGCTGGTGGAGGGGATGGAGGCGCAGGGCCATCGTCGCACCAACAAGGCGTCGGGCAAGCTGATGGCCAAGATCGCGCTGCGCACCATTCGCGACAAGCTTTTGGGCCGCAAATATACCACGGCCGGGGCCGCGCTGCAGGGACGGATGCTGAAAGCCGTGCTGGCTGCCGGCGCCGATGTCCGCACCGATACGCCGGTAAGCGAGATCGTCGTGCAGGAGGGGATCGCCACCGGCGTCGTCACGGTGAAGGACGGCAAGCCCTGGCGGATCGGCGCGCGGCTGGGCGTGCTGGTCAATGCCGGCGGCTTTGCCCGCAACCAGGCGATGCGCGACCGCTACATGCCCGGCACCCGCGCCGAATGGTCGCAGACGCCCGAGGGCGATACCGGCGAGATGCAGCAGGAACTGGAGCGGATCGGCGGCCGGCTGGCACAGATGGACCAGATGGTCGGCTATCAGTTGACCCCCGCGCCCGGCTGGGACAAGGGCTATGTCGCGCCCGGTGCCCAGTCGATGACCGGCAAGCCGCACGCCATATTGGTCGATCAGGGCGGCACCCGCTTCATGAACGAAGGGGGCAGCTACGAGCTGTATTGCGAGACGATGGTCCGGCGGAACGCAGTCGTGCCGGCGGTGCCGAGCTGGGCGATCCTGGACCGTCAATATGTCGAACTCTACGCGGTCGCCGGCCGCTTCATCGACAAGGCGATTCCCGAAGGCTGGGTGGAAAGCGGCTATCTGCACAGTGCCGACACGATCGAGGGGCTGGCGTCCAGCATCGGTGCCGATCCCGCCACTCTGGCCGCGACGGTGGCGCGCTGGAACGGCTTCGTCGCCGCCGGCAAGGATGGGGATTTCGATCGCGGTGCGCGCGCCTATGACAATTGCGGCTTCGTGGGCGATCCCTTTTCCGCGGAACGCTCCATGGGCTCGATCGAGAAGGGGCCTTTTTACGCCGTGCCGGTCGTGCCGGGCGATGTCAGCACCTATGGCGGCATCGTCACCGATGAACGCGGGCGGGTGGTCGATGGCGCGGGCGCGCCGATCCCCGGCCTCTATGCCACCGGCGTCACCACCGCGTCGGTGATGGGCAATGTCTATGTCGCGGCGGGCGCCAGCATCGGGCCGTCGATGGTGTTCGGCTATATCGCGGCACGCCATGCGGCCGGGCTGGAAAATCAGTAACGAAGGAAGGGAATAGCCCGGAAAACCATTGCCCCCGACGCGGGGGGAGTGCGCCGGGGGCCTGGTAAGATGTCTCGGCCTGAGGGGGCTGGCCGGGACTATTCACAGATAGGAAGCCGTGGGCGGCTTTCAACCCGCGTCGGACGGAGAATTTTCATCCTGCGCATCGAACCGGGCCGGACGCGAGAGCAGGAAGGGCAGGCTGGGCGAGGCGATCTTGGTCTGGCCGCCATCGGCGTGGATCAGGGTCACTCGGCCGACCCCCGGCGAGGCCACGACCGCGACCACCGTATCGACCCATTGGTGCAGCACCGCGCGCGAATGGGCGAGTTCGTCGCCGCCGGTCCGGGCATCGCCTTCCGCCTCCAGTTCGGCCTCCAGTTGCAGCACGCGCTCGGCCGCCTCGCGCGCCTTTTCATTCTTGTCCATGCGTCCGTTCCAGAATTTAGAGTAGGTTTATCCCGATCTTGCCGAAAAATTGGCCGCTTTCCAGATGGCGGCAGGCATCGGCCAGACGGGTGAGATCATAGACCGCATCGACCACCGGCCTGATGCGATGCTGCGCGCAAAAGGCCAGCATCGCCGCATGCTCGGCGCGGTTGCCGACCGAGATGCGGGCGACCGGATGGCCGCCAACATCGGCCAGGTGCCAGCTGAACTCGGACCCCAGCATGCCGATCGCGGCGATCACCCCGCCGGGGTTGAGCAGCGATGCGGCGGTTTCCACCTGGCTGGCGCCGACCACATCGACGACGATGTCGACACCGCGCCCGCCCAGCGCCTGGCGGATCGCCGCCGGCCAGTCGGGATCGGTGCGATAATTGACGCTGATGTCGGCGCCCAGCGCGCGGGCGCGCGCCAGCTTCGCGTCGGAGGAGGAGGTGATGGCGACATGGGCCCCGGCCGCCTTGGCGAATTGCAGCGCCGCGATCGAGACGCCGCCGGTGCCCTGGCATAATATCCATTCGCCCCGCTGGATCGGGCGGGGCAGGAACAGCGCGTTCCAGGCAGTGAGGCCGGCGCAGGTCAAAGTCGCCGCCTCCAGATCGCCGAGCGCGTCCGGCACGATGCACAGGCTCTCCGCCGGAAAGACCGCATATTGGCGGGCGACGCCGTCGGCGCTGCCGCCCAGCATCGCCATGCTCGGCTGTCGTCCCTCCAGCCAGCCCAGCGCGAAGATCGGGTTGACCCGGTCGCTCGGCTTCACGCGCGATACGCCCTCGCCGACCGCGACCACCTCGCCGGTGGCGCAGGACAGCGGGACATAATCGGGTTCCTTGGCGAGTCCCGCCATCATGCCGCGGGCGATGATCAGGTCGCGGAAATTGAGCGTCGCCGCCTTGAGCCGCACCAGCGCCTCGCCCGGCCCTGCAACCGGGATCGGCACGCTGTGGATCGCGATCCCCTCAATCCCTTCGCCGCCTTTGGCGACGGCGGCCAGCATGTTCGTCATCGCGCGCTCTCCCTGCCGCCAGCTTGGGCCGATCGGACCGCATTGCAAGCATCGCCGGCCGCATATCGGTGGAGCGAAATCGCGCGGAAAAGCGACGCATTTTCGCGCCTTTTGGGGCGCGGCACCACATATCGCCGGGGCGAGTTGACCCCCGATGCCCGACGGCCAATGCAGGGGGCACATTCCATAGCCATCGAGGAACCCATGGCAGAGTTGAGCAACGCCCCGGCGCCGAGCCAGGAAGCGCTGGTGGACATCTACCGCCGCATGATCCGGATCGAGCGCAACGACGACGCGATCCGCAAGACCATCCGCCTGGGGCGGCTGGTCATGCCCTATTATTCGGCGCGCGGGCAGGAAGCGATCCCCGCGACCATCTCGTCGCTGCTGACCGACGACGACAAGATCTGCACCATCTATCGCGGCATCCACGACATGGTGGCCAAGGACATGCCGCTGCGCCCGCTCTGGGCGGAGATTGCCGGGCGCGTCGATGGCACCTGCAAGGGCAAGGGCGGGCCGATGCACCTCACCCATCCCGAAACCGGGGTGATGGTGACGACCGGCATCGTCGGCTCCTCGATGCCGATCGCCAATGGCCTCGCCTGGGCGGCGAAGCTCGATGGGTCGAAGCGGGTGACGATCGCCTATTTCGGCGATGGCGCATCGAATATCGGCGCCTTCCACGAAGCGCTGAACCTGGCGTCGGTGTGGAAGCTGCCGGTGATCTTCGTGTGCCAGAATAACGGCTTTGCCGAACATACGCGCTACGAGAATGGCACCTCGGTCGACTTCATCGCCAAGCGCGCAATCGGCTACGGCATGCCCGGCCATACCGTGGACGGCAATGATCCGCTCGCCATGTACGCCGCTGCGCATGAGGCGATCACCCGCGCCCGCGAGGGCGAGGGGCCGACCCTGCTGGAATGCAAGACCTTCCGTTTCCTCGGCCACGTCCTGGGCGACGACGACAAATATATGACCAAGGAGGAGAAGGCCGCGGCGATCGCCAAGGATCCGCTGCCCGCCTTCAAGACATGGCTGGTGGCACAGGGCCACGCGACCGAGGATCAACTGGCCGAGATGCAGGCGAAGATCGAGGCCGAGGTCGAGGATGCCCAGGAATTCGGGCTGGCCAGCCCGCTGCCGTCGGTCGACGAACTGCGCCGCGATGTGTTTGCCCAGGAGATGCCCGCATGACGGCCAAGAAGATGAACTCGCTCCAGGCCGTCAATTCGGCGCTCGCCCAGGCGATGGCGGAGGATGACAAGGTGCTGGTGCTGGGCGAGGATGTCGCCGACCGCGAAGGCGGCGGCGTCACCGGCGCCACCGCTGGCCTCTCGACCCGCTTCGGCGACGATCGCGTCAAATCCACGCCGATTTCCGAACAGGCGATCATCGGCGCGGCGATCGGCGCGGCGCTGGCCGGCTACAAGCCGGTGGCGGAGATCATGCTGATGAACTTCACCACCGTCGCCATGGACATGATCTTCAACCATGCCGCCAAGCTGCGCTTCATGTCCGGCGGGCAGAGCACAGTGCCGATCACCATCCGCACCCTGACCGGCGCGGGCTGGCAGACGGCCGGCCAGCATGCCGACCATCTGGAAGGCTGGTTCGCTCACACCGCCGGCATCAAGGTGGTCGCGCCCTCGACCCCGGCCGATTACAAGGGGCTGCTGCTCTCCTGCATCCAGGATCCCGATCCCTGCATCTTCATTGAATCCGCCGGCAGCCTGTTCATTCCGGGCGAGGTGGATGAGGTCGCGACGCCGATCCCGCTGGGCAAGGCGCGGATCGTGCAGGAAGGCACCGACATCACCATCATCTCCTGGTCGTCGCAGTTGCTGCGCTGCCAGGCCGCGCTACCGGCCTTGGCGGAGGCAGGCATTTCGGCTGAACTGGTCGACCTGCGCACGGTATCGCCCTGGGACCGGGAAGCGGTGCTGGCTTCGGTCGCCAAGACCGGCCGGGCGCTGGTGGTGCATGAAGCCGTGCGCGACTTCGGTCCGGGCGGCGAGATCGCCTCGACCATTGCCGAGGAACTGTTCGGCCAGTTGAAGGCCCCGGTCCGCCGGCTGGGCGCCCCCAAGTCGCCGGTGCCCTTCGCCAAGGTGCTGGAGGACGCCTATATCGTCTCGCCCGAGCGGGTGGCCGACGCGGTAAAGGCGCTGATGACCTGAAGATCGGAAGGCGGCCGGGGCAGTAATCCGGCCGCTTTCTTCCTACCGTCCCGCTTCCCCCACCGGCAGCACCGTGGTGAATTTCGTCACCGACAGGGCGAAGTGGGAGGAGGCGCCGCCGACCGAGGGGTGTTTGAGCAGGTTGCGCATCAGGAAATGCTCATAATCGGCGACGTCGGAGGCCACGACCCGCATCAGATAGTCCCATTCGCCCGACATGAGGTAGCATTCCATGATCTGCGGATGCGCCTCGACAAAGGCGTGGAAGGCGTCGACGCTTTCGCTGGTGTGGCTCTTCATCCGCACGCTGCACAAGATGTTGACGGCGTGGCCCAGCTTCTCCGCATCGGCGAGGCGCACCGCGCCCTTGAGCACGCCCATCTCCTCCAGCGCCCTGATCCGTCGCCAGCAGGAGGGAGCGGTGCTGCCGACCCGTTCGGCCAGGTCCGCATTGCTGAGCGAGGCGTCACGCTGAAGCTCTGCGACGATGCGGCGGTCGAGTGTGTCGAGATTGACGGATTTGTTCATGATGTCGCCGATCGGTGAATTGATTTCGCAAAAACCTTCATAAATCCTGTCCGATTGAAAGGCAATTACGCCCAGTCTGTGAGAGATTGGTGCGATGGTAGAGGATATCGCACCGCCCACTGGCGTCGCCGCCGACTGGACGATCCCGCAGGCGTGGGACCGCTACAGCGCGGCTGAACATGCGATGTGGGACAGGCTGTTCGCGCGCCAGTCCGCCATGCTGCCCGACCGGGTGGTGCCCGAGTTCATGGCCGGGCTCGACATTTTGCGCATCAACCGCCCCGGCATCCCCAATTTCGAGGAGCTGTCCGATCGGCTGATGCGGGCGACCGGCTGGCAGGTGGTCGCCGTGCCGGGGCTGGTGCCGGATCGGATCTTCTTCGAGCATCTGGCCAATCGCCGCTTCGTGGCCGGCCGCTTCATCCGCACCCCCGACCAGATCGATTATCTGCAGGAGCCGGACATTTTCCACGATGTCTTCGGCCATGTGCCGCTGCTCGCGAACCCGGTCTTCGCCGACTATATGCAGGCCTATGGTGAGGGCGGGTTGCGCGCCGCCGATCTGGGCGCGATCGAGCGGCTGGCCCGGCTCTACTGGTACACGGTCGAGTTCGGCCTCATTCGCCGGCCCGAGGGGCTGCGCCTCTATGGCGCGGGCATCGTCTCCTCCTATGGCGAATCCGTCTTCGCGCTCGACGACCCCTCGCCCAATCGCCTGGGCTTCGACCTCAGGCGGCTGATGCGCACCCGCTATCGCATCGACGATTATCAGCAGAGCTATTTCGTCATCGACAGTTTCGAGGATCTGTTGCGCCAGACGATCGAGACCGACTTCGCCCCGCTCTATGCGCAACTGGCGGGGCAGCCCGATTTCGCGACCGACGCGATCGCCGACACCGACATCATCTACACCCGTGGCACCCAGGCCTATGCCCGTGCCCGCGCTCCTGAGGTACTATGACAGACACGACCCTTCTTGCCCCGGCGCCCGGCCGGTCCCTGTTCGGTGCGCTCGATCGCCAGGCGCCCGACGCGCTGCTGGGGCTGATCGCGCAGTATCGCGCCGATCCGCGCGCCGACAAGATTGACCTGGGCGTCGGCGTCTATCGCGACGAGGCGGGCGCGACCCCGGTGATGCGCGCGGTGAAGGCGGCCGAAGCGGTGCTGCTGGCCGAACAGGGCAGCAAATCCTATCTTGGGCCGGAGGGTGACACGGGCTTTGTCGATCTGCTCGCCGGCATTGTCTTTGGTCCGCTTGCCGGGTCCGATCGGATTGCCGGGGTGCAGACACCCGGCGGCACCGGCGCGCTGCGGCTGGGCGCCGACCTCATCGCCCGCGCCCGGCCCGGCGCCACCGTGTGGATCGGTGATCCGACCTGGCCCAATCATGCGCCGATCTTCCGCGAGGCCGGGCTGGCGCTGGCGTCGCACCGTTTCCTGGATGGCGCCGGCGCGGTCGATTTCGACGCGATGCTGGCTGATCTGACCGCGGCGCAGGCCGGCGACGTGCTGCTGCTCCATGGCTGCTGCCATAATCCGACCGGCGTCGATTTCAGCGCCGACCAATGGGCGGCGATTGCCGATCTGTGCGCGGCGCGCGGCCTGATCCCGTTCATCGACCTGGCCTATCAGGGGCTGGGCGACGGGCTGGAGGCGGACGCCGCTGCCACGCGCCAGATGCTGGCCGTCGTGCCCGATGCGCTGGTCGCCTATAGCTGCGACAAGAATTTCGGCCTCTATCGCGAGCGGGTGGGGGCGCTGTGGGTGCAGGGGGCGAATGCCGCGCTGACCACGCTCGCCTTCTCCAACATCGTCGCGCTGGCGCGCGGCATCTGGTCGATGCCGCCCGATCATGGCGCGGCGATCGTCCGCACCATCCTGGAACGCCCGGCGATGCGCGCGCAATGGACGAGCGAGCTGGACCAGATGCGCACCCGCATCAATGCGCTGCGCACAGCGCTGGCGGCCGCCCATCCGCAGCTTGCCGCCATTTCCGGCCAGCGCGGCATGTTCGCGATGCTGCCGGTCAGCGCCGCCGCCGTCGCCGCGATGCGCGCCGACCATGGCATCTACATGGCCGGCAATGGCCGCATCAACATCGCCGGGCTGCGGCTCGACACCATCCCCGCCTTCGTTGCCGGCCTTTCGCCGCATCTGCCTTCTGCCTGAGGAACCCGTTATGACCATCGATCCCGCCAACCCGCTGGGCCTCAACGGCTTCGAGTTCGTCGAATTCACCTCGCCCGAGCCCGAGAAGATGGCGGCCCAGTTCGAGCAGCTGGGTTTCACCGCGACGCACAGGCACCCGACCAAGAATATCACCCGCTACAAACAGGGGCGGATCAACCTGATGCTCAACCGCGACGATGCCGGGCGGGTCGCTGCGTTCCGTGGCGAGCATGGCCCTTCGGCCAGCGCCATGGCCTTTCGCGTCGCCGATCCCGATGCGGCGCTGCGCTGGGCGCTCGACCATGGCGGCAAGCCGACGGACGAGAATGACACGGTGATCCAGGGGATTGGCGGCTCCTACCTCTATTTCATGCCCGATGGCGGCGATCCCTATGCCGACTGGGCCGAGTTTCCCGGCTGGCGGGAAGCCGAAGCGCGCAACAATGTCGGCCTCGACCTGCTCGACCATCTGACCCACAATGTGAAGCGCGGCCAGATGCGGGTGTGGAGCGAATTTTACCGCACCCTCTTCGGCTTCGAGGAGCAGAAATATTTCGATATCAAGGGCAAGGCGACCGGCCTGTTCAGCCAGGCGATGATCGCGCCGGACAAGGCGATCCGCATTCCCCTGAACGAGAGCCAGGACGACAAGAGCCAGATCGAGGAGTTCATCCGCGACTATAATGGCGAGGGCATCCAGCATATCGCGCTGACCACCGCCAATATCTATGACACGGTCGAGCGGCTGCGCGCGCGCGGGGTGCGGCTGCAGGACACGATCGAGACCTATTATGAACTGGTCGACCAGCGCGTGCCGGGCCATGGCGAGGATCTGGAACGACTGAAGCGCAACCGCATTCTGATCGACGGCAATGTCGGCGAGGAGGGCATCTTGCTGCAGATCTTTACCGAGACGATGTTCGGCCCGATCTTCTTCGAGATCATCCAGCGCAAGGGCAATGAAGGCTTTGGCAATGGCAATTTCCAGGCGCTCTATGAATCGATCGAGCTGGACCAGATCCGTCGCGGCGTGATCACCGTCGATGAGTGACGCGCCGCCCCGGATGATGAGCGGCTTCGGCAATCATTTTTCGACCGAGGCGGTGGCCGGCGCACTGCCGGTGGGGCGCAATTCGCCCCAGCGCGTGCCCTATGGCCTTTATGCCGAGCAATTGTCCGGTACCGCCTTCACCGCGCCGCGGGCGGAGAACAGGCGCAGCTGGCTCTATCGCATGCGGCCAGCGGCGGCGCATCCGCCGTTCGCGCCCTATGATGCTGCAGCCTTGCTGCGCAGCGCGCCGTTCGACGAAGTGCCGCCCTCACCCAACCGGCTGCGCTGGAACCCGCTGCCATTGCCTGAGGGTGACGTTGATTTTATCGACGGCCTCACCAGCTATGCCGGCAATGGCGATGTCGCGGCGGGACAGGGTTGCGCCGTGCATCTCTATGCCGCGACGGCCTCTATGATCGACCGCGCCTTCGTCTGCGCCGATGGCGAGATGCTGATCGTGCCGCAGCAGGGGGCGCTGCGCATCGTCACCGAACTGGGCGTGATCGACGTCGCGCCATTGCAGGTCGCGCTGATCCCGCGCGGGGTTCGATTCCGGGTCGAGCTGATCGAGGGCGCGGCGCGCGGCTATGTCTGCGAAAATTACGGCGCGCCCTTCCGCCTGCCCGATCTGGGGCCGATCGGTGCCAATGGCCTGGCCAACCCGCGCGATTTCGAGGCGCCGGTCGCGGCCTATGAGGATGTCGAGCGGCCCTATGCGCTGGTGCAGAAGTATATGGGCCGCCTGTGGACAACCATGCTGGACCATAGCCCGTTCGACGTCGTCGCCTGGCACGGCAATCTGACGCCGCTGCGCTATGACCTGACCCGTTTCAACACGATCAACACGGTCAGTTTCGACCATCCCGATCCCTCGATCTTCACGGTGCTGACCTCGCCGAGCGAGACGCCGGGGACCGCCAATATCGATTTCGTCATCTTCCCGCCGCGCTGGATGGTGGCGGAGGACACATTCCGGCCGCCCTGGTTCCATCGCAATGTGATGAGCGAGCTGATGGGCCTGATCCATGGCGAATATGATGCCAAGGCGGGCGGCTTCGCGCCCGGCGGCGCGTCGCTGCACAATGGCATGGTCAGCCATGGCCCCGACCGCGCCAGCTATGACAAGGCGATCGCCGCCGACCTCCAGCCCCAGCGCATCGCCAACACCATGGCCTTCATGTTCGAAAGCCGCATGGGGCTGCGCCCCACGCGCTGGGCGATGGAAAGCCCGCTGCTGCAACCCGATTATGATGATTGCTGGTCCGGCTTCCGCAAGGCCCAGCTTCCCCCGATGAACGAGACCCCATGAGCTATTGGCACATAGACGAAACCCATGATCCCGCCCGCACCAGCTGGGTTGCGAGCGCGCAGGATCATGGCGATTTCCCGATCCAGAACCTGCCCTATGGCCTGTTTTCGCCCGCAGGAGCTTCGCCGCGCGCCGGTGTCGCGATTGGCGACGCCATTTTGGACCTGGCCGCTTGCGTCGGCGCCGGGCTGATCGATTGCGCGCCGCTGCTGGAAGGGCAGCTCAATGCGCTGATGGCGCTGCCGGTGGCGGAGCGGGTCGCCCTGCGCCGCCGGATCAGCATTTTACTGTCGGACCCGGCGCATCGCCCGGCGGTCGAGCCGCTGCTGCACCGGGCCGCCGACTGCATGCTGCACCTGCCGGCGCGGATCGGCGACTATAGCGACTTCTATGTCGGCATCCATCACGCCAACAATATCGGCCGCCAGTTCCGGCCCGACAATCCGCTGCTGCCCAATTATAAATATGTGCCGATCGGCTATCATGGCCGGGCGTCCTCGATCCGCCCGTCGGGCGATCCACTGGTCCGCCCGCGCGGCCAGCGCAAGCCGCCCGAAGCCGATGTGCCGGTGGTCGGCCCGACCGCCCGGCTCGACTATGAGCTGGAACTGGGCGTATGGATCGGCGCCGGCAATGATCTGGGCAGCCCGATCCCCATCAGCGAGGCGGCGGATCATGTCGCCGGCTTCTGCCTGCTCAACGACTGGTCGGCGCGCGATTTCCAGGCGTGGGAATATCAGCCGCTCGGGCCGTTCCTCGCCAAGAATTTCCATTCGACCATTTCGCCCTGGGTGGTGACGCCCGAGGCGCTGGCGCCGTTCCGCATCGCCCAGCCGCCCCGGCCCGAAGGCGACCCGGCGCCGTTGCCTTACCTCAGCGATGCCGATGACCAGACCCATGGTGCGCTGGCGCTGACCTTGGAAGTCTATCTCTCCACCCAGGCGATGCGCGACGCAGGCCAGCCGCCGATGCGGCTCAGCCAGGGGCCGGCGAGCAACATGTACTGGACCGTCAGCCAGATCGTCACCCATCATGCCTCCAATGGCTGCAACCTGATGCCCGGCGACTTGCTGGGCAGCGGCACCATCTCCGCCCCTACGCGCGAGGGCTATGGCAGCCTGATGGAGATCAGCAGCGGCGGGCGCGAGCCGATCGAGCTGCCGTCGGGCGAGACACGCTGCTTCCTGGAGGATGGCGACGAGGTGACATTGCGCGCCACCGCGTCCGCCCCCGGCCATGTGTCGATCGGCTTTGGCGAATGCCGCGCGATGGTCGTGCCGGCGCGATGAGCGACCTTATCCTCCATGGCTATTGGCGATCGAGCGCGAGCTATCGCGTGCGGATCGCGCTGGCCTTGAAGGGCGTCGACTATGCACAGGTCACTCATGACCTGCGCAGCGGTGCGCAGCGCGCGCCCGACTATCGGGCGCTGGCGCCGCAGGGGCTGGTGCCCGCGCTGGTCGATGGCGACACCGTGCTGACGCAGAGCGGCGCGATACTGGAATGGATCGAGGCGCGCTGGCCGCAGCCGCCCTTGCTGCCCGCCGATCCCGGCGATGCCGCGATCGTCCGTGCCATGGCCGGCATCATTGCCTGCGACATTCATCCACTCGGCAATCTGCGCGTGTTGCAGGCGCTGCGGCAGGATTTTGGTGCCAGCGAGGATCAGGTCCGCGCCTGGATCGCGCGCTGGACCGGCGAGGGGCTGGCCGCGCTCGAAACACTGGTCGCCCGACACGGCAGCACCCATGCCTTCGGGGACGGCCCGAGTTTCGCCGACTGCCATATCGTGCCTCAGCTCTACAATGCCCGGCGCTTCGGCGTCGACCTGACGCCCTTTCCGCGGCTGTGCGCCGTGGACGCGGCGGCATGCGCGCTCCCCGCCTTTGCCGCCGCGCACCCCGATCGCCAGCCCGACGCCGACGCATGAGCGACGCCGACACGCGCCTGTTCGCGACGCCGGCGGGCGTGCGCCTGTGCCCGATCGCGCAAATCGCCGACGGCAAGGCGCGCAATTTTGTGCTGCAGATGCGCGCCGGCCGCTTCCATGGCTTTGCCGTGCGCACCGGCGATCATGTCGTCGGCTTTGTCGACCAATGCCCCCATGCCGGCCTGCCGCTGGCGCAGCAGCTGGACGATTATCTGACCCCGGATGGCAGCCATATCCGCTGTAGCTGGCACGGCGCCATTTTCCGCCGCGACGATGGTGTCTGCGTCGGCGGGGCGTGCGTCGGCCAGCGCCTCACGCCCTGGCCACTCGCCATCGCCGATGGCTGGATTGTCACCGCTGCCCAAAGCGACTAGGAACCGGCCCAGGGACGGCGCTTCGCATCGTCCCGACATGATCGCGCCGGTGCCCCCACGGGGGCTTAAAATGGGAAGGCGGTGCGGATGCCATGGCATCCAAGTCCGCAGCTGTCCCTGCAACTGTGAGCGGCGAGCGTGATGAACAGCGCCCTCCCCAGCCGGGAGGGCAGCCACTGGGCCGGACGCTAAATCCTGCGAGGCCTGGGAAGGCCGTTCCTCCCGCTATGACCCGCAAGCCAGGAGACCTGCCGGCGTTTAGGTCGCTCTTGCTTTGGTCCAGGGGATGGCCGGGGCACGGTGTTCCGTCTGAGCGACAGGTTGGCGGCTGGAGCCGCGCGGTCACGCATCTGCGGGCGAACAAGCGCCCGTCCGCGATGCGGGCCGGCCGTGCGTGCGCGCCCGGTTCGCTCCCGCCCCGGTTGCTCCGGCGCGCGAGTATTTGTCATGGCCAACACTGCATCTGCCAAGATTCCGACCACCGTCATCACCGGCTTTCTGGGCGCGGGCAAGACCACGCTGATCCGCCATCTGCTGGAAAATGCGAAGGGGCGCCGGCTCGCCCTCATCATCAACGAATTTGGCGATGTCGGCGTCGATGGCGAACTGGTGAAGGGCTGCAACGACGCCGCCTGCCCGGAAGAGGATATTGTCGAACTGGCCAATGGCTGCATCTGCTGCACCGTGGCCGACGATTTCCTGCCGACCATGACCGCGCTGCTCGACCGGCCGAGCCCGCCCGACCATATCATCATCGAGACGTCGGGCCTGGCGCTGCCCAAGCCGCTGGTCAAGGCCTTCCAGTGGCCCGACATCCGCACCCGCGCCACGGTGGACGGCGTCGTCGCGCTGATCGACGCCGATGCGGTCGCCGCCGGTCGCTTTGCCACCGACGAGGCGGCGCTGGCCGCCGCGCGTGCCGCCGATCCCAATCTGGACCATGACAGCCCGCTGGAGGAATTGTTCGAGGATCAGCTCGCCTGTGCCGATATGGTGGTGCTGAACAAGAGCGACCTGGTCGATGCCGACACGCTGGCCGCGGTCGAGGCGCAGGTCGATGCCGAGACGCGGCCCGGCGTGAAGATCGTCCGCGCCGCTCATGGTGCGGTCGATATCGGCGCGCTGCTGGGCATCGTCGCGGCGGCGGAGGATGATCTTGACGCCCGCCCCTCGCACCATGAGGCGGAGGGCGAGGATCATGACCATAATGATTTCGACAGCTTCGTCGTCGGCGGCGCTGCGGTCGCCGATCCCGACACGCTGGTGGAGGCGCTGTCCGCGCTGATCGCCACCCATGACGTGCTGCGCGTCAAGGGCATGGTCGCGGTTGCCGGCAAGCCGATGCGTCTGGTGGTGCAGGCGGTCGGCCCGCGCATCCAGCATTTCTTCGACCGCCCCTGGCAGGCGGGGGAGGCGCGCCGGACCCAGCTGGTGGTGATCGGCCAGAAGGGGCTGGACCGCGCCGCGATCGAGGCCGACATCCAGGCCGTGCTCGGCTGATGCATCTCCTGTCCGCCACGCCGGGAACGATCAGCGACGGCGAGGAGGCGATCGACCTCGATCAGCCGCCCGGCGACATCGTCATCCTGACCGTGGCGGACAGCGATCTGGCCTGTTTCGCCGCCGCTGCCGCGCGCCTGCCCGATGACGCGCCGAGCGTGCGGCTGGCCAATCTGTTGCAGCTCAAACATCCCTATTCGGTCGATCTCTATGTCGAGAAGGTGATCGCCAAGGCGCGCTTCGTCTGCGTCATCCTGCTCGGCGGCAAGAGCTACTGGCCTTATGGCGTGGACGAGATTGCGCAGGTCGCACGCGAACGGGGCATCGCCTTCGCCGCGATCGCCGACGGGCGGGAGGGCGATCCGGCGCTGGATCGTGCTTCCACCGTGCCGGCGGCGATGCGCGAGCAGTTGCGGGACTATCTGCGCCAGGGCGGCACCGCCAATGCTTTGTCCTTCCTGCGCTGCGCCGCCCGGCTGACCGGCGCGGATGCGGGCGAGCCCGACCATCCGCTGCCGATCGCTGACGCCGGCCTCTACCTACCCGGCCATGACCGGCCGGGCGTAGCCGAACTGCGCGCAACCTGGGTCGAGGGGCGGCCGGTGGCGCTGCTGATCTTCTATCGCGCGCTGGTGGTGGCCGGCACGCTGAGCGCGGTCGATGCGATGGTGGCGGCGCTTGGCGCGCGCGGCTTCAATGTCGCCGCCGTGCATGTGCGTGCGTTGCGCGAACCCTTCGTGCGCGACTGGCTTGGCGGGCTGCTGGCCGACATCGCGCCCGACATCATCGTCAATGCGACCAGCTTCGCCGCCTCGTCGTCGTCCGAGCCGCGCGTGCCGGGCATCTTGGAACAGGCCGATTGCCCGATCCTGCAGACCGCCTTTGCCGGGGTCGAGGAAGGCAGCTGGCGCGGGTCCGCCCGTGGCCTTGGCCCGCGCGATCTGGCGATGAATGTCGCCCTGCCCGAAGTGGACGGCCGCCTCTTCACCCGCGCCGTCGCCTTCAAGGCGGCTGAGCGGTTCGACGCGCGGACCCAGTGCGGCATCGTCGTGCCGCGCGTCGCACCCGACCGGGTCGCCTTCGTCGCCGATCTGGCGCGCAACTGGGCGGCGCTGCGCCGTACCGCACCGGCCGAGCGCCGGGTCGCGTTGGTGCTGGCCAATTATCCCAATCGCGATGGCCGCATCGGCAATGGCGTCGGCCTCGACACGCCCGCCAGCGCCGCCGCGATCCTGTGCCAATTGGGCGAGGCCGGCTATGCGATCGGCGATGCGCCGCGCGATGGCGCCGCGTTGATGCGGCTGATGACCGGCGGCGTCACCAATGATCGGGCGTCGATGGATCGGCCGGGCGAAGCCAGCCTGTCGCTCGATGTCTATCGCGCCGCCTTTGCCGCTCTGCCCGACAGCGCCCGCACGGCCATGGTCGATCGCTGGGGCGCGCCTGAAGCCGATCCCTTCGTGCGGGACGGTGCCTTTCGCCTTGCGGTCCATCGTTTCGGCCATGTCGCGATCGCGGTGCAGCCGGCGCGCGGTTACAATATCGATCCCAAGAGCAGCTATCATGACCCCGCGCTGCCGCCGCCCCACGCCTATCTCGCCTTTCATGTCTGGCTGGCGCAGGATTTCGGCGCGCAGGCGCTGGTCCATGTCGGCAAGCATGGCAATCTGGAATGGCTGCCGGGCAAGGCGGTGTCGCTTTCGGCCGATTGCTTCCCCGAAATCTGCGCCGGGCCGGTGCCGCAGCTTTATCCCTTCATCGTCAATGATCCGGGCGAGGGGACGCAGGCCAAGCGCCGCATCGGCGCCGTCATCCTCGACCATCTGACCCCGCCGCTGACCCGCGCGGAAAGCTATGGGCCGCTCAAGCAGCTCGAAGCGCTGGTGGACGAATATTATCTCGCCGCCGGCATGGACCCGCGCCGGCTCGACCGGCTGCGCCGCGATATCATCGACCTCGCCCGCAGCCAGGGGCTGGACAAGGATGCGGGTGCCGCCGGCGACGATGATGACGCGCTCGCCGCGATCGACAATTATCTGTGCGAGCTGAAGGAATTGCAGATTCGCGACGGGCTGCATGTCTTCACCGCCTCGCCGGAGGGGCGACTGCGGCGCGACCTGCTGATCGCGCTGGCGCGCACGCTGCGCGGCCTGGATCATCCGGGGCAGGCGTCGCTGCTGCGGGCGCTGGCCGATGATCTGGGCCTCGATTTCGATCCGCTCGATTGCGTGCTGGGCGTGCCATGGGATGGGCCGCGTCCGGCGGCTTTGGCAGACTTATCCACAGATGCCTGGCGCACCCATGGCGACATGGTCGAGCGGCTGGAACTGCTGGCGGCGGCTCTGGTCGATGGCGCGGCGCCGGTCGGCCCGGCCAGTGCAGCCGTGCTGGCAGCGATCGCCGATGATCTGGCGCCGCGCGTCGATGCCTGTGGCCCGCGCGAGGCGGCCGCCCTGCTGGCCGGGCTCGACGGGCGTTTCGTGCTGCCGGGGCCATCGGGCGCGCCGACGCGGGGGCGGCCCGACGTGCTGCCGACCGGGCGCAATTTCTTTTCGGTCGATACCCGCGCGGTGCCGACCGCTGTCGCCTGGGATCTGGGCCAGCGATCGGCGCAATTGCTGGTCGACGATTATCTCCAGCGCGAAGGCGACTATCCCCGCGCCATCGCCCTGTCCGCCTGGGGCACGGCGAACATGCGCACCGGCGGCGATGATATTGCGCAGGCGCTGGCGCTGATGGGGGTGCGACCGCGCTGGGAATGGAGTTCGGGGCGGGTCGTCGGCTTCGAGATGATGACCCTGGCCGAGCTGGGCCGGCCGCGCGTCGACGTGACATTGCGCGTCTCCGGCTTCTTCCGCGACGCTTTCCCCGAACAGATCGACCTGATCGACAGCGCTGCCCGCGCGGTGATGGCGCTCGATGAGCCGGACGAGGATAATCCTGCCGCCGCCCGGCATCGCGCCGAACAGGCGGCGCTGGTGGCCGACGGCACCGACGCCACGGAGGCCGCGCGCCGCGCCGGCGCCCGCGTGTTCGGATCGAAGCCCGGCGCCTATGGCGCGGGACTGCAGGCGATGATCGACGAGAAGATCTGGCACAGCCGCGCCGATCTGGCGAACGTCTATCTCGACTGGGGCGGCTATGCCTATGGCGCGGGGGTGGAGGGCGACAGCGAACGCAGCCTGTTCGCCACCCGCCTGGCCCAGGCCGACGCGGTCGTCCAGAACCAGGATAATCGCGAGCATGACCTGCTCGACAGCGACGATTATTATCAGTTCGAAGGGGGCATCGCCGCCGCCATCGAACATCTGAAAGGCACCCGGCCGCTCAGCTATCATAACGACCATAGCCGCCCGGAGCGGCCGGTGATCCGCACCTTGGAGGATGAGATCGGCCGCATCGTGCGCGCCCGCGTCACCAACCCCAAATGGATCGCTGGCGTCATGCGCCATGGCTATAAGGGCGCGTTCGAGATCGCCGCCTCGGTCGACTATCTCTTCGCCTTCGCCGCCACCACCCATGCGGTACGCGATCATCATTTCGACGCCGTCCACGCCGCCTTCATCGAGGACGACACCGTGCGCGCCTTCATGGCCGACGCCAATCCCGCCGCCCTGCGCGAGACCGCCGCCCGGCTGGCCGAGGCGCTGGAACGCGGTCTGTGGAAACCCAAGTCCAACAGCGCGGGCATGCTGCTCGCCGAGCTTTCTGGAGAGTGATGATGGTCGAACGCACCGACGAACAGCATGCGGAAAAGATGAAGAAGAAGCAGGCCGCCCATGACAAGATCATGGCGACCAAGACCCAGGAAAAGGGCCTGCTGATCGTCCATACCGGCAAGGGCAAGGGCAAGACCACGGCGGCGCTGGGCATGGTCGTGCGCATGATCGGCCATGGCAAGAAGGTCGGCGTGGTCCAGTTCGTGAAGGGCGCGATGACCACCGGCGAGAAGGCGGTGTTCGATGCCTTCCCCGAACAGGTCGAATTCAAGCCTATGGGCGAGGGCTTCACCTGGAACACGCAGGATCGCAGCCGCGACATCGCGCTGGCCCGCGAAGCGTGGGACGAGGTGAAACGCATGGTCGCCGACCCTGACTATGCGATGGTGCTGGCCGATGAACTCAACATCGTGCTGCGCTACGACTATCTGCCGCTGGACGAGGTGCTGGCGGTGCTGACCGGCAGGGACGCGATGAAGCATGTCGTCGTCACCGGCCGCAACGCGCCCGAGGCGCTGATCGAGGCGGCCGATCTGGTCACCGAAATGACCATGATCAAGCATCCCTTCCGCAGCGGGGTGAAGGCGCAGGCCGGCATCGAATATTGATGCAGGCCTTCGATCCCGATTTCTGCGTGACGCTGACGGAGCTGCTGACCTGGCGCCGCGACGTGCGCCATTTCCGCACCGATCCACTGGACGAGGCGATGGTGCTGGAGCTGCTGACGCTGGCGCAACTGGCGCCCTCGGTCGGCAACAGCCAGCCCTGGCGCTTCGTCCGGGTAAGGACGCCGGCGCTGCGCGCGACACTGGCCGATCATGTCGATGCCGAGCGGGAGCGGGCCACCAGCCAGATCGCCGACGCGACCCGGCATGACGCCTATCGCGCGCTGAAGCTGCACGGGCTGGGCGAGGCGCCGGAGATCATCGCCGTCTTCTGCGACGATGCGACATCGGCCGGCGCGGGGCTGGGCGCGGCGACCATGCCGCAGACACGGCTCCATTCGGTGGTGCTGGCGATCCACACGCTGTGGCTGGCGGCGCGGGCGCGTGGGCTGGCGCTCGGCTGGGTGTCGATCCTCGACCCCGCCTTCGTCGCGCGGACGCTGGCGGTGCCCGACGACTGGACCTTCGCTGCCCTGCTATGCCTGGGCTATCCCGAAGCCGTCGCCGACACGCCCGAGCTGGACCGGCTGGGCTGGCAAGCCCGGCTCGATCCGCTGGCGCAGATCAGCGAGCGATGACCATTTATTGCGGGGCGACCTCGAACATGTCCTCGATGCCCGGCTCCTGCGGCATATCCTCACGCTCGGTTGCCTGGCGCGCCCACATGGTGGCGTAGAGGCCGTCGGCGCGGACCAGATCGGCATGGCGGCCGCGCTCGACGATGCGGCCGGCGTCCAGCACGATGATCTCGTCGGCATCGACCACGGTCGACAGGCGATGGGCCACCACCAATGTCGTGCGCTTGCGGCTGATGTCGCGCAGCACGGTCTGGATCTCGGTCTCGGTGCGGCTGTCGAGCGCGCTGGTCGCTTCATCCAGCACCAGTAGCGGTGGGTCTTTCAGCAACGTGCGGGCGATGGCGACACGCTGCTTCTCGCCGCCCGACAGCTTGAGGCCGCGTTCGCCGACGCGGGTATCATAGCCCTGCGGCAGGCTCATGATGAAGTCGTGGATCGACGCCGCCTTGGCCGCCGCCTCGATCTCCGCCTGGTTTGCGCCTTCGCGGCCATAGCCGATATTATAGCCGACCGTGTCGTTGAACAGCACCATGTCCTGCGGCACGATGCCGATCGCGGCACGCAGCGATGCCTGCGTCACGGCGGCGATATCCTGCCCGTCGATCGACACGGTGCCGCCCTGGATATCGTAGAAGCGGAACAGGATACGGGCGATGGTCGACTTGCCCGCGCCCGACGGGCCGACGATGGCGAGCGTCTTGCCCGCCGGCACCGCAAAGCTGACGCCATGGAGGATCTCGCGCTCGGGATCATAGCCGAAGCGGACAGCATCGAAGCGAACCGCGCCGCCCGCCACCTGCAGCGCCGGGGCGCCGGGCGCGTCGGCCACCTCCGTCTCGGTATCGATCAGCTTGTACATCGCCTCCATGTCGATCAGGCCCTGGCGGATGGTGCGATAGACCATGCCGAGCAGGTCGAGCGGGCGGAACAGCTGCGACAACAGCGTATTCACCAGCACCACGTCGCCGGTCGAGAATTGCCCCCGGCTCCAGCCCCAGACGGTATAGGCCATCGCCCCGCCCATCATCAGGTTGGTGATGAGCGACTGGCCGATATTGAGCCAGGCGAGGCTGTTTTCCGACTTTACCGCCGCCTTGGCATAGCGGCGCATGGCGGTGCCGTAGCGCCGCGCCTCGCGCTCCTCCGCGCCGAAATATTTGACCGTCTCGAAATTCAGCAGGCTGTCGACGGCATGGGCGACGGCGCTGGTGTCCATGTCCACCATGTCGCGGCGCAGCTGGTTGCGCCATTCGGTGACGAGCCGCGTGAACCAGATATAGAGGGCGACCATGGCCAGCGTCGCGGCGACCAGGCCGGGGCCGAACTTCACCAGGAAGATGGCGCAGACGGCGAGCAGTTCCAGCACCGTCGGCGCGATGTTGAACAGCAGGAAATAGAGCATCGTGTCGATGCTTTTCGTACCGCGCTCGACGATCTTGGTGACGGCGCCGGTGCGCCGGTCGAGATGGAAGCGCAGCGACAGGCGGTGGAGGTGGACGAAGACATCGTCGGCCAGGCGCCGGCCTGCTTCCTGCCCGACTTTCTCGAAAATGGCGTTGCGCAGATTGTCGAACAGCACGCCGCCAAAGCGCGCGCCGGCATAGGCGACGACCAGCGCCATGGCGAGGCCGGCGGCCGGTTCCAGCCCCGGCGCCATCCGGTCGATCGCGCCCTTATAGGCAAAGGGCATGGCGAGGGTGACGACCTTGGCCAGCGCGACCAGCGCCAGCGCCACCGCGACACGGCGCCGCAGCGCCGGCGCATCGGCCGGCCAGAGATAGGGGATGAAGCGCCGCAGCGTGGCCCAGGCGGGCGGAAGGGGCGTGGAATCGGGCGTGGCTGGGGGCATTTGTCGCTATTTAGGGCATGACGGGCGGCAATCCAGTGGCGCGACCATCCGGCCGGCCACGCAAAAGCGTCCCTTGTTGGAGATCATCCGCTTAACTTCGCATATTTCCCGCACATTCTGACATTTTCTTGCGCCCCGCCGATCCTATCGAAAAGTCGGAAACCGGGTGGCAAGAATAGCAAAGCGGGCTGCTGTAGGACAGCATCTTGCCCCGATGCGGCGCCCATGGCAGGCTTCGCCTCCGTCATCCTTCCCCGACAAGGAGCACGGCATGGAACCTTTTAGTGTGGCGCTGGCACCCGAACGGTTGTGGCAGGCGATCAATCCCCTGACCTGGACGCAGAGCGGCGGCCAGGTCGGCCTCATCAATATCGCGCTCGGCCAGACGGCACGCCCGGACATAGAGCGCACGGTATTGAACGAGGTCGGCAGCTATGGCCGGCAGATCGGCCGGATCGGCGACGCGCTCGAAGTGCTGATCCGCCATTTCGAGACCAGGGATCTGCCACAGACGGAGCGCGATGCGCTGACGATTTTGATGGGCCAACTCGCCGAGGTCCGCAAGGTCAAGGCGCGCGAACGGGAGGGGTGAAGGGTGGGAACAAGGCATAGCCCCTCCCTTCCAGGGAGGGGTTGGGGTGGGTTGCGAGCGTAGCGAGCTTCTGCCCTATCGACCGTAGACCGCCGCTGCGCGGCGCACCCACCCCCGGCCCCTCCCTGGAAGGAAGGGGAGTGGGAAACGTCCGCTGCTGGTCGCTTCCAGACCATCCTCCCCTGCTAGGGGAGGTGGCTGGCCGTAGGCCAGACGGAGGGGTGTCCTCCTCTCGATAGGGTGACACCCCTCCACCACTTCGTGGTCCCCCTCCCCTTGCAGGGGAGGATTTTGCCGCCGCTCTTGGTCGAAGCCTGCCAATCCCCACAGGCGTCATCCTGACGAAAGTCAGGAGCCATTCTGCACTGCGCCAGATAGGGCTTGCTGAATGGATCCCGGATCAAGTCCGGGATGACGACGAGGAGAGGGCAGCATTGGGCCGTCAGCCATCAATGACGGGAGATAGTCGCTACCGCTCATCCCCAGCAATGTCGCGCCGGACGCGACCCGATCGCGCGCGCGGCCGTCATCGCCCACCGCTTTCCTATTCACCCTGGCTCTGCTCTACCCTTGGCGATGCGACAGCGCATTCCTTCGTCACCCCGTCTTCTCCATCCGGCGCCTGCCCGGTGCGCAACCGGTGGGTGGGTGTCGCTTCGGCGGCGCGCGGCGGGGGCGATCCGGGCGCGGTGCGCGGACCCGCCCCTTGTTGGAGGTGACGCGTTTCCCGCGCGTGACCGGCGCGTCGCAGAGGCAAAACCGGCGCAAAAGGCCCTAAAAGCCCGTTTACACTGTGAACTTCGGGAGAGGCGTTCTCTATCGGCCCTGGCGCAGGATCGCCGGCGCCTCCCGCCAGGTGCCCGGCGCGATGTCGTCGATCGTCCAGTCGCCGATGCGCCAGCGGACCAGGCGCAGGGTCGGCAGGCCGACCGCCGCGGTCATGCGCCGAACCTGCCGATTGCGGCCTTCGCGGATGGTGAGGCGCAGCCAGCAATCGGGCACGCTCTTGCGGAAGCGCACCGGCGGGTCGCGCGGCCACAGCGCGGGATCATCGATCCGCTCGACCTCGGCCGGCAGGGTCATGCCGTCCTTCAGCTGCACGCCGCGCCGCAGCGCCGCCAGCGGCGTATCGTCGGGGTCGCCCTCTACCTGGACCAGATAGGTTTTGGGCATCTTGAAGCGCGGGTCGGCAATGCGCGCCTGCAACCGGCCATCATCGGTCAGCAGCAACAGCCCTTCGCTGTCGAGGTCGAGCCGGCCGGCGGGATAGACGCCGGGCACGTCGACATAGTCGGTCAGGGTCGGGCGCGGCGGGCCGGTGCGCTCGTCGCTGAACTGGCACAGCACGCCATAGGGCTTGTTGAGGAGGATCAGTCGTCCCATGCGTCGTCCTCCTCCTCTTCTTCGTCCTCGAACGCGATGCTGCCCTGATTGTGGAGCAGCACCAGCAGCGCGATTGCGGCGGCGTCGCCCGCCAGCGCCGGATCAAGCTCCAGCGCGTCGTCCGCGCACAATTGCTGCGCCAGTGTCGCGCTGGCACCGGTGCAGTCATGCGACGCGCCATCGACGAACAGCAGGATGGCGTCTTCCGCCCGGACGAAGGCGAAGCGGCTGGCCGGATTGCGGCGCAGGGGTGCGCCTTCCGCTACCAGCGCCTGCATCGTGGCCGGGTCGATCGCTTCCTCGGGTGCCCAGTCAATCTCGGGATATTTGCGGGTGCTGCTATATTCGCCGAACCAGCGGGCAAAGCCGGCCGGGTCGGCCAGCTGTTCCAGCACCATCGCCTGCAACCGGGCCAGCGCGGCCGGGGCGATCTCGCCGGGATTGGCCTGGCGCGCCAAGGCGGGATCGGCATAGCGATCATCCTCGCCCAGCCCTTCGAGCAGGCGATCGGTCCAGCCCTCGATCAGTTCGCTGCGCGCCGGCGCGCGGAAGCCGACCGAATAGGTCATGCAGTCGGCGCCCACCGCGACGCCATCATGGGCGATGCCGGGCGGGACATAGAGGATGTCGCCGGGCTCCAGCACCCATTCGTCGGTCGCGTCGAATTCAGCCAGCAGGCGCAGGTCGGCATGGGGGCGCAGCGGGCTGTTATCGTCGCACATCTGGCCGATGCGCCAGCGGCGGCGGCCCGCGCCCTGGATCAGGAAGACGTCATATTGGTCAAAATGCGGGCCGACGCCGCCGCCGTCGCTGGCATAGCTGACCATGACATCGTCGATCCGCCAGTCGGGGATGAAGCGGAACGGGGCGATCAACGCCGCGATATCGGGCACCTGGTGATCCACCGCCTGCACCAGCAAGGTCCAGGGGCTGGCGCCGAGCGCGGCGAAGCGATCCTCCGCCAGCGGCCCCTGTTCCATCGTCCAGTCGCCGTCCGCCTGCACCACCAGCCGCGACTCGACGCCCTCCTCGCAGGCGAGGCCCGCCAGTTCCTCGGGCGCCAGCGGGTTGGTCCATTGCGCCCAGGGATTGCGGATCAGCAGCGGCCTTTGCTGCCAATAGTCGCGCAGGAACAGGTCGATATCGAAATCATGCAGATGCATCGGGGTCTCGCCGGGAAGGGGCGGCGCGCGGGGCGCGCCTGCCATCGGCCCGAACCCTTGCCCCTGTGCCCTGCCAATGTCAAAGCAGATGGACCGGATCGGCAGGAGGGGCGGGCATGGCCAGGCTGTTGGGGGCGATAATGGCGGGCGGACGCGCGACCCGCTTCGGCAGCGACAAGGCGGCGGCGCTGCTCGACGGGCGGCGGCTGATCGACCATGCGATCGACGCGCTCTCTCTCCATGTCGCCGCGATCGCGATCTGTGGCCGGATCGAGGAAGCCTATCTCAGCCTGCCCGACCGGCCGGGACCGGACATGGGGCCGCTGGGCGGCCTCAACGCCGCGCTGCATCATGCCCAGGCCCACGGCTTTGACGGCGTGCTGACCAGCGGCTGCGACATGCCCTTCTATCCGGCCGAGCTGCCCGCGCTGCTGATCGGCGAGCGGGCGGCGATCCTCGATGGGCAGCAGCTGCTCGGCTGGTGGCCGGCCGCGCTGGCGCCCGAGCTGGACGCGCATCTGGCGGAGGATAATAACCGGTCGATCCGGGGCTGGCTGGCGCGGATTGATGCGCGCACCGTGACGCTGCCGGGGCTGGTGCTGCCCAATATCAATCGGCCGGATGATCTGGCCGCGATCCGGCGCGATCGGGGGTAGCGCTCCCATTTTTTGCGGCGGGGTGCGAAAAACACTTGTCCCCCCGCGCCATCCTGCCATTGTCCGGCGCGTCGGATGCGGGGAACGGGGATTCCCATGCACCGGACAGGGGCAAGGAGGGGTGCATGGATCTGGTCCATGTCGGCGCGGCGTTGGCGGTGCAGATGGTCGTCATTCTTGGCGCCTGTCGCCTGTCCGGCTGGCTGGTCGGCCGGTTCCTGCGCCAGCCACGGGTGATCGGCGACATGATCGCGGGCATCCTGCTTGGTCCTTCGCTGCTCGGCTGGCTGGCGCCGCAGGCCCAGGCGCTGCTCTTCCCGATCGAGACCCGGCCGCTGCTGCAATTTGTCGCGCAGGCCGGCATCGGCCTCTACATGTTCCTGGTCGGCCTCGGCTTTCGCCGCGCGCATTTCCATCTTCAGGCGGGCAGCGCAGTTGCGGTTTCGCTGTGTGGCATCATCGTGCCCTTTCTGGGCGCGGTGGCGCTGACGCCCTGGCTGTCGGCCATGGGGCTGTTCGGGCCGACGGTCACGCCGTTCGAGGCGACCCTGTTCATCGGCGTCGCCATTTCCATCACCGCCTTTCCCGTGCTGGCGCGGATCATCCGCGAACGGAGGCTGGGCGGCACGCCGCTGGCCGCGCTGGCGCTGTCGGCCGGGGCGATCGACGATGCGATCGCCTGGTCTATCCTGGCGATCCTGCTCGCCTGCATCGGCGCGGACGGGATGATCGCGGTCCGGGCGCTGGGCGGCGGCGGGCTGTTCGCGATTGTCATGCTGTTCCTGGGCAGCCGGCTGCTGGCGCCGCTCGCTCGCTGGGCAGAGCGGGAAGGACGGGTTACGCCGGCCATGCTGCTGGTCGTGCTGCTGCTGTTCGGCGGGTGCGCCTGGGCGATGGACATGGCCGGGCTGCATGCCGTGTTCGGCGGATTCCTGCTGGGGGTGGCGATGCCGCGCGGCATCCTGTCGCAGGGGCTGGCCCGCAGGCTGGAGCCGATGACCATCGGCCTCCTCGTGCCGATCTTCTTCACCGTCTCCGGCCTCAATACGCAGGTGACGATGGTCAGCAGCCTGTCGCTGGCGCTGGTCGCGCTGGCGATCCTGGCGGTATCGATCCTGGCCAAGGGGGGCGCCTGCTGGGCGGCGGCGCGGCTGACCGGGCAGGACAATGTCACCGCGCTCGCCGTCGGCGCGCTGATGAATGCGCGCGGGCTGATGGAATTGCTAGTCATCAATATCGGCCTGCAGCGCGGCATCATCGGGCCGGAACTGTTCGCGATGCTGGCGCTGATGACGATCGTGACGACGATGATGACGGTTCCGGCGATCGACCGGCTGGCGCGTCGGAAGCGGCTGGGCGGCCCGATTGCCGACGGGCCGGACGATGACCCCACCGCGCGCGCCGTCGCCACGCCCGGTGCTGCCTGACCGATGCGGCGCCCCATCCTGTTTTTCCTTCCGCTGGATTGACCGACATGCATGCAGATTTTCCGACGTCCGACCGGGTGGTGAAGCGGGTTGTCGTCGCCGGCGGCGGCACTGCCGGCTGGGTGACGGCGACCGCGCTGGTCCGCCATCTGGGACCGCTGATCGACATCATACTGGTCGAATCCGACGCGATCGGCACCATCGGCGTGGGCGAATCCACCGTGCCGACCTTCCGCGGCTTCCACCAACTGATGAAGATTCGCGAAGACCGCTTCATGGCCGAGGCGCAGGCGACGGTGAAGCTGGGCATCGAGTTCAAGAATTGGGGGCAGGTCGGCGACCGCTATATCCACCCGTTCGGCACGATCGGGCTGCAATGGAGCTGGATGGCCGATTTCCACCATTTCTGGCTGCACGCCAGGGCGCAGGGCTTTGGCGGCGAGCTGGGCGAATATTGTCTGGAATGGGTGGCGGGCGAGGCCAATCGCATGTCGCTCAGCAGTTCGGTCGCGCCCAGCTATGCCTATCATATCGACGCCGCGCGCTATGCCCTATTCCTGCGCAGCCTGGCAGAGCCGGCGGGAGTGAAGCGGGTCGAAGGCAAGATCCGCAATGTCGAACTGGCGCCCGAGAGCGGGCATATCGCGGCGCTGGTGCTGGAATCGGGCACGCGGATCGAGGGCGACCTGTTCATCGATTGCACCGGTTTTCGATCGCTGCTGCTGGGCGAGGCGCTGGGCGTCGGCTTCGAGGATTGGGGCCAGTGGATCCGCACCGACCGCGCGGTCGCGGTCCAGTCCACCTCCGACGGTCCGGCGCAGCCCTATACTTCGGCAATCGCGCATGAGGCGGGCTGGCGCTGGCGCATCCCGCTGCAGCATCGCGACGGCAACGGCTTCGTCTTTGCCAGCGATTTCATGTCCGACGACGAGGCGCATGCCCGGCTGCTGGCGGAGATTGAGGGGGAACCGATCGTCGACCCGTGGCTGGTGCGGTTCAAGACCGGCACCCGGACCAGGGCCTGGCACAAGAACTGCGTTGGCCTGGGACTGGCCGGCGGCTTCATCGAGCCGCTCGAATCGACCAGCATCCACCTGATGATGGCGGCGGTGACGCGATTGATCGAGGATTTCCCCTTCCACGGGTTCGACGACGCGCTGCTCGACCATTTCAACCGCAAGTCACGGCTGGAATTCGAGAATATCCGCGACTTCATCATCCTTCACTATCATGTGACCCAGCGTGACGATTCCCCCTTCTGGGATCATTGCCGGACGATGGAGATACCCGACAGCCTGAAGGAAAGGCTGGCGCTGTGGCAGGAAAATGGCCGCGCCTATCAATTGGGGCATGAGCTGTTCCGCGTCGACAGCTGGTCATCGGTGCTGCTGGGTCAGGGCATGCACCCGCGCGGCTATCATCATGTCGCGGCGATGATGCCGGAACCGCAGCTGCGCGAGGAGCTGGCGCGCATGCGCAAGGACATTGCCGGGGTCGTGGCGGAGATGCCCAGCCATCGCGAATTCCTGCGTCGCTATTGTCCTGCAGAATTGATATAGTCAAAAAATGCGCATCGGTAGAATATTTTTTTCAATGCACAATAAAACATAAAAAACCATTATTTTCAGTCAAATATAAATCTGTAAATCAAACCCTTAGGGACTTTAACCAATCATAGCATCATAATTGACAACGCTGGCCATTAGGCTAGCATGAACGTCCAATAAGGCTCGATGTGGGCGAGCTGTTAAAAAAGGGAGGATTCTGAAATGGGCTTACCATATTCCAGATTCATGCGTTGCGCGTCTCTGATAGCGCTAACGTATAGCGTTACACCAACGGTAGCGCAGGCGCAGGACGCCGCCGTCCAGAATGCCGAAGCCGACATTATTGTCACCGGCGTGCGCGCCAGCCTTGATCGCGCGATCGACATCAAGCGCAATTCGAGCGGCGTGGTCGATGCCATTTCGGCCGAAGATATCGGCAAGTTCCCCGACACCAATCTGGCGGAATCGCTGCAGCGTATCACCGGCGTGTCGATCGACCGCGTCAATGGCGAAGGCTCGCAGGTCACGGTCCGCGGCTTTGGCGGCGGCTTCAACCTGGTGACGCTGAACGGGCGCGCGCTGCCATCGGCCAATGTCACCTCCGTCGGTGGCGACCAGAATGCCGACTATTCGTCGGGCACCAGCCGCTCCTTCGACTTCGGCAATCTGGCGTCGGAAGGCGTCAGCACGCTGGAAGTCTACAAGACCGGTCGCGCGGCGATCCCGTCGGGCGGCATCGGCGCGTCGATCAACGTCGTTACCCGCAAGCCGCTCGACGCGCGCGAGGCGGGCTTCAGCGGCACGATCGGCGTCAAGGCGCTCTATGACACCAGCGTTGAGAAGAGCCTGAGCGACCCGGCCAAGATCACGCCAGAAGCATCGGGCCTGCTGAGCTGGCGCGACGAGAATGAAGTGTTCGGCGTTTCGATCTTCGGCAGCTATCAGAAGCGCAATTTCTCGACCCGCGGCGCGACCGTCAACAACTGGAACATCCGCCGTTACAGCCAGTTCGCCGATCCGGCCAACGGCTTCGTCAACGCCAATACCCAGATCAGCAACGCGCCGACCGACCCCAACACCCTGGTGTCGGTGCCCAATGACAGCAGCTATTATTATTCGCAGGGTTCGCGCGAGCGCATCAACGGATCGGCGGTCATGCAATTCCGTCCGACCGAGACGCTGACCTTCACCGCCGACGCTTTGTTCGCCCAGAACAAGCAGCGGGAACAGCGTGCCAGCCAGGGCAACTGGTTCAACCGGCCCTTCGCCCAGGTGGAGTTTGACGGCAATCCGGTGGTCGCCACGACCAGCTATCTGCAGGAGAATATCGCCGGCGTTAAGGACGCGGCGTTTGAACAGGCCGAACGCGGCGTGCGCAACCGGCTGCAGGATTATGGCCTGAACGCCAAATGGGAAATCAACGACCGCGTCACCCTGTCGATCGACGGCCATACTGGCCTGGCGCAAAGCTCGCCCGACAATCCCAATGGCGTGAGTTCGACGCTGGTGGGCCTGGGCGCGCCGATCGTGGCGTCGCAGTCGGCCGATTTCAGCGGCGTCATCCCGGTTCAGTCGATCACCATCAACGATGCCCTGCGCGGCAATGGAAATGGCGTGCTGGATCTGGGTGACCTGGGGTCGCAGATGGGCCGCACCGTGTCCTCGGCGCAGCGCCAGCGGCTCAACGAGATCCGCGCCGACCTGGGCTGGGAACTGGATGATGGCGGCAGCCGCTTCGACGTCGGCGCCAATTACCGCACGTCCAAGATGCGCCAGACCCGCACCCAGACGCAGCAGACGCTGGGCGACTGGGGCATCAGCAATGTTGGCGATATCGCATCGGTCGCGCCGGGTGTGCTTCAGGAATATTGCCTGGTCTGCAAGTTCGACAATTTCGATGCCAAGGGTCAGGGCGCGACGCTGACCGCCTTCCAGGGCAGCGCCGTCGATCTCTATAATGCGCTGTCGCCTTATTATGCCCAGCGCGGCAACGCCATCGGCATCACCCAGCAGGAAGATAACCGGGTCAAGGAGGATATCTGGTCCGCTTACGGCCAGTTGACCTGGAAGGGCGAACTGGCGGGCCGTCCGGCATCGCTGGTGGTCGGCGCACGTTACGAACGGACCAAGGTGCGTTCGACATCGCTGGTGGCGGTGCCACAGGCGATCAACTGGGTATCGGATAACGACTTCACCCTGGTGGTGTCGGATGAGGTCCAGCCGGTTTCGGACAGCGGCAATTACAACAACTTCCTGCCCGCGATGGACTTCCAGATCGAGCTGGCGAAGAATTTCATCGGTCGCTTCTCGTTCAGCAAGACCATTGCCCGGCCCGATTATGGCAATCTGTTCGTGGCAAGCTCGGTCGGCACCCCGCCGCGTCCGATCGCGCTCGGCGGCTTTGCCACCGGATCGACCGGCAATGCCCGCCTGTCACCGCTGATTTCCGACAATCTCGATCTGTCGTTCGAATGGTATTACAAGCCGTCGAGCTACATCTCGGCGGGCGTGTTCGAAAAGCGGGTGCAGAATTTCGTCGGCACCGGCCAGACGACGCGCAACCTGTTCGGGCTGCGCGATGTCAGTTCGGGCGCGGCGGGATCGCGATCGGGCACGGCACTGGCTGAACTCAAGCGGCTGGGGGCTGACCCGAGCGACGTCAACCTGTTCACGATGACGGCATTGCTGCAGCAGCAGGGCAATATCGATGCCGCGTCGCAGCAGTTCCAGGCGAACTATTCGAACGGGGCGCTCAGCCAGGCCTTCATCGACCAAGTGCTGACCGAAGTCGACCTGACGCCGGACGCTAATGATCCGCTCTACGATTTCGAGGTCACGCAGCCGATCAACAACCGGCAGGGCAAGATCTGGGGCTTCGAACTCGCGGCCCAGCATTTCTTCGGCAATACCGGTTTCGGTGTGTCGGCGGCCTATACGCTGGTCCGGGGTGACGTGGGCATCGATGTCGGCGCCGATCCGAGCGAGGACCAGTTCGCACTGGTCGGTCTGTCGGATACTGCCAACGCCACGCTGATCTATGACAAGAACGGCCTGTCGGCGCGTCTCGCCTATAACTGGCGCGACAAGTTCCTGCAGTCGGCCAATCGTGGCGGCGGCGATCGCAACCCGGTGTTCGTGCGCCCGTTCGGTCAGCTCGATCTCAACATCAGTTGGGACGTGTCGGAACAGTTTGCCGTCTCGTTCGAGGCGATCAACCTGACCGAGAGCGACATCCGCACCTATGGCCGCGACAAGAGCAACCTGTGGTATGCGCAGGAGCTGGACCGTCGCTTCTTGCTGGGTGGTCGCTTCCGCTTCTAAGGGGGTGAGCCGGGGCCGTCCTGCCGGGCGGCCCCGACTTTCACGATTGCGTCGGGCGGACTGCATCGGGGCGGGCCTCGCAAAGGGCTTTTCCTGCGCCGCCGACGCCCTACTATGGCCGCCCGTTCATGCGGCACGCCGGATATTCCATGACCAGCACGATGATACTCGATCCCATCACCCATGCCGCGCTTCGGGTCGCACCGGGCAATGGCGCTGCCTTCGGCGATGCCGTCAACCAGACGCTGATCTTCCCGACCGAGATCGACGCGATCCAGCGGGAATATCCGATCCTGATCCAGCGCGATGGCCAGGGTGCCTGGCAGCTCACCGCGCTGCTGGGTTTCGATCGCGACGAAAATCTGTTTCTCGACGCCGGGGGCTGGACCGCACGCTATGTGCCCGCCGTCCATCGGCGTGGCCCTTTCCTGATCGGCATGCAGCAGCGCGACGGCGAAGATCATCCGGTGATCCATGTCGACCTCGACGATCCACGCGTCGGCGCGGCGGGCGAAGCGCTGTTCCTGCCCCATGGCGGTAACGCGCCCTATCTGGACCATGTCGCCGATGCGCTGCGCACCATACATGAAGGCCATGGCCTGAGCGCGCCGATGTTCGCGGCGTTCGAACAGGCCGGGCTGCTGGCGCCGATCGCGCTGGAGATCGCGATCGACGACGCGCAGCGCTATGACATTGCCGGGCGCTTCACCATCGATGCCGATCGGTTGGAGGCGCTGGATGGCCCGACCCTGCAGGCGCTGCATCAGGCGGGCCTGTTGCAACTGGCCTATGCGATCCGCGCCTCGCTCGCCAATATCGAGGATCTGATCGTGCGCAAGCGGACGCGGCAGGCGGCGTGACGCTGCACCAGACCCGGCGGATTGCCGGCAGCGACCTGACGCCTGGCTGGCTCGACGATCTGATGGCGGCGCAGAGGCCGGTCATCATCGGTGGACTGGTCGATGGCTGGCCGCTGGTCGCTGCCGGGCGGCTATCGGCGCAGGCGGCGATGGACCGGCTGCTGGCCAATTATGGCGGCGCGCCGGTCACCGGCTATGTCGGGGCGCTGGAGGCCGGGGGCCGCTTCTTCTACAATGATGAACTGACCGGCTTCAATTTCGATCGCGGACAGGCGCCGCTGCCCCATTATCTCGATAGGATCCGGGCGGATGCCAGTGGCGAGGGCCCGGCCATCTATATCGGATCGACCGATGTCGACCGCTATTTTCCCGGCCTGCGCGCCGACCATGACCTGCCCGGCCTGTTCGGTGCGGCGGTGCCGACCGTGAGCCTGTGGATCGGCAACCGCACGGTCGCCGCGACCCATTATGACAGCTCGCACAATCTGGCCTGTTGCCTGGTCGGGCGACGGCGCTTCACTTTGTTTCCGCCCGATCAGGTGGGCAATCTCTATCCTGGTCCGCTGTCGCCCACGCCGGGCGGCCAGGTGGTCAGCATGGTCGATCCGGCCGCGCCCGACCTGGCACGTTATCCGCGCTTTGCACAGGCCCTGGCAGCCGGTGAGGTGGCCGAACTGGAGCCGGGCGACGCGCTCTTCTACCCGGCGCTCTGGTGGCATCAGGTCGAGGCGCGCGACGGCTTCAACATCATGATGAACTATTGGTGGGACGCCGTCCCCGACTTCATCGACACGCCGATGGCGACGCTGCTGCACGGGCTGCTCAGCATCCGCGAGCGGCCGGATGCCGAGCGCATGGCCTGGCGCGCGCTGTTCGACCATTATCTGTTCGGACCGGCACAGGATGCGCGCGACCATCTGCCCGATCATGCGCAAGGGCCGTTGGCGCCGCTGACGCCGCTGGAGGCGCGACGCCTGCGGGCGATGGTGATGCAGCGCCTCAACCGCTGAAAGGGCGGGGCCAATCGAGCGTTGCACGCGATTTATGATAACGCTATCAATGGCGCAAATCGCAAGGAGAGGATGATATGACGATCAAGCGCGGAACGTGCCTGCACGCATGGCCGCTGGCCCTGGGGCTGGCGCTCGCCGCCTGCCAGCAGGCGCCGGAACAGAAGGGCGAACAGAAGACAGAACAGGCGGCCGACAATGCCGCGAGCGGCAAGCGCGATGCGTCCGAATATCTGTCCCAGCCGCTGGTCAGCGACATCTACACCGCCGATCCGTCCGCCCATGTGTGGAACGGCAAGATCTATGTCTATCCCAGCCATGACATTGACGGGCCGACGCCCGAGGATGACCTGGGCAGCCATTTCGAAATGCGCGACTATCATGTCCTGTCGATGGACAAGATCGGCGGGCCGGTGACGGTCGGCCCTGTGGCGCTGGACGTGAAGGATGTGCCCTGGGCCGACAAGCAGATGTGGGCGCCCGACGCGGCCTACAAGAATGGCACCTATTATCTCTACTTCCCGGCCAAGGACAAGGAAGGCGCCTTCCGCATCGGCGTCGCCACGTCCAAGGATCCGATGGGACCGTTCAAGGCGCAGCCACAGCCGATCAAGGGCAGCTATTCGATCGATCCGGCCGTCTTCACCGACGCCGACGGGCAGAGCTATATCTATTTCGGTGGCATCTGGGGCGGCCAGTTGCAGCGCAATATCGGCGGGAAATATGATCCGGACGGGTCGAAGACCGACCTGAAGCAGGATGACAAGCCGGCGATCGCGCCGCGCGTCGCCAGGCTGAACGGCGATATGCTGGAATTTGCCGAGACCCCGCGCGAGATCCAGATCCTGGACGACAAGGGCAAGCCGCTTCTGGGCGGCGACCATGACCGCCGCTTCTTCGAGGCGTCATGGATGCACAAGCATGATGGCAAATATTATTTCAGCTATTCGACCGGCGACACCCATTATCTGGTCTATGCCGTCGGCGATTCCCCTTATGGCCCCTTCACCTACAAGGGCCGCATCCTGGAGCCGGTCGAAGGCTGGACCACCCACCATTCGATCGTCGAATGGGGCGGCAAGTCCTGGCTCTTCTATGCCGACAGCCAGTTGTCGGGGCAGACCCGCCTGCGCAACGTCAAGGTGACGGAACTGCGCTACAATGCTGATGGCAGCATCCAGACGATCAATCCGCTGCTGCCCAAGAAGGGCGCCGCGCACTGAGGATTGAGGGAAGCGCGGCGATCATGTCGCGCTTCCCCTTTCATGTCATGCGCCGGGCAGCGTGGTCCATTTGGCGTCGCCCGCCGCATTGGCGATGACGGTTTCGACGAAGCCCATGGTTTGCAGGCCGTCTCCGACCGACGGGAACCAGGCTTCGCCGCCCCGGATGCGCGTGGCGAAGGCGCGGTAGAGATTGGCGAACGCCTCGATATAGCCTTCGGGATGGCCGCTGGGCGTGCGCAGCAGCGGCAGGGTCGAGGGCAACAGGCCCGGTCCGGCCGCGCGCAGCACTTCGGCGGGCCGATCCAGCCAGCGCAGGGTCAGCGTGTTGGGCTCCATCTGCGCCCATTCCAGCCCGCCATGTTCGCCATGGATGCGCAGCTTCAGGCCATTTTCGTCGCCGGCCGCGACCTGAGTCGCCTTGAGGATGCCGCGCGCGCCATTGTCGAGCCGCAGCAGCACATTGACGTCGTCGTCGAGCCGGCGCCCCTCGACATGGATGCTGAGATCGGCGCAGATTTCGCTGACGCGCAGGCCTGACACATGTTCGGCGAGGTGAAAGGCATGGGTGCCGATGTCGCCCAGGCAGCCGCCCAGGCCCGCACGGGCGGGATCGGTGCGCCATTCGGCCTGCTTGTTGCCATCGCGGTCGATCGCCTGGCTGAGCCAGCCTTGCGAATATTCGACCTGCACCAGCCTGATCTTGCCGAAATCACCGCGCGCGACGCGCGCCCGCGCCTCTTCCACCAGCGGATAGCCGCTATAGGTGAAGGCGAGGCCGAAATGCCGGCCCGAGCGTTCGGCGGCGGCAGCGATCTGGCGCGCCTCGGCCAGATCGAGCGCCATCGGCTTTTCGCAGAAGACATGGAAACCCGCGTCGAGCGCGGCGATCGCCATCGGCGCATGGAGATGATTGGGCGTCACGATCGACAGGGCATCGATCCGCTCGTCCGCCGGCAGCGCCTGTTCGCCCGCCAGCAGCGCGTCGAGCGAATCATAGGTGCGCGCCGGGTCGATTCCCAGTGCCTCGCCCGAGCGCCGGTTGCGATCCGTGTCGCCGCTGAAGGCGCCGGCCACCAGTCGCCAATCACCATCCAGTGCCGCGGCAGCGCGGTGGATCGCCCCGATAAAGGCGCCTTCGCCACCGCCGACCATGCCCAGACGCAACGCTTTTCCTGTCATCCTCATCCCTCTTTCCCATTAGTCGACAGACCGTTCATTCTGCCTCTTGATCTTCCGATCATATTGGAACAGTTTACCGGTAAATAAAAGCCACAGACAAGACGGAGAGTCGAGGGTGCAAAGGGTAATGGGCTTCGGCCTGGTAGCGCTCGCAACGGGCGCAGTGATGATCCCCGCCATGTCGAGCCAGGCGCAGACCGCACCAGCGGCGCCGCCGGCCTTCAACGCCTGCCGCGCCTGCCACAGCGTGCAGCCCGGCGGCAAGAGCGGCCTTGGCCCCAATCTGGTCGGCGTCGTCGGCCGCACCGCCGGCACCCTGGCCGGCTTCAACTATTCCCCTGCGCTCAAGGCGTCGAAGCTGAAATGGGACGAGAAGGCGCTAGACGAATATCTCGCCGCGCCGACCAAGAAGGTGCCCGGCAGCCGCATGCCCATATCCACGCCCGATCCGGCCAAGCGCGCCGCGATCATCACCTATCTCAAGAGCGTGAAATGACGGCGGCGAAGGGCGCGATGCGCGGCCCGGCCATCTTCCTGGCGCAGTTCATGGGCGATGCCGCCCCGTTCGACAATCTGGACAATGCCGCGCGCTGGATGGCGCAGGCGGGCTACAAGGGCATTCAGGTGCCCAGCAATGATCCGCGCTGCATGGACCTCAAGCTGGCGGCGGAAAGCCAGGATTATTGCGATGACCTGATCGGTCGCTGCCGCGAGGCCGGGGTCGAGATTTCGGAACTGTCGACCCATTTGCAGGGCCAGTTGGTCGCGGTCCACCCGGCCTATGACGCGGCATTCGATGCGTTCGCGCCGGCCGAACTGCGCGGCAAGCCGGCCGAACGGCAGGCCTGGGCGGTCGAGCAGCTGAAGCTGGCGGCTGTGGCCAGCCGGCGACTGGGGCTGAAGGCGCATGCGACCTTCTCCGGCGCGCTCGCCTGGCCCTTCGTCTATCCCTGGCCGCAACGGCCGGCGGGTCTGGTGGAAGAGGCGTTCGCCGAACTGGGGAAGCGCTGGCGCCCGATCCTGGACGCGTTCGACGAACAGGGCATCGACCTCTGCTACGAACTGCATCCGGGCGAGGATCTGCATGACGGCCTGACCTTCGAGCGCTTCCTGGATGCGGTCGGCGGCCACAAGCGCGCCAACATCCTCTATGATCCCAGCCATTTCGTGCTGCAGGCGATGGACTATCTGCAGTTCATCGACATCTATCATGACCGCATCAGGATGTTCCACGTCAAGGATGCGGAGTTCAGCCCGACCGGTCGCGCGGGTGTCTATGGCGGCTATGCCGACTGGGTCGACCGGCCCGGCCGCTTCCGCTCGCTGGGCGACGGCCAGGTCGACTTCACCGGCATATTCTCGCGCCTGACCCAATATGGCTATGACGGCTGGGCGGTGCTGGAATGGGAATGCTGCCTGAAGCATCCCGAGGATGGCGCACGCGAAGGCGCCCCCTTCATCGAGGCGCACATGATCCGCCGGCCCGAACGGGCCTTCGACGATTTCGCAGGGGGCGGTGATCCCGCCAACAACCGGCGCTGGCTGGGGCTCAGCTGACGCCGCAACCGACGATCGACACATGTCCTGACCGGAAGGCCGGCGGGACCAAAGGGAGAGGAGCCGACATGACGGCGATTAACCGGCACAGACTTTTCTGGCTGAGCGTCCTGGCGCTGTTCACCGCCTCGATGAGCGCATCGCTGCGCGCAGCGGTGGCGAGCAGCCTGAAGGCGGAATGGATCGACCCGATCGCCCCGATCGCGGCCGGCGAGATGATCGGCGCGGCGCTGGGATCGGCCTTCCTGGGCTTTTCCATCACCGTCTTCGTCGTCAGCGCCTTTCTCGACACGATCGGCATCCGCCGCGTGCTGATCGGCTGCGGCATCGCCTTCCTGATCGGCACGACGCTGATCGTGGGGGCGGGCAGCATGGCCACCGGCATGACCGTCTATCACCTCGTATGGCTGGGCATGCTGCTGTCGGGCATCGGCTGGGGCTTTGCCGAAGCGTCGATCAATCCGCTGACCGCCCGCCTCTATCCCGAGGATACGACCCATCGCCTCAACGTGCTGCACGCCTGGTATCCCGGCGGGCTGATCGTCGGCGGCCTTGCCGGCGTGTTCCTCGCCTCCGCGCTTCCCTGGCAGGCGATCATGGCGCTGGCCTATATCCCGGCCATCGGCGTCGTTTTGATTGCCTCCACCACCCGCTTCCCCGCGCCGCCCGCCACCGCCGGCAGCCGGGCGATGAAGGACATGATGCTGGAAGTGGTCCGCCGCCCCAGCTTCTTCATCTGGTTCGGCGCGATGTTCCTGACCGCCTCGTCCGAACTGGCACCGGGCCAGTGGCTCGACGTCGCGCTCAGCAACCGGGTCGGCATGCGCGGCATTTTGCTGCTGGTCTATGTCAGCGCGCTGATGTTCGTGTTCCGTCATTTTGCCGGGCGGATCGCCGGCCGCCTGTCCAACCCCGGCCTGCTCTGGGTGTCCAGCCTGCTCGCCGCGATCGGCCTGTTCATGCTGTCGCAGGCGCAGTCGCCTGCCTCCGCCATCCTCGCCTCGACCGTCTGGGGCCTGGGCGTATGCGCGATGTGGCCGACGATGCTGGCGTCGGTGGCCGAACGTTATCCGCGCGGTGACGCCTGGGCGCTGGGGCTGGTCGGCTCGGCCGGCGCGCTTGCCAGCTTCTTCGTGCTGCCACGGCTGGGCGAGATGTTCGACCAGGCCAAGGTGGAACTGGCCGGCGGGCCGGAAGCCTTCACCCGCCTGACCGGACCGGCGCTGCGTGCGGTGGAGGATGCGGCGGCGTCGCAATCCTTCGCCCGCCTCGCCTTCGTGCCGCTGATCCTGCTGGTCGTCTTCGGGCTGATCTGGCTGTCCGACCGGCGCGCCGGTCGCCGGGCGGAGGCCGTGGCATGAAGCTGTCGCGCAGAAACCTGATCGCCGCCGGCGTCGCCGCGGCTGCCACCCCCGCCATCGCCGCTGCGGCCGGCAAGGGATCCTCCAATGCCGCCCGCTTCTCGCTCGGCTACGCCCCGCATGAAGGCAGCTTTGCCAGCCGGGGCGGATTGCTGGAGCAGATCGCCTATGCCGCCGACCAGGGTTTTCGGGCCTGGGAGGATAATGAGGCACGCAAACGTCCGGTCGAGCAGCAGGAGGCCATGGCCAGGGCGCTGGCGCAGCGCGGCATGACCATGGGCGTGTTCGTCGCCAGCATGCCCAAATGGGCGGAGTTCCGCCCGCTGCTGGGCAGCAATGACGATGCCGAGCGCGAAGCCTTTCTGGCCGATATCCGCACATCGGTGGAAGTCGCCAAGCGCCTCAACGCGAAACATGCGACCGTCGTCACCGGCTTCATGGACCGCAAGGTGCCGCAGGATATCCAGACCGGCCGGATCATCGATTGCATGCGCCGCGCCGGCGACATCGTCGCGCCGCACGGCCTGACGCTGGTGATGGAGCCGCTCAATACGCGGACCAACCATCCCGGCGTCTATATGCAGTCGATCGCTCAGGGCTATGCGGTGGCGCGCGGCGCCAACAGTCCGGGCGTCAAGATATTGGCGGACCTCTATCATGAGCAGATCCAGTCCGGGAACCTGATCCCGACGCTGGAGGCCTGCTGGGCGGAGGTCGGCTATATCCAGTTCGGCGACAATCCCGGCCGCAAGGAACCGGGCACCGGCGAGATCAACTACGCCAATATCGTCCGCTGGCTGCGGGGCCGCAACTATGGCGGCGTGATCGGCATGGAACATGGCAATTCGCTGGCCGGACGCGAGGGCGAGGACCGGCTGGTGGCCGCCTATCGCGCCATCGACCAGATATAAGATGAGAGGAGGACGAGGATGAAAATCATCCCGACTGGCTTTGCAGGGACGGGTATCGCGCTGGCCACGGCTCTGCTGGTGGGCACAGCGGCGCAGGCGCAAGACAAGCCTGGCAAGCTGGGTTTCAAGGACACGCCGATCCTGCCCGGTGGCAACTGGCACGTCCATGATCCCGATCGCCCCGCCCCCACCGTCGTCACCCCGGCGGCACAGGCCGGCGGTGCACCGTCCGACGCAACCATCTTGTTCGACGGCAAGTCGCTCGACGCATGGCGCGGTGAGCGCGGCCCCTGGACGCTGGAAAAGGGGATCATGACCATCCCGCCCCGCAGCCAGAGCGGCGGCGAGAACAACCTGATATCGAAGCAGGAATTTGGCGACGTCCAGTTGCATCTGGAATTCCGCTCGCCCAATCCGCCAACCAAAAGCTCGCAGGATCGCGGCAATAGCGGCATCTGGTTCATGCAGCGCTACGAGGTCCAGATTCTCGACGGTTATCAGAACCCGACCTATGCCGACGGCACGGTCGGTTCGGTCTATGCCTGGAAGCCGCCGCTGGTGAACCCATCGCGCCAGCCGGGCGAATGGCAGAGCTATGACATCATCTTCGAACGGCCGCGCTTTGCCGCCGATGGCAGTCTGGTCCGCCCGGCCTATGTCACCGCGCTGCTGAACGGCGTGCTGGTGCAGAATCATCAGGCGATGCTGGGCACCACCAAATGGCGGTCGATCGCCCAATATCAGGCCCATGGGGACAAGGCGCCGATCCAGCTGCAGGATCATGACAGCCCCGTGTCTTTCCGCAACATCTGGGTCCGGCCGCTGCCGGACGAGGCCATCGCACAGGATCTGAAGGGAGCAGGACAATGATGGACCGCAGACATGCGCTGGCGGGCATGGTCGCCATGTTCGGCGCCGGGCTGTTCGCGCCGCTGGCGCGCGCCGCCGGGGTGATGCCGGCCGCTGGCGTGATCGACCAGGGCGCACCCAGCCTGCAACTGTTCACGCCCGATCAGCGGGCGCTGATGACCGCGCTGTGCGAACGCATCCTGCCGGCGACCGACACGCCCGGCGCGATCGAGGCCGGCGTCCCCGCCTATATCGAGAAATTGCTGGCCGACTGGTCGGTGGCGGAGGATCGCGACCCGATCATCGCCGGCCTTGCCGAAATCGATGCCCGCAGCTGGCAGGATTACAAGATCCCCGCGACCAAGGCATCGGCCGCGCAGCATGACGCGCTGCTGACCCTGGCGATGAACGACCAGATCCCCAAGGGCGAGGAGTTTTTCGAGGCGTTCCGGCAGATGGTGATCGTGGGCTATTACACGTCCGAGATCGGGATCACCCAGGAACGCGAATATCTGCCGGTGCCGGGCGAATATAACGGCGCCTTCCCCTATTCCCAGGTCAACAAGGTCTATTCCGCATGAACCTCAACCGTCGTTCCATGATGCTGGGCGCCGGCGGCCTGGCCGCCCTCGCCGCCTCTCCCTTCGCCGCGCAGGCCGCCAGGGCCTCCGGCAAGATCGCCAGCGTCGGCCTGCAGCTCTACACCGTGCGCGAGTTGTTCGCCGCCGATCCGGTCGCCACCTTGGAGAAGGTCGCCAAGGTCGGCTATCGCGAGGTCGAATTTGGCGGTGGCGGCTATGACGCCATGGACCACAAGCTGCTGCGCAGCACGATGGACCGGCTGGGCCTCACCTGTCCGTCGCTGCACATCGGCTATGATGCGCTGCTCGACAAGTTCGACGCCAGCGTGGCGATGGCCAAAACACTGGGCGCGGGCACCGTCGTCCTGCCCTATATGGTCGACAAATATCGCAATGCGGAGGCGTGGAAGGCTGCGCTAGTCAACATCAACCGCTTCGGCGCGCAGCTCAAGGCCGCGGGCCTGGGCTTTGCCTATCATAATCATGATTTCGAATTCACCACTAAGCCGGACGGCGTCAGCCTGTTCGACCAGCTGGTGAAGGCGTGCGACCCCGACCTGGTTAAGATCGAACTGGATCTCTACTGGGCGATCTATGCCGGGCAGGATCCGCAGGCGCTGATCCGCAGCCTGGCCGGCCGCATCTATTCCTATCATGTGAAGGATATGCGCGCGGACCGCAGCATGACCTCGGTCGGCAGCGGCACGGTCGATTTCGCCGCGATCTTCAAGCTCAATGCCATCGCCGGCGTCCAGCATTTCTATGTCGAGAATGACCAGGCGCCCGCGCCCTATATTCCCGACATCACCAAGAGCTTCCAGACGCTGCGCGCGCTGCGCTTCTGACCTTCCAACCTGCCTCAAGACAGAAAACTCCAGGAGAGGACATCATGGCTTCGACAGACAGGTACGATGCGATCGTCATCGGTTCGGGCATCAGCGGCGGTTGGGCCGCCAAGGAATTGACGGAAAAGGGGCTGCGGGTGCTGATGCTCGACCGCGGCCATATGGTCGAACATGGCGAGAATTATACCTATGACGGCAAGCCCGCCTATGAGGTGCCCGCCCGCAACATCATGCCCGACCCGCTCAAGCAGAGCGATTATTTCATCGCCCAGCATGGCTATGTCGCGCCCAGCAACCAGGCCTTCTATAATAATGACCGCCTGAACCCCTATGATTATGGCGCGGGCAGCAAATTCTACTGGATCCGCCCCGCGGCGGTCGGCGGCAAGTCGCTGATCTGGGGCCGCTGGAGCTTCCGCTGGAGCCCGGCCGATTTCGAGGCGAACAAGCGCGAGGGCATCGGCGGCGACTGGCCGATCCGCTATGAGGATCTGGTCCCCTGGTACAGCTATGTCGAAAAATATATCGGCGTATCGGGATCGCGCGAGAATCTGGCCTATCTGCCCGACAGCGAGTTCCAGCCGCCGATGCCGATGAACATCGCGGAAAAATGGATGAAGCAGCGGCTGGAAACGCAATTCCCCGGCCGCAAGATGATCAATGCGCGTCTGTCCAACATGACCGAGGACAAGCCCGAACAGAACCGCACCAAATGCCAGTTGCGCAACCAGTGCGGCAATGGCTGCTCCTTCGGCGCCTATTTCTCGACCCAGGCGGTCACCCTGCCGGCTGCGCGGGCAACCGGGCGGCTGACCTTGCGGTCCGACGCGGTCGTCACCAACCTCGATTATGATCCGGCGACCAAGAAGGTCAGCGGCGTGCGCTTCGTCGATGCCAAGACCGGGCAGGCCGAAACCGTGTCCGCGCGGCTGGTGTTCCTGTGCGCATCGGCGCTGGCCTCGACCCAGATCCTGATGAACTCGCGCCCGGCGGGCAGCGGCAAGAGCCATTTCGACAGCAGCGGGACGCTGGGCCGCTATGTCATGGACCATATCTTCCGCGTCGGCGTGAAGGGCGACATTCCCGGCATGGAGGAGTTCATCGAATATGGCCGCCGTCCCGGCGCCATCTATGTCCCGCGCTTCCGCAACAATGGCGACAGCGAAGATGTCGGCTTCAAGCGTGGCTATGGCTATCAGGGCGGCGCCTATCGCGAACCGTCCAAGCCGGTCGGCTTCGGCGCTTCGATGAAGCAGGGCATGCGCAAATATGGCGGCTGGAAATTCCAGATGGGCGCCTTTGGCGAATGCCTGCCCTATGAGGATAATTATGTCGCGCTGAGCCCCGACAAGACCGACCGGTTCGGCATGCCGCTGATGCAGTTCAACGTCACCTTCCGCGACAATGAGATGCGGATGATGGCGGACGCGCGCGAACAGGGCGAAAAGATGCTGCGTGCGGCAGGCCTGACCAACGTCACCAGTTCGGTCCGCGAACATGTGCCGGGCGACGCCATCCACGAAATGGGCGGCGCACGCATGGGTGCCGATCCGCGCGCATCGGTGCTCAACCAGTGGAGCCAGGCGCATGATGCCAGCAATCTGTTCGTGACCGACGGCGCGCAGATGGCGTCCATCTCCTGCGTCAATCCGTCGCTGACCTTCATGGCGCTGACCGCCCGCGCGGTCGACCATGCGGTCAAGGAAATGAAGGCAGGCCGGGTCTGACAGGGGCGGCCCACTCCCGACGCTGTGCTGCGCCGCAAAACCGGCTATCAGGGGCCATGAGGATGAGCTTCTGATGGCCCGACGGCGGGAAAATGGCGTGACGATCCGCGCCGTGGCGGAACGGGCCGGCGTGTCGGCGATGACGGTATCCAACGTCATCAACGGCGCCGGCCGCGCCAGCGCGACCACGGTCGCGACGGTGCAGGCGGCGATCGCGGAACTGGGCTATGTGCCCAATCTGGCCGCCCGTCGCCTGGCCAAGGCGCGGGCGACGACGGTGGGCCTCATCTACAGCAACCGGCGCACGCCCTTTCTCGACGCGGTACTGGTCGGATCGCTGCGGGCGACCAACGCCAATGGGCTGCAACTGATCCTGCGCGACGGCGATGGCGTGACGCTGGACGAGGCCGAACGCATCGCCCAGGAACTGGTGCGCAGTGGCGCCGACGCACTGCTGCTGATCCCGCCCTTTGCCGAGCAGTTGAGCGGATCGGCGATATTGCCGGCGCTCGGCGTGCCTTTCGCCGCGATCGCCACCGGCACGCCGCTGTCGGGCATATCGACGGTGCGGATCGACAATCAGGCGGCAATGGAGGCGCTGACCCGGCGCGTCATCGCCGATGGCCATCGCCGCATCGCCTATGTCGCCGGCCCCGATCATTACAGCGTGGTCGCGGCCCGGCTCGACGGCTTCTACGGCGCCCTCCAGGACGCTGGCTTGCGCGTGGACGACAGTTTGATCGTCGAGCACAGCGCGTTCGACCATGCGTCCGGCATGGCGGCGGCGCAGGCGCTGCTCGCCCGGCCCGACCGGCCGACCGCGATCCTGTGCAGCAGCGACGATCTGGCGGCGGGCGTCATCGCCCAGGCCGGACAGATGGGGCTGACCCTGCCCCATGATCTGAGCGTCACCGGGTTCGACGACACCATCCTCGCCTCGCGCGTCTGGCCGCCGCTGACCGTGATCCGCCAGCCGGTCGAGGACATGGCGTTTCGCGCCACCCAATGCCTGATCGGCGCGCTCGGCAAGGGCGGGATGCGCGTCAGCGACGAGATATTCGACCATCAACTGGTGCAGCGCGCGTCGATCGCGCCGGCCAGCACTTAGAGCTTCACCGGGTGGCGCGGATCGCCACCCTTTCAGCGACAGGGGACAGAGCATCATGGAAACGAGCAGAAGGGAATTGGCGGCGATGATGGCATTGGGCGGCGCAGGCATGGCCCTGACCTCGACACAGTCCTCCGCACAGGCCGCGACCCCGGTTCAGGCGAAGCTGGTCCATCATGTCTTCTTCTGGCTGAAGCGGCCGGGCAACCAGGCCGATCGCGACCAGTTGATCGCCGGCCTGCGCACGTTGCGCGCGATCCCCGTGATCCGCGACCTGCAGATCGGCGTGCCCGCCAGCACCGAAAAGCGCGACGTGGTCGATTCCTCCTTCGACGTGTCGGAACTGATGCTCTTCGACAATGCGGTCGACCAGAAAGTCTATCAGGACCACGAAATCCATCAGGCCTTCGTCAAATCCTGCGAGCATCTGTGGCAGAAGGTCGTGGTCTACGACATGCAGGTCGTGCCGGATCGCTGAGCCAGGCATCGCAAGGCGGCCCGACCCGCGCTAGGGTCAATCGACATTCAGCCCTGACGGCCTGCAAATGGCGGCCTTCCGCGCTTCCGGTGCTCACGTACTTTAAGTACGCTGCGCTCCGGATCGCGGAAAACCACCATTTTCGTCACGTCATCATCTGAATGTCGATCGCCCCTAGGGTCGCTCATCAGCCTGAACGAGAGAAGATCATGATTCTGCCGGATATTCTTGCCCCCACCTATATCCAGATGCTGGGCGCCCTGTCGGCCTGGCTGGCCAAGGCCGAGGCCGGGAAACAGGATGGCATGGCGCAAACATTGCCGGGCGCGCGGCTGGCGCCGGACATGTTCCCGCTGTCGACCCAGATCCGCTTCGCCTGCGTCCAGGCGCAGGAGGGCATGTACCGGTTGCGCGGCGAAGCCTTCCCGCCGCTGGTCGGGCAATTGCTCGATGAAGGTCGCAACGCAGGCGAGCATCCCGGATCGATCGCCGACGCGCAGGCAAGAATAGCCGAGACGATTGCGATCGTGGAAAGCCTTGCCGCGGATGCGCCGCCCATCGATCCGGCTGCGCCGATCGCCCATGCACTGCCGCAGGGCATGATCTTCGACCTCACCGCCGGTCAATTTGTCCGCGACTGGGCGTTGCCGCAATTCTACTTCCACATCATGACCGCCTACGCGATCCTGCGGGCGCAGGGCGTGGACCTGGGCAAGGTCGATTATGTGGCCCACATGTTCCCCTATTTGCGGCCCGGCACCCTGCCTGCGCAATGAGGTGAAATAGCGGCGGCGGCGCACGCTGTGGTTCATGGCCATGGAGCCGCGTCGTGGCCCGTTTTCGGCATTGCCGTTCATCACCGGCGCGACGCCGATCCTATGTCTCGGCAGACAGGGCATGGATCGGCAGCAGGGCCGCGCCGAAGGTGATCGGCGATCCATGCAGGTTCGATATTCTGACCGGCGGGCGGCGATGATGGACCGTGGTGACGAGGTCCGCCTGATGCAGGCGATCGGCCAGCCCCTGCAGGATGGTCGATGGCAAGGTGCCGGCCAGCACGATCGCCCCTGGATCGAGCCAGGCGAAGGCGGTGTTGCTGACCATCTGCAATTGCTCGGCCGCCCGGTCCAGCCAGATGTCGATCGTCGGTGCCTGGTCGGCAGCATGGAAATCAATGTCCGCGACCGAGGATAGGTCGCAACCATTGCTGCGTAGCATCGCCAGCAGATCCAGCGGGCTGGGACGCGGCAGATGGCCGGGAAACAGGCAGCCAATCTCGCCCGCGACGCCATATTGACCGCGCATCAGGCGCCCGTCGACAATGACGCCGGCGCCAATGCCGAAGCCCAGCAGCAGCACGACGATCGTGCCGAAATCGCGCAGCAGGCCACCCAGATAATATTCGGCGATCGCTGCGGCATTGGCGTCATTCTCGATCCACAGCGGCCAGCCCATTTCGGCGGACAATATGTCGCGCAGGGGCGCGTCCCTCCAGTTGGGCAGGACGTCGACGACGCTCCACCGATCGCCGGCCGGCGACAGGGATGGTCCCGGCACCGCGACGCCCAAGCCCAGCATGCGGCGTCCCAGCAGGCCGTGCCGGTCCACCAGTTCATGCGTCATGCGCCGCACCTTGCGTGCAAAACCCTGGGGATCGATCGGCGCAACGGCCTCATGATGGGTGGCGATGGTGGCGCCGGTGAAATCGACCAGGGCGATGTCGATGAAGCCCTTGTGCGCCGTCGCGCCGACCGCATAGCCGCCATGGCCGGCCAGCCGCAGGGGAATGGCCGGGCGCCCGCGGCCCTGTGCTTCCGCGCCCGGCACTTCTTCCACCAGATTGAGCCCGATCAGGTCGCGCGACAGGCGGGTGAGGGCGGTCCCGCTGATTTCCAGCGCGGATGCCAGCGCGGAACGGGACAGTGGCCCGGACTTGCGCAGCATCTGCAGGATGCGCCGCTGGTCCTTGTCCAGGGTGGGAAATAGCATGATCGATCCCGCTATCGGTGAAAAGCGACGACCGGTTATGGCGATTTATTTATTTTCACAACAATAATTAAAAATGTCATATCGCACGGCCAGAGGCGCCCCGACCAATTCAGAGGGGACGCATCATGCTCAAGACTTTCCTTGCCTCCGGCACGGCGCTTGCCGCGCTTTGCACCATCACCACGCCCGCCCTGGCGCAGGCCGCCACCGACGCTGCGCCCGCCGCCGAAGCGGCTGCCGATGCCGGCAACGGCCCCAACGACATCATCGTCACCGGCTCCACCCGCGCCCAGCGCCGCTTCGACGTATCCTATGCGATCAACACCATCTCGGCCGAGGATGTGGAGAAGATCGCGCCTGTCAATTTCGCCGACCTGATCGGCCAGCTGCCCGGTTTCCAGACCGAAATCACCGGCGGCGAAGTGCAGAATATCTACCGCATCCGCGGCCTGCCCAATGATGGCGGCTTCGTCAGCTTCCAGCAGGACGGCCTGCCGCTGTTCCATGAAAATGACGGCGTCTTCTTCCGCGGCGACGCGATCCTGAAGCAGGATCTGATGACCGACCATGTGGAGGTCGTGCGCGGCGGCCCGGCTCCGGTCTATGCCAGCTATTCCGGCGCGATCATCAATGCCATCACCGTCACCGGCAGCGACGAAGCGCGCGGCAAGGCCCAGGTCACGCTGGGCGACACCGGCCTCTATCGCCTCGACGCCTATCAGGCCGGCCCGCTCGGCAACGACACCTATTATGCGATCGGCGGCTTCATCCGCTATCATGACGGCTATCGCGACAATGGCTTCGCCAATGACAAGGGCGGCCAGGTGCGCGCCAATATCAAGCATGATTTCGACAATGGCTCGATCAAGCTGAACCTCAACTATGTGAACGACCACAACGTCTTCTATCTGCCGATCCCGATCTCCGACCCGCGCGATCCCAGCATCTCGCTCGACAAATATATCGACTATTTCGACGGCACGATGAATTCGCCGGCGCTGCGCCACGTGAACCTCAAATATCGCGACGGCACCGGCCAGATCCAGAGCCGCACCGGCGACCTGTCGGATGGCCGCCATATGCAGATGGTCAATTTCGGCGCCCAATATGATGGCGATTTCGACGGCTGGCTGGTCTCGGCCAAGGCCGGCTATACCCAGGGCAAGCTCGATTTCAGCGCCTTCTACTCGACCACCAACCCGGCCGATGGCAACGCCTTTGCCGCAGGCTATCTCGCCCGTGCCACGACGGCTTTCGGTGCGGTCGACCATTTCGGCTATACGCTGGCCGGCACCAACACCGTCTATGATCCCTATGCGGCGTCGGGCCTGGTGATGCAGGGCCAGTATCGCGACATCCACTCGAAATTCTATTCGGCCCAGGCCAATCTGTCGGTCGCCAAGAAGTTCGAGACCGGCTTTGGCACCCATGACCTCAAGCTCGGCCTCTATGGCAGCTTCTATGGCGAGGACAGCCGCACCCTCTATCAGAATTACCTGATCGAAGTGGCCGGCAAGCCGCGCACGCTGGACCTGGTCGCCTATAATGCCGCCGGCGCGGAAATCGGCCGCGTCACCGACAATGGCGTGCTCAACTATGCCGCCACCCTCAATCAGGGCGACAGCGACGCCAAGATGTTCGCCGTCTTCGCCAACGACACCTGGGAAATCGTGCCGGGCCTGCGCATCGACGCCGGCATCCGTCACGAACGCTACAGCTACAAGGGCTGGGCCGCGCTGACCGAGGCGGCCAATCTGGGCGACACCAGCACCCTGGCGGACGACAGCACCCGCGCCTTCACCGGCGTGATCCTCAACCAGAAACTGAAGCCCAACGTCACCAACTGGACGGTCGGCGCCAATTACGACTTCTCCAGCCATGTCGGCATCTATGGCCGCGCCTCGCACCTCGAAACGCCGCCCAACGTCCAGACGGTGATGAGCATCAACCCGACCATCATCACCACCAAGGCCGATCAGTTCGAGGCCGGGCTGAAGCTCGCCTTCGGCCGCTCCTATCTCTACGTCACCGGCTTCTACACCAATTTCGATCCGTTGAACGCCAGCTTCCTGGCCTATGATCCGACCACGGGCCGCAACGATGTCAACGTGCCCTTCATCGGCGAGGCCCAGGTGAAGGGCGTCGAATTCGACGGCAAGCTGGCGCTGACCAACTGGTTCTCGCTCAATGGTGCGCTCACCATCAGCGATCCCAAATACAAGAATTTCGAAAGCTCGACCGGCGCCGATCCGGAACAGGCCGAAGGCAACCAGATCGTCCGCCAGCCCAAGGTCTACGGCAATATCCGCCCCAGCTTCGACTTCCAGACGGGCGACACCGACGTGTCGGTCTATGGGCGCTACACCTATATGGGCAAGCGCTATGTCGACCTCTACAACAACACTGCGCTGCCGGCCTATGGCACTATCGGCGCCGGCATCACGGCGCGCCATGGCAGCTGGCAGGCTCAGATCGTGGGCGACAATCTGTTCAACGCCCATGGCCTGACCGAAGGCAATACCCGCACCGACTCGCTGAGCGGGCAGGGCAGTGCCGAGGCGATCTATGGTCGCCCGATCTTCGGCCGCAACTTCCGCCTCGTCATCAGCAAGTCCTGGTGATGGCCCGTCGCCTCGGCCGCGTTGCGGCGTCGTTGATGACGATGGCGGCGGTGGCGATCACGCCCGTCCCGGCTCTGGCCGGGGCGGCGCGCGACGCCGTGACGGAGGCGCTGTCGCGGCGCCTCTTTCCTGTGCTTGATGCCCTTGGACACGATCCGGCCGCCCTTGCCGCCTTCCGCGCCCGGCCGGACATGGATGCGCTGCTCCATGCCCGCGAAGATCGCCGCACGGCATGTGCCGGCGATGTCGATTGCGTGGCACAGGCCCATATCTGGACCCCGACCGAAATCGCCCTGATGGTGCAGGCTGCGCTGTCGCTGCGTGACGTGCCGGTCGCGGACGATGGTGCCGGTGCGCAGATCCGCCGCGAGGTGGAAGGGATCAACGCCATCCTGCGCAGCTATGCGCTGGGGCAGGTGCCGGCCTATCCCGATATCGACGGCGCTGGCACGATCGACCCACGCGAGCGCCAGGCCCGGCTGCGCGCTGCTGCCTGGATGGCGCAGACGCCGCGCAAGGGATCGGCCCAGGCGCTGGATTCCAGTATCGACTATGCCCTTGCGCTGCTCGACGTCAGCGACCGCACCGACGCGATCGGCTTCGAACCGCTGACCGGCGGCCTCAACGCCCCCGCTATGGCGCGGGCCAAAAATATCGACTGGAAACGCTATCGCTACAGCGCGCTGATCGTCACCGGCGTCGGCCCGGAAGTCGACGGCATGGCGCTGAGCCCATTCGGCAAATATCATCTGCGTCTTGCCGCCAACCGCTTTGCCGATGGCGACGCGCCCTTCCTCATCCTGACCGGCGGCCGCGCCCATCCGCGCGCGACCCGCTTTGCCGAGGCGCAGGAGATGCGCCAGGCGCTGATCGAGCGCTATGGCGTGCCCGCCGATGCCATCATCATCGAACCCTATGCCCGGCACACCACCACCAATTTGCGCAACGCCACCCGCCTGCTGATGGCGATGGCGGCGCCGTTGGACAAGGATACGCTGATCGTCTGCAATCCGGGGCAGAGCGCAATGATCGAAAATCCGCTGTTCGTGCAGCGCAATGACAAGGAACTGGGCTATCAGCCCGGTGCCATCGGCGCGCGCCTGACCCCCACCGAATTGCTGTTTCGCCCGTCGCGGCTGTCCGCGCGGGTCGATCCGCGCGATCCGCTCGACCCCTGAAGGGAGGCATGATGACACGTAAACTGACCTTGGCCCTGGCGCTCGGTGCGCTGGCGTTCAGCCCCGGCGCCGCCATGGCCTGGGGCGGCACCGCCCATGAAGTGATCGATCGCGCCGCGCTCGATGCCATCCCGCAGGACGGTCCCGTGTTCCTCAAGGCCTATACCGACTATATCGCCGCCTCCGCCTCGCTGCCCGACAGCTGGCGCGGGGATTCGGAGAATTTCTCCAAGATGGAGGAAGACCCCAATCATGGCTGGTTCCGCGAGCAGTTCCGCTTCGTGAAGCCGATCCCGCGCTCGCGCTACGAATTCATCCTGGCGCTCTACAAGCGCTATGAGACGATCAAGGACAGCGATCCGGCAACCGCCGCGCGCACCAATGTCCGCTGGACCGGCACTTTGCCCTATGCCGCGATCGAGGCCTATGACCGGCTCGTCGTCTGCATGCGCCATGTCCGCAAGGCGCAGGCCGAAGGGGGCGACATATCCGTCCCGGCCCAGCATTGCGCCTTCCAGACGATCCGCCTTGGCCATTATATCGGCGACGGCGCCCAGCCGCTGCATGACTCGATCCATTCGGATGGCTGGCGCGGCGACAATCCCAGCGGCTACACCCGCGATCGCAGTATCCATGGCCGCTTCGAAAGCCAGTTCGTCGATGGCATGAAGCTGACCGTGGCGGATATCGCGCCGCGCATCGGCGCGCCCGGTCATCGCGACGGCGACATGTTCGACGCGATCCTCGCCTTCCTGGATCAGGCCGGCGATCGGATGGAATATGTCTATCAGCTGGAAAAGCGGGACGGCTTTGCCGATTTCGCCGACAAGGATGTGCGCGCCCTCGTCTATGAACGGACCGCTGCCGGCGCTGCCATGCTGCGCGACATGCTCTGCCGCGCCTGGGCGGAAAGCGCCAGCCCGCCGGCCAGGGTCGTGCCCGCGCCGCTCGATTTCTCCAACCCGCGCTTCAATCCGGAAACCGGATCGGCGCCCGACTGATCGCGTGCCTCCCGCCGTGCCAGCGCTGCGAGCAGCCGGGCATGGCGGGCATGGCCAAGGTCGAAGCGCCGCATCAGCAGGATCGCGCAAAGGCTGCCAAGGACAGGAACGCCCAGTCCCAGGCCGAGCATGCCGGCCTGGACTGCCGCAGTCTGTGCCTGCCCCGGCACATAGCCCAGCAGGCCAAGTGTCCAGCCGGTCAGACTTGAGAAGGCGGCACCGCTTGCCTTGACTACGACGAGGTAGAAGGCGAACAGGCCTGTCTCGAAGCGCCTGCCATGGCGCCATTCCACCACATCGACGGCATCGGCCAGCAGCCCCCATGGCAGCATGAACATGCTGGCGAGGCCGACGCCGATCACCGCCCCACAGATGGCCAGGGCAGGTGGCCAGGACAGGCAGGCGGCGAAACCCGCCAGCCCGATGATGCTGACTCCATGACCCATGGCGAGCAGGGCGCTCTTGCTGAAACGTCTGGTCATCGCGGTCCACAGGATCACGCCGGCGAATTGGCCGATCGTCACGGCCAGCAGCAAGGTCGCGACAAGATCGGGGCGGCGGACGACATAGCTGCCGATATAGAGCAGGGAGCGTCCGAATGCCGGTGCGGCAAATCCGGTGAGCAGGGCCAGAAGAGCCAGTGCCACGACCATCGGGTCGCGAAACGGGATGTCGATGCCGTCCTGCCTTGCGCTTTGCCGGGCGGTGCGGGCGGCACCACCGCTTGTATCGCCGCCGCAGGTCCATGCACACAGGATCATCGTCAGGGCAAAGACGGCGCCCGTCGCCGCGCCGGTGAGCGCCAGCCGATCGAAGGACCGGGTATTGCCCGCATCTTGCACCAGCGGCGTCAACAAGGTCGCGACAATCAGCGCGCTCGCCGTACTGAACAGCAGTCGATAGCCCGAAACACGGCCCCGCGCGCTGCTGTCGCTGGTCACCTGCGCCATCAGCGCATTGTGCGGCACGTCGATGATGGCATAGGCGCCCCGGAATATCAGCAAGGCCATGGCCAGCATCCATAGCTGTCGGGCGCCAAGCAAGGGCATGGCATAGAGCAGGGCGAAGGCGATCGCGCAGGGCGTCGCTGCCACCGCCACCATCCAGCGATAGCCCTTGCCGACATGCCGCAGGCGGATCGTCAGCCGCGCCGCCAGCAGATCGAAGATCAGGTCGCCGCACAGCGCGGCGAGCATCAGCCATCCCGCCGTCGTCGCGCCAAGGTTCAGCACGTCGCTCAGCAGGAACAATATCGTCAGATCCGCGCCGCTGAAAACCAGTGCCTTGCCGAAATTGCCGGAGGCATAGGCCAGCATGCGGCCATCGTCCCGTGTCCAGATCACCTCGATCGCCCCTGATGGTCGTGACCGCACGGGGAATTGCGGAATGCGTCGCGCCTAGAAGCGCATTCTTTCATTTGTGCGACAAGGGCGGTGGGAATGGGGCCGGTGACTTATCGCCATTGGCAGCCCTGGACCACGCGACAGGGCGGGCCACAGGCGGATCAGGGCCGCGTGGCCGCAGAAGGAAGCGCATGTGACAACGCGGCCTTGCTGCCCCCGAAGGGTGATTATCGCATCGATTTCTAGGAAAACTGGAGCGGGCGAAGGGATTCGAACCCTCGACCCCAACCTTGGCAAGGTTGTGCTCTACCCCTGAGCTACGCCCGCTCTTGGCGGCCGGGAGAGTGTGTCCCTCTCGGCGGGTGGCGGCGAACTAGCAGTGGTTTCCAAAGTCGGCAAGGGCTGAATTGCAGAAAAATGAAAAACTTTTTGAAAAAGGAAAAAATCCCCCGTTTTCCGGGGGTTTTGGCAGTGCGATTAAATTGGCGGGTGGCACCGGGGCGAACGCGGCTGTGGATCGGCCCATGGCGAATCGTCGAATCATGCCGCCTTTGGCCATGGCGTGCATGTATCTGCGTGATATTGGTCATGGCAGGGCATGCCGGTGGTCGCGGCTTGACAGTGGCGGGCACGACTTCCTAGTCCCCGATGCAAAATCGGACCAAGGGGACGCGCTTCATGAAAATCCTGCCGCTGCCGTTGATGCTGTGCGCGCTGCCCGGCGTAGCCGTTGCCCAGGCGCCCGATGTGACGGCGGATGAGGCCGCGTCAATCGTGGTGACGGGCACGGGCCTAAGCCTGCCGCCGGGGACACCGGCCTACGGCTCCGTGACGATCGACCGGGATCGGCTGGAGGATGCGGCGTCGGGTCGGATCGAGAGCGTGCTGGCCGATGTCGCGGGTTTCCAGCAGTTCCGCCGATCTGACAGTCGCGCGTCCAATCCGTCGAACCAGGGCGCCACGCTGCGCGCGCTGGGCGGCAATGCGTCGAGCCGGACCTTGGTGCTGCTCGACGGCGTGCCGGTGGCCGATCCCTTTTTCGGCTATATCCCCTTTTCGGCTTTGGTGCCCGACCGGCTGGCACTGGTCCGGGTGACGCGCGGCGGGGGCAGTGGCGCGTTCGGCGCGGGCGCGGTCGCCGGCACGATCGAACTGGCCAGCGCCACCCGCGACCAGATGCCGGTCTTCGGCGCCAGCGCCTATTATGGCAGCAGGGACGCGACCGAGCTGTCGGCCAGCATCGCGCCGGATCTCGGCAGCGGTTACGTGTCGCTGTCCGGTCGCTGGGACCGGGGCGACGGTTTCCAGACCACGCCCCGCGACCAGCGCGTCGCCGCCACCGTGCCGGCCGCCTATGACAGCTGGTCGACCAATTTGCGCGCGGTCGCGCCGATCGACGCGACCTCGGAAATCCAGTTTCGCGGCACCCTGTTCCAGGACAATCGCACGCTGCGCTTTGCCGGCGCCGACAGTGTGAGCCAGGGCCAGGATGCCAGCATCCGCTATATCAGTCGCGGCCGTTGGCAGGTTGATGCGCTCGCCTATCTCCAGGCGCGCAATTTCTCGAACATCGTCATCTCCTCCACCAGCTTCCGCAAGTCGCTCGACCAGCGCAACACCCCCTCGACCGGGATCGGCGGCAAGATCGAGCTGCGCCCGCCGGTGGGCGCGGATCATGTGCTGCGCATCGGCGTGGATACCCGCTTTGCCACCGGCGACATGTTTGAAGATGCCTATAATGCCGGCATCGCCAGCAACCCGCTGACAGCGCGCCGCCATGCCGGTGGCGACCAGATCAGCAGCGGCATCTTTGCCGAGGATGACTGGACGATCGGCAAGCTGGTGCTGACCGGGGGTATTCGGGCCGATCGCTGGTCGATCCGCAACGGCTTCTATAAGGCGGAGAGTGCGGCGGGCGTGGTGACGCAGGACAGCAGCTATGCCAATCGCTCCGACTGGGCATTTTCCGGCCGGGCCGGCGCGCTCTACCATATCAGCGATGCGGTGGCGCTGCGCGGCGCGGCCTATAGCGGCTTCCGGCTGCCGACGCTTAACGAGCTGTATCGACCCTTCGTCGTCTTCCCGATCACCACCCAGGCCAATGCGGCACTCAAGCCCGAGAAGCTCAAGGGCGTGGAGGGGGGCATCGACCTGACCCCGGCGTCGGGCGTGCAGCTCTCCGCCACGCTCTTCTACAACCGGCTCGACGATGCGATCGCCAATGTCACCATCGACAGTGTCACCCGCAAGCGGCAGAATGTGAACGCGATCGTGGCCAAGGGCGTGGAACTGACCGCCAGCGCGCAACTGCCGGCCGATTTCTCGCTGCTCGCTTCCTATGCCTATAGCCACAGCAAGGTCGATGCGCCGGGCATGGCGTTCGATGGCTTCGCGCCGGCGCAGGTGCCGCGTCACTCGGCCAGCGCGACGCTGGCCTGGGCGCCCAAGGCCGGGCCTGAACTGTCGGCCACGCTGCGCTACACGGCCAAGCAATATGAGGATGACCTGCAGGGCGACGTGCTGCCCGATGCGCTGACGCTCGACGCCATCGCCCGGCTGCCGATCGGCCATGGCATCAGCCTAGTTGCGCGCGGCGAGAACCTGTTCGACGAGGATGTCGTCACCCGCAATGCCGGTGGATCGATCGACCTGGGTACGCCCAGGACGCTCTGGATCGGCGTCACCGTGCGCGGTTGAGCCGATTCCCGTCGCGCAGTTTCTTGCCCTCGCCTGGCTGCTGCTGGCGAACCTGATGGCCTTCATGCTGTTCGGGTTCGACAAGCGCCGGGCCGTGCGGGGGATGGCGCGAATCCGCGAGCGGACCTTGCTGCTCTGGGCGCTCGCAGGGGGGACGCCGGGTGCATTTGCCGCCCGCCACCTTTTTCGTCACAAGACGCGCAAACAGCCTTTCACCCGGTGGCTATGGCTGATCGCCGCGGCGCAGGGGCTGGTTCTCGCCGGATGGGCGATGATCTGATTTTTCATCTGTCGGGGGAGAAATGGTGCTGCCGGCGAGGATTGAACTCGCGACCTCAGCCTTACCAAGGATGCGCTCTACCACTGAGCTACGGCAGCACTCTATTTCGTCTCCGTCGCGCCGTGCGCTTCGGAGGTCGCGCCTATGGCCGCCCCATTGCCTCCTGTCAAGGCGGGTTGCGGCAGATAATGCATTTTGCTTATGCGCTTTGTCATGAGCGAGACCCAGGACGAAAAGAAAGCAAGGCTGGCGCAGGCGCTGCGCGACAATCTGCGGCGGCGCAAGGCCCAGAGCCGCGATGTGGCGCGGGAAGGGGCTGAGCCCACCCCCGCGCCGGAATCGTCCAAGGACTGATTCGGATTAGAGCGGCGCGCAGGCCGACTGGAGCCAGGCCAGCGCCTCGCCTTCGAGCTGCGGGCCGACCACGGCCAGCACCTGCGCATGATAGGCGTCGACCCAGGCGCGCTCACCGGCATCCAGCAGGTCGGTGGCGATGGCGTTGCGGTCGATCGGCGCGAAGGTCAGGGTCTCGAAACTCAGCATCGGCTTTTCGCCGCCGGCGATCGCCCGCTCTTCGACCAGCACCAGATTCTCGATGCGGATCCCATATTCGCCGGTCTTGTAATAGCCCGGCTCGTTCGAGAGGATCATGCCCGCCACCAGCGGCTCGTCGCCGCCGCCGAAGGTCGCGATCCGCTGCGGCCCTTCATGCACCGACAGGAAGCTGCCGACGCCATGCCCGGTGCCATGGGCATAATCCAGCCCCTGAGCCCAGAGATATTGGCGCGCCAGCACGTCGAGCTGGCCGCCGCGCGTGCCGACCGGGAAGACCGCGCGGGCCAGCGCGATATGGCCCTTCAGCACCAGGGTGAAGCGCTGCTTCATCTCTTCGCTAGGGCTGCCGATGGCGATGGTGCGGGTGACGTCGGTGGTGCCGTCACGATATTGGCCGCCCGAATCGACCAGATAGAAGCTGCCGGTCTCGATCGGGCGGTTGGTCTTTTCCTCGACGCGATAATGGACGACCGCGCCATTGGGGCCGGCGCCGCTGATCGTGTCGAAGGACAGATCCTCCAGCAGGCCGGTATCCTTGCGGAACGCTTCCAGCCGGTCCGAGGCGGAAAGTTCGGTCAGGCCGCCCTTGGGCGCTTCCACCGCGATCCAGTGGAGGAAGCGGCTCAGGGCCGCGCCATCGCGCGCCTGCGCCGCCTTGTGGCCGGCAATTTCGGTGTCGTTCTTGATTGCCTTGGGCAGCACGGCGGGGTCGCGCAGGCTGAGTATCTGGGCGCCGCCGGCGTCGAGCGCCTCGAAGATGGCGGCAACGGCGCGCTCGGGGTCGGCGACGACGGTCTTGCCCTTGAGGTCGGCGAGCGCATCGGCAAAGGCGGCGCGGTCATGGATGCGCACCGCATTGCCCAGATGCTTGGCAACCGCCTCGTCCATCTTCTCCGGCGCGACATAGAGGTCGGCGGTCGCATCTGCATGGACGATGGCATAGGCGAGCGCGACCGGGGTACGTTCGACATCCTTGCCGCGGATGTTGAAGGCCCAGGCGATCGAATCGAGCGCGGAGAGGACGGCAGCATCCGCCTTCTTCGACACCAGCCAGTCGGCGATGTCGGCGCGCTTCTCGGCCGCATTCTTGCCGGCATAGCGATCCTCATGGACCACCAGCTTGGCGTCGCTGGGCGCCGGGCGATCGGGCCAGACGGCATCGACGGGGTTGGTGTCGACCGCGACCAGCTCGGCACCCTTCTGGGCCAGCGCTTCGGTGGCCTGCTTCACCCAGGCGCGGGTGTGCAGCCAGGAATCATAGCCGATGTGCGCGCCCTCGATCGCATGGTCCTTCAACCAGGCGGCGATCGAGGTCTGCGGCACGCTTTCATATTGCCAATGGGCGCCATCCACCTGCTCGCGCACCTGCAGCGTGTAGCGGCCGTCGACGAAGATCGCGGCCTCCTCCGGCAGGACCACGGCGCTGCCGGCCGAACCCTGAAAACCGGTCAGCCAGGCGAGCCGCTGGGCATAGGCGCCGACATATTCGCTCATATGCTCGTCGGTCAGGGGGACCACGAAACCATCGAGCTTCTGGCGTACCAGCTGGGCGCGCAGGGCCTTCAGGCGATCTTCATAACTGGACATCGAACTTCCCTTGGATCATTCCGGCCTCTTGCGTTGGCCATAATGCCGACAACATAGAGGGGCCGGCGCGCTTATTCCAGCGCAGCCCCCGTCTGGACCATGGATAGTTAATGACCGATCAAATGCAGCCGCCCCTGTCCCCGCCGATCGCCGAACGCCGCCCGCACAGTTTCGCGCATCATGGCATCACGGTGGACGATCCTTACGCATGGCTGCGCGACCCCGGCTATCCCGACGTCAAGGACAAGGATGTGCTGGCCTATCTGGAGGCCGAAAACGCCTGGTTCGAGGGCGCGATGGCGCCGCACAAGCCCCTGCTCGACACGCTGTTCCACGAGATGAAGGGGCGCATCAAGGAAGATGACCAGTCGGTTCCGCAGAAGGATGGCGACTATATCTACTGGCGCGCCTTCGAGACCGGGGCGCAATATCGCAAATGGTATCGCAAGCCCGCAGCAGGCGGTGACGACCAGCTGATCCTGGACGAACCGGCGCTGGCGCAGGGCCATGACTATTTTCGTCTCGGCGCCATGTCGGTCAGCCCGGACGGCCGCTATCTGGCCTATGCCATCGACACCAATGGCTCCGAACGGTTCGAGGCGCGGATCAAGGATCTGTTTTCGGGTGAAATCCTGCCCGAAGTCATTCCCGACACATTGTCGTCGCTGGTGTGGACCAGCGATTCAAAGGGGCTGCTCTATGGCCTGGCCAATGAAAATTGGCGGACCGACAATGCGCGGCTGCACTGGCTGGGCCAGGATGTGGCGAGCGACGTCGAGCTGTTCCATGAGGATGATGAGGGCTTCCGCGTCTCGATCGGCCTCACCTCATCGGAAAAATGGATCGTCATCGCGACCGGCGACCATGTCACCAGCGAAGCCTGGCTGATCCCGGCCGACAATCCGACCGCGACGCCGCTGCTCGTCTCCGCGCGCAAGGCCGGCCGCGAATATGATGTCGATGAGCATGAGGGCACGCTCTACATCAAGACCAACGACACCCATCCCAATTTCCGGCTGGTGAAGGCATCGCTCGACGCGCCCGACCAGTGGGACGAAGTGATCGGCGCCGACGCCCATTTCTACCTGACCGACTTCACCCTGTTCAAGACCTTCTACGTCACTGAAGGACGGCAGGACGGGCTCGACCAGATCGAGCTGCGCGATTATGCGACCCATGCGGCAAAGCGCATTCCGTTCCCGGAAGCCAGCTATTCGGCGAGTCTCGACGACAATCCCGAATATGAGGTGACGAAGCTGCGCATCGGCTATGAATCGATGGTCACGCCCGACACCATCTATGATTATCATCTGGCAACGGGTGAGTTGGAGATACTCAAGGTCCAGGAAATTCCCTCGGGCTATGACGCCAGCCGCTACGCCACCGAGAGGCTGATGATCCCGGCGCGCGACGGCACGCAGATTCCGGTGTCGATCGTCTATCCCGCCGACTTCCCCCGCGATGGCAGCGCGCCGCTGCACCTTTATGGCTATGGCGCCTACGGTCTGGCGATGGAGCCGGGCTTTTCGACCAGCCGCCTGTCGCTGCTGGATCGCGGCTTTGCCTTTGCCATCGCCCATATTCGCGGCGGCGACGATATGGGCCAGCAATGGTATCTGGACGGCAAGCTCGACAAGCGCACCAACACCTTCACCGATTTCGTCGATGTCGCGAAGGGGCTGATCGATCTTGGCTATTCGGCCAAGGGCAGGATCAGCATTTCGGGCGGATCGGCCGGCGGCGAGCTGATGGGCGCGGTCATCAACTCCGATCCCGACCTGTGGGGCGCGGTGGTGGCGCATGTGCCGTTCGTCGATGTGCTCAACACCATGCTGGATGAGACGCTGCCACTGACGCCGGGCGAATGGCCCGAATGGGGCAATCCGATCGAGGATGAGGCCGCATTCCGCACCATCCAGTCCTATGATCCCTACACCCATGTCCGCGCGCAACATTATCCGCCGCTGATGGTGACCGCTGGCCTCAACGACCCGCGCGTCACCTATTGGGAGCCGGCGAAGTGGGTGGCGAAGCTGCGCGCCACCAAGACCGACAGCAATATCCTGCTGCTCAAGACCAATATGGGCGCGGGACATGGTGGCAAGTCCGGGCGGTTCGAGAGCCTGCACGAGACCGCCGAGGAATTTGCGTTCATCCTGTGGCAGCTGGGAGTGGAAGGCTGATGGCGTCGAGCTTCACCAAGCAATTCACCGCGCGGCCCGAGGATATCGATGTGCTGGGCCATGTGAACAATGCGGTGTGGGTGCAGTGGATGGAGCAATTGTCGGTCGAACATTGGATGACCGATGCCGACCCGGCCCATGTCGATGCCTATATCTGGGTCGTGACCCGGCATGAGGTCGATTATCGCGGCAACGTGACCGAGGGCGATGTCGTGTCGGGCCGCACCTGGATTCCGGAAGGACCGCGCGGCGCGCGGTTCGACCGGCTGATCGAGTTCACCGGACCGGACGGCAAGGTGAAGGTGTCTGCCAAATCCACCTGGGCGATGATCGACAAGGAAAGCGGCCGGCTGATGCGGGTGCCGGCCGAGGTAGCCGCCAACTTCATCGAGGGCTGAGCCGGCCCAGCTTCAGCGGGCGCTGACGGCCTGGGAGAGGGCGCGTGCCGCCTGTACATAGGCCGGTCCGCCGCACACGGTCCAGGCCTGGGGCAGGCTGATGCGCGCTATGTCGCGTAGCACGGGATGATGGAGCATTTCGGTGCCCTGGTCGGTGACGCGGTCGGTGGCGCTCTCGACGATCAGATAGTCTGGCCGTGCCGCGACCATCTCCTCCAGGCTGACCTGCGCGATCGCCGGCTTGCCCAAGTCGGCGGCCAGGTTGCGCAGGCCCGCCCGCGTCATCAGGCCGTCGACCAGCGTGCCGGTGCCGGTCATGTAGCCGCGCCGCTGATAATAGGCCGCGACTTTGGGCTTCGGCGCGCGGGGCAGGGCGGCAAGCTCCCGGTCCATCCGCGCGATCATCGCTTCGCCGCGGTCGGCATGGCCAGTCGCCTGCGCCACGGTGCGGATCGACGCGATGATATCGGCATAGCTGTCCGCGCTCTTGAGATCGACGGCGGGATAATGCTGGGCCTTGAGGATCGCGATCGCCGGATTGCGCCGTGCCGGCATGCCGATCACCAAGTCTGGATTGGTCGCCAAAATCTGCTCGGCCGATCCGTCGAGGATGGGCAGGCCCTTCGTTACGGCCGCCACCGCCGACATCTGCCGATCGCCGGCATTATGGGTCAGGCCGGCAATCTGGTCGCGATCGGCCAGCGCGACCAGCAATTGGTCGGCGCACAGGTTGAGCGACACGATCCGTTGCGGACGTTTGCTGGCACTGGCAGGCTGGCGCGCGGTAGCCGCCCATAATGTGGCGCCACCGACCAGGGCGATCATCAGGGCGATCATCCCCTTGCCGGGGCCGATGGGCGCAAAAATCCGCATGGCCATCTCCCTTAGCCCGCGCGCTCCGCCAGGCAAGGAAGATTGACGCTCCAGTCGGGCTCGCCTATCGCCCGGACTGCGACAGGTTCCCCGGCAGCGGGGATGAAAAGGGAATGGGGTTCAAGACCCCGGCTGCCCCTGCAACTGTGAGCGGCGAGCTTTTGTGCCACATGCCATTGGGACCGCAAGGTTCTGAGAAGGCGGCATGAATCAGCGATGACCCGCGAGCCAGGAGACCTGCCCATCGCGGTCGTCCTTCGCGCGGACAGGGTGTGCCGAGCGGACGGGGGTGAACCCGCGTGGCGACAGGTGGACCGCATAGGTGCGGGGACCATGTCGCGCCCGGCCGGGCACCGATATCGTCCCTGGGATGCGGTCCCTCGTCCGGGGGCTTATGTGTTCAAGTATCTGACTTTCTGTACTTTCCTTCTCTCCACCACCGCTTTCGCCGAAGAGGCGCAGCAGGCGCCGCCGCCCGATGCCGCGGCCGATGCCGGGGCATCCTCTATCCTCGTCACCGCGACCCGCCTCGCCACGCCGGTGGATCAGGTGCCGGCCTCCGTCACCGTGCTCGACAAGGCAGCGATCGACCGGGCCCAGGATCTGGGCGTCACCGAATTGCTGCTGCGCACGCCCGGCGTCAGCATCTCGCGCAATGGCGGCTATGGCACGGCGACGTCGCTGCGCATCCGCGGCGCGGAATCCGACCAGACCGTGGTGGTGATCGACGGGGTGAAGCTCAATGATCCCTCGTCGGCCGGCGGCGGCTATAATTTCGCCAATCTGCTGGTCGGCGATGCCTCGCGGATCGAAGTGCTGCGCGGCCCCCAGTCGACCCTGTGGGGCAGCCAGGCGATCGGCGGCGTCGTCAATGTCGTCACCGCCATGCCCGAAAAGGCGCTGGAGGGGAGTTTCGATGTCGAGGCGGGATCGCGCGACACCGTCAGTGCCCGCGCGGCGCTGGGCGGCAAGACCGGCCCGGTCAGCTGGCGGATCGGCGGCCAGAGTTTCACCACCGAGGGTATTTCCGCGATCAGCCCGGCCTTTGGCGGCAAGGAGAAGGACGGCTATACCAACCGCAGCGTCACCGGCCGGGTCGAGGTTGCGCTGGCGGACGGGATCAGCGCGGACCTGCGCGGCTATTATTCCGATGGCCATGTCGATTTCGACGCGACCAGCGCGGAAAGCCCCGCCTATGGCACCAATCGCGAATTTGTCGGCTATGCCGGCCTTAACGTCGCACTGCTCGACGGCCGCTTCCGCAACCGTTTCGGCTATGGCTATACCGACACCGATCGCGACAATTATGATCCGCGCAACCAGCGCAAGCAGACGTTCGACGCGGCGGGGCGCAACCAGCGGCTGGAATATCAGGGCAGCTTCGCGATCGCCGATGGCTGGACCGCGCTGTTCGGGGTGGAGAATGAGAATAGCCGCTTCCGCAGCGTGTCACCTTCGGCGTCGCTTTCGGTGCCGATTCCCGATCCGGCCCGCGGCAAGGCGGAGATCACCAGCGTCTATGGCCAGCTCAATGCCCAGCCGATTACGGGCCTGACCCTGACCGGCGGGCTGCGCTATGACGATCATAACCGCTATGGCGGTCGGACCCTTTTTTCCGCTGGTGGCGTCTGGGCGCTGCCGACCGGGACGGTGCTGCGCGCCAGCTATGGCGAGGGGTTCAAGGCGCCGACCCTCTATCAGCTCTTTTCCGAATATGGGAATCAGGCGCTCGATCCCGAACGCGCCCATGGCTGGGAAGCGGGCGCGGAGCAGCGTTTCTTTGGCGAGAAACTGCGACTGGGTGCGACCTGGTTTGATCGGACCACGACCGACCAGATCATCTATAATAGCTGTTCCTCCAGTTCGACCGATCCGCTCTGCTTCACGCCCGGCACCACCACCCGCCGTTATGGCTATTATCTCAATGTCGCGCGCGCCAAGGCGCATGGCATAGAGGCGCAGGCAGCGGTCGAGCCGGTCAAGGGGCTGACGATCGACGGCAATTATAGCTGGACCGTGGCGGAGGATCGTTCGGACGGCACCGCGAACGAAGGCAATTGGCTGCCGCGTCGGCCGCGGAACAGCGCCAATGGTTCGATCAGCTATGCCTGGCCCTTCGGCCTCACCACCGGCGCGGCGGTGCGCTGGTCCGGCCACAGCTATGACAATGCGGCCAACACCACCCGGCTGGACGATTATACACTGGTCGACCTGCGCGCCGAATATGCGTTCACCCCGGCGTTGCGCCTGTTCGCCCGCGTCGAGAATCTCTTCGACGAGAACTACATGACGGCCTATCGCTATGGCACGCTCGGCCGCAGCATCTATGCCGGCTTCCGGGGGCGCTTCTGATGCTGCGTCCCGTCGAACCCGGCCCCGCCATCGTCGCCTGCAATACCTGCCGTCATTCGGCCGAAGCGCGGGAGGATGAGGAGGGCGTGCGTGGCGGGGCACGGCTGGCGGAGGCGCTGCGCAGCGTGCAGGCCTCCGACCCGCGCTATGCCACCGTCGCGGTGCAGGACATGCCCTGCCTGTTCGCCTGCCAGGATCATTGCACCGTCCATCTGCGCGCGCCGGGCAAGGTCGGCTATGTCATGGGGCGGTTCACCCCGGATGCCGATGCGGCACGCGCGATCCTCGATTACGCCATTGCCTATGCCGCCAGCGAGCATGGCCGCGTCGCCTTTCGCGAATGGCCCGAAGGCGTGAAGGGCCATTTCATCACCCGTACCCCGCCGGAAGGATTTGTCGTCGAATGAGCTTCGCCTCGATCACCGATTTCGAAAATGCCCTGGCCAACCTGCCGCCGGCCGAGGAACTGGCGAGCGCGGCAGCACGCGCGCGGCAGGCCGAACTGACCAAGCCATTGGGGGCGCTCGGCCGGCTGGAGGATGTCGCGATCTTCATGGCAAGCTGGCAGGGGCGCGCGGTGCCGCGCCTGAAGCGGGCGCGTGCCGCGATCTTTGCCGGCAATCATGGCTTCACCGTCCACGGCGTCAGCGCCTATCCCGCCGCCGTGACCGCGCAGATGGTCGCCAATTTCGCCGCCGGCGGCGCGGCGATCAATGCCCTGGCCGGTGTCGCCGGGCTGGAACTGGCGGTGCGATCGATCGATCTGGACCGGCCAACGGCGGACTTCACCGTCGCGCCCGCCATGACCGACGAGGAGTGCCTGACCGCGCTGTCGATCGGCGCGGCGGCGGCCGAAGAGGATCTGGACCTGCTGGTCGTGGGCGAGATGGGGATCGGTAATTCGACCGCCGCCGCAGCCCTGAGCGCCCGCAGCTTCGGCGGAAAGGTCAGTGACTGGGTTGGTCCCGGTACGGGCGTCGATGGCGAGGGGATTGCGCGCAAGATCGCGACGATCGATCGCGCGCTCGCCTTCCATGCCGATGCGCCGGACAGCGCTTTTGAAACACTGCGCCGGCTGGGCGGGCGCGAACTGGCGGCGATTGCCGGCGCGGTGCTGCGCGCCCGCCAGCTGGGCGTGCCGGTGCTGCTCGACGGTTTCATCAGTTGCGCCGCGATCGCGCCGCTGGTGGCGCAGGTGCCGGCCTTTGCCGACCATTGCCTGGCCGGTCATTGCTCGGCCGAGCCGGGCCACGGCCTGCTGCTGGAGCGGATGGGCCTTGAACCGCTGCTGCGCCTCGACATGCGATTGGGCGAAGGCAGCGGCGCGGCGGTGGCGGCCAATATCGTCCGTGCGGCCGTAGCCGCGCATAGCGGCATGGCGACCTTTGCCGAGGCGGCGGTGTCGACCGCGACATGATGGGCATGCCGCTCCATCTGCTGCGGCATGGCGCGCCCGAGACGCCGGGCCTGTTGCTGGGGCGGACCGACAGCGTGCCGACGCGCGCGGGCATCGACGCCTGCCTGGCGCAGGCGGAGGGGCTGGAGATCGAGATGATCGTAACGTCCGACCTGCAGCGCGCCCGGCAGGCGGCGACGGCGATCGGCGAGCGCGCCGGCTTGCCGGTATGGGTCGATCCGCGCTGGCGGGAACTGGATTTCGGCATCTGGGATGGTCTGGCCCCGGCCGATGTCGATCCCGAGGCGCTCGCCCGTTTCTGGCAGGATCCGGATGGCTTCGCGCCGCCGGGCAGCGAGGGATGGACGGCATTGCTGGGGCGGATCGCCGATGCGGTCGAGGATCTGCCGCGCGTGCCCACATTGGTGCTGACCCATGGCGGGGCGATGCGCGCGGCGCTGGCCCATCTGTGCGGGTTCAGCGTGCAGCAGAGCTGGAGCTTCGGCCTGCCCTATGCCGCCTTGCTGTCGCTGGAACGCTGGACCGGGGAGCCGCCGCTCGCCCGCATCACGGGCCTGCGCCCATGAAGGGGCTGGTCCTTGCCATCCAGTTTCTGACCCGCCTGCCGATGCCGAAGGTGACAGCGAACGAGACAGACTTCGCACGGTCCATTCGATGGTTTCCGGCGGTCGGCGCGATTGTCGGTCTATCTGTCATGTTCGCTGTCAATCTTGCTGTTCGCGTCGATCCCTGGATCGGGGCGCTGGCCGGGCTGCTCTGCTGGGTCGGCGTGACCGGGGCGCTGCATCTCGACGGGCTCGGCGACATCGCTGATGCCTGCGGCGCGGTGCATAAAGGGCGCGACCGGTTGCTGGCGGTGCTGGCCGACCCGCATGTCGGCAGTTTCGGCGTGGTGGCGATCGGCCTGCAACTGATCGCCAAGCTGCTGTTGCTCCATGCGCTGGTCGAGCGGGGCATGATGTTGCCGCTGCTGCTCATTCCCTTTGCCGCGCGGATCGGGCCGCTGCTGTGGGCGCGCATGCTGTTGCCCCTGCATGCCGGGCTGGGCGCGCGCTTTGCCGATGCCGTCAAAACGATCCACATCGCCCTGTGGATAAGTCTATTGATAATCGCTGCCTGGTGGCTGCCGGCCCTGCTCGCAGCGCCGCTGCTGATGCTGGTCTGGGGCCTGTGGCTGAAGCGCCGGCTGGGCGGCATTTCCGGCGATGGCCATGGCGCGGGCATTGAACTGGTTGAAAGCGGGCTGCTTTTCGTCGTCCTGATCGCGGGCGGCACGACATGACGACACGCTGGACATGGCATGGCGGCGGCGTCGCGGCGGCGAGCGCGCATTTCGGCGGCGCGCCCGAAAGCTGGCTCGACTTATCCACAGGCATTAATCCCCATGCCTGGCCCGGCGCTGCCGAGCAGGCGATCGACTGGCGCGCCTTGCCCGACGAGCAGGGACTGCGCGCGCTTGAACAGGCGGCGGCCGATCATTTCGGCGCCGCTGCCGATCATGTCTGCGCGCTGCCGGGGACAGAGGTGGGCCTGCGCCTCGTTGGCACATTGCTCGACGGTTCGGTCCGCCATGCCAGCCCGGCCTATCGCACCCATGGCGCGATGGTGCCCGGCGCCGCGCCGGTCGATCTCGACCGTCTGGACGAGGCCGACGGGCAGACGCTGATCCTCGCCAATCCCAATAATCCCGACGGGCGTATCCATGGCGTGGCCGACCTGCTGACCCTGCTCGACCGGCGCGGGCCGGACGGCTGGCTGGTGGTGGATGAGGCCTTTGCCGATGGCCATCCCGGCATCAGCCTGGCGCCCTTTGTGGCGGACGATCGCCGCCTCATGCTGTTGCGCTCCTTCGGCAAGTTTTTCGGGCTTGCCGGCCTGCGCCTCGGCTTTCTGGTGGCGCCGCGCGCGATCGTTGCGCGGGTGCGGGAGCGGCTGGGTGCCTGGCCGGTGTCGGCCGCCGCCATTGCCATCGGCACGGCGGCCTATCGCGATAGAGCTTGGATAGAAGCGATGCGCGACCAGCTCCAGCGGGAGGCGCAGGCGCTCGACACGCTGCTGTTGCGCTGCGGCTATCAGCCGATCGGCCAAAGCCCGCTCTTTCGCCTGATCGAAACGCCCCATGCCACGGCCCTGTTCGAGCGGCTGGCAGGGCAGGCGATTTTGACCCGGCCCTTCGATAGTCAGCCGCATTGGCTGCGCATCGGCCTGCCGGCAGACGCGATGGGTCTGGCCCGACTGAAACGGGCGCTGCGCCATGGCTGATCCGGTTGCGTTGCTGGCGCTCGCGCTCGACGCAGCGGTCGGCTGGCCGGCGGCACTCTATCGCCGGATTGGCCATCCGGTCGGTGGATTTGCGCGGCTTATCGACCATTGTGCTGCGCGCTGGAATGATCCGAGGCGTAGCCATCGTGCCCGGCAAATGGGCGGGATTGCAACGTTGTTGCTTTTGCTGTCGGTGGCGGGCGGTGGCGGATGGCTGGTCCAATATCTGCTCCGCCTCTGGTTGCCGCAGCCGTGGAGCTGGATGCTGATCGGCCTGCTGGCCTATCCGGCGCTGGCGCTGCGCAGCCTCTATAGCCATGTCCGCGCGGTCCATCGCGCGCTGGCGGCCGATGATCTGCCGGCGGCGCGGGAGGCGGTCGGCATGATCGTCGGTCGCGATACGCAATCGCTCGATGAAAGCGGCGTCACCCGCGCCGCGATCGAGAGTCTGGCGGAAAGCTTCTGCGACGGCGTGGTCGCGCCCTTCTTCTGGCTGCTGTTGCTGGGCCTGCCGGGTGTGTGGGCCTATAAGGCGGTGAATACCGCCGACAGCATGATCGGCCATCGCGAAGCGCCCTGGGGGCCGTTCGGCTGGGCGGCGGCACGCACCGATGACCTGATGAACCTGATCCCGGCGCGGCTGGCCGGTTGCCTGCTCTGCCTGGCGGGCGGGGGCGGCTGGCGGGTGATGTGGCGCGACGCGCGCAACCATGCCTCGCCCAATGCCGGCTGGCCGGAGGCCGCGATGGCCGGCGCGCTCGACCTGCGGCTGGCTGGGCCGATCCGCTATGATGGCGTGCGCCATGACAAGTCCTGGATTGGCAGCGGGCGGATCGAGGCTGATCCGCTCGACCTGCGCTGGGCGCTGGCCATCTATGTTCAGGCCTGCCTGCTGCTCTGGCTGGTGGCCGGGCTGCAGGCACTGTTTGCGGGAGACATGATATGACAAGCAGCCTGCTGGTGCTGGGCGGTGCGCGATCGGGCAAGAGCCGCCATGCCCAGGCAGCGGCCGAAGCGCTGCCCGGCGCGCACGTCTTCATCGCCACGGCTGAGATTTGGGACGCGGAAATGGCCGACCGGATCGCCCGGCACCGGGCCGATCGCGGGCCGGAATGGGAAACAGTGGAGGCGCCGATCGAGCTGCCGGGCGCGATCGCTGCGGCGCGGGGCAAGATCGTGCTGGTCGACTGCCTGACCTTGTGGGCCAGCAATCTGCTGCTGGCGGATCGGGATGGCGAGGCGGCGGCCGACGCGCTCTGTGCCGCGATCCTGGCCCATGACGGGGCGATCATCCTGGTCGCCAATGAAGTGGGATTGGGCATCGTGCCCGACAATGCGCTGGCGCGGCGCTTTCGCGATCTGGCCGGCACCTTGAACCAGCGGGTCGCGGCGGTAGCGGATCGGGTGGTGTTCGTCGCGGCGGGCCTGCCGCTCGCGCTCAAGGGGTGAAGGGGCGGCGGACCGCCCCTTCGCTCGATTAGTCGCGCAGCAGTTCGTTGATGCCGGTCTTCGACCGGGTCTGCGCGTCGACGCGCTTGACGATCACGGCGCAATAGAGGCTGGGGCCGGGCGTGCCGTCGGGCAGCGGCTTGCCGGGCAGCGAGCCGGGGACGACGACCGAATAAGGCGGCACTTCGCCGATGAAGACTTCGCCGGTGGCGCGGTCGACGATCTTGGTCGACATGCCGATGAAGACGCCCATCGACAGCACAGACCCCTTGCCGATGCGCACGCCCTCGACCACTTCCGAACGGGCGCCGATGAAGCAGTCATCCTCGATGATGACCGGATCGGCCTGCAGCGGTTCCAGCACGCCGCCAATGCCGACGCCGCCCGACAGATGGACATTCTTGCCGATCTGGGCGCAGCTGCCGACCGTCACCCAGGTGTCGACCATCGTGCCTTCATCGACGAAGGCGCCGATGTTCACGAAGCTGGGCATCAGGATGACATTCTTGGCGATGTGCGATCCGGCGCGGGCGAAGCTGCCCGGCACGGCGCGGAACCCGGCGGCGCGGAAGGCGGCCTCGTCCCAGCCGGCGAACTTGCTCGGCACCTTGTCCCACCAGTGGCCGGCGCCCGGACCATTGTCGATCATGACATTGTCGTTGAGGCGGAAGGAGAGCAGCACGGCCTTCTTCGCCCACTGGTTGACCTGCCAGCCGGCTTCGGTCGGCTCGGCGACGCGCAGTTCGCCCTTGTCGAGCAGGGCCAGTGCCTTGTCGACCGCCTGGCGGACGTCGCCCTGGGTCGACAGGTTGATGTTGGCCCGGTCCTCCCAGGCGGCGTCGATGATCGCGATCAGGTCTTGGCTCATGGTCTTTCCCCAAAAATATCCGCCAGGAACGGCGTCAGATGGTCGGTTTCATAATCGATGAAATCGGGATGATGGTCGTGATTGCCCGCTTCCGACCCATTATTGACCCAGATGGTGGTCATGCCGATCGCCTTGGCGGGTTTGAGGTTGCGGGCCATGTCCTCGAAAAAGGCGGCGCGGGTCGGGTCGACGGCGTGGACGCTGCACAGTTCCGCATAGCCCGACGGATCGGGCTTGGGCACATAGCGGCAGGCGTGGATGTCGTGGATCAGCTCGAACGCGCCGACGAGGCCCAGCCGGTCGAGCACGCGGCCGGCATAGGTGGCATCACCATTGGTGAAGATCAGCCGGCGGCCGGGCAGGGCGGCGATATGGGCGTTGAGGGCGGCATCGACCGCCAGCCGCTCCATCGAGATGTCATGGACATAGTCGAGAAATTCGCGCGGCTCGATGCCATGATGGTGCATCAGCCCCGACAGGGTCGTGCCATGTTCCATGAAATAGCGTTTCTGGACGATCCGCGCCTCGGCCGGGTCGCAGCCCAGCAGGCCCTGGATATATTCGCCCATCTTCACGTCGATCAGGGCGAACAGGTCCGCCTTCGCCGGATAGAGCGTATTGTCCAGATCGAAGATCCAGGTGTCGACATGGGCCAGGTCCGCGCGCATGGCCGGGCCCTAATCCCCGGCGGGGATTAGGGCAAGGGCGCAAAGGCCCCATGGATCGGACGCATCAGCCGCAGCCGGGCGCTTCGCTGTCGTGATAGAAGTCCTGCACCGCGGCCCAGGCATCCTCGGCCGTCTCGACCCAGGTCAGCAGGTTGAGGTCATTGTGCGAAATCACGCCCTCATCGGCCAGCGCCTCGAAATCGACGACCTTGTTCCAGAAATCCTTGCCGAACAGCAGGATCGGGATCGGCTTCATCTTGCCGGTCTGGATCAGGGTCAGCAGCTCGAACATCTCGTCGAACGTGCCGAAGCCGCCGGGGAAGACCGCGAGCGCGCGGGCGCGCAGCAGGAAATGCATCTTGCGCAGCGCGAAATAGTGGAACTGGAAGCTCAGTTCCGGCGTGACGAACAGGTTGGGCGCCTGTTCATGCGGCAGCACGATGTTCATGCCGATCGTGGTCTGGCCGACATCGACCGCGCCGCGATTGGCCGCTTCCATGATCGAGGGACCGCCGCCCGAGCAGACGACGAAATGACGGCAGCCGGCGGCATTCACCGGATATTGCGCCGCGATCCGCGCCAGCTTGCGCGCTTCCTCATAATAGCGGGCCTTCTTGCCCAGATTTTCGGCAATCTTCTTCTGTTCGGGCGTGGTGGCCGCGTCGATCCGCGCCTGGACCTGATCGGGTTCGGGAATGCGGGCGGAGCCGTAGAAGACGAAGGTGGATTCGATCCGCGCCTCGTCCATCAGCAACTGGGGCTTGAGCAATTCGAGCTGGAAGCGCACCGGCCGCAGATCCTCGCGCAGCAGGAACTCATTGTCCTGGAAGGCGAGCTTGTAGGCGGCGCTGCTGGTCTGGGGGGTTTCGATCGCCTTCCTGGCGTCGTCCGCTTCCTGGCGTGCGGGGCGGAATTTGCGTTCTTCAATTTCTTTCTTGGTCATTCCCAACAAGCTAGGCGCGGCAGGTGACAATGCCAAGACCGTTAGCGGGAAAATCCGCCAAGTTGGCTATTTCCGCTTAGCGGCAAAAGCCGCCGCGGCCGCCCATGTCGAAGTGGAAATGGTCATGATGGGCGGCGTTATAGTCGGGCGACAGCACCGTGTTGAACCGTTTGCAGGCGCTGGCATGGACCACTTCCAGGAACTGGCGGGTGCGCTTGTCACCATTCCAGTCCTTCTCGACGCTGATCCGGCGTCCATCGCTCAGGACGAAGGCGGATACGTCGATCGCATTGCTATGGGCATGTTCGCTGAGCTTGCCGCTGCCCGCGATCGGCCGGCAATTATAGGTGCCGAATGTCTCGATCTTCTCGATCTCCGCGCCCAGGATCAGCCGGGCGGCGGGCTGCACGGCATAGCGCGACCAGGCCGCGAAATTGGCGGCAAGGTTGCAGGTCATGGCCCCCAGGCCCGAGGTCGGCACACCGATGTCGAGCAGTTTGACGCTGCCGATCGCGCTGCATCCACCCCCGAAATTCTGATCGGGCAGGGGGGTGAAAGCGACCGACTGGGACTGCAGCTTGGCGAAACATTGCCGGGTTTCGAGCGGCGGCGGCGCGGGCGGTGTGGCCGAGCGCGCGCTCTTCACCGGTTTGGATGCACGGGCGACTCGACCCTTGGGCACCAGGTCGCCGCTGCAGGCGGCCAGCATGCTCGCCATCGTCGCGGCCAGGGCCGCGCTGCGCCATACCGAATTTTTCGTCGCCCGCTCTACCATCAATCCCGCATTTACCACGGCTTTCCGGGCTGATGGGTTAACGGCGCTGTCATTTCGTCGCATTTTGCTGCGGCTTGACTCTTTTTCGGAAATCTTTAGGGCGGCCGACGGGCCACGCGGTCCCAACGCCGCGCGTGCTCTCTGTAAGGAGACGCATACATGACTGATCTGACTGCCGTTGACGCCACCATTGCGCCTGCCGCAAAGCCCGCAACCCGTCCGGCTCGCCCCTTTTTCTCTTCCGGTCCCTGCGCCAAGCCTCCGGGCTGGGATGCCGCCAAGCTGGCCACCGAGTCGCTCGGCCGTTCGCACCGCGCCAAGATCGGCAAGACCCGCCTCGCCTACAGCATCGACCTGATGCGCGAGCTGCTGAACCTGCCCGACACCCACCGCATCGGCATCGTGCCGGGTAGCGACACCGGCGCCTTCGAAATGGCGATGTGGACGATGCTGGGCGCCCGCCCGGTGACGACGCTGGCCTGGGAAAGCTTCGGCGAAGGCTGGGTGACGGACGCCGCCAAGCAGCTGAAGCTCGATCCGACCGTCATCCGTGCCGACTATGGTCAGCTGCCTGACCTTGGCACCGTCGACTTCTCGAACGATGTGCTCTTCACCTGGAACGGCACCACATCGGGCGTGCGCGTGCCGAACGCCGACTGGATTCCGGCCGACCGCGAGGGCCTGACCTTCGCCGACGCCACCAGCGCGGTCTTCGCCTATGAGATCGACTGGACCAAGATCGACGTCGCCACCTTCTCCTGGCAGAAGGTGCTGGGCGGCGAGGGCGGCCATGGCGTGCTGATCCTCGGCCCCCGCGCCGTCGAGCGTCTGGAAAATCACACCCCCGCCTGGCCGCTGCCCAAGGTGTTCCGCCTGATGGCCAAGGGCAAGCTGGCTGAAGGCGTGTTCAAGGGCGAAACCATCAACACCCCGTCGATGCTGGCCGTGGAAGACGCGATCTTCGCGCTGGAATGGGGCAAGTCGCTGGGCGGCCTCAATGGCCTGATCGCGCGCAGCAACGCCAATGCGGCGGCGCTGGGCAAGATCGTCGCCGAACGCGACTGGCTCGGCCATCTCGCCGTCGACGAAGCCTCGCGCTCGACCACCAGCGTTTGCCTGACCGTCGAGGGCGCCGACGAAGCCTTCATCAAGGCCTTCGCTGGCCTGCTCGAGAAGGAAGGCGCCGCCTATGACGTGGCGGGCTATCGCGACGCCCCGGCAGGCCTGCGCATCTGGTGCGGCGCGACCGTCGAGACCGCCGATATCGAGGCGCTCGGCCCGTGGCTCGACTGGGCCTATGCGACCGTGAAGGCTGCTTAACTAACCTCTCCCTTTATATTCCCGTCATCCCAGCGAAGGCTGGGATCTCAGGCCTCTAGGTACGAGTTCGCCGCCTGAGATCCTGACCTTCGTCAGGATGACGAATTGCAAGAAAGGCAATTCGCCATGCCCAAGGTTCTCATTTCCGACAAGATGGACCCCCGCGCCGCCGCGATCTTCCGCGAGCGTGGTGTCGAGGTTGACGTCATCACCGGGCAGACCCCGGAAGAACTGGCCGCGATGATCGGCGCCTATGACGGCCTCGCCATCCGCAGCTCGACCAAGGTCACCAAGGCGATTCTCGACGCCGCGACCAACCTCAAGGTCATCGGCCGCGCCGGCATCGGCGTCGACAATGTCGACATCCCGGCCGCTTCGGCCCAGGGCGTGATCGTGATGAACACGCCGTTCGGCAACTCGATCACCACCGCCGAACATGCCATCGCGCTGATGTTCGCGCTGGCCCGCCAGATCCCCGAAGCCAATGCCCAGACGCAGCAGGGCCTGTGGCCCAAGAACGGCTTCATGGGCGTGGAAGTGACCGGCAAGACGCTGGGCCTGATCGGCGCCGGCAATATCGGCTCGATCGTCGCCAGCCGTGCGCTCGGCCTCAAGATGAAGGTCGTTGCCTTCGATCCCTTCCTGACGCCCGAGCGCGCCGTGGAAATGGGTGTGGAAAAGGCGGACCTCGACACGCTGCTGGCCAAGGCCGACTTCATCACGCTGCACACGCCGCTGACCGACCAGACCCGCAACATCCTGTCGAAGGACAATCTGGCCAAGACCAAGAAGGGCGTGCGTATCGTCAACTGTGCCCGTGGTGGCCTGATCGACGAAGCGGCGCTGAAGGAGGCGCTGGATTCGGGCCATGTCGCGGGTGCCGCGCTCGACGTGTTCCAGACCGAACCGGCCAAGGAATCGCCGCTGTTCGGCACGCCGAACTTCATCTGCACCCCGCATCTGGGCGCATCGACCGACGAAGCGCAGGTCAATGTCGCGCTGCAGGTGGCCGAACAGCTCAGCGACTATCTGCTCGACGGCGGCATCACCAATGCGCTGAACGTGCCCAGCCTGTCGGCCGAGGAAGCGCCCAAGCTCAAGCCCTATATGGCGCTGGCTGAAAAGCTGGGCAGCCTGATCGGCCAGCTGGAAGGCGATGCCATCACCGGCGTTGCTGTCGAGGTCGAGGGCCATGCCGCCGAGCTGAACCAGAAGCCGATCACCGCCGCGGTGCTGGCCGGCCTGATGCGCGTCTATTCGGACACGGTGAACATGGTCAACGCGCCCTTCCTGGCGAAGGAACGCGGCCTGGACGTGCGTGAGGTCCGTCATGACCGCGAGGGCGACTATCAGACGCTGGTGCGCGTCACCGTTTCGACCGAAGCGGGCGACAAGTCGGTGGCCGGCACGCTGTTCGGCCATGCCCAGCCCCGCCTGGTCGAGCTGTTCGGCATCAAGGTCGAAGCCGATCTCGACGGCCACATGCTCTACATCGTCAACCAGGACGCGCCGGGCTTCATCGGTCGCCTCGGTTCGAAGCTGGGCGAGTCGGACGTCAATATCGGCACCTTCCACCTGGGCCGTCGCAACCAGGGCGGCGAAGCCGTGCTGCTGCTGTCGGTGGACGGTACCGTCACCGAACCGCTGCGCTGGGCGATCTGCAACCTCGCCGGCGTGAAGCAGGTGAAGCTGCTGCGCTTCGCGTAAGCTGACCTAAATATCTGCCGTTCGGTTCGAGCAGCCCTTCGACTGCCTGCAAGGCAGGCGCTCAGGACAGGCTTCGAGCTTGTCGAGAAGCGTTGTCGAGAACAGTTCTCGACAAGCTCGAACCGAACGGGGGTAGGGGATGGCCTAACCCCAAAATTCCGCTAAAGGGCCTGTCCCATGACCATGATCCCGCCAAGCCTGCTCCCGGAGGGGCTATCCGATCGCCTGCCGCCGCAGGCCGAAGCTTCCGCGCGCCTGGCGCGCCGCGTGCTCGATACGGTTGCGACCCATGGCTATGAGCGGGTCATGCCGCCGCTGGCGGAGTTCGAGGATACGCTGACTCAGCGGCTCAAGTCGATGCGCGCGCAGGATCTGGTTCGCGCTGTCGATCCGGTGTCGCAGCGTACCCTGGCCTTCCGTCCCGACATGACCGCACAGGTCGGTCGCATCGCCGCCACCCGCCTGCGCAGCGCGCCGCGTCCGCTGCGCCTGTCCTATGCCGGGCCGGTGATCCGCCAGAAGGCGAGCCAACTGCGCCCCGAGCGCGAGAAGATGCAGCTGGGCGCCGAGCTGATTGGCAGCGACAGCGCCGCCGCCGCGGTCGAGATCGTCAACATCGCGATCGAGGCGCTGAGCGCCGCCGGCGTCACCGGCATCACCATCGATTTCACCTTGCCCGACCTGATCGACGCGCTGGCCGCCGGTCCGTTGCCGCTGGGCGCCGAAGAATTGGAAGCCGTGCGCGCCGAACTGGACGCCAAGGATGCCGGCGCGCTGGTGGCGATCAGCCCGGCCGCCGCCGCCTATCTGCCGCTGATCGAGGCGACCGGCCCCTTCCATGCCGCGATGGAACGGCTGGAGGCGTTCAGTGCGCAGCTGAGCGGCGCCATCGACAGCCGCATCGCGGGCCTGCGCGCCATTGCCAAGCCGATCGGCTGGGACATCACCCTGACCCTCGACCCGACCGAACGGCACGGTTTCGAATTCCAGAACTGGTTCGGCTTCTCCATCTTTGCCGAGGGCTTCATCGGCGAGATCGGCCGTGGCGGCAGCTATGCCATCGCCCGCGCCGGCGAGGCGGACGAACCGGCCATGGGCTTTTCGCTCTATCCCGACCCGCTGATCGACGCGGGCTTTGGCGACGAACGGCCCAAGCGCCTGTTCCTGCCGGTCGGCCATGATGCCGTGCGCGCGGCCGCGCTGCGGGCCGAGGGCTGGCACACGGTTGCCGCGCTGGCGGACGGCGAAGATGGCGCTGCCCAGCGCTGTTCGCACTGGCTGGATGGCAGCGAGCCCCGCGCCTACTGACCGAACAGTCGACGCAGCCAGGCGTCCACGATGCCGGTGCCGGCATAGTCGGCATCGCCCATCTCGCGGTTGATCTGCATATGGCCGCGCAGCCCGCGTCCGGGCAGCGCATGGATCTCTACCGGGGTTCCCGCTTTGCGCAGCGCGGCGGCGAGCGCATTGGACTGGGCGGTGCCGTCGACCCGATCAACATGGAGCAGCAGGAAATCGGGGGCGTTGGGCTTTGCCGCCTGCAAGGTGGGCGATAGCGCCTTCTGCCGCGCCGGATCGGTGCCGAACGCCTGTTCATAGGTTTTCGCCATGAAGCGGCCGCCCTGCGCCATCTGCGTTGGCACGTCATAAGCCGCGCCATCCAGTGCGATGATGCCGCGCACGGCATCGGGCTTCAGCCCGGCCTTGGCGAAATAGCGCATGTCGGTGCCGACCAGCGCGACGAGGTGCGCGCCGGCGCTGTGGCCCATCAGGATGATGCGGTTGGGGTCGACCCCCAGCGTTGCCGCCCGGCTGCGCAGACGGGCGACGGCATCGGCGACATCCTGCGCTTGGCTCTCGACCGTCGCATCGGGCACCAGCCGGTAATCGATCGATGCGAAGGCATAGCCAAGGCCGGTATAATGGGGCGCCTTGGCCGCGCCGGTGGCATTGTCCTTGCTGCCGCGTTTCCAGCCGCCGCCATGGACGAAGATAACCAGCGGTGCCTTCGTGCCCTTGCCCGGCCAGAAGTCGATCGCCTGCAATGGATCATGGCCATAGGTCATGGCCTGCGGCGCGGGGGCGGCCGTCTGGGCCTGGGCGGCCATCGGCGTGCCCGCGAGCAGGGAGAGAATCAGGATCGGAATCAGCCGTCTGCGCATATGGATCGTCCTTCGCTGCCCCTGTGCCGGCATGATCGCGAGGGCGCATCGCGCCGTAAAGCGGGCACCTGGTATCAAAGTGTAATCGCGCTCCAACCTTGACGCATCGGCCATGCCCGGCTAACGCGCGCCCCGCACAGGGCGTACCCCGCCCATCCTATTCCACCGGCATGCCGAGTCCCGTCGAAGGGCATGGCCGGTCCGCGCGGCGGGCGGAGGAGTGTATCCATGGCAAATGTTACCGTGATCGGCGCCCAATGGGGTGACGAAGGCAAGGGCAAGATCGTCGACTGGCTGTCGGAGCGCGCGGATGTCGTCGCCCGTTTCCAGGGCGGCCATAACGCCGGCCACACGCTGGTCGTCGGCGAGAAGGTCTACAAGCTCTCTCTGCTCCCCTCGGGCATCGTCCGCGGCACGCTGTCGGTGATCGGCAATGGCGTGGTGCTGGACCCGTGGCACTTCCGTGACGAAGTGGCGAAGCTGAAGGGCCAGGGCGTCGAGATCACGCCGGAAAACCTGCAGATCGCCGAAACCTGCCCGCTGATCCTGCCCTTCCACCGCGACCTCGATGGCCTGCGCGAGGACGCATCGGGCGCCGGCAAGATCGGCACCACCCGTCGCGGCATCGGCCCGGCCTATGAGGACAAGGTCGGCCGCCGCGCCATCCGCGTCTGTGACCTCGCCCATCTCGACGATCTCGACCTGCAGATCGATCGCCTGACCGCGCATCATGATGCGCTGCGTGCTGGCTTTGGTGAAGCGCCGATCGACCGCGCCCAGCTGATGGCCGACCTGACCGAGATCGCCGCCTTCATCCTGCCTTTCGTGAAGCCGGTCTGGCTGACGCTCAACAAGGCGAAGTCGGAAGGCAAGCGCATCCTGTTCGAGGGCGCGCAGGGCACTTTGCTCGACATCGACCATGGCACCTATCCCTTCGTAACCTCGTCCAACACGGTGGCGGGCACGGCGGCGAGCGGCACCGGCCTTGGCCCCAATGGCGCCGGGTTCGTGCTGGGCATCGTCAAGGCCTATACCACTCGCGTCGGTTCCGGCCCGTTCCCGACCGAGCAGGAAAATGACGTCGGCCAGCGCCTGGGCGAGCGCGGCCATGAATTCGGCACCGTCACTGGCCGCAAGCGCCGCTGTGGCTGGTTCGACGCGGTGCTGGTGCGCCAGTCGGTCGCCGTTTCGGGCGTGACCGGCATTGCGCTGACCAAGCTGGACGTGCTCGACGGTTTCGAGGAGCTGAAGATCTGCGTAGGCTACAAGATCAGCGACCAGAGCTTCGACTATCTGCCCGCCCATGCGCAGGACCAGGCCAAGGCCGAGCCGATCTATGAAAGCATCGCCGGCTGGAGCGAAACCACCGCCGGCGCGCGCAGCTGGGCGGAGCTTCCGGCACAGGCGATCAAATATATCCGCCGCATCGAGGAACTGATCGGCTGCCCGGTCACGCTCGTGTCGACCAGCCCGGAACGCGACGACACCATCCTCGTCCGCGATCCCTTCGCGGATTAAGGGGCATGGGAGAGCAGCGCTTCGAGCGGCACAAGCAGCCCTGGACCCAGGATGAGGTCCAGAAACTGCACACGCTCGCCAAGAAGGGTATGGCGCTCAAGGCGATCGCCAAGGCGCTGACCCGCAGCGAGGAATCGGTGAAGACCCGCGCCAAGCAGGACGGGCTGTCGATCGCCAAGCTGCGCTGAGAGATGAGAAGGCCGGGCGGAAACGTCCGGCCTTTCCTTATTCCGGGGCGTGGCGCTCGACCGGCTGGATGCTGCCGTCCTTGGCATAGGTCAGCGGCGCGATGGTGATCGAGCGCCGATGATCGCCGCCACCGGGCAAGAGCCTGTCATGATAGAAGAGCCAGCTCTTGCCGCCCCGCTCGACGATCGCCTGATGATTGGTCGAGATCGGCAGATAGTCGAGGATCACTCCGCCATAGGCGAAGGGGCCGAGCGGCGAGGCGGCGGTGCCATAGATGATCTGGCCGGGCCAGCCGGTCGAGAAGCTAAAATAATAGCGGCCCTTGTGGGCGTGGAGATAGGGTGCCTCGCCATATTTCTTCTTCGGATCGCTGGCCGGCAGTCCGGTGACGGCGACGTCCATGATCGGACCGTCGACATGGATCATGTCGGGCTTCAGCCGCACCACCTTGGGCACGCGGGTACCGAAATAGAGATAGGCCTGTCCGTCCGTGTCGATGAAGACGGCGGGGTCGATCGGCTCGGCGCCGGCATTGGCGTCGCGCGCCTTGTCGATCAACGCGTCGCCGCGCGCGTCGCGATAAGGCCCCTGGGGGCGGTCGGCCACCGCAACGCCGATCCGGTCGCCGCCGATCGGCGCATAGAAATAATAGCGTCCGTTGCGCCGGGCGACTTCAGGGGCCCAGGCTTTGGCATCGGGGCGTGCCCATTGGAAGGTGGTGACGTCGAGGAAGGCGCCGTCATCCTGCCAGCTTTTCATGTCGGTCGAACTGTAGAGGCGCCAGCTTGTGCTGTCCCAGTAGCGGCCGGAATTGGATGCGTCGTCGGTGGCATAGAGATACCAGCGATCGTCGAACCAGTGCGGCGACGGATCACCGGCAAAGCGCGGGCTGATCGGCTTGCCCGGCGCGACATCGCCATTGGCCATCAGCAGGCCCATGCAGGCCAGCAGCGCCATCCTCTTCATCCGCATCCTCCCATGTCGATCATTGATGCGATGATGGCGTTCCGCCATGTGAAATGCAATTTCGCATCATGAAATATTGAAAGATTAGAAGGCCGGCTGGACCCGATCGGGGCAGGATGCGACAAGTCTGTCGACATCCAGACAGGAGGCTCCGCATGGCACTCGACATCCTCGTCCTCTACGGTTCCTATCGGCGCAGCCGGCTCGGTATCCGGCTGGCCGACTATTTAATCCGCAGCTTTGAGGGGCTGGGGCACAAGGCGGAACTGGTCGATGCCAAGGCGGTCGACCTGCCGATGCTCGACCTGCGCTATAGCGACTATCCCGCCGGCGAGGCGCCCGCCGCCATGGCGCATCTTGCCGAGCGTCTGTCCGCTGCCGATGCCTTCGTCTTCGTCGCGGGCGAATATAATCGCGGCATGCAGCCGGGTCTCAAGAATCTGGTCGACCATTATCTCAAGGAGTTCGACCGCCGGCCGGCCGCGATCGCCAGTTACTCGATGGGGCGTTTTGCCGGGGTGAACAGCCATGCCGACTGGACGGTGACACTGTCCGCCATGGGCATGGCGGTGATGCCGGAGCGGCTGAGCGTCGGCCAGATCGGGCAGACGCTGGATGAAAATGCCCAGCCTAACGGTGACGGCGGTGCTGCACTGGACCGCGGCTTTGCCGGTTTCGCCGACACGCTCATCTGGTGGGCGCAGGCGGCGAAGGCGCAGCGCTGATCTCCTCGCGCGCCGATATCACCGTCGCGGCCACAAGGTCGCCGATGACGTTGAGCGCGGTGCGGCACATGTCGAGCAGCCGGTCGACGCCCAGCACCAGCCCGATTCCCTCGGGGGGAATGCCGACCATCGCCAGGATCATCGCGACCACCGGCAGCGACCCGGCGGGCACGCCTGCCGTGCCGACTCCGCCCAATATGCAGACCAGCATCACCATCAGCTGCTGGCCAAGGCTGAGGTCGACATGGAAGAATTGGGCGAGGAACAGGACGGTGATCCCCTCGAACATCGCCGTGCCATTCTGATTGGCGGTGGCGCCGATGGTGAGGACGAAGCGGGCGATGCGGCGCGGCAGGTGCAGATTTTCCTCCGCAACGCGGATGGCGGTCGGCAGGGTGGCGTTGGAGGAGGCGGTGGCGAAGGCCATGACGCTTGCTTCCTGCACGGCGGCGAAGAAGCGTAGCGGCGACCGGTGCGCCAGCAAGGCGATCAGCAGCGAATAGATGCCGAACATCTGAATCGCGAGCGCCAGCAGCACGACCCCGACATAGGCGGACAGGCGCAGCAGCAAGTCCCAGCCGAACTGGGCGGCGAGGTTGAACATGAAGCAGGCGATGGCGATCGGCGCCAGGCGGATGACGATCGAGATGAGGCGCATCGTCACCGCGAACAGACCCTCCATCGCGTCGAGCAGCAGCTTCGTTTCCTTCGTCTGCACCAGCACCAGCCCGATGCCGAAGAAGAGGGCGAAGACCATCACCGCCAATATGTCATTGTCGGCCATCGCCGCGATCACATTGTCGGGGACGATCGCGATCACCGCCTGCATGCCGGTGGGCGTGTCGGCGCCGCGATCAAGGATCGCCTTGGCCCCCTGGCCCGCATCGGCCAGCAGTGCGCGCGCCTGCGCCGGATCGACGCCGCTGCCCGGTTGCAGCAGGTTGACCAGCGCCAGGCTGATGACGACGGCAATGCCCGACACGATCAGCGTGTAGATGAGGGTGCGCAGCCCCACCCGGCGCAGCGAGCGCATCTCGCCCATTTCGGCGATGCCGACGATCAGCGCGGAGACCAGCAGCGGGATCACCAGCATGAACAGCAGGCGGAGGAAGACCTGACCGATCGGGCCGGTCAGATAGCGGGTGACCGCATCGATCCAGGGCGCGCCGGGGGTTACGGCATAGGCGACCAGCCCGGCGGCGAGGCCGATCAGGAAGCCGGCCAGCATCTGCCATTGCAGCGAGAAGGCCGCGCGTCGCCCCGCCTGTTCCTCTGTGCCCGAACCACTCATGGCTTCTCCTCTTCCTCCCGACCAACGAGCCATGCGGAAGCGGGTTGCGCGGCCGGCAATATTTCGTTTCGTTAGGGCATCGACGGAGCATAGCCGCATGCTCGGGCGTTGGGCCGGTTCACCAGAAGGAGTCTTGCATGATCGTTGATGCCGTCCCCAGCATGCGCCGGATCGCATCGGAAGTGTGGAAACCGCTGACCGCGCTGTTCGTGTGGGACTGTGCGGTCACGGCCGCTTATTATCTGTTGCCGTTCAAGGCCCCTTCGCTGCCGCTCACCATCTTTGGTTCGGCCCTCGCCCTGTTCCTGGGCTTTCGGTCGAACAGCAGTTACCAGCGCTGGTGGGAAGGGCGCACATTGTGGGGGGCGATGATCAACGCCTCGCGCAGCCTGGCGCGTTCGGCGCGCAATTTCCTGCCCGACCCGGAGGCCCGCGACCTCAAGCGCGAGATCGTCAAGCGCCAGATCGCCTATGTGAATGCGCTGCGCTGCCAGTTGCGGCGCCAGACGATCGGGGAGGATGTGACCAAATTCCTGCGCGAGGAGGATCAGGGCAAGGCGCTGGCGCGGGCCAATCCGGCCAATGGCCTGCTCGACAGCACCGGCCGGCGGATCGACATGGCGCGGCGGGAAGGCTGGATCGACACCATCCAGCAGACCCAGATGGAGAAGGTGCTGGTCGACATCGCCAATGCCCAGGGCGGGATGGAGCGGCTGAAGAACACGCCGCTTCCCTTCCAGTATCGACTGCTGCCGGTCGTGTTCACCCATCTCTTCTGCATCCTGCTGCCGATCGGGCTGGTCGAGACGCTGGGTTTCGCCACGCCACTGGGATCGACGGTGGCGGGGCTGATGTTCATGGCGGTGCTGCGGATCGGCGATGATCTGACCGATCCCTTCGCCGACAGCGTGCATGACGTGCCGTTGACGGCGATGTGCCGGACGATCGAGATCGACCTGCTCCAGTCGATCGGCGATCCGGCGCCAGATCCTGTCACGCCGGTGCGTGGTGTCCTGTGGTAAGGTAATAAAAAGCCCCGCCGGCATGATGCAGGCGGGGCTTTTTCTTTGGCATTGAAGTGCGGGCTTTAGCCCTTGCGGTCTTCGTCGACCATGTCGGAGGCCAGTTCCAGCCCGGCCCGGCCATGGGACGGGGTATGGGCCGGCGCCTTGGGATGGGGCACGTCGACCAGCTCCTCCACCTCCAGCATGCCTTCCCACTTGGTGATGACCGAGGTGGCAATGGCATTGCCCAGCACGTTGGTCGCGGTGCGGCCCATGTCCATGAAATGGTCGACCGCCAGGATGAAGGCGACGCCCTCGACCGGCAGGTCGAACTGGCCGAGCGTGGCGGCGACCACGACCAGCGAGGCGCGCGGCACGGCAGCGATGCCCTTGCTGGTGACCATCAGGACGAGCAGGATCGTGATCTGGGTCGCGATCGGCAGGTCGATGCCATAGGCCTGGGCGATGAAGATGGTCGCGAAGGTCGCATACATCATCGAGCCGTCGAGGTTGAAGCTGTAGCCCAGCGGCAGCACGAAGCTGTAGATGCGGCGCGGCACGCCGAACCGGTCGAGCTGTTCCAGCATCTTGGGATAGGCGGCTTCCGACGAGGCGGTCGAGAAGGCGATCAGGATCGGTTCGCGGACATAGCGGATCAGCTTGAACATCCGCTTGCCGAGGAAAATCGCACCCGCGCCGAACAGCAGCACCCACAGGCAGATGAGGGCGATGTAGAATTCGCCGACCAGCGCGCCGTAGGTTTTGAGCACGCCCAGGCCCTGCACCGTCACCGACGAGGCGAGGGCGCCGAACACGGCGAGCGGCGCGACGCGCATGACATAGCCGGTGACCTGCAGCATCAGCTCGACCAGCGCCTCGATCACGGTGATGATCGGCTTGCCCTTTTCGCCGATGGCGGTCAGCGCCACGCCGACGAATAGCGAGAAGACGACGATCTGCAGGATCTGGTTGTCCGCCATCGCGCCGATCATCGACGTCGGGAAGACGTGCAGGATGAAGTCGCGGAAATTGAGCGCTTCGGTGTTGACGCCCGCATCCGCGCCCGACCGGACGAGGTTGAGGCCGGCGCCGGGTTCGAAGAAATTGACGAAGATCAGGCCCAAGGTCAGCGAGATCAGGCTGGCGATGATGAACCAGGCGAGCGCGCGCCCGCCGATCCGCCCCAGCGCCGCGCTGTCGCCCATATGGGCGATGCCCGCGACCAGCGTGGAAAAGACCAGCGGTGCGATGATCATCTTGATCAGATGAAGGAAGATGTCGGCCAGAAGGTGAAAATAGCCCGCCACATCCTTGGCCAGCGCTTCATCCCCGCCGACCCAGAGATTGGCCACGAAGCCCACGATCACGCCCAGGACCATGCCTGTCAGGATGTAGGCCGTCAGTCGATTTCGCATTATATTCCTCTAGCCAGCGAGCGGTCCGCCCGCGCATTCATTCTGTTCTGCTGGGTGGTGACACCTAACAGGCGCCCGGCCAGCCCGCAATCGGGCAGGCTTGGACTGTGCGGGGATAGACGAATGAGCCACCATATTCCGCGCCCTGTTTTACGGCAGGACAATGGCATGATGCTCGGTTAGGGGTAGAGAAGCCCTTCGTTCCAGCCATTTTCCTGGCGGGTGAAGACGCGTCGTTCATGCAGGCGATGCTCGCGGTCCTGCCAGAACTCGATCCGTTCCGGGGTCAGGCGGAAGCCCGACCAGTGGGGTGGGCGCGGCACCGGGCCACCTTCGAACCGGGCGCGCACCTCTTCATAGCGATCCATGAAGACGGCGCGCGACGGCAGTGGGCGGGACTGGTCGGAAGCCCAGGCGCCCAGCTGGCTGTCGCGGCTGCGGGTGGCGAAATAGGCGTTGGCGGTCGCGTCGTCGACCGGGCCGACGCTGCCCTCGATCCGGATCTGGCGGCGCACCGACTTCCAGTGGAACAGCAGGGCGGCATGCGGATTGGCGAGCAGGTCGCCGGCCTTGCGCCCCTCGAAATTGGTGTAGAAGATGAAGCCGTCGGGGCCATGGCCCTTGAGCAGCACCATGCGGACCGACGGGCGGCCCTGTGCATCGGCCGTGGCCAGCGCCATGGCGTTGCTGTCATTGAGTTCGGTCTCGCGCGCCTGCGCATACCACTCGTCGAAAAGGGCGAAGGGATCGGTCATGCCCCTGCCTTAGATTCCCGGCACCGCACTGTCGATACGGATGCGCCGCAGCTTGAACGATGCCCGGCCTTCGGCCACATAGGGGCGATATGGCCGTGATGCGGCAAATACCGGTTCAGCATAACAGGATGATAGATGGCGGATCCCTATTCCACTCTGGGTGTGGCGCGCAGCGCGAGTGAAGCGGAGATCAAGTCCGCCTATCGCAAGCTGGCCAAGCAATATCACCCCGACAAGAATCAGGACAATCCAAAGGCGGCGGAGAAATTCTCGGCCGTGACCAACGCCTATGACCTGCTGTCGGACAAGGACAAGCGGGCCCGTTTCGACCGGGGCGAGATCGATGCCGACGGCAATCCGACCGCGCCCTTCGGCTTTGGCGGTGGTGGCGGCGGGCGTGGCCGTCCCGGCGGGTTCGAGTTCAACGAGGGCGGCGCCGATTTCGGTGATATTTTCGAAGGCCTGTTCGGCGGTGCGGGCCGTCGCGCCGGTGGTGGCGGCGGTTTTGGCGGCTTTGGTCGCGGCGCGCCGCCGGCCAAGGGGGCCAATGTCGCCTATCGACTGGCGGTGCAGTTCGTCGACGCTGCTACGCTGGCGCCGCAGCGCATCACCCTGCAGGATGGCAAGACGATCGACCTGAAGCTGCCCGCCGGGGTCGAAACCGGCACGCAGATGCGCCTGACCGGCAAGGGGCAGCCGGGCGCCGGCGGCGCGGGCGACGCAATCGTCACCATCGAGGTGAAGTCGCACCCCTTCTTCAAGCGCGACGGCGACAATGTGCTGCTCGATTTGCCGATCACCATCAACGAGGCGGTGAAGGGCGGCAAGGTGAAGGTGCCGACCGTCGATGGCCCGGTGATGCTGGGCGTGCCGGCCGGCACCACATCGGGCAAGACGCTGCGCCTGCGCGGCAAGGGCTTTACCGGCAAGGATGGCCAGCGCGGCGACCAGCTTGTGACCTTGCTGATCGACGTGCCTGCCGATGATCCGGTGATCCTCCAGCTGGTCGAGGATTGGCAGGATGGTCGCGCGGTGCGGACCCATCTGGGCGTCTAGGACGTTCGGCAAGGGTGCCGCTGCCTTCCCCCTATAGTCCGGAGTCGCGCCGCCACATGGCGGCGCAGGCGCAGGAAAAATTCCATCGCCAGATCGATCGGGTCCGGCCGGGATCGCGCAGCTTCGAGATCGCCAAGCGGGTAATGGTGGGCGTCTATAGCGACGGGTTCATCCATGCGGGGAACCTGGCCTATCTCTCGCTGATGACGCTGTTTCCCTTCTTCATCGTTGCCGCCGCCGTCGCCAGCGTCTTTGGCCGCACGTCGGACGGGCTGTCGGCGGTGAACGCCTTTCTCTACACCGTGCCGCGCGGCGTCGCCGATGTCGTGCGCCAGCCGATCAGCGATGTGTTGCAGGCGCGTTCCGGCAATCTGCTCTGGTTCGGCGGTCTGGTGGGGCTCTGGACCGTGGGCAGCCTGATCGAGACGATCCGCGACATATTGCGCCGCGCCTATGGGACGAAGAGCACCAAGCCCTTCTGGCGTTATCGGCTGGCGTCGGTCGGGATCACGCTGGTCAGCGTGCTGGCAGTGATGTTCGCCTTTTCGATGCAGGTGATGATAACGGCGGTGGACCAGCTGCTCCACCGGCTGCTGCCCTTCGCGGATGAGGCGATCGCCTGGGTTTCCTCGGCCAAGCTGGTGCCGATGGCGATATTATGCGTGGCGCTCCACTCGCTCTATGTCTCGCTGACCCCGTCACTCTACCGTGACAAGCGCTTTCCCAAATGGCCCGGCGCCGTCGCCACCGCGCTGTGGTGGTATGCCGTCACTCTGCTATTGCCGGTCACATTGTCGATGCTGGGCGGCTATGACCGGACCTATGGCAGTCTGGCCGGTGTCATGATCACCCTCATTTTTTTCTTTCTCGTGGGGCTCGGCGTGGTAATTGGCGCCGAATTGAATGCGGCACTGGCGGAATTTCCGGAAGACGAAGCAGCCGGCACCGTGCAGGACAAAGGGAACGGAACGACGATATGACAGGCTTGATGGCGGGAAAGCGCGGGCTCATCATGGGGCTGGCGAACGACAAGTCGCTGGCTTGGGGTATTTCGCAGCAACTGCATGCGCAGGGCGCGGAACTGGCCTTCTCCTACCAGGGCGAGGCGCTGGCCAAGCGCGTGAAGCCGCTGGCGGAACAGCTGGGCTCGGACTTCCTGATCGACTGCGACGTATCCGACATGGCGAAGCTGGACGAGGCCTTTGCCGAGATCGAGGCGCGCTGGGGCAAGCTGGACTTCGTCGTCCATGCGATCGGCTTTTCCGACAAGAATGAGCTGCGCGGCCTCTATGCCGACACCAGCCTCGACAATTTCCTGATGACCATGAACATCTCGGTCTACAGCTTCGTCGCCGTCGCGGCCCGCGCGCGCAAGCTGATGAAGGAAGGCGGCAGCCTGCTGACGCTGAGCTATTATGGCGCGGAAAAGGTCATCCCCCATTATAACGTCATGGGCGTGGCCAAGGCGGCGCTGGAAACCAGCGTCAAATATCTGGCGATGGACCTGGGCCCGGAAAATATCCGCGTCAACGCGATCTCGGCCGGCCCGATCAAGACGCTGGCGGCCAGCGGCATCGGCGATTTCCGCTACATCATGAAGTGGAACGAGCTGAACTCGCCGCTGCGTCGCAACGTGACGATCGACGATGTCGGCGGTGCCGGCCTTTACCTGCTGTCGGACCTCGCTTCGGGCGTGACGGGTGAGATCCACCATGTCGACGCGGGCTATAATGTCATCGGCATGAAGGCCGAAGACGCGCCCGACATCGCGCTGGACAAGTAAGAACGACGCGACCGGATTGGAACGGATATGAGCTTCAACACATTCGGTCGCGTCTTCCGCTTCTCGACCTGGGGCGAGAGCCATGGTCCGGCGATTGGCGCGATGGTCGATGGCTGCCCTCCGGGCCTGGCATTGAGCGAGGCGGACATCCAGCCCTGGCTCGACCTGCGCAAGCCGGGCACGTCCAAGTTCACGACCCAGCGGCGCGAACCCGATGAGGTGCGCATCCTGTCGGGCGTGTTCGAGGGCAAGACAACCGGCACGCCGATCAGCCTGATGATCGAGAATACCGACCAGCGATCGAAGGATTATTCGGAGGTCGCCAAGGCCTATCGCCCCGGCCATGCCGACTATGCCTATGACGCCAAATATGGCTTTCGCGACTATCGTGGCGGCGGGCGGTCCTCGGCGCGCGAAACCGCCAGCCGGGTTGCGGCCGGTGCGGTGGCGCGGCTCGTCATCCCCGAAGTCGATATCTTCGCCTATGTGAGCGAGATCGGCGGCGACGCGATCGACTATGGCAATTTCGACGCGGCGCAGATCGGCCAGAATCCCTTCTTCTGTCCTGACGCCGAAGCCGCGGTGCGCTGGGAAGCGCTGGTCGATGGCGCGCGCAAGGATGGTTCCTCGCTCGGCGCAGTGGTCGAATGCGTGGCCAGTGGCGTGCCGGCCGGCTGGGGCGCGCCGCTCTATGCCAAGCTCGACAGCGAACTGGCGAGTGCGATGATGAGCATCAACGCGGTCAAGGGCGTTGAGATTGGCGACGGCTTCGCAGCCGCCCGGCTGCGCGGCGAGCAGAATGCCGATCCGATGCGGCCCGGCGCCGATGGTCCGGTCTTCCTCGCCAATCATGCCGGCGGCATTGCGGGCGGCATTTCGACCGGCCAGCCGGTCAAGGTGCGGATCGCCTTCAAGCCGACCAGTTCGATCCTGATTCCGGTCGAGACGGTGACGCGCGAAGGCGATGCGTCGGACATCATCACCAAGGGCCGTCACGACCCATGCGTCGGCATTCGCGGCGTGCCGGTGGTCGAAGCCATGATGGCGCTGGTGCTGGCCGACCAGAAGCTGCTGCACCGCGCCCAATGCGGGGCCGACTGACGCGCCGAACTGCGCCAATCGCGCGTCGAATGTGCAAAAGATGCGAGACGACTCACCCATGTTACGCTAGGATGACATGGTCACCCGCGGGAGGGTGAGCGGCAGAGCGTAAGCCTGGGGAGCGTCAGCACGCTATGCGTGGATTGACGGTCAAAACGTCCCCTGACGCCGCGACACGGGCCAGCCATGCAACCATGGCTGGCCCATTTCGTTTCACCTCCGTTAGAGACGCGATCACGCGATCAAACGGGGGCAAGACGAGATGCATTTCATCACCGCGCTATTGGGCATTTACCGCGCGGAAATCGGCCTGATCATTCTCGCCTGCATGTTCGTCGCCTTCGTGCGCGAACGCTATTCCCCGACCGTCGTCTCGGTGCTGGGTGCCTGTGCCTTCGCGCTGCTCGGCCTGCTCGACGAGAAATCGCTCTTCTCCGTCTTTTCGAACAGCGCGCCGCTGACCGTGGGCGCGATGTTCGTGCTGTCGGGGGCGCTCATCCGCACCGGCACGATCAACCGCATCGCCGATCTGGTCATGGTCCGGGCGCAGAAGCATCCGCGGCTGGCGCTGGTCGAAGTTGCGGTGGGCACGGTGCTGCTGTCGGCCTTCCTCAACAACACGCCGGTCGTGGTGCTGCTGATCCCGATCATGTTCCGTCTGGCGCAGGCGACCGCCTATCCGGTCAAGAAGCTGCTGATCCCGATGAATGCGGTGGCGGTGATGGGCGGCTGCGTTACCCTTATCGGCACGTCGACCAACCTGATCGTCGCGGGCATCGCGGCCGAACAGGGCATGCAGCCCTTCGGCATTTTCGATATCACTCCCTATGGCCTGGCCGGCACCATTGCCGGCGTCATCGGCCTGGCCTGCCTCAGCTTCCTACTGCCCAGCGACCCACCCTCGATCGCGGGCGAGAATGGCGGCAATGTGCAGGAATATCTGACCGAACTGGTCGTGACGCCGGACAGCGAGGTGGTCGGGCGGGAGATTGGCGAGTTGTCCGTGCTCGGCCGCTCGGTCACCTTGATCGGGCTCAAGCGGGCCGGCGAGATACGACGCCACGACCTGGAGCAGGAGGAACTGCATGTCGGCGACCGGCTGATCGTCCGCGCCGATGGCACGGCGATCATGACGCTGCGCGAATCGGGCGATTTCGAACTGGGCATTGCCGCCGATTCCGAAACCTCCGCGCGCGAGGGCACGGTGATCGAGGCGATGGTCGCGCCCAGCCATCCCTCGATCGGCGAGCGGCTGATCGACATTCCCTTCCTTCATGCCCTGCGCGTCCGGTTGATCGGCATTCATCGCGCCCGCCATCTGCCGGGGCCGGACTTGGCCGATACGCGGGTGCGCGGCGCCGACCGGCTGCTGGTGGCGGGCAGCGACGACGCGATGCGGTCGCTGAAAGACAATCCCAACCTGATCGGCGTCGACATCAGCCGGACGCGCGCCTTCCGCCCGCGCAAGGCATGGATCGCGATCCTGGCGATGGCGGCGGTGGTGATCTTGTCGGCGCTCGACGTGATCGGCATCGGCCTGGCCGCCTTCATCGCGGTGGGCGTGATCCTGGTCACCCGTTGCATCGATGCGGAGGAAGCCTGGGCGGCGATCGACGGCGATGTGCTGATCCTGATCTTTGCCATGTTGGCGGTCGGCCTGGCGCTGGAACAGGCGGGCAGCGTCGCGCTGATGGTGGGCTGGATCACGCCGCTGATGCAGGTCGCGCCGCAATGGAGCCTGGTCTTCATCGTCTATTTCGCGGCGCTGATCCTGTCCGAACTGCTCAGCAACAATGCGGTCGCGGCGCTGTTGACGCCGCTCACCATCGCGCTGGCGCATCAGCTAGGCACCGATCCGCGTCCGCTGGTGATAGCGTTGATGATCGGCGCATCGGCCTGTTTCGCGACGCCGATCGGCTATCAGACCAACGCGCTGGTCTATGCCGCGGGCGATTATCGCTTCGCCGATTTCGTGCGCATCGGCGTGCCGCTCAACCTGATCGTCGGCACCGCGGTGTGCGCGGCACTCGTGATTCTGGGCTAGGGACCAATTGCCCGCATCCGGCCCTGTCGGCACGGATGCGGGGCCGGCATGAAGGCGGCGATCCATCAGGAGTATCGCCATGACCCGCCTTCGCTTCACCCAGGTCGACGCCTTTGCCGATGCGCCCTTCACCGGCAATCCGGCGGCGGTGATGCCGCTCGACGCCTGGCTCGATGATGCGGTGCTGCAGGCGATCGCCGCGGAAAACAACCTGTCGGAAACCGCCTTCACCGTGCCGACGCCGGACGATGCGGAGGCCGATTATGCGCTGCGCTGGTTCACCCCGGCGGTCGAGGTGAAGCTGTGCGGCCATGCCACGCTGGCGAGCGGTCATGTGCTGATTGAGGGCGAGACCATCCGCTTTCGCACCCGCCATGCCGGGGTGCTGACCGTGACCCGTGCGGGCGAGGGCTATGAACTGTCGCTGCCGGCCTGGACCAGCGCGCCCAGGCCGTTGCCGGAGCTGGCGGCAGGGATGGGCGGCGACATCGTCGAAACGCGCTGGCGCGAGGGCGGCTATGCGATCTTCGTCTATCGCGACGCCGATGCGATCCGCGCGCTGGAGCCTGATTTCGCGACCCTGCGCAAGCTGGGCGACAATCTGCTGATGGCGACCGCGCCGGGCGACGACAGCGATATCATCAGCCGCGTCTTCGTGCCCGGCGGCGGGATTGACGAGGATCCGGTGACCGGATCGGCCCATGGCCTGCTGACGCCCTATTGGGCGGAGCGGCTCGGCAAGACTGCGATCAGCGCCTATCAGGCGTCGGCGCGGGGCGGGCGGCTCGGTTGCCGGCTGGAGGGCGACCGGGTGGTGATGACCGGCGCCTGCCGCACGGTGATCGAGGGCATATTCACCCTTTAACCGGGGAAGAGGCCGATCAGCCGGGCCAGCTGCGCCTTCACGGCTGCGCGCTGCTCCTTCTTGGGCGACATGCCGATCCGCACGATCGTCAGCCGCTGGCCGGGCGCGACCAATATATATTGGCCATTATGGCCGACGCAGCCGAACAGGCTGGCCGAGGCGAGGCCGGGCATCAGCGCGCTTTCGCTGCTGTCCCGGTTGAGCCAGAGATGGGCGCCATAGGCCGCATTCCGGGGCGAGGGCGCGCGCATATAGTCGACCCATTTTTCCGGCACGATCTGATGGCCGTTGGGGGAGCGGCCATGGTTGCGCAGCAATTCGCCGAAGCGGCCATAGTCGCGCGCGGTCATGTGCATGATCGACCCGCCGATCAGCGTGCCGTTGGCGTCATATTCCGGGGTCAGGCTGGACAGCTTGCCCGGCGCCTTCAGCCGGCCGTCGATGAACATCTGCATCGCCCGGCGACGCACGTCGGGATGGGGGCTGTTGGTCAGCATCCGGGTCATCAGGTCCGACAGGATCATGGTGCTGCCGGTGGAGTAGGAGAAGACCTCGCCGGGATTGTGCGCGAGCGGCTTGGATCCGGCATAGGCCGCCATGTCCTGCGCGCCGTCCATGAACAGCATGCGCACGGTGTCGCCGTCGGTGATCGGCTCGCCATCCTCGGCATGGTCGAGGCCCGAGGTCATCGACAGCAACTGGCGCAGGGTGATGCGGCCGCGCGGATCGCCCGGCTGACTCCAGGCCGCGACCGGCACCGGCGAATCGAGCGCCAGCCGCCCGTCCGACACCATCAGGCCGACCAGCACGGCGGTGACGCTCTTGGCCATCGACCAGGACAGCAATTTCGTGTCGGGGGTGATGCCGGGGGCATAGCGTTCGGCAATCACCTTGCCGTCGCGCATGACCAGCAGGGCGCGGGTATCGCCCATCGCCTTGTCGTCGAACAGCGGATCGATCGCGCCGCGCAGCGCGCTCGCGCTGACCACGGCGTCGGTGTCGACGCTATAGACGGGCTCGGGCGAATGGGCCGCGCGCCCCGCCAGCGTGCCGGCCAGGACGAGCGCCACCAGTCCGGCACCCATGGCAAGGCGCTTTACGATTCGCTTCTCGATCTGCATAAGCCGGCGCCCTTAGCATGGAGGCGGGAAGAAGGACCATGGCGGTTCGTGGTAAATGGTGGATCGTCGCCGGACTGATCCTCTTCGCGCTGCTGGCGGCGCTGGCGTGGAACTGGTCGACCCTGCGTGCCCGCGCGCAGCTCGGCTCGGCCTATGGCGCGCGGCTGACCTGTTCCTGCCGCTATGTCGAGGGTCGTGCCATGGGCAGCTGCCAGGGCGACAAGGAGCCGGGCATGGCGATGGTGCGGCTGACCGACAAGCCGGAGGAGCGGGCGGTCGAGGCGCATGTCCCGCTGCTGGCGTCGCGCACCGCGCGCTTCAAGCCGGGCTGGGGCTGTCTGCTCGACCCAGCAGGCTAAGCGAGAGTTTGAGAAATCGCGAAAGAGCGATTTCTGATACGGCACCAGCCCGCTCCCCCACCCGGCCACCCATAGAATACTGCCGTTGGGTGGCCGGGTGGGGGAGCGGGCTGGTGCCGGAATGTGCCGGAGGGCACATCTCAAACAGACACTCCGCGCTACTGGCACCTGTGGCCCTGACTCGCTAAGGCCGGTCCATGCCCCGCGACATTCCCACGCTGCTCCACGATATTTTCGGCTTCACGACGTTCCGCGGGGTGCAGGAGCAGGTGGTCGGGCGGGTCATGGCGGGGCAGCCGACCCTGGCGATCATGCCGACCGGCGCGGGCAAGTCGCTCTGCTACCAGTTGCCGGCCGTGGCGCTCGATGGCTGTTGCGTGGTGGTATCGCCGCTGATCGCGTTGATGCACGACCAGCTGCGCGCGGCGACCGCGGTGGGCATCCGGGCCGCCAGCCTGACCAGCGTCGATGCCGACTGGCGCGAGACGCAGGACCGGCTGCGCAATGGCGAACTGGACCTGCTCTATGTCGCGCCGGAACGGGCGAGCGGCGAGGGGTTCCGCAATCTGCTGCGGTCGGCGAAGGTTGCGCTGTTCGCGATCGACGAAGCGCATTGCGTGTCCGAATGGGGGCATGATTTCCGCCCCGACTATCGGTTGCTGCGGCCGCTGCTCGATGAGTTTCCCGATGTCCCGCGGCTGGCGCTGACGGCGACGGCGGACGCGCATACGCGCAAGGACATATTGGTCCAGCTCGGCATTCCTGAGGATGGCCTCATCATCTCGGGCTTCGATCGGCCCAATATCCGCTATGCCGTCCATCCGCGCGATGGACTGACCCGGCAGCTGGCCGATCTGCTCGCCGCCAATCCGGGGCCGGGCGTGGTCTATGCGCCGACCCGCGCCGCGACCGAGAAGCTGGCCGAGACGCTGGGGCGCGGCGGCCGGGCGGTGCGCGCCTATCATGCCGGCATGGACCCGCAGCAGCGCGCCGCCAACCAGGCTGCCTTCATCGCCAGCGAGGATATGGTGATGGTCGCCACCGTCGCCTTCGGCATGGGGATCGACAAGCCCGATGTGCGCTTCGTCGCCCATGCCGGCCTGCCCAAGTCGATTGAGGGCTATTATCAGGAATCGGGCCGCGCCGGCCGTGACGGCGAACCGGCGGTCGCGCATCTCTTCTGGGGGGCGGAGGATTTCGCCCGTGCTCGCCAGCGCATCATGGAGCTGGAGCCCGCGCGCCAGCAGGGCGAGCGGGCGCGGATCGCGGCGCTGGGGGCGCTGGTGGAAACGGCGACCTGCCGCCGGGCGATCCTGCTGCGGCACTTTGGCGAGAATCCGCCGGCGACCTGCGGCAATTGCGACAATTGCCTGACCCCGCCGGCCAGTGTCGACGCGACCGAGACCGCGCGCAAATATCTGTCGGCGGTCTATCGCACCGGCCAGAGCTTTGGCGCGGGCCATATCGAGGCGGTATTGAGTGGCGCCGTCACCGACAAGATTCGCGAGCGCGGCCATGACAAGATTTCCGTCTATGCGATCGTCGATGGCGATGAGACGACGCTGCTGCGGCCGGTGTCGCGGGCGCTGCTGGTGCGGGACGCGCTGGAGACGACCGAGCATGGCGGGCTGATGCTCGGCCCCAATGCCCGGCCGATCCTGCGCGGCGAGGAGGAAGTGCGCATCCTGGTGCCGCCGCGGCGCGAGCGGAAGAAGCGCAACGCCCGCAATGGCAGCGACGCCAATCCGGTTGGCGATCCGCTGTTCGACGCGCTGCGCACCTGTCGCCGCGAACTGGCGCAGGATGCCGGGGTCCCGCCCTATGTCATCTTCCATGATTCGACGCTGCGCGAGATGGCGGAGCAACGGCCGGCGACCATCCATGAGCTGGGCATGGTGAGCGGCGTCGGGCAGAAGAAGCTGGACGCCTATGGCGATGCCTTCCTGGCGGCGATCCGGCCCTATCTGTAGCGGATGAGCGTGTGGCCCCGTTTCTCGACAGGCTCGAAACGAACGGATGGCGGGGCATCGATGCCGGTTGGGCGTGCAGACGCTTGAATCCTGTGGCGGGCGGGCGCATGGCGGGGGCGAAGGAGATTTGCCCATGTTCCGCCAGCTGACCGACCGCCTCTATGTCTCGCCCCAGATCAGCGTCGATCAGGTGGAGACCGCCAAGGCGCTGGGCGTGACTATGATCATCAACAACCGTCCCGATGACGAGGAACCGGGCCAGACCAACGGTGCCGCGGTCGAGGCAGCGGCGATCGACGCCGGCGTCGCCTATGCCGCCGTGCCGGTCGCCCATGGCGGCTTCGCCCCCTGGCAGCTCGACGGCATGGCTGCCGCGATGGAGCAGGCGGGCGAGGGCAAGATCCTGGCCTATTGCCGGTCGGGCACGCGCAGCACCCTGCTGTGGGCGCTGACCCGCGCGCGGGCCGGCGACGATGCCGATGCGCTGTCGGCACAGGCGACGGCTGCGGGCTATGATCTTGGCCCGGTGCGCCAGATCATGGATGCGCTGAAGCCCGCCTGAAAATAGGATTTCGTCCGCTTAACTTCGCATATTTCCCGCACATTTCGACATTTCCTTGCTCAAGTAGGAAATCATGTTGCGAGAAGGATGGGGACGCCGGACGATGGGAAAGAGCCGGGCGCAGCCTAACATGGGCCCGGCTCTGTAGGACAGGGCGGGGGAGCGGGTCGGGACCGGCTTTCTCAAGCGGACGCTCAGCTGCACTCTACCGTGACATGCTCCATGCGCGGCAGGCTGCGCACCCGTTCACGGACACGGGCGCCGTCGGCGCCGGGCGCCAGGCTGATGATCGCGGCATGGGCGTGCGGGCCGATGCGCCAGACATGGAGGTCGCGGATGGTGGCGCCTTCGGCTTCGACCAGGCCGCGCACCCTGGCCATCAGCGCGGGTTCGGCGGTGTCGAGCAGGATGGCGGCGGTGTCCTTCATCAGGCCCCAGGCCCAGCGGGCGATGACCACCGCGCCGAGCAGGCCGACCGCCGGATCGAGCCACCACCAGCCGAGATAGCGGCCAGCCAGCAGCGCGGCGATCGCCAGCACCGACGTCAGCGCGTCGGTCAGCACATGGACATAGGCGGCGCGCAGGTTGTTGTCGGCATGGCCGCTCTTGTGGTCGTGATCATGGTCATGATCGTCATGCGCGTGGCCGTGCCCATGATCATGGCTATGGTCGTGGCCGAGCAGCAGGGCGCTGACCAGATTGATGACCAGGCCGACGATCGCAACCAGGGTCGCCTCGCCAAAGGCGACCTTCACTGGCTCGAACAGGCGCATGCCGGATTCGATCGCGATGAACAGCGCGGTCAGCAGCAGCAGCAGCGCCGAGGCAAAGCCGGACAGGTCGCCGACCTTGCCGGTGCCGAAGGTGTAGCGCGGGTTGCGGGCATGGCGTTTGGCATAGCTGTAGGCGGCGGCCGCCACGGCCAGCGCGCCGGCATGGGTGGCCATGTGGAAACCGTCGGCCAGCAGCGCCATCGACCCGGTGATCCAGCCAAAGGCGATTTCCACCACCATCGTCGCGGCGGTCAGCCAGACGACCCACAGAGTGCGCCTGGCATTCTTGTCATGCCCGGCGCTCAGATAGATATGGTCGAAATAATGGCGTTCCGCGCCATCCTTGTCGGTCGGCGGCGGGACGGCCGGGGCGGGATGATGTGCATGGTCATGGTCGCATCCGGCGCCATGATGATGGTGCCCATGGGCGTGATCGTCGTGCATCGTCATTTCCCGTAGCGGCGGATCAGCGCCAGCATTTCTTCGGTGGCGGCCGTACGCGCTTCGTCGGTCAGGCCGGGGCGGGCGACATGTTCGCGCATATGCTGTTCGATCAGCTCCTCCATCAGGCTGCCGACCGCGCCGCGCACCGAGGCGACCAGCTGCAGCGTTTCCGAGCAGCCCGCATCGCCCGCCAGCTGGCGCTCGACGGCATTGACCTGCCCCGCGATGCGGCGCACCCGCGCCAGCAATTTGTCCCGATCCGCGATGATATGCATAGGATACCCCCCTATACTATGTGGATAAGTTGAGCAAGGCGTGGGGGATGGAGCGGGGGCGCCAGTTGGAGCCGAGAATCGACGCGACAGTCGAAGTTCACAGTGTCGTGCGGGTAAATTCGGGCCAATGCGCCGGCCAAGCGCCTGCCGCGCGCCGGTGAAGCGACAGGCGCGCGACAACCGGGTCAGGATGACGCGCCTTCGACGCGACAGGGAGAGGACAACGAGACGACAGGAAAACGACACTTGCGCGCCGGTCGGGCGACAGCGGCTTGGCGGCGAGGGCTGGAAAGTGGAGCGGGTGTCCATCGCCCAGGGTAGATCAGAGAAAGGCCGGGTAGGAAAGCGGGATGCCGGGTCGAGCGCGGCATGACGGACGGGAGGATGGCAACTGATGACCAGAAGCTGTCATGATCCCCCTCCCGCAAGCAGGAGGGGGTTAGGGGGTGGGGGCGCCGCGTAGCGGCGGTCTACGGTCGATAGGGCAGAAGCTCGCTACGCTCGCAACCCACCCCAGCCCCTCCCTGGAAGGGAGGGGCTATGTCTTGTCCCCACCCATCCCGGACACCCCAGCCTGCCCGTCCCGCTTTGCCTTTGGCGTCGGCGTCGCTAACAGGGGAGGGTGGCTGATCTGGAATGCGATCTTGCGATTATCGGCGGGGGCCTTGCCGGGGGGCTGATCGCGCTTGCCTTTGCCGAGCGGCGGCCGGGCACGCGCATCCTGTTGATCGAGCAGGCCGATCATGTCGGCGGCAACCATATCTGGTCCTTCTTCGGCGGTGATGTCGATGCGCGCGACCGCTGGCTGGTCGATCCGCTGGTCAGCAGCCGCTGGTCACAGGGGCATGAAGTGCGCTTTCCCGGCTATCGGCGGCAGCTCGACACCCCCTATAACAGCATCGCCTCCCCCCGTTTCGACGCGCATGTGCGGGCGGCGCTGGGCAATCGCCTGCTGACCGGTGCTCGGGTGGCGACGATCGGCCGGCAATTTCTGGTGCTGGAGGATGGGCGGCGGATCAGCGCGCCTGCGATGATCGATGCGCGCGGCGCGGGCGACCTGTCGGCGCTGCGCTGTGGCTGGCAGAAATTCGTCGGGCAGACGCTGCGACTGGCGCAGCCGCACGGGATTGCGCGGCCGGTGATCATGGACGCGACCGTGGCGCAGATCGACGGCTATCGCTTCGTCTATCTGCTGCCGCGCGACGCCCGGACGATCTTTGTCGAGGATACCTATTATAGCGACGGACCGGCGCTGGACGAGGCAGGGCTCGCGGAGCGGATCGCCGCCTATGCGCAGGCGCAGGGGTGGCAGGTGGAGGAAGTTATCCACAGCGAGAGCGGCGTTCTGCCGGTGGTGCATGGCGGCGATTTCGACCGCTACTGGCCAGCCGATGACCCGGTCGCGCGGGCCGGGGTGAAGGCCGGCCTGTTCCAGCCGATGACCGGCTATTCGCTGCCCGATGCGGTGCGATTCGCGACCTGGCTGGTGGAGCAGCCGCTGAAGGGCCTGCCGGCGGCAACGCGGACCTATGCTGCGGCGCACTGGAAGAAGGGACTTTATTATCGGTTGCTTGGCCGGATGCTCTTCGGCGCTGCGGTGCCGGACCAGCGCTGGCGCATCTTTGCCCGCTTCTATCGGCTGCGGCCGGGGCTGATCCAGCGCTTCTATGCCGGGCGATCGACCATCGCCGATCGCATCCGCATCTTGTGCGGGCGTCCCCCGGTGCGCATAAGGGATGCCATGCACGCATTGCTGAACCCACCCGCCTGATGGAGCGGAAAGCGATTGTCATTGGCGCGGGCTTTGGCGGCCTGGCGCTGGCCATCCGTCTGCAGTCGGCCGGGGTGGCAACCACCCTGATCGAGGCGCGCGACCGCCCCGGTGGCCGCGCCTATATGTGGGAGAAGGACGGCTTCACCTTCGACGCTGGTCCCACGGTCATCACCGATCCGGCCTGCCTCGCCGAATTGTGGCGCCTGTCGGGGAACGACATGGCGCAGGATGTCAGCCTGGTGCCGGTGTCGCCCTTCTACCGGCTCAACTGGCGCGACGGCACGAATTTCGACTATTCCAACGACGAGGTGGCGCTGCGCGCGCAGATCGCCAAGCTCAATCCCGAGGATGTCGCGGGCTATGAGCGGTTCCTGGATTATGCCGCTGGCGTCTATGAGGAAGGCTATCGCAAGCTCGGCTCGGTCGCCTTTCTCGACTTCGCCTCGATGGTGCGGGCGGGGCCGAGCCTTGCCAAATATCAGGCCTGGCGATCGGTCTATTCGATCGTGTCGAGCCATGTGAAGGACGAGAAGCTGCGCCAGGCGCTGTCCTTCCACAGCCTTCTGGTCGGCGGCAATCCGATGACGACCAGCGGCATCTATGCCCTGATCCACAAGCTGGAGAAGGATGGCGGCGTGTGGTTCGCCAAGGGCGGGACCAACCGGCTGGTGCAGGGCATGGCAACCCATTTCGAACGGCTGGGCGGCGTGCTGCGGCTGGGCGACGCGGTGGTCGAGATCGAGACCCATGGCGACCGGGCGGTGGCGGTGCGCACGGCGTCGGGCTGGCGCGGGGAGGCGGACGCGATCGCCAGCAATGGCGATTTGATGCACAGCTATCGCGACCTGCTGGGCCATCATCCGCGCGGCCAGAAGCAGGCGGAAAAGCTGCAGCACAAGAAATGGTCGCCCAGCCTGTTCGTGCTGCATTTCGGCATCAAGGGCAGCTGGCCGGGCATTCCCCACCATATGATCCTGTTCGGCCCCCGCTATGAGGGGCTGCTGACCGATATCTACAGCCATGGCGTGCTGCCGGCGGATTTCTCGCTCTATCTGCATCACCCGACCGTCACCGATCCGTCGATGGCGCCGGAAGGCTATTCGACCTTCTATGCGCTCGCCCCGGTGCCACACATGGGCAAGCTGCCGATCGACTGGGATCGCTTCGCGCCGGCCTATGCCGAGCGCATCCTGGACGAGATCCAGCATCGGCTGATCCCCGACATCCGGTCGCGCATCGTGACCCAGTTCCATTATGCGCCGAGCGATTTCGGCCGCGACCTCAATGCCCATCTGGGCAGCGGTTTCAGCCTGGAGCCGCTGTTGACCCAGAGCGCCTGGTTCCGCGCGCATAATCGCGACGATGTCATTCCCAACCTTTATCTGGTAGGGGCCGGCACCCATCCCGGCGCGGGCATCCCCGGCGTGGTGGGCAGCGCCAAGGCGACCGCGGCGCTGATGCTGCAGGACATGGCTTGAGGAGCGCGCGGCGCTTCGGGACTGGAAGATGATGAAAAGACTGGCTGTTTATTGTGGTTCGGCGACGCCGGCCGACCTCACCTATATCGACGCGGCGCGCCATGTCGGCCGCACCTTGGCACAGCGCGGAATCGGCGTCGTCTATGGCGGCGGGCGGCTGGGCCTGATGGGCGCGGTGGCGGATGCGGCGCTGGAGGCGGGCGGCGAGGTGATCGGCGTGATCCCCGAGGCGCTGGTCGGCGCCGAAGTCGCGCATCGCGGCTGCACCGAACTGCACGTGGTGGAGACCATGCACCAGCGCAAGCAGCTCTTCACCGACCTGTCGGACGGCTTCGTCACGATTCCGGGCGGCGTCGGCACGATGGACGAGCTGTGGGAAGCGATCAGCTGGGCGCAGCTGGGCTATCACAACAAGCCGGTCGGCCTGCTCAATGTCGCGGGCTTCTATGACCAGTTGATCGGCTTCAACCGGCAGATGGTGGAAGCCGGCTTCATCCGGCCGCAGCATGCCGGCATCATGATCCATGACGACAGCATCGAGGGGCTGCTGGACCAGATGGCCGCCTATCAGCCGCATGAGACGATCTTTGCGATGAAGGCCGCACGGCTCTGAAATAATATTCCCCTCCCGCTTGCGGGAGGGGTTAGGGGAGGGCATGTCCGCTTCATGGACTTAACAGGCCCTCCCCCGGCCCCTCCCGCAGGCGGGAGGGGAGAATGGAATCGCCCCGCCCTGGTCGCCCATGCCCGCGACAGCATTGCGCGGGGCTCCAGGAGCTTTGCCATGGCGTCGAAGCTGTTCGACCGGGTGACGCGCGAGCGGGCCTGGCTGCTCTATGCCTGGTGCCGCAAATGCGACGATATTGCCGATGGACAGGACCATGGCGGGACGATGCGCGGCGTTGCCGACGGGCAGGCGCGGCTGTCGACGCTGCGGGTGCTGACCGATGCGGCGCTGCGCGGCGAGCCGACCGGAGACCCGGCCTTTGACGGCTTTGGCGTCGTCATGCACGAATGCGCGATCCCGCACCGCTATGCCCATGACCTGCTGGAGGGGTTTGCACTCGATGCGCGCGACTGGCGGCCGCGCAGCGAGGCCGACATGCTGCGCTATTGCTATCATGTCGCGGGCGCCGTGGGCTGCATGATGGCGGTGCTGATGGGGGTCGACCCGGAGGATGAGGCGACGCTGGACCGCGCCTGCGACCTGGGCATCGCGTTCCAGCTCGCCAATATCGCCCGCGACATCAGCGAGGATGAACTGGCCGACCGCTGCTACCTGCCGGTCGAATGGCTGGTGGAAATGGACATGCCACCCGGCGAGCATATGAAGCCCTGGCTGCGGCCGCAGCTGGCGATATTGGGCCGGCGGCTGGCCGACATGGCGGCCGCCTATGAGGATAGTGCGCGCCATGGCACCGGCGCGCTGCCGGCGCGGGCGGCCTGGGCAGTGCTGGCGGCGGCGGGCATCTATGGCGACATCGCGCGCGAAGTGGCGCGGCGGGGCGAGCATGCCTGGGACCATCGCGTGGTGACGCCGGGGCGCGAGAAGCTGGGCTGGGTGATCCGCGCGGGACGGCAGGTGCCGGGACGGGCACGGCGCTGGCCGGCAAGGGCGGCGCGGGCTGTGGGGTTGTGGACACGACCGGCTGTCTGAATTTGGGTGGGTTTCCTGCCATTCCCCTCCCGCACGCGGGAGGGGTAGCGAGACTTGCGCGCGCAGCGCGTTAGTCGCAGCGGGGTGGGCTTTCGCGATGCCCAGCCCACCCCCTAACCCCCTCCCGCCTGCGGGAGGGGGAACATGTCCGCTTCTGGTCGCTGCCAGCCCCCCCAATTCCGATTGCCTGCCCTGTGGATAAAAATAGGGCCGGTACTTTCGTACCGACCCCAAGGCATGTTCGCAGGAGGAACAAGGTGAGGCGGGCGGCCCTGGCCCGTGGGATGGGCCGCCCTGCCAATCTCAGTAATTGTAGGCGCGCTCGCCATGCTCGCCGAGGTCGAGGCCTTCATATTCGACCTCCTGGCTGACCCGCAGGCCGGTGATGGCCTTGGCGATGAAGATGGCGATGGCGGTGCCGATCGAGGCCCAGATGATGGTCACGACGACCGCTTCGATCTGGACGAGCAGCTTGGCGCCGATTTCATAGTCCGCCGCTCCGGGGCCGCCGAGGGCCGGCGAGTAGACGATGGCGGTGCCGATGGCGCCGATCATGCCGCCGATGCCGTGGATACCGAAGGCGTCGAGGCTGTCGTCATAGCCAAGCTTGGGCTTGAGCACGGTGACGGCATAGAAGCAGATGATCGAGGCAACGGCGCCCAGCACGATCGCACCGAACGGGCCCGAGTTGCCGGCCGCCGGGGTGACCGCGACGAGGCCGGCGATGACGCCCGAGCAGAAACCCAGGGCCGACGCCTTGTGGCCGTTGACGCGTTCAGCCAGCATCCAGAACAGGGCGCCCGATGCGGTGGCGACGAAGGTGTTGATCATCGCGAGGGCCGCCGAACCATTGGCTTCGAGCGCCGAGCCGGCGTTGAAGCCGAACCAGCCGACCCACAGCAGGCCGGTGCCGACGGCGGTCAGCGTCAGGCTGTGCGGCGCCATCGGTTCCTTGGGGAAGCCGATGCGCTTGCCCAGGATGAGGCAGGCCACCAGTGCCGAGACGCCGGCGTTGATGTGAACGACGGTGCCGCCCGCGAAATCGAGCGCGCCGGCCTTGAAGAAATAGCCCGAAGCAGCCCAGACCATGTGCGCGATCGGGAAATAGACGATCGTCAGCCAGATGGCGGCGAACACCATCACGGCCGAGAATTTGATGCGTTCGACCACCGAACCCAGCACCAGCGCGACGGTGATCGCGGCGAAGGTCATCTGGAAGCAGACGAAGACATATTCCGGAATCTCGACGCCGGCGGTGAAGGTCGCGGCCTGCGAAGCGGGCGTGATGCCCTTCAGGAACGCCTTGTCGAAGGTCGAGACGAAGTTGGAGAGGCCGCTGGTATAATCGGGACCGAAGGCCATCGAATAGCCGTACATGACCCAGATCAGCATGGCGAGGCAGGCGGCGGCGCCGATCTGCGTCATCACCGACAGCATGTTCTTGCTGCGGGCAAGACCGCCGTAGAACAGGGCGAGGCCGGGCAGGATCATCAGGAAGACGAGGATGGTGGAGGTCATCATCCAGGCGGTATCGCCCTTGTCCACGGTCGCGGCCGGCGCGGCCGCGTCCTGTGCCCAGGCGGGCAGCGCGGCGAACAGCGAAAGGCCGGTGGCCCCCAGCGCGCCGCAGAGTTTCTTCGAAAAGGTCATTATTCCCCCCTTCTTACAGCGCGGTTTCGCCGGTTTCGCCGGTGCGGATGCGCACGGCCTGGCCGACATCGAGGACGAAGATCTTGCCATCGCCGATCGCGCCCGAATTGGCGGCGGCCTGCGTCGCTTCCACCACGCGCGGCGCGAGGTCGTCGTCGCAGACCACCTCGATCTTGATCTTGGGAACCATGTTGGTGGAATATTCGGCGCCGCGATAGATTTCGGTCTGGCCCTTCTGGCGACCAAAGCCCTTCACTTCGCTGACCGTCATACCGGCGATGCCAAGCGAGGAAAGAGCCTCGCGGACATCGTCAAGCTTGAACGGCTTGATGATAGCCATGACAAGTTTCATGTCGCCCCCTTATTTGGTGTGCGGCGACATACCAGCAAGAGGCGTGCCAATTTGCTAATGACGCATTAACGCGGGATTTCCACTAGGGGAGATTGTTGCGCCGCCGAAAAAATGTGCAGATGCACAGCCATGCCTAAAAAATAGGCATGTTCCCGCCTACCATTGCGATCCTTCGGCGACCGCTGCCGCTTCGGCGGGCAGGGTGGTGCGACCAAGGGCAGCGTTGCGATGGGGGAAACGGCCGAAGCGCGCGATGGTTGCATGATGCTGGCGGGCGAAATCGAGCGACCGGGCGTCGCCGGTCCCTTCGAACAGGGAGAGCGACAGCTCCTGATCGGCCAGATCCTCGCTGTGCTGGAAGGGCATGTAGAAGAAGAGCCGGCCCGCCCCGCCAATCTGGATGTCATAGCCCAGCGCGATGGCGCCGCGCGCTACCTCACGGGCGATCGGGTCGGTGGCAAAGGCCTGGGCCTGGCCGCGGAACATGTTGCGGGGCAGCTGGTCGAACAGCAGCACCGCGGCCAGCGCATCGTCGGCGCGGTCGAGGAAACTTTCGGCCGGAAGCGTCCGCTTCTCGCTCCACAGGACGGCGAAGCGGTCGATGCAATGCTGATCGAGCGCCGGATCATGGCTGTACCAGCCTTTCTCGCCCACCTGGTTGAACCAGAAGTCGAGCAGAGCCGCCGCCCAGTCGGCGGTCACGGCGTCATGGCTGTCGGTCAGCATGTTCATACGCAAAATACGTATCGATCGTCGCCCGGTTCCTCGGCCCATGGCGGCGGCGGGTCGGGTGACCGCGCCGCCATGGCAGGAAGGGGGTCAGGCGGCGGTGCCGCCGACGGTCAGCCCGTCCATCAGCAGCGTCGGCTGGCCGACGCCGGCCGGCACGCTCTGTCCACCCTTGCCGCACATGCCGATGCCTTCGTCGAGCGCCCAATCGTTGCCGATGCCGATCACCTTGGTCAGCGCGGTCGGGCCGTCGCCGATCAGGGTCGCGCCCTTGATCGGATCGCCGATCTTGCCATTTTCGACCTTGTAGGCTTCGGTGCAGGAGAAGACGAACTTGCCCGAGACGATGTCGACCTGGCCGCCGCCGAAGCTCTTGGCGAAGATTCCCGACTTGACGCGCGACAGCAGCTCTTCCGGATTGTCCTGGCCACCCTTGATGAAGGTGTTGGTCATGCGCGGCATCGGCGCATGGGCATAGGATTCGCGGCGGCCATTGCCGGTCGGCGCGACGCCCATCAGCCGGGCGTTGAGGCGGTCCTGCATATAGCCCTTGAGGATGCCGTCCTCGATCAGGATATTTTCCTGCGTCGGCGTGCCTTCATCATCGATCGAGAGCGAACCGCGGCGGTCGAGGATGCTGCCATCGTCGACCACGGTGACGCCGGGCGCGGCGACGCGCTGGCCGATGCGGCCGGAAAAGGCGCTGGTGCCCTTGCGGTTGAAATCGCCTTCCAGGCCATGGCCGATCGCTTCATGAACCAATACGCCCGGCCAGCCGGGGCCGAGCAGCACGGTCATTTCGCCGGCGGGGGCGGCGACCGAGCGGAGATTGACCTGGGCCTGGGCCAGCGCCTCGTCAATCGCGCGGTTCCAGATCTTGGGGTCCATCACCTGATCGTAGAGATAGCGGCCGCCAATGCCGAACACGCCGGTTTCGCGCCGGCCATTTTCCTCCAGGATGACCGAGACGTTGAGCCGGACGAGCGGGCGGATGTCGCTGGCGGTGAAGCCGTCGGCGCGAACAATCTCGATCACCGACCAGCTGCCGGCGAGGCTGACCGAAACCTGGGCGACGCGCGGGTCGCGGGCACGGGCGGCGGCGTCGATCGCGGCGCACAGGGTCACCTTCTCGGCGAAGGGCACCAGCTCCAGCGGATTGGCATCGGTATAGAGGTGGCGATTGGTGCGCTGGGGCGGCGGGGCGGGCTGGCCCTTGGCCGGATCGAGCAGGGTCAGCGTCTGCGCCGCCTTGGCGATGGCCGCTTCGCTGAGGTCGTTGGCATGGGCAAAGCCGGTCATCTCGCCCGAGACGCCGCGCAGGCCGAAGCCCGCATCGGTTGAATAATCGGCGGTCTTGAGGCGGCCGTCGTCAAAGCCGAAGCTCTCGCTGGCGCGATATTGGAGGTAGAGCTCGCCATCGTCGCAGGCCGAAAGCGCCTGCGCGGTCAGGCGGCGCGCGCCATCGGGATCGAGCAGGCCCGGACGATAGAGCAGGCCGCGGGCATCAGTGAATTGCGAAGCGAGATCGGTCATGCCGCCCGATATAGGCGCGGCATGACGGATGCCCAATGGAAATTTTAGAGGGTGCCTTAGAGACTGGCGCCCGAGGCGATGTCCGGCTTGCTGCCGATCTCGGCATTGTCGGCGACGCCGCCGGCCAGCACGAAGCGGCGATCACAATAGCCGCAATCGACATAGCCATGCTCGTCGATTTCCAGGAAGACGCGCGGATGGCCAAGGGCGGCGGGAATGTCACCCGAACCGTCGCAGGAGACGCGGGACTTGGTGACTCGGATGATTTCGGGCGGCTGGATCATGGGAGGCTGAATTAGCAGCGGTAACGCGCCGCCGCAATATCTGGCAGCGCGCGATTACATCAGCGGATAGCGGGGCTGGGTGCAGCCGGCGTCGGCGGGGGGCTTTGCCGCGATCCTTGCGCTTGGGGTCTTGGGTTGCCAGTCGGCGCAATTGCCGACCGCCATCACCGCGAAGGGCGACAGCATCAGCAATATCGGCGCGACGGAGCCGCCAAGGAAGAAGCTGATCGGCATGGGCGGCAAGATGCCGGAACCATGCTTGCTGCAGGATGAATGTTACGGGTGCGGATTGGGGCGGGTTTTGCCTGGATGGCTAAGCCCTCGCTGTCGCTCGGGAGTTTCGCCGGAAGCCGTCCCCCGGACGGCTTCTCATTCGGCGAAACTGGTGGGCGATGACGGGCTCGAACCGCCGACATTCTCGGTGTAAACGAGACGCTCTACCAACTGAGCTAATCGCCCCCATGGGGTGCGGGCGCTTCTAGATTTTTTTGGGCGCGGGTCAAGCGGCCTTTATCCGATGGGGCAGATCAGTGCGCGCGATAGCGATGGCTGGCGCCGAACCAGCGGATCAACTGGTCAGCCGCGTCGTCGGCGAGCGCGATGAAGATGCGGCGGCCGTCATGCGGATCGGCGCGGCGTTCGACCAGGGCCTTGTCCGTCAATGTGCGAATCCAGCGCAGCGCCGTGGTCGGCGGCACGGCGGACGCGATGCACGGGCTGGAGACAGAGACATGGGCCTGTTCCAGCCGGGCGGCGAGCAGGTCGAGCATCATGTCCCAGGCCGGATCGGCAAACAGGTCGCCGGGCAGGAAATCGGCACGCAGCCGGCGGGCGCGCAGCAGGTCGCGGGCCTGGGCGGCGGTGACGGAGGCGGTTTCCGCCATGGTGGCCGCACCGATCGTGGCCATGGCCGGCATGGCGGTATAGCCGCCCTGGCGGTCGGCGATGCGCGCGGGCATGTCGAACGCGGGGAGCGTAGGGCGCGGCCGATCGGTCAGGGCCTCGATCGTGCGAGCAAGACGGCTGACTTCCTCGCTCAGCCGCTGCAGCCGGTTGCCGTCGCTTTCATGGGTGGCGTCATGCAGATTATGGGGGATAGCATCGCCGTGCGCGGCGGCGAGCAGGGCGGCGGCGATGTCGCCATTGTCGGGACTGCACAGCAACTGGGTCTGCGGGCTGCGCATGCAGGCATAGGCCATGTCGAGCGTCTCGATCCCGGCGAGCAGGACCACCGCCATGCGATTCTGAATCGCGATCGTCTCGACCTGGACGATCAGCCGTTCGAGCAATGGATCGGGCTGGTGGCAGAGCAGCAGCACGACGTCGCAGCCCACCTGCATGTCGAGCCGGGCGGCGGCCTGATCGAGCGGCACGGTGCCGAGTAGGCGCAGGCCGGCGGCATGGGCCAGCATGGCGGCATCGTCGAACCATTCGTCATCGGCAACGATCAGCAGCCCACGCCGGTCATCCGGCGCGGCATAGGGGCTATCATGATCGGTCGAGAAGGGATCGGCCATCACCACGCAATCTCCCGTGCCTGTTATGTTCCGCAGCTTAGCCGCTTGCCCACCGGGCGCAGCCGGCGCTGACTCCATAATGGCGCAAATGCACGGGGCTGTCGTGATGGCCGTCACGCGCCCGCGATATCGGTGGGGATGCGGAAACGAAAAGGGCGCCGGCTGATGCGGGCGCCCTGTTCTGCCTATTCGATCCGAAATGGACTCATTTCGTCGCAGGTCAGACCGCGGTGCGGCGGGCGAAGTCGATATAGAGTTCGCGCAGCCGGGTCGCGATCGGGCCGGGGGTGCCGTCACCGATCAGCTGGCCGTCGATTTTGACGATCGAGAGGCAGAAGGTCGAGGCACTGGTCATGAAGGCTTCCCTGGCGGCGAGCGCTTCGGCGAGAGTGAAGGGGCGGCGGATGACGGCGATGCCGCTTTCTTCCGCAAGGGCGGTGAGCGCCGCGCCGGTGCAGCCGGCCAGCACCGACTGGCTGTAGGGGCGGGTGACGATGCCTTCGTCGGTGACGATGAAGGCGGTGGAGGAGGCGCCTTCGGTGATGAAACCATCCTCGATCATCCAGGCTTCCTGCGCGCCGGCTTCCTTGGCCGCCATCTTGGCCATGGCCTGTGCGAGCAGGCCGACGCTCTTGATGTCGCGCCGCGCCCAGCGCAGGTCGGCCATGGTGGCGACCGCGACGCCGGTCTTGGCGGCGGGCACATCGAGGAAAGTCTTGTTCTGGACGAACATGAACAGGGTCGGCTGCAGCCCGGCCGGCGGGATGAAGTCGCGGGTGACATCGGCGCCGCGGGTGATCTGGAGATAGACCAGTCCTTCGCCAAGGCCGTTATGGGTGACCAGCGCCTTCTGCGCTGCCTCGATCTCGTCCAGGGTCAGCGGCAGGGCGATGCCGATTTCGGTGCAGGAACGTTCCAGCCGGGCGAGATGGCTGGCGCTGTCGACCAGCCGGCCATCGATTACGGCCGCCACTTCATAAATGCCGTCGGCGAACAGGAAGCCGCGATCGAGCGGGGAGATGCGGACGTCTTCGAGCGGCAGAAACTGGCCGTTGAGATAGGCGACGGACATGGCGGCGGGCGATCCTTGGTCTGGTGATTTACGCCGCCGCTTTTGCCGCCGCGGCGGCCGGGGTCAAGGCAGCGAAATAGGATTTGCGGCGCTTAACTTCGCATATTTCCCGCACATTGTGACATTATCTTGCGCTGGCCTGATCCTATCGGAAAGTCAGGGGATGGCAGTGCCGATGATAGGGGAAAAGGCCGCTGTAGGACAGGCTCAGGCGGCCTTGCCCTTGAGCGCCTTTTGCCGGCGGCGCTGGACCGAGGAGCCGATGCCCATGGATTCGCGATATTTGGCGACGGTGCGGCGGGCGATGTCCATGCCCTTGGCGCGCAGCAGGTCGACCAATGTGTCGTCGGAGAGGATGGCATGGGCCTCCTCCGCGCCGATCAGCGCCTTGATATGGCTCTTCACCGCCTCGGCCGAGACGGCGCCGTCGCCATCCGCCGCCGCGACGCCGCTGGTGAAGAAATATTTGAGTTCGTAGAGGCCGCGCGGGCAGGAGAGATACTTGTTCGAGGTGACCCGGCTGACGGTCGATTCATGCATCTCGATCGCGTCGGCGACCGCGCGCAGGGTCAGGGGCTTCAAATAGGCGACGCCGTTGCGGAAGAAATCCTCCTGCTGGCGGACGATCTCGCTCGCGACCTTGATGATCGTCTTCTGCCGCTGGTCGAGCGCCTTCACCAGCCAGTTGGCGCTGGCGAGGCAGTCGGCCAGCCAGGCCTTGCTCGCCTTGTCCTGCGGGCCGCCGGCCAGTTCGACATAATAGCTGCGGTTGACCAGCACGCGCGGCAGGGTGGCGCTGTTGACCTCTATGCCCCAGCCTTCGCGGGTGCGGCTGACGAACAGGTCGGGCGTGACCGGCGTGGCGCTGTCGCTGGCGAAGCGCAGGCCGGGCTTGGGATCATAGCCGCGCAGTTCGCGGATCATGTCGGCGAGATCCTCCTCATCCACGCCGCAGATGCGGCGCAGCTGGGGCAGGGCGCCCTTGGCCAGCAGGTCGAGATTGGCGAGCAGCCGCTGGATGCAGGGATCGTAGCGGTTCGCCTCCTTTGCCTGAAGGGCGAGGCATTCGGCGAGCGAGCGGGCGCCCACGCCGGTGGGATCGAAGCTGTGGATAACTTCGAGCACGGCCTCGACCGTGAAGAGCGGCACGCCCAGGCCATGGGCGGTCTGGAGCAGATTGGCCTCCAGATAGCCCGCTTCGCTGATCTGGCCGATCAGCTGGGTGGCGATCAGCAGGTCCATGCCCGACAGCGTGCTGCGGGCCTGGTCCATCAGATGTTCCTGCAGGCTGGGCGCGGCATTGGCGAAACTGTCGAAATCGACCGCTTCGCCCGAACCGCCGCCGCCGCCGAGCATGTCGAGCGAGCCTGAGCCGCTGCCCGCGGCCATGCGGTCGGCCGGGCCATCGTCGATGAAGGTTTCCGCGCCATGATCGACGTCGAGCGGACTGTCGGCGCCGCCCAGGCCCTGGGCGATCAGATCGTCGCTGGCGCCGGTTTCGGCGGCCAGGGTCGGCGCCTCCACCTCGCGGTCGACGCCGCTGCCTTCCCGGCCGCCGTCATCGGCGGCACCCTGTTCGAGCAGCGGGTTCTTTTCCAGTTCGCCCGCGACGAACGCCTCGATCTCCAGATTGGACAGCGCCAGCAGCTTGATCGCCTGCTGGAGCTGCGGCGTCATCACCAGAGACTGGCTCTGGCGGATGTCGAGGCGTGGCCCGAGCGCCATCAGCCGGGCCGTCCTGCATCAGCGAGGGGGCGCCGGCCGATCATGTCAGAGCTGGAAATTCTCGCCCAGATAGAGGCGGCGAACATCGGGATGGGCGACCAGTTCGGTCGGGCTGCCGGCGAACAGCACCTGGCCGCTGTAGATGATGCAGGCGCGGTCGACGATTTCCAGCGTCTCGCGCACATTATGGTCGGTGATGAGGACGCCGATGCCGCGCGTCTTGAGCTGCTTCACCAGATCGCGAATGTCCGCGATCGACAGCGGATCGATGCCGGCAAAAGGTTCGTCGAGCAACACGATCGAGGGATCGGCGGCCAGCGCGCGGGCGATTTCGCAGCGACGCCGTTCACCACCCGACAGCGCCATGGCGGCGGAATCGCGCAAACGGGTCAGGCCGAATTCGTCGAGCAGCTGTTCCAGCTTCTCGGCACGGGCGGCCTTGTTGGGTTCGGCCATTTCCAGCACGGCGCCGATATTCTGTTCGACCGTCAGGCCGCGGAAGATCGAGGTTTCCTGCGGCAGATAGCCCAGGCCCAGGATCGCGCGGCGATACATGGGCAGGCCGGTAATATCCTGGCCGTCGAGGATGATCCGGCCCTGATCGGGACGGACGAGGCCCATGACCGAATAGAAGCAGGTCGTCTTGCCCGCGCCATTGGGGCCGAGCAGGCCGACGACCTCGCCCTTGCCCACGGTCAGCGACACGTCGGACAGGACGACGCGCTTGTCATAGCTTTTCGCGATCGAGATGACGGACAGGCCCTCGCCCACTTCCTGCGGGGCGAGCGGTCGCGCCGAAGCGGCCCTGTCCTGGATCGTCACATCGTCCATCACTTCAATCCTTGTGCCGCCAAATCGGGGTGCGGCGGACATGGGTCCGCCTGCGGCAATTGGCAAGCTTTGTGCATGGGATCGCCGCCGGGGCAAGGGGAAAATGCGATGGAGAAGAGGGGGATGGCGCGCCATCCCCCTGATGCGCGGGTCATTCCACCATGATGCGCGGGTTGGGCAGGACGACGCCGACATCGCTGGCATAGGCGTCCCACGCCTTTTCCAGCGCTGCCCGGCGCGCCGGTTCGCGGGCGGACAGGTCCGTGGTTTCGCCCGGATCGGCGGCGATGTTGAACAGATGCCATTGGCCATCGCCGGCATCGGTGATCTTCCAGTCGCCCTGACGCAATGCGCGCGAGCCGAACAATTCGGTGCCGATCGCCTCGCTGGCGGGATGGACCGTCGGCGCCGTGCCGGCGAGCCAGGGCGCCCAGCTGGTGCCGCGGATCGGCTGGACGGTGCGGCCCTGGAACGTCCCCTTGGGCGGGGCGATGCCGGCAAGGTCGATCAGCGTGGGGGCGACATCCATGACATTGAGATAGTCATGGGCGATGCTGCCGGGCTTCTTGACCGCTGGTCCGGAGAGGAAGGCGGTGGTGCGGGTGCCACCCTCGGTCGCGAACGCCTTGTAGAGCCAGGAGGGGGTGGTCGCCGCCTGCGCCCAGCCGGGGCCATAGCTGATATAGCTGCTGTCCTTGCCGAGATTGTCATAGCTGTTGTCGGCGGCCTCGGCACGGGCGCGGAAGCGGGGATTCTTGGCATGGACCAGATCCATCCCCTCGGCGCCATTGTCGGCGAGGAAGAGGATGACGGTATTGTCATACTCGCCGCTGGCCTTGAGCGCATCGATCACCCGGCCGACATTCTGGTCGAGCCGGTCGACCATCGCGGCATAGATTTCCATCGTCCGCGACGCGGTCTTCTTCTCGTCCGGGGTCAGCTCTGCCCAGGGCTTGCTGTTTTCAAGGGGGTGCTGCGCGGCACTGGCGGGGACCAGGCCGAGGGCGATTTGCTTCTTGAGCCGTTCGGCGCGCAGCGCTTCATAGCCCGCCTCATAGCGGCCCTTATATTTGGCGATGGTTTCGGCCGGGGCCTGCAGCGGCCAGTGCGGCGCGGTGAAGGCGAGATAGGCAAAGAAGGGCTTGTCGTCCTTGGTCGCCTTGATCTGGTCGATCAGCTTGGTGGCGAAGGCGTCGGAGGAATAATAGTCGCTGGGCAGGCTTTCGAGCGTGCGGCCATCCTCGCGATAGGTGGTGAAGCCGGGCTTGGGCGTGGCCGAAATGTCGGTGCCATAATGATTGCCCGCCCCCTGCAGCAGCGCGAAGCTGTGCTGGAACCCGCGGGCATGGGGATCCTGCTCGGGGGTGAGGCCCAGATGCCATTTGCCCGAAAAGAGGGTGCGATAGCCGCCGGCGGTCAGGACTTCGGGCAGGGCGGCGATGTCGGTGCGCAGATAGCCTTCATGGCCGGGCTTGCCGACCTGATTGGGGGCCTGCATTTCCGCCATGGTGCCAAGGCCGGCGCGATGATTGTCGGTGCCCGACAGCAGCATCGACCGGGTTGGCGAGCAGGTGGGCGCGGTGTGGAAGCCGGTCAGGCGCACGCCCGACAGAGCGAGCCGGTCGAGATTGGGTGTGGATATCTCGCTGCCAAAGGCGCCGAGATCGGAATAGCCCAGGTCGTCGGCGACGATCACCAGGAAATTGGGACGCTTTTCCTGCGCCGCCGCGGGCGTGGTGAGGGCGGTGGCCAGCGCCAGGCTGGCAAGGACAGTGCGGAGCTTCATGGGGTCTTCCGTGAAAAGGGGCCGCGTCCGGAAGGAACGCGGCCCAGTGTGCCGAAGGGATTTACCTGAGTTCGGGGACAGGTTGGGGGGTGAGCAAGCCCTGCTCAGGCGGCTTCGGCAATCTTGCCATCTTCCTTCTTGATGATGCGGCTGTTGCGGCCGTCGATCGAGACGGGGACGGTGCCGGCGATGGTGGCGCGGCGCAGCTGGCGATGCTGGGTGCCGAAATCGGCGATGGCGCGATGCTGGGTGGCGCGATTGTCCCAGATGGCGACGTCGCCCGGCTGCCAGCGCCAGCGCACGGTGTTTTCTGGCCGGGTTACGGCATCCTGGAAGGTGGCGAACAGGCGCTGGCTGTCGGCCTGGCTGAGGCCGACGAACTGCTTGAAGAAATGGCCCAGGATCAGCGAGCGCTCGCCGCTTTCGGGATGGACATGAACCAGCGGATGTTCGGTTTCATAGACGGTCGAGGCGAAGACTTCGCGATAGCGCTTCACCGCTTCCTCGTTCGCATTGGTGACGACCGAGGCATAGTCATAGAGGTTGGAATGGACCGCCCACAGGCTGTTGGCGAGTTGGCGCAGCGGTTCGGGCAGTTCCTCATAGGCGGCTGCCGTATTGGCCCAGAGCGTGTCACCGCCGGCCTGCGGGATGACGATGGCACGCAGGATCGAGGATTCGGGATAGGCGGGGACGAAGGTGACGTCGGTGTGCCAGCTCGACGCGGCGCGGCCCTCCTTCGAATCCAGTTCCAGCAGATATTTGGAGCCGGGCACGACCGGGACGGTCGGGTGGGCGACGGGCTTGCCGAACCGTTCGGCAAAGGCTTCCTGGCCGGCATCGTCGAGATGATGCTGGGCGCGGAAGAAGATCACCTTGTGGCGGACGAGGGCGGCGCGGATCGCGGCGATGGTGGCGTCGTCAAGGTCGCCGCCCAGCGCGACGCCGCGAATCTCCGCGCCGATGCGGCCGGCGACGGGAACGACATCGAGCGGACCGTCGGCATCGGCGGCGTTGAGGAAGCTCTGGGTCAGGATGGTCATGGCAGGTCTCCTTGAAATTATGCGTGGACGGTCAGGCGGGGATCGCGTCGCGCTGGTCGAGGGCGCGGCGGATTTCGGCATGGGCGGCTTCGTCGAGCGGGAAGCGCCAGATGATGAGGGTGGCGATGATGTGGGCCAGGGCCGGGCCGAGGGCGAAGACGGTCTTCAATCCTTCGAGCGCGGTGGGATCGTTGTGCGGGCCGGCGGCAAAGCCGAGCCAGGCGATGAGCGGCAGGGCGATGCCGATGCCGATCGCCGGGCCGAGCTTGGCCGAGAGGGCAAAGACCGAGAAGAAGAGGCCGGTGCGGTCATGGCCGGTGCGCAGCCGGTGGGCGTCGGCCACATCGGCGACCATGGCGCGCAGCATCAGGTTGCCCGAGCCCTGGGTCAGCCCCTGGGCGATGGTGAGGGCGAGCAGCAGCGGCAGGCCGCCGGGGAAGACGAAGAGCAGGCCGATATTGATCGCCGCCTGGGCGATTTCGCCGCTGATCGCTGCCTGGCGCTTGCCGATGCGGGTGCCGATGCGCAGCCAGATCGGCGCGGCGGCGACGCCGAAGATGAACTGGAGCAGATAGAGGCCGCTCGCCCAGGCGGGCAGGCCCATATACCAGACGGCGAAGAAGACGATCAGGCTGGCGCGGATCGACTGGCCGGCGGTGACCACCGCGTCGGAGGCGAGGACGCGCAGCAGCAGCCGATCGGAGAAGATGACGCTGGTGGCGCGCCAGAAGCTTTGGCGGACCGGCGGGGTGGCGGGCACCGGCGGTTCGGGCACGGAAAAGAGGGTGAGGGCGAGGCTGGGGATGAGGGTGGCGATGATGAAGCCGCCGACCAGTTGCAGCTTCAGCGTGCCATTGCCCGGTTCGACCTGGTCGAGGATGGTCGGCAGCACCAGCACGGCGAGCAGGCCGATGGCGCGCAGCAGCGTCTGATAGCTGACGACGCGGGTGCGGCCATGATAATGGCGCGACAGCTCGCCGGCCCAGGCCGAGGCCGGGATCTCGATCATCGACCAGCCGAGATAGAAGAAGAAGAGGGCGGCGCCGAGATAGGCGGGTGTCACCAGCGCGGCGGGCGGGAAGAAGAGCAGGGCGGAGGACAGGCCGAACAACAGGCCGCCGGCCGCGATCCAAGGGCGGCGCCGGCCAAAGCGGCTGCGGGTGCGGTCGCTGAGCGCGCCGACCAGCGGATCGGCGCTGACATCCCAGATGCGGCCCAAGAGGAAGATGAAGCCGATGGTGGCGAGCGAAAGGCCGAACTGGGTGGCGTAAAGCTGCGGCACGAACAAGGCGAGCGGCAGGCCGGCACCGGCGATCGGCACCGCGATCGAGGCGAAGCCGGTGAGGCGCAGGCGCGAGGGTTCCCCCTCCCCGACGCGGGCGGGTTCCGGCCGGGTGATGCTCCGGTCATCCAGATAGTCTGCGTAGGGAAGGGTAGCCATGATCTTGCCTCCGTATTGGGGGTCAGAATTTGCTGCGCAGGGTGACGCCGATGGTGCGGGGATCGCCGACGGTGGCGGTGACGAGGCCGGTGTTCGCGACCGAGAGCGTGTCGACATAATCCTTGTCGAACAGGTTCTTGGCCCAGAGCGACAGGTCGATCAGGCCATCGTCCAGCCGCACGCCGATGCGCGCATTGGCGACGCCGTAGCTGGGCACCAGCGAGTAGCGGCTGTCCGACACGGCGGTGTAGTAGGAGGAGCGCCAGCTATAGTCGGCGCGGCCGTAAAATTGGGCGTCGCCCCATTTGGTGGTGCCGAGCGGAATGGCGAAGTCGCCGCCCGCGCTCCACGACCATTCGGGCACGCCCGACAGCGGCTTGCCGCTCAGGTCGGTCACGGCCGAGCCGCCGGTGGTCGGGTTCAGTGCCTCGACCGGGGTAGGGCCGTTCTTGAAGTCGACATAATAGGCGTCGGTATAAGCGAGCGAGGCGTTGAGGTTGACATAGCGGCTGAGCGCCAGCGCACCGTCCAGTTCGAAGCCGCGCGCGCGCGCCTCGGGAATGTTGGTGATATAATTGCGGGTGCTGTTGGTGCCGACAATCTGTTCGGTGATCGCGGTCTGATAGTCGAAGATATTGGTCCAGAAGGCGGCGGCGTTGAGCGTCGCCTTGCCGCCCCAGAACTGGCTCTTCACGCCCGCTTCGTAATTGTCGACCTTCTCGCCGCCGACATCGGGGCTGACCCCGGCCGGGATGTTGGTGAGGTTGAGGCCGCCCGACTTGTTGCCGCGCGAATAGGTGGCATAGACCAACACGTCCGGCGCCACCTTGTAGGACAGGGTGGCCAGACCCGAGAGGCTGTTGTCGGTGAAGCCGGTCGAGTAACTGGTGATGGGGTTGAGGCTGTTGCGCAGTGCGATCGCGGCGGTGCGCTGGGCCGCGGTCAGGCTGGAAAGATCATTCCCCTCCGCCCACCACTGGCTGTAGCTGCCCTGCTTCTTCTCGTGCGTGTAGCGCAGGCCGAGCGTCAGCGAGAGGCTGTCGGGGATGATGGCGTAGCTGGCCTGGCCGAACAGCGCGGCGCTCTTGGTTTCCGGATTGGAGCTGGAGCGGGCGACGAAGCCGTTGACAGCCGCATTGCTGACCACCGGATCGGCATTGGGGAAGAGCCAGAGCGGCGCGTCCACGCCATAGCCGGCGGCGCCCGACCCGTTGATGATCTGCCAGAAATAATAGGCGCCCAGCACATAGGAGAGGCGGGTGTCGCCATTGGAGGCGACGCGAAATTCCTGGCTGAACTGGCGCTGGTTATTTTCCTGGTGGTTGAGCGTGTTGACCGAGAGCGAGGTGGCGTCGCTGTCGTTGCGCGGATACCAGTTCCAGGCGCGATAGGCGGTGATCGAGCTGAGCGTGACCGGGCCGACATCCCAGTCGGCCTTGCCCGAAATGCCCCACTGATTCATGTTCGCCTGAAACCGGCCGTCGACATCGACCTTGCGGGCGAAGGGATCGGTGGCGAGCGGCGTGTAACCGGCGCGGGCGGCGCGGATCGCGAAATTGTTCGCGATCGTGTTGCCGTCATCATAGGTGGTGAAGACGGTGCTGGGCAGGCGGACGCAGCAATTGAGCGTCTGCTTGGCATAGTCACCGATCAGGCGCAGGCTGAAGCCCTCACCCTGGGTCAGCAGCAGCTGGCCGCGCGCGGTGAAATTGTCGTAATCGTGAATTTTCTTGCCGTTATGGACATTGGTCAGGAAGCCATCGCGATGGGTGTCGGCAATGCTGACGCGCACCGCCGCCCAGTCGGTCAGGCCACCGGTGACCGAGCCGCGCATCTGATGGAAACCATAGTCGCCCAGCGTCGCTTCCACCTGGCCGCCGAAATCGAAGCTCGGCTGGCGGGTGGTGATGTTGATCGCGCCGGCGGTGGTGTTCTTGCCGAACAGCGTGCCTTGTGGCCCGCGCAGCACCTCGATCCGTTCAAGGTCGACCAGGTCGAACTGGCTGGCGCCGACCCGGCCATAATAGACATCGTCGATATAGACGCCGACGCCATTTTCGAGGCCGTCATTGGTCAGCGCGACGTTGGAGCCGAGGCCGCGAATGTTGATGTTGGTGTTACGGGGGTTGAAGCTGAACAGCTGGAGGCTGGGCGCGACCTGCTGCACGGCGGCGAGCGTATAGTCGCCGCGCTGTTCGACCAGATCGCCGCCGACGACGGAGAGGGCGACCGGCACGTCCTGCGCCTTTTCGGCGCGGCGGCGGGCGGTGACCAGGATGGGGGCGCCATAATCGCCTTCATCGACGGCGGCTTCGGGGGCCGGGGCAGGCGCCGCGGCGGCGGGGTCGTCGGCAGCATAAGCGGCACTCGGCAACAGGCCGAGGACGACGCCGGCGAGCAGCAGGCGACGGAGGGACTGGCCGTGCCGGGGTCGGCTGGGCGCGAGGACTTGGGACATGAAGAGGCTTACTCCCTGAATTTCTTGTCTGTTCTGCTTGTGGGCTGCGGACGCAGGGCATCGTCGCGCACGGCATTCAGGCCGTAGAGCGCGGCGGCCGCCTGGAGCAGCGACACGGAATAGGCTGGGTGCGGCGACGCGCGTCGGCCGCGAGCTTCCACGGGCATGCGATCCCCCTTTCCCGCACGACGCATCGGCGGAGGACGGGCGGATGGAGGCGCGCTGACAGGCAGCGCGCTGCGTGGCGGGCGTCAGGCCCTAGATTTCAGATGGATGGCACATCGTTTCATTCCCCGTTCTGTTGGGGGGAACACGAAGCTGGCGTCGTCGCCCGAGCATCGTGCGCTTTAGCTGTTGGTGACGCGGAGCAAGCTGCATCCCGATCAAAAGCCGCGGGTCCGATGCCGATGTCGTCATCCGGGCGGGGACCAGTCCGCTCCGTTTCAGGCAATCTCTACTTATAAGATAGAGTGTCTGGCTCAACCAAGTTTTGCTTGGCCGTGCCCAAATTGCGCTGTGCCGGTCCATCCGCCCGTTCGAGCATGGCGTCACGCCGGGCGAGGGTGATGAGGCGCAGGTCCGATTCGGCGGCGCGATCGAGGGCGAGGCTGGTCGGGGCGGAAAGGGTGACGAGCAGCGGGCAGGCGGCGAGCGCGGCCTTTTCCACCAGTTCATAGGAACAGCGCGAGGAGAGGAGGGCGAAGCCGCCATCCCAGCCAAGGCCGGCGCGGGCCATGGCGCCGATCAGCTTGTCGAGGGCGTTGTGGCGGCCGACATCCTCGCGGGCGAGACGGAGCGTGCCGTCGGGCGCGGCGAGGGCGGCGGCGTGGAGCGCGCCGGTGCGCTGATTGCCCGGCTGGCGCGCGTCGAGCGCATCGAGGGCGCGGAACAGGGCATCGTCGCTGGCCTGGGTGACGGCGGTGACGCGTGGCAGCGGGCGCAGCGCCTGCTCCAGATTCTCTATGCCGCACAGGCCACAGGAGGATTCGGCGACGCGGTGGCGGACGCGGGCGAGGATGCGGTCATGGCGGTCGGCGATCAGGCGAATGCGCAGCAACAGGCCCTGGGGCGCTTCATGGACGTCGATGTCGATGATGTCGGCGGCTGTATCGATCAGCCGTTCGGACAAAGCGAAGCCGGTGGCGAGATCGTCGAGATCGGCCGGGGTCGCCATCAACACGGCATAGCCGATGCCATTATATTCGAGTGCGACCGGGCATTCGACCGCGACCGCGCGGGTGACGGGTGCGCGGCCGCCGTCCGGGGTGATCCGGGTGAAGCGGACGGGCCGGTCGGCGTCGCTCATCGGGCGGCGCGCACCATGACGGGAATCGACTTGTAGGCGGGGGTGCCGCTGGCCGGATCATAATCGTCGAGCGGGACGAGATTGTTCGCCTCGGGATAATAAGCCGCGAGCGATCCGCGCGCGATGGCGTGCATGACGATGGTGAAGCCGCGCAGTTCGCGCCCGGCCGGCGTCGTCACATCGACCTTGTCGCCATGGGCCAGGCCCATCTCCGCCAGATCGATCTCGTTCGCGAAGATGATGTCGCGCCGGCCATGGATGCCGCGATAGCGATCATCATAGCTATAGATGGTGGTATTATACTGGTCATGGCTGCGGATGGTGGTGAGCAGCAGCGGCAGCGCGCCCTCGTCCGGCGCGGCCGGGTGGGTGATGAACTGCGCCTTGCCGCTGGGCGTGTTCCAGATCCGGTCGCTGGGGCCGACGGTCAGGCGGAAGCCGCCGGGTTCGCGCACCCGGATGTTGAAGTCGCGGAAGTCGGGATAGACCGCCTCGATCCCGTCGCGGATGCGGTCATAATCGGCGACCATGCCGTCCCAGTCGGTGCGGCTGGCGGGCATGGCGGCTTTGGCCAGGCCGGCAACGATCGCCGGTTCGGAGCGGACATGGGGCGAGGGGGGCTTCAATTTGCCGCGCGAGGCGTGGACCATCGACATGCTGTCTTCCACCGTCACCCATTGCGGGCCGGCGGCCTGCATATCCAGTTCGGTGCGGCCAAGGCAGGGCAGGATCAGTGTCTCGCGCGCGGTCAGCAGGCAGGTGCGGTTGAACTTGGTGAGGATGTTGACCGACAGGTCGAGCCGGCGCACGGCGGCGAAGCAGGCGTCGGGATCGGGCATGGCGACGGCGAGATTGCCGCCAAGCGAAATCAGCGCTTTCGAGTCCCCGGCGTGCATGGCGGCCAGTGCCTCGACCGCATTATGGCCATGCTTGCGCGGCGACTGGATGGAAAAGGCGGTGTCGAGCCGTTGCAGCATCGCTTCGGTCGGCAGTTCGGTGATGCCGACGGTGCGATCGCCCTGCACATTGCTATGGCCGCGCAACGGGCAGATGCCGGCACCCGGCTTGCCGAAATTGCCGCGCAGCAGCAGCAGGTTGGCCAACGCCTGCACATTCTGCGTGCCGTGGCGATGCTGGGTGATGCCCATGCCATAGCAGATGATGACCCGGGCGGCCCTGGCATAGACATGGGTCATGCTCTCGATCGCTTCGCGGGTGAGGCCGGACAGGCGCTCGATCCACGGCCATTGGGTGGCCTCGATATCGGCGCGCAGGGCGTCGAAGCCCTCGGTATGCTGGGCGATGAACTCGTGGTCGAGCGTGCCGGGCTGCTGCGCCTCGATCGCCAGCAGCGCCTTCATCATCCCCTTGAGCATCGCCATGTCGCCGCCGATCTGCACCTGATGATAGGCGGACGCGAGCGGGGTGGCGCCAGGCGAGAGCATTTCGGTGGGATGCTGGGGCGACTTGAAGCGTTCCAGCCCGCGTTCGCGCATCGGGTTGGCGACGATGATCGGCACGCCGCGCTTGGAGGCGGCGGCGAGCGTGCTCAGCATGCGGGGATGGTTGGTGCCCGGATTATGGCCGATGCAGAAGATCGCGTCGGCATGGTCGAAATCCTCCAGTGTCACCGTGCCCTTGCCGATGCCGATCGACTTGGGGAGGCCGGTGCTGGTCGCCTCGTGACACATGTTCGAGCAGTCGGGGAAATTGTTGGTGCCGAACTCGCGGGCGAACAACTGATAGAGGAAGGCGGATTCGTTCGACGCGCGGCCCGAGCAGTAGAATTCGGCCTGGTCGGCATGGTCGAGCGCCTGGAGCGCGGCGCCGGCGCGGGCAAAGGCTTCGTCCCAGCTGATCGGCACGAAATGGTCGGTCGCGGCATCATAGCGCAGCGGCTCGGTCAGGCGGCCGGCATCCTCCAGCTTGTGGTCGGTCCAGTTCCACAATTCGCTGACGCTGTGGCGGGCGAAGAAATCGGGATCGACGCGCTTGACCGTCGCTTCCCAGGTGACGGCCTTGGCGCCATTCTCGCAGAATTCGAACGAAGAGGTGTGCTTGGGGTCGGGCCAGGCGCAGCCGGGGCAGTCGAAGCCGTCGGGCTGGTTCATCTGGAGCAGGGCGCGGGTGTCGGGGCTGGCGCGCATCTGTTCGGCGACCGTCTTGGCCACTGCACGCAGGGCGCCCCAGCCGCCGGCCGGGCCGTCATAGCTGGAGACGCCTTCCACCGTGTCGGGGATCAGGTCTTCGGCGGATTTGTCCATGGTCGTCTGTCCCACATCATCGCGGTGCCCCGCGTGGGATATAGGAAAATTCGGCTGGAGAACCAAGGCCGGGCAGGCAGGATGGGGCGTGCCCGCAGGGGGCTGTCATCATCATCTGCAGCTATCGGGAAAGTGATGGTGCGGTCGAGAAGACTCGAACTTCCACGGCCTTTCGGCCACAACGACCTCAACGTTGCGCGTCTACCAATTCCGCCACGACCGCACATCAACAGGGAAACCGGCGGGGCCGGTGCCTTGGTAGGAGGCGGCCCTTAGCAAAGGCTTTTGGGTCATGCAACCAGTGATCGGCATCAACGTTATCTTTGTTTGGCAGAAAGTCGGTTGCGAAAGGGGGCTGGCCCCATGTCGTTGCATTTCTGGGTGGGATCGGGCGGCGCGCTGGTGGCCGCCGCCGTGATGGGGCTGGGCCTGGGCGCCTATGTCACCAGCCCGCAAAAGCCGGTGCGGCCTGCGCTGGAGGCGGAACTGGATAGCGGCGACATGGCGACGGCGCAGACTCTGCCGGAGGCCGAGCGCGGACCGGCGTTCGTGACCTGCACCGGATGCGGACCGCCCCTGGAGGAACGGCGGATGCAGGCCGACATGGCGGGGCTGGATGCCGATGGCATGATCGGCGAATCGCGCGATCCGGCGGTGCGCGACTATCTGGCGGAAGAGGAACAGCCGGTCGAATCGGCGGCGCTGGGGTATCCGCCGCTGCCGCAGCCGACGGTGCGGGTCGATCGCCTGCCGCCGCGGATCGAGCGATTCGCGGCGGGCGAGGCGGAACCGGGACCGGCGCTGAGGCCGGTCGCGGCGACGACGGCGCCGTCCCCGCCGGTCCCCGCAGAACCGGCAGAGGCGGGCTTGCCGCAGTAATTATTCGGCAGCGACCGGGGTCGATGCGTCGCTCAGCGGATGGGCCAGGCGATTGACCATTTCCTTCGGGCAGACCTGCCAGATGTAGCGGCGCCAGCGATCCCAGTCCTCCAGGATGGTGTTCGACCATTTGCTGTCGGTCGCGACCGCATGTTCAGCGATCAGCGCCTTCAACTCGCCTTCCCAATGGGCACTGTCCAGACGCTGCCAGACGATGCTTTCCGGGTTGGCGCGGCTCGGGAAGCTGCCATCCTCGTCGAGGATGAAGGCCATGCCGCCGGTCATGCCCGCGCCGAAATTGGCGCCGGTCTTGCCCAGGATCACGGCGGTGCCGCCGGTCATATATTCGCAGCCATTGGCGCCGCAGCCTTCGACCACCACCTTCGCGCCCGAATTGCGGACCGCGAAGCGCTCGCCGGCCTGGCCCGCCGCGAACAGCTTGCCGCTGGTCGCGCCGTAGAGGACGGTGTTGCCAAGGATGGTGTTGTCCTTCGACGAGAGCGGCGAGGAGACGGTGGTGCGCACCTTGATGATGCCGCCCGAAAGCCCCTTGCCGACATAGTCGTTGGCGTCGCCGAACACTTCGAGGGTGATGCCCTTGCAGAGGAAGGCGCCGAGCGACTGGCCGGCCGAACCGCGCAGCCGCACGGTCAGATGGCCGTCCGCCAAGGTCGACATGCCGAACTTTTCGGTCACGGCCGAGGAGAGGCGGGTGCCGACGGCGCGGTGCGTGTTGCGCACCGTGTAGGTCAGCTGCATCTTCTCGCCGCGCTCGAATACGGCGCGGGCATCCTTCATCATCTGCGCGTCGAGGCTGTCGGGCACTTCATTGCGCCACTGGGGCAGGCTGAAGCGGCGATGCTCGTCGGGGGCGTCGACCTTGGCCAGGATCGGGTTGAGATCGAGATCGTCGAGATGCTCGGCGCCGCGATTGACCTGCTTCAGCAGTTCGGTGCGGCCGATCACTTCGTCGAGGCTGCGGAAGCCAAGGCGGGCCAGGATCTCGCGCACTTCCTCGGCGATGAAGGTCATCAGGTTGATGACCTTTTCCGGGGTGCCGGTGAACTTCTGGCGCAGCTTCTCATCCTGCACGCAGACGCCCACGGGGCAGGTGTTGCTGTGGCACTGGCGCACCATGATGCAGCCCATGGCGACCAGCGACAGCGTGCCGATGCCGAATTCCTCGGCGCCCAGGATCGCGGCAATGACGATGTCGCGCCCGGTCTTGAGGCCGCCATCGGTGCGCAGCTTCACGCGGTGGCGCAGGCCGTTGAGGGTCAGTACCTGATTGGCTTCCGACAGGCCCATTTCCCAGGGGGTGCCGGCATATTTGATCGAGGTCTGCGGGCTGGCGCCGGTGCCGCCGACATGGCCGGCGACCAGGATGACGTCGGCATGCGCCTTGGCAACGCCGGCCGCGACCGTGCCGATGCCGGCCTGGCTGACCAGCTTGACGCAGACGCGGGCGCGCGGGTTGATCATCTTGCAGTCATAGATGAGCTGCGCGAGATCCTCGATCGAGTAGATGTCATGGTGCGGCGGCGGCGAGATCAGCGTCACGCCGGGCGTCGAGTGACGCAGGCGGGCGATGAATTCGGTCACCTTGAAGCCGGGCAGCTGGCCGCCCTCGCCGGGCTTGGCGCCCTGTGCGACCTTGATTTCGATTTCCTCGGCGGAGCCCAGATATTCGGCATGGACGCCGAAGCGGCCCGACGCGATCTGCTTGATCACCGAATTGGCATTGTCGCCATTCTCATAGGGCTTGAAGCGCGCGGCATCCTCGCCACCCTCGCCCGACACCGCCTTGGCGCCGATGCGGTTCATCGCGATCGCCAGCGTCTCATGCGCTTCGGGGCTGAGCGCACCCAGCGACATGCCCGGCGTCACGAAGCGCTTGCGGATCTCGGTGGTGGCTTCGACCTCGTCGATCGGCACCGCCTCGCGGGCGAAGTTGAACTCCATCAGGTCGCGCAGATAGACCGGCGGCAGGTCGCGCACGCCGCGCGAGAATTGCAGATAGGTCGAATAGCTGTCGGTGCCGACGGCGGTCTGCAGCAGGTGCATCAGCTGGGCGGAATAGGCATGGGCCTCGCCGCCGTTGCGCTGGCGATAGAAGCCGCCGATCGGCAGGCGGACGACCGCACTGTCATAGGCCTTGTCGTGGCGCAGCATCGCCGAATAGTGGAGCGAGGCATAGCCTTCGCCCGAAATTTTCGCCGGCATGCCGGGGAAGAGATCGTTGACCAGGGCGCGCGACAGGCCGACCGCTTCGAAATTATAGCCGCCGCGATAGGAGCTGACGACCGCGATGCCCATCTTGGACATGATCTTGAGCAGACCCTCGTTGATCGCGGTGCGCTGACGCTCGAAACACTGGTCGAGGGTCAGGTCGCCGAACAGGCCACGGGCGTGGCGATCGGCGATGCTGGCTTCGGCCAGATAGGCGTTCACCGTGGTCGCGCCGACGCCGATCAGCACCGCGAAATAATGGGTGTCGAGCGCTTCGGCCGACCGCACGTTGATCGACGCATAGCTGCGCAGGCCCTTGCGGACGAGATGGGTGTGGACGGCCGCGGCGGCCAGCACGCCCTGGATCGCGACCCGGTCCTGCCCGGCGCGCTCGTCGGTCAGGAACAGTTCGCTGCGCCCTTCGCGCACCGCCTGCTCGGCCTCCTCACGGATGCGGGCGATCGCCGCGCGCAGCTGTTCCTGGCCGCCGGTCGAGGGGAAGGTGCAGTCGATTTCGGCCACGGCCGGGCCGAAATAGGCCTTGAGCCGCGCCCATTCGGCGCTGTTGAGCACCGGCGATTCCAGCACCAGCACATGGCTGTTCTGCGCATCTTCCTCCAGGATGTTGTGGAGGTTGGAGAAGCGCGTCTTGAGGCTCATCACATGCCGTTCGCGCAACGGGTCGATCGGCGGGTTGGTGACCTGGCTGAAATTCTGGCGGAAGAAATGGCTGATGGTGCGCGGCTTGTCGGAGATGACCGCCAGCGGCGTGTCGTCGCCCATCGAGCCGATCGCTTCCTTGGCATCCTCCACCATCGGCGCGAGGATCAGTTCCATATCCTCCAGCGTCATGTTGGCCGCGACCTGACGACGGGTCAATTCCGCCTTGTCCCATGCCGGCAGGGCGCTGGGGACGTCGGGCAGGTCGGTGATGTCGAGGAAGTCCTTGATCAGGTCGCCATAGGGGCGCTCGCCCGCGATGCGATCCTTGATCGCGCGGTCGTCATAGACTTCGCCTTCCTGCAGATCGATCGCGATCATCTGGCCCGGACCCATGCGGCCCTTCTGGACGATGGTGGTTTCGGGCACGACGACCATGCCGGTTTCCGAACCCACGATCAGCAGATTGTCGCCGGTCAGCGTGTAGCGCAGCGGGCGCAGCGCGTTGCGGTCGACGCCGGCCACGACCCAGCGGCCGTCGGTCATCGCGAGTGCGGCCGGGCCATCCCACGGCTCCATCACGGAGGCGAGATATTCATACATGTCGGCATGCGCCTTGGGCAGCTCGGCGCTTTCCGCCTGCCATGCCTCGGGCACCAGCATCAGCTTGGCCGTGGGCGCATCGCGGCCGGAGCGGCAGATCGCCTCGAACACGGCGTCCAGTGCGGCGGTATCCGACGCGCCGGCCGGGATCACCGGCTTGATGTCTTCCGACTGCTCGCCGAAGGCTAGTGAGGCCATCTTGATCTCGTGGCTCTTCATCCAGTTCTTGTTGCCGCGGATCGTGTTGATCTCGCCATTATGGGCGAGGGTGCGGAACGGCTGGGCCAGCCACCATTGCGGGAAGGTGTTGGTCGAATAGCGCTGGTGGAAGATGGCGACGCGGCTCTCGAACCGTTCGTCCTGCAGGTCCGGATAGAAGACCGACAGCGATTCGGCGAGGAACAGGCCCTTGTAGATGATCGAGCGGCACGACAGCGAGCAGACGTAGAAGTCGCTGATCTGCGCTTCGATCACCTTCTTCTCGATGCGGCGGCGGATCAGGTAGAGATCCTTCTCGAACTCGCCGACGTCGCGTTCCTCCGGCATCGGGCCGGCGATCATGATCTGCTCGATCTCGGGACGGGTGCGCTGCGCCTTCTCGCCGATGACGGAGACGTCGACCGGCACCTGGCGCCAGCCATAGATGGTGTAGCCCGCGTCGATGATCTCGGCTTCGACGATGGTGCGGCAGGTTTCCTGCGCGCTGAGGTCGGTGCGGGGCAGGAAGATCATGCCGACGGCCAGGCGGTTGGGCAGCGGCTTGTGGCCCGAATCGGCGATCGCATCGTCGAAGAAGCGGACCGGCAGGTCGACATGGATGCCGGCGCCATCGCCGGTCTTGCCATCGGCGTCGACCGCGCCGCGGTGCCACACGGCCTTGAGCGCATCGATCGCGGAGGAGACGACGCGGCGGCTGGGCCGGCCATCGGTGGCGGCGACCAGGCCGACGCCGCAGGCATCGCCCTCCATCTCGGGATGATACATGCCCTCGGCAGCGATGCGTGCGCGCTCTTCGGGGCTGGCCATGAAATTGGTGTCGGTCATGATGACTTACCCTTGCATCTGGCCGTCCCCTTCTTGGGGCACGGCCGCCTTCATTCTGTTGGTGCCGGCGTGCCGGCGTCGATCGTCAGTTTGCCTTTTGCGTGTCCGCCCCGAGCAATGCGGTGAGGCGGTCGCGTTCGGCCTTTGTCAGGTCTTTATAGGTGCGCGGCTTGGGCAGCTTGGCGAGTTCGGCCTGGGAGGATTGCATGATCTCCGGCATGGCCTTCATCATGTCGGGCATGATCTTCTGCATGCGGCCGATATAATGGGGGTCGGTTGCCAGCTGCATGAAGCCCTCGCCGAACTTGGCGCCGGTCGGCGTCTTCAGGAAGGCGGCGATCTGATCCAGCTCGGTGGCATTGTAGCGATAGGCAAATGCCTCCGCCATGCCGGCGCGCATGTCCGGTTCGTAACGGCCCATGAAGCGGCCCATGGCCGGCATCATGGTGTTGACGATCACGTCCATCCGCTTGCGGAAATTGGGATCGAGGATCGCCATCATTTCCTCCATCGTGCCTTCGCCCAGACCTTCGGCCCGTTCGGGGTCGATGCCGCCGACCTTCAGGAACTCGCGGATGGGCATCTTGGTCATGCTGTCCATCATCGGGCCCATCATCTTCTGCATCATCGGACCCATCATCTTTTCCATCGTGCCGTCGGGCAGGATGAGGGCCGCGATCGGCTGCGCCTTGGCGAGCAGCGCCGGATCGACCGGCTGCTCGGCGGCTACAGGCGCCACCGGCGTCTGCGCCTGCACGGCGACCGGGGCCGCCAGCAGCAACAGGGACAGGAAGGCGAGGCGTATCAGGCGGCAACCTTCTCGCTGGCGGCGGCGACGGCCTTGGCCTTGAGATATTTGTGCATATGGTCGGTCACGTCGCGGCCATCGCGAATGGCCCAGACCACCAGCGATGCGCCGCGCACGATGTCGCCGGCGGCGAAGACGCCGTCCATGCTGGTCATCATCGTCTTGTGATCGACGCGCAGCGTGCCCCAGCGGGTGACCGACAGGTCGTCGGCGCCGAACAGGCGGGGCAGGTCTTCGGGATCATAGCCCAGCGCCTTGATGACCAGATCGGCTTCCAGCGTATGTTCGCTGCCCGGATCGGGCTCGGGCGCGCGGCGACCCGATGCGTCGGGCGAACCCAGGCGCATCTTGGTGACCTTTACGCCGGTGACATGCTCCGTGCCCTCGAAGGCGATCGGCGCGGTCAGCCAGACGAACTCGACGCCTTCCTCCTCGGCATTGGCGACTTCGCGCTGCGAGCCGGGCATATTGTCGCGGTCGCGGCGATAGAGGCACTTCACCGACTTGGCGCCCTGGCGGATGGCGGTGCGGACGCAGTCCATCGCGGTGTCGCCGCCGCCGATCACGACGACATTTTTGCCGGTGGCGAGCAGGGTGCCATCCTCGTGGCCGGGCACGGCATCGCCAAAGCCCGCCTTGTTGGAGGCGGTGAGATAGTCGAGCGCCTTGACCACGCCCGGCGCGCCGACGCCCGGCGCCTTGATGTCGCGGGCCTTGTAGACGCCGGTGGCGATCAGGATCGCGTCATGCTTCGCACGCAGCTGTTCCATGCTGGCGTCGCGGCCGACCTCGAACCCTTCGTGGAAGATGATGCCGCCGTCCTTGAGGCGCTGGACGCGGCGCATGACGACATCCTTTTCCAGCTTGAAGCCGGGGATGCCATAGGTCAGCAGGCCGCCGGCGCGGTCATGCCGGTCATAGACATGGACTTCATAGCCCGCGACGCGCAGATATTCGGCGGTGGTGAGGCCGGCGGGGCCGGCACCGATGACGCCGACCGACTGGCCGCGCGCGGCGCCGGGGACCAGCGGTTCGACCCAGCCTTCCTTCCAGGCGGTGTCGGTGATGAACTTTTCCACCGAGCCGATGGTGACCGATCCGTGGCCGGAAAATTCGATCACGCAATTGCCCTCGCACAGACGGTCCTGCGGGCAGATGCGGCCGCAGATTTCCGGCATGGTGCTGGTCAGGTTCGACAGCTCATAGGCTTCGCGCAACCGGCCCTCGGCGGTCAGGCGCAGCCAGTCGGGGATATGATTGTGCAGCGGGCAGTGGGTCGAGCAATAGGGCACGCCGCATTGCGAGCAGCGCGACGCCTGTTCCTCGGCCTTGTCCAGGATGAAGGACTTGCTGATTTCCAGAAAGTCCTCGGCGCGCGCATCAGCGCCGCGCTTTTCCGGATAGGCCTGTTCCTTGCCCACGAACTTCAGCATCGGATTTTCAGCCATGGCATTTCCCTGCAACGATTGTTTGCAGTGCGCATAGCAGGAAAACCCGCGGAGTCACGCGGATTCTGGCATTTAAGACAGCTAGGCTGACCTATTATCTGGCGGTTTGGGAAAAGACTGTCGCGGCGCTGTAATTATCTTTCAAATATTAGGTCCGTATCGGCCTTATCTCAGGCTGAGCCAGACCAGCGCGCCGATGCCGGCAATGATTCGATACCAGGCAAAGGGTGCGAAGCCATGGCGCGACACCAGGCCGACAAACCATTTGATGACCAGCAGCGCGACGATGAAGGAGACGATGAAGCCGAGCGCGATGCTGTCCCAGCCGACCTGGGCGCTGGTCAGCTGGTCGCCCTTCTTGAGCAGTTCCAGCGTCGAGGCGCCGAGCATGGTCGGGATGGCGAGGAAGAAGCTGAACTCCGCGGCGGTGCGGCGCTCCACACCCAGGGTCAGCGCGCCCATGATGGTCGCGCCCGAACGGCTGACGCCCGGCACCATGGCGAGGCACTGGATGAAGCCGATGCCGATGACGCGGACCAGCGGAATGTCGGCGATGCCGTGGAAACGCTGTTCCCTGATCAGGCGCTCGATCACCAGGATGGCGATGCCGCCGACCACCAGCGCGACGGCGACGACGCGGGGCGAGCCGAGCAGCGTGTCGATATAATCGTGCAGGGCAAGGCCGATGACGACGGCGGGGATGAAGGCGACCAGCAGGTTGCGCACGAAGCGGATGCTGACCGGATCGAGGCGGAGCAGGCCCATGGCCACCGCCCAGAAGGTGCGCCAGTAGAGGACGACGACGGCGAGGATCGCGCCGAGCTGGATCATGACGTTGAACATCGCCCAGACCGACGCATCATAGCCGAGCAGCTCGCTCGCCAGGATGAGGTGGCCGGTCGAGGACACGGGGAGAAATTCGGTCAATCCCTCCACGATGCCGAGCAGGATGACCGTCAGATAATGCATGTCCATGGGGATGTCGGATCCTCAAGCAGGGGGCGCATAAGCCAAGCCCTCCCCCTGCGAAGGGAGAGGGCCGGGCAATGCCTATATGTCAGGGATGCACCATGCCGCAGTGCAGCGAAAAGGCAAAGCGGCATGGCCACGGCCGGTCGTGGCCGATCATCGGCCCGTCGAGCCGATGGCGGGAATGGATCAGGCCTTCACGCGGCCGGCGAAGCGGCCATGCTTGCGATAGGGGACCATCCAGCGTTCGGCGACGGCGGCCATCGGCGTGGGCGCGACGCCCAGCGCCTCAAGGCCCGGCGCGCCGGGCGCGGCGACATTGTCGTGGCCCAGCATGGCAAGCTGGTCGCGGGTGATCGGGCCGCCGGGCAGCATCGCCAGCAGCGAGGCGAAGGCGCCGGGCACTTCGACCAGCGGCTTGTCGCCCCGGCCGATCGCCTTGGCGACCCAGGCGTTGATTTCCTTCATGCTCATGACCTGCGGGCCGGCGAGTTCGAAGGTCTTGCCGCCAAAGACGCCGGGCTGCTGCGCCGCATTGGCGATCGCCTCGGCGACGTCGCCGACATAGACAGGCTGGAACTTGGTGGCGGCGCCGATCACCGGTACGACCGGGCCGCTGCTGGCGACGCCGGCGAAGCGGTTGAGGAACTGGTCCTCCTGGCCGAAGATGATCGACGGGCGCACGATGGTCGCGGTCGGGAAGGCAGCCAGCACGGCGCCTTCGCCCTCAGCCTTGGACCGGCCATAGGCCGAAGGGCTGTTGGTGTCGGCGCCGATCGCCGAGACATGGACCAGCGCGGTGACGCCGGCGGCGGCGGCCGCCTTGGCGACATTGGCGGCGCCGTCATGCTGAACCGCGTCGAAATCGCCGCTCAATATGCCGACCAGGTTGATGACGATGTCGCTGCCGTGCAGGGCGCGGGCGACGGTGTCGGGCTTGCGGATATTGGCCGCGACGAACTGGGTCTGGCCCAGATTGCCGAGCGCCTTCACCTTGACCGAATTGGCGAGGTCGCGCTGGGCGATGCGCACGCGCGCGCCGCGTGCCATCAGCGCCTGGGCGACCTGGCGCCCGAGAAAGCCGCCGCCGCCGAAGATGGTTACCAGATTGTCCTTCATCACGCGCGTCCCATGCTGTTCGAAAAGGGGAAAGTTCGTGCCGTTTCCCTTGCAACTTCCGCCGCCCGCTGACAACCGCCCGCCGGCGGCGGCGTTCCGATTTTACCCGATCCAGCCCTGCAGTCCGGCGATCATCCACAGGCCCAGCAGCAGGAAGAGCAGCGCCGCGCCGACCTGCAACGCGCGCATCGGCACGCGCTTCGCCAGCGCTTCGCCGAACAGCACGGCCGGGACATTGGCCAGCATCATGCCGCAGGTTGTGCCGGCGGTGACGGCGAGCAGATTGTCGAACTGGGCGCCCAGCGCCACGGTCGCGACCTGCGTTTTGTCGCCCATCTCGACCAGGAAGAAGGCGACCAGGGTGGTCACGAACACGCCGGCCTTGGACGGGGCCTTGAGCGGCGCATCCTCATCGATCTTGTCAGGCACCAGCGTCCAGAGCGCCATGGCGATGAAGCTGCCCGCCACGGCATAGCGGAACCAGGGCTGGGTCAGCACCCCGGCGATCGAATGGCCGACCAGCGCGGCGAGGAAATGATTGGCGATGGTCGCGACGAAGATGCCCAGGATGATCGGCACCGGCTTGCGAAAGCGGGTGGCGAGCAGCATGGCCAGCAACTGCGTCTTGTCGCCCATTTCGGCGAGCGCGACGAGGGCGGTGGAGGTGAGGAAGGCTTCCATGAAGAACGTCCGGGCCGGGCTCTGACAAAAGACACAATGCCACCGTCTTCCCCGCCCGGCCGGACTGGGAAGCCGATGCCATTGGTCTCGCCCGATGCGGCTGATACCGCATCCCATATGCCATGGCCTCTCGGCCAAATATGTTGACATATGGCCCGTCCCGTCAGCGGAACGGCTGGCTACTCCCCAGATGACGCGCTAGCCTGTAGTCGGACAGGCCGCGAAAGGCAAGCCGATGGCGACGGGCGAGAACAAGACCACGGAGACGATGGCGGATGTCGCCGCCTATCTCGACACGGTCGAACCGGCCGAGCGACAGGCGGATGGTCGGATGGTCGCGGCGTTGATGGCGCGGGTGTCGGGCGAGCCGCCACGGCTGTGGGGACCGAGCATCATCGGCTTTGGCCGCTATCATTATCGCTATGACAGCGGGCGCGAGGGCGACATGTGCCGGATCGGCTTTGCGCCGCGCAAGGCGGAGCTGGTCTTCTATCTCGCCGGTCTCGACGACGCCGATTTCAAGGCATTAGGCAGGCATCGGCGCGGCAAGGGCTGCCTCTATGTCAAGCGGCTGGCCGATATCGACATGGAGGTGCTGGAGGCGCTGATCGTGCAGAGCCTGGCGCATATGGACGGGCTGTATCCGCGCTAGGAAAAGCGGCTCAGGGCGTGCTGCTGCTCTGCTGCATCCGCCGTTCGGCGAACCATTGCTGCAGCATCTGGGCGGTGCAGCCGGTGAAGCCGTTGCTGCCGATGGCCGAGCAGCTGTTGGGCAGGATCTGGCGCTGGGTCTGTTCCATCGTCGCGACCTGGCTGCCCCAGCCGGGGCCACCCACTTCTTCGGGCTTTTCGCGCAGCTTCTTGGGGATGCGATAGCGTTCGGATTCGGGCTTGCGGGCGCAGACCACGATTTCCTCGCCCTCGCCCGTCGGGCAGGGATCATCGCCATAGACGATGAGGTTGAAGATCTTCTGCGGCGGATCATCCTGGGCGACGGCCGGCGCAGCGGGCAGGGCCAGCGCGGCCAGGCCGGCGATCAGCAGGGGGCGGGGGAGACGCATCATCAATTCCTTCATTCGCCCCGGTTGCACCCCGTTCGTCCCGCGCTGCACTGGCGCGGGATCGATATGAACAGACGCCGCAGGACGCCCCATGCCGTCACGGCCGGGGCGGGACTTCCTGTTCCTGCGCCTTCTTGGCATCGGCGTCGGCCTTTTCCTCGGCCAGAACGCGCTTTTCGATCGCTTCGCTGTCGGCGTCGATGGTCGACAGGCGCCTGGCGCGCTCGGCTTCGACCAGATCCTTCCAGCTGGCATTGTCGGCCTGCTGCCGTTCCGCCTTGGCCAGGCGCGACAGTTTGGCGAAGCAGCCGGTGGCGCCGCCGCCGCCGACCGGCGAGCAGCTTTCGGTGCCGTCGCGACCGACATATTCCATCGACTTCACCCGCTCGCCCCAGGCCTGGTTGCTGGGCTTGTTGGGGTCGCCGCGCAGCGGCTCGGGAATGCGATAGCGTTCCTCCTCGCCCTTGCGCGCGCACACGACGATGCCGTCGCCCTGGCTCTGGGGACAGGCATCATCGCCATAGACGATGACCAGATTGACCTTTTCGGAGCCGGTGCTGGTGGCGGCCGTGGGGGCGCTGTCCTGCTGCGCGAGCGCGGGGGCGGCGGTGCCCAGCATCAGGCCGGCGGCCAGAGCGATCAACGGGGTCTTCATCATCGGTCCGTCCCTTGTTCAGATGCGCTTCGACAGCGCGATGGCGGCGCGGCAACCCAGGCGGATCGCGCCGGACAGCAGCGGATAGGCCGGGGCCTGTTCCGCGCCATGGGCGATGGCGGCGTCGCGATGCTCGACCTCCTCCGCCTGGAAATCCTTGATCAGGGCAGAGAGTTCCGGATCATCCTCGCCCAGTTGCTGCAACTGTTCTTCATAATGAAGGTCGATCTCGGTCTCGATCGCGGCGGTGCAGGCCATGGCAGCCTTTGGCCCCATCGCGGCGGTCACGGCGCCCAGGGCGAACCCGGCGACATTCCAGATCGGATGGATCGCGGTCGGGCGCACGCCGCGTTCGGCGATCAGCGCGTCGAAGGCGGCGCGGTGGCGCTCCTCCTGCGCGGCCATGCCGGCGATCAGCCGGCCATAGGGATGACGATCGCCCATCACCGCAAGCTGCCCGGCATAGATGCGCACCGCGCCGAATTCGCCGGCCTGGTCGACGCGCACCATGGAGGCGCGATCGACCTTGTTCGTGCGACGGCCCGGCCGGGGGAAATTCTTGGTGGCGCTCATGCCTTCCTCGCTTTCAGCAGCAGGGCCAAGATGGCGAGCGCGGCCGCGCCCGACAAGAGGCCGTTATAGCCTGCCAGCGAAATGCCGAAGAGGCTCCAGGGCGCAACATCGCAGCGGGTGATCGGCGTTGCCATGATCTGGCTCAAAATATCGGCGCTGCTGCCGCCGGTCGGCGTGGTCGAGCAGGCGGTCAGCCCTTCCCACCAGCCATATTCGACCCCGGCATGGAACAGGCCGATGGCGCCGCTGATGCCGATGGCGATGCCGGCGAAACCGGCGAACAGGCCGCTCATGCAGGCGCGGCCGCGCAGCGCATAGGCGACCAGCGCCAGCGGGATCGCCGCCATATGGGGATAACGCTGCCACCAGCACATTTCGCACGGATGCAGCCCGCCCAGATATTGGGAGGCATAGGCCGTGCCCAGCGCGATCACGGGCACGAGCAGGGCAAGCAGGCGGGCGCGGCCCAGGGCGGGGGACAAGCTGTTCATATCGCCCGCTTAAACCCTTGTCCGCCTTTCGTCATGCTGAACTTGCCCGTCCGGTCATCCGAACGGGCACGACTCATTTTGCGCCGGGCTTGCGCGCAGCGGCCTGCTGCGCCTGGGCGATGGTGGCGCCCGGCGTGCCGGCGAGGCGGGAAATGGTCTTGAGCGCATAATCGAGCTGGAAGTCCTCGATCCCCTTCTTCTTCAGCTCCTCGGCGGTCTGGGCGAAGCGCGGATCTTCCTTGCTGTCCTCTTCCAGCGCGGCGTCGTCGGTCTTGATCTCGTTGATCAGGTGGCGGCGCAGGTCGCTTTCGCGGAACTTGGGGCGATCCTTGTAATCCGGGTCGCTGAGCTGCGGCACCTTGATGTCCGGCTGGATGCCGCCTTCCTGCACGCTGCGGCCCGAAGGCGTGAAGTAGCGCGCGGTGGTGAGCTTGAGCGCGGTGGTGTTCGACAGCGGCAACATGGTCTGGACCGAGCCCTTGCCGAAGCTGCGTTCGCCCATGATGAGCGCGCGATGCTGGTCCTGAAGCGCGCCGGCGACGATTTCGGAGGCCGAAGCGGAGCCCGCATCGACCAGCACGATCACCGGCAGGCCCTTCGCGTCATCGCCGGGCTTGGCATAATAGCGTTCGACATCGCCCTTGTTGCGGCCGCGCTGCGATACGATCTCGCCGCGCTCCAGGAAGACGTCGCTGGTCGACACCGCTTCGTCCAGCAGGCCGCCGGGGTTGGAACGCAGGTCGAGGATATAGCCGGTCGGCTTGTGGCCCAAGCTCTTGTCGATGCTGCGGATCGCCGAGCGGACATCGGCGCCGGTATTGGCCGAGAAGCTGACGATGTTGATGACGCCGATATTGTTCTTCACTTCCCACTTCACCGGCTTGATCTCGATGATCTCGCGGGTGAGGGTCAGGTCGATCGGCTTGTCGCGGCCGGTGCGCACGATGGTCAGCTTGATGCTGGTGCCCGGTGCGCCGCGCATCTTGTCCACCGCCTCGTCCAGCGTGCCGCCATAGATGAGCTGGCCGTCAATATGGGTGATATAGTCGCCAGCCTTGATCCCGGCGCGCCAGGCCGGCGTGTCCTGGGTCGGGGCGATCACCTTGACCGCGCCATCCTCCTGCGTGACCGACAGGCCAAGGCCGCCATAGCTGCCCTCGGTCTGGGTGCGCAGATTCTGGAAATCGCGCGCATCGAGGAAGCTGCTGTGCGGATCGAGGCTGGCGAGCATGCCGTCGATCGCGCCCTTGATCAGCTTTTCGTCGTCGACCTTCTCGACATAGTCGCTGCGGACCTTCTGGAAGACGTCCATGAATTCGTCGAGCGCCTTGTAGCTCGATGCCTCGCCATCGGCGAGCGCCGCGGTGGTGGCGGGGATGAGCGCAAGCGCGCCGAGCGCGACCGCGCCCTGCAGGAAGGTGGATTTCATGGCTGTCCTTGGAGTCCGCATCAAGGGATCGATATACGTCGATTCGCTATCCAACGCAAAAGCGCGCTTCGACCAATGTTGCCTGGCGTCGATGAGCGTGGGGTTAATGGGGCCGGTCGGATTGCCAGGCGATGCCCAATCGCATGGCATTTTCGTGCAGCCGCCGGTCGCGTGCCCATAGCCGCGAGCCGGCAGTCAGGCGTGCCGATGCAAGCAGATGGGCATCGACATAGCCGATGCCGCGCCCAAATAGATATTCAGCCTCGATCAGCAGTTGCACTTCATCATTGCTGGCTTCCGTCGCTTTAGGCAGGTCACGCAATAACGCGAGAAAGTCGTGCCGATCGGGCAGACTTCCCAAGGCCAATTCGCCAATCACAAAGGGGTGGCAAAGGACAGCCTCGGCATTGAGAAGATCGGTCAGCATCGGATTGCCGCTGCGCAGATGATCGATCCAGACGGAGCTGTCGACAAGGATCATTCAGGATCCGATCGGCGGCGTGGTGCCGGTTCCATATCGGGCGCGCTGCCACCCAACAATGCGAGGCGTCGCGCTGCTTCGCGCTGGACCAGAGCGGTCAGCGCTTCCCGCACCAGGGCGGATTTTTCCTTGATGCCGGTATATTCTTCCGCCTTGGAGACAAGCTCATCATCAAGGGCCAGTGTCGTGCGCATATATCATGCTCCTTAGGCACGATATTTATCATCATATGATGATGATTTCAATGCTTCAGCCGATTCCCACCAGCGGCACGATGTCCACCGGGCGGCCGTTGCGGCGCAGTTCGATCGTCACTGTCGGGCGGCCCTGGGCGGCGGTGAGGCCGACCGGGTCGCCCTGGCGCACACTCTCGCCCACCTGAGCGGTGACGCGGTGCAGGCCGGTGATGAGGGTGGTCCAGCCCTGGCCATGGTCGATGATGAGGATCTGGCCATAGCCGCGATAGGGGCCGGCAAAGGCGATGCGGCCGGCGGTCGGCGCGACTGCCTGGGCGCCGGCCTGGGTCACCAGCGTCAGGCCGCGCGAGCGTACGCCGCCGTCATTCACCTCACCCATGCCGGTGACGAGCTGGCCGACGACCGGCAGGCGATAGGGCGGCGGGCCGCTGTCCAGCGCCTCGCGGTCGGGGGCGGGGGCGCCGGCCCGGTCGGGGCGGGCGGGGCGCAGCACCGGGCCGGCCAGTTGCGCCAGGCGATCGCGCAGGTCGCTCGCCACCTCCAGCTGGTCCATCAGGTCGACAATGTCGCGCGCCTTCTCGCCCAGCGCCAGCGCGCGTTCGCTCTCCAGCCCGGCATTGGCGCGATAGTCGCGGGCGGCGACGCGCTTTTGCGTTTCGAGCTGGCGCAGGGCGGCCTGACGATCGGTGAGGTCGCGGCGGCTCTTGGTCAGGGCGTCGGCGGCCTGCTGGGCGGTGGCGCGGATCGCGCGGCTGCGGTCCAGCTCGGCGCGCAGGCCCGCGGTGCGCTGCTCGATCACCGGTAGCACCTGTCCCAGCACCGCGCGCATATGGACGGCGTCGCTGATCGATCCGGGCTGGACGAGGGCAAGGGCGAGCGGGCGGCGGCTCATCATCTGCAGCGCGGCGGTCAGGCGCACCACCGGTTCCTGCCTGGCGGCGAGGCGCGCGGCCTGGGCGCGCTGCATTCGGGCGATGATGGCGATGCGGGCCTGGGCGGCCTGCACATCGGCCTCGGCCTGCTGGATGCGGGCGGCCATGGCGGCGGCGCGGCGGCCGGCCTGTTCGGCCTCGTCACGGGCCATGCCGGCCTGGCGCTCCAGCCGGACAGATCGGTCGGCGGCCTCCACCGACTGGCGGCGGGCGTCGCGCAGCGCCTTCTGTTCCTGTGCCAGCGTGGTGCCGGCGGTGCCAGGCAGGATGATCGCGGCATCGTCCGCGGCGGGCAGGCGCGTGGCGATAAGGGCCAAGATGCCGGCCAGTGCGATGCCCGTGATGCTGTTGCTGATGATGCTGCGCTTCAACCGCTTGTCCCGCCCGATAGGGCTTTGACTAGGCGCAAGCCGTGGGCATGTCGAGCCTCAGCCTTCGCGGTGATAGGGGTGGTTGGCGAGGATCGAGCAGGCGCGCCACAGCTGTTCGGCGAGCATGGCGCGGGCGATCATGTGCGGCCAGGTCATGGCGCCAAAGGCGATCAGCAGGTCGGCATTGGTCCGTTCGGCATCGTCGAAGCCATCGGCCGCGCCGATCAGGAAGCGGATCTCGCGCGTGCCGGTGTCGCGCCAGCCCTCGATCCGCCGCGCAAAGTCCATCGAGGAAAGCTGCTTGCCCTTTTCGTCGAGCATGACCGTCACCGTGCCGGGACCGACGGGCGGCAGCTTGCCGCCCCGGTCGGGCATTTCGGTGATCTTGTACGGCATGGTCAGCCGCTTGACATAGCGGTCGACCAGATCGGCCTCGGGCGAGCGCCCGATCTTGCCGCGCGCGATGATATGGAGGAGCATGGCTCCTCCCTAGCCTGTCATCGCGCCCATGTCGAAGGGCGCGACGGCAAGGATCAGGCGTTGCCCGCGACCGGTGCGTCGACGAAGCCCCACATCCGTTCCAGATTGTAGAAGCTGCGCACTTCCGGCTTGAACAGATGGACGATCACGTCGCCGGCATCGATCAGCACCCAGTCGGCGACCGGCAGGCCTTCGACCCGTGCGGAGCGGCCGGTGGCCTTCTTGATCCGTTCGGCCAGATGCTGGGCGATCGCCGCGACCTGACGCGACGAACGGCCGCTCGCGATCACCATATGATCGGCGATGCTGCTCTTGCCTTCGAGGGGGATGGAGATGGTTTCCTGTGCCTGGTCGTCGTCGAGCGACTGCATGACAAGGGCGTGCAGGGCGGCCACGCTATCGGCGGCAGGCGCCGTATCGTTGGCAGGGGCGAGGTTAGTCAATTAAACTCCAATCTAGACGATCATCCGGCGCGTGAGCGGATCGCGCACACACGTTGCTTCATATTCGCGATGCCAGAGGGGGTCCGCCTGCCGTAGCAGGGTTGCCGATCTTGGATCAGGGCGAAAGCGCAATAGCACGAGCGCCGGTGGTCTCCAATTCGTCCAGTCTGCACTCTGGCGCGCGGACCGGACGAAGCGCCGCAGCCAGCTCATGGCCGTAGAGCCACGGGCAGCGTCATCATAGCCCGGACGGGCGATGACGGCAATGGTCATCTGTCGCGCTATGCCGCGCCAGTCGCGCCATTGGCTGAATTGCGCCAGATTGTCGGCGCCCATCAGCCAGACGAAGCGGTTGCGGGGGTAGCGCTGGCGAAGCGCGCGCAGCGTGTCGACGGTGTAGCGGGTGCCCAATTGGCGCTCGATCGCCGTGGCGCGAATCGGCGCGCGGCGGGCGATTTTCTGCGCATGGGCAAGGCGGACGGGCAGCGGCGCCATGCCCCTGGCGGGCTTCAACGGATTGCCGGGCGACACCAGCCACCAGACTTCGTCGAGGCCCAAGGCGTCCCTTGCGAACAGCGAAATGGCGCGATGCCCGCCATGCGCCGGATTGAAGGAGCCGCCAAGCAGGCCGATCTTTTTCATGGGGGCAGCCATGCCAGCGCCGGGGCGGGGCGGCAATGGGCAGATTCTTAAGGCTTGCCCGCTATAGCAGCGCCATGCAGGGGCGGTTGATCGGATTCGATGGATTGCGCGGGATCGCCGCGATCAGCGTCCTGCTGTTCCATGCGCTGACCTGGGCCACCGGGGCGGCGCGCGGCAACGGCTATCTCGCGGTCGACTTCTTCTTCATGCTAAGCGGCTATGTGATGGCGCGCACCTATGAGGCGCGGTTGGGGCAGGGGCTGTCCACCAGCGCGTTCGTCCGCGCGCGATATCGGCGTTTCCTGCCGGTCATGGCTATGGCGGGGCTGATCGCGCTGCCAGGGTTTATGGCCACCAGCGACATGAGGGCCTGGCCGGCGGCGCTGGCCAGTGTGCTGCTTGTTCCCAGTTTCTTCACCTGGCGTCTCTATCCGCTCAACGGGCCGGCCTGGTCGATCCTGGCGGAGCTGATCGCCAATATTGCCCATGGTCTGGTGCTGCGCCGTTTATCGACCAGGACATTAGGCCATGTCGTGCTGTTCAGCGCCGTGCTGTTTGCCGTCATCGCCAGCCGGGTCGGGGTGGATGTCGGCGCGCAGCCGGCCAGCTTCCTCTTCGGCCTGCCGCGGGTCATGCTGTCCTATGGCATGGGGATCATCCTGTGGCGCTGGTGGCGCGACCGGCCGACCATCATGGTTTCGCCGCTGGCGGCCTTTGCCATGATGCCGCTCTATTTCGGTATTGGCACGATGGTCGATGCGCATGGCTGGATAGACGGGATGGTCTTCATCCTGCTGGTCTGTCCGCTGATGCTGGCCGGCGCCTTGCGCTGGCGGGGCGGGTCGCGACTGCTGGTCGGGAGTGGAGCGCTCTCCTTCCCGCTCTATGCGGTGCATGCGCCTGTCTGCATGACGGGGCTGATGCTGGGCGTGCCCGTGGCCGGCGGGGTTGCCGCCAGCCTGGCGATTGCGGGGTTGATTGCCTGGGTGCAGGCCCGGCCGCGTCGTCCGGGGGCCACGACGCTTTCGTCCGCGCCGGTGGCGGCAAGCTAGGCCGAGACGATCCTATTTCGCTGCCGGCAGCGCGCGCGCTTCGTCGGCCTGGGCGTCGCGGGCAAGGACGTCGAGCGGTTCCATCGCCTCGATCTCCTTGCCGCCGGTCTCGATGTCGAGATCGCGGAACTTGCGACCGGTGGAGAGGACGCGCGTCTCGAAGCTGCCGATGAAGCTGTTATAGTTGGAGACCGCGCTGTTGAGGCCGGAGCCCAGCTTGCGCAAATGGGTCGCGGCGACGGACAGGCGCTCATAAAGTTCCTTGCCGAGCTGGCCGACCTGCTGCGCCTGTTCCTGCATCTTGGCCTGGCGCCAATGGCCCGCCAGCGTGCGGGCGAGCGGCAGGAAGGTGGCGGGACCGCAGATGATGACGCGATTCTTTGCCGCGCGTTCCCAAAGCTCCATGTCCGCTTCCAGCGCGGCGGTGACGAAATTGTCGCCGGGCACATACATGATGACGAAGTCGGGTGCCTTGTCGAACTGTTCCCAATAGGCCTTGCGCCCCAGGGCATCGGCATGGGTGCGCATCGCGCGGGCATGGTCGAGCATATGGGCGTCGCGCTGCGCCGGATCGACCTGATCGACCGCGTTCAGATAGGCGACCAGCGAGCATTTGACGTCGACCACCATCTGCTGGTCGCCGGGCAGGTTGATGACGAAATCGGGGCGCAGGCGGCCGTCCTCGACTGCGACCGACACTTCCTCCTTGAAGTCCACGAAGGGGGAAAGGCCGGCGGTTTCGATGAGATTCTTGAACTGCTGCTCGCCCCAGCGGCCGCGCGTCTTGGGCGCAGCGCGCAGGGCATTGACCAGCTTGGCCGTTTCCTCGCGCACCTGGCCCTGGCCGAGATGAACCTGCTGAACCGCCTCGCGCAGTTCGGCATAGCTGCCGACCCGATCCTTCTCGACGCGGGCGAGGCCTTCCTCATAGCGCTTGAGCGTGGTTTCGACCGGGTTGAGCAGCGTCTTCAACTGCGCCTCGCTCTTTTCGCTCGCTTGGGCGAAGCGTTGGTCGGCGCGAGTCAGGAACTGAGTCTGGGCGGATTCGAGCAATTTGCCGCCGATTTCGCTGAACTGGGCGGAAAGCTGTTCCTTCGCGTCCTTGAGCGCGGCGATCTGCTGCTCGAACGCCTGGGTGCGGGCATGGATGTCGGACTGGAGCGCGGCGAGGTCACGCAGCGCGGCCTCGCGCTCGGTCTGGATCGCTTCGATACGCTGGCTGGCGGCGGCCTGCAGTGCCTCGATCCGCTGCTCGGACGCGGCCTGCGCGGATTCGAGCCGGGCCACTTGGCTCATGCCCTGCGCGACCCGTTCCTTCTCCACCGCCAGTTCGGCGATCGCGCCATTGCGCTGGGCGGTCGCGATGTCGAGCTTGCCGGCCAGATCGGCCTTTTCGGAGGTCAGCGGCGCCAGCGCCTTGCCCTTGAGCAGCCAGCCGACGGCGAGGCCGATCAGCAGCGCGACGGGAATGAGAAGGGCGGCGAGGCTGTCCATAACTATCCTTTTTGGGAACGAAACGGGAACTTAGCGGGCGAAGGAGGCGGCCGCAAGCCGGAAGCGCCATCCTCCGTTCGTTTCGAGCCTGTCGAGAAACGGAGGCGGAACTGGGGGGGGGGCGTGCCCGGCTTCTCGACTTCGCTCGAAGCGAACGGAAGGGGATGGGCTACGCCGCCTGTGCGCTGGGCGCGGCGAAGCGGGCGCGATAGTCGCCTGGCGACAGGCCGACCAGGCGGTGAAACAGCTTGCGGAAGGCGGCGGCATCCTCATAGCCGACGCTCCAGGCGATCTGGTCGATCGTGCGCCGGGTAAATTCCAGATGCTCGCGCGCCCGCGCCACGCGCAGATGCTGGACATACTCGATCGGGGTCATGGCGGTCGCCGCCTTGAACCGGCGCTGGAAGGTGCGTTCCTCCAGCGCGGCCTGCGCCGCCATCTCGGTGACGCTGACAGCCTTCGCTTCCCGCGCGGCGAGCCAGTGCTGCACCTTCAGGATCGGCTCGTCGCCATGGGTCAGGCGCGGCAGGAAGCGGGCGAAATGCTTCTGCTCGCGCCCGGCCGTGTCGATCAGCAGGAATTTGGCGGTGTCTAGCATGACCGTCGGGCCGAGCAGCCGGTCGACCAGCCGCATGCCAAGGTCAGTCCAGGCCATCAGCCCGCCAGCGGTGATGATGTCGCCATCGTCGATGACGATCCGGTCGCAATCGAGCTTCACGGCCGGGAAGCGGGCGCGGAAGGCGTCGGCGAACCACCAATGGGTCGTGGCCGGGCGGCCGTCGAGCAGGCCGGTCGCCGCCAGCAGGAAGGCGCCGCCGCAATTGGAGGCAAGGGTGGCGCCGGCGGCATGGCGATCGAGCAGCCAGCGGGCATAGGGCGCGGCTTCCTCCGCCTCGGGCACGCCGGTCAGGCGGCCGGGGACCAGCCAGATGTCGGGCGTGCCGCTCAATGCTTCATGCGTGTCATGGCTGCGGGCAAAGCAGCCGTCATCGCCCATCTGCCAATGGCTGACGCGCACCACCGGGCCGCCATGCTGGACCGAAAACTGCCCGGCAATATCGATCAGGTCGGTCATGCCATGGACCATCGCCTGCTGGCAGCCCGGATAGAGCAATATGCCCACTTCGGCGCGCGGAAGGCGGGTGTCGGCCATGTCCTAATCCTTTGTCGGAATCGGCCCGCTTAATGTCGGAACCGCCAATCCCGATCCTCCGCCATCGCCCCTAATAGTGCAAGCACAGGGCGTGAAGGACGCCCTTCTGGAACAGAAGAAGGGAATTTCACATGAGCAACTATGTCACCACCAAGGACGGCACCCGCATCTTCTACAAGGATTGGGGACCGCGCGACGGCCAGCCGATTATCTTCTCCCATGGCTGGCCGCTCAGCGCCGACGCCTGGGACGCGCAGATGGTCTATTTCGCCAATCAGGGCTTCCGCACCATCGCCCATGACCGCCGCAGCCATGGCCGGTCGGACCAGGTGTGGGACAATAATAATATGGACCAATATGCCGACGATCTGGCTGACCTGATTGCGGCGCTGGATCTGTCCGACGTCATCCTAGTCGGCCATTCGACCGGCGGCGGCGAAGTCACCCGCTATATCGGCCGCCATGGCACCAGCCGGGTCGCCAAGCTGGCGCTGATCGGCGCGGTGCCGCCGCTGATGCTCAAGACCGAAGCCAATCCGGGCGGCCTGCCGATCGACGTGTTCGACGGCATCCGCAAGGGCACGTTCGACAATCGCAGCCAGTTCTTCAGGGATCTGACCATCCCCTTCTACGGCTATAACCGGGACGGCGCGGTCATCTCCGAGGGCATTCGCGAGGAGTTCTGGCGGCAGGGGATGATGGGTGGCCTCAAGGGGCAACTCGACTCGATCCGCGCCTTTTCCGAAAGCGATTTCCATGCCGACCTGGCGAAGGTCGATGTGCCTACCCTCGTCCTCCATGGCGATGACGACCAGATCGTGCCGATCGGCGCGGCTGCCCTGTCGACGGTGAAGATCGTTACGGATGCGGTGCTGATCGTGTATGAAGGCGCCGACCATGGGCTGACGCAGACTCACCAGGACCGGTTCAATTCCGACCTGCTCGCTTTCATCAACGGCTGACACAAATACCGTTCGCCCTGAGCGAAGTCGAAGGGTTCCACCGAGCGGAGCGAGGTGCCTTCGCTTCGCTCAGGCAAGGGCTTCGACTTCGCTCAGCCCGAACGGGAAAATAGTCTTTCAAAGGAGACATCCCATGACCAAAGACACCATCCTCATTACCGGCGCGTCGGACGGTATCGGCGCGGTTTATGCCGATCGCTTCGCCAAGCGCGGAGCCAATCTGATCCTGGTCGCCCGGCGCGCCGACAAGCTGGAGGCGCTGGCCGCTCGCCTGCGCGCCGACAGCGGCGTCAGCGTCGAAGTGATCGCCGCCGACTTGTCACAAGCTGACGATCTGGCGCGGGTCGAGGCGCGGCTGCGCGACGATGACGCGATCACCGGCCTCGTCAACAATGCCGGCATCGCCGGGGAACAGGCCTTTGTCGAGACCGACCCGGCCTATCTCACCGGCCTGATCGACCTCAACATCCTGGCGGTGACGCGGCTGTCCCGCGCCATTGCGCCGCGGCTGGCGGCGAAGGGCGGGGGCACGCTGATCAACATCACGTCGGTCACGGCGCTGATGCCGGACGGCTTCACCGCCGTCTATCCCGCGACCAAGGCCTATGTGCTGGCCTTTACCGAGGCGCTGCAGGTCGAACTTGGCGGCAAGGGCGTGAAGGTGCAGGCGGTGCTGCCCGGCATCACCCGCACCGCCATCTGGACGGCGGAGCAGATTGCCGGCCTGCCGCCGCACATGGTGATGGATGTCGAGGTGATGGTCGACGCGGCACTGGCTGGGCTCGACATGGGCGAGGCGATCACCATTCCGGCGCTGCCGGACAATGCCGATCTCGACGCCTATCTCGCCGCGCGGGCCGCGCTTCGGCCCAACCTGTCGCTCAAGGATGCGGCGCCCCGGTATCGGGTGACCGCCTGACCTCTTTCGTCATTCCCGCGAAGGCGGGAATCCATCTCCTGGCCTTGCGTCTGGATGCATCGTTGGGAGATGGACCCCCGCTTTCGCGGGGGTGACGGGAATTTCCCAGGGAGAAAAATCATGATCCTCGGTCTTTCCATTCCCGCCTTCATCGCCCTGCATGTCGCGATCAGTCTGGTCGGCATCGTCAGCGGCCTTGTCGCCCTGCCGGCCATGGCAAAGGGGCATGTCCTGCCAAAAGTGCAGGGCCTGTTCCTGGTGACGACCCTGCTCACCAGCCTGACCGGCTTCCTCTTTCCCTTTCGCGGCTTCACCCCGGCGATCGGCGTCGGCATCCTCTCGACGCTGGTACTGATTATCGCCTTCGCCGCCTTTTACGGCCTTGGCCTGCGGGGCCGGGCGCGGGGCGTCTATGCGGTGACCGCAATCATCGCCCTGTGGCTCAACCTGTTCGTGGCTGTCGTACAGAGCTTCCTCAAGGTGCCGGCGCTCAACCGGCTGGCACCGACCGGCACGGAGCCGCCCTTCCTGGCCGCACAAGGCCTTCTATTGGTCCTCATGCTGATCCTGGGCGCGGCGATCCTGCGTCAGCCAAGGCTCGCGCGGAAGGCGGCGAGCCGCTCGATCGCCTGATCCAGCGTCGCGTCCGACTTGGAGAAGCAGAGGCGGACCAGATGGGTGACCGGATCGTCGGGATAGAAGGCGGAGATCGGGATCGCCGCAACCCCCGCTTCGTCGATGATCCGGTTGCAGAAGGTCACATCGTCTATCGTAATGCCGGACGCGGGCAGGTCGATCGACAGGAACCAGGTGGCGCCGCTGGGCTGCACGACATAGCCCGCCTTGATGAGACCCGCCGCCAGCCGATCGCGCGACGCCTGATAGGCGGCGCGCTGGTCGCGGAGCCAATCATCGGGCCAGCCCAGCCCCTGCGCCACCGCCCATTGCAGGTTGGGCGGGGTGGTGAAGGTCAGGAACTGGTGCGCGCGGGCGAGCAGGGTGGCGATCGGCGGCGCGGCGCACATCCAGCCGACCTTCCAGCCGGTGACGGAAAAGATCTTGCCCGCCGACCCGATCTTGACCGTACGCTCGCGCATGCCGGGAAAGCCGATCAGCGGGCGATGCGGCAGCCCGTCATAGACGGTTTCCTCCCAGACTTCGTCGCACAGCGCGATCAGGTCATGGCTGACGCACAGATCCGCCAGCAGCGCCAGTTCCGCCTCGCGCAGCACGATGCCGGTCGGATTGACCGGATTGTTCATCAGCAGGATGCGGGTCTTGGGCGTGATCGCCGCCTCCAGCGCGTCGCGGGTGACGCGCCAGTCGGGCGGCGTCAGCTTCACCACCCTGGCCACGCCGCCAGCCCGCTCGACCAGCGGCAGATAGGCATCATAGAGCGGCGCCAGCATCAACACCTCGTCGCCCGGCCGCACCAGCGCCAGCAGGCTGGCGGCGATCGCTTCGGTCGCGCCCGATGTGACGATGATGTCCTGCGGGCTGAGGTCGAGGCCCTGACGTCCGGCATAATGATCGGCCAGCGCCGTGCGCAGTTCGATCAGGCCCGGCATCGGCGGATATTGGCTGGAGCGGGTCAGCAGCGCATCCGCCGCCGCCTGCAGCACTGCCTGCGGTCCCGGCCCCTCGGGAAAGCCTTGCCCCAGATTGATCGCACCGGTTTCCCGCGCGCGCGCCGACATATGCTCGAAAATGGTGGTCGGCATGTCGCGATAGACGGGATGGCCAAGTCGGGTGTCGGGCAAGCGGGGCTCCATCGGATCGTCGGCGATGCCAGCGGTCTAGGTCTTTCCATTGCCTCGCGCAAACCGGTCCGGCATCATGGCGCCTCCTCATCACAGGGAGACAGATCCATGTGTTCGGACGTCGATGGCATGCATGACCAGCCGCACGGGACGCAGGAGGAGGATGGCGCCGCGCCCTCCCGCCGCGCTTTTCTGACAGCGATGACGATGGCGGGCGGGGTGGCCATGGCCGCCTTGCCGGCCGCACCCGCAATGGCGGCGCCCCCCGCCGACGGCCCGGATGCGTCGATGACGCCGGACGCCGCCCTGGCCGAGATCATGGCCGGCAACGCCCGCTTCGTCGCCGGCAAGCCGACCGCCCATCTGCAGGACCTGTCGATCATCAAGGCGCGCGCGGCCGAGGGGCAGTGGCCCGTGGTCGGCGTCCTCTCCTGCGCCGACTCGCGCGTGCCGGTGGAGATGGTGTTCGACGAATATATCGGCCGGCTGTTCGTCACCCGCATCGCCGGCAACATCACCACGCCGGAAATCGTCGCCAGCCTGGAATATGGCGTGGCGGTGCTGGGGCTGAAGGCGCTGGTGGTCATGGGCCACAGCAATTGCGGCGCGGTAAAGGCGGCGATCGACAATCCCGAGGTGCCGGGCCAGATCAGTGCGCTCTTCCCCGCGATCCTGCCCGCCCTCTATCTCGCCCGCAGCAAGGATGCGGCCATCGTCACCCGCACCAATGCGCTGGTGCAGGCGGCGACTCTGGTCAACGCCTCGCCGGTGATCGAGGAGAAGGTGAAAGCGGGCACGCTGAAGGTGGTCGCCGCCGTTTATGACGTGGCAACCGGCAAGGTCGACATGCTGCCGGTGCCGGCCGACATGCTGATGCGCGGCTGATCCGTCAGGGCCGGGTCGCCGCCGCATTCCAGGCGGCGACCTTCGCCTTCGTCTCTGCCAGCAGCGCGTCGAGCCGGGCGCGGTCCTGCAATGTGCCGCGCAGGATCACCGCGTCGATCGCCTTGGTGGCGTGGATATCCTCCAGCGGATTGGCGGTCAGCAGCACCATATCCGCCTGCTTGCCTTCCTCCACCGCGCCATAGCGGTCTAGCAGGCCGAACCAGGCCGGGCCGGCGCGGGTGGCGCTGGCCAGCGCCTGGGCCGGGGTCAGGCCGCGATCGACATAGAGCGCCAGTTCTTGGTGCAGGGCAAAGCCGGGATAGTCGAAGCTGTTGAGGAAGCCGGCATCGGTGCCGGCCATGATGGTGACGCCGGCCTGCTGCAACAGCGGCAGGATCGCGGCATTATGCTCGTAAATGGCGTGGCGCTGGGCGATCTGATCGGGTGTCGCCTTGGCCGCGCGCTCGATCCGCCAGTCATAGGTCTTGCGCAGGCGCGGGCCGATATAGGCCAGTTCTGGGTCAGCGCTGTGATCCTCCTTGTCGAGATAGGCGACGGTGCGCGAGATGCTGAGCGTCGGCGTCACGAACACGCCGCGTGCAGCCATGTCGCGATAGGCCGCCATGGCGGTAGCCTCGTCAAAGCCGGCATCCAGTTGCGCGCTCGCCTGTGCCCGGTCGATCCTGCCGGCGGCGAAATCGGCGGTGATCCGCGCCTCGTTCTTCACGCCCGCCTTGTGGGCATAGTCGATATGCTCGATCGAGCTGATCCCGGCCTCGATCGCCTGACCGACGGTCAGTGCCATCGGGATATGGCCCGAGGCACGCAGCCCGGCACCGCGCGCCTGACGCACGGCATAGAGGAACAGTTCGGGTTTCAGGGTGCTGTCGGTGATCTTGACGAAATTGACGTTCAGTTCTTTCAGCTTAGCGATCGCCTGGTCGACATCGGCCTGCGACCCGGTTTCCAGCGTGCCCTTCCACACCGGCTTGATCCCCTCGATCTTGGGGCCGGAACTCAGCAGGGTCGGGCCGAACAGCCGCCCGTCGGCAATCTCGCCGCGCCAGCGCAGCACATCATAGGGCAGGTCGCCCGACGCATCGCGCACGGTGGTGATGCCATTGGCGATATAGAGCGGCAGCAGCGCCTTATTCTCTTCGATCAGATCCGGCCCGCCGCCGAAATGGACATGCATGTCCCACAGGCCGGGGATCAGGTAGCGGCCCTTCGCCTCGACATTCTTGCCCGCGCGCCAGGCGGCGGCGATCGCGGCGTCGTCGCCGACCGCGACGATCCGGTCGCCCTGGGTCGCGACGGTCTGGTCGGGGATCAGACGACCATGCTCGACATCGACCAGCGTCGCATGGCGGATCAGCAGGTCTGCGCGGGCCGGCGCGGTCTTTGCCGCGGCGGGCAGGGGCAACAGGGCAGTGGCGGCCAGCAGCGCGGCAAGAAGCGTCTTCATGAAAATCCCCGGTTCTTTTGCGGGCGCAGGATAGGCGGGGGCTGCATTATCGACAAACAACATATATGAATGGCAATCATTCATAATCCAAATGGAATGCCATGCTCGATCCGCGCCTGCTCCGTGCCTTTGTCGCGATCGCCGACAGCGGCAGCTTCACCATCGCGGCGCAGCGGCTGCACATGACCCAGTCGACCATCAGCCAGCAGCTCGGCCGGCTGGAACAGGCGGTGGGGCATGTCTTGGTCGATCGGGCGGCGCGGCCGGTGCGGCCGACGGCGGCGGGCGAGCGGCTGCTGGGCCATGCAAGGCGCATCCTGTCGCTGCAGCAGGAGGCGGAAAGCCTGCTTGCCGATCCGGCCGGCAGCGCGTCGATCCGCATCGGCCTGCCCGACGACATTGCCAGTCGCGCCATGATGCGGGTGTTCGCCCGTTTTTCCGAGCAATATCGGGCGGTGCGGCTGGACGTCACCACCGGCCTGAGCCGCGATCTCACGCGCCGATACCGCGCGGGCGAGTTTGACATCATTGCTGTCAAGGAACCGACGCCGAGCGCCGATTGTCGCGCGAGTTTCGCCGAACCGATCGGCTGGCATGAAAGCGCGGACCGGCAGGGCGACTGGCCCGATCCGTTGCCGCTGGTCGCCTTTCCCGCGGGCGGCCTCTATCGCGATGCGATGTTCGACCGGATCGGGCGGGAGAGGCGGCGCTGCCATGTCGCCTTCACGGGCAGCGACCTCACCAGCGTGCTGACCGCGGTGGAGGCGGGCATGGGCCTGTCGCTGGTGCCGATGCGCGCGGCGGCCGGGCGGGCGGTGCGACCCTATGCGCCGTTCGGGGAAGAGGCCGCCATGCGGGTGTCGCTCTATGCCTGGGACGATGCCGGGCCGACCGCCGAACTGGTTGCGCAGATGGCGGCGGTGCTGGCGGAGCGGTAAGCGGCAAGGGCTGCGGCTGTTTGCGCGGCCGCAACTAGGTCTAAGTGGTGCTGCACCTTGCGGTGCCGAATAAACCGGATCGCCGTCCCCCGGACGGCGATTGAGTTCGATACCCACGGCCGCTCGCGCGGCCGAGTAAAGCCGGCGAATGTCCCCCGGACATTCGCTATTTCGGCTTTACTCCCACTCTATTGTAAACAAGACATTTTTATCTTTTATATTCAATGGCTTATTTTCCTGCTAATTGGTAATACCATGAAAAATACCATGCTCAGAAAAGGCTTAACAATATTTTGAAAAATTGCCTACTGAGCGCTGCCGCACAGCTCCATAGGCCGCTTTCCTGGCTTTGCTTCCAGATGTATGCTCTTCTGCTCCTGCAGCTAATGGATCACCGCAAACAGGTTACTCGCCTGGGGATTCCCTTTCGACCCGAGCATCCGTATGAGACTCATGCTCGATTATTATTATTATAGAAGCCCCCATGAATAAATCGCTCATCATTTTCGGCATCGTCAACATAACCTCGGACAGTTTCTCCGATGGAGGCCGGTATCTGGCGCCAGACGCAGCCATTGCGCAGGCGCGTAAGCTGATGGCCGAGGGGGCAGATGTGATCGACCTCGGTCCGGCATCCAGCAATCCCGACGCCGCGCCTGTTTCGTCCGACACAGAAATCGCGCGTATCGCGCCGGTGCTGGACGCGCTCAAGGCAGATGGCATTCCCGTCTCGCTCGACAGTTATCAACCCGCGACGCAAGCCTATGCCTTGTCGCGTGGTGTGGCCTATCTCAATGATATTCGCGGTTTTCCAGACGCTGCGTTCTATCCGCAATTGGCGAAATCATCTGCCAAACTCGTCGTTATGCATTCGGTGCAAGACGGGCAGGCAGATCGGCGCGAGGCACCCGCTGGCGACATCATGGATCACATTGCGGCGTTCTTTGACGCGCGCATCGCGGCGCTGACGGGTGCCGGTATCAAACGCAACCGCCTTGTCCTTGATCCCGGCATGGGGTTTTTTCTGGGGGCTGCTCCCGAAACCTCGCTCTCGGTGCTGGCGCGGTTCGATGAATTGCGGCTGCGCTTCGATTTGCCGGTGCTTCTGTCTGTTTCGCGCAAATCCTTTCTGCGCGCGCTCACAGGCCGTGGTCCGGGGGATGTCGGGGCCGCGACACTCGCTGCAGAGCTTGCCGCCGCCGCAGGTGGAGCTGACTTCATCCGCACACACGAGCCGCGCCCCTTGCGCGACGGGCTGGCGGTATTGGCGGCGCTGAAAGAAACCGCAAGAATTCGTTAACTGCACATTCGGGATATTTCTCTATATTCGCGGTTCAGCAGGCATGTCCCCTTTGAGGGCGACCCGACGACAGGATAATCGACCTTATGGTGCGCAAATATTTCGGCACAGACGGTATTCGTGGCAAAGCCAACGAAGGCGCGATGACGGCGGAAACCGCCTTGCGCGTCGGCATGGCGGCTGGCCGTGTCTTTCGTCGCGGTGACCACCGCCATCGTGTCGTGATCGGCAAGGATACGCGCCTGTCGGGCTATATGCTTGAACCCGCGCTCACAGCCGGTTTCACCTCGATGGGCATGGACGTATTCCTTTTTGGCCCGCTGCCGACAACGTATAGGAAGAATAAACGCCCTTTTCACCCAAGTCCAACAGCTTTGGACCGCAGTTGACTCTTTCGACACCCCTGCGATGCAACCCAATCCGGCTGACGGGGAGCCAGCAACGCTGAAAATTTACCCTCCTCTTTCCCACTAGCGGCTCCTTTTCCGACAACCAGCACGGCGGATCCCTGCCGCGGCGCTGTGAACGCAGCATTTTGATTGGTATCGTTGGCCTTCAGGCTCGTCAGTCAAACAGACCCAGGAGCAGCTCAGCCGGTGGCGCCCGGCTTTCGGGTAACGCCCTGGTCCCGCTGGTTTCGGCTTTGTGCTTCAGGTGATCAAGGATCTGCTTGATCACTATAGGGTCTTCAATGCAGGCGATGACTTTCATGGCGCCGCCGCAGCCGCTGCAGGTCTCGATGTCGATATTGAAAACACGCTTGAGCCGTTGCGCCCATGTCATCGACGCTCGCCGTTGTGCTGGTGTTGCCGGTTCATCAGCCACCCTGACCTTGTTGCCCCTGCCCCGTTTTGCCGGCGTGACCAACGCCCGGTGCCGACTGTTGGGTGCGAACACCCCGTGGAAGCGGGTTAGGTTGACTCTGGGCTTCGGTACCAGGGCGGCCAGCCTTGCAATGAAATCCAATGGTTCGAAAATGACGTGCGTGGTGCCGTCCCGGTACGGCGTCTTGAGCTGGTAGCGCACGTTGCCGCCTCGTGTTAACGACAGCCGCTTCTCGGATACCGCCGGGCGGCTGATGTACCGGCACAGCCGTTCGAGCTTCTTGCGTTCATCGGCCCTGGCCGCCACGCCGGCGTGCAGGCTGGACCCGGCTACCTTGCCAATCCCGTCACCGAACGGATCACCACTGGTCGGCAGAGTGTGCAAAGTGAACACCTTTCGCCCCGCCTGTGAACCGACAGCGATACGGTAAGTGATCGAGTGCCCCAGCAGGGGTGTCATCGGGTCGTCATCCACCGCATCCGAGGCCAGATAGCTGTTTTCGACATCCCGTTCCAGCAGGCCTTGCCGTTCCAGATAGCGACCCACCCGGTGGGCGATGGTGTGCGTCAGCTGGGTGAGCTCTGGGCTGGTCGGCGCCTTGACCCAGCGGAAACGCGCTGAGCCGTGGGATTGCTCGACATACACACCGTCGAGAAACAGCATGTGGAAGTGAACATTCAGATTGAGCGCCGATCCAAAACGCTGGATCAGGGTGACCGCGCCCGTCTTGGCCACTTGGTGGGTATGGCCCGCTTTCTTGACCAGGTGCGTGGCAATGACGCGGTAAACGATGCCCAGCACCCACCCCATGATCTCGGGCCGGCTGGCAAACAGGAAACGCAGCTGAAACGGGAAGCTCAACACCCACTGACGCATGGGTTGTTCAGGCAGTACTTCATCAACCAGCAAGGCGGCACTTTCGGCCATCCGCCGCGCCCCACAGCTCGGGCAGAAACCGCGACGCTTACAGCTGAAAGCGACCAGGTGCTCGGCGTGGCAAGACTCGCAGCGAACCCGTAGAAAGCCATGCTCCAGCCGCCCGCATTGGAGAAATTCTTCAAATTCCCGTTGCACATAGCCCGGCAATTCCTTTCCCTGCTCTGCCATAAGCGCAGCGAATGCCGGGTAATACTCGTCAACGATCTGATAGAGAAGGGTTTGCTCGGGTCGGTGGCTCTGGTAACGACCAGTATCCCGATCCCGGCTGGCCGTCCTGGCCGCCACATGAGGCATGTTCCGCGTCCTTGCAATACTGTGTTTACATACAGTCTATCGCTTAGCGGAAAGTTCTTTTACCCTCAGCCGAAATGCCTGCCGTTGCTAGACATTGCCAGCCAGTGCCCGTCACTCCCACTCGATTGTAAACAAGCACACAAAACCCTTTAGTGACAACAATTTGCAAGAACTATCAGGCTCAGTGCCATGAAAAATACCATGACCAGATCATGAGGTTGAACACGGCTTGCGCCGGCAGCGTTCACGCTCCTGGTCGGCGATCTCGCCCGGCTGCAATGCTAGCTCAGCATCGGTCATGCGCTCCAGCACGTCGCGTAGGCGGATGGTGCAAGGAATGGGCGGCAGCTCGAACTCATAGCCGCCGGCGATCATTTCGGCCGCAATCTCCTCGGTGATGAAAAACGGCTCGTCGTCTTGGTTCGGCTTCTTCATGCCCTTTCCTCCTGGCGCTCATCCTGGCCGACAGCGGCCAGGGCATCGGCTTCCGTCAATGCGTCCTCCACGAACGCGCCGTGCTGCTTCGCTTCGGCCTGGCTGACCTCGGCCCATATCCGTTTCACCTGGGCCGCACTGTACCCGGCCAGCTCGGCGGTCTTGTTGATGCTGTAGCCGGACTTGCGCAGCGCGACAACTTGGGCGCGGCGCTTCGGATCAGCACGGCGGCCCTTGTACCGCCCGGCCTGGCGGGCCAACTCAATGCCTTGGCGCTGGCGTTCGCGCCTGTCCTCGTAGTCGTCGCGGGCCATCTGCAAGGCCAGGCGAAAAAGCATGATCTGCACGGCTTCCAGCACGATCTTGGCGACGCCCTGGGCCTCGGCCGCCAGGTCGGATAGATCGACCACGCCAGGGACGGCCAGGCGTGCGCCTTTGGCCTGTATCGAGGCCACCAGGCGCTCGGCCTCGGGCAAAGGTAGGCGGCTGATGCGGTCGATCTTCTCGGCAATGACCACCTCGCCGGGCTGTAGGTCGCCGATCATGCGCAGCAGCTCAGGCCGGTCGGCGCGTGCGCCGGATGCCTTCTCACGGTAGATGCCGGCGACGTAGTAGCCGGCGGCCTTCGCGGCCGTAGTGATCGCCTCTTGGCGTTCCAAGTCCTGCGCGTCGGTGCTGACGCGCAGATAGACCCGCGCCACCATCGGCGCGGCTACTGGCTTCGTCCTGCGCATACTTGCGGGCTCCTTTGGGCATACTCAAATGCACCCATCTTAAACTGGCAGGCCAATTTATCACATATCGATCTAAATGCGCCTAGCTCATTTTTACAGCTTAAATGAGCTATTGAGCACACTCCATATTTCGACTATTATTGAAACATGGAAACGATAAATGCTGTAGCCGCCCTGGCGGCCATCGCTCAAGAATCGCGCCTCGCGGTGTTCCGGCTTCTCGTCCAGGCCGGCCCCGCCGGCATGGCCGCCGGAAAAATCAGCGAAGCGGCCGGCATCCCGCCGTCTTCGCTATCCTTCCACCTGAAAGAGCTGGCACACGCCGGCATGGTCACGTCGCGGCAAGAAGGCCGATTTGTGATCTACGAGGCGAACTTTTCGACGGCCACTAACCTGGTGGCCTTTCTCACGGAAAACTGCTGCGGCGGCCAGGTGTGCAACCTGTCTTGCACCACGGAAGCCGGGAAGGTGTTGGCATGAGACTTCGCCATCTTTCCGACCCCGATTCTTTGCCCGCTTTGGACAAATCCTTTGCCATCGAGCGCCCGGCGCTCGGGCTGGCACCCGACGCCCCGCCGGTGCGTATCCTGCTGCTGTATGGCTCGCTGCGCGCCCGCTCGTTCTCACGGCTGGCCGTCGAGGAAGCGGCCCGGCTGCTGCAATTCTTTGGCGCAGAAACACGCATCTTCGACCCGTCCGATTTGCCGTTGCCCGATCAAGTGCAAAGCGACGATCACCCGGCCGTCAAGGAGCTGCGCGCCCTGTCCGAGTGGTCAGAGGGACAAGTCTGGTGCAGCCCGGAACGCCACGGTCAGATTACCAGTGTCATGAAGGCGCAGATTGACCATCTGCCGCTTGAAATGGCCGGCATCCGGCCGACCCAAGGCCGCACCCTGGCCGTGATGCAGGTATCCGGCGGCTCGCAGAGCTTCAACGCCGTGAACACCTTGCGTCTGCTCGGCCGCTGGATGCGAATGTTCACCATTCCGAACCAGTCGAGTATCGCCAAAGCGTTCCAAGAGTTCGACGCGGCGGGCCGCATGAAGCCCTCGCCGTACTACGACCGAATAGCCGATGTGATGGAAGAACTGGTGCGCTTCACGGCGCTGGTACGGCCGCACCGTGAAGCACTGACAGACCGCTATTCCGAACGGAAAGCGGCCGGCCACGTCATCGACGAGGCCACCGATCTTTCATCCATCGCCATTGCTCCCCAGCCACTACCAGAAAGCGAAACATCATGACCGAAAGAATCTATAACGTCCTCATCCTCTGCACCGGCAATTCGGCGCGCAGCATCATGGCCGAAGCTCTCATCAACACGATGGGGCAAGGGCGCTTCCGCGCCTACAGCGCCGGCAGTCACCCAACCGGCAAGGTCAATCCCTTCGCCGTCGAAAAGGTGGAGTCGGTGAATTACCCGACCGAGAATCTGCGCAGCAAGAGCTGGGACGAGTACGCCACGCCCGACGCACCGAAGATGGACTTCATCATCACCGTCTGCGACAACGCCGCCGGCGAAATGTGTCCGGTGTGGCCTGGTCAGCCGATCTCGGCGCATTGGGGATTTGAAGACCCGGCCGCCGTCGAAGGCACTGACGCCGAGAAGCGCCGGGCCTTCGAACAAACCTTCCGGCACATGATGAACCGCGTCCGCCTGTTCGTGAATCTGCCTCTCAAAATGCTTGACCAGACGGCCATCAAGCGCGAGCTGGCGAACATCGGCAAGACCGAGCAGGAAGCATGAGCGCCGGCGCACAGGCCATCGCCGCGAAGCCGCGCCAGGCCCCGATGAGCGGCTTCGAGCGTTACCTGACGCTGTGGGTGGCCCTGTGCATCGTCGCCGGTGTTGCGCTCGGCCAGGGCCTTCCTGACGTGTTCCAGGCCATAGGCCGCATGGAAGTGGCCCAGGTCAATTTGCCGGTGGGCCTGCTGATTTGGGTAATGATCGTCCCGATGCTGGTCAAGATCGACTTCGGGGCGCTGCACCAGGTCAAAGAGCATTGGCGCGGCATCGGCGTCACGCTGTTCGTGAATTGGGCCGTCAAGCCATTCTCGATGGCCCTGCTGGGGTGGCTGTTCATCCGACAAGTGTTCGCTCCGTTCCTGCCGGCCGATCAACTGGACAGCTACATCGCGGGCTTGATCTTGCTGGCCGCCGCGCCCTGCACGGCAATGGTGTTCGTGTGGAGCCGCCTTACCAACGGCGACCCGCTTTTCACGCTCTCGCAAGTGGCTCTGAACGACGCCATCATGATCGTGGCCTTCGCGCCCATCGTCGGCCTGCTGCTGGGCATGTCCTCGATCTCGGTGCCTTGGGACACGCTGCTGATTTCGGTCGTGCTCTACATCATCGTGCCGGTGATCCTGGCGCAGCTCTTGCGGCGGCATCTGCTCAAGCAAGGACAGGCCGCCTTTGAACGGGCCATGCAGAAGATCGGGCCGTGGTCGATGGCCGCGCTGCTGCTGACGTTGGTTCTACTGTTCGCCTTCCAGGGCGAGGCCATCATCCGGCAGCCGTTAGTGATCGCCATGCTAGCCGTGCCGATCTTGATTCAAGTGTTCTTCAATTCCGGGTTAGCCTACTGGCTGAACAAGCGGGCGGGGGAAAAGCACTCTGTCGCCTGTCCTTCGGCCCTGATCGGTGCCAGCAACTTCTTCGAGCTGGCCGTGGCGGCCGCCATCAGCTTGTTCGGTCTGCACTCCGGCGCTGCATTGGCAACCGTGGTCGGCGTCCTGGTCGAAGTGCCGGTGATGCTGCTGGTCGTGCGCGTGGTGAATCGCTCGAAGAGCTGGTACGAACGAGGTTGAACATGAGTAGGAAAAAACTGAGGAAATGATTGCAGATTGCCGCGCCGGCCGCTTCCTGGCGCATTCGATCACTGACCTGGAACACCTAGTATCCATGCTTGCTGAGGTCGCCCGATGACAGACCCAAAGAACCTAGAGAACAGGCTGCATGAGAAGGCCGACCCGGCCCGCGCCGTTTCCACTGGTCGGGTGCGCTACACACTGGCCGAACTACTGGCCGACGCGGAAGCATCCGGGGCTTACCCGCTGCCGCCGGAGGAACGCGAATGGATGGATGCGCCGTCTGTGGGTCGGGAATGGCCAAACAGTGAAGATTGAAAAAGGCGGCCAGTTCGAGTGGCCGCCCTTTCGTCATTAGCTGCACGCTTGGCGCAAGGCGTTCATTGCTTCTTGAAAATCAGCCTGTGTCGCCCGGCCCGTTTCAGCTTGGTAGTACACCACCATAAAAGCATTAGCGACGGCTTCGGCCAATGGCCCAAGGCTCCGCGCTTCCGCTTGGTTGATGTACTCCAAAGAAGAAAGAATAGCCGCTGCTTGATGCACTGCTTGCCCTGGTTCGATAATATGTTGTGTTGTCATAATTCACCTCTCCAGTAGGTGTTGATTGAAAGTGCCGGGCTGGTTGTGGCCAGCCCGGTGCGCCTACAGGTACAGCCCCGCCGCCTCCGCGAATGCTGACCGCTCATTCCTGCCGCCATTAACCTCAATACTTATCGGCTTAGTTTCGCTCTCTCTCATAGGGTCTGGCCGTGATACAAAAGCGGCTGTTTCTGTCTCTGCATCGACCTCGGTCGATTGATCACCCAGCGGCGAAATAAATACCTGGCTGACTTCTTCCCTTGGCGCTTCATCCAGGGCCGCCAATGCGGCCATGTATGTTGATGTCGTCATCGTGCTAACTCCTGACTTCGTTACTATCTGGGCCAGAATCGGCGCCCAAGCTATTGCCCTCGAACTGGCCAGATTGGCTTGCTTCTTTCGGCTCCATGCTTTCGCGTATCGAAGCAGCCAGTTTTCCGCCTGTGGTTTCGCTCACTCGCTCCTGGAATCCCTGCTTCACTTGAGAGCCGACACCCTTGGCTAACTCGGAGGCCGTGCCTGTGGCCAGCTTCGCGGCCTTGGCAAAGCCGCCACCGCTTGAGCTACTGCCGCTGTCACCAAAGCCAGCCGCTTGGGCGAATCGGCTACTGCCAGCAGTACCCGCTTCACCACCACCGTTTCCGCCACTGCTGACAACTGACCCCATGCTGGACATGTCACCGCCGGTTTCCATACTCGCTGATGCTTTCTGAAAAGCCGCTTGGAGTGCACTTGCACCTCCGGCTGCACCGGCTGCGGCACCCATAACCGCTTTACCTGCCAGGGCAGCGCCGCCAGTTGCCATACTGGCCGCCGTCACCGCCGCCCCAACTGCCGCACCCGCACCGAAGTTTCCAATTCCACCGGCTGCGCCAATACCACCACCAGACACAAGACCAGAAATCATCGGCGGAACTTTGTTGACCAAGAAAAGCAAGATGACCGATATAACCAACATCACGGCCAGTTCCTGGGATGCCATGTTCTCGCTGATTTGCGTGTAGTAGTGATTGATGAACTCTTTGCCAATCGCAACCAGAAGCACCATTGCCATAAGCTGTGCGGCCAGGCCCAGCACGGTCTTGTAGTAATTGATCGCCATGTCGGAAGTCCAACGACTTCCACCAAAGCCAAGGAAGAACACACCGGCATACAACAGAATCCAGGCTGATGCGAGCAACAGCAACAGGTTGACCGCAATCAACGCCAGGACAAACAAAACAGCCAGGGCCATTAGCTCCATGACCAGAGCAGTTGCCATCTGCCGCCATCCCAGCTCCGAGGTGGCCTGTACTGTGCGGTTGTATAACTCGAAACCAAGATCAAGGATGCTGGAGGGCCCAAGATTGCTATTGGAAAGTCCCCCCGCCTGCGCGCCCAGAGTTTGCAATGACTGAACAATCGTACCGGCGATATTCATGCCCTGGTTCGCATTCGTCAGCAACCACCAGAAAAAGCCGGTGAAGATCGTGAAGCGAACGAACTCCGCGAAGAACTCGCCAATGTCGGCCTTGCGCAAAGCCATCATGCCGAATGTCCAGACCATCGAAATCACAACCAGCGTCCAGAACAAACGCGATGCAGCGGACTCAATAGCTGGCCCCCATGTTGCGGCAGCATCATGAAAACGCTTGAGCACATCATTCATAACACCGCTGCTACTTAGCTCCTGCGCCATTGCAGGTTCAGCCAGCACCATTGTGGCGACCATCATCAAGCCACCTAGAGCAATTTTCTTTCTCATGGCGACCACCTCAATAATCATCTTTAGGGCTGGGCTTGAACTCCCACTGACGCATCTGCTTGGCCTTCTGGAATGCTCTGCATTCCTCGGTAAAGGCCTCTCGGTTCGCTTCGCTGCGCATTTCATTCAGTGCTGCCTGGAACGCATCGGGGGCACACGTCGCCGCATTTGGTTCGGGCATCCTTTCCTGTTCACATCCAGCCAACAACAGCAACGTAGCCGCGGTAGTAAAAAAGATTTTTTTCATCTCACCGCCTCCCTAGTAGTTGTCTGCCGGACTCGGGCGAAACGTCCAGGTACGCATTTGCTCGGCCCTGGCATCACCTCGCGCCTCGGCATCGAGTTCTGCTGCAATCCGGGCTGCCTCCGCGTTGTGTTGGGCGGTCAACATGGTGCGAATCTGCAAGAGCTGATTGGCCTGCTGGCTGGCGAGCTGGTTGGCGTAGCCGATGGCCTGTAGCTGGCCAGTTGCACCCTGGGCCGCGCCTTGCAGCCGCTCCAGGGTACGGGCGTCATCCTTCAAAGCCTTTTGCTGGTCGGCAACGGTCTGGAACAGGGCATCGTTGGCCTTCTTTTGCGACTCTGACGCCAGGCGGCGGTTCTCTTCCATCGCTGCCTTTTCGGCCGGCGTGCATCCGCCGCTGCCGTTGAAGCATGGCGAGCTGCGGTAATAGGCCACGTCCTGAAACTTGGCCAGGTAACGATCCAGGCTGCCTAGCTGGTTCTCGTAATAGGCCAGCGTGTTTTGCGCGGCAATCAGCCGGTTGATCGTAGTCTGCGCCTGATCCCAGATATACGCGGCTGGGGCCATCGTGTTCTGGAGCTGATTTTCGTACTGCTGCAACTGGGTCTGGTACTGCTCAATCTGCTTGAGCGTCTGCGCCACCGACTCGATGGCCGTCATGATGTTCTGGGCCAGGTTGCCGCCGTCGATGACGGGGATACCAGCTTGCACAGGGGCGGTGGTAGTGGTGATAAAGCCGGTTGCGAGTGCAACGGCTAGAGCGGTTTTTTTAGCCGCTAAAATTTTGGACTTCATGGTCGTACTCCGTCGATGAAAAGAAGGCATTGCCTTGACCAAGCGTTGTGCTTGTTCTCGGCAACGTTTCATCGAAGAGCTACGCCACTAGCTGATCGGTATTGCCCTTGGCGCTGAGGCCCGGACTTACAAACGTAAAACTACTCTGTTTTTTTATCGCTTTCGGACAAGCCAACTTCCCGGCCAATCTCTTCAAGCTCTAGCGGCTGTACTGCCGCCGTCAGTATTTCGCGTATTTCCGCGTCGGTGCTCCTATCGTTGAGCGCTGCTCGAACTTTCAACGCACGGTGCACCTCGGCGGGTAAATTCCTGATAAGCACATTTGCCATATCAATACCCTTTTGGTGTACCCGACAACCATGCTATCAAAGATATTAAAAATAGCAAGACCTATACTCTTGCAACCGGCGGTAGCCGATCAGCCCCGCAGGGCAGGATTCCCGTTGAGTGCCCCCGGCGCGAATAAGGGACAGTGAAGATAGATAACCGGCTTGCCGGTTAGCTAACTTCACCCATCCTGCCCGCATTTCACCCACTATTGAAAATCTAGCGCATATCGAACGTAAAGCGTTTTATCGTCAAACAAACACCGATTCTTGGCAACATAACCGTAATCGTCACCAAATCGGCCTGCAATCGACATAGTCGCTTCAAAATCGCTGCTCAATCGGCTTTAAATCGGAACCTAAAATGCCAACAATCGACACAAACCATTCGCCCCGATGGGGCGAGTTGGACGCCAAAAAAGAAGGGCATAACCCGCCCCTCAAGTGTCAATGAACACAAGAAATTTGCCTCCCCTCCCGTCATACCACTAAGGCGACGTATTGATACTTGAGGGGCAACCTTTCCTGATGTTGACACCTTCACGCAGGTTACTGGTTATGGGCGTCCAACACACACGGCTCATTCCTGCTTGGTAATAATAAGAATAATAATCTTCTTATTATTCTTACCGAACGAATGGGCACTGCTTAGCCATTTCACGTTTCGAGCCAAGGTTTCAGTACAGATAACTACAAGTGCACACAGCGGCCCTCCAGCACCGTTAGACGCAGATTCTGCTTCAGCTCATGGAATAAGGGACTCCGGGTTGTTTTCCCCTCTCACAAGGCGTTTCAGCGGCCACTGAAGCCGCCTTCTCTTCTTGGCGTTAAACCATCGGCCTATGGCCGATTAATAAAGCCCGCCAGGGCTTTATTGGCAAGGTCAGAACGCGCCCTCAAGGCGCGAGCTGCACCGCGCATGATGGATTATCTTTAGATAATCTTGGATGGATTTCCCAAACTGCCCGCAAAGCAGCGCACCGTCTGGGTTTTCCAAATTGGGACGGGGAACGTTACGACGGCAGAAGGGGAGCGTTACGACGGTAACAAGGGAACGTTACGACGGTAAACGGGTGCAGTTGCCGTGGGGCCAGGCCTCTTGATCTCCCATTTTCCCTTGGCGTATTCGTTCACTACCCAACCCACGGCGGCAAGTTCGGCCAGTGCCTTCCGGGCAGTCTGACGGCGTTTTTTCATAGCTTCGGCATTGGCTTCATCTGGCCAGACATAGCCGCAAAGCGTGTCCAGTTCCACGCGCCCGGATTTGCCGGGGTCGATCCAGCCGCATAGCCGTTGGTGCATCAGCCGTGCCGGATCAGTCTGTAGCACCCGCACTTCCGCCATGTCGATACGGGCATATGGACGATGCCCCAGGATCGCTTCGGCAATACGCGGATTCAGGGCAACCCATAGCCTGCCGTCCGTCTCGTCAAAAGCATGACTCATCAGGTGGAACGCGGCTTGCCGCCGTCCCTTCGTCACAAGGATGGTGACGTTCGACATGCGCAGCAGGCTGGCTTTGAGCGCCTTGATGTTGTCGCCGCTATCCGTCATGCCCGTTTCTGAGAGCAGTTTGGTCAGGCTCTCACGAACCACCAAGCCGTCTTGCTCAATGGCTTCGAAACGGGGTTCAAGGAATAGCCGTAGCTGTCGCCCCGTCTCACTGGTCGGTTCCGGGGTTAGCAAGATGCCGTTCGGGCCGCCAAGGGCCACGATGCCTTGCAAAAGACGCATATCATCGGCCCCGAGAGGTTCGAATCCGACGAAACGCATGGATTCGTCCTCGCCAAAGGTGTAGGTCACGTCCAGCTTGCAGCGTTTGCGATCGCCACGCTTGAGGCTGCGGAACAGGCCAGGTGCCAAACAGTGCGCGGGATCATGTCGGACGTGGGTCAGGTCATGCTTAGGCTTCTTCACGCTGTCTCCTTTTCACCTTGCACTGCCGCTCCAGTACAGCAGGCTTCAACACGCCGCCGTCGTGCCGTCTAAACCAGAGTTCTTGAAAAGGTGCGCCATAGTTGGCCTTGCTGACGCCAAAGCGGACAAAATACCCACGCTGACAATCATCGACCCCCAGTATCTCGGCCTCGCCTTGCGTCATGCCGGATAGGTACGATTGCCAACGGATGTTATCAACCAGTACGGACGATCCACGACTGGCCTGCTGTTGATCGCCCGACCCCATCATGGCTGCGCTTTTACTCGCGTGGTGCAGAAACACAATGGAGCAGCCTGTATCAGCGGCTATGGCCTCCATGTGCCCAACAACCTGCGCCATCGGCCCGCTAGCGTTCTCCTCCTCAATGTGGAAGCGCCGCAAAGTGTCCAAGATCATCAAGCGACGACCTTCAGCGGCTCGTTTGAGAGCATCGAACCAGCTAGCAGCCATGATGTTTGGGCATTTACCGATCAAGGGTTCAATGAGCAAACCATCAGCCACGGCTTGCCGTTCCGCTGCGCTGAGGTGTGCCCCAAGGGCGTGCAGACGATGGTGAATAGCGGCCGGTGGATCTTCAGCAGGCAGATAGACCACTTGCCCGGTGGGAAACTCGCCTATTTCAAGTAAATCAGGCCCGCCTGCAATCTGTGCAGCCAATTGAAGGGCCAACATGGATTTACCAGCCCCACCAGGCGACACAAGAGCACCAACAGTGCCAGCAACCATATTAGGCAGAACATAATCAATGGGTGGCGGCAATTCCGTGAAAGCCGCCATAAGATCAAGAGCCATATAACTAGCCCTCTATAGGGCCAGGTCGCGCAGCTTGATCACCCGATGATTTACGTGCCTCAATCCACTCTTCGACCTCTGACAAATCCCAGGCGACATTTCTACTGGTTAACGCGATACGGCGTGGAAAATCCCCTCGCTGCTCCAGGTTATAAATTGTTCGTGTCGAAAGCGGGATCATCTCCAGGAGCTTCTTCCTGTTGATGAGGGTCTTTATATTTTGCATGGGTCAATACCTCTCAAATGAATAGTTGCTATTCATCGAGTAGCTGCGCGAAGCAGCTAATCGGTAATTGACCTGCCCGATGCCAATGGCGGCCTTATTTATAAATTCACGGCATCAACTTCAATGCTATCAAAGATAGCAAAAACATCAACCCTTACTGCCTCCCGAAGTCCACTCATCAATCATATCGGCCCAATCCTGCAACATCGCCGCCCGCTGCTCGCGGTACTCAGCCTTGTTGTAGACAGCCCTCACGCCCTTCTGCTCGTGCGCCAGGCACTTCTCGATCCAGTCGGTGTTGTAGCCGGCCTCATGCAACAGCGTGCTGGCTGTGCGCCGCAAATCATGCGGTCCGAACTTGGTAAGTGACTTCCCATCTTTCTGCGCCGCCTTGTAAGTCAGCGTCAGCACCTGGTTAAGTGTGGCAGCGCTCATCGGCGCATCCGAGTCGTACCGTGATGGCAAAACGAAGTCGGAACCACCGGCAAAGGTTTTCATGGCAATGAAAATATCCAGAGCCTGCTGGGACAGAAATACCAGGTGCGGGTTACGGCGTTTCATCCGCTCCTTTGGAATCGTCCACAACGCTTCGCTGAAATTGATCTCGCTCCAGGTCGCATTGGTCAGCTCGCTCTTGCGCACCATCGTCAGCAATAACAGCTTGGCCGCCGCACGGTTTGTTGGGCTTGTGCCCACTCGCTCCATGTACTGGTACATCAGCCCAATTTCTTCTGGCGTCAACGCTCGGTCACGTGGCTCGAATCGAGCGATGCTTGTTGGGCGCACCAGTTCTGCCGGGTTTTCGACCTTCTGCCCACGCTCGATGGCCCAGCGAAATACCTGCAACACGATTTCACGCACATGAACGGCGGTGGCCGGTGCGCCTCGCTCAACAATGGCATCAGCCAGCGCCCGCAAGTCTTCGTGGGTGATCTCCACCAGCTTCTGATTGCTGAATTTCGGCTTCAGCTCACGCTCATAAACCGAGCGGCGCATATCGCGGGTGGAGTCGGCCATCTGGTAGCCACGCAGCCACTTCTCCGCCCAGGCACCGAACGTCTCTGCATCTTTCACCCGCGCCTTGTCTCGGGCTTTCTCCTTGGCCGGCGACTTGCCCGCCGCAACCATCTTCTTGGCGTCACCCAACAGCTCGCGGGCTTCGGCCAGGGTGATGCCACCGACACCATAACGCCCAAAGGTGATGGTCTCCTGCCGACCGTTGATTGAGTAGTTGTAACGGAACGAGATGGAGCCGGCTGGAGTCACTGCCACATAGAGACCTTCCCGGTCATTCACTTTGTAGAGTTTGTCCCTGGGCTTGAGATTGCGCAGCTTGGTATCGGTCAGCATGTACCTTGTCCTTCTTCGTCTCCGATACCATGCTGAAAAAATCTCGAATTTATCGTATTTTTTCTTACGAAACAGTAACTTATAGAATATTAATACCATGAACACACAAAAGAACGCAGCATGGTATCGGCATCAATCATGGCATCGCCAAACCATAATACCAGCTTTAATGCCATGCTCAAACGGTGCTTGGCGCTTCCTCCCGTTGCCAGATCGTGCCAAACACAAACAAAAAAAGCCCGCAATTACGCGGGCTTAGCGGCATTTCATGCCATCAGGTGCCTGGCTGTGCCAGACGCGGAATCATTCCCACTCGATCGTGCCGGGGGGCTTCGAGGTGTAGTCGTAGACCACGCGGTTGATGCCCTTGACCTCGTTGATGATGCGGGTCGCGACGCGGCTCAGGAAAGCGGCGTCGAAGGGATAGATGTCAGCGGTCATGCCGTCGGTCGAGGTGACCGCGCGCACCGCACAGACGCTGTCATAGGTCCGGTAATCGCCCATCACGCCGACGGTGCGGACCGGCAGCAGCACGGCAAAGGCCTGCCAGATCGCGTCGTAGAGGCCCGCGTTGCGGATTTCCTCCAGATAGATGAAGTCCGCCTTGCGCAATATGTCGCAGCGTTCCTTGGTCACTTCGCCGGGGATGCGGATGGCAAGGCCGGGGCCAGGGAAGGGATGGCGGCCGACGAAGATGTCGGGCAGGCCCAGTTCCTTGCCCAGCACGCGCACTTCGTCCTTGAACAGTTCACGCAGCGGCTCGACCAGCTTCATGTTCATGCGTTCGGGCAGGCCGCCGACATTATGGTGCGACTTGATCGTCACCGAAGGCCCGCCGGTAAAGGACACCGACTCGATCACGTCGGGATAGAGGGTGCCCTGCGCCAAGAAGTCGGCGCCGCCGATCTTGGCGGCTTCCTCCTCGAACACGGCGATGAATTCGCCGCCGATGAACTTGCGCTTCTTTTCCGGGTCGGTGAGGCCGGCGAGACCGCCCAGGAAGCGCTCCTCGGCGTTCACATGGACCAGCTTGATGCCATAATGTTCGCGGAACAGGCTGACCACCTGCTCGGCTTCGCCCAGGCGCATCAGGCCATGATCGACGAACACGCAGGTCAGCTGGTCGCCGATCGCTTCATGGATGAGCACGGCGGCCACGGCGGAATCGACGCCGCCCGACAGGCCGCAGATGACCCGGCCGGTGCCGACCTGCTCGCGAATCTCGGCAATCTTGACCTGGCGGAATTCGGCCATGGTCCAGTCGCCGGCGAGGCCGCAGACATGGCGGACGAAATTGGCGATCAGCTTGCCGCCGTCGGGCGTATGCACGACTTCGGGGTGGAACTGCGTACCGTAGAATTTCCGTTCCTCGTCGGCGATCACCGCGAAGGGGGCGCCGTCCGACACCGCCACGATCTTGAAGCCGGGCGCGAATTTCGTGACCTTGTCGCCATGGCTCATCCACACCTGATGCCGTTCGCCGACTTCCCACAGCCCGTCGAACAGGGCGCAGGGTTCGGTCACGGTCAGGAAGGCGCGGCCAAATTCGCCGCCTTCGCCGGTCTCGTGGCCGGGGCGCACTTCGCCGCCCAGCTGATGGCTCATCACCTGCTGGCCGTAGCAGATGCCCAGGATCGGCACGCCGGCGTCGAACAGGGCCTGCGGCGCACGCGGGCTGCCTTCCTCCGGCACGCCGGCGGGCGAACCGGACAGGATGATGCCCTTGGGCTTCATGCGGTCGAACGCGGCCTGGGCCTGGGTGAAGGGGGCGATCTCGGAATAGACGCCGGCTTCGCGCACGCGCCGGGCGATGAGCTGAGTCACCTGGCTGCCGAAGTCCACGATAAGGATGGAATCCTGAAGGGGCAGCGTCATCGAATCGCCTTTATGTCGAGCGGTGGAAGGGATTCGCGCCCGGTTAGTCGCACCGCCCCGATATGTCCAGTTTTCCCGGTTCAGAGCATCATCCGATTAGGGTAAATCGGATGATGCTGTGATTTCCTTTTGTTTGCCGCATTCTGCGAGTCGTCGGCTGTTCCAGCCGACTTCAGAATGCTCTAGGCCGGCGCAGGACCATCCTGTTTGCGTCCCGCTGCGCGGCCGAGCAGGGCGGCGCCGGCGAGCACCAGCGCCGCGATCAGGAAGGCGCTGCCGATGAAGAGCAGGATCGGACGGGTGCCGACCGAGGCGGAATAGACCGCGCCGAAGAAGAGCGGGGAGACGATGCCGGCGATGGCGCCGACACTGTTGTTGGCGCCCTGCAACTGGCCCTGTTCGCTTTCGGAGACGCGCTGCGTCATCAGCGACTGGATGGTCGGCATGGCGAGGCCCCAGAGCGCATTGGGGAACATGGCGGCGACGAACAGCCAGCCGGTGGGCGCCAGGCCCATGGCGGCGATGCCGACCGCGCCGAAGCCGAGGCCCACGACCATCGTCGTGCGATCGCCGAGCCGTTTCACCACCGGGCCGACCAGCAGACCCTGCACCGCCATGTCGAGCAGGCCGACCATCGCCAGTAGGGTGCCGACCTGCCAGGCGCCCCAGCCATAGCGGTCGCCGGCATAGAGGACGAACACGGCCGAGAAGAGATGATGAGCGAAATAGAGGAGGAAATTGACGATCGCGAGGCTCGACAGCTCGGGGTGCGAGCGCAGCAATTGCAGCGCGCCGAAGGGATTGGCGCGGCGCCAGCTGAAGGCCATGCGTTTTTCCGGGGCGAGCGATTCGGGCAGCACGATGAGGCCATAGAGGAAGGCGAGGCCGGACAGGCCCGCCGCCGCCCAGAAGGGCGCACGGTGCGAAATCTCGCCCAGCACACCGCCCAGCAGCGGCCCGGCAACGAAGCCGGCGCTGAACGCCGCTCCGATCAGGCCATAGCCCCGCGCCCGGCCCTCGGGCGGGGTGATGTCGGCCATATAGGCGAAGGTGGAGGTGAAGCTGGACGAGGTGATGCCGGCGAGGATGCGGCCCAGCGCCAGCCACCAGAGATTGGGCGCCAGCGCCATCAGCACATAGTCCAGCGCCAGTCCCGCGACCGAGATCAGGATGACCGGCCGGCGCCCGAAGCGATCGGACAGCGAACCGATCACCGGCGAGCAGAGAAACTGCATGGCCGCCCAAAGCGCGACGAACAGGCCATTCCACAGGCCCGCGCTGCTGCTGGAGCCGGACAAGGTTTCGATCAGTTGCGGCAGCACCGGGATGACGATGCCCATCGACATGACGTCGAGCAGCGCCGTCACCAGGATGAAGGCGATGGCGGCGGTGCGGCGCGGATGGGCGGGGGCAATCATGGCGGAGGCGCTATCCTGCCGGGATGGCGATGCCAAGCGCGATGGCGCGATGTTCAGGCATGGGGCGCCGTTTCAGCATGTCTGACGCCCCAAAAAAAAGGGCCGCCCCGGCGGGACGGCCCCAGCTCATGCTATGGGATGCATGAAGGGATCAGCGCTGCTCGCGATCCTGATTGTCGCGGCGTTCCTGCTGGCCGCCGCCTTGCTGGCGACGCTGTTCATCCTGTTGGTTCTGCTGGTCGGGCTTGCCGGGCTGACCGCCCTGCTGACCGGGATTCTGGTTCTGGTTTGCCATCTCACACTCTCCTAACGGGCATTGTAACCCGCCTGCGCTCAACTTGGGCCGGCGCAGCGATGTTCCGAAAAATCATGCTGATCGAAATCAAGTCCGCCACAAGCTGCGGACAAGCTGCCATATTTCCTGCGTCTCGCCCAAAATTGGATCGATCGGAACGCCTGATGCGGCGATGGCGTCATGAGACTGTCCTGGCTGCTTGCGCGACCGTGGGCTTGGGCTAGTCTGCGCCCGTCCACAGCAGGAGAGCGCCGATGACCACCGATCGCGATGATGTGCCGTCCCCCGTCGAGCGGCTGGCGGAGGATCGCAACTGGATCGCCTCGACCGGGCTCAGCCGGCGTCACATCCTGGCCGGGGGCGCCTTCGCCGCCGGTTTTGCCGCCGCCTGCCAGCCGGTCGCGGCCAGCACCATCCAGACCCCGGCCGCCGGGCTGGTGGAGGAAGCCGTCTCGATCCCGACCAGCGACGGTTTCGCCATGCCCGGCTTCGTCGCCCGGCCGGCGGGCAAGAAGAAGGCGCCGGTGATCGTCGTCGTGCATGAGATTTTCGGCGTCCATGAATGGGTGCGCGACATGTGCCGGCGCTTCGCAAAAGCCGGCTATCATGCCGTCGCGCCGGATCTGTTCGCCCGCCATGGCGACGCGACCAAGGTCAGCGACTTCAAGCAGTTGGTGGCCGAAATCGTCAGCAAGGCACCGGACGCGCAGGTGCTGTCCGACATCGATGCCACCTATGCCTTTGCCGGCACCCATGGCGGCGACGCGTCGCGGCGCGGCATTACCGGCTTCTGCTGGGGTGGCCGGGTGGTCTGGCTCTATGCCGCGCACAGCGCCGCGCTCGACGCCGGCGTCGCCTTCTACGGCCGAATCGTGACCCAGAAGAACGACCTCCAGACCCTGTCTGTGATCGAGGAGGTGGGGCAGCTCAAGGCGCCGGTGCTCGGCCAATATGGCGAGCTGGACAAGGGCATACCGCAGGCCGATGTCGAAGCGATGCGCGCCGCGCTCAAGACGGCAGGCAAGTCGCCACCCGATGCGATCACCGTCCATGCCGGCGCTGACCATGGTTTCATGGCCGATTACCGGCCCAGCTATAATGCGGCCGCAGCAAAGGCCGCCTGGACCGAAACGATCGGCTGGTTCGACAAATATGTGAAGGGGTGACCGGCACCCCTTCGCCGTTGCGCCTTATTTCTGCTTCATCGCCTCGACCGCAGCCAGCGTGCTCTTCACATGGCCGGCATAGCTCATCTCGCTATGGACGAAGGCGATGCGGCCGCTCGGCGCAATCACATAGGAGGTGCGGTCGGTCATGCCCGGCCGCATCTTGAGCGCGACATCATAGCCCGACACGATGTTCGGCCCGGCCGAGGCGACCGCGAACTTGCCGGCGCATTCCTTGGTGGAGAAGGCGACCAGATCGTCGACCGGATCGGCCGACATGCCGATCACGGTGGCGCCGGCCGCCTTGAACTTGTCGATATTCTCGGCGAACTCGCGCGCTTCGGCCGAACAGCCCGGCGTGAAGGCCTTGGGGAAGAAATAGAGGACCACCGGCCCGCGCCGCAACTGGTGCGACAGGGTGACGGTGAAGGTCTTGCCGGCCAGCGCGCCGCGGGTGGTGAATTCCGGCGCCTTGGCGCCGACCGCCAGTGCCGCCATGCTGCCCTGCGTGCCCAGGGCTGCGGCCGCCAGGGCCAGGATGATCTTCGCGCTCTTCATAATCTAGCTCCCATGGGTCGGTCAGGCGGCGGGGGTGGGCGGTTCCCACAATTCGATGGCATTGCCCTCGGGATCATGGATGCGGGCAAAGCGCCCGACATCGGGATGATCCCATTCGGGCTTGGTGATGGCCTCAACGTCCGCCGCGCGCAAGTCCGCCAGCAGCCCGTCGAGATCGGATACGCGCAGATTGATCATGAAGCTCTTGTCGGCGGCGAAATAGTCGCTGTCCTGCTTGAACGGGGAAAAGACCATTGGCCCGCCCAGCGTCTGCCAGACATATTCGTTGACCGCCGGAATGTCGGGATCGGCGCTGCATCCGCCGCCGACGCCAAGATGGGTGCGATACCAGGCGGACAGCGCAGCCGGATCGCGTGCGCGAAAGAAAAGTCCGCCCATTCCCAGGACCGGCATGGCATCCCTCCTCGATTGTCTCTGTGGTGATAGCATGGCCGCGATGGGCGGTCACGCGAGGGTTGGCGGAACCCGATGCCGCCCTGCCGGGTTGGCATCGCATGCGTAACCATTTCCTCCTCGCCCTTCCGCTGCTGCTGCTCGCCGGTTGCGGCAGCAAGGAACAGAATCAGTCCGGCATGGTCACCAACATCCTGGACCAGGCCTTGCCCAGCACGCGCGATGTCCCGCCCGGCGCCAATGCCATTACCCCGGTCGAGCCTGCGCCCGACCTGCCGGTGGCCAAGGGGGAGGCGCTCCACGCCAATGCGATCCCCATCGCGCTGCAGGGGCGCTGGACCGGCACCAATGAGCGCTGCGGCGACCGGGCGGCGGCACAGGCGCTGGAACTGACGGCGGCCAGCCTGATCTTCCACGAAAGCGTCGGCACGGTTCAGCGTGTCACGCGCGAGGGGGAGGGGCGGCTGGCGGTCGTCGCCAATTTCACGGGGGAGGGCGAAAGCTGGACCCGGACCCTGATGCTGCGTCCCTCGACCGATGGGCAGCAGCTTACCATTGCCAATGACGGCACGGCGATCGTGCGCAAGCGCTGCACCCCGGCCGCCTGAACCGCTTCCCCCGGCGCGCAGTCCTCGCTACAGCGGCGCGATGATCGGCCGCCTCACCCTGAGTGATTTCCGCAACCATGCGGACGCGCTGATCGTGCCCGACCAGCCATTCGTCCTGCTGACCGGCGATAATGGCGCGGGCAAGACCAACATATTGGAAGCGGTATCGATGCTGGCGCCCGGCCGGGGGCTGCGCGGCGCGGCGCTGCGGGCGATGGCGCGGCAGGATGGAGGCGGCAGCTTCGGCATCGCGGCGGAGGTGGATGGCGTGGTGCTCGGCACCGGCGTCAGTGCGGATGCGCCCGACCGGCGGCAGGTGCGGATTGGCGGTGTCGCCTCGTCCGCCAATGCGCTGGCCGATCATCTCTCGATCGTCTGGCTGACGCCGGCGATGGACCGGCTGTTCCTCGACAGCCCCGGCGGTCGCCGTCGCTTCCTCGATCGCCTCACCCTGGCGCTCCATCCCGGCCATGCCGCGCACAGCGCCCGCTATGAAGCGGCGATGCGGGCGCGCAACCGGCTGCTGACCGATCTGCGCCGGGCGGACCCGGCGTGGATCGGTGCGCTGGAGGCGCAGATGGACGAGCATGGCATGGCGCTCGCCGCTGCCCGCGCCGATCTGGTCGCGCGCCTCAACCGGCAATTGGTCGATCAGCCCGACGAGCCCTTCGCCCGGCCGCTCATCCGAATCGCGCAGGAGGACGGCGCCAGCGACGAACCGCTCGGCCAGCGGCTTGCCCGCGAGCGGCGACGCGATGCCGCGGCCGGCCGCACCCTGTCGGGGCCGCATCGTCATGATCTGGATGTCATCCACATCGCCAAGAATCAGGCGGCGGCGCTCTGTTCGACCGGCGAGCAGAAGGCGCTCCTGCTTTCGATCCTGCTGGCGCATGCGGCTCTGGTGTCGGCTGATCGCGGCCAGCCGCCGGTGCTTCTGCTCGACGAAGTGGCGGCGCATCTCGACCCGTCGCGACGAGCTGCGCTGTTCGACCGATTGCGCGAAACCGGCGGCCAGGTCTGGATGACTGGCACGGAAGATAGTCTTTTCAACGAGTTGAACGGTGCAACCCGGCTTCATGTAACGGCCGGGCATGTTTTTCGTTCCGCAGCATGACGCATCGCAGCAACGACTCATCGCTCGGCGGTTTTCAAGACGAACGGCGTCTGCCCTAAGGAGGTCATCGGGGATTATACCTACCTACAAGTCGGGGGTCGCAAGGAATGATCGGTGGTTTTCGCGCGCTGTTCGCAGCCGCCATGCTTGCGCTCGGTGCCTTCTCTGCCGTTCCCGCCACCGCCGGTGTCCTGCAATGCGCGCCCTTCGCCCGCGAAGTCTCCGGCATCGAAATTTTCGGCAATGCCAACACCTGGTGGAACCAGGCCGCCGGTCGCTACGACCGTGGTCATGAGCCCCGCGTCGGTGCCGTCCTTTCCTTCGCGTCCAGCCGTTCGATGCCGGTCGGCCATGTCGCCATGGTCAGCAAGATCGTCAATGATCGCGAAGTGCTGCTGACCCACGCCAACTGGTCCTATCGTGGCGGTGTCGAGCGCAATGTCCGCGCCATCGACGTGTCGCCCAACAATGACTGGACCGACGTGCGCGTATGGTATGGCCCGATCGGCGACGTTGGCCTGCGTTCGAACCCGACCAACGGCTTCATCTATGCCGACAAGCCGGAAATCGATCAGCCGGTCCAGATCGCCCTGGCCGATCGCGCCACCGCCGGCAGCGACAGCGCCAAGGGTGCTTTCTGAGCCGTTAACCCAATCCTTACGGATGGGGCTCTAGGGTCGATCGCGGTGGGGCGATACTCGACGCTTAGAGGTCGCATTAAATGTTTCGATATGTCCGCTGGATGGCTTTGCTGTCCGGCCTGACGGCGGCGCCCGTGCTGGGCGCCACGGCGCTGCAGTGCGTTCCTTATGCGCGCATCGTGTCGGGCGTGGAAATCTATGGTGATGCGCTGACCTGGTGGGACCAGGCACAGGATCATTACAAGCGCGGCAGCATCCCCAAAAAGGGTGCGGTGCTCGCCTTCCGGCCCGTCGGGCCGATGACCCTGGGCCATGTCGCCGTGGTCAGCCGGATATTGGATGATCGCCGCGTGCTGATCCGCCACGCCAACTGGTCGTCGCCCGGCGCAATCGAGGAGGATGTGCTGGCGATCGACGTGTCGGACGCGGGCGACTGGAGCCAGGTGCGCGTCTGGCACAGCCCGACCGGGCAGATGGGCGCCCGCATCAACCCGACCTTCGGCTTCATCTATCCGGCCAAGGCGAAACTGCATCCCTTCACGCCCGATTCGGCGCTGGGCAGCAGCCTTCGCTATGCCAGTGCCGCGGCCGACACAGGCGATGGTGAGGACGGTGCGGAGCTTGCGCCGCTGCCCAGGGCGGCGACACGGGTGGCGTCGGTTCAGACGCATGCGATGGTGGCGGCGGTTTCGCCCAAGCCTGCTGCGCCCCGGCGCAAGGCGGCGCCCCGTATCGAGGCGGACCCGTTCATCATCGAATATGCGGACAACAGCCCGTCGGATCGCTCGCTGGGCGACGTCATCGCCGACGTGAAGCGCGAATCCCTGATGAACTGACCGGCCCCCACGATCGAGCGGGGACCGGCCTTATCTGCTTATTCCGCGTCGGCGGCCTTGTCGCTCTCGGCGCCTTCGGCCGGGTTTTCGAACCAGGCCTCGACCTCACCCGACAGCTTGATGGTCAGCGGGTTGCCGTGACGGTCGCGGGTCTTGCCGGCGGCAACGCGAATCCAGCCCTCGGAAATCGAATATTCTTCCACATCCTTGCGCTCGCGGCCCTTGAAACGGATGCCGATGCCGCGCTGCAGCACCTCCATGTCGAAATGGGGGCTGCGCGGGTTGGTGGACAGATGGTCGGGGGGCGTGTCGCTCATGATCTCAATTTCCCTGAAAATGCTGCGCAGCGCCTACTCTTTCCTGCCCGCAGGCGTCAACCGCCGCGCCCGTCATCGACATCGCAGAAGATGCGGCGGATGACGCCTTCCTCCAGCCAGTTGGCGAAACGTTCCTGCGCGTCGGTAAGGCCGGCAAAGGGGTAGGCGACCGGCTGGTCGCCAACAGCACGGCTGGCAGCGGTCAGGCGCATCATCGCGTCGGGCGCGACGGTCAGGATGCGGCCGCGCCGGTCGGTCGATGCGCTGTTGATGCCGACGACCCGGCCATCGGTGGAGAAGACCGGGCCGCCGCTGATCCCCGACAGGGTGCCGTCGCCCTCGGGCAGGCGGCCACGCTCGGCCCAGACCAGCACCGGCTGGTCGATGCCGCTGCTGCCGCGCCGGGCTTCGGCCCGGCCGATCAGTTCGGACAGGACCAATGTCGGTTCGCCGGCGGGGAAGCCCATATGATAGCCGGTGGAGCCGGGCGAGGGCGCACCACTGCGCAGTGGCAGGGCGGCGGGGCTGCGGGGACCGCGCGGGATGATCGCGGCATCCGATTCCCGGCTTTCGATGACGCGCGGCACCTCCAGCGCGCGGCCGCGCTGTTCCAGCCCGACGCGCGAACAGCCATGGGTGACATGTTCGGCGGTCATCCACACGCCGCTGCGATCGACGGCAAAGGCCGTGCCCATGGCGTCGGCCGGGCCGCCGGGCCGATCCTCGATAATATATTGTTCCTCGCTACCGCGCGGCAGCGGGCGGCGGGGCGAACGGGGATCATATTGTTCGACCTGCAAGGACGGTGCCTGCATCTCGCCCAGCCAGGCGAGCAGCAGGATCAGGCCCAGCAGCCAGGGCAGGCAGCCACAGCCCCCACGCCCCATCGCGTCAGCCCGCCACGGCCGCAGCCGTCAGGCAGGCGACCGCGGCCTTCATCATCGCCAGGAAGATCGCGGCGGAACGCTCATTCGCCTCGATCCGGCCCGACAGCGATCCCAGCAACAGGTCTACCAGGCGAAAGGCGATGAGTTGCAGCACCAGCGTGACGCTGCCCCAGATGACGACGTCCCAGACATTGACCGATCCGGCGAGGCAGAAGGCCAGCGGCACGGCGAGGCCGACGGAGGCGCCGCCCAGCGAAATGGCGGCCGCCTCATTGCCGGCGCGGATCAGCTTGAACTCGTCGTGCGGGGTTATCCACATATAGACCGCCATGGCGGCCGCCCAGACCAGGGTGGCGCAGGCGAGGTGGAGAAGCAGGATCGGCAGGCCCGACAACAGGCTCTGGATGACGGGTGTAGGATCGCTCATGGGCACAGAAATGCCGCAACCCGCCCTCGGGTTCAATCGGGGCGGGCCGCGATATGGATTTGGTCAGGCGGGATCAGCGACAGATGCGGACCCGGACCCGACGGTCGCGATAGGAATTATAGCGCCATTCGTCCCAGCAGCGCTGGCGATAGGCGGAGCGATGATAGCCGCGTCGTCCGTCATAATAGCGCCGGTCGCCGCGCCAGCGACGGCGGTCGTCCCAGCGGCGATTGTCCCAATGGCGCCGGCCATCCCAGCGGCCGTCACGATCGCCGCGCCAGCCGTCGCTGCGATAATGCTGCGCCTGGGCAGGCGCGCTCGTGGCGGCGATGCCGGCCATGGCCAGGCCCAGCATCGCGGCGCTTTTCCATAGGAATTTCATCTTGCTTCTCCTCTGTCCGGCCCGGCTGCCGGGGCAGCGCGGGGACGTGGGGAGGAGAATGGGGGCCGGTCACTGAACCGTCCGGGAACAGGGCTGACAGGCTTTGTTCAGCCCGCCCGGACGGTCGCAATTCTGCCTCGCATCATCGGTGCGCGATGGTGTTTCAGCGCCCGCGCAGCGCGGTCTCTGCCTCGATCATATAGTCGCGGGTGATAGGTAGCGCGCGGCGATCGCGCACATATTGGACCTGGAAATTGACCATCGACCCATGTTCGAACACGGTCGCCGCGCCCGCCAGATAGAAGGTCCACAGGCGGAAGAAGCGCTCGTCATAGAGGGCGACGATATCCGCCTTGTGCGCCATGGTCCGTTTGTACCAGTCGCGGATGGTCAGGCCATAATGGATGCGCAGCACTTCCACGTCGGTGATCATCAGCCGCGTGCCTTCGCTGCCCGCCACCATTTCCGACAAAGCGGGGATATAGCCGCCGGGGAAGATATATTTGGTGGTGAAGGTGTCGGTGATGCCGGGGCCATCGACCCGGCCGATGGTGTGGATCAGCATCACGCCGTCGGGCGTCAGCAGGTCGCGGCATTTGTTGTAGAAGACGCGATAGTCGGCGGTGCCGACATGTTCGAACATGCCGACCGACACGATCCGGTCGAACGGCCCTTCAATGTCGCGATAGTCGATCAGCTCGAACCGGACATGGTCGGCCACGCCCGCATCGATCGCCCGCTGGCGTGCGACCTTCAACTGCTCTTCCGACAGGGTGATGCCGGTGACGTCGACACCGAAATGCTTGTGCAGGTACAGCGCCATGCCGCCCCAGCCGCAGCCAATGTCCAGCACCTTCATGCCCGGCTTCAGGTAGAGCTTGGCGGCGATATGCGCCTTCTTGTCTTCCTGCGCCTGTTCCAGGCTGATCCCCGCCTCATTCTCCGCATCGGGGAAATAGGCGCAGCTATATTGCCGGTCACGGTCGAGGAAGAGGGCGTAGAGCGCGCCCGACAGGTCATAATGATGGGCGACATTGGCCTTGGACCGGCTGCGATGATTGGCCTTCCATAACTTGCGGCGCACCGTCTTCAGCGCGCGCTGCACCGGCCCCTTGGCATCGATCGACTTGCCATTTTCCCAGGCGTTGTTCTGGCGGATCATGGACACGAACTCCATGATGCCGCCGCCCTCGATCGCCACCCGGCCATCGATATAGGCCTCGGCCATGCCCAGGCGCGGATCCTTGACGATGTCGAGGGGCACGCGCTTGTCGAGGAAGCGCAGCGCCAGCGGGGGCAGGTCGGGATCGGGCGAACCGACGGTAACGCTACGGCCGTCGGCATAGAAAACGGTCAACTGACCCTTGGTGACAAGACGTCTCAGAACGCGGTCGAAAATCTTCATGGAGCAGGCTGGTCCTTCTCGTTACGCGGCCGTCAAATACCTGCATACCAATCATAATTGGCGCGGTCTTCCCAAAAACCGCCCTTGCCCCGACCGATGGACAATAGGCTCTCGACCGCCTCGATCCGCATCAGATATTTGGCCTGCTTATAGCCCAGTTGTCGCTCCACCCGCAGCCGCAACGGCGCGCCATTGGCGACGCTTAGTGGCCGGTCGTTGAGCGCGAAGGCCAGGATGGTCTGGGGATGGAAGGCATCGATCAGGTCGATGCTCTCATAATAAGCGGTGCCACCGCCCATGTCGTCGGCGCAGTGGAACACGATATAGCGCGCGCGATCGCGCAGCCCCGCGCCGTCGAGCAGCAGCTTCAATGGCACGCCGCGCCATTTGCCGATCGCGCTCCATCCCTCGACACAATCATGGCGGGTGATCTGCTCGCGATGGGGCAGGCGATGCAATTGCGACAGCGAAAGTGACAGGGGGCGGGCGACATGACCGTCAATCCGCAGGCGCCAGTCGGCAAAACCGCTGCGCCACAGTGCCTTGTAGGCCGGGGTGTTGGGATTGGCGGTGCCGTTCGCGCGGAAGAAGGGCGAAATCTGCTCGGGCCGGAATTCCTGCGCCAGTGCGTCGCGCGCCATGATCTTGCGCTGCGCCCATTGATGAAAATTGTCGGCGGAAAAGAGGATGTCGCGGGCCAGCGGCTGGCGCGCGATCCGGTCGCATCCTGCCAGCGTCGCGGTTGCGCCCAGTAGTAGGGTGCGGCGGGTCAGGATCATGGCCGGTCCTTAGGGAGGCGATAGCGGCCGGTGATCATCGATCCGATCTCGTTCACCGGGCCGGCCAGCAGCACCATCAGCATATGGACCAGGAAGAAGGCGACCAGCGCGAAGGCGGTCAGGAAATGGATCGACCGGGCCGACTGGCGTCCGCCGAACAGGTCGACCAGCCAGGGCCAGGCAGCGTTCATGCCCGGCGACATGGTAAGGCCGGTCAGGATCAGCAGCGGCAGGGCGATGAAGAGGACGGCGATATAGCTCGCCTTCTGCAGCACATTGTAGCGCAGCGCCGCGGCGCCGGTGGGGAAGCGCAGCCGGGCATGGTCCCTTATGTCCTGCCAGACATGGCGCGGCGCCAGTTCGCCCCGACGAAAGGCGAGGTCGCGGGCGATATGGCCGCCCGCCAGACCCCAGAGCATGTAGAAGAGCAGCGCGAAGGCGAAGATCGGCGCGGCGGTCAGATGCCAGTGGCGCGACAGCGCCAGATTATAGAGGGCGGGCAGGGTGATCCAGCCGGGGAACCGGTCCAGCTCCAGCCAGGCATGATCGAAATTGGCGCCATAGTGCCCCCAATAAAGGCGGGGATGGGCGTTGAAGATGCCAAGGCCGGAGGTGAAGAGGATATAGAGCAGCAGCGCGTTCAGCCAGTGCCACAGCCGGGTGGTCAGGCGGTGGCGGCGGACCATGTCCCCTGGGGCGTAAGGCGGCTCCATGGGCATGACCCTATTGTCTTTCGTCGAAATATCCAGCCGCATCGCGGTCGTTCGCATGTCCAGGCCCGTCGTTGGTCGAATGGCCATGGTGCGCGCCGTGCGATTGCGATCAACGGCTGGCCCTGCAAGGGACTGATGAAGTCGACTTCAAAGAATTTTCGTACAGAAATTTGAATTGATAAAATTCCTCCTCGAAACGGGAGTATAAACAAGGTCGCCTGTCACGATTTTCGGCGCTTCGACGCAGATATTGGATGGGTAATATGAAGTGTATCACGTTTTTTATCGCTTCGGCTGTTCTGTGTTTTGTTTCGGCGCCTGCCTTTGCGCAGGATTATGCCCCTTTCACGGGTGCCCATGCCGAAATCATCACCGGCTATGATGTGGTCGATGCCAAGGGCGTCAAATCGGCCGACGGCCTGCTCTATGGCCTCAATGCCGGCTATGATTTTGCCTTGGGCGGCCTGATCCTGGGCATTGAGGGCGAAATTTCCGATTCCACCACCCGCCTGCATGTCGCCGGCGGCAAGAGCGAGACCGATCGTGACCTGTATGTCGGCGGGCGGATCGGTGTGCCGCTCGGCAGCAAGGCGCTCGCCTATGTGAAGGCAGGCTACAGCAATGCCCGGATGGAATATGAAGCCAGTGACGGCGAAGGCGGCCTGATCCGCGGCGGCGACAATGGCGATGGGCTGCGGCTGGGCGCGGGTCTGGAATATCGGATCGCCGAAAAGCTCTTTCTCAAGGGCGAATATCGCTATTCCGATTATGAGGCGGGCGTGTCGCGCCACCAGTTAGTGACGGGCATCGGCCTGCGCTTCTGATCGCCCGGAAACCGGGGCTTTCGCGAAGGGGGCGGCTGTCGGGCCGTCCCCTTTTTGCGGCCGGTCGTGCTGCAGGCGCGTTGTCACACTTTTGCAACACAAGCCCTGAAATTGATTGAAATAAAGGCCTTGCCCCTTTGCAAGTGAGTTTGGCGATCCTAGATGGCCACTGCGCTCTCATGATGCAGAGGGGGCAGTTCCTCTCCGAAGTGTCGGAGAGGAATAAGCAGGAGGAAGTGTGACTCTATTTCATATTTTCCTAGCATCAAACCTGAACGCTAGATGAACAATTAAGTCGTAGCGTCATAATAAATATCGAGGACTTTATGAAGACTGTGATTTTCGCAGCGATTGCTGCTGCCGCCGCTGTTTCGGCCCCCGCTTTCGCTCAGGATGCTGCGCCGTTCACCGGTCCGCGCGCTGGCGTCACCATGGGCTTTGACAAGGCGCAGGGCGAAGACGGTTTCAGCTACGGCGTGACCGCCGGCTACGACCTCGCCGTTGCCAACCGCGTGACCTTCGGTCCGGAAGTGTCGTTCGGTGACTCGACCGTCGACGGCCAGGGCTTCGACGCCAGCCGCGACCTCGCCGCTTCGGTCCGTCTCGGCTATGTCGTGACCCCGCAGATCCTGGCGTTCGGCAAGGTCGGCTACGCTTCGAGCCGCATCGAAGCCGCTGGCGCCCACACCTCGCTGGAAGGCGTGCGTTACGGCGGTGGCCTGGAATATTCGGTGACCCCGAACACCTACATCTCGGCCGAATATCAGCGCACCGAGTATGAAGACAATTTCGGTGGCCGTGACGCTGGCGTCGTCGGCATCGGCTTCCGTTTCTGATCCCTCTCGATCGGAATATGGGGAAGGGCGGTCCGTTTGGGCCGCCCTTTTTTATGTCGGCAGCGGCGCCCGATCGGGCGCGACCCATGCCCGGCGCGCGGCCGGGCTCATCAGCGTCTCGCGCGTCCAGTAGGCGAAGGGCCAGTCCTTGTCGCCCAGCGGCGACGCCATCAGCGCGGCATAGGCTGCGGCCGGCGTCACATCGGCGGGCAGGCCGGCCAGCAACTGCCGGGCCATGTGCAGCGAGGCCTGGGTGATGGTCTCATGATAGCCGCTCGTGTCGCTGTTCACCCCGCCGACGCTTTCATTGTAGCGGCGGATCATGCCGGGCATGTCAATTTCGGCGTCAATATCGGGCCGGCGCAGGATCAGCCACAGCGCGGTCGCGAAATGGGCGCCGTGGGTCCAGTGCGCCTTGGGCAAAGTGCAGGCGCAAAAGCCGCGGCCCAGCATATCGATCTCGTCATCGGTCATCCTCATTCCCCCAAAAGAAAAGCCCCGCCGGTATGGGCGGGGCTTGTCGTCGCGCGTCTGGGCGCAGCCAGTCGTCCCCGGATTATCCGAGTGCGGCTTGCTTCTCTTCGGCCAGGCGCTTGAGTTCCGCCTTGCTCTTCTTCTCGCTCGCCGACTTGAGCTGGCCACAGGCGGCCATGATGTCGCGGCCGCGCGGCGTGCGCACCGGCGCGGAAATACCGCCCTCGAACACGATCGTGCTGAACGCGCGGATCCTTTCGGGGCTCGAACATTCATAGTCGGTGCCCGGCCAGGGGTTGAACGGGATCAGGTTGACCTTGGCCGGCAGCTTGTACTTGCGGATCAGGCGGACCAGCTCATGCGCGTCGGCATCGCTGTCATTCTTGTCCTTGATCATCACATATTCGAACGTGATGCGCCGGGCATTGTTCGCCTTGGGATAATCGGCACAGGCCTGGAGCAATTCCTCGATGCCATATTTGCGGTTGAGCGGCACCAGCTCGTCGCGCACTTCCTTGGTCACGGCATGGAGCGAGACCGCCAGGTTCACGCCGATTTCCTCGGCCGCGCGCGCCATCATCGGCACGACGCCGCTGGTCGACAGGGTGATGCGCCGCTTCGACAGGGCCAGGCCATCGCCGTCCATCACCAGCTTGAGCGCGTCGCGGACATGATCGAAATTATAGAGCGGCTCGCCCATGCCCATCATCACGATGTTGGTGAGCATGCGGCCGTCCGCCGTATATTGCGAATCCTCGTCCGTCTCATCGTCATTGGCGCTGGCCATGCTGCCCTTGGGCCATTCGCCCAGCGCGTCGCGCGCCAGCATGACCTGGCCGACAATCTCGCCGGGCGTCAGGTTGCGCACCAGTCGCATCGTGCCGGTGTGGCAGAAGCTGCAATTGAGCGTGCAGCCGACCTGGCTCGACACGCACAAGGTGCCGCGGTCCGCATCGGGGATGAAGACCATCTCATAATCCTGGCCATCGTCCGAACGGAGCAGCCATTTGCGGGTGCCGTCGTTCGACACCTGCGCCTCCACCACCTGCGGCCGGCCGACGATGAAGCGTTCCGCCATCCACAGCCGCATCGGCTTGGCGAGGTCAGTCATCTTCTCGAAATCGGTTTCGCCGCGATGATAGAGCCAATGGAACAGCTGCTTGGACCGCAGCTTGGCGGCCTTCTGGTCGAGTCCGGCTTCTTCCAGCACGCCCTTCATCTGGGCGCGGGTCAGGCCCAGCATGTCGACGCGTCCGTCCTCACGGGGCGTCACCGCGCGGGGCACGGGCACAGGGTCGATAAGGCCGGGAATCGGCATGATGGGATTGGCGGCGGAATGCATGGTCGCGCACATAGTCGATTTTGCCGGATTTTTAAAGTGGCGTTGCGATCAGCGTAAACGGGCGCACCCCAGCGCTGCCGCGTCGATCGCCGTGGCCGCGCCGCGCAGCGCATAGCTGTCGGCAAAGGCGCCGCCCTTGGCCGATGTCGATTGCACGCTCATGCTGCTGGCGGAGCGCATCGCGGCGATGATTGCGGCATCGTCCTGCGGATTGGCGGCCCAGGCATCGGCCTGGCCCGCGACCAGCGGGAAACGGCGGTCGCCGACGCTGAGCGAGACCCGCGCATTGGCGGAGCGCGGCCGGCTGAGGCGGAAATGGACCTGGCCGCGGACATGCTGGCGCGGCCAGGTGCCGACGGCAGCAAAACCCTTGGGCGCATCGCCCGCGCGGCGCGGCACCGGCATGGCGATGGCGTAGCAGCGCGGGCCGTTCTGGCCGGCGCCGGGATCGCGAAACGCCCCCCAGCTTTCGAAAATGCCGAGCGAATCGCGCGCCATGGCCGGGCTGGCGAGGGTGACGAGCGGGATCAGCAGGGCGGGCAGGCGGCGCATGGTCCGGGCAAAGCGCAAGCCATCGTCATTTGCAAGCCCGGCTTCGTTTCGAAAGCGCGTCGAGGTGCTTGCCGCCGCTGACATAGCGGTTATGAAGGACCATCCATCATTGCCGCCGGGATTCGACCGAATCCTCGCCATCGACGCAAAAAGAACGGACAGAACAGGGACATGAAGGCCACCATCGAACGCGCAACGCTCCTCAAGAGCCTCAGCCACGTCCAGTCGGTGGTCGAGCGGCGCAACACGATTCCGATCCTGTCCAACGTGCTGATCGAGGCATCGGCGGATGGCGCGATCAAGCTGATGGCGACCGATCTCGACCTGCAGGTCGTGGAAAGCGTGTCGGCCCAGGTCGAACAGGCCGGCGCCACCACCATTTCCGCCCACACGCTGTTCGACATCGCCCGCAAGCTGCCCGAAGGCAGCCAGGTGTCGCTGCAGGCGGCCGACGGCAAGATGCTGATCCAGGCCGGCCGCGCCCGCTTCAACCTGTCGACCCTGCCGCGTGACGACTTCCCGGTGATTGCCGAGGGCGACCTGCCGACCAGCTTCGAACTGCCGGCCGAAACGCTCAAGCAGATCATCGACAAGACGCGCTTCGCCATCTCGACCGAAGAGACGCGCTATTATCTGAACGGCATCTATTTCCACGTCTCGGACGAAGGTTCGCCGGTGCTCAAGGCCGCCGCGACCGACGGTCACCGTCTGGCCCGCGTCACCGTGCCGCGTCCCGACGGCGCCGACGGCATGCCGGGCATCATCATCCCCCGCAAGTGCATCGCCGAACTGCGCAAGCTGCTCGACGAGGTCGAGGGTTCGGTGCAGGTCAGCCTGTCGGCCAGCAAGATCCGCTTTGGCCTCGGCAGCGCGATCCTGACCAGCAAGCTGATCGACGGCACCTTCCCCGATTATAGCCGCGTCATTCCGACTGCGAACGACAAGCTGCTCAAGATCGATCCGCGCAGCTTCGAGGAAGGCGTGGACCGCGTTGCGACCATCGCCACCGAAAAGACCCGCGCGGTCAAGATGAGCCTCGACAAGGACAAGATCACCCTGTCGGTCACCAGCCCGGAAAATGGCACGGCGGCCGAAGAAGTGCCCGGCGCGTTCCAGGGCGAAGGCTTCGATATCGGCTTCAACGCCCGTTATCTGCTCGACATCCTTGGCCAGATCGACACCGACATCGTCGAACTGCATCTGGCCGATGCGGCCGCGCCGACGCTGATCCGCGAAAATGATCGCAGCCCGGCGCTTTACGTTCTGATGCCGATGCGCGTCTGACCGGTCTTGCCGGGAGATCGCTGAATATCAGGGAATCTCCCGGACCCGGCGGGTAATCGCTTCTCAAGCTTTGTCGGTTAGACGATCGGCATGGCTATTGTCCGCAAAACAGATACTGATGCGCCGGCTAGGACCGCGAGCCTGCTGGTTTCGCTGGGTCTGGCCGAAAGCGGCACGGAAGTCGCCGCCAACTGGCTGTCGCGCAGCTTCACCCATGTTGCCGCCCTGTGGCCGCTGATGCTGCTGGCCAAGCTGTGCGTTGCGGCGCTGCTCGGCATGCTTTCCTTCACCCGGCCGGAACATGGCGCCCTGCTGTGCGGCGTGGTGCTGATCGACGGCTTGCTGATGCTGGTGCCGCGCTGGGCGCTGTTCCGCAATCTGCGCCCCCATGTCCAGAACTGGCTGATGCTGCCCGCACTCTTCTGCTCGGGACTGATCTTCAGCCTGTGGCTGGCGCAGGGCAATGGCGTGGCGATGCCGTCCGCCGTGCCGGAAATGGCGATCGCGCTGCTGGCGGTCTGCATCGTCGGCGACCGGCGCCTGCTGGGGCTGAGCTATTTCATGGGGGCGCTGCTGGTGGCCGGCATCGCCCATGCGGGCATGGTGCATCTGGGGCTGCTGGCCAGCTGCCTGGCGGTGATGGCGATCGCGACCCTGCGTCAGGCGGCGGCAGATCGTGAACGGGCGATCGAACAGCATCGGCAGGATCTCAAGGCGCAGCGCTCCGACCGGCTGCTGGAGGAATATGAACAGTCCGGCCGCGGCTGGTTCTGGGAAACCGATCGCCACGGCCACATCACCTATATCTCCGCCACCCTGGCCGAACCGCTGGGCGTGGAAGCGGGCAGCCTGATCGGCCGGTCGCTGACCGACATCATCCAGCAGGGCGACCGGCAACAGGGCGATGGCGAGCGGACGCTGGGCTTCCACCTCTCGGCCCGGACCGGCTTTGCCGACATTGCGGTGCGGGCTGCGATCGCGCGCGAGGAACGCTGGTGGTCGATCTCGGGCGAACCGGTTTTCAACGAATATGGCCAGTTCCACGGTTTCCGTGGATCGGGCACCGACCTGACCGAAATGCGCCGCAGTCAGGCGGAAGTGACGCGCCTTGCCCAATATGATTCGCTGACCGGCCTCGCCAACCGCGTGCAGATGCTGCAGGCGCTGGAGCAGGCGGTGCTGGGTTCGCGCGGCAAGCAGGGCGAATGCGCGCTGATGATGCTCGATCTCGACCGGTTCAAGAGTGTCAACGACACGCTCGGCCATCCGGCCGGCGACGCGCTGCTACGTCAGGTCAGCCAGCGCCTCCAGCGCGTGGTCGGCAATCAGGGGCTGGTCGGGCGCCAGGGCGGCGACGAGTTCAAGGTGCTGGTGCATGGCCGCCATGACCGCAACCGGCTCGGCCTGCTGGCTCAGGCGATCATCAGCGCCCTGTCGCAACCTTATTCGATCGAGGGCACGGGCGTGGTGATCGGCGTGTCGATCGGCATTTCCTTCTGCCCCGAAGATGGCGTCACCGCCGATGCCCTGATCCGCAATGCCGACCTCGCCCTCTACAAGGCAAAGGGCGATGGGCGCGGCGTCTATCGCTTCTATTCGGCCGACATGCACGCCGATGCGGAAGATCGCCGCCAGCTCGAACAGGATCTGCGCCATGCGCTGACGGCGGACGGTCTGCACCTTGTTTATCAGCCGATCGTCAGTTCGACGACCGAGCGTATCACCGGCTATGAGGCGCTGCTGCGCTGGGATCATCCGGTGCGCGGCGCCATCTCGCCGGCATTGTTCGTCCCCATTGCGGAGGATAGCGGCCTGATCGCGCCGATCGGCGAATGGGTGATGCGCACCGCCTGTCGTGACGCGGCGCAGTGGGACGCGGGTATCCGGGTTGCGGTCAATGTCTCGGCGATGCAATTCGCCAATCCCGGTTTCCCGACCACCGTGATGCAGGCCCTGGCGAGCGCGCAACTGGCGCCCGAACGACTGGAGCTGGAAATCACCGAAAGCGTGTTCCTGAACGACAATGACGGCACCGACGCCATGTTCACCCGGCTCAAGGGGCTGGGCGTGCGGCTGGCGCTCGACGATTTCGGCACCGGCTATTCGTCGCTCGGCTATCTGAAGAAGGCGCCGTTCGACAAGATCAAGATCGACCAGAGCTTCGTGCGCGGCGCCGCGATCCGGGGTAGCCGCAACAGCGCGATCATCAAGGCGATCGTCAGCCTGGCCGAGGCGCTGGGCATGGATACCACGGCCGAAGGCGCCGAGACCCGCGACGAGCTGGACCTGATCCGGCAACTGGGGTGCAGCCATATCCAGGGCTATATCTATGGCCGGCCGATGCCCGCGGCGCAGGTGCTGGAAGGGCAGCGCGCCAATGGCGTCTCCGCCCGGTCCGAAGGCTTCCAGTCGAGCCGGCCGGAGCGCAAGGCGATGCTGCGCACGGTCGCTGTCCATCATGACGGCCATGTCTATAATGGCCGCATCCGCAACATCTCCGCTACCGGCGCGATGATCGAGGGGCTGTGGAATGTGCCGGAAGGCACGCAGTTTGCGATCGACCTGTCGGAGGGGCAGAGCGTCGACGCGACCACCCGCTGGTCACGCGAAGACCGCATGGGGGTGGAATTTGCCGCCCCGATCGATCTGGCCCTGCTTCGCCCGCAGGCGCGCGCACTGGCCGGATAGCGATACAGGCGACCGGCCGGACATCGCCCGGCCGGGCGACCTTTCAGAAGAACAGCTTGCGGAAGCTGACCGACACCGTCCGGCCGAGCGGGTCGAGATAGCCCGGCTGATAGCGGACCGGGGTTGCTCCGGTCGCGTCGGTGACGTCGCGGCGGGTGTTGAAGATATTGTCGATGCCGATCGACACGCGCGCGCCGCGCAGGAAGGGATGGGCCTTCACCAGGCTGGGCATCTGGCCGAAATTGGCGAACAGCCGCAGATTGGCGGAAGCCAGGCTGGCAAAGTCCAGCCGCGAACTGCCGCCCAAGGCGCCATCGACATGGGTGCCGCTTTCCCAGTCGACGCCCAGCCGGCCGCCAATGCCATTGTTCACATAGCCGACCCGCGCCTTCAGCTCGTGGCGGGGCTGCCCGCCCGACGAGCCGACCGCATCGCCGTCGAGCAGGTTGAGTTCGGGCACGCCCGGCGCGATCAGGATGCTCTCGGTCAGGTGCCAGGTATGATAGAGGCTGAAGGTCAGCCGTCCGCCGGCCTGGCCGGCGCCGGGGCCACGGAAACCACCCGGCCCACCAAAGCCGCCGCCGGGGCCGCCCGGCCCGCGCGGACCATCGCCACCGCCCTGCGCATTGTCGCCGCCACCCTGGCCGCCATTCTGGCCACCGGGGCCGTCATTGCCGCGCTGGTTGTTGTCGCCGTCGCCGCGGGGCGCGCCGTCATTCCCCTCGCCGCGCGGCGGACCGCCCTCGCGATTGCCCTCCGCGCCGTCGCGCGGGCCACGATTGCCGAAGGCGGCGCGCATGTCCTGCAATTCCTTGGGCCGATCCTCGGGCTTGGCGCCGGCCGCACGCCACGCCTCGATCACCTTCTGGATGTGCGACTTCAATGAGATGGACAGGTCGAAGCCCCAGCGCAGCTGCTCGCTTTGCGAACGCAGATAGTTGATCGGCCGCCCGTCGATGCTCAGCAACTCACCATCCTCGTCGCGCATGAAACGCTGCGGGAAGGCATTCTCGATCGCCGGCGTCGGCGTCGGGAAGGCGGAAATGGGGTTGCTGGTCCGGCTGTTGAGATAGGTCGCCGTCAGCGTCAGGTTCGGTTTTTCGAACGGCTTGATCCGCGCGTTGATGCGGAACTGGTCGCGCGTGCTGGATCGCAGGTCCGGGTTGCCGCCGGAAAATTGCGTGACGAACACGGTCTGGCCGGTGGCATAGTCGAACACCGACACGTTGGGCGTCGAAATCACCGGATCGTTGATCTGCGTGCCGGTGGGCGCCGACTTGTCCTGATTGGCCGACACCAGCAACTGCACCGCCGGCACCGGCCGCCAGCGCAGGCCATAGCCCAGCGTCGACAGCGTGCCGAAATCCGACAGATGCTGCGCCCCGGCGTTCATGTTGACGCCGACATCGCCGATTGCGCCCAGGAACCCCTTGGACCGGCTGGTCAGCGGTATGTCGAAACTGACCTGTCCGCTCGCAATCTCGCGATTATAGTCGAGGCCGCGTTCGACGCCTGACCGCACCGAATGGCTTTCAAAGCCATTGGTCGATCCACCGACCCGCACCGACGTCATGACATTGCCGGCCGGCAGGGTCAGCAGTGATCCGCTGACCAGCAGGTCGCCGCCGATCGCGCGCGATTGCGACCGGGCGCGGTCGGTCAGGCGCGATTGCAGCAGGTCGGCGGTGAAGGCGCCATAGGGATTGACGCTGGCCGATCCGGCATCGAGCGCGGCCTGGATGCCGCCCGTGTCGACGCCGCGATCGGTGCGGGTGCGGGTGTCGGAAATGTCGCCATTGCCGGTGAAGGACCATTGCCAGGTGCCGCCCAGCCGGCCGTTCAGCGTGACGCCGATGTGCCCGGTGGTGCCGCGGATCTTCTGCCCCAGCGCGCCGGCCTGTTCCAGATAGCGATAGAGGCGGACATCGTCGCCAAAGGCGGAGAAGGGATTGCCGCCGGGCAGGGTGAGGGCGGCGGCCGACAGGCCCTGCAGCGAATCATTGTCGGACAGTTCCAGCCGGCCGTTGATCGTCGCCGATATGCCGCCCAGCGCGCGCGCCAGCGTCGCGTTGGCGGAAAAATTCTCGGTCGCGGGGCTGAGCGTGCGATATTTGCTGAGATTGCTGACGCTGGTCTGGTTCGCGCCGGCGACGAAATCATTGAGGCCGGGGGCGCCATTGGCGGCGCTGCCGGGCACGCTGGCGACCGTCACACTCTGGCCGGCGGCGGCCGACAGGGCCGGGTCGATTTCCGCCCCCCGCTCGATCGCGGTGATATTGCCGGCCAGCGAATAGGGCATGCTGGGCGCTGCGGCATTGATGCCGCGCTCGCTCTCCAGCAGATTGTCGGCCCGGCTATATTTGACGTTCAGCGTCAGCCGATTGTCGCCCCGGATACGCAGCACGCCCACTTCGCCCTGGCCATTTTCGCGTCCGCCATCGGTGGTCGTGCCACCGCGCAGGTCGACCGTGGTCGCGCGGAAACGCTGACGCAGGACGATGTTCACCACCTTCTGCGTCGGCGCATAGCCATAGGACAGGGCCACTTCCTCGGGCAGGATGTCGACCCGCGACACCGCTTCGGATGGCAGGTCGGAAATTTCCGAGAAGCTGGAAATGCGCTTGCCGTTCAGCAGGATGACCGGCGTGCCATTGGTCTGTGGCGACAATTCGGTGATGATTTCGGAAATCGACGTGACGCCCAGCGCCCGGACATCGGCGGGCGACAATTGCTGTTCGGGCTTGATGTCGCCGGGCACCGCGCCGCGCTGGACCGCGCCGGTGACGACGATCTCGTCGCCCTCGTCCATCTGGGCCGGCGGCCCTTTCTGCTCGGCCTCCTGCGCCATCAGCGCGCCGGGTGCCGCGCCCAGCATCAGTGAAAACAGCAGCAGCGACGTCGTCTGGCGCACGGAAATTTACCCCTAATCTGGACCCTGACAGGATCTCGTTTAGGCCGCACTTGTCGCAAAAATCTGGCAAGGCAAAGACAGTTTTGTCGCAAAGTGTAACGGCGCGTCACATGGTGCAACAAATGCGTGTTCGGGGCGTGATCGGCCTCACTTGCGATCCCGCGTCAGTCGGGCATAGACGGGCTTTCGCGGCCGCGCCTGACGGCCGGACGAAGGGGGATTATATGCGCCATTCCATCATCCTGCTGCCCTTGCTGTGCCTGGCCGCACCGGTCGCCGCGCAGCAGGCCGACGATCTCAACCGCGTCATCGACGAAGGGCTGAACCACAGCCAGGTGATGCAGATCGCCCAGCATCTGACCGACGATATTGGCGGGCGCATGACCAACTCGCCGCAGATGCGGCAGGCGGAGGCCTGGACCGCCGACCAGTTTCGCCAATGGGGCCTGTCCAATGTCCGCAAGCAGGGCTTCCGCTTCGGTCGCGGCTGGTGGATTGCCGGCTCCTCGGTGAAGATGATCAGCCCACGCCCGATCCAGCTCACCGCTATCCCGATCGCCTGGACGCCGCCGACCAATGGCGTGCTGAGTGCGCCGATCATCGTCGCGCCGATGAAGAAGGAGCGCGATTTCGACGCCTGGCGCGGCAAGCTCGCCGGCAAGGTCGTGCTGGTGTCGCTGCCGGGCACCGGCGACGAGCCGAACGAGGCCGCCTTCCATCGGCTCAAGGGCGAGGATATCGAGAAGCTCGACAGGTTCGAGCAGCCGCAAAATGATCCCGCGTCGCTGGAGCGGCTGATGAAGCGCCTCAGCTTCACCCGCAAGCTGGAGGCCTTCCTGAAGGCCGAGGGGGCGGTCGGATGGGCGCGGCAATCCTATCGCGACGGCAAGCTGCTCCATGGCGAGGGCTATGATTTCGGCGTCAGCGACACGCCCGCGCTGCCCGGCGTCGAGATCGCGGCGGAGGATTATCGCCGTCTCGCCCGCCTCGCCAAGACCGGCCCGGCGCCGGTGCTGGAAATCAACAGCGACGTCCGTTTCGACGACAGCGACGTCAACGCCTACAACATCCTGGCCGATATTCCCGGCAGCGATCCCAAAACCGGCTATGTCATGGCCGGTGCGCATCTCGACAGCTGGGTCGCAGGCGACGGCGCGGCGGACAATGGCGCGGGCAGCGCCATGATCATGGAGGCTGCGCGCATCCTGAAATCACTCGGCATCAAGCCCAAGCGCACGATCCGCTTTGCCCTCTGGTCGGGCGAGGAACAGGGGCTGTTCGGCTCGATGGCCTATGTCGACGAATATCTCGCCACCCGCGCACCGGGGCCGAAGGAGGAACAGGGGCGGGAGGAAATGTATTTCCGCTACAAGACCCGTTTCCCGATCACGCCCAAGCCCGGCTATGCGGACCTGAAAGCCTATTTCAACATCGACAATGGCTCGGGCAAGCTGCGCGGTCTCTATGCCGAACGCAATGTCGCCGCCGTCTCGCTGCTGCGCGAATGGCTCAGTCCCTTTGCCAGCATGGGCGCCGGCAATGTCGTGTCGCAGCCGACCGGCGGCACCGACCACGAATATATGCAGGCGATCGGCGTGCCGGGCTATCAGTTCATCCAGGATCCACTCGACTATGAAAGCCGCGTCCACCACAGTGGCATCGACACCTTCGATCATCTGAAGGCGGAGGATATGCGCCAGGGCGCGGTCGTCCTCGCCGGCATGCTGCTGCAGGCCGCGAACAGCGACAAGACGCTGCCGCGCATGCCGCTGCCGACGCAGCCGGCGGTTAGCGATCCGTTCAAATATGAGGATCCGGCGCTGGATTGATTCAAGAGGTGCGGGGCGGCGACGGCGTCGCCGCTCCGCCTAGCTCTGGGCGTCGTGGAAGATGATGCCCAGCGTGTGGCGCATGCCGGACAGGAGCCGGCTGACGCCATGACGCATCTGCACCCGGTGGATGCCGCGCGTGCCCATCACCGGCCGCTCGCGCACCGGGAAGACCACGGCATCGCCCTTGCGCAGCGGCACCATTTCGGGCCGCGACTGCATGCGCGGGCGCTGTTCGGTCAGGATGAAGGCGCCGCCGGTGAAGTTCGCTTCCGGCTCCGACAGCAATATCGCGGCCTGCAACGGGAAGATGGTCGCGCCATAGACATCCTGATGCAGCGCATTCCAGTCGCCCGCCTCATAGCGCAGCAGCAAGGGCGTCGCCTTGTCCTGGCCGCCAAGCGCGCACTGGTTCAGGAAATCGGCGTGACGGGCGGGGTAGAGCGCATCGCTCCCCAGCATCGCCGCCCAGCGATTGGCGACCTGCGCCAGCGGCGGATAAAGTGCCTCGCGTACCGCGGCGACCGGCTCGGGCAGCGGGTAAGTGAAATAGCGATAGCGCCCCCGGCCATAGCCATGGCGCGCCATCACCACCTCCTTGCGGAAGACATGGGGCTGGTCCCATAGCGCGACGATCGCGTCGCACTGGCCCGGGGAAAGCAGGGCAGGCAGGCGCGCGGCGCCATGAAGGTCGAGGTCAGTGAGGTCCATGGCGCGCAGCATGGGCGGCGCGCGGCGCGGCGTCATCCCGCGCCTTGCGCTCAAATCCGGCGGATCATTTCGGCTTGCGGAAACGGTAGAGGAAACGGTCCGTCTTGCCGCGAATGGCGGGATCGAACACCAGCTTTCTATGATCGTCGGCGGGGTTGGCGAGCAGCGGGCTTTGCGCCTCCAGCACGAAGCCGGCGCGCAGGAAGTCGGCCTTGACCACGGCCGGATCGATCCGGTGGAGCTTGTCCACGACGGCGCGGGTGTCGCCGGTCGGGCCGACATGGTCGATGATGCCGACGATCCCGCCCGGTTTGGTCGCGGCATAGAGCGTCTTCACGAACGCATCGGGGTCGGTGCGCGGAATGCCGAACTTGTCCGACTGCCAGTAGAGATCATGGTAGCTCAGATTGATGATGGTGAAGTCGAAACTGTCGGGCGCTGCGGCAAAGGCCTCGAACGGATAGCGCACCCAGTCGACCTCCGGCCGGCGCGCGACCAGTGCCGCCCATTTGGGCTTCTCTTCCTCGCTGGCATAGAATTGGCTGGGCTCGAACCCGGTCACCTTGCCCTTGGGGCCGACCGCATCGGCCATGATCTCCGCCCAATAGCCCGATCCGGTCATGATGTCGGCCGCCTTCATGCCGGGCTTGAGGCCCAGGAACGCCAGCGTCTCCGCCGGCTTGCGGCTTTCATCCAGCGCGCGCGCGTCGGCGGGCCGCTTGGGGTCGGCCACGGCCGCGGCAAGATCGGTCTTGGCAAGGGCGATGATCGGCGTGGACAGGGCAAGGCCGCTCAGGGCCAGGGCAAGCATCAGGCGCATGGATTGTCCCCTCATGGAAGGCGGGCCAGCATGCGCCCGATCGCGCATCCGTTCAACGATCCGCGCCGATGCCGGTCGATCGATTCCGGTCGTTGGTCGAAGGGCGGGGCAGGTCCGCCGCGTCCACTCGGCTCTCCACATGCACGTTCAGGCCCAATCATATTGTCATGGTTAACGGGCTCGGCTTGGGACGGCGCGGGGGCAGATGATAAGGAGAAAATGATGTCGCACCCGATGAAATTAGCCCCCATTGCCATGGTGTTGGTGGGCTCGCTGGGGCTGGGTGGCTGTGCCACGAAATCCTTCGTGCGCGAACAGGTGGCGACCGTGAACCAGCGCGTCGATGCGCTCGACGCCAAGCTGCAGACCACCGACGGCACGGCACAGCAGGCTCTGGCCCAGGCCCAGTCGGCCGCCGGTCAGGCCCAGAATAACGGTCAGCGCCTCGATCAGCTGAACGCCCGCGTCGACGGTGTCGAGCAGCAGATGCGCGAAGCCAAGACCAAGCGCGCCAGAAACTGATCGCGCAACTGATCACGTAGCCGATCAAGCTACCGATCCGGTCGGGCTGGTCCCGATCCTGTGCCGGCGCCCCCGCTTCATGGGGGCGCCGGCCCCATTCCCGGATATGCTCATCCATGCACAAATTCCCATGGGCGCTGGCGATGCTGGCGCTGTTCGGTGTCTCTCCCGCGCTGGCGGCCGCGCCAGAAGCGGCCGCGTCCGAGAAGCCAGCGCCTGAAACCCCACGATCGCCCGATGCGCGCCGGGTGATCGACTGGATTGCCGCGACCGGCGACAATCATGGCCTGCCTTATGCCATTGTCGACAAGCAGGCGGCCCATGTCTTCCTGTTCGATGCCAGGGGCAAGGCGCTGGCCGATGCGCCGGTGCTGATCGGCATCGCGCCCGGAGATGATGCCACGCCGGGCGTCGGCAAGAAGAGCCTGGCGGAGATCGGTCCGGCGGAAAAGACCACCCCGGCCGGGCGTTTTCTCGCCAAATTCGGCCTCGCGGCGGGCAAGCAACGCGTGCTGTGGGTCGATTATGCGACCTCGGTCGCGATGCACACCATCCCCAAGGGCAATCCCAAGGAAAAGCGGCGCGAGCGCATGTTGTCGCCGACCATCGACGATAATCGCATCACCTTTGGCTGCATCAACGTGCCGATCGCCTTCTATAATCGCGGCCTTCGCCCGCAATTTCTGAAAAAGGGCGGCTACGTCTATGTGCTGCCGGACACAAAATCGCTCGAAGCGGTTTTCCCTCCCCTGCATGTCCAGTCTTATCGGAAGGCGGACGCATCCTCATAAGGCGGGAGCCATGCGCATGATGATCCGGAGGGCAAGCGGCCTGATACTGGTTGCGGCGGCGGGCCTGTCGCCGGGCAGCGCGCAGGCCGGCTTCTATTCGGGCGAGGCGCTGCTGGAAAGCTGCACCGCCGACCGCACCGACAAGGCTTTTTTCGAGAAAAGCTATGAATGCGTCGGTTATGTCGCCGGCGCGGTCGATGCGTTCAACACCACCCGCGAAGTGAACGGCCTCAAAAGCTGCATCCCCGCCGATGTGACGCTCAACCAGTTGAAGGGCGCCACCGTCGACTATCTGCGCGCCAATCCGGACAAGCGCGCCCAGTCCGCCTCCGCCATGGTCTTCACCGCCACGCGCCAGGCTTGGCCCTGCCCCAAGGCAAAGGCCAAGCCCGGCATCAGGCCCAGCACGAAGAAGAAACGGAAATAGCGCTTATTTCGCGGCCTTGCCGACGGGGCGCATATAGAGGCGCGCCATCGCCGCCTCCATCTTCGCCCGGTCGACCGACAGGATCACGCGCTGCGCCTGTTCGCCCAGATGCGGGCGATAGGATTCCGTCCAGGACAGGGTGTCACCATAGGCCGCGGTCTGGCTGGTCTCGAAATCGACCCACAGCGTCTCGTCCTTCGTCACGATCTCCGGATTGAGCCAGGCCATGGCGACGATCTCGTCCCACATCGGATAGCCCGGCTCCAGCCCGGTCTGGAACAGATCGGTCAGCGGCGTGTGGGCGGGCTTCAGCCCGTCGAGGAAGGCGCGGGTCCATTGCGTGCCGGTGGACGGATCGACCGGGATCATCGTGATCTTCTTCCACGGCGCATGGGCAAAGATCTTGGCCGCTTCGGGATCCCAGCGGATGTTGAACTCGCGGCGCGGCGAATTGACGAATTCGCGGGCGAACTGCTCGGCCGACGACCCTTCCAGCACCTGATGCGGTGCCAGGCTGCCGCCCATATAGAGGATTTCCTTCACATTGGCGGCAAAGCTGGGGTCCAGGCTCTGGGCGATCGCGATATTGGTCATCGGCCCGGTCGCGAACAGGGTGATCTCGCCCGGATGCGCCTTCACCATCCGCACTAGGAAGGCGGCGGCAATCTCTGCGCTCGGCTTCGTCCTGGGGTTGCCGATCGGCAGGTCGGGCACCTTGGTCGGATCGGTCGATCCGGGATGCTCCTGGATCGTGTCGCCCGGCCAGTAATCGGTCCATGGTCCCTTGAACACCAGCCGGCCATATTGGCCTTCCCAGCGCTTGGTGGCCTCGGCGCTGTTGAGCAGCGGGAAGGTCGCGCCCGGCACCACCGGCACGTCGGTCCGGCCCAATATCTCCAGCGTGCGCAGCGCATAGGCGGTCGCCGTGTCGCGCCACACCGATCCGCTGGTGGTGGTGATGCCCAGCACCTCGACATCGGGGCTCTGCAGCAACAGCAGCGGCACGCCGTTGAGGCCGATCATGTCGTCGTCGACGATCACCAGCCGCTTGGGCGTTGCCGGCGCGGCGGGCTTGGCATTCGCGCCCTGCACGCCCAGCATCAGCGCCAGCGCGCCCAGCATGATCTTCATCGTCCGCATTGCGTCAAACCCCCATTTCGCTTCGTCCCGCCGCCTGTTAGGACGGTGTCATGCGCAGCCTCTATCCGCCGATCGAACCCTACGCCATTGGTCATCTTGACGTAGGCGATGGCCACAGCCTCTATTGGGAACGGTCCGGCACGCCCGGCGCCAAGCCCGCGGTCTTCCTGCATGGCGGGCCGGGCGGCGGCATATCGCCCGATCATCGCCGCCTGTTCGATCCCGCCCGCTATGACGTGCTGCTGTTCGACCAGCGCGGCTGCGGCCGATCGACCCCGCACGCCCATCTCGATGCCAACACCACCTGGCATCTGGTCGCCGATATCGAGCGCTTGCGCGAGATGATGGGCGTCGACCAGTGGCTGGTCTTCGGCGGTAGCTGGGGCTCGACCCTGGCACTGGCCTATGCGCAGGCGCATGTCGCGCGCGTCACTGAACTGGTGCTGCGCGGCATCTTCACCATCCGCCAGTCAGAGATCGACTGGTATTATCAACAGGGCGCCAGCCGCATCTATCCCGACAAGTGGGAACGCTTTGTCGCGCCGATTCCGGAAGGCGAGCGCGGCGACATGGTCGGCGCCTATCGCCGCATTCTGACCGGTGACGATCGCGCGGCGCAGGTCGCCGCCGCCAAGGCCTGGAGCGTCTGGGAAGGCGAGACCATCCGCCTGCTGCCCGACGACGCGCTGTCCGCCACCCATGAGGGCGATGATTTCGCACTCGCCTTTGCCCGGATCGAAAATCATTATTTCGTCCATCGCGGCTGGCTGGAAGATGGCCAGCTGATCCGCGAGGCAGGCAAGCTGGCGGGCATTCCCGGCGTCATCGTCCAGGGCCGCTATGACATGGCCTGCCCGGCCGAAACCGCCTGGGCACTGCACCGCGCCTGGCCGCAGGCGCGCTTCGAAATGATCGAAGGCGCCGGCCATGCGTTCAACGAACCGGGCATATTGGACGCGCTGATCCGCGCGACCGACGGATTTGTGGCATGATGGAAGGAAAAGACGTGCGGACTATGATGTTGCTGGCGACGGCGCTGTTTCTCGCCTCCTGTGGCGGCGGCGATGAGGTGACGGCGGTCGAGAACCGGAACATGCCCGAAACGGGCGCGGCGGCTGAAGTCGCCAAGCTCGACCCCGACCTGCGCAACGGCGTGCTGGAAAAGGCGATCAAGGCATCGGGCGTCGCCTGCCCCTCGGTCACCGGCTCGGAACGCGCCGAAATCCGGCCGGGCGTCAAGGGCTGGAAGGCCCAGTGCGACAACCAGACCGCGCATCTGATCGAAATCCTGCCCGACGGCACCGCGAAGGTGACCAGCCGGACGCATTGAGGGGGCAAGGCGTCAGGCGGCGCGCGGGACGATGCGATCCAGTTCGCCGTTAAGCGCCCGCTTGGCTTCCAGCAGTTCATAGTCGATCTGGAGGCCCAGGAAAAAACCTTCCGACATACGGAAATAGCGGGCCAATCGAAGGTCGAGTTCACCGTCCATTGGATGGTCGCCGTCAATCACGGCCTGCACGCGATCCACCGGCAGAGCGATCGCGGTGGCCAGTTCCACCGTGGTCATATCCAGCGGTTCCATGAACTCCAGCCACAGCATTTCGCCGACATGCGCATTATGCAGCCAGTCAGGGTTATCGGTAGTGGTTGGTGATTTCGACATTATGCGCGTGTCCGTCTTTCCAGACGAAGCATATACGCCATTGCATGTTGATGGAAATTGAATGTTGCCCGGCTCGATCGTCGCTCATCGCGTGCAGGCGGTTGCTGGGTGGGTTGCGCAGGTCGTCCAGGGTGCGGGCGCGGTTGAGCAGCTTCAGCTTAGAAAGCGCGCGGTCTTGCATATCCGAAGGCAGCTTGCGGCTGCGTTCACCATTCCAGATTTTCTCGGTCTCGGGATTGGCGAAGGAGCGGATCATCGGCTTGTCCTGAATTCAGAGCAAGCCTTTTCATAGTCCAAAATAATGATGTGTCTACAAGAGGGTTTTGCCGCATCGGCCGACTTTTTACCACCTGCAAGCATCTGTAAAATATAGAAAAAAGCCTGCGATTCCTCTAATTTCAGTTAACCATAAAGCTAATAATTTCAGTATCTTAGGTGGAAAATTTTGTCGAATTGAGCGCCTAAAATTTTCTTTGCGTCTTCCCGAACCGGCCTTTCCGTGTGCCCGGCTTGCCTTCGGTCGCGCGGCCGCGCGGTGCGGCCACCTGCTGGTCCGCCGGCAGGCCCAGTTCTTCCGCCTCCAGCTTGCGGATCTCGTCGCGGATGCGGCCGGCTTCCTCGAACTCCAGGTCGGCCGCTGCCGCGCGCATCTTCTTCTCCAGATCCTCGATATAGGCGCGCAGATTATGGCCGACGAGATGCGGGCGATCCTCCAGCCCCGTCTCGACCGTGACCTGATCCTTGGACGCGACATGGGCGATGATGTCGCCGATATTCTTCTTCACCGTGAAGGGCGTGATGCCATGCGCATCATTATAGGCCTGCTGCTTTTCGCGACGGCGGGACGTTTCGTTGAGCGCGCGTTCCATGCTGCCCGTCACCCGGTCGGCATAGAGGATGACGCGGCCGTCGACATTGCGGGCGGCGCGGCCGATCGTCTGGATCAGCGATGTCTCGCTACGCAAAAAGCCTTCCTTGTCCGCGTCGAGGATCGCCACCAGCCCGCATTCGGGAATGTCCAGCCCCTCGCGCAGCAGGTTGATGCCGATCAGCACGTCATAGACGCCCAGGCGAAGATCGCGGATCAGCTCGATACGCTCCAGCGTCTCGACGTCGCTATGCATATAGCGGACCTTGATCCCCGCTTCATGCATGAACTCGGTCAGATCCTCGGCCATCCGCTTGGTGAGCGTGGTGACGAGCGTGCGGTATCCCTGCGCCGTGACCTTGCGGCATTCGTTGATCAGGTCGTCGACCTGATCCTCCACCGGCTTGATCTCGACCGGCGGGTCGATGAGGCCGGTGGGGCGGATCACCTGTTCGCTGAACACGCCGCCGGTCTGCTCCATCTCCCACGGGCCGGGCGTCGCCGAGACGCTGACCGTCTGCGGCCGCATCGCGTCCCATTCGTTGAAGCGCAGCGGCCGGTTGTCGATGCAGCTCGGCAAGCGGAAGCCATATTCGGCGAGCGTGATCTTGCGCCGGTGGTCGCCGCGCGCCATCGCGCCGATCTGCGGCACGGTCTGGTGGCTTTCGTCCACGAACAGCACGGCATTTTCGGGCAGATATTCAAACAAAGTCGGCGGCGGCTCGCCCGGCAAACGCCCGGTCAGGAAGCGGCTATAATTCTCGATCCCCGCGCAACTGCCGGTCGCCGCGATCATCTCCAGGTCGAAATTGGTGCGCTGCTCCAGCCGCTGCGCCTCCAGCAGCTTGCCTTCGGCCTCCAGTTCCTTCAGCCGCTCGGTCAGCTCGAAGCGGATCGCCTCCATCGCCTGCTTCAAGGTCGGGCCGGGGGTCACATGGTGGCTGTTGGGAAAGACCTTCACATAATCGAGGCTGGCGACCTTCCTGCCGGACAGCGGATCGAACTCGACAATCTCCTCGATCTCGTCGCCGAAGAAGCTGATCCGCCAGGCCGTATCCTCATAATGGGACGGGAAGATTTCCAGATTGTCGCCCTTCACGCGGAAATTGCCGCGCGCAAAACCGGCATCGTTGCGCTTATACTGCAGCGCCACCAGCTTGCGGATGATCTCGCGCTGGTCCTCGATCCCGCCCTTCTTCATGGAGAAGGTCATGGCCGAATAGGTTTCGACCGACCCGATGCCATAGAGGCAGGAGACGGACGCGACGATGATGACATCGTCCCGCTCCAGCAGCGCGCGGGTGGCCGAATGGCGCATCCGGTCGATGCTTTCGTTTACCGAGCTTTCCTTCTCGATATAGGTGTCCGACCGCGCGACATAGGCTTCGGGCTGATAATAGTCGTAATAGCTGACGAAATATTCGACCGCATTGTCGGGGAAGAAGCTCTTGAACTCGCCATAGAGCTGAGCCGCCAATATCTTGTTGGGCGCCAGGATCAGCGCTGGCCGTTGCAACGCCTCGATCGTCTTGGCCATGGTGAAGGTCTTGCCGGACCCGGTGACGCCCAGCAGCACCTGGTCCTTCTCGCCCTGCTCCGCCGCGGCGACCAGTTCGGCGATGGCGGTCGGCTGGTCGCCCGACGGTTCATAGTCGCTGACCAGGGTGAAGGGGCGTCCACCCTCGCTCTTCTCCGGGCGCGCGGGCCGGTGCGGCACGAAGTCCTGGCCGGTTTCGGGTTCGTCAAGGCTGGTGCGGATCTGAATCGACATGGGCGTAATATGGGGCCTTTGGGCAAGGGCGCAATCCGCGCCCTGGCAAGTCAGGGCTGCAATTCGAACGCGCTCTTGGGCGGCGGCGGATAGATCACCGGCTTGTCACCGAACCGCGCGCGCAGGACAGTCTCGCGGCGCTCGTCATCGACAATCTCGACATTCACTTCTTCAGGATATTTCAGGCTGACATGAAATTTCTTCCCAGTGATCATATATTCCAACACCGACCAGCGCATGTTGGGGCCGTCGGGTTCTAGATACCAGGCTTCCCAAAGCATATCGCTGAGATTTGTGTCGCGCGGATTATAATAACGAACGACGTCGCCTTCACCTTTGAAAACGCTGGGGCTTACCCAACCGTCTCCGATTTCCACATACAGAAACACGCCATCTGGATCGCCTCCGACCAAGCTGGCCAATTCTTGACCGATCTCGTTCATGAGCGGTCCCAGGGTATCGAGTTTATCGCTCATGAAGCCGGCCCTTTCTTTGGTCATCGGCACGCCGCGCAGTCATGAACGTAACATCTAGCATCAATTTGAGAACAAAAAAAGAACGCATGGACGTTCATCAACGCCCCGCCACCCCGGATCGCAATAATCCCGATATCCAGACCCGCCGACGCTTGCTAAGTCTGGGCCAGATAAAGGGTCGCTTCTGCCAAGATATGCCAGGGGAAGCCGGTGATGACCAAAGCCTTGACCAACGGCCTGCTGGCCTGCGCGCTCGCGGCGCTGGCCGGATGCAACAAGCCGCCCGCCAGCCAGGACACACAGATCGCCGCGACCGACGCGATGAGCCATGACGCCGCCGTCTCGCAGATCGAGAAGGTGCAGCTCAAGCCCGGCCAGTGGGAAGGGCGCTTCGTGATGGAGCGGATCGACATGAGCGGCGGGGAGGCGATGCCCGCGGCAGCGCGCCAGCAGATGCAGCAGGCGATGAACCGCACCCTGCGTTATTGCGTCACGCCCGAGCAGGCCGCCCATCCCGACGGCCGCGTCTTCTCCGGCGATCCGGGCAAGGATTGCCGCTACAGCGACTTCGCCGTGCGCGGCGGCACGGTGAAGGGGAATGTCACCTGCCGGCGCGATAGCGGCACTAGCAGCATGACGATGGCCGGCATCTATGCGCCCGACAGCTATGCGGTGCAGATGGATATGCGGCAGACGGGCTTGCCCAATGGCGTCGAGATGGCGATGAAGGCAAGGTCGGAGGGCCGCTGGATCGGCCCGAACTGTTCGGAGGGTCAATGACGATGCGAACAATGCGAGTCTTGTCGGCTTTGCTGGCGCTGCTTCCGCTCCCACTTCAGGCACAACAGCCGGCTGATGACGGCGGCGGCGACACGATCGTGGTCGATGGTCAGCGCCTGACCCGCCAGGAGGTGCGAGAGAGGGCATCCGGCTTCGTTCGCACCCTGGGCGTGGTTCAGGGTGATCGGGGCATCGCCCGCTGGATGGAGCCGGTCTGCCCCCAGGTCCGGGGGGTCGCATCGGATATCGCCGGCCTGGTCGAAACCAAGGTCCGCAAGATCGCGACCAGCATCGGCGCGCCCCTGGCCAAGGGAGAATGTGAAACCAATTTTCTGATCGTCTTCGTCGATGACGGACGGGAAATGGCCAGACAGGTCGCTGCGCGCAAATCCAACAGCATGTCCCAATTACATGGGGCCGAACGGCGCGACGTCGAAAATAGCGATGCGCCGATCCGCTGGTGGTACACGATCGCTACGGGCGGCAGCACCGGTGGCAAGGCGGATTCCGTCGCTTCCGCAGCCAGCTATGGCAATAGCGAGGGCGGCAGCTCCGCCCTCATCGACGGTGTCCCTACCGTCAACGGCTTTTCCTCCAGCCTGATCCGGCCAATAGGAATCCGCTCGATCGATACCGCGACGATCCTGATCGACGTCAATCGCGCCGAAGGCATTTCGCTGTCGGCCGCCGCCGCCTATGCAGCCTTTGTCGGCCTTGCCGAGGTGAAGGGGCGGGCGGCACCGCCGGTGTCGTCGATACTCAACATCTTTGGCGACGGGGCGCAGGCTGGCGACCTGACCTTCTGGGACAACCAGTTTCTCGACCAGCTTTATGACCTGCCGCTCAACCGGTGGGGGCGAGTGCATCGGGGCTATCTGGTCCGGGCGATCGGTGAGGCTGAGGGCGAGGATGTCGAGGAAGGCGCAACCGGGCCGGTCGAGCCCTGATCCTGGCTGAAGCGCAGTCCTGCTGGCTCTGCACCCGGCCGCTCGGCGCGCGGATCGAATGGCATCATCCCGTGCCCAAGAGCAGGGGCGGGCGACAGATGGTGCCGGTCCATCCGATCTGCCACCGCACCATCCATGCCACCCTATCCAACGCGGAACTGGCGCGTGCCTATGCCGATGCCATGGCCTTGCGCAGCCATCCCGCCATCGCCCGCTTCCTCGCCTGGATCGCCGACAAGCCGGCCGATTTCCATGCGCCCACCCTGTCGGCCGGGCGCCGGCGGCGATGAATCCGCACGCGCAACATTTCTACTTGCGCCCGCGCGCGCATCGGTAGAGCGTGCCGCCGTGGAACGAACGGGGAGAGGATATGCGTGACATTCTGACGCTGGGCGGCTTGCTGGCCACCAGCCTGACCCTTGCCGCCTGTGGCAGCGAACCGGCCGCTCCGCCCGCGCAGGAGGAGGAGGCCGCGCCGGCGATGATGAAGAGCGGGCAATGGACGCTCAGCCGCAAGACCACCGGCTACAACACCCCCACCGTCACGGCGGAGGAATATCAGGCCGCGCTCAAGCAGGTGAGCGAGGACAAGATCTGCATCAAGGTCGATGCCGCCGGCGTGCCCGACGCTGATGCGCTGGCCGGAGCGGAAGGCAGCGATTGCAGCTACAAGGACAAGATGGTGCGCAAGGGCCGGCTGATCGCGACCCTCGCCTGCAAGGCCGGCGCCGGCACCTCCGAAATCGTGGTCGAGGGCAATTTTACCGAGGATACACTGACCTTCGGCACCACCATGACCAAGACGCAGGGCGGCAAGCCGGTGCTGCGCACCACCCACGACCTGTCCGGCAAGCGCGACGGCGACTGCCCGGCCTGATCGGCGGCACCGATCCGGGTGGGCCTCAGTCCGCCCGGCGGGCCTGGGCGTGGATTTCCGCCCGCGACAGCAGCAGGTCGAGGTCGGCGCGGCTGATGTCGAAATTGTCGGGCAGTTCGGCCAGCGCCCTGTCGATGTCCTCCAGATGAAAGCCCGCCTCCGCGCGCATCTTGTCGGCGATCACCGGCGGCGCGACCGGCTGGTGCGGATAGCTGTGTCCCGACAGGCGGTGGAAGAACAGGCCGAGGGACACCAGGGCGATCGAATTGATCCCGACCGGCGCAAAGGCGAAGGCATAGCCGGCATCATGAATGCCCTGGCTGCCGATCACCGCGGTCAGCGCCGCCGCGCCGCCGGGCGGATGCAGGCAGCGCAGCAGGCTCATCAATATGATCGCCACGCCCACCGCCACGCCGGCCGCGACCATCATGTCGGGGATCATTTGACAGGCGGCGACGCCGATCAGGCTGGACAGGATATTGCCGCCCACCACCGACCAGGGCTGGGCCAGCGGGCTCGCCGGCACGGCGAAGATCAGTACCGCCGACGCGCCCAGCGGCGCGACGATGATCGGCAGGTCGCCGGCATGCAGCGGCAGCTGGCTGCATACCAATATGGTCAGGCTGATGCCGATCGCCGCGCCCAGGCCCGCGATCATCCGGTCGATCGGGCGGGCACCGGCCAGCAGAGGCTTGAAAAGATTCATTGCGGATATTCCTTTGGCGCAGCCCCATGCGCCGCCGGGGACGAAAAGGCCACCCCAGTTTTTCTTGACCCCGATATTGCCCGGAATCGCCCGAGGCGCGCTTATTGCAGCGCGTCGATCGCCCGCTGGTCGCAATGCCTGGGGCCGCGCGGCACCGGGCTGACATTGGGCACCAGCAGCGACCGGCCGATCCGCACCGGCGCGAAGCGCTTTCGCTCTATCCCCGCGCAGCGCAGATATTGCTCCAGCATCCGCGGCGGCGTGTCGCGCTTCTCGTAGGAGAGGCGGAAGGTGCCCCAGTGGATCGGGATCGCCGTCGATGCGCCTAGCCGCTCGAACAGTTCGACCGCGCGGCGCGGGCCGATATGCGCGTCCGATTCCATCTGCCCCGGCCAGAAGCGGAAGGCGCCGATTGGGATCAGCGCCAGCCGGATCGGCCCGAACCGCGTCGCATCGCCGGTCCAGCCCATGTCGCCCGCGCCGGTGTCGCCGGCAAAATAGATATTGCCCGCCCGCGTCTCGATCAGGAAGCTCGACCAGAGCGCCCGGTTGCGGTCTGTGAACCAGCGGCTGCTCCAATGATGGTTGCGCGTCGCATGGATCCGATAGTCCGGGCAATGCTCGTAATTCTCGCACTGGATCACCGCTTCGGGCACCAGTCCGTTCAACTGCGCGCCGGTCACCGACTGGCCCCAGTCGAGCGCTACCGACGGTATGCCGTTCGCCTTCAATATCGTGTCATTGCCCAGCGCCGTGACGATCCTGGACCGGTCGCGCTGCCACAGCATCTTGAGCGTCGGGATATCCAGATGGTCATAATGATTATGGCTGATGACGATCAGGTCGATCCTGGGCAGATCCTTCATCCTGATGCCCGGTTCCGCGACCCGCTTGGGGCCCAGCGGCGGAAAGGGGCTGGCATGGTCGGACCAGATCGGGTCGGTCAATATGTTGATGCCCGCCGCCTGCACCAGCACGGTCGCATGGCCGACCCAGGTGGCGACCATGCCGCGCGGCGCGGCAAAGGGGGCGGGGCGCGCCGGCTTGACCGCCACCGCATCGGGCCATGCTGGCCGGTCGTCATTGCCCAGCAGCCAGCGGGCGATGAAGCCCTGCCGGCTGGTGCCGGGCGGGGCGGGCATGTCGATCGCGCCATCGGGGTTGAAGAAGCGGGCACCGTCATAATGGCGGCTCGCCGGCCCCTCATAATAGATACGGTCGAGGAAGGGGGGCACGATCACCGTCGCCAGACAGGCGGCGATCAGCAGGAACAGCAGCGCGACACCGACAGCCTTCATCATTGCAACCGCGCGCGCCATGCCAGCTCCCATGCCCGTCATCGCGCCGCCATAGCGGACCGACGGGGCAGGGCAAGACCTCCCTATTGACCCTGACCCATGTTGGCGAGTGCGCCATTCCCGGCCTCGGGATCAAGGATAACCCCGATACCAACCGGCCCATCGCCGACCTAGCCTTGCGCCGTTCGTCTTCCCAAGTCTGACTCGCAGGAGCATCACATGAGCAAAAAGCCGAATATTCTCATCATCTGGGGCGATGACGTCGGGATGTGGAATCTCAGCTGTTATCATCGCGGCATGATGGGCGGCTCGACCCCCAATATCGATCGCATCGCCAAGAAGGGCATGATCTTCATGGATCATTATGCCCAGGCCTCCTGCACCGCCGGCCGTGCCGCCTTCATCACCGGCCAATATCCGATCCGCGTCGGCCTCAGCACCGTCGGCCTCGCCGGCGCGCCGCAGGGCATGCAGAAGGAAGATCCCACGATCGCCGAACTGCTCAAGCCCCATGGCTATGCCACCGGCCAGTTCGGCAAGAATCATCTGGGCGACCGGGACGAGCATCTGCCGACCGCGCATGGCTTCGACGAATTTTTCGGCATCCTCTATCACCTCAATGCCGGCCAATATTCGGAAGAATATGATTATCCCAAGGATCCCGAAGTGGCCAAGGCCTTCGCCTGGCGCGGCGTGATCCACAGCAAGGCCGACGGCAAGGGGGGCCAGTCGATCGAGGACAAGGGGCCTTTCGGTTCCGAGCGACAGAAGACGCTCGACAATGAATTCATGGTCGAATCCAAGCGCTTCATCACCGACGCGGTGAAGGCCGACAAGCCCTTCTTCGTCTGGCACAACACCACCCGGATGCATTACCAGACCCACCTGCCGCCCGAATATGACGGCGTCACCGGCTATGGTCTCTATGCCGACGGCGTGAAGCAGATGGACGATCATGTCGGCGAACTGCTCGACCTGCTCGAAGAACTGGGCGTGGCCGACGACACGTTCGTCATGTTCTCGACCGACAATGGCGCGGCCTCCAATTCATGGCCCGATGGCGGCAACCAGCCCTTCCGCGGCGAAAAGGGCGTCGGCGGCTATGAAGGCGGCTTCCGCGTGCCCTGCGTCGTCAGCTGGCCCGGCCATGTGCAGGAAAATGTCGCCACTGGCGAGTTCATGGCGATGGAGGACTGGATGCCCACCATCCTGTCCGCGCTGGGCGAGCCGGAGCTCAAGGATGAACTGCTCAAGGGGAAGACCATCGGCAGCATGACCTACAAGGTCCATCTCGACGGCTATGACCAGACCGAACTGCTCAGCGGCAAGGGCAAGTCGAAGCGCAAGGATTTCTACTATTTCACGGAAACCACGCTGCACGGCCTGCGCTATGGCGACTGGAAGTTCCTGTTCAAGACGCAGGACAAATGGTTCAACGGCATTCAGGAAAATCTGAACACGCCGCTCATCACCAATTTAAAGCTCGATCCGTTCGAGCGTTTCCATGAAGCGCGCGGCTTCGACGAGTGGCAGGAAAACCGATCCTGGACGCTGGCGCCGGCGACCGCGCAGATCGCAAAGTTCATGAAGTCGCTTCAGGAATATCCGCCGCGCATCAAGAGCCTGGATTTCGATCTGGATGCGATGGTGGCGGACGCATCGGCCTCGCAAGCGCGCTGATCGCGACAGGCATGAAGCGGATGCCGCAGGGGCCCGACCTGCGGCATCCGATGGTTCGGCAGGGCAGGGGTGCGTGCCATGAATGATCTGAGTTTCGTCCTGGTCATCTTCTTCGTCACATTGGGACCGATCAAGGTGATCGCCGCCTTTGCCCAGTTGACCAGCCAGTTGCCCGATGGGGAGCGGCGCGCGCTGGCGCTCCGGTCGACCCTGATTGCTACGGCCGTCGGCTTCCTCATCCTGTTCATCGGCGACAATCTGCGCCAGAATTGGCAGATCGCATCGCCCGACCTGTTGCTGACCGGCGGCGTGCTGCTGCTGATCGGCGCGCTGGAGGCGGTCAAGAATGCGCAGCACGCCCCTGCGCCCGATGCGCCGCCGACCTCGGCCAAGGGGCTGGCCATGTCGCCGGTGACCTTCCCGATCATCATCACGCCCTATGGTATCGTGGCGCTGCTGCTGTTCGCGGCCGTGGCTGGCGATACCCGGACCTTCCTGACCGGCGTGTTCGGGATTTTCCTGGGCATGATGGTGGCCGATTTTCTGGCGATGATCTTTGCCCGCCAGTTGCTGGGCTTCATCCACGCCGGAACGCTGATGGCGTTCGGCTGGATGATCGCGGTGCTGCAGGCGGCGCTGGCGATCCACGCGATCATGTCGGGCCTGCAGCAATATGGCGTCGTGCCCGGACCGCTTCCCGTCGTCCCTTGATGCGACGGGGTGGCGGATCAGGCGCCGGCCGGCCCTGATCCGCCCCTTTTTGCGTGTTATGGCTGCAACATGTCGGGCTTGCGCTTCGCCAGGTCGACCAGCGCCGCCGGCCGCCATTCGGGCAGCTTGTGCCAGCGTTCGATCGCCGCATCGGACAGGGCTTCATTGGTCCGCCCGGCGTCATGCGGCACGTCGATCGCACGCTCGCCCGATCCGAACAGGCGATAGAAGAAGGTCTGGGATTCGCTGACCGGCCCAAGCGGATCGGGATGGTGCGGCGGAAATCCGGGCGGCACCAGCCCGAACGGATCATCCACAGCCAGTCCCGCGAACCGCGCGCGCGCCACCATCCATTCCAGCGCGATATCCGACAGGGCGGAATCGGGATTGCCGCCGCCGACATCGGCATGGCAGCCGGGGAACCAGCATTGCTCGACATGCTGGCCTGCGCCCTGCCCCTCGGGGATCGTCCACAATGTCGGCAGGAACGGCTTGCGATGCTCGTCGATCGCCACCGCATGAAAGGCGAAGGCGACGCTCGATGACAGGTCGGTGTCGTGAAATTCCCGGTTCACCCGGAACAGATGCTTCAATATCCCCTGGAACAAGGTGTTGGGCACGCCCAGCGACCCGACCGTATCCCACACGCCGACGCACCGGATCGGCGTGCCGTCGGACCAGGCATAGCTTTGCCGGAACAGGCGCGACGCCTCCGATCGTGGCGCGCGGGTTCCGTCGCGCGAACGATAGAGCGCGAAGGCATCGGGGATCAGGCTTTCATGCTCGGGCCGCAATATGCCGGAATTGCGCACGAAACCGGCCAGCGACCGGGCGGTATAGGCGCCCCGGCTGAAGCCGAAGAAATAGAGTTGGTCGCCCGGCTGATAGGTGCGCACCAGCCAGGCATAGCAGGACAGGAGGATGCGGCTGATGCCATAGCCGGTGGCCCCGTCGATCAGCCGCTTGGTCCGCGACGCCATCGACCCGATGCCATTATGATAGAAGACGCGCTGCGCCGTGCCGTCCTCCGCCATTGCGGGGATCAGGCTCGCCAGCTTCACCACATTGGTCGGGCAGGGCTTGCCCTGCTCATTATGGTCGGGCTCGTTCCAGGTGCCGTCGCAACAGACCACGATGCGCTTCATCCCTACCTCCCCATCGGCATGAAAATGGCCGCCCTCCTCTATCGGGCGGGCGGCCATGGTCGCTGTCGTGCAGCCTGATTTATAGGAGGAAACGGACGCGCCGGGCGGCGCGGATCAGCCCTGATCCTTATAGGCCATCTGCAAGATGCCCCAATGACGCCCGCGCACATGGATGGAGGCGATCACCTGCTTCAGCAGGATGACCTCGCCCTCGGCGGTCAGGCGGCGATAGGCCTTGATGCAGAAGGGTTCGGTGATCTTGCACTGCTCGCGCGTGTCGGGGAAATCGAACACCACGCCCTGGCGTGAAAATTCCGCATTCCATTTCTCGTCGCCCGGCCGCTGGGGCAGCGCGCGTTCCGGCATGGCGATCGCGCCGAAGCTGTTGCGATCGGTGAAGGTCATGCCGAACAAGCCCTTGTAGCCGCGCGCCACTTCCTGCTGCGCGCGCGCCTCGGCCTGCATGATCGGCTGGATCGGATGGGTGAATTGCGGCGGATTGGTGCCGCGGATCGGCGCATAATATTCGCTGAACACATCGGCTTCGCTGATACGGCCGTCATCCAGCGCCTGCTCGATTGCATGGCCCACCGCCTGCGCGGCGGTCAGGCTGAACCGGATATAGGGCGAATCGGGAATGTCGACGCCGCTTTCCGCTAGATATTGCAGCAGCATGTTGGTGTCGTCGCTGGCGATCGACACCCGGCCCGACAGCCGCTGCAGGCCGTCGGCATTGTCGCCCGACGTGCTCGACAGCGCCGACAGGCCGGTGCGAATTTCGCTGGCGGAACCGACCATCGACGCGATCCGCTCGGCCACCGCCTCGCTGTTGCTCGACAGGCCCTGCATCAGCGACCCTAGCCGGTCGACCAGCGCCTCGATATTCTTGGTGTCGGACAGCGCCGTGCGCGCGGTCTGCGCGCCATGGGTGATGCTGTCCAGCATGCCGCCGGCCTCGCTGGTCAGCGCGCCGATCGACCGCTCGATCGTCTGGGTCGCGCTCGCCGTTTCCTGCGCCAGCTTCTTCACTTCGGCCGCGACCACGGCAAAGCCGCGCCCCGCGTCGCCGGCCCGTGCCGCCTCGATCGTCGCGTTGAGCGCGAGCAAATTGGTTTGGCTGGCGATGCCGCTGATCACGCTGGTGACATGGGCGACGGTCTTGAGCGCCTCGCCAAAGCCGTCGAGGCGGGAATGGATACGGCTCACCTGTTCGATCAGGTCGACGAAATTGCCGTTCGCGGTCGACAATTGCCGTCCCGAATCATCGATGATGGCGCGGGCGGCGACTGCTTTCTCGCGCGCGTCCTGGCCGACCAGCGACACGCTTTCGCCGTCGCGCGACAATTGCGACGCGGCGCCGCTGATCGCCTCGATCGTGCGCGCCTGCTGCGTCACCCGGTCCGCGAGTTCGCTGATGTCTGCCTGAAGGTCGAGCGTACGGATACCCAGGTCGCCGGATAATTTGGCGACCTTCATTACCGCTCGTGCGACGGTTCCCGATTGCGTTTCTGTGCCCACGGCAACTGGCTAGCCATGGATGGTAAAATATCGGTTATCATACTGACACGGATGTCAGCTTCGTCAGAATGATGCCTCCGCACCGGCCCACACCCCTAAAGCGCGCCCAGCAGCGCCAGCACCACACCACAGGCCACCAGCATCAGCCCTATTGCCTCGCTGCGCGCCATGCGTTCGCCCAGATAGAAATGGCCGAACGCCATGGTGAAGGCGACCTCGATCTGGCCGACGATCCGCACCAGTGCGACCGGCGCGGTGGCAAAGCCGGTGAACCAGCAGGCCGAACCCATGGCCGACAGGAAGCCGACCTGGCCCGACACGCGCCAGCTGGTGAAGACCTTGCGCATCTCGCCCGGCTCGCGGAGCAGCAGATAGCCACCCTGCAGCACTGTCTGCAGCAATACCGTGACGCTCAGCACGATCAGCGCGGCATGGATCGGATCGCCCCCGCCCACCTCCTGCGTCGCGCGGCGGATGCCGATCGCGGTCAGCGCGAAGAAGAAACCCGATGCGATGCCGGTGATCGCCGCCGGCTGGCCCAGCGCGCGCAGGAAATCCATCGGCCCCATCCGCTTGCCCCCGGTCGACAGCAGCATCACGCCGGCGACGCCGCAGCCGATGCCGGCGCAGGTCAGCGCGCTCAGTCGCTCGCCCATCAGCAGGAAGGACAGGATTGCCCCCTGCACCGCCTCGGTCTTGGAATAAGCGGTGCCGACGACGAAATTGCGATGGCCAAAGGCCATGATCAGCAAATTGGTAGCGATGATCTGGGCCAGTCCGCCGGCCAGGCAGAAGGGCAGGAACAGCCGGCCCAGTACGGGGAAGGGCGCGGGGAAGAGCAGCTGATAGCCGCCAAGCAGGATCAGCGCGAAGGGAATGCCGTAAAGATAGCGGACCAGGCCCGCCGCATTGATCGACAGCGTCTTGCCCACGCGCCGCTGCACCGCGGTGCGCCAGGCCTGCGTGGCCCCGGCCATCAACGTGGCGGGCAACCAGATCGGGGAGGTAATCATGCGCGCCCTATACAATAGGGACGCGACCCGTCACCCCATCATCATCAGGAACGCGAAGAACAGCGAGAGCGACGCACAGGCAAAGCCGTACAGCAGCGGCAGCCGCAGCAAGGTGCCGCTGCGCGAAAGCTGATAGGCATCCTTGAACTGGCGATACATGTGCCAGGCCGCGAACAGCAGCAGCACCAGCGTCACCAGCCCATGGGTGATGCCGACCGCCGTCAGGATCATCGACAGCGAGAAGAGCAGCGACATGAAGGCGATCGAGTAGGTCACATAGATCGCATGGTCATACATCTTGAACCGGCGGCTGAACGGGAACAGCAGCCACAGGAAGGGCAGCGATATGACGATCAGCAACCAGGAGAATTTATAGGCATTGGCCTTGAGCTTGTAATAGGCGAATTCGGGATCCTTGGCGGCCGCGCTCATCGCCTTGCCGACCGTTTTGGCGATGCCCTTGTTGAGGCCCTTGTCGACGGTCTTGTCGACCGCCTTGTCGACGTTATCGCCGGCCAGCGCATCGGTCAGGCCGCTCGCCAGCGACAGGCCCTTCCGCTCGTCCTGTGCGTCCTTCAGCTTTTCCTGCAATGTCTCGCGCCGGCTCGCGCTGATCCCCGGCTCGGCCAGTTGCGCCTGCACCTTGGCGATGCGGGCATCGGCTTTTTCCTCTTCCTTCTTCAGCTCGGCGATCGCCTCGCTGTTCATCTTCACCTGGTTGCGGGTGCCTTCCGGCCCATGATGGCTGGTCAGCGAGAAGATCGCGTACATCAGGAAGGCGCTGAACAGGAACAGGGCAAAGGGCGATACGAACTTGGCCCGCTCGCCATGGATATAGCGGCGCGTCAATTGTCCGGGGCGCAGCGCCAGCTCGGGCAGGGTGGTGAAGATCTTGCCCTCGAAATGCAGCACGCCATGGGCCAGGTCATGGCCGATCGCGGCAAAGCTGCGATGCAGATGCGCGGCCTGGCCGCATTCGGGGCAATAATTGCCCGTCACCGCCGCGCCGCAATTCAGGCAGGCGCCATGGCCGGCCTCATGGGCTTCCCCATGGCCTGGCTCGACCGCCCGTGCCAGCATGCCCCCGGTGATCGCGTCACCCGCTGCTTCGATTTCCCCTGTCATGGGCGGGGACGATAACAAGCGTGTATGACGCTTGCCAGGCACCTTGGCGCGTGGATCGCATTGTGTTGCATTGTTACAACGCTCGGCAATATTTCGACATGTTCCCATGTTGGGCAGGGCGAGCGTCACCGTCCCGCCACAAATCGCGCCTAGCGGCGATGGCATCCCGGACGGCAGGCGCAGGGGCGCCGCTTTCCCGGACGCAAAAGCAATATTATCGGGGAATAACCTTGTCGAAATTCACTTTCGCACGGTCGGCGCTGCTGCTGACCTCGGCCTTCGGTGCGCTCGCCCTTGGTGGCGCCGCCCATGCGCAGGAAGCGGGCGCTAACGCCGGCCAGCTCGACGAGATCGTCGTGACCGCCGAGCGCCGCTCGGAAAATCTGCAGAAGGTGCCCGTCTCGGTCGGCGTGGTGCAGGGCGATGCGCTGCGCAACCTGACCGCCGGCGGCGGCGACATTCTCGAACTCGCCGCCCGCGTGCCCGGCCTCTATGCCGAAACCACCACCGGCCGCATCTTCCCGCGCTTCTACATCCGGGGCCTGGGCAATATCGACTTCTATCTCGGCGCATCGCAGCCGGTGTCGATCATCCAGGACGATGTCGTGCTGGAACATGTCGTGCTGAAGTCGAACCCGGTGTTCGACGTCAACCAGGTGGAAGTGCTGCGCGGCCCGCAGGGTTCGCTGTTCGGCCGCAACACCACGGCGGGCATCATCAAGTTCGACACCATCCGTCCGTCGATGGATTGGGAAGGTCGCGCCCAGGCCAGCTATGGCAGCTATAACACCGTCACCTTCGACGGCGGCATCGGCGGCCCGATCGTCGCGGACAAGCTCGCCTTCCGCGTCTCGGCCCTCTACCAGCATCGCGACGACTGGGTCGACAATGCCTATGAAGGCCCCAGCGCCGACGGCACCGTCAGCCCCAAGAAGGACGCGATGGGCGGCTATAATGAGAAGGACGTGCGCCTTCAGCTGCTGATGACGCCGACCGAAAATGTCTCGATGCTGACCAGCGTCCATGCCCGCGACTATGACGGCACCTCGACCATCTTCCACCGCGCTGGCCTCACCAAGGGCAGCAACAGCGTGTCGGGCGAACCCCGCTCGAAGATCGCGCTCGACGAGGCGATGAACAACCCGCAGGCCTACAAGACCTATGGCGCGTCGGAAAATATCGCGATCGACATGGGCCCGGTCACCCTGACCTCGATCACCGCCTATGAAACTACCTCGGGCTACAGCCGTGGCGACACCGATGGCGGCGCGGGCGCGGACTATCCGGTGAACGGCGTGGCCAACGGCTTCGGCCAGAGCCAGGGCAATGTCCGCGATCTCGACCAGCTGACCCAGGAAGTCCGCCTCGCCAGCAATGGCGACAGCGCCTTCAAGTGGCAGGTTGGCGGCATGTATTTCGACAGCCGCGACACCACCGATTTCTACCAGCGCGCCTATTTCCTGACCGGCACCGCCAACAATCCCAACAACTGGGTGCGTCTGCGCAACAAGAATGAAAGCTGGGGCCTGTTCGGCCAGGCGAGCTACGAAGTGGTGCCGGGCCTGACCATCACGGCCGGCGGCCGCTACACCAAGGACACGAAGGAAACCCGTCTGGTCCGCGCCACCGCCAATGCGGCGGGCGTCTCGACCTATGCCGGCCGTCGCTATGTGAAGCTGACCGGCAAGGAGCCGAGCTGGGACGTCAGCGCGCTGTATGAAGTCAGCCCCGAGGTCAGCCTCTATGCCCGCGTCGCGCGCGGCTTCCGTGGCCCGACCATCCAGGGCCGCTCGGCGGTGTTCAACAGCGACTTCACCACGGCGGATTCGGAAACGATCATGTCGTACGAAGGCGGCATCAAGACGAATCTGCTGGGCAACCGCCTGCGCTTCAACCTGTCGGGCTTCGCCTGGAAGGTGAAGGACATCCAGCTCAACGGCAATGACGTGAACGGCAATGGCGTGTTGTTCAACGCCGACGCGGCCAAGGCCTATGGCCTGGAAGCCGATCTGGAAGCGCGTCCGTTCGACAATCTCACTTTGTCGGCCGGCCTCAGCCTGCTGCACAGCGAGATCAACGACAAGAATGTCTATGCCCAGGTCTGCACGCTGAACAGCGTCGTCGTCTGCACCGTGGAAGACCCGACCGTCACCAACGCGCGCGGCGTCTTTGCCCAGATCGACGGCAACCCGCTGCCCAACGCGCCGAAATACACCGCCAACATCGCGGCTCGTTACGACGTGCCGCTGGGCAATGGCGGCAAGATCTTCGCGGCGACCGACTGGAACATCCAGGGCTATACCAACTTCGTCCTCTACAAGACGAAGGAGTTCTATTCGAAGGGCGACTTCGAAGGCGGCCTGAAGATCGGCTACACCGCGCCGGACGGCAAGTACGAGATCGCAGCCTTCGCCCGCAACATCACCGGCGAGAAGAATATGAAGGGCGTGATCGAAAATTACATGGCCCCGGTGTTCAACGAACCCCGCATCATCGGCGTGTCGCTCAGCGGCAAGCTGTAAGACTAAGGTTATTCCTCCCCATGCTGTGCATGGGGAGGGGCCAAAGAAAAAGGCGCGTCATCCGATGGAATGGCGCGCCTTTTTTCGTCAGCTCGGCTTGATCGGCGCGAGCGTGACATTCTTCCAGTCGGGCTCATGATGCGGCTCGCGCCCCATTGTCCAGTTGCTCTGCAGTCGCACCAGCGGGTTGGGCGCACACCAGATTTCTCCGCTGTCGCTGAGGCCCGTCACCCAGATCAGATTATGCTCCTGCCCATAGTCGATGACCGCGAAGGCATAGCCTTTGCCCTTGCCTTCGATCATGACGGGCAAGGGCGGTTCGAGCTGCGTGAAGGACATGGATGAACTCCGGCTTTGGGTGCCGGACATAATGCGGCGCGCGAAACGGGGTTCCCGTCTCGCGCGCCGCCTTGATCCGTATCAATTAGATAGTTGCTGACGGGCGGCCTTACGCCCCTTCGAGCAGCTTTTCTTGTCTGATCTTCTCCTGCCACACCAGCGGGGCGAGGCGGTGGACATTCTGGCCTTCGCTATCGACGGCGACGGTGACGGGCATGTCCTCCACCGTGAACTCGTAGATCGCTTCCATGCCCAGATCCTCGAAGCCCACGACCTTGGCTTCCTTGATCGCGCGGGCGACCAGATAGGCCGCGCCGCCGACCGCCATCAGATAGGCGCTCTTGTGCTTGGCGATGCTGTCGGTCGCGGCCGGGCCGCGCTCGGCCTTGCCGACGCAGGCAGCCAGCCCCTGTTCCAGCATCATGTCCATGAACTTGTCCATGCGCGTCGCGGTCGTCGGGCCAGCCGGGCCGACCACTTCGTCGCGCACCGGATCGACCGGGCCGACATAGTAAATCACGCGGCCCTTGAAATCGACCGGCAGGGTCTCGCCCTTCTCCAGCATGTCGGCGATCCGCTTGTGCGCGGCGTCGCGGCCGGTCAGCATCTTGCCGTTCAAGAGCAGGCGGTCGCCATGCTTCCAGCCCTGCACCTGTTCCGGCGTCAGCGTGTCGAGGTCGACGCGGATGGCTTCCTTGCTTGGCTTCCAGTCGACCTGCGGCCATTCGCTGAGCTTGGGCGCTTCCAGATAGGCCGGGCCGGACCCGTCGAGGGTGAAATGCGCGTGGCGGGTCGCGGCGCAGTTCGGGATCATCGCCACCGGCTTGCCCGCCGCATGGCAGGGATAGTCGTGGATCTTGATGTCGAGCACGGTGGCAAGGCCGCCCAGGCCCTGCGCGCCGATGCCCAACGCATTGACCTTGTCGAACAGCTCGATGCGCAGTTCCTCGATCTTGTTCTGCGGGCCGCGCGCCTTGAGCTCGCCCATGTCGATCGGGTCCATCAGGCTTTCCTTGGCCAGCGCCACGGCCTTTTCCGCCGTGCCGCCGATGCCGATGCCCAGCATGCCCGGCGGGCACCAGCCGGCGCCCATCTGCGGCACCATTTCCAGCACCCAGTCGACGATCGAATCGCTGGGGTTCATCATCTTGAACTTGGTCTTGTTCTCGCTGCCGCCGCCCTTGGCCGCGACGTCGATGATCACCTTGTTGCCCGGCACCATCTCGACATTCAGCACGCAGGGCGTGTTGTCCTTGGTGTTCTGGCGGCTGAAAGCGGGATCCTTCAGGATCGACGCGCGCAAGCGGTTTTCGGGGTTGAGGTACGCCTTGCGCACACCCTCGTCGATCACCTCCTGCATGGAGCGGCTATTATCGTCCAGCCGGCACTCCATGCCCCACTTCACGAACACATTGACGATGCCGGTGTCCTGGCAGATCGGGCGGTGCCCTTCGGCGCACATGCGGCTGTTGGTCAGGATCTGGGCGATGGCGTCCTTCGCCGCCGGATTGGCTTCGGCCTCATAGGCCTTACCCAGTGCCCGGATATAATCCATCGGGTGATAGTAGGAAATGAACTGGAGTGCGTCGGCGACGCTCTCGATGAGGTCGGCGGTCTTGATGACGGTCATCTACCCTGGTCCCTATTCTTGCGGCCCGCCTCTGCACGGCAGGTCCCTGCAAGGCGGGGCTATAGGCCTTTGAGACGATGAGTCCAGAAGAGGGTTGCGGTTCAGGACGCAAGCGGCCCGTCGGCAAAGGGAAAATTCTGCCACCAGGGCTGCATCTCGCGCAGCACGCGGGCAAAGCTGGGCCGCGCCTCCAGCCGGTCGAGATAGGCGCCCAGCACGGGGTGGCCGGCGCGCAACGGCACGATCCTGTCGGCATAATGAAGCGATGGCGCCGCCGCGCAGTCGGCCAGCGACAGATGATCGCCCGCCGCCCAGCTCCGCCCCGCCAGCCGATCCTCCAGCACCGCATAAATGCTGCGCAGCGCCGCCACATTGGCCGCCATGCCATGGGGATCGCGCGCCTCCTCGGGACGCAGCCGGTCGGCCACCAGCGCCTGCATCGGCCCCATCACATAATTGTCGAACAACCGGTCCATCAGCCGCACCTCGATCGCCGCGTCGCCATCGACCGGGATCGGGCGGAAGGTGCCGGGTTCGTGCCGGCCCAGATATTCGACGATGATGCTCGCCTCCGCGATCGTCGCGCCGCGCACCGGGTCATGCAGCACGGGGAATTTGCCGAGCGGCCAGAGCGCCTGCCATTCGGCCAGTGCCGCCGCGTCCTCCAGCATGCGCGGGGTGAAGGGCGTGCCATTTTCATGGAAGGCGATCAGCACCTTCCAGCAATAGGAGGAGAGGGGATGGTAATAGAGGATCATGCCTGCCTCCCGATCGCTGCGGATGGATTCGCCAGCCTCCCCATCATCATAGCGTATCGCGCGACGATATGCAGGGGGACGATAAAGGCAGCGATTCAACAGATTGTGGTCGCGTCCGTGCCTCTGCCCCCATGTCATGATTTTGTCGCCAATCGCGCGACGCGCGCATTTGCGTGGCAAGGCAAATTTATTTTTTAATTTCATAGGCCCCCCTTGTCTTTTCCAAGGCCCTTGGAAGTCCGCGCGTCGCTGCGCTATGGGGTGGCGTGTCAGCGACGAAACGAATCCAGGCGTCGATGAACCGAGTCCCCGAACTGTCATTTACCCTCTTGCGTGTCGGCGGGGCTGTGGCACTATCTGTGGTATCGGGACCAAGGGGGTCACCCAATAGATTGTGATTGCATTGTCGGACCTGCTTCCGGCGATACGGGGCTTTTGTCCTTGCGATCGGATCGGTTGACCCCATTTCTGTCCCGGCCCGATCGGGTTCATGCTATGATGCCTGGGTGCGCCCCGGCATCGCTGGACCGAATCGAACGGAACAGGAACAATCGGGGGCTCGCATGGACTTTCGAGATAGTGAACAAGGTGGAAACGGCGACGTGGCGACGGTAATGGACGAGCGTATCGAGGATCTGGTGGACAAGGCCGAGCCCAAGGCTGCCAAGGGCAAGGCGACCGAGTCCGCGTCGTCCAAGATTCATGAGCGTCGCTTTCATGTCGTGACGGATTCGTCGCGCGATGCGCTGCTGACCGAATTCGGCAAGGACACGCTGAACGATCGCTATCTGCTGCCCGGCGAGAGCTATCAGGATCTGTTCGCCCGCGTCGCCGCCGCCTATTCGGACGATGCCGACCATGCGCAGCGCGTCTATGACTATATCTCCAAGCTCTGGTTCATGCCGGCAACGCCCGTGCTGTCAAATGGCGGCACCGGCCGAGGCCTGCCGATCAGCTGCTATCTGAACTCGGTCGACGACAGCCTGGAAGGCATCGTCAACACCTGGAACGAGAATGTCTGGCTCGCCTCGCGCGGTGGCGGCATCGGCACCTATTGGGGCAGCGTGCGCGGCATCGGTGAGCCGGTCGGCCTCAATGGCAAGACCAGCGGCATCATCCCCTTCGTCCGCGTGATGGATTCGCTGACCTTGGCGATCAGCCAGGGCTCGCTGCGTCGCGGCTCGGCCGCCTGCTATCTCGACGTCTCCCACCCGGAGATCGAGGAGTTCCTGGAAATCCGCAAGACGAGCGGTGACTTCAACCGCAAGGCGCTCAACCTGCACCATGGCGTGCTGCTGACCGACGAGTTCATGGAAGCGGTGCGCGACGGCAGTGATTTCAACCTGCGCAGCCCCAAGGACCAGTCGGTGCGCGGCACCGTCAATGCCCGCGCCCTGTTCCAGAAGCTGGTCGAGGTCCGCCTCGCCACCGGCGAGCCCTATATCGTCTTCTCCGACACAGTGAACCGGATGATGCCCAAGCATCACCGCGACCTGGGGCTCAAGGTCTCGACGTCGAACCTCTGTTCGGAAATCACCCTGCCGACGGGTCGCGACCATCTCGGCCAGGATCGCACGGCGGTCTGCTGCCTCTCCTCGATGAACCTGGAAACCTGGGATCAGTGGAAGGATCACCCGACCTTCGCGGAAGACATCATGCGCTTCCTCGACAATGTGCTGCAGGACTATATCGACCGCGCCCCGCCGGAAATGGCCCGCGCCAAATATAGCGCCAGCCGTGAACGCTCGGTGGGCCTGGGCGTCATGGGCTTCCACAGCTTCCTGCAGGCACGCGGCATTCCGTTCGAAGGCGCCATGGCCAAGTCGTGGAACCTGCGCATCTTCAAGCATATCAATGCCAAGGTGAACGAGGCGTCGATGATGCTGGCGCAGGAGCGCGGGCCGTGCCCCGACGCGGCCGACCAGGGCGTGATGGAGCGCTTCTCCTGCAAGATGGCGATCGCGCCGACCGCGTCGATCTCGATCATCTGCGGCGGCACCTCGGCCTGTATCGAGCCGATCCCGGCGAACATCTACACCCACAAGACGCTCTCGGGCAGCTTCGCGGTGAAGAATCCCTATCTGGAAAAGCTGCTGGTCGAAAAGGCCAAGGATTCGAGCGCTGTATGGAACTCGATCCTGGAACGCGGCGGTTCGGTCCAGCATCTCGACTTCCTCACCCAGGAAGAAAAGGATGTGTACAAGACCAGCTTCGAGATCGACCAGCGCTGGCTGCTCGAACTGGCGGCCGATCGCACCCCCTATATCGATCAGGCCCAGTCGCTGAACCTGTTCATCCCGGCCGATGTCGAGAAGTGGGATCTGCTGATGCTTCACTTCCGCGCCTGGGAACTGGGCATCAAGTCGCTCTATTATCTGCGCTCCAAGTCGGTGCAGCGCGCCGGCTTCGCCGGTGGCGTGGAAGCGGACAACACGATCGACGCCCCCAAGTTCGAGATCGGCGAGACCACCGACTATGACGAGTGCCTCGCCTGCCAGTGATGTGACGTCCTCCTCTCCCCTTGTGGGAGAGGAAGGGGCCCGCGCCGCGCAGCGGCGTGGGAAGGTGAGGGGGAAGGCCCCGAACCCGACGATTGCCCGCGCCCGTGAATTGCGCCGTAACGCAACCGACGCTGAAAAGCGCCTCTGGGCGCAGCTCCGCGACGGTTGGCCCGCCGCGAAATTCCGTCGCCAGGTGCCGATCGGCCCCTATTTTGCTGATTTCGCGTCGCATGCCGGCCGCCTGATCGTGGAGATTGATGGCGGCCAGCATGAGGAGGCAACGGATGCGGCCCGCACGGCCTTCCTCCAGGGGGAAGGCTATCAGGTGATCCGCTTCTGGAACCATGATGTGATGCAGAATGTCGAAGGCGTGCTGGCGGCGATCGCGGCGGCCTTCACCCCTCACCCTCCCGTCGCTGGCGCGACGGGCCCCTCCCTCTCCCACAAGGGGAGAGGGGCAGGTACAGATTTCGCGGAGTAACCCATATGCCCCTTCTTCAAGCCTCCAAGGTCTACAAGCCCTTCGAATATCCCTGGGCCTATGAATTTTGGAAGCGCCAGCAGCAGCTCCACTGGCTGCCCGAGGAAGTGCCTCTGGGCGAGGATTGCCGTGACTGGGCGCAGAAGCTCAGCGACCATGAGCGCAACCTGCTGACCCAGATTTTCCGCTTCTTCACCCAGGCCGACGTGGAAGTGCAGGATTGCTACCACGAGAAATATGGCCGCGTGTTCAAGCCGACCGAGATCAAGATGATGCTGACCGCGTTCAGCAACATGGAAACGGTCCATATCGCCGCCTACTCGCATCTGCTCGACACGATCGGCATGCCCGAAAGCGAATATTCGGCCTTCCTCCAATATAAGGAGATGAAGGACAAGCACGACTATCTCGCCCAGTTCGGCGTCGATACGGACGAGGATATCGCCAAGACGCTGGCGATGTTCGGCGGCTTCACCGAAGGCCTCCAGCTCTTCGCCTCCTTCGCGATGCTGATGAACTTCCCGCGCTTCAACAAGATGAAGGGCATGGGCCAGATCGTCACCTGGTCGGTCCGCGACGAGACCCTGCATTGCGAGGGCATCATCAAGCTGTTCCACAGCTTCGTGAAGGAACGCGACTGCCTGACCGCGTCGGTCAAGGACGACATCATGGACATGTGCCAGAAGACCGTCCGGATCGAGGACGCGTTCGTCGACCTCGTCTTCGAAATGGGTCCGGTGCCCGGCATGACGCCCAAGGACATCAAGAAATATGTCCGCTACATCGCCGACTGGCGCCTGGGCCAGCTGGGGCTGAAGCCGATCTACATGATCGACGAGCATCCGCTGCCCTGGCTGACCCCGCTGCTCAACGGCGTGGAGCATGCCAATTTCTTCGAAACCCGCGCGACCGAATATTCCAAGGGCGCGACCCGCGGCCAGTGGAACGACGTCTGGGACGCGTTCGACCGCCGCAAGAAGCTCAAGGGCGCCGAAGCGGCCAATGTCGACGAAAGCGATCCGGACATGTTCAAGGCCGCCGGCATCGCGGCGGAATAAGATCACAGCGCGACGCGCCATGCGCGTCGCGCTGTGATCAAGCCCGCGCGGCGCTGACGCGTTTAAGGCTGCTGATCAGCCAGCATCACGGCAGCTTGCAAAGGGCTTTCGACCTGTTCGAGGGGAGGGGAGGCGCGGGGAGCGCCTCCCCTTTTTTGTGCGCTGCTGGAGCGCCCCGCATCGCGTCCATAACGGACCAGTCTCGCGCCGGAATGGCGATGCCCTGGGCTATGGTCCGGTCATGACCAGCCCCGTCGATCCCCCATCTCCGCCATTCTACGTCTTCGTCTGCAATGTCTGCGGCAGCGATCAGATCACGCGCGAAGCCTGGGCGGCCTGGGATGTCGCGACCCAGGCCTGGATTCTCAACACGGCCTTCGACTTTGCCTATTGCCATCGCTGCCTGGGCTATGCGCAGCTCGACCGGCTGCTGCTGACCAGCCCGCCATCCGGCTTGCCGTCCCGCGCCCCGGCCTTCCCGCCCGCCCCGGCCTTCCCGCCCGCGCCGGGCTGATCGACGTGGCGGGCGTGACGCTTCCTTAACCGCCGCCATGCCAGACCGGCCGCCATGTTCGGCGTCCGACTCCGCTCCCTCTTCACCAGCCGCTGGATGGCCCTGCTCTGGGCGATATTGGTGCTGCTGAGCGCGATCCAGTTCGTGGGCAGCGATGGCGGTGATCAGGCCGGCGCGGATCAGGCCGCGACCGCGGCGCTGGACGGCCTCGACAACAGCCAGCGCGCCATCATCGCCAACGCGCTCTGAAAGGCACGGGGCGGGCGTCGCGGGCGCGCTGTCCTATTCCTTCCCGCCGGCCTATATTGCCGTCCGGCGTCGGGCCTGCCTTTGACGCTCACTTGTTCCAAAATGACAAGGGTTGGAAATTAAATGTCGGAATGTGCGGGAAATATGCGAAGTTAAGCGCAGCATTTCCTATTTCGAGGGAGGGGTGCTGCGCTTGGTCTCGTCATTCTGTTTCGATCATGCAACATTGTTCCCGGCAAACTGTTCTGACCCGCATCCCGTCGATGCGGAAAGTGGAGGACCGATGCGATGCCCAATGCCCTGAAGGCCATGATCGCCACGCTCGCCCTTGGGGCGATGGCCATTTCCACCCTGCCTGCTGCTGCCCAGCATCGGCCGAACGATCATCGCCCCGGTGGCAGCCAGCATGGCCGTCCCGGCGGTTCCAACGCGCATCGGCCGCCCAGCCATGGCGGCAATCATGCCCAGCGACCGCCGTCGCGCCCTGGTGTCGGTCGGCCGCCCCAGCCCGGCCGGCCGGGGGCAGGCCGCCCGCCCCAGCCGGGCCGGCCCGGCAATGGTCGTCCGCCCCAATATGGCCGTCCCGGCAACCATCGCCCGCCGCCGCCCCGTGGCAACTATCGCCGGCCCGGACCGCCGGTCTATGCCTATGACTGGAACCGGCCCGATCCGCGCTATGGCGGCCGCTATCGCCCCGACCGCTATTATCGCGGCGGCTATGCGCCGATCCGGGTCGACCGCAGCATGCGCATCTATCGCGGCTATGACGACCGCTATTATTGCCGCCGTTCGGATGGGACCACCGGCCTCATCATCGGCGGCGCGATCGGCGCGCTGATCGGTGGCCAACTCGATCGCGGCTATTCCAACACGGCGGGCATATTGATCGGCGGCGGCGCCGGCGCCCTGCTCGGCCGCGAGATCGACCGCGGCAGCCTCAGCTGCCGCTGATCGGAAAAGGGGGCGAAGACACCCCCTTTTTTCAGCACCAGGGGTGGCGGCGTCCGTCCCAGGTCCGGGCCAGCCCTTCGTCCACCAGCTGCTGGCCGATCGACTGGCCATCACGCGTCACGATCCGCAGCGCTCGGCCATATTTGTCGGTCGCCCGCCCGTCGATCTCCAGCGAGAAGGGGCCGGCGTTCATCAATTGCTGCAACCGGCTGGTCGCCCGCGCGCCCAGCGCGCCTTCCTCCGGGCAGCGCGGCCCATGGGTTTCGGGCGTATCGATGTCGGCGATCCGATATTTTTCGCCCCGGAACCAGAAAGTGTCGCCATCGACGACGCAATTGGTCCCGCCGCCGCTATGGCAATAGCCGAAATCGGCCGACAGCTGGTCAGCGCTGGCACTCGACGGCGCGGTGCCGGTCGACGCCGTCGGCATCGCGATCTCGGGCGCCAGCCGCGCCCACCAGTCGGGCGCCTGCCAGCCGATCATCATCCCCAGCGCCAGCACCAATCCAAGCGTCTTGCCGCTGAAACCGCTGCGCTGGGTCGCGGGGCGACGAAAGCGCGCCTGTCCGGCACGCGCGGCCTCCCGGCGCCAGAGTGTGTCGATGCGGTCGGGGGTGAATCGGTCGGGGCGTCTGGACATGGCGCGCCCCTAGCAGGTTCAGGAAAAACAGAGGGTTAAATCTGATCCGGCTTGTCGCCATTTCGGGGCGAACCGGCGTTTGATCGGGATCAATGTGGGAAGCGCAGGGGATGCGCAGGGTGCGCCGGCCTCAGCCCATGGAGATTGCCGCATGAACGCCGCCGCGCCGCCCAGCCCCTATGTCCGCATCGGCGGCGAACCGGTCGTCCGCGCCATCGCAGATCGTTTCTATGACCTGCTGGAAAGCGACCCGGCCTATGTCGAGCTGCGCGCCGTTCATGCCGCCGACCTCTCCGTGGTGCGCCACGGCCTCACCCGCTTCCTGTGCGGCTGGTTGGGCGGCCCACGCGACTGGTTTCAGCGCGGCACCTGCATCATGTCGCTGCACCGCGCCTTTCCGATCACGCCGCAACTGGCCGATCAATGGGCGACCGCAGCCGCCTGCGCGATCGCCCTGCAGGAGGATGTCGACACCGACATCGCCGACGCCATGGCGGAAGCGCTCGGCCATATGGCCCGCGGCATGATCAATTTCGGCCTCGCGCCAGCACAGGCGCACCCGGCCTAGCGGCTAGTCGTCATCCTCGTTGAGGATTTCGTCCTCCTCGCCATCATCCTCGTCGTCCATGCGCGGCTCGCCGTCGAACGCGCCTTCATCGATCCAGCCGGATCGGTCCATCTCGTTCATCTTGTCGACCAGGTCGGGGACATCGTCGGGGATGATCTGCGCCGGGTTGCTCCGCCCGCCATGCTCGCTCTCTTCGCTCAGGTCGCTGGTCCGGCCCAGCGCATCGTCGGCGACGTCGTTCGCCTGGGTGCCGGCGTCGGCCTGTTCGCTATTCTCCTCACTCTCGTCGGGGAAGGGGCGATTGTCGGACATCGTCATGGCGCGTCTCCTTGCAGGGGCATGTCCCCCTCCAACGATCACCCCATTTTCCCGTTCCGCGCAAGCGCATCCGGAAACGCACTGGACAGCGCGGAACCAAGGGGGCAAAGGCCGTCGCGATCCTTTTCGCCCCGATCCTTTTCGCATCGCAACAGGAATCCCTCCATGTCCCGCCAGCTCATTTCCTCCGGCTCGCCCTTCGAGGCGCAGGTCGGCTATTCGCGCGCCGTCGTCCAGGGCGACTGGTGCTTCGTCGCCGGCACCACCGGCACCGATCCCGAAACCAAGATCATGCCCGAAAGCGTGGTCGATCAGGGCGTCAACGCGCTCAAGGTGATCGGCAAGGCGCTCGAAGACGCCGGCTTCTCCTTTGCCGATGTCGTTCGCGTCACCTATTATATCACCGACCCTGCCTATTGGGACGATCTGGGCAAGGCCACCGCGCCCATCTTTGGCGAGATCCGCCCGGCCGCCAGCTGCGTCGTCGCTGGCCTCATCAAGCCGGAGATGAAGATCGAAATCGAAGTCACCGCCTTCAAAGGGTAACAGGGACACAGCATCATGATTACCATGTACGGCATCAAGAATTGCGACACGATCAAGAAGGCCCGCAACTGGCTGGACAATGAGCGCGTCGCCTATAATTTCCACGACTATAAGGTCGCCGGCGTCGACAAGGAAAAGCTGGAGGAATGGGTGATGGAACATGGTTGGGAAACCATCCTCAACCGTTCCGGCACCACCTTCAAGGCGCTCGACGCGGGGGACAAGGCGCATATCGACGCGGACAAGGCGATCCTGTTGATGATCACCAACCCCTCGATGATCAAGCGCCCGATCCTCGACACCGGCAAGGGTACGGTCGTCGGTTTCAAGGCGACGACCTATGAAAACGCGCTGAAAGGCGTGATGGCGTGATCGGACGGGGGCTGCTGGGCATCGGGGCATTGCTGATGATGGGCCTGCTCCCCCTTTCCGCCGTCAGGGCCGCCGACCCGCTGATCATCGCGCATCGCGGTGCCAGCGGAGAGCGGCCCGAACATACGCTCGCCAGCTATGAGCGGGCGATCGATCAGGGTGCCGACTATATCGAGCCTGATCTGGTCCTGACCAGGGACGGCGTGCTGGTCGCCCGGCACGAGAACGAGATTGGCGGCACCACCGACGTCGCCGACCATCCCGAATTTGCCGATCGAAAGACGACGAAGACGATCGACGGCGTCGAAATGACCGGCTGGTTCACCGAGGATTTCACCCTCGCCGAACTGCGCACCCTGCGGGCGCGGGAACGGCTGCCTGATCTGCGCCCGGCCAATGTCCGCTTCAACGACCTTTATCTCATCCCGACCTTCGAGGAGATATTGAAGCTGGTCCGCGCCAAGGAGGCGGAGCAGCATCGGCGCATCGGCCTCTATCCCGAAACCAAGCATCCCAGCTATTTCGCCGGCATCGGCCTGCCGCACCAGCAGGCGCTGCTCGATCTGCTCGGTAAATATGGCTACACCAATGCCGACGATCCGGTCTTCATCCAGTCGTTCGAGGTCGGCAATCTGAAGGCCCTGCATGAAGCGACCCGCCTGCGCCTCATCCAGTTGGTCGATGCCGAAGGCGGCCCCGCCGATGAACCCGGCACCAGCTATGCCGACATGATGAGCGTCTCCGGGTTGGAGGCGATTGCCGGCTATGCCACCGGCCTCGGTCCGTCCGCCGCCATGGTGCTGGCGCCCGAAGGGGCGACCGCGCTGGTCGGTCGCGCCCATGATGCCGGGCTTCAGGTTCATATCTGGACGCTGCGGATGGAAAACAGCTTCCTGCCCGACCAGTATAAGCGACCGGATGATCCGCAGGGGCGGGGCGACTTTGCCGGCTATGTCCAGGCGATCGCCGCGACGGGCGTCGACGGCATTTTCAGCGATTTCCCCAGGCAGGCGCGCGACGCTCTGAGCAACGCGCAGCCCTGATCGGCAACATCGCATAAATTAAAGCGGATTTTCCCTTCTCTACCCTGCGGCTCGACTTGCCAAAGCCGGGCCGCAGGCGAATAACGAACAGACCATGCTGTCCCAGAAGACCCGTTACGCCATCCGCGCGCTCCAGCATCTTGCCGACCGCTATCGCCAGGGGCCCGTGCCCCTCAACGAGATTGCGACGCGCCAGAACATCCCGGCGAAATTCCTGACGGTGATCCTGTCCGAATTGTCGCGCGAAGGGCTGGTGGCGACCCAGCGCGGCCGTGACGGCGGCTATTGGCTGGCGCTGGCGCCGGTAGACATCAGCTATGGCGACATCGTCCGCCTGACCCGCGGATCGCTCGCGCTCACCCCCTGCGCCAGCCGTTTCGCCCATGAAAGCTGCACCAACTGCCTGCCCGAAAGCGAATGCCGCCTGCACCGGGTGATGCTGCGCGTCCGCGACGAAACCGCCAAGGTGCTCGACAGCATCAGCCTCGCCGAACCCTTCGCGGCCGAAGGGTTAGGGTAGGGCGCCGCAGGAGCAGGTGTGCGGGCGCCCTTGCGCTCGCCCCGCCGCTTCGCCACATCGACAGCATGACCACGCCGCCGCTCAAAGCCGCCCTGATCCCCGTCACCCCGCTGCAGCAGAACTGCACCCTCTTCTGGTGTACGGAAACGATGCGCGGCGCCTTTGTCGATCCGGGCGGCGACCTGCCGGTGCTGAAGAAGGCGGCGGCGCAGCATGGCGTCACGATCGAGAAGATCCTCGTCACCCATGGCCATATCGACCATTGCGGCCAGGCCGGCGTGCTGGCCCGCGACCTCGATGTCCCGATCGAAGGGCCGCATGAGGAGGATCGCTTCTGGATCGACCGCCTGCCGCAGGATGGCGAACGCTGGGGCATTCCCGGCGAGAGTTTCGAGCCGAGCCGCTGGCTGGTCGATGGCGACCAGGTGACGGTCGGCCATCTGACCTTCGACGTCTATCATTGCCCCGGCCACACGCCGGGCCATGTCGTCTTCCACCATGCGCCGAGCCAGCTCGCGATCGTGGGCGACGTGCTGTTCAAGGGCTCGATCGGCCGCACCGACTTCCCGCGCGGAAACCATCAGGACTTGATCGACGCGATCACCGGCAAGCTCTGGCCGCTCGGCGGCCAGACCGCCTTCGTCCCCGGCCATGGTGAGATGAGCAATTTCGCCTATGAACGGCGCACCAATCCCTATGTGGCCGATTCCGTTCTCGGTTAAACGCGCGCCATCGCCGGCGGGGCGGGCACGGCGCGAGTCGCGCCATAGGCGACATAGAGCGCCGCGACCGCCAGGCCGAGCATCACGATCCAGGTGAGCAGCGCGCCGCCCGCGCGCCAGACCGTCGGCTTGTCCGCGTCCATGCCAAAGCCATGGGCGATTCGCGCCAGCGCATAGATCATCGCCCCGATCCACAGCCACAGCGGCGCGCCGATCGCCATTTCGATCAGGCCGAAGAGAATCAGCACGATCGGCGTATATTCGATGAAATTGGCGTGCGCCCGCATCCGCCGGGCCAGCAGCATGTTCCCCGAGTCGCCGTGCAAAAGCTTCGCGCCCACGCGGATTCGCGCGCAGCGCACCGCCAGCCAGAAATTGATGAGCGCACAGGCCGCAGCCAGTGTAAGCGTGATCGGCAGCAACATGGGCATCCCCCTATTCGACGGGCCGCCACCATAGGCGCGGCGGGCCGGCGGGCAAGGAAGGACTTGCACCATCTGCAAAAACGGCTATAGGCGCAGGGCTTCGCGATCAACCGGGCCGCATGGTCTGCGGCACCCGTGCCGTCGGCGTCTCATTTGGAAACCGGCCAGTCGCATAACCAGATTTAATTACGGAAACAGGTGCCGACATGGCTGTCCCCAAAAGGAAAACTTCCCCGTCCAAGCGTGGCATGCGTCGCAGCCACGATTCGCTGCGCGTCGAAGCATTCCAGGAATGCTCGAACTGCGGTGAACTGAAGCGTCCCCACAATCTGTGCGACGCGTGCGGCCATTATAACGGCCGCGAAGTCATCGCCGTCGGGGCGTAAGACTTTTTCGATCTCCGCAAAGGGGTGATCTCAGTGTCCAGCCAACCGCGAATCGCAATTGACGCGATGGGCGGGGATGAAGGCGTGCGGGTGATGATGGCAGGCGTTGCGCTTGCCCGTCGCCGGCACGAAGGACTCCGCTTCACCCTTTTCGGCGACGAGACCCGGATCAAGGCGGCTCTCGACAACCACCCCAATTTGCGGGCGGCGTCGGAAGTCGTGCATTCCGACACGATCGTCGAGGGCACGGACAAGCCCAGCGTCGCGATTCGCAAGAAGAGCAGCTCGATGAGCATGGCGATCAACGCCGTGAAGTCGGGTGATGCCGGTGCGGCGGTTTCCGCCGGCAATACCGGTGCGCTCATGGCGATGGCGAAGCTGGCGCTGCGTACCATGCCCGGCGTCGATCGGCCTGCGCTGGCAGCGATGCTGCCCACCCTTGGCGATAATGATGTCGTCATGCTCGACCTTGGTGCCAATACCGAGTGCGATGCGCGCAATCTCGTCCAGTTCGCGGTGATGGGTGCGGCCTATGCCCGCATCGCCCTCGATCTGGAGCGGCCGCGCGTGCGCCTGCTCAACATCGGCACCGAAGAGCTCAAGGGCACGGACGAGATCCGTGACGCCGCCGCCGTGCTGCGCGCGGCCGATACCCTGCCATTCTCGTTCGACGGCTTTACCGAAGGCGACAAGATCGGCCGCGGCGAAACCGACGTGATCGTGTGCGACGGCTTCTCGGGCAATGTCGCGCTCAAGACGGCCGAGGGCACTGCCCGCTTCGTCGCCGACCTGCTGCGCCGCGCCTTCTCCAGCTCGCTGCGGTCCAAGATCGGCTTCCTGATCTCGAAGCCGGCGATGCACCTGCTCAAGCATCATCTCGATCCCAACAATCATAATGGCGCCGTCTTCCTCGGCCTCAACGGGGTCGTGGTGAAGAGCCATGGCAGCGCCGATGCCAAGGGCGTGGCCAATGCGGTGCATGTCGCCGCCCGCCTGCTGGAAGAGGATATCACGCGACGCATCGCCGCCGACATGGCCGGGGTGCAGGATCTGTCCGCCGTCGCGTCCAAATTGGAGCTGCCCGTCAAGTGATGCGTCGATCCGTTCTCCTGGGCACGGGCTCGGCCCTGCCCGCACGCGTCGTCACCAATGCGGAGCTGGCGCAGACCGTCGACACCAGCGACGAATGGATCGTCGAGCGGACCGGCATTCGCACCCGCTACATCGCCGGCGAGGGTGAGACCACGACCACGCTGGCGACCGATGCCGCCAAGCGCGCGCTGGAGGCCGCCGGTCTCGCCGCGCAGGATATCGACCTCATCATCCTGGCGACCGCCACCCCGGACCAGACTTTCCCCGCCAGCGCCACGCTGGTGCAGGCCGCGCTCGGCATCGATGACTGCGTCGCCTTCGACGTCGCCGCCGTCTGCTCGGGCTTCCTCTATGCGATGACCGTCGCCGATTCGATGATCCGCTCGGGCGCGGCCCAGCGCGCGCTGGTGATCGGCGCGGAGACTTTCAGCCGCATCCTCGATTGGGAAGATCGTGCGACCTGCGTGCTGTTCGGCGACGGCGCCGGCGCCGTCGTGCTCGGCGCGGAGGAAAGCGCGGACGGCCAGCGTGGCATCCTCGCCGCCAAGCTGCATGCCGATGGCCGCCACAACCAGCTTCTCTATGTCGATGGCGGTCCTTCGACCACCCAGACCGTGGGCAAGGTCCGCATGAAGGGGCAGGAAGTCTTCCGCCATGCGGTGGTGAATCTCGCCACCGTGCTCAAGGAAGTGATGGCGATGGCGGAAATGACGCCCGCCGACATCGACTGGCTGGTGCCGCACCAGGCCAATGCCCGGATTCTCGACGCGACCGCGCGCAAGCTCAAGCTGTCCCCGGACAAGGTCGTCGTCACCGTCGACCAGCATGCCAACACCTCGGCCGCCTCGGTGCCGCTGGCGCTGGATGCGGCGACCCGCGATGGTCGGATCAAGGCCGGCGACCTGATCGTGCTGGAAGCGATGGGTGGCGGCTTCACCTGGGGCGCCTGCGTCCTGCGGGTCTGATACGACGGCGAAACGATCGCCCCTACGTATCTGACCTGCTTGCCGAATCACCCAACATGCATCACATTTGTGTCGCATTCATTTGCCTTGGCAGATGATGCAGGGGGGCACATTGGGGATTTGCGATGACCGGCACTGGCACACTGACCCGCGCTGATCTGGCGGAGAGCGTCAATCGTCACATTGGCTTGTCCCGCGCGGAAGCGGCGGCACTGGTCGAATCGATCCTGGAACATATGTCGACTGCGCTGGAGCGCGGCGAAAATGTGAAAATTTCGAGTTTCGGTACCTTCGTCCTGCGCGACAAGAATGAGCGCATGGGGCGCAACCCGAAGACCGGGATCGAGGTGCCGATCGAGCCGCGCCGGGTGCTCACATTCCGCGCGAGCCAGACGATGCGGGACCGGGTTGCCTCGACCTGAGGCAATTCGGTCAGCTTTTGTAATATTGGCGTATATTTACCGTAGTTGACCTTTACGGGACTATGGGTGCAACATTGCGCCCATGGAAAAGGCCGAGGGCGCATTTCTGACCATCAGCGAACTGGCGACAGAGCTGGGTCTTGCCCAACATATTTTGCGCTATTGGGAAACCCGCTTTCCGCAATTGCGTCCGCTCCAGCGATCGGGCAACCGGCGCTACTATCGTCCTGCCGATGTGGCGCTGGCACGGCGCATCAACCAGTTGCTCAATGTCGAGGGCTTCACGGTCAAGGGCGCGCAGAAGGCGCTGGCCGATGGCACGGAGGATATAGCGGTGGATCCGCTGCCCGCCGCGACGCCGGAGCCGGACCTGATCGCGCGGCTCGAAGCCATCCGGGCCGATCTGGCGCGCGCCTTGGGTCGCTGATCGCGATCAGAGCGTCCGGGCATAGACAAGGTCGCGGAACGGCACGTCCCCGACCATGAAGGTCAGTTCGCCGATCTCGACAAAATCATGCCGGGCATAGAAGCGCCGCGCCCGATCATTCTGTGGATAGACGGCCAGCAGCAGCCGGCGTGCGCCGCGTCGCCGGGCCTCCGCCAGCACCAGCGCCATCAGCGCGTCGCCATTGCCACCGCCCTGCCATCCGCTCAGCAGATAGATGCGCTTGAGTTCGACATCCGCCCGATCGTCGGTCGGCACCGGCAGGTCGGGCGGGGTGATCAGCGCATAGCCGACCGGCGCGCCCAATGGCGTCTCGCCGATCAGGATCGTCTGGGCCGGATCGGCGAGGGCTGCACGATAATAATCCTCGCCATGCGCCTTGCGAATATGGGTGACCAGCGCTTCGCCGGGATGGTCATGGGCAAAGCTGGCCAGGAAAGTGGCGCCGCCCAATATCGCCAATGCGGCGGCATCGGAAGCGACAGCCGGCCGCCAGTGAATCGGCGTGGTCAAGCTCAGCGCGATCCCGGACCCAGCGCCGGGTCCAGGTCGCGGGGGCGGGTGAAGCTCAGCAATGTGCCGCACTTGTCCGTCGTCGCGTCCCACTGGTCGATCGCAAGTTCCATCACCGCGATGCTGGCGGTGGGGAATTTGATCTCCACATCCTCGCGCAGCGGATTGGCGCCATCGTCGGGGACCAGGCTCAGGATCAGTTCCTCGAAACCGGGATTATGCCCCGCCATCAGCACGCTGTCCGCCTCGTCCGGCAAATCGCGCAGCACGTCGATCAGGGTCGGGGCAGAGGCCAGATAGATGCGCCGGTCCCAGCGGGCGTCCAGCGTTTCGCCATAGCCGGTGAAGAAGGTGTCGAGCGTCTGGACGACGCGGGCAGCGGGGGAGGCGACCAGCAGGTCGAACCGCATATCCTTGCGCGCGGCGAACTGGCCCATCAGCAGCGCGGCCTTTTCCCCCCGGCGATTGAGCGGCCGATCGAAATCCCGCGCGACCGGATCGTCCCAATCGGACTTGGCATGGCGCAACAGGGTCAACCGCTTCATTCTCGCTCCAGCTCCTCGCGCCTTGTCGCGGCGGAATATTTCCTGCCGACTCGCAAAAACGCAGAAAACAAAGGCGCCGTGCCCTGTCGGGTCACCGCATGCCGGGTTCGCTCCCCTGATGCCCTAACGTTGTTCGGTCGCCAAGACCAGCGTCCTGCATGTCCCGCGCCTGCATCTTTGCGCTGACGGCGATGATCGCCTCGTCCAGCGTCAGCCGGCGGATCGGCGTGCCGGGCGGGAACGCGCTCAGCAGCCGGCTCGGCATGGCGGCGGACAGGATCACGAAACTGCCCTTGTCCTCGGCGCGTCGGATCAGCCGGCCGAACGCCTGCGCCAGACGCGCGCGGATCAGCCGGTCGTCATAGGCGCTGCCACCCCCCGCCAGGCGCCGGGCGGCATGCAGCACGGTCGGCTTGGACCAGGGCACGCCCTCCATCACCACCAGCCGCAGCGAATGGCCGGGCACGTCGACGCCGTCGCGCAGCGCATCTGTGCCCAGCAGCGATGCGCGCGGATCGTCGCGGAAGATATCGACCAATGTGCCGGTATCCATCGGATCGACATGCTGGGCATAGAGCGGCAGGCCGGCGCGGGCGAGCCGGTCGGCGATGCGCGCATGCACGGCCCGCAGCCGCCGGATCGCGGTGAACAGGCCCAGCGTGCCGCCGCCCGATGCCTCGATCAGCCGGGCATAGGCGCCCGACATGGCGGCGATGTCGCCGCGCTTGATGTCGGTGACGATCAGCACCTCGGCCCGGCCGGGATAGTCGAACGGACTGGCCGCCTCGAACCGTTCGGCGCTGTGGGGCAGGTGGGTGACGCCGCTGCGGGCTTCGGCATTGGACCAGTCGCCGCCGCCCTTCAACGTAGCGGATGTGACGATCACGCCCTGCGCGGGTTGCAGCACCGCCTCGGCCAGCGGCCGGGTCGGGTCGAGCCAGTGGCGGTGCAGGCCGATATCATATTCGCGCCCCTCGACCCGGTCGACGGTCATCCAGTCGACGAAATCGGGGTCGGCCGGGCCGCCGATCCGCGCCAGCAGCGCCAGCCAGGCGCTGATCAGGTCGCGGCGCCAGCCGAGCGATCCGATCGCCCCTTCGATCCGCGCCCGCGCCGCGCCGTCGAGCCAGTCGGGCGCATCCTCCAGCACGGCCTCCAGCCGCTTCGACAGCCGGACAAGCGGCTTCAGCAGCGCATCGAGCGCGATCGCCGCTTCCTGCGCCGCCTCGACCAGCGGGCCATCGGGTTCGGCCAGTTCGGTTTCCAGCCCATAGCCGGCATCTGCCTCGCCGCTGTCGGCGGCGCGTGCGAAGACGGTGCCGCGCACCGTGGCGAGCAATTCCTCCAGCGGACCGAAAGGCTCACCTGCCACGATTCGCTTCAGCCAGTCGTCGGCCGGCAAAGCGCGCGCCGCTTCGACTGCCGTGCGGATCGCCTCGCCGCCTTCCTCGTCATAGCTGGCAAGGTCGGACAGGCGCGCCGCCAGGCCCCGGCGGCGGCCGCGCGATCCGCCTTCCGGCCCCATCACCCAGCGCCGCAGTTCGATCGCCTCCTGCCCCGACAGCGCGACCGAGAAGGTCGAATCGGCGGCGTCGAACAGATGATGACCCTCGTCGAAGACGATGCGTTGCGGGCGCTGCCCGGTCTCGCGGCCGCGCGCGGCGTTGATCATCACCAGCGCATGATTGGCGATGACGATATCCGCCTCGGCCGATGCCCGCGCCGACCGTTCGATGAAGCATTTCCGATAATGCGGGCAACCGGCATAGATGCACTCACCGCGCCGGTCGGTCAGCGCGGTGGAGCCGTTGCGCCGGAACAGGATGGGCAGCCAGCCGGGCAGGTCGCCGCCCACCATGTCGCCATCCTTGGAGAAAGCGGCCCAGCGGGCGACCAGTTGCGCCAATATGGCAGCGCGGCCGGCAAAGCCGCCCTGCAACGCATCTTCCAGATTGAGCAGGCAGAGATAATTTTCTCGCCCCTTGCGCACCACCACACGTCGCGCGGCGGTCGCGGGATCGGGGAAGAGGCGCAGCGATTCCCGGTCGAGCTGGCGTTGCAGCGCCTTGGTATAGGTGGATATCCACACCGTGCCCTGCGCCTGCGCGGCCCAGAGCGAGGCGGGGGCGAGATAGCCCAGCGTCTTGCCGATGCCGGTGCCGGCTTCCGCCAGCAGCATGTTGGGCTGGTCGCGATGCGTGCGCGGGCGAAAAGCCTCCATCGCGGCGGCGGCATAGGCGCGCTGGCCGGGACGGGGTTCGGCGCCCGGTCCGGTCAGGCTGTCGAGCCGCGCCAGCACTTCATCCTCCTCCATCGCCACGGTGCGTGGGGCAGGGCGGGGTGCAGCCTCCTCCCATTCGGGCAGCTTGGAAAAGAGCCAGCGTTCCGCCTCGGCCGGGCGGCTGATGCGCGGCGCGACCAGCGGCGACCAGGGCCAGCGCAGCCGGTGCAGCGCCTGCGCCGCGGTCCAGCCGCCTTCTCTTTCTTTCCATTCCGGGGAATCGAGCCGGTCGAGCAGGGCGCGCGCCGCCATCTGCAGCAGGGCCGGGATATCGCCTTCCTGAGCCGGTTGCGGCAGGTCCAGCGCCTCGGCCAGCCCCTTGGGCGTGGGCACCAGGAAGCGCGCGGGATGGACGAAGGCCCAGAGTTCCAGCAGGTCGAGGCCATTGAGATCGGGATAGCCCAGCCGCTGGCCGGTCAGCGGTGCATTGAGCAGTAGCGTCGGCGTCTCGGCGGTGCGGGCAATAGCCTGGCCCTTGGCGACGCCCATGGTGCGGCTGCCTTCGCGCAGCCAGATGCCGCCATGGCTGGCATGGAGAGCGGGCAGGGCAGCAGGATCGATCACCCGCCCGGCTTAGGGCAAGGCGAACAAAAGGGAAACCGAAATGCGCCGATCAACTGGTCCGGCGGCCAAAACCCATGGGACCGGAATAGGTGAAGGCGGGCGCAGCCGGTCGGGGCTGGAACGCCACCGGCGCGCGGCGGGCCAGGCGCGCCATTTCCAGCTGCTCGAACAACGGCCCTTCGGTCAGGATATAGGGAAAACGGATGCCCATCCGGTCCTCTTCCGACCAGCGCACCGTGCCGAACACGCTATAGCCATCAATATCCAGCTGACACTGGCTTCCGGTCGGCAGCGAACAGCCGACGACCTGCGCGCCCCCCGCGCTCAGATCGACGATCGTCCCTTCCAGGCTGTCGAGCACGGTCGTGATGGTGATCGCGATGTCGACGGGAATCCGTTCGCGGCTGCGGGGTGTCTGCATGGGAGCCTCCATATGACCAGACCATGGAGGAACAGGGTGAACAAAATCTAAATATGAAGCCCGGTTTAACGCGTTTTTGCCTCCAAAAGCCGTTCCCTTTCGCCCTTCGCGGCGGTAGGGGCTTTGGCATCATGACCATATCCGACATTCTCCGCACCGCCGCGAACGCGTCTAAGGCCTGGCCCTATGAGGAGGCGCGCAAGCTTCTCAAGCGTTACCCCAATGGCGCGCCGGAGAAAGGCCATATCCTGTTCGAGACCGGCTATGGCCCGTCGGGCCTGCCGCATATCGGCACCTTCAACGAAGTGCTGCGCACCACCATGGTCCGCAACGCCTTCCACGCGCTGTCGGACATTCCGACCCGGCTGGTGGCGTTCAGCGACGATCTGGACGGTTTCCGCAAGGTGCCGGACAATGTGCCGAACCAGGCGATGCTGGCGGACTATCTGGGCAAGCCGCTGACGCAGGTGCCCGATCCGTTCGAGAAATATGAAAGCTTCGCGCATCACAATAATGCGATGCTGCGCGAGTTTCTCGACAGCTTCGGCTTTGAGTATGAATTTGTCTCGGCTACTGAACAGTATCAGGCCGGTGCCTTCGACGAAGCGCTGCGCCAGGTGCTGCGCCGTTATCAGGCGATCATGGACATCATGCTGCCGACCCTGCGCAAGGAACGGCAGGCGACCTATTCGCCGGTGCTGCCGATCAGCCCGAAGAGCGGCATCGTGCTGCAGGTGCCGGTCGAGGTGGTCGATGCCGAGGCCGGTATCGTTCGCTTCGTGGATGAAGGCGAGACGATCGAGCAGTCGATCCTGGGCGGCGGCGCGAAGCTGCAATGGAAGGTCGACTGGGCGATGCGCTGGTATGCGCTGGGCGTCGACTATGAAATGGCGGGCAAGGATCTGATCGATTCGGTCACCCAGTCGTCGAAGATCTGTCGCGCGCTCGGTGGCCGCCCGCCCGAGGGCTTCAACTACGAGATGTTCCTCGACGAAAAGGGCGAGAAGATCTCCAAGTCCAAGGGCAATGGCCTCAGCCTCGAACAATGGCTGACCTATGGCCCGCAGGAAAGCCTGGCCTTCTACGCCTATCGCGAGCCCAAGAAGGCCAAGCAGCTGCATATGGGCGTGATCCCGCGCGCGGTCGACGAATATTGGCAGTTCCGCGGCAATTATCCCAAGCAGGCGATCGAGCAGCAGCTCGGCAACCCGGTCCATCATATCCATGATGGCAAGCTGCCGCAGGGCGAGTTGCCGGTGACCTTCGGCCTGCTGCTCAATCTGGTCGGCGTGATGGGCGATGCCAGCCGTGAGCAGGTGTGGAGCTATCTCCAGAATTATGTGCCCGGCGCCAGCGCGGAAACCTATCCGGAACTCGACGCGCTGATCGGCCATGCGCTCGCCTATCATCGCGATTTCGTCGCGCCGACGCTCCAGCGCCGGGCGCCGCACGCCAACGAAGCGGCGGCGCTTGCCAAACTGGACGAAGAACTGGCCGCCTTGCCGGCCGATGCCAGCGCGGAGGATATCCAGAATATCGTCTATGCCATTGGCAAGGATGAAGCCTTTGGCTTCGCCGAACTGCGCGACTGGTTCAAGGCGCTCTACCAGACGCTGCTGGGCGCTGATCAGGGGCCGCGCATGGGCAGCTTCATCGCGCTCTATGGCATCGACAACAGCCGCAAGCTGATTGCGCAGGCGCTCGCCGCCTGATCGGAACGAAGCGGGGGAACCATCGCGCGCGAGGGGCGTTTCGCGAACGGTCCACCCCCCTTTCGGACTGATGGCGTGCCTGGCACGGCATCGGCCGCGCCCGCCCGGAAACGGGGGGCGCGGCCAAGGGGGTAAAGAAAGGCCCCGAACATCGCTGTCCGGGGTCTTTTCTGTTTCGTCGTCCGGCTTACCAGAAGAAGCCGCGATGGACGGTCATGACCCGGCCGGTGCGCACATTCACCAGCATCACGTCATTATAGTGGCGGACCCAACGCTGATTGGCGGCCGGACGGGGCAGGCGATAGCGATAGGGATCGGCGATATAATAGCGCGAGCTATAATAGGCCGGGCGAAGCTGGGCGCCGGCATTCCAGCGCGAATAGCGGAAGGGCGCATTCCAGTTGCCGGCGCGATAGACGTCGCGGTGGCTGCGGCGATAATCCTGCCAGTCTTCGCGCGCTTCCTGGCGGGAGTCGCGAACATCGCGACGGGCTTCGCGGACATCGCGGCGATCGCCATAGCGCTGGGCCGCGCGCAGGTCGCGCTGGTAGAGGTGGCCTGGAGAATCTGCACACTGAGATAATTGGATTTTCTGCCTCGGAGCAGCCAGGAAGGCTGCGAGACAGGAGCAGAGAATGAGCAGACGACCCCGGCGCAACCACAGCCCGGCATTTAAGGCGAAGGTGGCGCTTGCCGCGATCAAGGGCGAGAAGACGCTGGCAGAGCTGGCGCACGACTATGATCTGCATCCCAACCAGATCACGACGTGGCGCACGCAGTTGCTCGAAGGGGCGGCGGGCGTGTTCGGCTCGGAGAAGGCGTCGGACGAACCGGCCGTCGACGTGAAGACGCTTCACGCCAAGATCGGCGAACTGACGCTGGCCAATGATTTTTTGGAAGGCGCGCTCGGCAAGGCAGGTCTGTTGCCGAGCGCAAAGCGATGATCGATCGAACGCACACCTTGCCGGTGAAGCGGCAGGCGAAGGAACTGGGGATCAGCCGGGGCAGTGTCTATTATCTGCCGCGGCCGGTTTCATCCGAAGACCTCGCAATCATGCGTCGCATCGACGCGTTGCATCTGGAGTTCCCGTTCGCAGGAAGCCGGATGATGCGCGACTTTCTTCGTCAGGAGGGCATCACGATCGGCCGCTGCCATGTCGCGAGCCTGATGAAGAAGATGGCGATCGAGGCGGTCTATCGCCGTCCCAGCACTTCCAAGCCGGCACCAGGACACAAGATCTACCCCTATCTCCTGCGCAAGCTTCCGATCGTGAGGCCCAATCAGGTTTGGGCGACAGACATCAGCTACATCCCCATGGCCAAGGGGTTCGTCTATCTCGTCGCCATCGTCGACTGGTTCAGCCGCAAGGTTCTCAGCCACCGGATCTCGATCACGCTGGAGGCCGACTTTTGCGTGGAAGCGCTCGAGGAAGCCCTGGCGCGCTATGGCAAACCGGAGATTTTCAATACGGACCAAGGCAGCCAATTCACGAGCCAGGCCTTCACCAGTGTGCTGATGCGAGAAAAGATTGCCATCAGCATGGACGGCCGCGGCGCCTGGCGCGACAATGTCGTGGTCGAGCGGCTGTGGCGCTCAGTGAAGTACGAGGAAGTCTACCTGCACGCCTACGCATGCGTCAGCGAAGCGCGCAGTTCGATCGGCCGATACCTGGGCTTCTACAACGCCCGGAGACCTCACTCGAGCCTCGGCGGACGTACGCCCGATCAAACCTACTTTGACAATCTGCCACAGGCCGTGGCAGCGTGAATTGGCCGCGACTTGCGGGGCGTCACTCCGGCCGGGCTACGCCCGACCTCCATGACGCCCCGCAGGCAGCAGCTTGAACAACCAAACCGCAGACGATCCACTTATCAAACGTCAAAGGCTGTTCAGACAAACCGAGCCACTTCTGGTCTTCGCGCAGTCGCTGTTCGCTGCGGCGGGCCTCGCCATAGGACTGGGCGGAAGCGACGCTGGGGACGACGGTGGCCGCAAGAAGGCCAAGGATGATGATCTTGCGCATGTTTCTACTCCCATCAATCTGGAGGCTCGGGGACGCTTCCAACCGCTTCAAGCGGGGCAGGTTCCCTTACCAACATGTTGAATATGGAGTGGATTCGCTGAACCGTCCGGTAACGACGCTGTCAGGAACCAGTCATTTATGTCGCAAAGTGTAATGGCGCGCGACGTTCTGGGTCAGCGAACCCAGGGGCGTTCGCGAAACCATTTGGTCACGACATATTTTGTGCCCTGAGCCACCGGCCGGGCGGCGTGCAGGCTATAGGGGTTTGGCGCACCGTCGGGCTTCAGATTGTTCCAGATCAGGATCATCCCCTCGATCGGCGGCACCATGAATTCGCAGCGCGGAAAATGGGTCTCGCCCCCGCCCTCGACCGGCGAGAGATAGATCATCGCCGTCCAGTTACGCTGGCCACCAGTCTTGCGCATCTCGGGCCAATAGCTGGCATTGACCGGGAAATAGTCGCAATGGACCTTATATTCCTGGCCCTGGGTGTAACGCTGCCCCTGCAATGTCTCGCCATGGTCCGGCTCCAGCCCGGTCATCGCACAGATGCGGGCGCTGATCGCATGGACCAGCGGGTCTTCCCGGTCGAGATTGCAGCTGTGGCTGGTGCGATAATCGGCATTTTCCCGTCCGGTGAACAGGGTGGAGGGCTGGGCGCCGGCGTCGATGATCGCGCGCATCATCGCGCATTCTTCGGCGCCCAGGAAATCCTGCCGCCCATAGATTTCCAGATGGGGGCTGTCGATGCGGCTGACCAGCGGGTTGCGGTTCAGTTTCTCGCGCACCCGATCGCCGATCGCGGCGCGGGCGGGCGACGCGGTGCCGCCATCATCCACTATCTCGTTCATGCCGCCTCCCTGCCATTTCCGGCCGGCGCCGCGCAATGAAAAAGGGCCCGGTGCGGTGTCGCACCGGGCCCAGTGTCCTGAAGGCCAGTTCAGGAGGCTGTCACCAGAAGAAGTTGCGGATCACATCGACGACATAGCCGTCGCGGATATCGACCAGCAGCGCATCGTCATAATAGCGGATCCAGCGCATCGTGCCGTAGGCCGGCGGCAGGCGGTAATAATAGGGATCGTTCAGCCAGTAGTTGCTGCCATAGAGCGGACCCGACAGGAACACACCGATCGAGAAGCTGCGATAGCCATAATTCCAGCCCGACGGCGCATAATAGCGGCCCATGCGATAGCGGTCGCCATAGCGGCTGCGATAGCCATACCAGTCATAGCGCCGGTCCTGGCGCCAGCCATTGTCCCAGCGGCGCTGGTCGGCCCAACGGGTGCGATCGTCATAGCGGCGGCCACCATTGTTCCAGTTGCCGGGATAGCCGGGGCGATCGCCGCGCCGATCATTGTCGCTCCAGCGCCGATCGTCGGGGCGGCCGTCACGATTGCGGTCGTTCCAGTCACGGCCGTTGCGATCCCGGTCGTTCCCGTTGCGATTGCGGTCCCAGACCTGCCGATTCCAGTCGGAGCGACTATCCGGCCGCGCGTCTACCCGGCGCCCATCACCGCGTCCGTCCGGGCGGTCAGGTCGGGCGACCGGCTGCATGCCGGGGGTCGGATTGCCGGGACGCTGCCAATTGCCACTGGGGCGATCGGCGCGTTGATCGGGCCGCTGGTCCGGCCGGCTTACCCGCTCGGGGCCACCCTGCCAGCGCTGTGCAGGCGCCGCCATTTGCGGACGTCCGCCAGCATTGCCATTGCCGCGATCACCGCCACCCTGCCAGCGGGTGCCGCCCTGGGAACCGCGCATGTCGCCGCCCCGGTTTCCGGGATTGCCGGCGCCACGCTCGCCGCGCGGACCGCCGCCATTGTCGCCACGCTGGGCATAGGCCGGTGCCACGCCGCCCAGCAGCGTCGCACCCATCAGGCCGGCCAGCATCCATTTCCTCAGCATCGTTCCGATTCCTCGTGCAGGAACCATCTGTTCCCTTCATGCCGCATCTCTACGCGGATGGCGATGTCGCGATGCTGAACTCTTCTGTCAGCGATTTGAAAGATTCTGTCCCGGAACAATGGACAATCTCGATCATTCCATCCATCCCACCATCTTGCATCGGCAAAGCCCGGTAAATGGGCTGTTCGGCGCAAAGCTGATCCAGATCAGTGCAGTGCCGACAAACAACCATTAGGACCAACGGGTGATAAGAACCGCCGATGCCGGCCGCACAAGACAGGCCCTGCGCGCCGCGACGATGGAGAGCCATCAACGGGTCGATGACCTGTTTTCCCATTTTTCGCTTGCTTCCGCGCCCGATTACTGCGCGTTCCTGCGTGCCCATGCCCGCGCGATCGCCGCATTGGAGCCGGTCGCCCAGCCCGATTCGCCGCGCCTTGCGCTGATGGCGCAGGATCTGGCGGCCTTGGGGGAGGCTATGCCTGCGCCGCTGTCGATGCCGTCCACGGGCGGCGGCGGCTTCCGCTGGGGCCTGCTCTATGCGCTCGAAGGATCGCGTCTGGGCGGCGCGATGCTTGCGCGCCAGGTCGCGCAGGATCTGCCCCGCGCCTATCTGTCCGCCGTGCATGGCAAGGGCGGCTGGGTCGCCTTCCAGCAGCAACTCGATGACGCAGCGGCTGAGGGCGATGCGGACTGGCTGGACGATGCGATCGCCGGCGCCCGGACGGCCTTCATCCTGTTCGAAGCCGGCGCGCGCGCCGAGCGGGAGGTCGCCTGTGACTGATGTGACCAGCCCGGAAGCCCAGGGCTTTACCGTCGACATCAATAATTGCGATCGCGAGCCGATCCATGTGCTCGGCACGGTCCAGCCCTTCGGCTTTCTCGTCGCCCTGACCGCCGACTGGCTGGTGTCGCGCGTATCGACCAACAGTGCCGACCATATCGGCCTGGCGCCCGACCAGATGCTGGGCCAGCCGATCAGCGCGCTCTTCACCGCCGATGCGATTCACACGCTGCGCAACCGCATCACCCTGCTGCGTGGCCCTGATTCGGTGGAGCGGGTCTTCTCGCTGCCGCTGGTGGAGGGCGGCGCGCCCTTCGACGTTGCCGTCCATTTCTCCGGCCAACTTGTGGTGATCGAGGCGGAGCCTGCCGTGCCCGACGAGATGGAGGCCAGTTCCATGGTCCGCTCGATGGTTGCGCGGCTGGCGCAGGCGGACAGCATGACCGCCTTCCTGCGCGATGGCGCGCGCCAGGTGCGGGCGCTCACCGGCTTCGATCGGGTGATGGTCTATCGCTTTGCCGACAATGGCGATGGCGAGGTGGTGGCGGAGGCGCTGCGTCCCGGCATCGACAGCTTCCTAGGCCTGCATTATCCGGCTTCCGACATCCCGGCGCAGGCGCGCGCGCTCTACATGCGCAACATCTTCCGGGTGATCGCCGACATCAACGCGCCGCCGGTGCCGGTCATCCCGGCGCTCGATCCCGCCGGCGCCGCGCTCGACATGTCGCTCTGCGTCACCCGCGCGGTGTCGCCGATCCATATCGAATATCTGCGCAACATGGGGGTGGGGGCCTCGCTCTCCATCTCGATCATCGTCGATGGCAAGCTGTGGGGCCTGTTCGCCTGCCACCATTATGCGCCGCGCCTGCCCAGCTTCGCACAGCGCAGCGCCGCCGAACTGTTCGGCCAGATCTTCTCGATGATGCTGGAAGGGCGCGAGCGGGCGGAAACGGCGAGCTATGAGGGCAAGGCCCGCCAGGTCGCCGACCGGTTGCTCTCCGCCGTCGCGCAGGATCATGACCTGATGTCCAACGCCCGCTGGCTGGGCGACATCATCTTCGACACGATTCCCGCCGATGGCGTGGGCATCTATATCGACGGGCAGATGACCCTGTCGGGCCTGACACCGGACGAGCCGTCCTTCGCCGCGATCGTGTCGATGCTCAACCGCACCGCCGCCAGCCAGGTCTACACCACCGACAGCATTGCCCGCATCATGCCGGAAGCGCTGGCCCATGCCGATCGGGCCGCCGGCCTGCTCGCCATTCCGATCTCGCGCCGGCCGCGCGACTATGTCGTGCTGTTCCGCGCCGAACAGCTGCGCTCGGTCCGCTGGGCCGGCAAGCAGGACAAGCATATCGAATATGGCCCCAACGGCCCGCGCCTGACCCCGCGCAAGAGTTTCGAGGAATGGTCGGAACTGGTGAAGGGCACGGCCGTGGCCTTCATGCCAGCCGAACTGCGCGTCGCCGAAGCGCTGCGCACGGCGCTGCTGGAAGTCATCCTGCGCCTGTCCGATTCCGCCGACGAGGAACGGCAGCGCGCGCATGAGAAGCAGGAATTGCTGATCGCGGAACTCAACCACCGTGTCCGCAACATCCTCGCGCTGATCCGTGGCCTGATTTCCCAGACTCGCGACAGCGCCATGTCGGTCGACCAGTTCATCGGCACGCTGGAAAGCCGCGTCCATGCGCTGGCCCGCGCGCATGACCAGATCACCGCCGATCGCTGGGCGCCCGCGCGCCTCTATGACCTGATCGAGGTGGAGGCTGGCGCCTATCTCGGCGACCGGCGCGACCGGGTGAAGCTCACCGGTCCCAATGTGCTGCTGACCCCCGCCGCCTTCACCGTACTGGCGCTCGTCATCCACGAACTGCTGACCAATGCGGCCAAATATGGCGCGCTGTCCGACAATGGATCGGTCGCGATCGACTGGCATGTCGATGCCGAGGGCAGCCTGCTGCTCCACTGGCTGGAAAGCGGCGGCCCGGCGGTCGTCGCGCCCTCGCGCCGGGGCTTCGGCTCGACCGTGATCGAGCGCTCCATCCCCTATGACCTGGATGGCCGGGCGGAGGTCAATTATCGGCTGGCGGGGCTGGAAGCGCGCTTCTGCATTCCCTCCGCCCATGTCGCCTCGATCCTGCCCGACGTGGCCGGCACCGATCGCGCCAAGCCGGCGCCCGCTCCCTCGCCGCATCTGCTCAAGGGGCGGCAGATTTTGCTGGTCGAGGATAATATGATCATCGCCATGGATGGCGAGGATGCGCTGCGCGACCTCGGCGCGCAGGTGGTCACCGCCGCCAGCATCGGCCGCGCGCATGAGGCGATCACGCTCCATCCGGTCGACCTCGCCGTGCTGGACTTCAATCTGGGCAATGAAACCAGCCTGCCGATAGCCGACATGCTGGCGGAACGCGGCGTGCCCTTCCTCTTCGCCACCGGCTATGGCGACGGGCTCGACCTGCCGGATCGCTTCAGCGACGTCATCCTGCTCAAGAAACCCTATTCTGGCGCGACCCTGGCCCAGGCGATCGCCCCGATGCTGGCCAGGGGCTGACAGGAAACAGTCGGTTTCCGCCTGGCGCGTTGCGCGGGCGGCGCCGACATCCGATCTAGGCGGGCATGAAACAGCCTGCCTTGTTCATCCCCCATGGCGGTGGTCCCTGCTTCTTCATGGACCCCGCCGATCCCCAGCACCCGCACAGTGACGCCATGTGGCAGCCGATGCAGGATTATCTTGCCGGCCTGATCGCCGACCTGCCGGAACGGCCGCGCGCAATCCTGCTGGTGTCGGGCCATTGGGAAACGCCCGGTTTCACCGTCCATGACGGTAGCCAGCCGCCCTTGTTGTTCGACTATTTCGGCTTCCCGCCGCATACCTATCAGTTGCGCTGGGACGCGCCGGGCGCACCCGCGCTTGCCGATCGCGCGGCCGAATTGCTGGAACAGGCCGGCTTTCCCACAGCGCGGGAATCCGAACGGGGCTGGGACCATGGCGTCTTCATTCCGATGAAGGTCGCGCTGCCCGATGCCGACATTCCGGTCGCCCAGCTATCCTTGCGCCGCGATCTCGATCCCGCCGCCCATATCGCCGCCGGTCGCGCGCTGGCGCCCTTGCGTGACGAAGGCGTGCTGATCGTCGGATCGGGCATGAGTTTCCACAATCTGCGCGTGCGCGGCGCGATGGCCACGGCGCCCTCGCGCGAATGGGACGATGCGCTGCGCGATGCCGTGATCGACCCCGATCCGGCTCGGCGGGCGGCGCGCGTCGCCGCCTGGGATCATCTGCCCCATGCCCGCTTCGCCCATCCGCGCGAGGAGCATCTGCTGCCGCTGATGGTGGCGCTGGGGGCAGGCGGCGAGGATGCCGTCATCAGCGCTCATCGCAGCACGGTGCTGGGCTGGACGGTTTCGGGCTATCGTTTCGGTTAAGGCCGATATTTACGGCTTGCGCAGCGCCGGCACGGTGCGCACCGCCTCGTCCGGCGCGATGCCGGGCGGGGGCGCGGCCTGGATCGGGCCATCGCCGGCCTGGTCCTCGCCGCGCATGATCCGGCCGGCGCGCTTGATCGCGCCGCGCAGGCGGGGATAGACGCCGCATCGACAGATATTGGTGATCGCCGCATCGATCTCCGCATCGGTCGGGTCGTTGGTCCGCCGCAGCAATACCGACGCCGCCATGATGATGCCGGACATGCAATAACCGCATTGCGAGACATTTTCGGCCGCGAACGCCTGTTGCAGCGGATGGCCGCGATCGGGCGACAGCGCCTCGATCGTCGTCACGAACCGGCCCTCGGTCTTGCCGATCGTCACCTGGCAGGACCGCACCGCCTCGCCGTCGATATCCACGGTGCAGGCGCCGCAATCGCCCGTACCGCAGCCATATTTGGTCCCCGTCAGGTTCGACGCGTCGCGCAGCGCCCAGAGCAGGGGCGTTTCGGGATCCATCCGATATTGCACCGGCCGGTCGTTGACGGTGAAGCGCGTCATGCCGCCTCTTCCTCCTCCACCTTGTGGTAGAGCACCTCGTTGCGGATATGGATGGTGCGTGACGCCAGGCGGATTTCCTGGATGAAGGTGCCGAAGGCGGCCGCCTGCAGCACCATCGCCAGGCTGAACAGGATCGCCACCGGCGTGCCGAGATGGGCGTTGAACAGATTGCCCGCGAACAGCAGGATGACGACCAGACAGACCGCGCAGGCCGACGCCACCGACAGGAAGATCGCGCCATTGACCACGCTCATGCGCCGGTCGAGCACGCGAATCTCGCTCACCATCCGGTCATGCTCCTTGCCGCGCGTGCTCAACACCCATTCCTCGACCGCGCGGGCGCGATCGATGATGCGGGCCAGCCGGCTGACGCACACATTCAGGAACGCGCCGATACCGGCGAGCAGGAAGACGGGGGCAAGCGCCAGCTGGATCGTCTGGGCGACCTGGCTGACCTGCGGAAGGGGGATCATCGACTTGGTCCTCTCATCCCTCGCTTCTATCCTTGATCGCGGGCCAAGGGGCAAGGGGGCCTAAAGCAAACGCCGCCGGACAAACCAATGTCCGACGGCGATCATGGCCATGTTTCGGGCGCGCAACGCGGGTGAAGGTCAGGCAGCGCCCTTGGACGAGGGCGTGTTGACGCCCATCGACTTGAGATATTGCTTGATGTTGCGCGCCGCCTGGCGGAGCCGCTGCTCATTCTCGACCATGGCGATGCGGACATAGCCTTCGCCATCCTCGCCATAGCCCACGCCCGGCGCGACCGCGACCTTGGCATGGGTCAGCAGCTGCTTGGAAAATTCCAGGCTCCCCATGTCCTTGAGCGCCGGCGGCAGCGGTGCCCAGGCGAACATCGACGCGCGCGGCGCGGGAATATCCCATCCTGCGCGCGAGAAGCTCTCGACCATCACGTCGCGGCGCTTGTGATAGAGTTCGCGATTCTTTGCGACGATGTCCTGCGGGCCGTTCAGCGCGGCGCAGGCAGCCGCCTGGATCGGCGTGAAGGCGCCATAGTCGAGATAGGATTTCACCCGGCTCATCGCCGCGATCAACTGCTTGTTGCCGACCGCAAAACCGATGCGCCAGCCGGCCATCGAATAGGTCTTGGACAGGGACGTGAACTCGATCGCGACATCCTTGGCGCCCGGCACCTGCAGGATGGAGGGCGTCGGGTTGCCGTCATAATAAAGCTCGGAATAAGCGAGGTCGCTCAGCACCCAGACCTTATTCTCCTTCGCCCAGGCGACGAGCCGTTCGTAGAAGGCGAGGTCCACCGTCTCCGCCGTCGGGTTGGACGGATAATTGACCACCAGGATCGACGGGCGCGGCACGGTGAAGGCCATGGCGCGGTCGAGCGCGCGGAAATAATTCTCGTCCGGCGTCGTCGGCACCGACCGGATGGTGGCTCCGGCGATGATGAAGCCGAACATGTGGATCGGGTAGCTGGGGTTAGGCGCCAGCACCACGTCGCCCGGCGCAGTGATCGCGGTGGCGAGGCTGGCAAGCCCTTCCTTCGACCCCATGGTCACGACGACTTCGGTTTCCGGGTCGACATCGACGGCGAAACGGCGGCCATAATAATTGGCCTGCGCCTTGCGGAGGCCCGGAATCCCCTTGGACTGGGAATAGCCATGGGCGTCCGGCTTGCTGGCGACTTCGACCAGCTTGGCGATGACATGATCGGGCGGCGGCAGGTCGGGATTGCCCATGCCCAGGTCGATAATGTCCTCTCCCGCGGCGCGGGCTGCGGCTCGCATCGCGTTCACTTCGGCGATGACATAGGGCGGCAGGCGCTTCATGCGGTAGAATTCTTCGGACATTATAGGGGCTTTCCTGAAAGCTCTCGGTAAGGAATAGTGCGCGGCACGCATTCGGCGTGTCACAATCTGGCTATAACCCGCCAGGCTGCGGCGCGCCAGTGAAAGCGGCTGATATCGGCAATGCCAGGAGGAGGAAGGTGGCCATGGAAATGCAGGATGTCCTGGAGCCCCATCTCCCGACCCTGGCGGAGATGCAGAAATGGACCCAGGTGCTGGGCCGCGCGCAGCAGTTGATGCTGGAACAGGCGGCGGGCGCGACCGGCCGGGTGCTGCCCTTCGATCCCGAAACCGTCGCCCGCATCCAGACCAGCTTTGCCGATGAAGGGCTGGCGCTGTGGCAGCGCTTTCTCGATTCCGGCGGCCTGCTGCGCGACCAGCCCGATCCACCGCCGGCCGACAGCCCGGCCGCGCGCAAGGACCGGCGCTTTGCCGATCCCGCCTGGACGACCCATCCCTTCTACGACCTGATCCGGCAAAGCTATCTGCTGATTTCCGACTATCTGATGAACCTGGCCAATGCGGTCGACGGCGTCGATCCCAAGGCGAAGGCCAAGTTGCGCTTTGCTACCACCGGCATGCTCGATGCGATGGCGCCGTCCAACTTTCCGCTGATGAATCCGACGGTCGTGGAAAAGACGATCCAGAGCGGCGGCGAGAATCTGGTGAAGGGCCTCCAGCACATGCTGGCCGACATGGAGAAGGGCCAGCTTACCCATACCGACGGCACCCAGTTCGAACTGGGGCGCAACATTGCCGCGACGCCGGGCAAGGTGGTTCACGAAACCCCGCTCTATCAGCTCATCCATTATGCGCCCTCGACGCCCAGGGTGCTGGCGACGCCGCTCATCATCTTCCCGCCCTGGATCAACCGCTTCTACATTCTCGATCTCTCGCCGGAGAAGAGCTTCGTCAAATGGGCGGTGGACCAGGGGATCAGCGTCTTCCTCGTCTCGTGGAAATCGGCCGACGCCTCGATGAAGGACATGGTCTGGGACGATTATATCCTGAATGGCCAGGTCGACGCGATCGATACGGTGCGCGACTTGCTGAACGTGCCCAGCGTCCACACCATCGGTTATTGCGTGGCCGGCACGACGCTGGCCGCCACGCTGGCTCTGCTGGCGGCGCGGGGCGAGGCCGACAAGGTGGCGAGCGCGACCTTCTTTACCGCCCAAGTGGATTTCAGTGCGGCCGGCGATCTTACCCTGTTCGTCGATGACGAGCAGATGAAGCTGGTCGACCGTCTCTCCTCCAGCGGCTTTCTCGACGGGCGCTACATGGCGGCGACCTTCAACCTGCTGCGCGGGCGCGACCTCATCTGGAACTATGTCGTCAACAACTATCTGCTCGGCATGGACTATCCGCCCTTCGACCTGCTCTACTGGAATGGCGACACCACCAACCTGCCGGCGCGCTGGCATCGTGACTATCTGACCCAGCTCTATCGCGACAATATGCTGGTGGTCCCCGGTGCGATCAGCGTCGCGGGCACGCCGCTCGATCTGACGCAGATCCACACCCCCGCCTATGTCCAGGCCGGCAAGGAGGATCATATCGCCCCGCTCGAAAGCGTGTGGAAACTGACCGAGCATCTCGCCGGGCCGGTGCGCTTCCTGCTGGCAGGCTCGGGCCATATCGCCGGCGTCATCAACCCGCCGGTCGCGCAGAAATATCAATATTGGACCGCCGATGCACCGCAGCCAACACTCGACGCCTTTGTTGCGGCTGCGCGCGAGACCAAGGGCAGCTGGTGGCCGGACTGGGCCGAATGGCTGCGCGGCATCGATTCGCGCGAGGTGGCTGTCCGCGGCGCGCGCAAGCCGGGCGGCGGCAAGCTTCGGGCAATAGAAGATGCGCCCGGACGCTACGTAAAAGCCCGGTAGAGGCGCGGATTTCAGCCATTCCCCATTGGCCGCCGATTGGTGCCAAGCCATCAATATGTCTGATTTGTTGCACTGCACAATGGGCCTTGTAATCCTTTGGGATAAGGCTTATTGTGCAGTGCAACAAACGGAGGATGGTCGATGGCCGTTACCCCTAAGTCTGCGCGTGCCAAGCCGGTCGCGAAAAGCGGTTCTGCAACCTTGTCTGCCAGTGAGGCACTCAAGGCCGCTGAGTCCGCCCTGGGTGAGAAGCCCGCGCCCAAAAAGCCTGCCCCGCGCAAACCCGTCGCCAAGGCTGCTCCTGTGAAGGCGTCCGCGCCCAAGCCGGTAGCAAAGAAGCCGGCGCCGGTCGCTGCTGCTGCTAAAGCCCCTGCTGCGGAACCGGCACCCTTTGCCGATCCGGTGGCGGTGGTCGCGGCGACGACGGCGGTGGATGCCGCACCCGAACCGATTGTTGAAGATGTTGAGGCGGTAGTGGCTCCGGAGCCTGTGTCCGCCCCGAAGACCAAAGCGAAGACGCTGCCTGCCACGGAAGGAACATTGATCATGAACGATATCCTCGAAACCGGTAAGAAGTTCGCCGAAGATACCAAGGCCAAGATGGAAACGGCCTATGCCGACCTGAACGAGAAGGCGAAGGCCGGTGTCGAAAAGTCGACCAAGGCGATGGAAGAGCTGAGCGACATCGCCAAGGGCAATGTCGAAGCGCTGGTGGAATCGGGCAAGATCGCGGCCAAGGGCTTCGAGACGCTGGGCCAGGAAGCCGTCGACTACAGCCGCAAGAGCTTCGAGAAGGCGACCGCCTCGATCAAGAGCTTCTCGACCGCCAAGACCCCGACCGAATTCTTCCAGCTGCAGAGCCAGTTCCTGTCGAGCAGCTTCGACGAGTTCACCAAGGAAGCGGCCAAGAGCAGCGAAGCCTTCATGAAGCTGGCCGGCGACATCAGCCAGCCGCTGACCGCGCGCGTGACCCTGGTCACCGACAAGGTGAAGTCGCTCGCCGCCTGAGGCGGGCTGATTTCACAGCCGAATTTCCAGGCCGATATCCGGCCGGGATGATGAACAAGGGCGGTGCTCCGGTCGGAGCATCGCCTTTTTTCTCGCCGGGGAAACGTGGTTACGCAGCGATGGCATGCGGTCGGCCCCCTTGCCTTGGCAGGACAAATCGCCATATTCTTCTGCATCATGAACCATCTCTTCAACGCATTGGCAGGCGCGCCCTTCAGGGCCGGTCCGGATCAGGACGATACGGGCGACAATGACCCGAACATCGGCGTCGCCACGCGTACCCGCACCCGCACCAAGAAGCCGTCGCTCTACAAGGTGCTGATGCTGAATGACGATTACACCCCGATGGAGTTCGTCGTGCATGTCCTTCAGCATTTCTTCCGCATGGACATGGAGGAAGCGACGCGGGTGATGCTGCACGTCCATCAGCGCGGCGTCGGCGTGTGCGGCATCTTCAGCTATGAAGTGGCCGAGACCAAGGTGAACCAGGTGATGGACTTCGCCCGGCAGAACCAGCATCCGCTGCAATGCACGCTGGAAAAGGCCTGATATCATCGGGTAAGGGCGCGCGCTTAACCTTTTCTTGGTCAGTGTAGCGCCTCTATTTCAATCAATTACATGATTGAAATACAATGTTTTTTCAGACTTATTCGGCATGAATGGTCCCGCTAAACGAAGTGGGGACTTCCAGCATGACGACTATCAGCAGTTACAACAGCATGACCATGCCGCCATCGCCGCGCATGTCGATGACCAATCGCATCGACGCCGCGGTGGAGGCCGGCTCCATCTCGGAAACGGATGGCGACGCGCTCGAAACCGCGCTCGATTCCATCGATTCCGCGCTCAGCACTTCCGCCAGTTCGGGCAGTTCACGGCTCGATCCGTCTTCGATGAAGGATCGGATCGATTCCCTGATCGATGATCAGGTGTCGGCCGGCACCCTGACCGAGGATCAGGCGGCGCAGTTGCAGAGCCTCTTTGCCCAGGGACCGGGCGGCGCGGGGGCGTCGTCCGATGGCGAAGACAGTATGAGCATCGACGGCTTGGCCGCCATGGACGGGATGCAGGGGCCGCAGGGCATGCGCGGCCCGCCGCCGCCGCGCCCGGCCGAGGACGGCAGCGATGACGACAGCAGCACCAGCGAGACGAGCGCGACCAGCGCCACCGATCAGCTGGATTCGATCATCGCCTTCCTTGAAAATCTCCGCTCCAGCCTCAGCCAGTCGCTCTACGGATCGACCAGCAGCGCCACGAGCAGCAGCAATAGCGGCCTGGTGGTCGACAGCCTCGCCTGACGGCACGCCCTTCTGACGAGCGTGGGGGCTCGCAGACATCCGGCCGGCACCATGGGCTATCGTGCGTGGCGCTGGCCGGATGATTTTTCACGATCTTGCCTTCGTTAATATCGGGGGCAGCATTTTGCCGCTAGAACGGCGGCGTGACGCAGGAGACGGCCCCTTTTATCCACGACCTTGCCGTGATCGGCGGCGGGGTGAACGGGTGCGGCATTGCGCGCGATGCGGCGGGGCGGGAGGCAAGCGTGTTGCTGCTTGAACGGGGCGACCTGGCACAGGGCACCTCCTCGGCCTCGACCAAGCTCATCCATGGCGGGCTGCGCTATCTGGAGCATCGCGCCTTCGGTCTGGTCCGCGAATCCCTCGCCGAACGGGAAAGGCTGTGGCGCATCGCGCCGCATATCATCCAGCCGATGCGTTTCGTCCTGCCCTGGGTCCAGGGCCTGCGCCCGCGCTGGCTGCTGCGCTTCGGCCTCTTCCTCTACGATCACATCGGTGGCCGCCGCGCCCTGCCGGCGACGGAGGCGATCGACCTGCACGAGCATGTCGCCGGCGCGCCGCTGCGGGCCGGTTTTGGCCCCGCCTATGTCTATTCGGACGGCTGGGTCGACGACGCGCGGCTGGTCATCCTCAACGCCCGCGACGCCGCCGATCATGGCGCCGATATCCGCCCCCGCACGCAGGTGCTGCGGCTGGAGCAGGCCGGCGATCATTGGCGCATCCATGCGCGCGATGCGGCGGGGCAGGCGCAGACCTTCCATGCGCGGGTCGTAGTCAATGCCACTGGTCCTGCCGTGCTCGACCTGCTGGACCGCGCCGATCGCCGCGCCGACCGGCTCATCCGGCTGGTGCGCGGATCGCATATCGTCGTGCCGCGCCTGTTCGACCATGGCATGGCCTATTTCTTCCAGCTGCCCGACGGCCGCATCTTCTTCGCCATTCCTTATCAGCATCTCTATACGCTGATCGGCACCACCGACCGCGATCATCAGGATGGCGTCGATCCGATCGAGGCCAGTGCCGAGGAAATCGCCTATCTGTGCGAGGGCGCGAACCGCTATTTCGCCCGCTCGATCAGCCCCGCCGATGTCGTCTGGTCCTTTGCCGGCGTCCGGCCGCTGATCGACGATGGATCGGCCCGGCCGGAATCGGCGACGCGCGGCTATCATCTCGACCTCGACCGGGAGGATGGCGCGCCGCCATTGCTCAGCATCTATGGTGGCAAGATCACCACCTATCGTCATCTCGCGGCCGATGCGATCGCCCTGCTGAAGCCGCTCCTACCTGCGCTCGCGGGTGATGACTGGACGGCGGACGCGCCGCTCCCCGGTGGCGATTTCCCGATGACCGGCCTGGCCGATCTGGTCGCCGCTTTGGCCGGTGACTATCCTTTCCTCGATCTCGACACGGCCGAACGGATCGGCTGCGCCTATGGCACTTGCGCCCGCGACTGGCTGGGCGCGGCGCGCGACTGGGCAGACCTGGGCCGGGATTTCGGTCATGGCCTGACCGAAGCGGAACTCTGCTACCTGCTTGCGCGCGAATGGGCACAGAGCAGCGAGGATATTCTCTGGCGCCGGACCAAATTGGGCCTGCGCTTCGATACTGCGCAACTGGCCGCGCTCGATGCCTGGCTTGAGGAGAGGGCATGACCGACCGCTATCTGCTGGTGCTGGACGAGGGGACCACCTCGACGCGCGCGATGCTCTATGCCCCTGACGGCCGCCGCGTCGCGATGGCGCAGGCGGAACTGACCCAATATTATCCGCAGCCCGGCTGGGTCGAGCATGACGCCGCCGAAATCTGGACCCGCACGCGCGATTGCGCCCGCCAGATGGTGGAACGGGCGGGCGGCGCCGACCGGATCGCCGCCATCGGCATCACCAACCAGCGCGAGACGGTCGTTGCCTGGGACCGGCGCACCGGCGAACCGCTGGCGCCCGCCATCGTCTGGCAGGATCGGCGCACGGCGGCGCAATGCACGGCGCTGGGCGAAGCCGGCCATGAAGCGATGCTGCAACAGCGCACCGGCCTTGTCGTCGATCCCTATTTTTCCGCCAGCAAGATGCGCTGGCTGATCGACCATGTCCCGGCCGTGGCACAGGCGGGGGATGCGCTTGCGCTCGGCACGATCGAAAGCTGGCTGGTGTGGAAACTGACCGGCGGCCTGCATGTCAGCGACGCCAGCAATGCCAGCCGCACCCAGCTGGTCGCGCTCGATGGCACCGATTGGGATCCGGCCTTGTGCGACCTGTTCGGCGTGCCCCGCGCCGCGCTGCCCGAAATCGTCGATAATGCCGGCGCCTTTGGCGAGACGCTGGGGGAATTGTTCGGCGGCGCCATCCCGATCCGCGGACTGGCCGGCGATCAGCAGGCGGCCAGCATCGGTCAGGCCTGCCTGACGCCCGGCGATGCCAAGGCGACCCTGGGCACCGGCGCCTTCATCCTCGCCAATATGGGCGCGCAGATGCCGGCCTCGCGCCATCGCCTGCTCGGCACCCTGCTCTACCGGATCGGCGACCAGCGCATCTATGCGCTCGAAGGATCGATCTTCATTGCCGGCAATCTCATCAAATGGCTGCGCGATCAGCTTGGCCTGATCGGATCGGCGGCGGAGACGGAGGCACTGGCCCGTTCCGTGCCCGACAGCGGCGGCGTGCTGATGCTGCCGGCGCTGGCGGGGCTGGGCGCGCCGCACTGGCGGCCGGACGTGAACGGCGTCGTCGCCGGCCTCACCCAGGGATCGACCCGTGCGCATATCGTCCGCGCCGCGCTCGAATCCCTCTCGCATCAATTGTCCGACCTCGCCACCGCCTTCGCCGCGGACGGCGCGCCCTGGCGCCAGCTGCGGATCGATGGCGGCATGAGCGCCAATGACTGGATCGCCCAGGACATCGCTGATATGCTCGATGTCAGTGTGGATCGTCCGGCGGATGTGGAAACCACGGCGCTGGGTGCGGCCATGCTGGCAGGGCTGGGGGCTGGATTGTTCCGCTCCCTGGACGAGGCCGCGACGATGGCAGGGAAGACGACTCGATTTGATCCGGCGATGCTGCCGCAGCCGCGTGATGCGCGACTGTCGGCATGGCACTGCCTGCGCGATCGGGCGCTGACCTCCTGACTCGGGCGATCTTCAGATTGACCGTAAAAATCGATCACCCAATCCGATTTAATCAGTTTTTCTGAAACTTCGCGGGGCCTTAGCCTGTTCTCATCCAAAGCTGAGGAGGACGATATGGTCGATAAGCCAGTGATGACGACGAGCGCGGGTGCGCCGATTGCCGATAACCAGAACAGCCTGAGCGCAGGCCCGCGCGGTCCGCTGCTGCTCCAGGATTATCAACTGCTCGAAAAGCTGGCACACCAGAATCGCGAACGCATCCCCGAACGTGTCGTCCATGCCAAGGGCTGGGGTGCCTATGGCACGCTGACCATCACCGGCGACATCTCCCAATATACCAAGGCGAAGGCGCTGCAGCCGGGCGCGCAGACGCCGATGATCCTGCGCTTCTCGACCGTGGCCGGCGAGTTGGGCGCGGCCGATGCCGAGCGCGACGTGCGCGGCTTCGCGATGAAATTCTATACGCCCGAGGGCAATTGGGATCTGGTCGGCAACAACACGCCGGTTTTCTTCGTGCGTGATCCGCTGAAATTCCCCGATTTCATCCACACGCAGAAGCGTCATCCGCGCACCAATCTGCGGTCGCCCACGGCGATGTGGGACTTCTGGTCCTTGAGCCCCGAATCGCTGCACCAGGTGACGATCCTGATGTCGGATCGCGGCCTGCCGACCGATGTGCGCCACATCAACGGCTATGGCAGCCACACCTTCAGCTTCATCAACGACGCCGGAGAGCGTTTCTGGGTGAAGTTCCACTTCAAGACGATGCAGGGCCATCGCCACTGGACCAATGAGGAAGCGGCGGATGTCGTCGGTCGCACCCGCGAATCCACGCAGGAGGATCTGTTCGAAGCGATCGAGAAGGGCGACTTCCCCAAATGGAAGATGCAGGTCCAGATCATGCCGGAACTGGATGCGGACAAGACGCCCTATAATCCGTTCGACCTCACAAAGGTCTGGCCGCATGCCGATTATCCGCCGATCGACGTCGGCGTGCTGGAGCTGAACCGCAACGCCGACAATTATTTCGCGGAGATCGAGCAGGCCGCCTTCTCGCCGTCCAACATCGTGCCGGGCATCGGCTTCTCGCCCGACAAGATGCTCCAGGCGCGCATCTTCTCCTATGCCGACGCGCACCGCCACCGGATTGGCACCCATTATGAGGCGCTGCCGGTCAATGCCCCCAAATGCCCGGTGCATCATTATCACAAGGATGGGGCGATGCGCTTCTTCCCGAACAACCCCAACCCGGCCGCCTATTATGAGCCCAACAGCTTTGGCGGGCCGATCGAGGATCAGCGCTTCCTGGAGCCGCCGCTGAAGATTTCGGGCGATGCCGACCGCTATAATCATCGCGAAGGCAATGATGATTTCGGCCAGCCGCGCGCGCTGTTCAACCTGTTCGACGATGCGCACAAGGCGCGGCTCTTCGCCAATATCGCCGCCGCCATGGGCGATATCCCGGACGAGATCGAGGAGCGCCAGTGCAGGCTCTTCGACCAGGTCCATCCCGACTATGGCGCCGGCGTGCGCCAGGCGCGGGCCACGATCAAGGATCGCAATCCATCGATTTCGGCCCCGACCGATGCGCTGTTGGCTGACGCATCCAGTTGAATAGACTTGTAATATTGTAAAAACAGGCCCCGGTGATGATAACCGGGGCCTGTTTTTATCTATTCGCTGTGAAATAGTCGGCGGCATAGGAATATATATTAACATTGTCCGCTTAACCCGGATGGGAACATGACGCGGCCCGCCCTTCGCCATATTTCCCTGAAAATGTCGGTATTTACCGGCCTGCTTTACTTTGCGGTCGCGTCGCTTGCTCTACTGACCTCGCGATTCGAAGGCGGTTTGGCCTTCATCTGGGGCGCCAATGCCCTGCTGATGGCGGAAATGATGACCGCGCGCATGCGCGCCTGGCCGCGTCTCATCCTCTCCTGCATGGTTGCCAGCACGATCGCGACCGCGCTGTTCGGCATCGGCGCAATGGCGGCGGTGCCGATGGCGATCCTCAATGTCGGGGAGGCGCTGGCGGTCGCCTATATCTGCCGCCGGCTGGGCGTCGGGCGACAGATCGCCGCATCGATGCGCGAACTGTGCATCTTCATCTTCGCACTGGCGGGCGTCGCCAATGTGCTTGCCGGTATCGGTGCCGGGCTGGTGGTCTCCATTTTGCTGGGTGGTGATTTTCCCCATATCTGGCTGCAATGGTATAGCGGCCATGTGCTGGGCGGCCTCATCTGCACGCCGCTGCTGCTGATCCTGCTGCAGGGCGAGGTGAGCCGCTGGGCGCGCCAGGCCCGGCCGATCGAGCGGCTGGAGGCGTTCGGCCTGCTGTCCGCCTTTGCTCTGTGCGCCTGGTGGATCTTCTATCGCGTCGATTATCCGATGCTGTTCGCCTCGCTGCTGCCGCTGGTACTGATCGCCTTCCGCACCGGCTATGCGGGGTCGGCGGCGGCGATCGTCATCCTCGCCCTGATCGGCGGCACGGCGACCATGACCGGCCATGGACCGCTCCGGCTGGTCGCCGCTAGCATTCCCGAACGCATCCAGTTCTTCCAATTCTATCTGGTGCTCAGCTTCCTTTTGTCGGTCCCCGTGGCGGCCGAACTCAACAGCCGTCGCCGCCTGATCCGCATGTTGCGCGATAGCGAGGCGCGCTATCGGGCCTTCGCCGAACATAGCGGCGACGGCGTGGTCAATCTCAGCATCGACGGCATCATCCAATATGTCTCGCCCTCGGCCGTCGACCAGATCGGCATTGATGCAGACAAACTGCTGGGCCAGTCCGCCGTCGACCTGATCGATCCGGAATATCGCCCCTTCGCAATCGTCACCCATCGCCGCGCGCTCGCCCATCCGGGGGAGGCGCATGCGGTCGAATTTCGCCCCAACCGGCCGGACAATGATTTCGACTGGTATGAGATGCTGGTCCGCGCCGTGCTGGACGAGCAGGGGCGGGCGATCGGCGTCATCAGCACGGTGCGCGACATTTCCCGCCACAAGGCGCGCCAGCGGGCGCTGCACCAGGCCGCGGCGCAGGATGCCCTGACCGGCGCCGACAGCCGTCGCGCGTTGCAGGAAAAGCTGGACGACCAGATCGCCCGCGTCGCCGCCGGCGGGCAGGCCTGCCTGCTGCTGATCGACATCGATCATTTCAAGTCGGTCAATGACCGCCATGGCCATGCCGCTGGCGACCGGGTGCTGGTCGGCTTTGTCGAGCGGCTGCGCCAGGCGCTGCGTGGCACCGGCAGCATCGGGCGCCTGGGCGGCGAGGAATTTGCCGTGCTGCTGCCCGATGTCGATCTGGAACGGGCGGAACGCATCTGCGAGCATCTGCGCACCCGCGTCGGGGTGCGGCCTTTCCCGCTCGGCAATGGCGAGGATATCGCCATCACCTTCAGCGCGGGCCTTGTCGAACTGGACGGCTCGGCCAGCGCCGCGACCCTGATGGAGGCGGCGGACAAGGCGCTCTATGCCGCCAAGGGCAGCGGCCGCAACTGCCTGCGCTTCGCCGCCTGACGGTCCGGCGGAACGGGAACGTCTTTCCCGCCGGAAAAATCGGTGATGTTATGTTGTAACTTATGCCGGTCTCGACTATGTAGCACGCACCATGCTGCTCAGCTTCCGTCACGCCCTGGAATCCGGACGCCTCGATCGCCTCGCGATGGCGCTTTCGGGCCTGTGCGTCGCGCATTGTTTCCTGACCGCAGTGGTGCTGGGCCTGCTGGCATCGGCCGGCGGCATTTTCGACAGTCCGATCTTCCATGAAGCGGGGCTGGCGCTCGCCATCCTGATGGGCGCGATCGCGCTCGGCCATGGCGCGCTCGTCCATCGTTTCATGATGCCCGCCGCGATCGGTTCGCTGGGCCTTGGCATCATGGCCGGCGCGCTGACCATGGATCATGGCTGGCAGGAAAGCGCCTATACGCTGCTTGGCGTCGCCATCCTCGCGCTCGGCCACGATCTCAACCACCGCGCCAGCCACTGACCGCCGGCGATTAGCGGGGGCCGATCTTCCCGCATCGATGACCACGAAAAAGGGGGCCTTTCGGCCCCCTTCGTCTTTCCGTCCTGTCCGCCCGATCAGGCGTCCTTGCGCTCGACGCGATGCTCGCCCTTGACCCAGCGCACGGTGCCGGTGCTGGCGCGCATCACCACGCTCTCGGTGGTCAGCTTGTCGCCCGGCAGATGCTTCACGCCCGCCAGCAGCGATCCGTCGGTCACGCCGGTCGCGGCAAAGATGCAGTCGCCCTTGGCCAGTTCCTTGAGGTCATAGACCTTGTCCAGGTCGGTGATGCCCCACTTGTAGGCGCGCTGCTTCTCGTCATCGTTGCGGAACAGCAGGCGGCCCTTGAACTGGCCCCCCACGCAGCGCAGTGCGGCACAGGCCAGCACGCCCTCGGGCGCGCCGCCCGAACCCATATAGATGTCGATCGTGGTTTCCGGATTGGTGGTCGCGATCACGCCGGCAACGTCGCCGTCCGGGATCAGCATGATGCCGCAACCGATCGCGCGCAGTTCGGCGATCAGCTTCTCGTGGCGCGGGCGATCCAGCACGCAGACGATGATTTCATGCGGATCGACGCCCTTGGCCTTGGCCACCGCCTCGACATTTTCCTTCACCGACTTGTTGAGGTCGATGATATTGTCGGGATAGCCCGGACCGACGGCGATCTTGTCCATATAGACGTCGGGCGCGTTGAGCAGGCCGCCTTCTTCCGAAATGGCGAGCACGGCCAGCGCGTTCGGGCCGGCCTTGGCGGTGATGGTGGTGCCTTCCAGCGGATCGAGCGCGATGTCGATCTTGGGGCCCTTGCCGATCGCATTGCCGACCTTCTCGCCGATATAGAGCATCGGCGCCTCGTCGCGTTCGCCCTCGCCGATCACGACGGTGCCGTCCATGTAGAGGTCGTTGAAGGCCAGGCGCATCGCCTCGACCGCAGCGGCGTCGGCGGCCTTCTCGTCGCCCCGACCGACCAGCTTGGATGCGGCGATTGCAGCCGCTTCGGTGACGCGCACCATTTCGAGTACCAAGACGCGATCGAGAATCGAACTAGCCTGCACCATAGCCACTCCTCTGCTGTAACTGATAGAGCAGGGCGATAGGATGTCCGCCTCTGCTTGTCGACCCAACTTGCCGGGCTCGCAAAGCTTTTCATAGTCGTGATGGCACGGATGGACGCGCCTTTGCCTTATATGGCATTCCGCAGCGTCCAGCCGCTGCCATCATCCCGCCATGTTCGACTGTTCAGATGCCGTCATGCGCCGGGTCTTGTCTTTCCCTCTTTTACTGATCGGCCTGCCGCTGGCGGCCGCGCAGGAGATTGTGCCGGTGGATGAAGCGCCGCTCGCCCAGCGCACCGCGATGGAGCAATATCAGGCGCGCACCGCCGTTGTCCGCCCCTGCGATCGCAGCGGCGGCGGCATCGTCGTCTGCGGCAGCCGGGCGGAGCGCAATGCGAAGGAAAGACTGCCGCTGCCGCGCGAGCCGGTCGAGGGGCGCCCGCTTGTGGGCGATACGCCGCGCGCGTCCGCTGCCGCACCCAGGCAGGGTGCGTGCGGCGTCGTCGGCGGGCAGGGGACGGGCTGCGTCGGTGGTGGCGTGCCGATCCTGGGCGCGGCGATGCTGGCCGGCAAGGCCATCGCCCATTTGCTCGACCCCGATGCCGACATGGCGCCGCCGCCGCCCCTGCCGGATTCGGTCAAGGGCGCTGGCCAGCACTGATCCCGCCGGTCCCGGCGCGATCAATCCAGAATATGCATGACCATCGGCGTGTCGAGCAGGCTGTCGGAGCCGGCCAGCCGCTCCAGCGTCTCGCGCACGCAGCGTTCCTCGCCGGCATGGGTGACGATCGCCACCAGTACGCCATCGGCCTGATTGGCGCCGCGCTGGATCATGCTCTCGATCGAAACGCCGGCATCGCGGGTCGCGGCCGCAATCTCGGCCAGCACGCCGGGGCGATCCTGCACCTTGAAGCGCAGATAGGCGCGGCCGATCCGCTGGCCGGCGTCGGCCGGCTGTTGCGGGGTCAGGGCGGCGACCGGCATCGCTAGCGCATCGCCATATTCGTCGCGCGCCACGTCGATCAGGTCGGCGACCACGGCCGAAGCGGTCGGGCCGTCGCCCGCGCCACGCCCCTGGAAGAAGAGACGACCGACGAAATTGCCCTCGGCCACCACGGCATTGAGCGAACCGTCGACATGGGCCAGCGGATGATCGAGCGGCACCAGCATCGGATGGACGCGCTGGAACAGGCCTTCCGGGCCGTTCTCCGCCATGCCGACCAGGCGGATGCGGAAGCCCAGCGCCGCTGCCTCGGCGATGTCGGCGGCGATCACATGGCGGATGCCGGTGGTCGCGACATGGTCGAAGTCCAGTTCGGTGCCAAAGGCGAGGCTGGCGAGGATGGTCAGCTTGTGCGCGGCATCGACGCCGTCAATGTCGAAGCTCGGATCGGCCTCGGCATAGCCCAGCTCCTGGGCTTCCTTCAGCACCTCGTCAAAGCCTCGGCCTTCCTTCTCCATGGTGGTCAGGATGTAATTGCAGGTGCCGTTGAGGATGCCATAGACGCGGCTGATCTCGTTGGCGGCCGCGCCTTCGCGCATGCCCTTGATCACCGGGATGCCGCCGGCGACCGCCGCTTCATATTTGAGCGCCACGCCGGCCTTCTCGGCGCGGCTGGCAAGGTCCAGGCCATGATGGGCCAGCATCGCCTTGTTCGCGGTGACGAACGGCTTGCCGGCGGCCAGGCACTGGCGGGCGAGGGTGAGAGCCGGGCCATCGGCGCCGCCGATCAGTTCGACCACCACGTCGATATCGTCGCGGGTCGCCAGCGTCGTCATGTCGTCGACCCATTCATAGGGCGACAGGTCGACGCCGCGATCCTTGTTGCGGTCACGCGCGGAGATGGCGACGACCTGCACCGGACAACCGGCACGGCGGGCAATCAGGTCGCCATTGGTGTTGAGCAGGCGAATGACGCCGCCACCCACCGTTCCGAGGCCAACGAGCGCGACGCGCAGCGGGGCATGGCGGTGGAGATTGGTCATGGTGTTTCCTGGTCCTTCGCACTGTAAGAGCCGCGCTGATAGCGGCCCGAGCGCCGCTGTCCAAGGAAAAGCACAGCGGCGCCCGATTGAAAGATAAGTGCGTAGGGGGTCAGCTCGGCTTTCGATTGCGTGCGCAGCGACCGAGTGCGTTCAGGACGAACTGGTAATCGGCGCGGGCGGCTTCGGCGTCCTGCACTGCCAGGGTGCGGACCGACCGGGCCGGCAAAGTGGCCGGCAGGCTGCAGCTCAACCGATACCAGAGCAGGCTGCCGGGGGCAGGGGCGCGGGCGGCTTCGTCGACGATTTCGCCCAGCGCCACGGCCCAGCTGGGCTGTTGTCCGGGGCGGCGGATGATCGACAGCGACACCGGGTCGCCATTTTCGGTGCGCAGGAAAATCTGGGTCTCGCCTTCGCCTGCAATCGTGCCGGCAACATGGAAGGCGTCGCCCAGGCCGATGATTCGCGGTGCGGCATCGGGTGCGACCAGGGCGGATAGCACCGCCTTCACCCGTTCTACCTCGGCGGGGGTGGCGGCGATCTGCGCATCGCGCGCGATCAGCTGAATCTGGCCCGGCCGCCCGCCCGGACGGGCGAACAGCAGCACCTGTGCCTTTTTCAGCTTGGGCATCTTGCCCTTCGAATCGAGGCGGGCGTCATACAAGTAGCCGACGGTCGGGCTTATGCCCCCTTCGCCGCGAATCAGTGCGGTCACTTCGGCCTCGACATAGACCCTGCGATAGCCTGCCGGGACGTCCGGAGCCTGTTCGGGCTTCAACGGGACGATGTTGCTAATGCGCACGTTGGCAACCAGCGGTGCCGCATCGGAAAGGTCGGCAATGTCGGCATAGGTCAATCCGGCGGCAACCGTCGATGATTGCGCTGTCATCGAATTTGTCTGAGAAAATGCCGGAAAAACGGCGGTATATGAGGCCGAAATGAGGCACAGCGAGGCGAGTGTCTTCATGGCGATGGTGGATTTCTTCTGCATCTTCGTCCTATGCTGTCAGCCCGTGGCAGGGATGTCACAGGCAAGTCATTCCGGTGTGTGATGGTAAACGCAAGCCGGTAGTTCGATAAAGCGTTTGCGTGCCACGATGCGCCGCGATAGGAGTTCGCACGGTAGCAAATGGACGGATAAGGGCCAAAGGTGGTCGGGGATAGCCCCGGGCAGCTCGGGCCGTTTTTGGCTGATTTGTACAACCCACTGGTAAGATGAGTTAAGGAGTGTCGTTGCCGAATGGCCTATGCTGACCACTCGCAAGGATCGAGTCGCACGATATCGATCGTCATCGTCGCCCTGATTCACGCTGTTCTCGGCTATGCCTTCGTCACCGGTCTTGGCATGAAATATGTCAAAAAGGCGGCGGAACAGCTGAACGTGATCGACGTGAAGGAGGAGCCCCCGCCACCTGACGAGGAGCCGCCGCCGCCGCCGCCGGACAAGCCGATTGAGCCTCCGCCGGTCGTCGCGCCGCCGCCGATCGTCCAGACCCCGGCCCCCGCGCCGCCGATCCAGACGGTTCGGACGCCGCCGCCGGTGTTCAATGAGGTTCCGGTGCCCGCACCGCCGCCGGCCCCGCCGCCGCCGCCCGCTGCAAAGCAGGCTGCAAAGGGCGTGTCGCCGCGTGGCAATCCGGGTTCCTGGGCAACCACGGAAGACTATCCTTCGCGCGCTCTGCGTGAAGAAAAGCAGGGGACCACTGGTTTCCGTCTTGAAGTGGGCGCCGATGGCCGTGTCACGAGCTGCACCGTTACGCAGTCGAGTGGCTCGCCTGAACTGGACGACGCAACTTGTAAGCTGGTTTCCCGCCGCGCGCGCTTTAGCCCCGCGGAAGATGACCAGGGTAACAAGATCCCGTCGACCTACGCGAACCGCATTCAGTGGCGGATCCCGCAGTAATTTAAACGGGAGGGCAGGCGCCCGGCGCCGCTCTCCCCTTTCACGATCCTTTTGAGAGGGAAGTCTTGAACATGTTGATGTATCTCGCAGCCGCGGCGCCCAAGCCGGAAAACCCGTACGGCCTGATGGAAGCCCTGGAGCAGGGCGGCACCATTGCCTGGACCGTCTTCATCATCCTCTGCGCCATGTCGGTCGGCACTTTCTACATCCTGTTCACCAAGCTGATCGAACAGCAGAAGGTGATCAGCCAGGGCAAGAAGATCCGTGCGACCTTCTGGCGCGCCGCTTCGCTGAAGGAAGCTTCGGCCAAGCTCGAAAAGAACTCGGCCTACAAGCAGATCGTCGATGACGGCATCAAGGCTCAGGAAGAGCATGGTAAGCTGAAGGATCCGGTCGAAGCACATGACTGGCTGCACGGCTCGCTGGCTCGCTCGGAAGCCGCGATCAACTCGTCGCTCGGTGGCGGCCTGGCGTTCCTCGCCACCGTCGGTTCGACCTCGCCGTTCATCGGTCTGTTCGGTACCGTTATCGGCATCTACCGCGCTCTGATCAAGATCGGTGCTGCCGGTCAGGCCTCGATCGACGCCGTTGCCGGCCCGGTCGGTGAAGCTCTGATCATGACCGCGCTGGGTCTGGCCGTGGCCGTTCCCGCCGTTCTGGCCTACAACTTCCTGCAGCGCCGCAACAAGGCGATCTCGGAACAGCTGAACGGCTTCACCGTCGACCTGCTGGCCTACCTGGTTTCGGACGGCGCCGTGAAGCCGACCGTTGCTGCCGCTCCGGCCGCTGCTGCTGCCAAGCCGGCTGCTGCGCCGACCAAGGCCTAATCGCCTTAAGACGCCGGTTCGGGCGCCGGGTGGCGGCTGCGACCACCCGGCCCCTGCCGGACAGGGGCCCCGGTTAACGGGGCACCTACGACACCAAGGTTAGGATTGTATCAATGGCAATGAGTGTTGGCTCCGACGGCGGTGACGACAAGCCGATGTCCGACATCAACACGACGCCGCTCGTCGACGTCATGCTGGTGTTGCTCATCATCTTTCTCATCGCGGTCCCGGTCGTCGTCCAGACGGTCGATCTGCAACTTCCCAAGGTGGCGTTCGAGCCGACCACGACGAAACCCGAAAATGTTTCCTTGTCGGTCACCTCGGCGCCCGACGGCAGCTGTGCGGTTTACTGGAACCTGACCAAGGTCAGCTCCGACGAACTGCTCGATCGCGCCGTCGCCAAGCTGGAAGCGGACATCAAGAAGGCTGGTGGTGTTGAAAATCTGACGCCCGAGGATCTGCCCGAAGTGCATATCCGCGGCGACATCAATACCCCCTATCGTTGCATCGGCGGCACCATCTACACGATGCAGCGCGCCGGTTTCCCGAAGGTGGGCTTCATCTCCGAACCGGAACCCGGTTCGACGACGACCCGCCTCTGATCGGCCGCATAAGGAGAATTCGTTATGGCCATGAGCATGGGCTCCGATGATGGTGAGCCGATGGTGGAAATGAACACGACGCCGTTGATCGACGTCATGCTCGTTCTCCTCATCATGTTCATCATCACCATTCCGATCCAGACCCACGCGGTTAAGATCGATCTGCCGCAGAGCGCGCCTCCGAGCGACAATGTGGTCGACCCTGTCAAGAACAAGGTCGCGATCGATGCCGGCGGCGTGATCAGCTGGAACGGTGCGCCGATCGACCTGCTGACCCTGCGTCAGTATCTGCAGCAGTCGCTGCGTCTGCCCGTCGAGCCGGAACTGCAGTTCCAGCCGAACGCGCAGACCCGCTACGTCGTCGTTGACGAGGTGCTGGCGGAGATCAAGCGCGCGGGCGTGACCAAGCTGGGTTTCGTCGGCAACGAGCAGTATAGCTCGTTCTGATCCCTGATCGTCCGGGGCCCGTCGGTCTCAGACTTCCCGTCTCCGACCCGTCGGACGATCAATCGGACCACAGACCAGGGGCTGCTTCGGCAGCCCCTTTTTTGTGCCCGTCCGTCTCCCGCTTAACATTTCCCTTACCTTCCTGCGCGATGCTGAACGGGAATGGGTGGATGTGGACCATGGGCGCTGAACGACTGACCGAATTGGAACGCAGGGGCCGGCTTGCCGAACGGCGCGACGTTGTGATCAGCGTCAAGGTGCGGCGTCCGGGCGAAACCTGGTTCACCAGCAATATCGCCGATATGTCGCTCACCGGCTTTCGCCTGCACAGTTTCATGAAGCTCACCGTCGGCAGCGAATTGTGGATCATGCTGCCGGGCTTCGAGGGCCGCCGTGCCCGCGTTCAATGGGTGCGCGCGCATGAATCAGGCTGCACCTTCGAGCGCCCGCTCCATCCCGCCATCTTCGACTATATCGTCCAGCGCTGCCTCGCCGGTCGCTGACCGCGCGTCCGGCGGGACGGCGGTTCAGCCGTCCAGCTGGTCCTGGAATTGCAGGCTGGCCAGCCGCGCATAAAGGCCGCCCAGCGCCACCAGCGTCGCATGGTTGCCCTGTTCGACGATCCGTCCCTGATCCAGCACGATGATCCGGTCGGCGGCCCGCACGGTCGCCAGCCGATGGGCGATGACGATCGTCGTGCGCCCCTGCATCAACCGGTCGAGCGCATCCTTGACCAACTGCTCGGATTCCGCGTCGAGCGCCGACGTCGCCTCGTCCAGCAGCAGGATCGGCGCATCGCGCAGCAGCGCGCGGGCGATCGACACGCGCTGGCGCTGCCCACCCGACAGCCGTGCGCCGCCTTCGCCCAGATGGCTGTCCAGCCCCTGGGGCAGGGCGCGCAGAAAGGCTTCGGCATTGGCCGCCCGCGCCGCGGCCCATATCTCCTCGTCGCTCGCGTCCCATTTGCCATAGCGAAGATTGTCGCGGGCGGAGGCGGCGAAGATCACGCTGTCCTGCGGCACCATCGCCATTGCGGCGCGTAGCGCGGCCGGATCGGCGGCCGGCAGTGGCACATCGTTCAGCCGCACTTCGCCCTGATCGGGGTCATAGAAGCGCAGCGCGAGCTGGATCAGCGTCGACTTGCCGGCACCCGAAGGCCCGACCACCGCCACCGTCTCGCCCGGCGCAATGTCGATCGTGACGCCGTTCAACGCGGCCTGGTCGGGGCGGGTGGGATAATGGAAATGGACATTGTCGAAGCGCAGCCGCGCGCCCTGCGCCAGCGTCGGGATCGCGACCGGCGCCGCTGGCGCGGCGATCGCCGGCTCGGCCACCATCAGCTCGTCAAGCCGGCTCGCCGCCCCGGCGCCACGTAGCAGGTCGCCCCAGCTTTCCGACAAGGATCCGAACGCGCCGGCCACCAGCCCGCCGGTCAGCACGAAGGCGGCGATGCTGCCGCCTGACAGGCGCCCAGCGGCGACATCGATCGCGCCCAGCCACAACACGCCGGTGATCGATCCGAACACCAGCGCAAAGGCGATCGCGGTCATCACCGCGCGCAGCAATATGCGCTGCCGCGCGGTGGCAAAGCCGCTCGCGACGGTCGCGTCGAACCGGGCCGCCTCGCGCCCTTCCTGGCCAAAGCCCTGGACGATCTTCATCGCGCCCAGCACTTCGGTGGTGACGCTGCCGACTTCCGCCAGCCGATCCTGGCTGGCGCGCGACAATTTGCGCACCCGCCGGCCCAGCGTCACCAATGTCAGGACGATCACGGGTATGCCCAGGATCAGCAGCCCCGCCAGCTTGGGCGCCAATATGAACAGATAGATGAGGCCACCAATGCCGGTGACCAGGTTGCGCAGTGCGACCGACACGGTCGATCCCACCACCTGATCGATGATCGCGGTGTCCGCCGTCATGCGCGAGGCGATCTCCGACGGCCTGCTTTCCTCGAAGAAGGCCGGCGCCTGGCGCAGCAAATTGGCCTGGGTCGCGCTGCGAATATCGGCGACCACCCGCTCGCCCAGCCAGGACACGAAATAGAAGCGCAGCGCGCTCGCCAGCGCCAGGATCACCACCAGCAGGAACAGATATTCGAACCAGCGGCTGATATCGCCACCGCCGGTAAAGCCCTTGTCGATCACCAGGCGAAAGCCGCTCGGGATCGCCAGCGTCGCGGCCGAAGAGACGATCAGCGCGGTCAGCGCCCCGGCGATCCGCGCCGGATAGCGCGTCGCAAAGCGCCACAGCATGGCCAGACTCGACAGGGCAGGGCGATCGGCGCGGCGCGGCGCGGGTGCGGTGGCATCCTCCATGTCGGGGCGTTAGCAGCGCGGCGCGCCCGCCTCAATGGGCGCGCGTCATCCCGCCGCTCAGGCCGCCGGCGCGATCCGTTCGGCCAGCGCCATCAGGCGCGGCGTATCCGCCTTGCCGGTCAGCGCATAGGCCATGTCGCCGGCCTCCCAATAGGCGACCGTGCCGTCGCGCCGCTCCGCGATCAACGGCTGCCCTTCCGCCGGCGTTTCCGCCCGGTCGGCGAACAGCGACAATTGCTCGCCCTTCTCGGTGATCAGCGCGATCGCGATCGCCGGGCTGTCGGCAGTCGGGAACAGTTGCACGTCCCGCACCTGCCAATTGGCCGGCAGGCGCGGCAGCACGATGCCGGTCGACCGCCGGATTTCGGCATCGTCCAGCTTGGCGCTCTCGACCTGCGACGCCATCTGCTGGCGCAGCAGGCCGGCGCGGCGCGATGCGGCCGCCTCGTCCAGGAAGGTGCTGGCCTGTGCCGCCTGGGGAAATTCGCCCAGCGCCCCCCGGCCGATCCATCCCGTCGCCAGCAGCGCCGCGATCGCCGCCGCCCGCCCGACATGGCGCCAGCCGCGCCCGGCCTCATTGTCATTGGCCACCGGCTGCGACATGTCGCGGCGCCGGCCGACCAGCGTCCCCTTGGTGCCGTCATGCATCAGGCGGAAATCGATATGCGGCCAGCGCTTGCGCCAGCGGCGCGCGACCAGCCGTTCGCCCGGCCGCGCGGCATCGTCCAGCAGCACCACGCCATTGGGCGAGAGGCGCGCGAACAGGCAGTCGGCCGCGCCCCGCACCAGCGGATGCACGCTCCAGGGCGGGCCATCGATGATGATCAGGTCGATCTGCTCGGGCAGCCGGTCGATCGCATACCAGCGGCCCGGCCAGTCGGCGCTTTCGTGCGTCAGCGGCGCATGGCGGATATCCACGTCCAGCGCATGGTCGGCCAGCCATTGCCGGGTCGCGTCGACAAAGCCGCCATGCTGGTCGAAACTGTGCAACTGGCCGCCGCCATGCAATTGCAGCGCCCGCGCCGCGATCAGCGAGGATGCGCCCGCGCCCAGTTCGACGACATGCGCCGGCCGCAGCCGCGCAATCTCGCGCACGATGTGGCGCAGGAAACCGACATCGGCCTTCCAGCTTCCCAGATGGGGCAGCGCATCATGGGGCAGCTGCAATTCGTCCAGCAGCGCGCGCTTGTCCGCCTTGCGCCCGCCCGACAGGCTGGCGAGCAGCCAGGGCCAGCCGATCGCGCCAAAGGCCAGGCGCCATGCCATGTCGGAGGTGCGGCGGGACAGGTCATCGGTCACGGGTTCGGATTCATTCAGCGAGAGGAAGCCGGTCAATTCACGGGAAGTCACGGGGAAATACGCTCCTGTCGCAAAGGCGGGGACTATGCCGGCCGTCCTGTTTCACGCATATGACGCCCATCCAATTGGTCAAATCATGACGCAGGAAACGCCGATGACCCGTATAATTTCCGCGACGGTCGAACGCTGGCCGGTGGCGGGCGCCTTCATCATCAGCCGCGGCGCCAAGACGGAGGTGGACGTCGTCGTCTGCACCGTGGGTGACGGCGATCATGTCGGACGGGGCGAGGGCACGGCTATCTATTATGAGGGGGAGACCGCACAGGGCTGCGCGGCGGCGATCAACGCCTATGCCGGGCCGCTCGATCGCGAGGCGCTGTTGCAGGCGATGCCGCGCGGTGCCGCGCGCAACGCGCTCGACTGCGCGCTGTGGGATCTGGAGGCGAAACGGGCCGGCGTCCCGGTCTGGCAACTGGCCGGCCTTGCCGCACCGACGCCGCTGCCCACCGCCTTCACCATCAGCCTGGGTGCGCCGGAGCCGATGGAGGCCGATGCCCGCGCGGCCGTCGCGCGCGGCTTTGGCCTGCTCAAATGCAAGCTGACGGGGGAGGGCGATCATGCCCGCATCGCCGCCGTGCGTGCCGGCGCACCCGGCGTCCGGCTGATCGTCGACGCCAATGAAAGCTGGCATGACCGCGACATCGTGGCGGAGGCCGCCGCGCTTGCCGAACTGGGCGTGGAAATGGTGGAGCAGCCGATCCTGCACGGGCGGGAGGATAGGCTGGCCGGCCTACACGCGCCGCTGCCGCTCTGCGCCGACGAAAGCTGCCACACCCGCGCCGATCTCGACCGGCTGGGCGATTTCGACGGGGTGAATATCAAGCTCGACAAGGCCGGTGGCCTGACCGAAGCGCTGGCATTGGCGCAGGCAGCACGCGCGCGCGGCTTTCGCATCATGGTCGGCTGCATGCTCGGCACCTCGCTCGGCATCGCGCCTGCCGCCTTGGTGGCACAGGGCGCCGACTGGATCGATCTCGACGGCGCGCTGCTGCTGGCGAAGGATCGCGACGGCGCCTTGCCGCTGCGCGATGGCCTGCTCCACCCCGGCACCCTCTGGGGCCAGGGCTGAAACCATTCCTCCCCGCAGGCGGGGAGGGGGACCATCCGCAGGATGGTGGAGGGGGCAGCCGTCTGAAGCCAGCCCCCAACCGGCCACCGCTTTCCTACTCGCCCATTCTCTGGTCTATCCTCGGCGATGCAAGTCCGATCATCGCCACCCATTGGGCGCCCGATCGCCTGTAGGCGGCGTGACCCAAATGTCGCCTCGATGGCGCGTCACCGTCGCCTGGTTGTGGCCCGATCGGCAGGCAACTGTGACCCAGGTGTCGCGCCGCTGTCGCGCGACAGGGGCGTGGGTGGTGCATATCCGGGGCAAACGGCCCGATTTGCCCGACGACACTGTGAACTTCGGGGCTGTCGCGTCGGCGTGACCCTGCCGGGCCCGCCGATCGCGACAGATTGTCTTGGCTCAGTAACCCAGCGTCAGGCCGACGCTATAATATTTCGGGCCGACATTGGCCTTGGCACGCAGCTTGGGGATCAGCGGCATCGCCAGCGTCGCATAGGGTCGGGTATTGTCGCCGCTGAAGCGCACGCCGGCACCGATCGAGACCGACATGGGAATCGTATAGGCCGCCTCGACCCTGCCATAGAGCTTGGTGTCGCCATCGCGCAGATAGACGCCGCCGCCCGGCGTCAGGCTGAAACCCGCCATGTCGAGCGCATAGCCGGCGCCGATCTCGGTGCCCCAATGGCCGTCGGCGCGACCATAATTGACTTCGGCGCCCAGTCCCTCGGCATGGGCGGCAGGCGCCATAAGGGGGGCAGCGATCAGCAGGCCAAGGGCCGCCATCCGGTTCATTTTCATGGCAAATCCATATCAGTCATTGGTGATGGGTGGGTAAGGGCGCGGCTGGTCCCCGCCGGCAAGCGGAAAGGGGACCAGCCGAATCGGTCCTGCGGTAAAGCGAGGCGTTTCATTCTATCCGTCGACGCGGCGCACTGGCTGCACCTCGGCATAGGGCATGATCGCCTTGCCGTCGGGGGCCGCGGTGAAGCTGGTCTGGGTTGGATAGGCGAACTCGATACCCTCGGCATTGAACCGCTTCCAGATGGCCAGGCCGATGCGATGGCGCATCTGGAAATAGTCATGATGGTCGGGATCGGGCACATCGAAATTGAGCTGATAGTCCAGGCTGCTGGCGCCAAAGGCGATGATACCGGCATTGACGAAGATCATGCCTTCCGCCTCGACGATCTCCTTCAATATGGTGGGGATCGCCTCGGCCTGTTCCTCCGACGTCTGGTAGATGATGCCGATGGCATAGGTGACGCGGCGCTGGATCAGCGTCTGCAGGCTGGTAATTTCCTTCTGCAGCAGGTTCGCGTTGGAAATCACCTTCTTCTCGCCGCTCATCGCCCGCAGCCGGGTGGATTTCAGGCCGATCTTCTCGACCCGCGCCGTGGTCTGGTCATAGGTGATGATCTCGCCCTGGCGGAACGGCTTGTCGAAGATGATCGACAGCGCCGCGAACAGATCGGAGAAGATGCCCTGCGCGGCAAGGCCGATCGCGATGCCGCCGATACCCAGACCCGCGACCAGGCCGGTCACGTTGACGCCCAGATTGTCGAGGACTACGATTGCGGCGATCGCGAACAGGGCAAAGGTCACCAGGATGCGGATCAGGCCCATCGCATTGGCCAGCGTCTCGCCCTGGCCATCGTCGGCCAGCGTCTTGCGCTCGATCAGGCCCAGGATGATTTCCCGTGCCCAGATCGCGGCCTGCACCACCACGGCGATGGTGAAGAAGAAGGTGACGGTCTTGTCCAGCGACGCGGGCGCGTCGGCGAACACCACCACCAACCGGGCCGCGACCATGATCATGAAATATTGCGTCGTGCGCGCCGCCGCGCGGCTCAGCACATTGCCCAGGCCCAGCGGGTCGCCACGCCGGCCGCGATGCTTGGTGCCGATCCGGCGCAACGTGGCGAGCGCCAGATAGATGATCGTGGCCGCGCCGATGGCGATCAGGATCTGGATATAATGAAGCTGGAACCAGGCGATGGTCGAATGCCACATTTCCGTGAGGTTGGGCGCACGCACACTGATGTCGATGCCGGGGTCGTTCTTGTTGGCCATGCTGATCCTTGATTGATGGTCCGTGGGCTCGATCAGGCCGCCGCTGCCAGCGGGGGCGCGTTGGCCAGATCGTCGAGGAACGCGATCAGCCCGCGTTCGTGACGCGACAGATAGCGCGTCCGGCGCGGCAGGCGAAGCCCCTGCCGCCATTCATCCTGTCCGTCCTTGCACAGGTCGATCAGGGCGGGGTGGATATAGGATTTGCGGCTGATCGCCGGTGTGTTGCCCAGCGCCGCGGCGACCGGGGCGATCATCTCCTTGAGCGAGACATGGTCCGCCGCCAGCATCTCGAAGGCGATGGTCGATGCGCCCCAGGTGCGGAAATGCTTGGCGGTGAAGTCGCCGCCCATAGCCTGCGCGATATAGGCGTTGACGTCGCTCGAACTGATCGGATGCGCCTCGCCATCCTCGTCCAGATATTGGAACAGATGCTGGCCCGGCAGATCCTGCACCGCCCGCACGAATCGCAGCAGGCGGCTGTCGGTGATGCTCAGTTGCTGCTCCTTGCCGGACTTGGCGCGGTAGCGCAGGGTCAGGCTGCGGCCATTCAGGTCGACATGCCGCCGCCGCAGCGTGGTCGCGCCGAAGCTCTTGTTGGTGGTGGCATAATGTTCGTTGCCGACCCGCAGCTTGGCGAGGTCCAGCAGCCGTACCACCGCCGCGATCGTCCGCGTCTTGCGCAGGCCGCGCCGCGACAGATCCTCTTCCATCTGCGCCCGCAGTTGCGGCAGGGCGCGGCCGAAGGCGGGGCAGCCGGCATATTTCTCCGCCTCGCGCGCAGCCCGGAAATCGGGGTGATAGCGATATTGCTTGCGCCCCCGTTCGTCATAGCCGGTGGCCTGGATATGGCCGTGGGGGGAGGGGCAGAACCAGCAGTCGCGATAGGCGGGCGGCATGGCGATCGCGTTCAGCCGGTCGATCTCGTCCCGGTCGGTGATGCGGCTGCCGTCCGCCGCGCGATAGGCCCATCCCTGCTTCAGCGCGCGCCGGCTGATGCCGGGCATGCCGTCATGGCTGTGGATGATGGCGGGGGACGACATGGGGACCGGGCGACCTTCTTTCTCCCGGTCCAACCCGTGATGATCGGCTTCGTTCCGCGAGCTGCCTGCCCGACGCTGTCAGGATGGGCGCGATCGCAGCCGCTGCAGCCAGCCGGTGCCCGCGCCATAATGGCCGGTCCAGGGCAGCAATTGGCGGCGCACCGTCGTCGCCTGGGCGCAGCCGACGATCAGGCTGATAACCGCCAGCGGGAAGGCCAGCATCATGGTGGCGGGCATGGCAAAGGCGAGGGTGATCGCGGAAAGCCCGCCGCCAAAGGCCGCCAGCGTCGCCCGCAGGTCGCCGTCGGGTCCGCGCAGCCAGAACAGGCAGCCCGTGACGCCCAGCGCGAACATGGCGATATTCTGCATCGCGCCGGCCGGCACGATCGCGCAGGCGGCGATCAGCCCGATCATCGCCAGCGATGCGCGGCGCCACTGCCAGCCGCCGATCAGGCGGGTGAGCAGCGGATAGAGCAGCAATTCGCAGGTCAGTGCCGCCAGCAGGATCGCGCCGGGGGCCGCCGCGCCCGCGCCGTCCGCGATGAAGGCGACGACCGCGCTCGCCGCCCAGGGCAGCATCCGCGACGGCGCCATGCGGATATGGCTGATCCAGCCGGTCATGCCCGGCCGCAATGCCCAGCGCCGGTCGGCCTGCCGCAACTGGAAGGCCGACAGGGCAAACAGCATCTGCACGCCCCATGGCATATAGGCGGGGGACAGCAACGGGGCGGCCAGGATCAATCCCAGCATCAGTCCCTGAAGCCAGCCCAAAATCCGCAATTCCATGGTCATGCCGTCACTCCCGCCTGCGCGCCAGGCTGTTCGAAGAACGGCACGCGTCCGGCGTCCTTGCGCTTGCGGGTCAAATAAGTGTCGAGGCCGATCTGGAGCGAGAGCATCATGAAGATGAAGGGCTGATAGGCGATGCCCACGAACAGCGATCCGATCATGTAGACGACATGGCCCTGCTGTAGCGCCACGGCGAAGGGCGCGATCCAGGCCTCATCCGGTCCGTCGCGCTTGCGATACATGCGCCGGATCGATTCGGTGCGGATGAAGCAGCTCAGGTGCAGCAGCGCCCACAGGAAGAAGCCGAAATAGCCCTGTTCGCCCAGCATCTCGAAATAGGCGCTGTGATAGGCACGGCCCTTGTCGGTGACCAGGCGGCGCTCGATCCGCTTCTCGTCGCCGTCACCGACCTCGCTCTGGGCGAAATAGGTGAAGCTGTTCTGGAGATAATTGTCGAAGCCGCCGCCGCCCGGATGGGTCTTCACATAGTCGAGCGTCCACATCCACACCGCGACGCGGGTGGAGGCGCTCTCGTCGCCCTGGTGATTCTCGATCGTCTGCATCCGCTTGGTGAAGCTGGCGGGCAGGAAGGGGATGGCGGCCAGCGCGGCAAAGGCCAGCAGCGGGCCATAGACGAATTTGCGCTTCGACCGCATCAGCATCATGCCGGCCAGGATGACCAGACAGACAAGGCCCGTGCGTGCTTCGGTGCCGACCGGCATCAGCATGCAGGCCAGGCACAAGGCATAGGCAAAGGCCTTCACCTTCCAGTCGGGCGGAAAGATCGTGCCATGCTGGGTCAGCCACAGGATGATCGGGATCAGCGCGATCGCCACGCAGGAAATGATGCTGCCCTCATACAGGCCGCTATTATTGTCGACCATCAGATTGAGCACGCCATAGCCGCCGCCCGACAGCGCGGTCTTCATGCCGCCATTGATGATGATCGTGCTCGCGCACAGCACCATGAACAGCGCCAGCGCCTCGATCCGCAGCCGCGTGCGCAGCACCAGCGGCAGGAACACGGCAAAGACGATCGCCTTCCACACCCAGGCCCATTTGGTCGCGGCGTTGATCGGGAAATCGGCGGTCGCGGTGGTATAGCCGCACCAGGCCAGCAGGACGAGCAGCAGCACCTGCCGCGCGGAAAAACGGCAATCCTTCTTGTCGTCCACCAAGGCCCAGGCACCGACCGCACAGACGAAGGCGATCAGCGAGATCGGGATCGAATTGAGCAGATAATAGCAGAGCCGCTGGGGCGAAACGATGTCGATATAGGCGTAGATGATGACCAGCAGGAACGGCCGCTTGAATCCCATCAGGAAGAAGGCGCCCAGGAAGGCGATGAAGAACAGGTCACGCATCGGCGGCGTCTCCATCCGGCGATGCTGGCGGGGTGTCGATGTCGCGATCCACGTCCGGGCGCGACAGCAGCCGCCAGGCGGCCAGCAGGATGACGCCATGGCTGATCAGCAGGGATAGGGTATCAATCATTGCGTGTTTTGATCTGCCGGTTCTGGACTCTTGCCCCGGAAAATCCCTAGCGTGACAGAGTTGACGGGGCGTTAAACCTTTTTCGGCAAAAAGTTACCGCTATGACTCGTATCCTTCACGTTCTCGATCACAGCCTGCCGATGCACAGCGGCTACACGTTCCGCACGCGGGCGATCCTGCGGGCGCAACTGGCCAAGGGCTGGGATGTGCGCGGGCTGACCGGCCGGCGCCATGTCGCGGCGGGGCCGCAGGAGGAACTGGTCGATGGCCTGCATTTCCACCGCACGCCGGGTGAAGCGGCCAGCGGTAACGCGCTGCTGCGCGAATGGCGCGACATATCCGCCCATGCCGATGCGATCGAGTCGCTGGTGCGTCAGTGGCGGCCGGATATCATCCATGCCCATTCGCCGGTGCTCAATGCCATGGCCGCGCAGCGAGTCGCGCGCCGGCACGGCATTCCGCTGATCTACGAGATTCGGGCCTTTTGGGAGGATGCGGCGGTCGGCAACGGCACCGGCACCGAAGGCGGCCCGCGCTACTGGCTGACCCGCCAGCTCGAAACCCATGCCGTCCGTGCCGCCGACGCGGTTGCCGTCATCTGCGAAGGGCTGCGGTCCGATCTGATCGCGCGGGGAATCGACTCGGCCAAGATCACCGTCTCGCCCAATGGCGTCGATCTCGATCAGTTCGGCGCGCCGGTGCCGCGTGATCCGGCCCTGACCGCGAAGCTGGGGCTCGAAGGGGCGGATGTCGTCGGCTTCATCGGCAGCTTCTATGATTATGAAGGGCTGGATGATCTGATCGCCGCCATGCCGCGACTCGTGCGGGCGCGGCCCAGGGCGAAGCTGCTGCTGGTCGGCGGTGGGCCGATGGAACAGGCGCTGCGCGATCAGGCGCTGGCCTCGCCCTTCACTGACCATATCGTCTTTGTGGGCCGTGTGCCGCACGATCAGGTCGAACATTATTATGCCCAGGTCGATGTCCTCGCCTATCCGCGCAAGGCGATGCGCCTTACCGATCTGGTGACGCCATTGAAGCCGCTGGAGGCGATGGCGCAGGGCCGACTCGTTGCCGCGTCGAGCGTCGGCGGCCATCGCGAACTGATCGAGGATGGCGTGACGGGCACCCTGTTCGCGCCGGACGACCCGGCCGCGATTGCGCAGGCGCTGGCAGGCATGTTCGCGGATCGCGGCTTCTGGGATGAACGCCGCATCGTTGCGCGTGATTTCGTCGAGAGGGAGCGTAACTGGTCGTCAAACATTTTGCGTTATGAGCCTGTTTACCAGCGACTTCTGGGACGGGACTCGACCGCAAAGGCGGCCTGAGGAACGGCGGCGATGCCGACGTTCACTCCGTCCATGCGGGGACTGGCCATCATGGCATTGGCCGCGGCAGGCTGCGGCGCCCTGGTGGTGCTGACCCTGCCGGTCGGCTGGATGGAAATGCTGGTCGCGTCGAGCGGCCTGAGCGAGACGATCCCGGCGGCCGGTCCGCCGCTGGGCATGAAGGCAAGATTGCTGCTGGCCGGTTTTGCCGCGTTTATGAGTGTAGGAATTGTGGCCGCGGTGCGGCGAAATGGATCGGATGCGCCGCACAGGCGCTTGAGAATAAGCGGAAGGCGTCATCCAGACGCCCAAGGAGCAAGAAAAATGGGTTTCGCATTTGCCAAGCTGACCGCGCTTGCCCGCGGACGCAATGTGCCCGCTGCCGAAGAGGCCGCGCCCGCGCAGCGCCGTGCCGACGCACATCCTGATGCGCCGCCCCGTCCTCCGATCTTTGCCAGCCGCGATTTTGGCGGCGCCGATATCTTCGCGCGCCCGGAATCGGGGCGTCGCCGTCTGGTGGTCGATAGCGATCCGGTAGAGCCGGTGACGGCATCGGTGGTGCGCATGGAGGTGCCGGCCGCCTTTGCCATGCCGCCCGCGCACGAAGAAACGCTGACCGAGGATATGGCGATCGCGCCCGCGCCCGCCTTCTCGCGTCCGTTCGACGCCATGCCGGCGCTGTCGGCCAATCCGATCCCGCTCGGCCGCGCGCCGTTCGCGCCGCCGGAAGACGCTATATTCGAGCCCTGGGAAGAAGAGGCAGTGGCGGAATTTGCCGCCTTCGATGAAGAGCCGACCGATATGGCACCGGAGCCGATCGTTGAGCAGGCCCCTGCCTTCGTCCCGGAACCGGTGATCGAAGAACCGATCCAGGCGTTCGATCCTGCGCCCGAGCCTGCACCTTTCGTTCCGAGGGCGGAGGCGTCGCCCGCCCCGAGCGCGCGCAGCATCGACAGCCTGTCGATCACCGAACTGACCGAGCGGCTGGAGCGGGCGCTGGTCCAGCGTGGCCGGCCGGCGACCGCGCCGCGCGTCATCGCCGACATGCCGATCGCCTCGGCGGTGCCGGTGCGTGAAGCGGTGTCGGAAGATGTCGAGGATGCGCTGCGTGCCGCACTCGGCACGCTGCGCACCATGACCGGCCGCCCGCGCTAAACGATCAGGCTACCAGTCGCGGATGGTGAGGGCGGACAGCTCGATCCATTCGCCCTCCGCATCGCCGCGCAGGTCGTCGATCACCATGTCGGCGACGAAATGGCCCGGCAAAGTCCATTCCGCATCCTGCAATTCGCGCGCCAGAGCCTCGCGCCGCGCGCGCAGGCTGCCGCCGGCTACCCGCAACAGGATGACATGGCGGCGCCCTTCGAACAGGGCGCTGGCCCAGGGGCGGCTGACCGCGCGCTCGACCGTCGCCGGCTCGCCAATTCGGGCGATCAGTTGGACCAGTAACTGGGCCAGTGGATCGGCCTCGCGCCGCTCTCCTGCTCGATTACGGACCAGATTTGCGCTTGTGCGCAGCATGTCGGCGCTTGTCATTGGCCCAAGCTCCTGCGATATTCGTTCATGAAATGTTCTACGCGCCTCTTTACTCGATCGCCCGGATCGCGCCCCATGCGCAGGTCGAAGACCAGGCGCGGATCGCGCACGGCGTCGCGTCCGAATCGGGTCGGCGCTATCTGATGATCCCGCAGGAATTTCTCGATCGTGCGCAACAGCATGAAAAGAACTCTCCTCTTTCGAGCCGATTCGCCCCCTGCGAATCGATAGGCAATTTCCTATTTCAGATTCATTTTCCTACTTGTCTAGGAAAATTCCTATCATTATGGATGCAACATGGATGAAGCGCAGGACGCCCGGACTGCCCTCGATCGGCTGATCGTCGAACGCGGGGAAAATTATGCCGATTTGTCGCGGCTGATCGGGCGCAATCCCGCCTATATTCAGCAGTTCATCAAGCGCGGCACGCCGCGCAAGCTGGACGAGGCGGATCGCCGTATCCTGGCGCGCTATTTCGGCGTGGCGGAAACGATGCTGGGCAGTCCGCTTCCAGCCGGCGCACCGATCCCGCGCGTGCGCGGCCTGCCTGCAGTGGTTGCCGTGCCACGCCTGTCGCTCGGCGCTTCGGCCGGCGCGGGCTCGCTGGATGAGGATGAGCGCGCGGCGGGTGTGATGGCGTTCGACGCGCAATGGCTGCGCCATCTGGGCGTGCGGCCGCAGCGCGTGTCGATCATCCGGGTCGATGGCGAATCGATGGCGCCTACGCTCAACGATGGCGATGACATCATGGTCGATCATGAGGATGACGCCGATCGCCTGCGTGACGGCGTCTATGTGCTGCGGCTCGACGGCGTGCTGATGGTCAAGCGGGTGGCGATGGGGCCATTGCGCGGCCGGTTCAGCGTATTGAGCGACAATCCCCATTATCCCGACTGGACCGATATCGATCCGGCGATGGTGGCGATCGTCGGCCGGGTCGTCTGGACAGGCAGGCGGCTGGTCTGAGAAGCCAGGTCCGTCTTTGAAAGGCGCCATGCCTTTCCTATGTCTAGGAAAACAGGGGAAGGCTGGATCATGAACGATAATGGCGCGGTGATCCGCAAGGCGATCGAGTGGCGCGGTGCGCCGATGGCGCTGGCAACCGTCGTGTCGACCTGGGGATCGGCGCCGCGTCCGCGCGGTAGCCACATGATCGTGCATCAGGATGGCCGGCTGGAGGGCAGCATATCGGGCGGCTGTGTCGAGACCGATGTGTTGCAGCGCGCCGCCGAGGTGATCGCCGGCCGGCCCGGCCATGTCGCGCATTATGGCGTGGCTGATGGCGATGCCTGGGAGGTCGGCCTGCCCTGCGGCGGCGAGATCAGCGTGCTGGTGCAGCCGGTGGGGGAGGATGGCTTTGCCGCCGACCTGTTCGATCGGATCGCGGCGGAAAGCGCACGCGGCCGGGCACTCACGCTGTCGACCGATCTGGACAGCGGCCTCACCCGCGAAAGTACGGTAGAAGGCCAGTTCCTTAACCGCTATGACCCGCCCCGTCGCCTGCTGATCGTCGGCGCGGTGCAGATCGCCCAGTCGCTTGCCGCGCTGGCGCAGGCGATCGACGTCACCCCGGTGGTGATCGACCCGCGCGGCCGCTTCCTGACGGCGGAGCGCTTTCCCGGCATCGAACTGGACGATCGCTGGCCCGACGCGGCGATCGCCGCGCGCCATCCCGGCGAATCCACCGCGGTCGTGACCTTGAGCCATGACATCAAGATCGACGATCCCGCGCTGGTCGCGGCGCTCGCTGCACCGACCGGCTATGTCGCGGCGCTGGGATCGCGGCGCAGCCATGCCGCGCGGCTGGAGCGGCTCGCGGCGCAGGGTTTCGGCGGGGACGATCTCGCCCGGATCGAAGGACCGGCGGGTCTCGACATCGGCGCGATCGGCGCCGCGGAAATCGCCCTGTCGATCACCGCCGGCATGGTCGCCGGCTTCAACGCCAGGCGCTGATCAGGCGCAATCGTTCAGCAGCATTTTCCGCCATTCTTGCCGCCATAGCGCGCCTCCTGCCGGTTCCGGAAAAAGGCGGTCCGGTCCATCGGCGCATGGCCGGGATGATGGTCGCGCATATGGCGCAGATAGGCGTCATAGTCGGGCTGGCCGACCATCAGATGCGCCATGCGCCGCAGCGTCTGGAGAAATTGGCTCATGGCGTCGTGACCAGTTGCGCCGGAATCTCGCGCGCGGTCGGCGCGGCGAAACCGCGTGCGGCCAGGCAGGTGCGGATGGTGAAGACCAGCAATGACAGCACCACCGCCAGGAAGATCGCCACCAGCCCGGCATCGACATAATCGTTGAACAGGATCTGGCGCATTTCCGCCATCGACTTGGCCGGCGCCAGAACCTCGCCCTTGTCCAGCGCCGCGCTATATTTGGCGGCATGGGCCAGGAAGCCGACCTTCGCATCGGTCGAAAACAGCTTCAGGAAGCCGGCCGACAATGTGCAGATCAACAGCCAGGCCGCCGGCACCATCGTCACCCAGGCGAAGCGGTCGCGCTTCATCCGGAACAGCACGGCGGTGCCCAGCATCAGCGCGATCGCGGCCAGCATCTGGTTGGAAATGCCGAATACCGGCCACAGCGTGTTCACCCCGCCCAGTGGATCGGTGACGCCCTGATAGAGAAAGAAGCCCCAGGCCGCGACACACAGGCCGGTGGCGATGAAGCCGGGCAACTGGCTCTTGCTGTCCTTGAAGCTCGGCACCGCCAGCGCGATCAGATCCTGCAGCATGAAGCGACCGGCGCGAGTGCCAGCATCGACGGCGGTCAGGATGAACAGCGCCTCGAACAGGATGGCGAAATGATACCAGAAGGCCTTCATCGCCGGGCCGCCGAACACATGGCTGAAGATTTCCGCCATCGCCACGGCCAGCGTCGGCGCGCCGCCGGCCCGGCTGATGATCGTATGTTCGCCGACATCTTTCGCCGTCTGGACGATGACGTCGGGGCTGATCGGGAAGCCCATGGCGGTGACGGCGGCGGACACGCTGGCAGGATCGGTGCCGATCACGGCAGCCGGGCTATTCATCGTGAAATAGATGCCGGGGTCCAGGATCGACGCGCCGACCAGCGCCATGATCGCCACGAACGCCTCCATCAGCATCGCGCCATAGCCGATCAGCGGCGCGTCGCTTTCGGTCGCGATCAGCTTGGGCGTGGTGCCGCTGGCGATCAGCGCATGAAAGCCGGACACCGCACCGCAGGCAATCGTGATGAACAGGAAGGGGAAGAGGCCACCCGACCAGACCGGGCCGCCGCCGGCAGCGAACTGGGTGACGGCGTGCATCTTGAGCGGCGGCGCCATGATGACGATGCCGATCGCCAGCGCGGCGATCGCGCCGATCTTGAGGAAGGTCGAGAGGTAATCGCGCGGCGCCAGCAGCAGCCAGACCGGCAGCACCGACGCCACCGCGCCATAGCCGATCAATATCCAGCAGAGCTGCACCGGTGTGAAGGTAAAGATCGGACCCCAGACCGGCGACTCCGCAATCGCCTGACCATAGACGATCGCCGCGAGCAGGCCGATCAGGCCCAGGATCGACACTTCGCCGATGCGGCCGGGGCGGATCCAACGGGTATAGGCGCCCATCGCCATGGCCAGCGGCACGGTGGCGGCGACGGTGAACATGCCCCAGGGGCTTTCCGCCAGCGCCTTGACCACGATTAGCGCCAGCACGGCCAGGATGATCACCATGATCATGAAGGCGCCGAACAGCGCGATCGTGCCCGCCACCTGGCCCATTTCCATGCGGATGAGTTCGCCCAGCGACTTGCCGTCGCGGCGCATGGAGATGAACAGGACCATGAAGTCCTGCACCGCGCCGGCCAGCACGACGCCGGCAATGATCCACAGCGTGCCGGGCAGATAGCCCATCTGCGCCGCCAGCACCGGCCCCACCAGCGGCCCCGCGCCGGCAATCGCCGCGAAATGATGGCCGAACAAAACCGTGCGGTCGGTCGCGACATAGTCGAGGCCGTCGGTGCGGCGGATCGCTGGGGTGGGGCGCGCCGGATCGAGCCGCATCACCTCGCGCGCGATGAACAGCGCATAGTAACGATAGGCGACCAGGAAACAGCTGACCGATGCGACTACGATCCACAGCGCATTGACCGTTTCGCCGCGCGAGACCGCGACGACCGCCAGCGACACCGCGCCCACCAGCGCGGTCAGTATCCATGGAATATGCCGGGTCATCGCTCTCTCAACGGTTCGGGATAGGGATTGGGCGCCACACTAGGCCGCTCCCCCCGAAAGACAACCGCCTGTCGGGATTAGGGGATTTGCTGCCGGTTATTCGTCAACGGGTTGGAACAGGGCAGGAGGCATCGCATGACCGACCGGAGCAAGGACGTTTCGCGCAGGGGCCTGTTGCAGGCAGCGGCGGTGGTGGGGGCGGCGCTGCCGCTGGCGGCGCGGGGCGCGACAACGGGCAATGCGACGCGCGACCAGTTGCTGCTGGCGCCTGACATTCATTATTTCAACGCTGCCAATATCGGCCCGGCCTTCCGCAGCGCGATCGCCGCGCATGAGCGCGAGACGCAGGCCTTCCAAGCCAATCCCTCACCCCAATATCGCACCAGATATCCGGTCGCGGCCGATGCCCTGCGCGCGCGCCTGGGCAAGCGGATGAACGTCAGTGCGCAGGAGATCGCGCTGGTCCGCAACAGCAGCGAGGCGAACACGGTCGCCGTGCGCGGCCTCGCGCTCAAGGCCGGGGATGAGGTGATCCTGACCGACCATAATCATCCCTCGACCCTGGAGACATGGAAGCTGCGCGCCGCGCGCGAGGGGCTGCTACTCAAGATCTTGCCGGTGCCGGTCTATGCGACCTCGGCCCAGGCGGTGGTCGACCTGTTCGCCGCCGCGATCACGCCGCGCACCCGCGCCATCTTCCTGTCGCACATGTCGAACGTTACCGGCATGATCTTCCCGCTGGCGCAGATTGCTGCGCTGACCCGACCAAAGGGCATCTGGCTGCACGGCGACGGTGCGCAGACCTTCGGTTGGCTGCGACTCGACCTGCCGGCGCTCGGCGTCGATTCCTATTCGGGCAGCACCCATAAATGGATGATGGGGCCGCTGGAGGGCGGCATCCTCTATGTCCGGCGCGAAGGCCAGGCGCAGCTCCAGCCGATCATGCTCAGCCATGGCTATTGGCTGACCGATGAGAAGAATCTGGATACCGCGCAAAAATATGAGATTCTTGGCCAGCGCGACGATCCCAAGCTGATCGCGATCGACGCGACGCTCGATGCGCTGGATGCGATCGGCGAGGCGGAAGTCGAGCGGCGCGCCTTCGCCATCGGCGACCAGATGCGCGACATGGTGCTGCGCCTGCCCGGCGCGAAGCTGGTCGGCACGACCACCAAGGGGCTGACCGGCCCGGTCATCACCCCGACCTTCGCCGGCAAGGATGTGCTGGCGATCCGCGACCATCTGTGGACCCAGGGCAAGGTGGTGGTCGCGCCGTCGAAGGCCGACGGCAAGCCGACCATCCGCTTCTCGCCCCATATCTACAACAGCGCCGACGAGATCGCCCTGATCGCGGACCTGCTGGCGAAGGCCTGACCGCTATCGTCGGCGAAACGGCCAGTCGATTACCGCGCCGGCCCAGAGTGCCCACCAGATGATCACCGGCTGCAGCGCCAGCCGGGGGCCATGATACCACCAGCTCAGATGCACCCCGCCCAGCGGGATGTCATGCAGGGCATGGTTGAAATTGGCTGGCCAGACGCACAGCGCATAGAGGGCCAGGGCTATCGCGGCGGCACGGCGCGTGGCCGGGATCATCAGCCCGACGGCTCCGGCCAGTTCGGCGATACCGGTCAGCGCGACGACGGTTTGCGGCTCCGGCACCCAACGCGGCGTGATCGCCACGAAACCGTCCGGCCGCATCAGATGCGCGGCGCCCGCAACCGCATAGGCAAGCGCCAGGACGGTACGGGCAATGGCGCGGGCGGTAACGGCTACAGCTCCAGCTCGCCTTCATCCTCGCCGTCCCAATAATGGGCGCGTTCGGCATGAACCTTGATCATCACCAGGCCGGGCGTGTCCGCACCTTGCGCGAACCAGCGCTCCAGATCCGGATTCCAATGCGCTTCAAAGGCGCTGCGATCGCGGATCAGATCGGCGCGGCCCTCGACCGCGATGAACAGCGGGCGCTGCCCCAGCAGGCCGCCCTTGCCATGGAAGGACAGGCCGACCCGCGGATCGCGCTCGATATCCTTCACCATCAGCGTGTCGTCGGTGGTGAAATAATAGCTGTCGCCGCCATAGGCGACGTCCTGGTTGTTGCTCATCGGCCGGGCGCCGATCTGGCCATCCTCGGTATGGGTGGACAGCATCGCGAAATCGATCTGCTGCATCTTGTCTGCCAGGGTGGCGATGGTCTGCTGGGCCATGGTCGCTCTCCTCTTCTGCCCGGTTCAACGCTGACAGAGCGGATTCGGATGCGTCGGATTCGTCAGGACGATGAAAAGAACATATAGTGAACATAAATCCGATTCGGAGGATGTTCGCCATGCTTGCCCGCACGCCGTCGCTCTATCGCCTGATCGTGGCGCTAAAGCCGCCGACCCGCATCACGCGGCAGATTGACCATTTTGCCGAGACGCTGGCGCCCGATGCCCATCGTATCCTGCCGGCGCACCAGCATATCACGCTGGGGATTACCGACGACTGGCCGGATTATCCCTATGCACTGGTGAAGGCGATGCACCGCAGCTTCACCGGCATCCTGGCCGATCCTTTCGATCTGTCGCTGGATCAGTTGAGCGAGGGTGGCCGATCGGCCGCGCTGCGGCCGGCGCATGCGCTGCCGCCGCTCCGGGAATTGCAGCGCAAGGTGGCGCTGGCGATGAAGCGGGCAGGGGTGGGCGCCCGTCCGGGCTGGAGCTTCAACCCGCACCAGACGCTCTATTATCGCGACAGTGCCCCGGCCACCCAGCGGATCAGCGGCTTCCACTGGCGGGTGGAGGATTTCGTGCTGCTATGCAGCCATGTCGGCCGCACCCATCATGAGCTGCTGGGGCGATGGCCGCTGCGCGGCAGCGGCCAATATAGCCTGTTCTGACGGCGCTCAGCGCTTGCGCACGAATTCCGCGCGCAGCACCAGCCCCTTGATGCCGTCATAGCGGCAGTCGATTTCCTGCGCGTCGCCGGTCAGGCGGATCGACTTGATGAGCGTGCCGCGCTTCAGCGTCTGGCCGGCACCCTTGACCACCAGATCCTTGATCAACGTCACCTGGTCGCCATCGGCCAGCAGATTGCCGACCGAATCGCGCACTTCCACGGCATCGCCGGCGTCGGCCCTGGCGGCGGCATCAGCCGCGCTGATCCATTCGCCGCTCGCTTCGTCATAGACATAATCATCGTCGGCCATCGGCTTATCCCTGGCTTACGGATTCGAGCACGGCGGCGCGCAGCTCGGGAATACCCATGCCCTTTTCGCTCGACGTGGCGATGATCTCGGGATGGGCGGCCGGGCGCTTGCGGATCGCATCGGCGGTGCGCTGCGTCACGGCGACCAGTTCGCTCGCCTTGATCTTGTCGCTCTTGGTCAGGACGATGCGATAGCTGACCGCCGCGCCGTCCAGCATGTCCAGCATGTCGGTGTCGACATCCTTGATGCCATGGCGGCTGTCGATCAGCACCAGCGCACGCTTGAGCGCCGCGCGACCGCGCAGATAGTCGTTCACCAGGAACCGCCACTTCTTGACCAGATCCTTGGGCGCCTTGGCATAGCCATAGCCGGGCATGTCGACCAGGCGGAAGCGCAGCGGATCGCCGACGTCGAAGAAGTTGAGTTCCTGCGTCCGGCCCGGCGTGTTCGACGTGCGAGCCAGGCCATTGCGGTTGGTCAGCGCGTTCAGCAGCGACGATTTGCCGACATTGGAACGGCCGGCAAAGGCGACCTCGTTCACCGCCATGTCGGGCAGATAGTCGAGCGTCGGCGCGGATTTCAGGAAGCTGATCGGCCCGGAAAACAGCTTGCGGGCTTCCTCGATCAGGGCGGTGTTGTCGTCTTCTGTCATATCGAAAAAATCCCCCCCTTTCGGGGAGGATTTCCTTTTCCTTACTTGGTGGCCGTCGCGGTGTTCAGCACGGGGTGGCGCTTGTACAGCCACCATTGCTGCGCCATCGACAGGCAGTTGTTGGTGATCCAGTAGACCAGCAGGCCGGCGGCGAACGGCGCCATGATGAACATCATCATCCACGGCATGATCGCGAACACCTGCTGCTGCATCGGGTCCATCTGGGCCGGGTTCAGCTTGAACTGCAGCCACATCGAAATGCCCAGCAGCAGCGCCAGCACACCGATCGCCAGGAAGGAGGGCGGGGTGAAGGGCAGCAGGCCGAACAGGTTCAGGATATGCAGCGGGTCGGGCGCGGACAGATCCTTGATCCACAGCACGAAGGGCTGGTGGCGCATTTCGATCGTCAGCTGCAGCACCTTGTACAGCGCGAAGAAGATCGGGATCTGGATGAAGATGGGCAGACAGCCGGCCAGCGGATTGACCTTCTCCTGCTTGTACAGCTCCATCATCTTCTGCTGCAGTTGCTGCTTGTCGTCCTTATATTTCTCCTGCAGCGCCTTCATCTTGGGCTGCACCGCGCGCATCGCCGCCATGCTGGCGAACTGGCGCTGGGCGACCGGGAACATCAGGGCGCGGACGCAGAAGGTCAGGCAGATGATGGCGACGCCGAAATTGCCGAGCGTCTCGAACAGCCAGTGCAGCAGCGCGAAGATCGGCTGCTCGAACCAGTAGAACCAGCCCCAGTCGATCGCGCGGTCGAACAGCGGTACGCCGGCACGCTCATAGGCCTGCAGCGTCTTCACTTCCTTCGCGCCGACAAACAGCCGATTGGTCTGGGTCATCGCCTTGCCCGGCGCCAGCATGACCGGCGCCAGCGCGATGTCGGTCTGGAACTGGGTGCCTGCACCCTTGCGCATCTGGCCGGTGAAGGCGTCCTTCTGGTCGGGGATCAGCGCCGACAGCCAATATTTGTCGGTGAAGCCGATCCAGCCGCCGGTCGACTGGAAGCTCTGGCTGGCCGGACCCTTTTCCAGATCCTTGTAGTTCACGTCATAATTGGCGGCGCCGTTGAACACGCCCATCGGGCCGACATGGATGGTCCAGGTGTCGGGATCGGCCGAGGGAGCGGCACGGCTGACATAGCCATAGGATTTGACCGCGATCGCGCCGGTGCCGCTGTTCGACACCTTCTGCGCGGCGGAAATCATGTAATTTTCGTCGATCGAATAGCGGATCTCGAAATTCTGGCCCGCGCCATTGTTCCAGCTCAGCGTAACCGGGCTGGCGGGGGTCAGTTCGGTGCCGCTGGCGGTCCAGACGGTGTTGGCGTCGGGGGTCTTGATGCCCTCGCCCTGCCAGCCGAAGCCGGCGAAATAGGCATCCTTGGTGCCGCTCGGGCTATAGAGACGGATCGCCGGCGAATCCTTGGCGATCGTTTCCTTGTAGGTCGGCAGCACGACGTCGTCGATGCGCGCACCCTTCAGGTTGATCGAGCCTATGATCTTGGGCGTGCGGATGGCAACGCGCGGCGTTTCCTTCAGCACAAGCGCGCGATCGCGGATTGCGGTCGACGCGTCCTGCGCCGGGGCCTCGCCCGCTGGCGTCAGCGGGGTGGTCTTGCCGCCCTCGATCTTCGTCGCGGGCGGATTGGCCGCCGGGAAGAAATGTTCGGAGATATAGGGCCAGCCGAACAGGATCGCGGCGGTCAGTAGCACCGCCAGAATGATATTCTTCTTGTCGTCCACGCTATTCGGCTCCGCCGTCTATACTCGTCAATGTCTCAGGGGACCGGGTCATAGCCCGAACCACCCCATGGGTGGCAACGCATTAGCCGCTTGAACCCCAGCCAGCTACCCTTGATCGCACCATATTTGCCGACCGCCTGGATCGCATATTCCGAACAGGAGGGGGCATAGCGACAGGTGGGGGGGAGGATGCGGGACGGGCCCAGCTGCCAGGCGCGCGCGATCAGGATCAGCAGCTGGGCAATCATGCCGGCTGGCCGGTCTTCGCGGCTTTGGGCGCGGGACGGGTATCACCCTTGCGGCGGGGCGGGCGGCCCTGGCCTTCGGGCCGGGTCAATATCTTGCCCAGCGCCTTTTCCAGTTCGCCGCGCAGCAGCGCGAAATCGCGCTCCACGCCTTCGGCACGGCCGATCAGCACATGGTCGGCACCAGCCACACCATGCACAGGCAGCAGTTCGCGTGCCAGGACGCGAAAACGGCGCTTCATCCGATTGCGGATGACAGCGCCGCCTATCTTCTTGGTCACCGTGATGCCGATACGCATCGCCGGATCGCCGTCGCCGCGCTCACGCACCAGCAGGACGAATCCCGGCATGGGCGCGCGTCGGCCCCGATTCGCCGCCAGGAAATCCGCGCGCTTGCCCATGATGGCAGGCGCGGCCGGCGGCGTCAGGTCGCTCAGGCGCTCAGGCTCTTGCGGCCGCGGGCACGACGGGCGCGCATGATGTTGCGGCCACCGGGGGTCGCCATGCGAGCGCGAAAACCGTGACGGCGCTTCCGAACCAGATTGCTCGGCTGAAAAGTGCGCTTCATCGTTCATTCCTCAAACAAACTAGAGAATCAGGTATGACAAAAAAGGGCCGCCACACGGGGCGACCGCAAGTCAGGGGCCGTCCGATAGGGAAATGGGGCGGGGAAGTCAATGGCGCTGCGCCGCGCTTCCCCGCAAACTCCTGCTTGTCCCGCCCGAACCGCCGTCGGGCTTATTTGCCGCGGGCGCTCGTCACCGCGTCCTTGAGCGAATCATAGCCGACCGCGCCGTTCAGCACCTGATTGCCGATGACGAAGGTCGGGGTGCCGCTCGCCTGCAGCTTCTGGGCGAGGGCGATGTTCGACTGCAGCTCGGCATCATATTTGCTCGACGCCATCGCCGCTTCGGCATCGGCCTTGGTGATTCCGGCCTGGGTGGCGGCGCCGATGATCGATTCGCGGGTCACCTTGCCAGCGCCATAGAGCGCCTTGTGATAGACCATGTAGCGATTGCGTTCGGCCGCCAGCAGCGACACCTTGGCCGCGTCGGAGCTTTCCTCCGACAGGATCGGCAGTTCGCGATAGACGATCTTCACCTTGGCATCGGCGCCGACCAGCTTGGCAAGGTCAGGCAGCGAGGCGCGGCAATAGCCGCAGGCATAGTCGAAAAACTCGACCACGGTGACATCGGCATTGGCCGCGCCTTCCCATGCATCGGCATAGGGCGTCTCGATCGTCTGGCGATTCGCGTCGATCGTGCCTTCCATCCGCTTGGCCTGCAGCTTCTCGATCGCCTGCGGGATGATCTCGGGATGCTCCAATATATAATCGTGGACGATCTTTTCGATCGCGGCCTTGTCTCCGGTGGAGACGCTGCCGGGTGCCTGCACGGCAAGGGCGGTGCCGGCGGCGCCAGCGATCAAGGCGAGGGCGCCCAGGGTCATCTGCATTTTCCTGTTGGATAGGGCCGCACGAAAGCTGGGCCGGGTCTGATCTGTCATCTTTTCTTCCGCTTCTGCTCGACGGCAGCCCGCGAGACCATCGCGATATCCTGCGCCCGCAGATAGTCAACCGTTCCGGGCTTCAAACCCTGCATTGCCGCGTCCGCGCTGCGCAGTGCCATACTGTCCTGCCCGATCATCGAAAAGCGCTCGGCACTGGCTAGCGCGGCGCGCGGCGTGTCGCCGCGATGCTCGTAGACGACGCCCAGTTGATACCAGGCGAAGGGATTTTCGCGGTCCCGCGCGATCGCATTGCGCAGCACGGTCTCGGCCTCGGCGTAATTTGTCTCATCCTCGGTCGCGATCAGGGCATGGCCCAGCAATACCGCGATCAGCGGCTGCTGCGTCTTGTCGACGGCCTCGCGCAGCGGTGGGATCGCCTCGCCCGGTCGCCCGCTCTCCAGCAGGATCTGGCCCTTCAGCTCCAGGAAATAGGGATCATGCGGCGCCGCTGTCAGCAGGGCGTCCGCCTCGCTCAGCGCTTTCTCGGGATAGGCGCTTTTATGCCAGGCATAGGCGCGCGCATAATGGGCCGGGATCGACCGGTCGCTCTCGGGATATTTGAGCAGCGTCTGCTGCGGTTCCGACACGAAGCCGATCAGCTTCGCCTTGATCCGCTCGAACCGCGCTTCCAGCTGCGGATTGGGGGGCGTGTCCCAGGCCGGATCGACCGTATAGACCTCGCGCAGCACATTGATGCGCTCGCCCGACAGCGGGTGGGTGCGGCCATAGCTGTTGTCCTGCGGAATCGCGAGGCGATATTCCTGGTTCTGCAGCTTCTTGAAGAATTCCAGGCTGCCCTTGCCGCTCAGATGCGCGCCGCTCAGATAGCGCGCGCCGGCAAGGTCGGCGGAGCTTTCCTGCGCGCGCGAGAAAGCGAGATATTTGGACATGCCGACCTGCTGGCCCAGGCCCATGATGCCCATGCCGGCCTCCGCGCCGCCTGCCGCGATCGCCGCCGCACCCAGCACCAGGCTCAGCAAGGTGATGCTGGTCGCCTCCTTGATGCCGTCGGTGCGGATGACATGGCCGCCCTCGATATGGCCCAGTTCATGCGCGACCACGCCCTGCAACTGGTTCACATTGTCGGCCTGCGCGATCAGCCCGCTATGCACCCAGACATATTGGCCGCCCGCGACGAAGGCGTTGATCTCCGGATCATTGATCACCATCACCTGGACATTGCGCGGCTGCATGCCCGCCGCCTTGACCAGATCGCCCGACATGTCTGCCATGAACGCTTCGGTCTCGGCATCGCGCAAGATGCTCTGGGCCAGCGCCGGCCGCGCCATCAGCATCAGCGACCCCAGCAGGAGCGCGACAAGGCGCAGCCACCGCGTCATCATGCAAAGCCTTGATGGGGAAGGGGAGCAGGCATTGGCCCGATTTATGCCCTTCTCGCCCTGAACATCAAGTGAAGCCACGAAAAACGCCGCCATCCGACCCCTGGGGCTGGATGACGGCGTGTTTCATTCAGGTCTGAACTTCTGCCTTATTGGCCGAAGGTGCGCTGCCACCAGCCACGGCGCGGCTCGCCATTCTCGTCGCTCTCGACCTCGGCAGCGGGGTCGGCCGTGACGGCTTCGCTGGCCGGCGCAGCCTCGGCCGGCGCTGCAGCGACTTCGGTCACGGCCGGCGCAGCCTCGACGGCGGCTTCCTCGGCGACCGGTTCGACCTTCTTCTTGCGGGTGCGCTTGGGCTTGGGCTTTTCGGCCGCTTCCTCGGCAACCGCTTCGACGGCGGGCGCTTCGGCGGCGGCAGCGGCTTCGGCCTCGACATCCGCCTTCTTCTTGCGGGTGCGCTTGGGCTTGGGCTTTTCGGCCGCTTCCTCGGCAACCGGCTCGGCGGCGGGCGCTTCGGCAACGACTTCGGCCGGGGCCTCGGTCGCTTCGACAACAGCCGGTTCGGCCGCCGCGTCCTTCGCCTTGCGGGCGCGGGGACGACGGCGCGTCTTGGGCGCTTCCTCTGCCGGGGCTTCTTCCGGGGCCGCTTCGACAACCGGTGCGTCCTCGACAGGCGCGGCCGCTTCGGCTTCGATCACCGTCTCGGCGCCGTCCTCGCCAGCGGTCTCACCGGCTTCGGCACCCGCTTCGCCACCTTCGCGACGGCGGCGACCGCCACGGCGACCGCGGCGACCACGACGGCGGCTGCCGCCTTCGTCCTCGCCCTCGGCGGCCGGCTCGGCGGCAACAGCCTCGGCATCGGTCTCGACGTCGCCCGATTCCTCGCCTTCTTCACCGTCTTCCGCGCCATTGTCTTCGCCGGTCTCGCCCTGCGCATCATCGCGCTGGCCACCACGGCGACGGCGACGGCGGCGACGGCGGCGACCGCCTTCGCGTTCCTCGCCCCGGTCACCGCGCTCGCCACGCTCCTGACGTTCGGGGGCGGCTTCTTCCTCGATCTCTTCCTCTTCTTCCTCTTCCTCGATCACGTCGAGGTCATCCTCTTCCTCCGCGAGCGGGGCATAGGTGACGACGCGTTCGGGGCGCGGACCGCTGGGCTCGACCGACATGCGGGCGCCCTCGATTTCGCCATCGGGCAGGACGACGATGCGCACGCCATAGCGCTGTTCGATCTCGTCCAGTTCGCGGCGCTTGTTGTTGAGGACGTAGAAGGCGGCTTCCTGGCTGGCGCGCAGGGTGATGACGCTGCCGCGACCACGGGCGGCCTCTTCCTCCAGCATGCGCAGCGCGCCCAGGCCCGCCGACGATGCGGTGCGGACCAGGCCCGTGCCTTCGCAATGCGGGCACTGGCGGGTCGATGCTTCCAGCACGCCGGTGCGCAGGCGCTGGCGGCTCATTTCCATCAGGCCAAAGCCCGAAATGCGGCCGACCTGAATACGGGCGCGATCGTCCTTCAGCGCCTCCTTCATCGCCTTCTCGACCTTGCGGATGTTGGAGTTCATCTCCATGTCGATGAAGTCGATGACGACCAGGCCTGCCATGTCGCGCAGGCGCAGCTGGCGGGCGATTTCACGCGCCGCTTCCAGGTTGGTGGCGACGGCAGTCTGCTCGATGCCATGCTCGCGCGTCGACCGGCCCGAGTTGATGTCGATCGACACCAGCGCCTCGGTCGGGTTGATGACCAGATAGCCACCGGACTTCAGCTGCACGACGGGATTGTACATCGCCGCCAGCTGGTCCTCGACGCTGGCGCGCTGGAACAGCGACACCGCGTCGGCATATTGCTTCACGCGCCGGGCATGGCTCGGCATCAGCAGCTTCATGAAGTCCTTGGCGGCCTTGTAGCCATGCTCGCCCTCGACGATCACTTCCTCGATATCCTTGTTATAGATATCGCGGATCGCCCGCTTGATGAGGTCGCTGTCGTTATGGATCAGCTCGGGCGCGGCGGCGCGCAGCGTCTTCTCGCGAATCTCGTCCCACAGCCGGGCGAGATAGTCGAAGTCGCGCTTGATCTCGGGCTTGGTGCGCTGCAGGCCGGCGGTGCGCACGATGCAGCCCATCGACGAAGGCAGCGCCATTTCGGCGATGATCGACTTCAGTCGCTTGCGATCGGCTGCATTGCTGATCTTGCGCGAAATGCCGCCACCGTGGCTGGTATTGGGCATCAGCACGCAATAGCGGCCCGCCAGCGACAAATAGGTGGTCAGCGCCGCGCCCTTGTTGCCGCGCTCTTCCTTGACGACCTGCACCAGCAGCACCTGGCGGCGCTTGATGACGTCCTGGATCTTGTAGCGGCGGCGCAGCGCCATGCGCTTGCGGCGCAGCTCGTCGGCCGCGTCGTCGCCCTTTTCGCGCTTGCGCCGGTTCGGGCGGCCGCCTTCGTTGCTTTCGCCTTCGCTGGCTTCGGCTTCGTGGGCGCCTTCCTCATCGTCATGATGGGTCGCTTCCACGACCTCGACGCCATCGTCGCCGGCGGCGTCCTCGTCCTCGTCATAATCGGCGCGCAGCGCGGCCTCTTCCTCGGCATGCGCGCGTTCTTCGCGCAGCAGCGCCTCGCGGTCTTCGCGCGGGATCTGATAATAGTCGGGATGGATTTCGCTGAAAGCGAGGAAGCCGTGGCGATTGCCACCATAATCGACGAAGGCCGCCTGGAGCGAAGGCTCTACGCGGGTGACCTTGGCGAGATAGATATTGCCCTTGAGCTGCTTGTGCTCAGCGGATTCGAAGTCAAATTCCTCGATCCGGTTTCCCTTGACGACCGCGACCCGGGTTTCTTCCCGGTGGCGCGCATCGATCAGCATACGCATTGTCATTTATGTGTCTCCGGCGATGGCGGCCGCAGGCACTGGGCCGGGCCGCCACGCGATAGTGATGGGACGGCCGTGCGCGCGCCGGGTTCGGCGCGCGAGGCGGCATCGTCCAGGTTTGAAGGAAAAATTGCGTGTCTGCTGCGTCGGCAGGGCCGGACAGTGCGCCGGGCCGGACCATCCACGCCACAGCACCCGGTATCGGGGCCAGCGTGAAAGGAAAGTCATGCCTCATGCAGCGTCAACCTGTTGCGCATCGGCTCGAGCGACAGGCGCGCGCCGATGCAAATAATCAAGATCCGCAAAGGACCTTATTGATATGGTCGGTCCTCCCGGAATGTGAAGGGGTAGCAGTCATGGGCGCGGGGGGCAACGGTCCCTGAAAAGATTATGTCTTTATGATGACCTTGATCGGCCGGTCGGCGATTCATGCTGAAACCGATATTAACCGTCTCATTTTACCCCGTCACAACAGCCGATGCTTAATCCGAAATTCAGCGTGGGGACGCTGGACGGATAGACGTCATGAAAATTGGCTGGACGGCCGATGGGCGCGCGTTGCACAAGCGGCGCATGCTCAACATAATTGCGCTGGCAACGACGATGCTGGCAGCGACCCCCGGTGATGCCGGCGGCATCGCGGCCGTGGATGTGCAGGGCGACCGCGTCACCGTTCGGTTCGACGATCGGGTGGAGGGCGCGTCCGCCTTCCTGCTCGACGGGCCGCGCCGCATCGCGCTGGATGTCGCCGGTGCGCAGGCCGGTGCCAGCCGCTATGCCGGTTCCAATGCTGCGGTCAGTGGCATTCGCCAGGGCCAGCTCAGCGACACCATGGCGCGCATCGTGCTTGACCTGACGACGCCGGCGACGCTGGGCGATCCGCAGATCGCGGCCGACGGCAAGTCGCTCAGCTTTTCGCTTCAGAATGTGACCGACGGCCGGTTCCGCACGGCCGTGGGGCAGGGGCGGCTGCGCTTCGACGCGCCCGCCAATATGAGCGCCCGGCCGCAAAAGCGCATTCATTCGATCACCGTGCCGATCCCGCCGGTCGCGCGCGGCGTCGATCTGCCCGCGATCGAGGGCGTGCGCGACGGATCGCGCCCGCTGGTGGTAATTGATGCCGGCCATGGCGGTCATGATCCGGGCGCCATCAACAAGGATAATGGCAAGCGTGAAAAGGATGTGACGCTGGCGATCGCGCAGGCGATCCGGGACCAGTTGGTCAAGTCCGGCCGGGTGCGCGTGGCCCTGACCCGCGACGATGACCGCTTCCTCGTGCTGCAGGAACGCTATGGCATCGCCCGCAAGCTGGGTGCCGATCTCTTCATCTCGGTCCATGCCGATTCGGCGGAAAATGCCGACGCCCATGGCGCCACCGTCTACACCCTCTCCGAAACCGCGTCGGACCGGGAGGCGGCCCGGCTCGCCGCGCGCGAGAACAAGGCCGATGTGCTGAACGGCGTCAACCTCGGCAACCAGTCGGGCGACGTCTCCTCGATCCTCATCGATCTGACGCAGCGGGAATCGATGAACATCTCGGCCAATTTCGCGCGGCTGCTGCAGCGCGAGGCTGCGCCCTATGTGCCGTTCCGCAGCGCCTATCACCGCTTCGCCTCGCTGATGGTGCTGAAGGCCCCTGACACGCCCTCGGTGCTGTTCGAGACCGGCTATATCAGCAATGCGGATGATGCCCTTTTCCTCTCCTCGCACGAGGGGCAGCAGGCGATCGCGCGCGGTGTTGCCCGCGCCATCGACGTCCATTTCGCCCGCAAGCTCGCCATGGGCAGCGGCCGGTCGGGCGGCTGACGCGCCTATCCGCGCATCGGTGCTGGTATTGAAGGACTTTTGACCGGGAGTCAGGATGTAGAGCCTGATTCACGCCATCGATGGAAACGCAAAGCGCTTCCATCTCAGGCGATCAGGCTCTAGAGCCTCTTCCACCATGGAAGAGGCCCGTTCCAATCCGCCCGCATCGTCCTTCGCCTATCGCCTGCGCCGTGGCGCCGGGGGCATTGCCGACCGGTTGAAGCCCTTGTGGCAGCGCCGCCTGTTCCGCTGGGCCGCGATCCTGCTGGGCGGCTTCCTGCTCGCCATCTTCCTCTTCTGGCTGATCTTCGCGCGCGGCCTGCCCGACGCCACCTCGCTGCTCGAATATGAGCCGCCGCTGCCGACCATGGTGCGCGACATCAATGGCCAGCCGGTCCACAGCTATGCGCGCGAACGCCGGGTCCAGCTGCAATATAGCGATTATCCCCAACTGCTCATCCACGCCTATCTCGCGGCCGAGGACAAGACCTTCTTCGAGCATCATGGCGTCGACATTCCCGGTTTTGCCGGCGCCGTGTTCGATTATGCCAGCAAGCTCGGCTCGGGCCAGCGCGCGCGTGGCGGCTCCACCATCACCCAGCAGGTGGCGAAGAATCTGCTGATCGGCGATGAATATTCGCCCACGCGCAAGGTGAAGGAGATGATCCTCGCCTGGCGCATGGAAAATGTTCTCACCAAGCAGCAGATCCTCGAACTCTATCTCAACCAGATTTTCCTCGGCCGGAACGCCTATGGCGTGCAGGCGGCGGCGCGCGCCTATTTCGACAAGGACGTGGCCGATCTCCAGCTGCACGAAATGGCCTATCTGGCGATCCTGCCCAAGGGGCCGGCCAATTATCGCCCGGAAAGCACCACCGGCCATGCCCGCGCGATCGACCGACGCAACTGGGCGCTGGGCGAGATGGAGAAGAATGGCTGGATCAGCGCGGCCCAGCGCGACGCCGCCATCGCCCTGCCGCTCGGCACCGTTGCCGCCCATGGCTCAAGCTTCGACGCCAATGCCGGCGGCTATTATATGGAGGAGGTGCGCCGTCGCCTGATCCAGCAGTTCGGCGAAAAGGCGGAGGATGGCCCCAACAGCGTCTATGCCGGCGGCCTGTGGGTGCGCAGCCCCTATGATCCCGTCGCGCAGGACCATACCCAGACCGCGCTGCGCAACGGCCTGCTGCGCTTCGGCGCCGGGCGCGGCTGGTCTGGTCCGGTCGGTCATATCGACCCCGACAAGGGCTGGGAACGCGAACTTGCGGCCAGCTTCATCAGCGTCGATTATGCCGGCTGGCGCGTCGCCGCCGTCATCAGCCGCGACCGCAGTGGCGCGCAGATCGGCTTTGCCGACGGCACCACCGGCACGCTGCCCGCCAGCCTGGCGCAGTTGCCCTATCGCCGCACCGGCGGCCCTGCCATCTCGGCGATGAAGCCGGGCGACCTGATCATCGTCGCCCGCGACGGTGCCAGCTGGGCGCTGCGCAACATTCCCGAAGTGTCGGGCGGCATGGTGGTGGAGGAAGTGCATTCGGGCCGCATCCGCGCGATGCAGGGCGGCTTCGACTATCGCCTTTCCTCCTACAACCGCGCGACCCAGGCGCAGCGTCAGCCCGGCTCGACGATCAAGCCGTTCGTCTATGCCGCCGCGCTCGACAATGGCATGACGCCGGCCTCGATCATCGTCGACGGCCCGTTGTGCGTCTATCAGGGCGCCGGCCTTGGCCAGAAATGCTTCCGCAACTTCTCGGGCGGCAGCGCCGGGCCGCAGACGATGCGCTGGGGCGTCGAGCAGTCGCGCAACCTGATGACCGTGCGCGCCGCCAGCCAGACCGGCATGGACCGGGTCGTGCGCACCATCAAGAATATGGGCATCGGCGACTATCAGCCCTATCTCTCCTTCGCGCTCGGTGCGGGCGAGACGACGGTGGAGCGGATGGTCAACGCTTATGCCACGCTCGCCAATCAGGGGCGGCAATTCGCGCCCAAGCTGATGGACTATGTCCAGGATCGGCGCGGCAAGGTGATCTGGCCCGAACGCTGGCATCCCTGCGACAATTGCAACATGGCCAATTGGGACGGCAAGCCGATGCCGCGCTTCGGTTTCGAGGGGCGTCAGGTGATGAACCCGATGACCGCCTATCAGGTCGTCCACATCACCGAAGGCGTGATCCAGCGCGGCACCGCGACCGTGCTCGCCGACCTCAAGCGCCCGCTGTTCGGCAAGACCGGCACCACCAACGGTCCGACCAATGTCTGGTTCGTCGGCGGCTCGCCCGATCTCGTTGCCGGCGTCTATATCGGCTATGACCAGCCGCGCAGCCTGGGCGGCTGGGCACAGGGCGGCCGCATCGCCGCGCCGATCTGGAAGGAGGCGATGGCCCCGATCCTGGAGACCATGCCCAAGACGCCGTTCATCGCCCCGGCCGGTATCCGCATGGTCGCGATCGACCGCCGCTCGGGCAAGCGCGTCTATGGCGCCTGGCCGACCGATGAGCCCAAGCCCGCGGTCATCTGGGAAGCGTTCAAGCCCGAATCCGAACCGCGCCGCACCATCCGCAAGGAAGAGGCGGAGGCCCAGGCCAAGGTCGCGGCCAAGGCGGATGCCGTCCGCACCCGCCAGCGCAACGACGCCGACTTCCTGCAGGATCAGGGCGGCATCTATTGAGAGGCGGGCGCGTCGGCGCCCGCCCTCTTATCCTCAGCAGTGGCGCGGATTGGCGTCGCGGACCGACAGGCTGGCGGCGCTGCGCCGGCCCTCCAGCGCCTGCGCCAGCAATATCTGGGTCGATCGCACAGCATAGCAGAAGGCGCAGGCGATCGCGTCGCTGCAGGCATAGGGAACGGGGCCACTCCAGCGCGCCTGCAACAGGTCGATCAGCAGATTCTCGTCTTCGCTCAGCCGCGGTCCCCGGCCGGTGCGCAAGCCATGGCCGGTCACCTGCTCGCCCAGCCGCAACAGGCTGTCGAGCGCTGGGGATAGCTGTTCGCAGCCATAGCGTCGCAGCCGCAGATGCAACTGGGCCATCGCCGGCCGGCGTCGGCGTCGCGCCGCTGCCCAGCAGCGCACGGCGTCGAGCAGGATATAGAGGGTGGCCGGGCTGTGCGTCGCCGGCATGGGCGTGGTCGGGTTCATGGGATCGCCTTTCATGGTAAAAGGTTTTCCCCCTTGATGCGCCACCCTCGCGCGGGGCGGTCTGCGCCATCGGGCTAAGATGCGATTATGTCCGGCAGATTTCGGACCGTTGCCGCCCCCACCCTTCGGCGGATTGATCTTCCCAAAAAGCCCGGCCTGGGATAGGGGCAGGCGTTTGATGCGTTCGGGTAGCTGACGCTGGACGCCACGAGATTCTGGAGACCTCCCATGCGCGCCGAAGCGCAGCAATATATCGACCGTATCGACGCCGCGCTGGACCTGCTGCGCCGCTTCCTCGACTGGGACCGTGCGCTGCGCCGGCTGGACGAGCTGAACGCCCGCGTCGAGGATCCGACCCTGTGGGACAATGCCAAGCTGGCGCAGGAGGTGATGCGCGAGCGCACCCGTCTCGACAGCGCGATCGGTGCCACCCGCGCGATCGAGGCCGAAAAGACCGACAATGCCGAACTCATTGAAATGGCCGAGGCCGAAGGCGATGAGGACATGGTGTCCGAAGCCATCGCCGCGCTGAAGGCGCTGGCCGAGCGCGCCGACGAGGACAAGATCAAGGCGCTGCTGGCGGGCGAAGCCGATGCCAGCGACACCTATCTGGAAATCCACGCGGGCGCCGGCGGCACCGAAAGCCAGGACTGGGCCGAAATCCTCAGCCGCATGTATCGCCGCTGGGCCGAACGGCGCGGCTATAAGGTGGAACTGGTCGACTATCAGGCGGGCGAAACCGCCGGTATCAAGTCGGCCACTTTCCTCATCAAGGGCGAGAATGCCTATGGCTATGCCAAGACCGAAAGCGGCGTCCACCGCCTGGTCCGCATCAGCCCCTATGACAGCGCCGCGCGCCGCCACACCAGCTTCTCGTCGGTCTGGGTCTATCCGGTGATCGACGACAATATCGATATCGAGGTCAAGGAGAGCGACCTCAAGATCGATACCTATCGCGCATCGGGTGCGGGTGGTCAGCACGTCAACACCACCGACTCCGCGGTCCGCATCACCCACGTCCCCTCGGGCATCATCGTGGCGTCGCAGAATGACCGCTCGCAGCACAAGAACCGTGCCACCGCGATGAACATGCTGAAGGCGCGTCTGTACGAGGCGGAACTGCGCAAGCGCGAGGAAGCCGCGTCGACCGACTATGCCGCAAAGACCGAGATCGGCTGGGGCCACCAGATCCGCTCCTATGTACTCCAGCCCTATCAGCTGGTGAAGGATCTGCGCACCGGCGTCACCTCGACCGCCCCCGACGATGTGCTCGATGGCGCGCTCGATCCGTTCATGGCCGCTGCCCTGTCGCAGAAGGTCACGGGCGAGAAGGTCGACGTGGAGGATGTCGACTGATGATCCGCATGGTGCTGGCGGGGCCGTTGCTCCTGCTGGCAGCCTGCGGGCCGCTGGCAGGCGGCAATCAATCGGAACGCGCGGCCGGTGCCGCGTCCTTCCCCCGCGCCGATCGGCCGGTGGCGCCGATCGTGTCGACCCGCTGGTCGAGCGAGGAAGCGCGCGACCGGGTCAATGAGGCGGAAGATATCATGGACCGGGCCGGCATCCGGCCGGGCATGACCATTGCCGACATTGGTGCGGGCGAGGGCTATTATACCGTCCGCCTGGCCAAGCGCGTCGGCGCCAGGGGCCGGGTGCTGGCCGAGGATATATTGCCCGAGGTGATCGATGCGCTCAGCCGTCGCATCACCCGCGAAAACTGGACCAATGTCAGCGTGAAGCTGGGCGCGCCGGAAGATCCCAAGCTGCCCGAAAACAGCTTCGACCGCATCTTCATGGTCCATATGTATCATGAGATCGCCGAACCCTATGCGTTCCTGTGGCACCTCAGCCCCGCGCTGAAGGCCGATGGCGAACTGATCGTGGTCGATGCGGATCGGCCGACTGACCAGCATGGCACGCCCCGGCGCCTGCTCACCTGCGAACTGGCGGCGATGGGCTTCCGGCTGGAGGAGATGATCGCCAAGCCCACCGCCGGTGGCTATATGGCCCGCTTCCGCCGCAGCACTGCCCGCCCCGATCCGTCCAGCATCGTCCCCTGCGCGCTGCGCGGATAGGGGCCTGCCCAGTCCGGTTCGCGACGCGACAGTTTCATATCCGCCGAAGTTCACACCGTTATCGGGGTGATTCACCCTATTTGCGCCAGATATGCGCCTGCCGCGCGCCTGTAACGCGACAGTCGAGCAGAACGCGACGCGTCGCTGATGCGCGCCCGAAGCGACAGTGACGCGACAAGGGCGCGCCAGTCAGGCGTCGGCCAGCCATTGGCGGGATGTCGCGCATGGATTGGCAGGCACTTTCGTCCATGGACAAGGGTGGAGCAGAGAATGGCTGAATAGGAAAGGGCGGCTGACGACTGTCTCCCGTCATTGCGAGCGTAGCAAAGCAATCCACCAGCGCGAGATGGATTGCTTTGCTATGCTCGCAATGACGATCTTGCTTTGACAACTGACGACTAAAGTCGGTCGCAAATTCCTCCTTGCAGGGGAGGATGGTCTAGAAGCGACCAGAAGCGGCCCATCCCATCATCGTCACCCTGAACTTGTTTCAGGGTCCATTTCTCCCAATGGACCAATGGTTTGTTAGGCTTGATAGATGCTGAAACAAGTTCAGCATGACGTAGGTGGGATGGCCGCTCCCCACCGATGTCGCGCGGATCTAGTCCCGCGTGCCGGGCTGCCAATCCCTTGCGGCGCGCACGCCGGCCCGGCCGCGTCGCGCCAGTTCGCGTTTGAGGTCCGCAGGGTGGGGCGCGATCAGGAAGCCGAAGCTGACCGTCCCGTCCTTGGTTTCGACCGCATGGTGCAGCCGATGCGCCTGGACGATCCGCTTCATGTAGCGCGAGCGGGCGACATAGCGGTGGCGCACCCGCTGGTGGACGATGATGTCGTGGAAGCCGAGATAGATGGCGCCATAGGCGGCGACGCCGGCGCCCACGGCCGTCGCCCAATTGCCCCAGCCCCATTGCACCCCACCCAGCAATAGCAGGATGGAGGGCATGGCGAAGATCACGAAATAGAGGTCGTTGGCCTCGAAGAAGCCGGTCCGGGGGCGGTGGTGGCTGGCGTGGAGGAACCAGCCCGGCCCATGCATCACCCAGCGGTGCATCACATAGGCAAAACCCTCCATCAGCGCGATCGTGACGACGAAGAGCAGCAGGAGGGCGATCGGAGGCATCGGCGCCTTATAGGCAGCGGCGCGGGCCAAGGCGACCCGTAAACACCGCATATAGGAAAGGGCCGCGATCCCCCCTGGAGAGCGCGGCCCTGTTCATCCCCGAAGGGAAGGCGGATCAGAAGGAGGCGGTGAGCGAACCGAGCACGCCGGCCTTGCTGATATTGTGGCCTGCCGACGAATAGAGCGACTTGTCGGTGTCGACATAGGATACGCCGAAGGTTAGGTGACCCCAGGTGTAGGTCGCGCCGATATTCCAGTCGGTATATTCCTTGCCGATGGTCAGGTAGCTGGGGCCGAAGCTGTGGCCCAGATGCGCCGACACGCCCAGCGGGGTGTTGGGGATCGAGGCCGAGACGTCGCCGGCGAGGTAGAGATTGTCTTCCTTGCCATTGCCGACGGTCAGCGCCTTCGCCTTGGGGGCGTAGTTGGCGGTCAGCTTGGCGGTGGCGGGGCCGAACGTGCCCTTGATCGAGGCATAGGGCTCGACGAAGTCGGTGTTCGCACCGGCATTGCCCGGATAGTAATAATAGAGAACGCCGACGTCGATTGTCGCGCCGCCGACCGTGGTCGAATAGCCGCCGATCAGGTCGAGTTCCTGGTCCGAGCCGTTGGCGACATATTCGTCGATCGAGCTGCCCCAGGTCGAGACATAGAAGCCCGATTCATGGGTGACGGTGATGCCGCCCTGCAGCGCGAACTTCTTGTTGGTCTGTGAAATGCCGCGGAAGCGATAGTCGCTGACGACGGCCGCATTGCCGGTGACGGTGACCGCGGGAGCGGGCTCATCCTGGGCCATGGCGGGTGCCGACAGCGCAACAAGAGCGAAGGCCGAGAGGCCGAGAATGGACTTACGCATGATAATCCCCTTGATGGTTCTGCGATCGTCCCGCCTGCGTCCTGGCGCCTGCCTCTATGCTTCCCCCAGGGGAAGTGGGCCAGCTTGCCTCAACAAGTTTGGCCATGCCTGCGCGCGCTGCGGCGCACAAGATATTATTGCTATTTCATGTCTTTTGCGTCTTTTATTGTTGCTACGACGCAACAAGGTGCGCGGCTGCGATCGCCGGATGTCCGGCGTATCTGCATGATAAGGCATGATTTATTGGATATTCGAACGCTGTCGCGGTCGCTCAGGACGGGGAATGGTCAGAAATGTCGGGCTCATTCATTGCTGGATCATGTCTGTCCTGCGGCTGCCGCAATTCGATGATCTGGCGCGGATAGGGGACGATGATGCCCTGTGCCTTGAACTTGTCCAGCACCCGCATCAGCACGTCGGAGGTTACCCCGCCCACGCCATTTTCCGGATCGTTGATCCAGACGCGAATCTCATGCTCCAGCCGATATTGGCCGAGCGCGGTCAGCCATACCTTGGGCTCGGGATGCTTGAGCGCGCGCGGGCTTTCCTTCGCGGCTTCCAGCATCAGTTGCTGGGCCAGCGCGATGTCGCTGTCGTTGCTGATCCCCACCGGGATGCGGACGCGGATATTGCGGTCGGAATAGGACCAGTTCTCCACCTCCTGCGTCATCAGATTTTCGTTGGGGATGAGATGTTTCTTGCCGTCGCGGGTGATGATCGACACGGCGCGCACGCCGATCTTGCTGACCCAGCCGAAACTGTCGCCGACCGCGATCACGTCGCCCGGCTTGATCGATCGGTCCATCAGCAGGATGATGCCGGCGATCAGATTGCCGACCGTCTTCTGCAGGCCGAAGCCGACTGCCAGGCCCAGCGCCCCGGAAAAGACGGTGAAGGCGGTGAGGTCGATGCCCAATATGTCGATGCCGATGAAGAAGGCGGCGATGATGACGGCGATGCCGGCCAGCTTCTGGCCCAGCAACTTCTGGGTCGGGTCGAGATCGGGCGCCTTCTGGATGCTGCGCCGGATCAGCCGGTTGGCAAGGCGGATGCCGGCAAGCAGCGCGACCAATGTCGCCGCAACCGACAATAGGTCGAGCAGGCTGATCCGCCGCTTGCCGAGCGTCAGCGCGACATCGTCGAGCATCGAGCCTACCGGCGCGATGCCGCCGCTGCTGCCCGATATCACCATGACGAACAGCAGCAGGGCGAGCGGGGTGATCGCCCAGCGCGGGAAGCTGAGCGCCTGCAGCAGATGCAGCGCGAACAGGGCGACGGCGAGGGCGAGCGCGGCGCCCAGGATCAGATGGGCGATGCTGTCCGCCGGCCACAGCGCCAGTGCCGTCGCGAACAGTGGCGCGCTGATCGCATGGCGCAGCATCGGGCGGACATGGGTGGATGCCAGTTCGCTGAGGGCAGGCAGGCGCTCGCGGATGCGCGGGGCCAGCAGCCGCGCCAGGCCATAGGCCATGGCATGGAGCAGCAGCGCGATGCCGACCGCGATCAGCGGCTGGGTGATGTCCGCATTGCCCGGCAGTCGGGCCAGCCATGCGGACAACTGCGTCATCCGCGGGCGGCCCGGAAGCGGGCGAGACCGGCGTCAAGGTCGGCGATCAGGTCGGCGGGATCCTCCAACCCGATCTGCAGCCGGATGACCGGCCCTTCGGCCTGCCATACGGTCGCGGTGCGATAGCGGGCGGGATCGACCGGCAGGGCCAGGCTCTCGAACCCGCCCCAGCTATAGCCGATGCCGAAATGAGCGAGCCCGTCGATCAGCGCGGCGCGGGCCGCCTCGTCGCCGCCCTGCAGCACGAAGCTGAACAGGCCGGTCGAGCCGCTGAAGTCGCGCGCCCACAATTCATGGCCGGGGCAGTCGGGTAGCGCCGGGTGCAGCACGCGGGCGACATCGGGCTGCGCGGTCAGCCACTGCGCGATCTCAAGCGCGCTCGCCTGATGCTGGGCCAGGCGGACGCCGAGCGTGCGCAGGCCGCGGCTGGCGAGCCAGGCATCGTCGGGGCTGGTCATCTGGCCGAACAGATAGGCAGACTGGCGGACCTTGGGGAACAGCGCCGGCGTGGCGGTGACCGACCCCATCATCACGTCGCTATGGCCGACAATATATTTGGTGCAGGCGAGGATCGCGAGGTCCACGCCATGGGCCAGAGCCGGGAAGAAGAGCGGCGTTGCCCAGGTATTGTCGAGCAGGGTGGTGATGCCGCGATCGCGTGCGATAGCGGTGATCGCCGGCACGTCCTGCACCTCGAAGGTCAGGCTGCCGGGGCATTCCAGGAAGATGGCGCGGGTGCGATCGGTCAACAGGTCGGCGATACCGGCGCCGATGGTCGGATCATAATAGAGCGTCTCGACGCCGAAGGGTTTCAGCACCTGTTCGCAGAAATTGCGGGTCGGGTCATAGGCGCTGTCGACCATCAGCAACTGGTCGCCCGGCCGCAGCACAGCCATCAGCGCGCAGGCGATCGCCGCCACGCCCGAGGGGAAGAGCATCGTGCCCTCCGCGCCCGGCTCCATTTCGGTCAGCGCGTCGGCCAGGCTCCAACTGGTCGGCGTGCCCTTGCGCCCGTAGAACAGCCGCTCATGGGTGCTGCTGCCGGCCGCCTTCCGCAGATGGGCGACATCGTCATAAAGGATGGTCGAGGCGCGCCAGACGCCCGGACTGACGATCGCGCCGGGTTGCCCCGGCATGCCGGTCCAGTCGGCGCGTCGGCCGGCCTGCGCCAGCTTGGTCAGCGGCCTTCTGCTGTCCTCGCTCATGCGGCCGGCCCGGTCGCCTTGGGCGTGGCCGGATCGAACCCCCATTCCGACCAACTGCCGTCATAGAGGCTGACGTCGCGCTTCCCGAGCGTTTCGAGCGCGGCAAGGATGATCGCGGCGGTCACGCCACTGCCGCAGGTGGTGATGATCGGCCGGTCGAGATCGGTGCCGGCGTCCAGCAGCAGGCGGCGCAGTTCCTCGCCCTGCTTCAGACTGTTGTCGGCGGCAAAGAAGGCGGAGGAGGGGATGTTGCGGCTGCCGGGGATATGGCCCGACGCCATGCCGGGGCGCGGTTCGGCCTCGGCGCCGGTGAAGCGCCCCGCGCCGCGCGCGTCGAGCAACTGCGCCGTGCCGCTGTCGAGATTGGCGAGGATGTCCGCCTTGCTGCGCACCTGCGTCCGGTCGAGCCGGGCGACGGCATTGCCGGGCGCGATGGCGGGCGTGCCGCTGTCGACCGGCCGGCCTTCGGCGACCCATTTGGGCAGGCCGCCGTCGAGGATTGCTGCGGATGCGCCGAGGCCATAGACGCGCATCATCCACCAGCCGCGCGCCGCGCTGTGGGTCGGGCTGTTGTCATAGACGACGATGCGGCTGTCGGCGTTGACGCCCAGCGCCTGCATGCGCTGCGTCATCAGCGCGTCGGGCGGCAATTGGCCCGGCACCGGATCGGCGGGGTCGCTGAGGCTCGGCAGGTCCATGAAGGCGGCGCCGGGAATATGGGCCGCGTCGAACTCGGCGCGCGGGTCGCGCGGCGTGCCGGGCAGGAACAGGCTGGCGTCGAGAATGACGAGATCGGGCTTGCCGATTTCGCCGGCCAGCCAGTCGGTGGAAACGAGAATGTCCATGCGGCCCCTTTTGCCTTGTCCGGCAGGCACTTTAGGAGCGCCTGACCGGACAGGAAAGGGAAATGCTCAGGCCGGCGGCACTTCGGCGGCGGCGCGGGCGGCCGGCCGGCGAAATTGGCGCGGCCCCTGGTCGAGGCGGAAGGGCGACAGGCGTTCGGCGGGCGGCTCCTGTTCCTGGCCGACGATGAAGGCGCGGCCGGTGCGGCCGGTGCCTTCGGGCGCTTCCTCATCCTCGCCCCAGCGATAATGGGCGTCGAAGGCGGCGATCGGCACCAGCAGTGCCCGCTCGCCCATCGTCACCGGCACGATCTCGTCCTGGGCCAGGCGCAGCTCGTTGGTCATGCGCACGGTTTCGCCCGGCGCGATCGAGACGATCGAATGCAGCGGCATGCCGGTCTCGCCACCGAAGAAATGGCGCAGCAACGCATCCTGTTGCGCGCCCGCATTGCCCAATATGCCGCGCACCATGATGTCGCGGGCCGGGCGATCGCCGCGATTGTGGAGCAGCAGCGTATAGCCGATGGTCACGCCGATCAGCGAGGAGCGGGCGAGGCTGATGTCGAGGCCGAGGTCGATCCAGGGGCGATCGCCGGCGTCGCTGGCCGGCGCCGATGCTACGGGTTCGGGGGCGGGTGCTGGCGTGGGCGCGGGAGCAGGCGCCGGAGCAGGCGGGGGCGGCGCGACGGGGGCCGGGGCTGGCCGGGGCGCTGCCGGGGGTGGCGCGCTCGCCGGCGCGGCGTCGACCTCCTCCGCCGCACGACGGCGCCGCATCAGCAGAAAGCCGGCGATCACCGCCAGCGCGGCGATGGCGGCGGCGATCCAGGGCCAGCTCAGCCCCTGCGCTTCGGCGTCCGGTGCGGGTTCGGCAGTGGTGACACTTTTGTCGGCCGTGACCGGCTCGGGCGCGGGCAGGGCGGCTGGCGGCGGCGTTTCCACCGCATTGGCGGCATTGTCCGGTTCCGCCACAGCGGGCGCCGGGCTGGGCTGCGCTGGCATGGTGTCGCGCGCGGCCGGGCGTTCGGCCGGGGTGGGGGCGGGCGTCGTGCGCGCGTTGCGCGGTGTTTCGGTTCGCGTCGGCGCTGGCGTCGGTGTCGGGCGCTGCGATGCGGGGGCAGGCGTGGGCGCGCGCTGGGTCGGCGCCGGCGTCACCGTGGGGGCGACGATCGGCGGCAGCGACGGCGTGGGTGTCGGGGTCGGCGTTGCCGTGCCCCGGAACACGTCGAGTTCCGGGCCTTGACGGCGCGGATCATCGGCCGGCGGCGGCGGCGCGGCGCGCTGCAGATTGACGACCGGATCGCTGCCGGTGGCTTGCTGTGCCAGCGCGGGCGTGACTGCCAGCAGCGGCAGGGCGGAAAGGAACAGACGCATAGACCCCATGGCCCTGCCAAGGCAGAAATTTTGCTGAACGCCAGATGAACGGACGGCCTTGCGCGCCGGACCGATGACAAATTGCGTGTAATCGACTACATGCGCCCTCATGACCGATACCCCGCTCCATCTCGGCCGCGCCAGTACCCTGCCGCAGCGGCCCGAGGACGCCGTCCTCGACTATGTCCCCAATCCCCGTCCGGGCAAGCCCTATCTGGTGCGCTTCACGGCGCCGGAATTCACCTCGCTGTGCCCGGTGACCGGCCAGCCCGACTTTGCGCATCTGGTGATCGACTATGCGCCCGGCGCGACCATCGTCGAATCCAAGGCGCTCAAGCTGTTCCTGGGCAGCTTCCGCAACCATGCCGGCTTCCACGAGGATTGCACCGTCGGCATCGGTGAGCGGCTGTTCACCGAAATGCAGCCGATCTGGCTGCGCATCGGCGGCTATTGGTATCCGCGCGGCGGCATCCCGATCGACGTCTTCTGGCAGTCGGGCGAACCGCCCGCTGGCCTGTGGCTGCCGCCGCAGGACGTGCCGGGCTATCGCGGCCGGGGATAAGTTTCCATTTCATCCTCCCCTGTAAGGGGAGGTGGCTGGCCGAAGGCCAGACGGAGGGGTGTCGCCCTCTCGATAGAAGTGACACCCCTCCACCATTTGCTGCGCAAATGGTCCCCCTCCCCTTGCAGGGGAGGATGAACGAGACCTTGTCCGCTGATTAGAGACGAGGAAGCTCTTTCTTGTTGGACGAACGCGCAACAGGCTTCGACCAACGACATTCTCTTGCGGATAGTTCACTTGACCCCCCGCGGGAAAGGGCCGATCCGGTTTGCATGTTGCGCGTGACTATGTCTCATTGCGCCATCCAAGCCGTATCGGAGTTGCTTCCCCCATGCCCTTGTCGAAAATCCTGCCGTTCCTGATGGCGGCCGCGCCGCTGGCGATCGCCGCGCCCGCGTTGGCCCAGACCGCGCCTGCCGGCCCCGCCGCCGGCGTCACCACCCAGCTGCCCCGTGGCGCTGCGCCCAGCCATTATGCGATCGAAGTGACGCCCGATGCGGCGAACCTCAAATTCACCGGCAAGGTGACGATCGACGTTACTGTCGCCGCCGCCATGCCGGCGCTGGTGCTGAATGCGGCCGACCTGACCGTTTCCAGCGTCACGCTGACCCCGGCCAAGGGCAAGGCGATCACTGGCACGGCCAAGGTGGATGCCGATGCCCAGACTGTCAGCCTCGACTTCGGCAAGCCGGTTCAGCCGGGCAGCTACAAGCTGACCATGGTCTATGCCGGCATCATCAATCAGCAGGCTAATGGCCTGTTCGCGCTCGACTATACCGACAATGAAGGCGCCGCGAAGCGCGCGCTCTTCACCCAGTTCGAGGCGCCCGACGCCCGCCGTTTCGTGCCGAGCTTCGACGAGCCGAGCTACAAGGCGACGTTCGATCTCTCCGCCGTGGTGCCGGCGGACCAGCTGGCGGTCGGCAATATGCCGGTCAAGGCGACCAAGGACATCGGTGGCGGGAAAAAGCTGGTGACCTTCGGCACCAGCCCGAAAATGTCGTCCTACCTGCTCTTCTTTGGCCTGGGCGAACTGGATCGCGCGACCAAGATGGCGGGCAATACCGAAGTCGGCGTCATCACCGGCCGGGGCAATACCGGCAAGGCGCAGCTGGCGCTCGACGCGTCGGCAGCGATCCTGCCTTATTATAACGACTATTTCGGCGTGCCCTTCCCGCTGCCCAAGCTCGACAATGTCGCGGGTCCGGGCCAGAGCCAGTTCTTCAGCGCGATGGAGAATTGGGGCGCGATCTTCACCTTCGAACGCACCCTGCTGGTCGATCCGCGCTTCACCTCCGAAGAGACCAAGCGCGCCATTTATGAAGTGGCCGCGCATGAAATGGCGCACCAGTGGTTCGGCGATCTCGTCACCATGGCCTGGTGGGACGATCTCTGGCTGAACGAGGGTTTTGCGAGCTGGATGGCGACCAAGGTCACCGACAAGCTGAACCCGGAATGGGAAGCCCTGCTGTCGCGCGTCGATGGCCGCGAGCGGGCGATGAGCCTCGACGCGCTCAAGACCACCCACCCGGTCGTGCAGAAGATCACCACCGTCGATCAGGTGAACCAGGCGTTCGACGCCATCACCTATCAGAAGGGTGAGGCGGTCATCACCATGCTCGAAGGCTATGCCGGCGAGGATGCGTGGAAGGCGGGCATCCAATCCTACATGAAGAGCCACGCTTACGGGAACACCGTCACCGACGATCTGTGGAAGGCGGTCGAGGGCGCGGGCGCCAAGGGGCTGGTCAGCATCGCGCATGATTTCACCAGCCAGCCGGGTATCCCGCTGGTCAAGGTGGAGAGCGCCCAGTGCCAGGGTGGCAACACCATCCTGACGCTGAGCCAGGGGGAATATAGCCGCGACGCCAAGGACAAGGCGCCGCTCAAGTGGAATGTGCCGGTCAAGGCGCAGGTGCAGGGCGGCGAGGCGCAGCGCCTGATCCTGCAGGGTAATGGCCAGATCACGCTGCCGGGCTGCGGCGCTTATGTGATCAATGCGGGCCAGACCGGCTATTATCGCTCGCTCTATCCCGCCGCCAATATCCAGGCACTGGCCAAGGGCTTCAGCCAGCTGTCCAGCATGGACCAGACCGGCCTGATGGCGGACAATTTCCAGCTGGCGCTGGGCGGATACCAGCCGATCGGTCTGGCGCTCGATCTGGTCGACGCGGTGCCGGTCAATGGCAGCCCGGCGGTGCTGGCCGAAGTGCCCGGCTATTTGAAGAGCAGCTATGACATGCTGGAGGGTGATGCCGCTGCCCAGGCGAAGGTCGCGGCCTATGCCTCGGCCAAGCTGACCCCGGCGCTGACGGCGATCGGCTATGATGCCAAGGCCGGCGAAGGGCCGCAGGTGCCGGTGCTGCGCACCAGCCTGGTCGCGACGCTGGGCAGCATGGGTGACAAGGGCGTGGTGGCCGAGGCCAACCGCCGCTTCGCCGCGCTGGCGACCAACCCGGCCGCGCTCGACGGGCCGCTGCGCAATGTCTGGCTGGGCATCATCGCCCAGAATGCCGACCAGGCGACCTGGGACAAGCTGCGCGTGATGGCTAAGGGCGCGCAGAGCGACCTCGAAAAGAGCACGCTCTACGCGCTGCTCGGCAAGGCGAAGGACGAGAAGCTGGGCCAGCAGGCCCTGGATCTCGCCTTGACCGACGAGCCGGGCAAGACCACCAGCGCCGCGATCATCGGCCAGGTGGGCGTCGCCCATCCGATGCTGGCGGTCGACTATGTGCTGGCGCACAAGGCGCAATATGAGGCGCTGATCGACGTGTCGGCGCGCAGCCAGGCGCTGGCCCGTCTGGGCGGCGGATCGGCCGACCTGGCGATGGTGACCAAGCTGGACGCCTATGCGACCCAGTATCTGACGCCGGAATCGCGCAAGGTGGTCGATCGCTCGATCGCCGCGATCAAGACCCGGATCGAGACGCGTAGCCGCCTGACGGCGCCGACCGCGGCCTGGTTCGCGGCGAAGAAGTAACGGCATGGGGCGGCGGAGCGATCCGCCGCCCTTTCCAAATGGGAAAAGCATGAATCAGACGGAACCACGGGTCGGATGCGGCGCGGCGATCCTGCGCGACGGCAAGTTGCTGCTGGTGCAGCGACGGCGGGAGCCGGAAGCGGGGCATTGGGGCCTGCCGGGCGGCAAGGTCGACCTGCTGGAAACCATGGCCGCCGCCACCGAGCGCGAGATTTTCGAGGAGCTGGGCCTGACGATCAGGGCGCGTGAATTGCTGTGCCTGACGGACCAGATCGATGAAGCGCGCGGCACCCATTGGGTCGCGCCAGTCTATCTGGTCGAGGACGCGCAGGGCGATCCGGTGGTGATGGAGCCGGAGGCGCTGGCGGCATGCGGCTGGTTTGCGCTGGATGCGCTGCCGCAGCCGCTGACCCTGTCGACACGGGCGGCGCTGGCCGCCTTGCGGGCGCGATAGAATGAGGAAGGGCGGCATCGCGGCCGCCCTTTCCGGTTTCGGTCAGTTCGGCAGGTTCAATGCCCTGGCGATGTCGTCCCAGGCGAGCAGCTTGAAATTCTGCGCCGCCGCCGCGTTATGGCCATCCTGTGCGATGAACAGCCCGCCGGGATAGGCCGGGCCGAAATCGCCCAGCATCAGCTCGATGCCGTCGGTTTCCTCCGACCCGCCAATGGCGCCATCGACGACGCGGAAGCGACCGACATAGGCGTCGTCGGACAGGCGATAGGCGACATAGGCATTGTCACCCTGGCTGGAGACGAGGACATAGCCGTCCTTCGCGCCGATTTGGGCGATGGCGACGCCTTCGGCATCCATCACCAGATTCTTGCCGTCGGCCGCTGCGATCTTCGTGGGCGTGGTGGCGCCGGTTGCGTGCGCGTCGAAGCGCCAAAGGCCGACATCTTCCTCCGCGACATAGAGGATGCCGGTGCGGTCATCCACGGCGCAGCCTTCCGACTGGGTGCCAAGCTTCATGCTGCGGACGATCCGGCCGGTCGGCGTCGCGCCGGAGGCATCGAGCGCGACCTGGTTGATCGTCCCGTCCTTCAGCACGATGAAGGCGTAGGTCGCCTCCGGTGCCTTGTACAGGCAGATGCCATAGGCCTCGCCCTTGCCGGCATCGACCTTGCCCAGGGCTGTCAACTTCGCTGTCACGCTGTCGAGGCGGAACAGGGCGAGCTTGGCGTTCGCCACATCATTGCGGTCCGACGCCACGACCAGGATCCCGGTCTGGCCATTGACGCTGACGCCATCGCGCAGGTCGACATTATTGACCCGGCCGGCGTCCAGGAAATCGCGCGTCTTGCCGTCCAGGCCATAGACATAGAGGCCGGCCTTCTTGTCGGTGCCGACGATCAGGCTGGCGGCCGGATTGGCGGCATTGCGCCAGATCGCCGGATCATCCGCCGCGTCGGCATTGGGCGTGCCGACCGGGGTGGTCTCGCCGCGTGCCGCGACCGTCACGGCCGGCGTGGCGTTGGCGATGCGCACTTCGACCGGCACTTCCGTTTCGGTGGTGGTGCAGGCGGCCAGCGTGAGAAGGCTGGTGAGCGACAGGGCTAAGGGCTTCATCATGATATTCCTCACTTGCCGCGCGCGACGCATTTGCCGCCATCGGGGCCGATATTGCCGGTACAGGTGCGCACCGCGATGGTGGGTTCGCTGGTATCGCTCAGGTGATTGCCGTCCGCGCCCTTTGTGAGGTCGAAACCGTCATAGAGCTTGCCCGACGCGGTATAGGTGCGGAATTTCAGGCGATCGCCATCCACGTCCACGACCTGATAGAGTTCGGTCGCTTCCGCCGTCTTGTCCGGCTGGGTGCGGGCCCGGTCGTTAAGGCCGTACATCTTGGAGCCGGTGACCGAGACGAGATAGACCGGCCCCTGGATCGCGCCATTCTTGCGTGCCTGTGCCGACGCCTCGCGCCCCGCTTCGGAGGTCAGGCGGCTGTAGCAATGGTCATGGCCCTGCAGCACCAGATCGACCTTGCGCTTGTCGAACACCGGCTTCCACGCGGCCTTCACCTCGGACGTGTCCTGCGGTCGGGCGCAGGTGAAGACGGGCTGGTGGAACAGCACGACATTCCATTTCGCCTTGCTGGACGCCAGGGTGGCGTCGAGCCATGCGGTCTGCTGCGCCATGGTGCCGAGATCGATCGCCGACGTGCCGTCGAGGATGATGAAGCGCACCCCCTGATAATCGACAAAATAGGTGGTCCTGAGGCCCGGCACGCCATTGTCGGGGAGCGCAAACTGCAGCGGGAAATAGGGCCCGAGCTTGCGGCTCTCGCTGCCGTCGGGCTTCACCACATCGACATATTCATGATTGCCGGTGGCGGGCAGTTGCGGAACGATCGACCAGTTATAGCTGCCGGCCTGGTTGAACTCGCCCCATTCGTCGTCATGGTCCAGATCGTCGCGTTGCGCGGCGAGGTCGCCGGCATGGGCGACCAGCTCGATCCCGCCATTGGCGTGGAAAGCCTGGCGGATGACGCGGCTGGCATAGGTCAGGATGCCGTTCTGGATGTCGCCCAGATAGAGGAAGCGGAAGGGTTTTGCCTCAGCCGCCGCGGTGCGGAATTGCAGCCACTCGCTCCAGCCCGCGCTGCCCTTCAGCCGATAGGCATAGACGGTATCGGGCGTCAGATTGTCGAAGCGGATCTGGTGATAGAGGGCGGGGCCATTGGCGCTGTCCTTGGCCGTGCCGGCTGGACCGGTCATGGTCCTTGCCTTCTCCTCCAGCGTCGGGCCGTCGACGGAGATGGCGATCTGCGCTTCGCTGGCGGTCTGGGCGGCATCGGTGCGCCAGGCGACCGCCATGCCGCGCGACGGATCGGCAGCAGGCGTCAGCATGATCCGATCGGGCAGGGTGCGCGCCGCATAGGGTGTGCCGGCGGAGCGGGGCACGGGCGGGCTGGCGGTCGGCTGGGCGGAGAGCGGCGCGGCGCTCGCCATCAGCAGCATGGTCAGGAACAGTCGGGACATGGGCGTCCTTTCCGGGAAAACGGGACTTGCCGGCCGCGCAAAGGCGCGACCGGCAAGCAGGGGACATCGAACGGGATCAGAAGCTGGCGGTGACGCCGAACTTCGCGGTCCAGTTATATTCCTCATATTGCAGCAGGCGCTTGCTGCCCTCGAAATTCTGATAGGCGAAATATTTGGCGTTGTTGACGTTGACCCAGTCGGCGAACAGGCGGACGCCGGGCAGGATCTTGTACTTCGCGCTCAGATCGAGCTGGAAGTGGTTGTCGACAATACGGTCGGTGTCCGGACCGTCGCCGATCTCGTCCAGATATTTGCTGCGATAGGTGCCGGCTGCGCGCAGCGAGATCGGGCCCTTTTCATAGCCCAGCACCGCATTGAAGGTGTGGCGCGAAGCATTGGGCAGGCCGATCTTGCGGGTATAGGCGTTGTCGTCCCCGTCGTAGCTGGTGATCTTTCCGTCGGCGTCGGTGAAGGTGTAGTTGAGGTTCACCAGGAAGCCATCGAGCGGCGCCGGCAGGAAGTTCAGCACCTGGCTGAACGAGAGTTCGACGCCCTTCACCTTGGCGGTGTCGCCATTCACATAATAGGATGCCTCGCTATAGGCGACGCCATTATAGACGCCGTCGTCAAAGTCGCGGACCTGCGCGCTATAGTCCTTGATCGACTTATAAAAGAGGCCGGCGCTCAATGCGCCATTGTTCGAGAAATACCATTCGGCCGAGGCGTCGAAGTTCCAGGCGCGATAGGGCTTCAGGTTCGGATTGCCGAACTCGGCAGCATAATCCTCGTCGAGGATGAAGCGCGGTGCGAGCTGCGACAGCTTGGGACGGACCAGGCTCTTGTAGGCGGCGGCGCGGAACACCAGGCCCTGACTCGGCTCGAATCGGGCGGTCAGGCTGGGCAGCCAGTCGGTATAATGTTTGGTGAAGACATTAGGCGTCGAGATGACGCCAGTGGTTTCGCCTTCGTCATCCAGTTCATATTCGGTGACATTGCCGCGCAGCACGTTACGGGTCTGCTCCATGCGGACGCCGCCGATGATGCGGACCTTCTCGCTGTCCCAACGGCCCAGCAGATAGGTGGCGAGGATATCTTCCTTCGCGCTGTAATCCTGCGCTGCCGATTCATAGGCGCTGGTGATCGGATCGAGTTCGAACTCACCGATATTGTTGTAGAAATAATCGGTAGCTTGGCCCTTGCCGGGCAGCGGGCCGAGGTCCGACAGACGATAGGTCTGGGCGCCCAGCACATCGGCCAGGTCCAGATCGGCATCGCCATAATAGTTCATGTTGAAATTATAGCTCTTCTTGCGCCAGCGGGCCTTCATGCCGGCTTGCACGGTGAAGGTGCCGCCGTCGGTGGCGAAGGCGCGCGATACATCGCCTTTCAGCGCATATTCGCGGTCGCGCGAGTCCGACAGGGCAGTCTGCTCGACGCGGTTGAAGCTATATTCCGACGGGTCGTTGAACAGGTCGGCGCCGCTGGTGACGTTGAAGGTCGGCACGCGCGGATCGGAATAGTTGAAGCCGACATCGACGCCATCGCCGTCGAACCGGGCGCGCCAGCGGATCGGGTCGATCGATCCCTTTTCCTTCTCGGTCGCTTCCGACCAGCTACCCGAATAGGTCAGCTTCCACGGGCCGGTTTCGGTGGTGCCGCCCAGCACCAGCGACTTGATGCGCTGACGCTCGAAACGGTCCTTGAGATCGCGGCGCACTTCGATGCGGCCATCCTCATCGGTGAAGTTGGCGCTGTCGGCATCACCCGAAGCGGGCTGCTCATCCAGGACGAAGGTCAGGCGGCGACGATATTCATGGTCTTCAAACTGGTTATAGATGCCGCGGGCGTAAAGCTTTGTCGTGTCGGACGGCTTCCAGTCCAGGTTCAGCGTGCCGCCAATGCGCTTACGCTGAACGTCATAGTCGCGATATTCCAGCGTTTCGGCATAGGCGATGCCGTCGTCGCTGGTGGTCCAGTCCGCAGCTTCGATATTGTCGGTCTCGAACTTGCGCTTGTAATAGCTGAAGCCGCCCGAGACGCCGAAATTGTCGCTGAGGCGGGTGGCGAAATCGACGCTGCCCTTGGGCGTCACGGCGTCGGCATAGTCGTTATAGCTGCCTTCCAGCTTGACCGAATAGAGATCCTTCTTGCGGTCGAAGGCGCTGGTGGTGTTGATCTCGATCGAGGCGCCGATCGTGTCGGCGTCCATGTCCGGGGTCAGCGACTTCTTCACTTCGATCGATTCGATCAGTTCTGAAGGCACGACGTCCAGCGCGACCGAGCGCACGTCGCTTTCCGGTGCGGGCAGGCGGGCGCCGTTGACCGACGCGGCGTTGAGTTCGGGGTCAAGGCCGCGAACCGACACGAAGCGGCCTTCGCCCTGGTCGTTCATGATGTTGACGCCGGGCAGGCGACGCAGCGATTCGGCGACATTCTGGTCGGGGAATTGGCCGATCGCGTCGCGGGTCAGAACGCTTTCGACGCCGTCGGCCGCGCGCTGGCGCGACAGGGCCGATGCCTGGTTGGCGACCTGGCCGACGACGATGATCGACGCGTCGACGTTCGAGCCGATGCGGATGTCGGCATCGACGTCACCAGTGGCGGGCACGACGACGGTGGTGCGCACCGGATCGGCACCGGTGTAGCGGGCTTCGATCGTGTAGGTGCCCGGCGCGACGTCGGGGAAGCGGTAGGAGCCGTCACGGCCGGCTTCGGCGATGCGGCCATTTTCGACGATGCGCAGTTGGGTCGACTGCAGCGCACGGGTGCCGGTGCCGTCGGACACGGTGCCGCTGATGGTGCCGGCCAGGGCGGCGACGGGCATGGTGGTAGCAAGGATGATCGCGGCGCGGCTCGCGCCACGGAACAAGGTCTTCATGGTGAATGCTCCCCTTCGGTTGGGGAGGCCATTGGCGATGAGTCCTTACGGCTTCATGGCAGTATGATTGCAATTAAAAGTCTGAAAAATGTAACTTATGTGACGTGATGCAGGGGCCACAATTTGGGGCGCTCAGTCGCGCCGCCGGCCGCTGCGCCGGGACAGGCCGCCACGATGGTGCAGCCGGCCGCCTTTTTCCAGCCGAGCCATATGGTCGATGAAAAAGACGGCGCCGATACACAAGATGATGGCAATCAGGAATTCGGGCGGCATGTGGGCTCTCCAGCCTTTGGGTGATGCTGAAGAATTAAACCGCCGGACATAGGGTTTCGAGCCGCAGGTCGGCCCATATCCATTCTATTGTCGTAGGATTTCGTGAGAATGGGGCGACCTGGCGTCGGTCGCCCCATCTCATCTCGTCAGGCGAGCGGCGCGGTCGCCCAGTGGCGCAGGCGCGCATAAAGGGCAGCGATCACGCCGGCGAAGATCAGCACCGACAGCGGCACCGCCCAATGGCTTTCAGCCACGAGCGCCAGCGGCGCGTCGCTGTCGGTCGAAGCGACGATGCCGGCAAAGGCGACGCCGAACAGGCTTTCGCCGACGATGAAGCCGGTCGCCATCAGCACGCCCATGCGCTCGGCAAATTCCGGGTTTGCCTGGCGCAGCGACCAGCGATTGTAGAAATGGCCGATCACCGCGCCGACCGGGATCAGCAGGGTCAGCGCCATCGGCAGATAGATGCCCATGCCGACCGCGAGCGGGGGCAGGCGCATCTTGCCGGTCTTGCCCAGCAGTTCGTCCAGCGCGACCACGATCACGCCGATGCCGGCGCCGAAGCCGATCAGGCCCCAGTCGAGGTCGCCGCCGAGCACGCCCTTGGCGAGCGCGGAAATGAGCGCGGCCTGCGGTGCGGGCAGGGCGGTCGCCTTGGCACCGGGGGCGCCGGCAAAGCCGAAGGCGCTGTTCAGCAGGTCGAGGACCGGCGGGATCACCAGCGCGCCGAACAGCACGCCCAGCACCAGCGCGATCTGCTGCTTCCACGGCGTCGCGCCGACCAGCTGGCCGGTCTTGAGGTCCTGGAGGTTATCGTTGGAAATGGTGGCGACGCCGAACACGATCGCGGTGGTGAACAGCGCATAGGCGATCAGCGCCTGGCTCTGTTCGGGATGGCCCGAACCATAGATGGCGGCGAGGATCAGCGACGCACCCAGCACCGCGAGGATGCCGACGCCCGAGATCGGGCTGTTCGACGCGCCGATAAGACCCGCCATATAGCCGCAGACCGACGCGATGACGATGCCGGCGACCAGGATATAGGCTAGCGTCAGGCCGATGATCGGCACCGGATTGGCGGCGATCGGCCCGCCCTGGGCAAAGATCCACAGCAAGACGGCGATCGGCACGAGCGAGGCGAGGATGGTGCCGAAGACGATGCCGATCGGCAGGTCGCGCTCGGTGATGTCCAGCGTGCCGGCGTCGCCCGACTTGCGGACCTTGGCGGCGTTGAGGGCGGAGCGGATGCCGCTGATGATCGGGCCGAGGATCTTGAGCAGGGTCCAGATCGCGGCGATGCCGATCGTGCCGGCGCCGATGAAGCGGGCCTTCATGCGGAAGGTGGTGCCGACCAGATCGGCCAGGTCCGCGCCGGCGGGCAGCGGGCTGGTGAGATAGGGGACGATGCCGACCCAGCTGATGAGCAGGCCGACGAACATGGCGGCGCCGACGGAAATGCCGACCAGATGGCCGACGCCGATCAGCGCCATCGAGAAGCTGGTCGAGACCGAGCTGGCGCCCGCGCCCAGCTTGAAGAAGGTGGCGGCTTCCTCGGCCAGGATCTTGGTCTTGGCGATGATCGAGAAGCCGGCGGCTGCGATCGAACTCATGACGATGGCGGCCAGGCCGCGTTTATTCTCCTCCAGGCCCTCGCGCGAACCGGCACCGACTTTCAGCACTTCGGCGGCGGCGACACCCTCGGGATAGGGCAGGTCCGATCCGGTGACGAGCGCGCGGCGCAGCGGCACTGAATACATGACGCCCAATATGCCGCCCAGCGCGATGGTGCAGGCCGACAGCCAATAGGGGAAGCCCTGCCACCAGCCGATGATGACCAGGCCCGGCAGCACGAAGATGATCGCCGACAGCGTGCCGGCGGCCGATGCGATGGTCTGGACGATGTTGTTTTCCAGGATCGTGCCGGTCGCGAACAGGCGCAGCACCGCCATGGAGATGACGGCGGCGGGGATCGAGGTGGCGAAGGTGAGGCCGATCTTGAGGCCCAGATAGACGTTCGCGGCGGTGAACAGCAGGGTGATGAGCGCGCCCAGGATGACGCCGCGTAGCGTCAGCTCCGCCATCGGCACGGCCTTGGCCGAATCGGTTGTCACTGCTCTTTTCCCTTCGCCAGTCGATCGATCAAGCGGCTGGTAATAATGTTGCTGGCGCTTGGATCAATCTTAAACTGGCCGGCAGGACGGTCAGGAATCGCGGCCGGCGCCCGCATCTGCCAGCACGGCATGGTCCAGATAGGCGTCGACCAGCCTGGTCCAGCGCTCGTAACCGCGCGGATTCATGTGCAAACCATCGGCACGGAACAGCGATGCATCGGGCAGGCCGTCGGTGGCGAGCAAGGGGCGACCGACATCGAGATAATCGAACTTCATCGCCTTGCTGCGCGCCGAAACGGTCATGTTGACCGCCGCCATCTGGGGCCAGAGCGTCCAGCGGATCGGGCTGGGCTTGAGCGAGAGATAGGCGATATGCGCCCTGGGATAGTCGGCGCGAAGCTGGCGCAGCAGGGTCAGCACGTCGGTAGCGACCTTGTCCGGCGTCGCGCCGGCGGCGAGGTCATTCTCGCCGACATAGATGATGATCGAGCGCGGCTTGGCCTTGGGCAGCAGCCGCTTGTAATAATGCAGCACGTCGGGCGTGGTCGCGCCGCCAAAGCCGCGATTGACCGTGCCGATATCGGTGAAGCTGCCCTTGATGTCCCACAGGCGGATGCTGGAACTGCCCAGGAACAGCGTGGCGTCGGCGACCGGCGGGCCGGCCGCTTCCGCTTTCGCAAAGGCGGCGATCTCGTTGGAGAAGGGGAAGGTCGGGTCGGCATTGGGAACCGCGACCTTGTCCGGCGCCGGGGCCTGCGTCGGCAGCGGGGCAGCCTGCAACGGCCCGGCCGCGGCGAGCAGCAGGGCAAGGCCCAGCGCCGCCCGCCAGCGCGGCTCAGTGCCGGTGGCGAGGGCGCAGCTGATATTTGCCATCCGCATAATCGCCGAACAGGCCGGTGATCGCGGGGTGATCGACCGGCTCCTCGCTGTCGTCGGCCACCAGATTCTGCTGGCTGACATAGGCGACATAGCTGTTCTCGCCATTTTCGGCGAGCAGGTGGTAGAAGGGCTGCTGCTTGTCGGGGCGGGCATGTTCGGGGATCGATTCATACCATTCCTCGCTGTTGGCGAAGACCGGGTCGATGTCGAACACCACGCCGCGAAAGCCGAAGCTGCGATGCTTAAGGACATCGCCGATGCTGAAGCGGGCATGGACGACCGGCGGGGCCGTGATGCCGGTACCGATATTCTGAATCGTGACTTTCATATGACCAATTTAGGGTGCCCGCGCAGGGAGACAAGAAAAATACCGAAAAGGGTGCTTGGCAAGGATGGAATCATTCGCTAATGGGCGCCCCTCGACCCGATCGGTGCGGCATTTTTCCTTGCGGTTCAATGCTTCCGGTCTTCTGCGGAGAGGTGGCAGAGTGGTCGAATGCACCGCACTCGAAATGCGGCGTGCCCGTGAGGGTACCGAGGGTTCGAATCCCTCCCTCTCCGCCAATCTTCCCGTAAGATTGTGGGATAAAACGATTTCTTCCTGATCCACGGCTGCCGAGCGTTCAACCGCTACACAACGGTGCTACAGAATGAGATCGATGACCTATCTCCGGGCGACCACAGATGGTGGTTTCGAGGTCCGCATGACCGTCCCGAAAACGCTTCAGTCGATCATCGGAAAATCCAATCTCACTCGACGACTGGGACGAGTGTCTCGATCAGAAGCTAATCGTCGGGCAGCTTCGGTGATCGTCAGGTTTCAGTCTCGGATCGAGGCTGCCCGCGCAGGGCAGGCCGAAGAGGATGTAGCGGAGCAGCTATCGCCGAAAACGGAACCGGAAACCGTGTCGCAAGTGCGCCCGATCGATCCTGCGCCTGGGCACAAGCCGGTGTCCTTCGAGACAATCATCAATGGCTATTTGCTCGAACGGAAGCCTGCGCCGTCCACCATCAAGCGGTGGCGGCCTGTATTTGCGCATTTTAAGCGATGGGTCGGCCATGACGACGCGGCGAGGGTGATGCCGGACGAGGTGGTTCGTTGGAAAGAGGAGCTTCTTCGATCTGGTATTTCCGGTCGCAGTGTGCGGGAGGTCTACCTTGCGGCCCTTAAGGTCGTGTTCGGATGGGCGGTCGAAAATCGGAAGGTATTGGTCAACCCAGTGACCGGTATCTCTGTGCGTTTGGCGAAGACTGCGCACCTGCGCGAACGCGGGTTCACAGCTATCGAGGCAAAAACGATCCTCCTTGCAGCGCTCGCTGGAAATAACGGCAACGTCTCTGAAGCGCACCGGAGTGCTCGACGTTGGGTGCCCTTTTTGTGCGCGTATACGGGGGCACGTGTGGGCGAGATTGCGCAGCTTCGGGGGTGTGATTTCATCCATCGGGACGGGGTGTGGGCAATTTGCATCACGCCAGAAGCGGGAACAACGAAATCGGGTTCCGCTACGCTCGTGCCTCTGCATCCTCATTTGCTTGAGCAGGGGGTGGTGGAAATGGCGCGTGTCCATGGCGACGGGCCGATTTTCTTCAACCGTTCGTTGGGTCGAGGCGGTGATCCTGCTCATCCGCATCACAAGAAGGTGGGGGAACGATTGGCGAAGTGGGTTCGTGAACTTGGCGTCGATGATCCACAAATTCAGCCAAATCATGCTTGGCGACATTTATTCAAAACCTCAGCCCGCCGAGTTGGCATCGATCCAGAAATCCGAGACGTGCTTCAAGGGCATGCCCCACGCTCGATTGGAGAGCAGTATGGAGATTGGCCGCTTGAAACGCTTGCTGCCGCGATCGATCGGATGCCTAGAATTGAGGTGTGATACTCGGCGATACTGCCTCGAAGCATCGTTCAATTGAGGGACACTGACCGTGCAGAAGACGGCTATGCTGCGTCACGAAGTTGCACGATTCGTTGGAACTCCGCCAACAATTCGGGATGGTAGCGGGCAAGATGATGGACGACGCGCACGCACCCAGTCAGGCGAGCGAGATAGCCAGTCGCTAACACCAGATCGAGGTGATCCATGCCGTAACTCTGTTCGATCATCCGAAATTCGCGATCGACGTTGGTTGCCTCCCGCTCCATATGCTCGATCTGCTCCTCATTAAGACCTCGCACGGCTTTCTGTTTTTCGCTGGTCAACAGGTGCCGTGGCGTGGCAGCGACGAGCGACTTGGCGTAAGGCCATGAAAATCTGTTCATGGCGATCATAGTTTCGGCAACTTCGATTTGCCGCATCGGGCGCAGCTTCTTCATTTCACGAAAGGTGTTGAGCGGCACCATCCGATCTTGCAGCAGCTTCGTCACTTCGTCGCAAATGCCATCCAGTAAGCTGCGCTTGCTGCGGATGCTCGATATGTTGACGTTGAGCGCGCGCGCAAGCCGCTCCTCTGATACGCCCTTTTCAAGGGCCTTCAGGATCATTTTGTGCTCCTGAACGATAGCCATGCGGCTAATGCGTTTGTTGTAAGTGATGGCCTCGTCGGCGGTCGCTACAATACAGACAACATCCTTGTCCCCGCGCGCTTTCAGAACGTCGATACGGATGTGACCATCAAGCAGCCGGTATCGCTCCTCTTTTCCAGGCACAAGAATGACGACAGGCGGTTCGATAATGCCGACCTCGCGGATTGAGGCGGCGATCTGGCCATATTTGGGGGACTTCCTCGTTGTCTCCGGCATCGCGCGCAGAACCTCGATCTCACCGAGCGGAATCCGCAAGCTGGTCGGCTCAAAGGCCAGCTTGATCTTGCGCGGCCGATCGCCATGGGTCATCGCACGCTGATCCTGACCTTCTGAATCCGATCCGCAAGGCTCGTTGGTATTGTGGATAACCCTTCATCTTCGAGAAGCGCGACGAACCCTTCGTCGTTCGACAGTTGGCTCAACGCCTCGACGATAAAGACAAGGCGATTACGGGTCGCCTCCGTCTTGCGGATCATCATGCGTTTGCGTTCGGTATCCTCCTGAAAGGCCTTCACCAACCCTTCGGGCGTCGTTGCCGCGCTCTTGCCAACCAGCCTGTTAAGCTTGGCCGCCTTTCCGGAGCGTTTGCGCACTTCCACCAAGCGGCGTGCCGCAATGAGCGCCCGCCCGCGCAGTAGGTTTTCTTCGTATGCCTTATGAAGTGCGGCCTGCACGCCCTGATCGTCGGCTTCGCAGATTTCCAGGGCCATGGGGAGATAGCCCGCTTCTACGGCGGCGACGAGCCGCCGCTCGCCGCGTTCCAACAGCCGTCCCACGATGTAGACATAGTTAGTGGACAGCCCGGTCATGGCGGCGATCTCGTTGTCGGAATGACCGCGCTCGCGCATCCCGAGTATGTCTTGCAGCAGGTCCACGGCCTGATGCTGGCGGCGCGCGCAGTTCTCGACGAGGCTTGCAACTAAGCAATCTTCCTGATCGGCAGGTACGATTAGCGCGGGCACCTCGGTCTGACCGAGTTGCCGGAAGGCTTCGAGGCGGCCTTGACCGCATACCAGATCGTAGAGCGGCCCGTCTTCGCCATGACGGCTAGTGACGGTGATCGGACGCTTGAGGCCCACTTCGGCGATGTTCTCCACAATCCCCTTGAATACCTTTTTGTTGCGGAGGCGCGGGTTGACGACGGTGACCCGGTCAATCGGGATCATCTCGACACGCTGGGCAGGGAGTGCCACGGTCTACGCTGCTTGCGGGAATGGCACACGTTCCGCCAAGGCGAAAAAGCCGTTCAGTGTGTCGAAGCGGAAAGCGTCGAGCGACAGGCCATTGTGATCGGCCATCCGTAGGATGCCTTCGGCGAGCGTCATGCGCGGCAGTATGTAGAAGTCGTGCGCTTTCATATTGTCCTCGTCCATCCTGACGCAGATTGTGAGGTCCGGGTGCAAGCTCTCGTCGAGCCGGATTTTCCAGCGGCGGAAGCCCCCACGTGTCAGCTTGCACCGCGCGATGACGATGGATGCGGTGATCTCATCGTTGATTAGCAGCGTGTCATCTTCAAGGTTCTGGATCGCGGTGCCGCCTGCGGCACGGACGCCATCGATCACTTCCCTGATAATCGACGGGTGCATCCGGCGCAGGGCGCGGTTGATCTCGATATAGCGGTAATCGTGGTCGGGGATGAAACCCACCAGCGAATAGGCGCGCAACAGGCTGCCAAAGCGGGCCTGAAAGGCGCTGCTGGACGGCCCATCCTCGAACTCGTCGATGATAATGCCGGACAGATAACCGTTCTTCTTCAGGATTTCGGACAACAGCGCGAGCATTTCATCGTCGGTCAAGCGCTTCGACCGTTCCTCAATGATAAGCTGGGCCTGGTCGAAAAGCGCCTGCGGCACGATGGCGGGAAAGGCTCGGTCGCGTCTGATCCAGTCTGATGGATCGTTGCGGACGTGGCGATTTTTTAGCTTGAAGGATGTGCGGCCCCAGACGTTGTGGCCAGCATATTTGTCGTTGATAAGGATTTGGTGGACAGCGCTGCGGGTCCATGCGCGTCCGAGGTCAGACAGGATACCTTGGGCATTGAGCCAATCGGCGATCTGCCGTTCGGTTCTGCCGCCCTCAACAAACTGGCGGTAGATGTCCTGGACGATGGCGACTTCTTGCTCCGGCCCCTGCACCAGCACGATCCGATCGGTCGCGATGCTCTTGTGCTTGCCTCGATCAAGCACGCCCTTGTGCTGGCCGCGCTCATCGACAAGCATCCGCCGCAACCCGAAGCCCGGTGCGCCACCTTGCCGATAGCCAAGACCGATAAGGCGGCATTGGCCCGCGAACACCTTGACAGACAATTCGCGGCTATACTCTCCGGCCATCGCCCGCTTGACGGTTTTGATGATCGAGGAACCGATGGTGCCGTCATTCTCGAATTGCTCGGCGATGTAGTGAACGGTGATCCCGGCGCGTTTGCAGCGTAGTTCGTAGTAGGCGGCTTCGTCCGGGTCTTGGAAACGGCCCCAGCGGCTCACGTCGTAAACAAGGATGGCCTCGAAATCGACGTTAACGCCGTCAATGTCGGAGAGAAGCTGTTGCAGGGAATCTCGCCCGCCAATTTGCAAGCCGCTTTTGCCCTCGTCGGCATAGGTGCGGACAATCTCGAAGCCGCGTTTCTCGGCATAGGCGCGAATTGCCGCCGCCTGATTGTCCGTCGAGTATTGTTGATGATCGGTGGACATGCGGACATATTCAGCGGCCCGTTTTGGCGGTTGGCCATCTGATCGGCTATCATTGGCTATCTTCCACTCAATGACCATCTGATCCACAGCTGCCGAGCGTTCAACCGCTATACAACGGCGCTACAGAATGAGATCGATGACATATCTCCGGGCGACCGCAGATGGTGGTTTCGAGGTCCGCATGGCCGTCCCGAAAACGCTTCAGTCGATCATCGGAAAATCCAATCTCACTCGACGACTGGGACGAGTGTCTCGATCAGAGGCTAATCGTCGGGCAGCTTCGGTGATCGTCAGGTTTCAGTCTCGGATCGAGGCTGCGCGTGAGGGGCGGCTTGACGAAGATGATGCGCCACCGTCGAAGCCGGTAATGATCTCTCAGGCGCGTCTGATCGATCCAGCGCCAGCACCCAAAAAGGTGCCATTCGAGGCGATCATCAACGGCTATCTGCGCGAACGGAAACCTGCTGCTTCGACGATCAAGCGCTGGAGGCCTGTATTCGCTCATTTCAAGAGATGGGTCGGCCATGATGATGCGGCGAAGGTGTCGGCGGATGATATCGTTCGTTGGAAGGAAGAGCTACTTCGATCTGGCATCTCCGGCCGCAGCGTGCGGGAGGTCTATCTCGCTGGCCTCAAGGTTGTGTTTGGGTGGGCTACGGAAAACCGGAAGATATCAACGAACCCCGTGACCGGCATTTCGGTGCGGGTGGCGAAGCCCGCACGTTTGCGTGAGCGAGGATTCACGGACGTTGAGGCAAGAACGATCCTGCGGGCAGCACTCGGCGGAGATCATGGGGGTGTCTCTGAAGCTCACCGGCGTGCGCGACGTTGGGTTCCGTTCCTATACGCTTATACAGGGGCGCGCGTGGGCGAAATTGCGCAGCTTCGAGGGTGTGACTTCATACAACGCGAGGGGGGGCTTATTCACATCACGCCAGAGGCGGGATCGACAAAGTCAGGATCGGCGGGATTGGTGCCGTTGCATGCCGATCTGATCGGCCAAGGTGTGGTGGAAATGGCGCGTGCCCATGGAGATGGACCGGTTTTTTATAATCGCTCGCTTGGAAGAGGAGGTTGTGCCGCAAATCCGTATCACAAGAAAGTTGGAGAACGGCTGGCGAGATGGGTGCGTGATCTTGGTGTTGATGATCCACATCTTCAGCCCAATCACGCTTGGAGTCATCTGTTCAAGACCTTGGCTCGACGTGCTGGTATCGATCTAGAAATTTGAGATGTTATTCAATGGCATGCGCCTCGATCGATTGGCGAGAAATATGGTTATTGGCCAATTGATGTTCTTGCGCAAGCGATTGAGAAAATGCCAAGATTTGGCATCCATTAGGCTTGATTGTATGGTCTATGACAAGCGATGTAGAGGAAGCGTCGAAATTTAAGATCGATCTGGAAAAAATTTCGAGAATTAAACGAATATTGGCGTACGGGCTTTCTATTCGGCGCTCTACTCGTCCTGAGCCGGGGCGGATATGCGTCCGGGCGGTCCTGCCGGTCCATATTCCGCGTCTTGGCTAAGCCTGATGTTTCGATTAGGGCATCATCGATGCGCCGGTTCATGTTGGTGCATTGCATAACTGACGCCGGTGTTCCGCAAGGAACTTAATCGGGAATGCGGTGCGGGGGCCTGGCCCCTTATTCCGTGGCTGTCCCTGCAACTGTAAGCGGATAGCGCGATGCACGAGCCCATGAGGGCAGCCACTGGACAGAGCGTCCGGGAAGGCGTGCATCCCGCAACGACCCGCGAGCCAGGAGACCTGCCGGCGTTTCGGTCGCTCTTGTCCTGACCCAGGGATTGGTCATGGCACGGTCTCTCTTCCGTCTGGGCGGCGAAGCGTGTGGCTGGGGCTGCACGGCCGCGTGGTGTCGGGCGCCTGTCGCGCCTGCCTGCCGCCTCGCGCCGACCGGCGATGCCGGCAAGCCCCGCCTGGTTGCGTCCCGGCGCGCGGAGGATGTGCCTGTGAGCCAGACCGGCGCGGGCAGGGATAGGGCGACCGCGAACCATGCGGGGGCCCACGGGCCGGCCGTTCGGGGCTGGTGTCCCGATGCCTGGCGCCCGATGGCGGCGGGCGACGGGCTGATCGTGCGCGTGAAGCCGCGCCTCGGCCGTCTTTCGGCCGACGATATGGCCGGGCTGGGCGAAGCGGCGATCGCCCATGGCAATGGCCTGATCGACATGACCCGGCGCGCGAACCTCCAGATCCGCGGTGTGCGCGACGAAAGCTGGCGCCCCTTGCTCGACCGGCTGCTCGACCTGGGCCTGGTGGACGGCGATGCCCGGCGCGAGGGCGCGCGGATGCTGATGATCGCGCCGGACTGGCGCGAAGGCGACGACAGCCATCGCATCGCCAGCCAGCTGCTCGATCGCCTGAACGAACTGCCGGATTTGCCGGGCAAGATGGGCTTCGTCATCGATGCCGGCGCCGCGCCGCTCATGTCCGGCGAAGCGGGGGATTTTCGCATCGAGCGGGCGCGCGATGGCGGCCTGATCTTACGTGCGGAGGGGCGGGCACAAGGCGTGCCGGTGGATAGCGGCGGCGAAGTGGATGCGCTGCTCGCGCTCGCCCGATGGTTCGTGGAGAGCGACGGCGCGCGCGCGGGGCGCATGGCCCGGCATGATGCGCCCCTGCCGGATTGGGCAACGGGCACGGCAGAGGCCGCGTCGCCACGCCCGCGACTGGTCCCCGGCGCATGGGATGGCGGCTTGGCCTATGGCCTTCCCTTCGGCCGGATCGACGCGCGGCATCTTCTCGACGCGCCGGCCATGCGGCTGACCCCATGGCGCATGCTGCTGGCCGAAGGACAACTGCCTGGCCTGTCCGCCGACGCTGCCGACCCGCTGATCCATGTGGAGGCCTGCCCCGGCGCACCTACCTGTCCGCAGGCGAGCGTGGAGACGCGCGACCTCGCCCGCCAGTTGGCCCCCCATGTGGCGGGCCGCCTTCATGTCTCCGGCTGCGCCAAGGGCTGTGCCTGTGCGATGCCGGCCGACATCGTGCTGACGGGGCGGGACGGGCGCTACGACCTTGCCTTCCATGCCCGCGCAGGATCGGCGCCCGTCCGTCCTGACCTCACCGCCACCGACCTTCTTGCCCATTTCGGAGCCTGTTGATGCCCCATGATTATGAGAGGGACGGCGCGGCGATCTATCGCCAGTCCTTCGCCACCATCCGCGCCGAAGCCGACCTCGGGCGCTTTGCTGCCGAGGAGGAGCCGGTCGCCGTGCGCATGATCCATGCCGCAGGCATGGTGGACCTTGCGGCCCATATCCGCTTTTCGCCGAGCTTTGCAGCGGCGGCGCGGCAGGCCCTGGCCGCAGGGGCGCCGGTGCTGTGCGATGCGCGCATGGTGTCGGAAGGGGTCACGCGTGCGCGCCTGCCCGCCGACAATGCCGTGCTCTGCACCCTGCACGACACCGCCGTGCCGGACATGGCGCGGGCGATGGGCAATACCCGGTCCGCCGCCGCGCTGGAACTGTGGCGGCCGCATCTTGCCGGGGCGCTGGTTGCCATCGGCAATGCGCCCACGGCGCTGTTCCACCTGCTCGACATGCTGGAGGATCCGGCCTGTCCGCGCCCCGCGGCGATCATCGGCTGCCCGGTCGGCTTCGTCGGTGCGGCGGAATCCAAGGCGGCACTGTGGGCGGCGCAGCCCGTGCCCTGCTGCGTCGTCGACGGCCGGCTGGGTGGCAGCGCAATCACGGTCGCGGCGATCAATGCGCTGGCGAGCCGCGCGGAATGAGCGGCACCGTCTATGGCGTGGGCCTCGGCCCCGGCGCGCAGGACTTGCTGAGCGTGCGCGCGGACCGGCTGGTGCGGGGGGGACGGCATGTCGCCTATTTCCGCAAGGCCGGTCGGCCGGGGCAGGCGCGCCGCATCGCGCAGGGCATGCTGCGGGACGATGCGATCGAACTGGCGATGGAATATCCGGTGACGACCGAAATTCCGCTCACCGATCCGCGCTACAATGACTGCCTTGCCGCCTTCTATGCCGATTGCACCGGCCGGCTGCTGGCGATCGCGGAGGCGGGCGAGGATGTGGTCGTCTTGTGCGAGGGCGATCCCTTTTTCTACGGCTCCTTCATGCATCTGCACAGCCGGCTGGCGGGTCTGGTCCCGGTTGAAGTGGTCCCCGGAATCATGGGCATGTCGGGTGCCTGGAATGCGACCGGCCTGCCGATCACCTGGGGTGACGATGTGCTGACCGTGGCGATGGCGACGCTGCCGGAAGAGGAACTGGTCCGCCGCATCCGCGATACCGACGCGCTGGTGGTGATGAAGATCGGCCGCCACCTCGCCAAGCTGCGCCGCGCGGTGGCGGCGGCCGGGCGCAGTGATGAAGCATGGCTGGTCGAACATGCCGCCATGCCGGAACAGCGCGTGACCCGGCTGGCCGATGTTGACAGGGTGACGCCCTATTTCTCGATCCTGCTGATCCACGGCCAGGGGCGCCGGCCATGAATTTCGCCGCGGGAGAGGGGGGCTGGATCGCGATCGCGGGGCTCGGGCCGGGGGACGAAGCGCTGGTGACGCCGGAGGTCGACGCCGCGCTGGCTGCCGCGACCGACGTGGTGGGCTATATCCCCTATGTCGCGCGGGTCGCGCCGCGTGCGGGGCTGATGTTGCATCCTTCGGACAATCGGGTGGAACTGGATCGGGCGGCCCATGCGCTGGAGCTGGCGGCGCAGGGGCGGCGGGTCGTCGTCGTCTCCTCGGGCGATCCGGGCGTCTTTGCCATGGCATCCGCCCTGTTCGAGGCGCTGGAGGCCGGACCCGCTCCCTGGCGCGACATCGACATTCGCGTGCTGCCCGGCATCACCGCGATGCTGGCCGCCGCGGCGCGTGCGGGCGCGCCGCTCGGCCATGATTTCTGTGCGATCAACCTGTCGGACAATCTCAAGCCCTGGGCCCTGATCGAAAAGCGGCTGCGGCTGGCGGTGGAGGCGGATTTCGCCATGGCCTTCTACAATCCCCGGTCGGCGTCGCGGCCGGAAGGGTTCGTGCGCACGCTGGCGCTGTTGCGGGAGCTTTGTGGCGACGCGCGCCCGATCCTCTTCGCCCGCGCCGTGACCACCGCGCAGGAGACATTGCATATCGTGCCGCTGGGGCAGGCACGCGCGGACATGGCGGACATGCGCACCATGGTGATCGTCGGGTCGAGCCGGACCCGCATCATCGAGCGGGCGCGCGGGCCGATCCTCTATACGCCGCGCGGCATCCCCGACGAGGCGGCGGGATGAGCGATCCAGTCGAGCACATCCTCGGGCCGGTGGAACTCCTGCCGCTCGGGCAGCGGCGGCCGGTCGATCATCAGCACGCGCAGGCCCAGTGCGCGCGCGGCGTTCAGCTTGGCGGCTGCGCCCGTGCCACCGGCATTCTTGGCGACGATCAGGTCGATGCGATGGTCCCGCAGCAAGCTGGTGTCGTTCGCCACCGTGAACGGGCCGCGATCCACGATCAGGGCATGATCGGGCAGGGGCGGCACTGCGTCCGGCGCATCCACGAAGCGCAGCAGATAATGATGCTGGGGCTGGGCGGCGAAGTCCTCCACATGCATGCGCCCCAGGGCCAGCATGATCCGCTGAGGCGGGCCGTCGAGCGCGGCCACAGCCGCTGCCATGTCCGGCACCGTGGTCCAGCGATCGCCGGCGACCGGCGTCCAGGGCGCACGGGTCAGTGCGGCATGGGCGATCCCCGCCCCATGCGCAGCCGCCACCGCATGGGCGCTCATCGTCGCGGCAAAGGGATGGGTGGCGTCGACCAGATGGGTGATGCCTTCCGCGCGCAGATGCGCGACCAGTCCCGCCACCCCGCCAAAGCCGCCGACCCGCACGGGCAGGGGTTGTGCCCGCGGGCTGGCCGTGCGTCCGGCATAGCTGAAGGTCGCGCGGATGCCGCGCGCCGCCAGCAAGGCCGCCAGCGCGCTTGCCTCCGTCGTGCCGCCCAGCAGCAGGATATTGGGCATGGATGACATGAATTCTCCCCCCTGGTTGACGATCGTCGGCATCGGCGAGGACGGGATGGACGGCCTGTCTGCGGCAAGCCGCGCGGCACTGGCGGCGGCGGACCTGGTCATGGGGCCGGCCCGGCACCTCGCGCTGCTGGGCGGGATTAGCGCGCCGATGGTCGAATGGCCAGTGCCCTTCGCGGACGGGATCGCGCGGCTGCTGGCGCATCGTCGGCGGCCGGTGGTGGTGCTGGCGTCGGGCGACCCCTTCTGGTTCGGCGCGGGCAGCAGCATCGCGCGCCATCTGGAGGCGCATGAATGGTGCGCGCATCCCGCGCCCTCCACCTTCGGGCTGGCGGCGGCGCGGCTGGGCTGGGCGATACAGGATGTCGCGTGCCTCGGCCTGCATGCCGCGCCGCTGGATCGGTTGCGTCCGCACCTCGCGTCGGGCGCGCGGGCGCTGCTGCTGCTGCGCGACGGGGCGGCGGTGGCGGGACTTGGCGCCTGGTTGTCGGCCAGGGGATTTGGCGCGTCGCGCCTGCATGTGCTGGAAAGCCTCGGCGGCCCGCGCGAACGGATCCGGTCGATCGAGGCGGGGGCGACGATACCGGCCGACATCGTTCATCCCGTGGCGGTCGGGCTGGAGGTCGCCGGTGACGGCCCCGTCCTGACCGTCGCCAGCGGTCGTCCCGACGCGCTGTTCGACCATGACGGACAGATCACCAAGGCGCCGGTGCGCGCCCTGACCCTGTCGGCGCTGGCGCCCCGGCCGGGGGACTATCTGTGGGACATTGGTGCGGGGTCGGGATCGATCGCGATCGAATGGCTGCTGGCCCATCCCGCCAATCGCGCCTGCGCGGTGGAGGCCGATCCGGCCCGTGCGGATCGCGCCCGCGCCAATGCCCGTGCGCTGGGCGTGGATCGGCTGGAGCTGATGATCGGTCGCGCGCCGGCCATGTTGCCCGATGGCTTGATGCCGCAGGCGGTCTTCATCGGTGGCGGTTTGTCGCAGGCGCTGCTGGAACGGCTGGAGGCGCTGCTGCCACCCGGCACAAGGCTGGTGGCCAATGCCGTGACATTGGAGTCGGAGGCGCTGCTGGCACTCTGGCACGGGCGGCGGGGCGGCAGCCTGCTGCGGATCGAACTGGCCGACGCCGCGCCGCTCGGCAATCGCCATGGCTGGCGGTCGCGCTATCCGGTGGTGCAGTGGAGCGTCACGCTATGATCGTTGCGGGCTTCGGTTTCCGTGCCGGCGCGACCACCGCGTCCCTGCGGGCGGCGCTGGTGGCGGCCGGCGGCGGACGGGATGTCACCCATCTCGCCACGCTGGCGGACAAGGCCGGGGGACTGGCGGAACTCGCCGCGCAACTGGCCCTGCCGCTCATCCCCATTGCCGCCGATCGCCTCGCCTCCCTGCCCATCATAACCCGGTCGCCGGTCTCTCTGGCCGCGCGCGGCACCGGCAGCGTCGCCGAGGCCTGCGCCCTGGCCGGCGCGGGGGAAGGCGCCCGCCTGCGCGCAGCCCGCAGCCTTTCCCCCGATCGCATGGCGACCTGCGCCATCGCTCAAGGAGCATCATCATGACCGTCCATTTCATCGGCGCCGGCCCCGGCGCGCCCGACCTTCTGACCCTGCGCGGCCGCGATCTGATCGCGGCCAGCCCGATATGCCTCTATGCCGGGTCGCTGGTCCCGGCGGAGGTGCTGGGTCATTGTCCGCCCGGCGCGCGCATCGTCAACACCGCGCCCATGGACCTGGACGCCATCATGGCGGAGATCACCGCCGCCCACGCCGCCGGGCAGGATGTGGCGCGGCTCCATTCCGGCGACCTTTCGGTCTGGTCGGCCATGGGCGAGCAGATCCGCCGCCTCCGGGCGCTGGATATCCCCTTCACCGTGACCCCCGGCGTGCCCGCCTTCGCTGCGGCGGCCGCGGCGCTGGAGGTGGAGCTGACGCTGCCTGAACTGGCCCAGTCGCTCGTCCTCACGCGCACGCCGGGGCGCGCCAGCACCATGCCGCCGGCCGAGAGCCTGACCAATTTCGCGGTGACGGGCGCGACCCTGGCCATCCATCTGTCGATCCACAATCTGGCGCAGGTGGTGGCCGATCTCACCCCTGCCTATGGCGTGGCCTGTCCGGTCGCGGTCGTGTGGCGGGCAAGCTGGCCCGACCAGCGGATCGTGCGGGCGACCCTCTCGTCGATCGAGGCGGCGGTCGCGGGCAGCATGGAGCGCACCGCCATCATCCTGGTCGGCCCGGCGCTGGATGCGGCGGATTTTGCCGAAAGCAGCCTCTACGCGCAGGGCTATGACCGGCGTTTCCGGCCCCAGCATGCCGGATCGCGCTACGCCGGGTCGTCCGAGTGACGGTGCCGGGCCTGCTCGTTTCGGCGCCCGCATCGGGCACCGGCAAGACGACCGTCACGCTCGGCCTGCTCCGTGCGCTGCGCGACGCGGGCGTGACGGTGCAGCCGTTCAAATGCGGGCCGGACTATATCGACCCGGCCTTCCATCGCGCCGCCTGTGGCCGGCCGTCCTTCAACCTGGACAGTTGGGCGATGGACGGCGCGCTGCTGGACCGGGTGGCGGCCGAGGCCGGCGATGCCGACATGACCGTGGCCGAAGGGGCGATGGGCCTGTTCGACGGGGTGGCGGGGCGGGGCGCGGCCGGCCATGGCACCGCCGCCGACGTGGCGCGCCGCATGGGCTGGCCGGTGCTGCTGGTGCTCGACATATCCGGACAGGCGCAATCCTGTGCGGCGACGGCGCTGGGCTTTGCCCGTTTCGATCCCGATGTGACGATTGCAGGCGTCATCCTCAATCGCGTGGCGAGCCCGCGCCATGAGCGGCTGGCGCGCGCGGGGCTGGCGGCGGCGGGCATTGCGGTGTTCGGCGCCTTGCCCCGGCACGCCGACCTCAGCCTGCCCGAACGGCATCTGGGGCTGGTGCAGGCCGGCGAGCAGGAGGGGCTTGATCAGGCGCTGGAGCGCTATGGCGCACTCATGCGGGAGCGGGTCGATCTCGCCGCGGTTCGGGGCGCGGCCCGCGCGCACGGCATCAGGGCCGGCGGGCGCCTGCCCGATCCCCCGGCGCAGCGGATCGCGGTGGCGCAGGACGTGGCTTTCTCCTTCCTCTACCCGCATCTTCTGGAGGGCTGGCGACAGGCCGGGGCGCAGATCATGCCTTTCTCCCCGCTGGCCGATGAGGCGCCAGCGGAGGATGCCGACCTGATCTGGCTGCCCGGCGGCTATCCCGAACTCCACGCCGGGACCATCGCTGGCGCGCAGCACTTCCTGACGGGGCTGCGCCGCCATGCCGAGGATCGGCCGGTCCATGGCGAATGCGGCGGCTATATGGTGCTGGGCGAGGCGCTGATCGACCGGGACGGCACCGCCCATCGCATGGCCGGGCTGCTCAGCCTTGTCACCAGCCATGCGGACTGCCGCCTGCATCTGGGCTATCGACAGGCGGAACTGCTGGCGTCTGTTGCGGGGCTGCGCGCCGGGACCATGTTGCGCGGCCATGAGTTCCATTATTCGACTATCATGGGCCAGGATGACGCGCCGCTGATGCGGGTGACCGATGCCGATGGCGCGGCGGTCGCGGAAACCGGCTCGCGGCGCGGCTGGGCCAGCGGTTCCTTCTTCCACATGATCGCGAGCGCATGATGATCGACCTGCACCTGATCGGCATCGGCACCGGCAACCCCGATCATCTGACGGCCCAGGCAGTGCGGGCAATGAACGGCGCCGACCTCATCCTGCTGCCGCGCAAGGGCAGCGCCAAGTCCGACCTTGTCGACCTGCGCCGCACCATCTGCGCGGCCGTGCTGACGCGGGCGGTGCGCGTGGTGGAGTTCGACCTGCCCGTGCGCGATGCGCGCGGCGACTATATGGGCGGCGTCCAGGACTGGCACGATGCCATCACGCTGGCCTGGGCCGGACAGATCGCACGCCACCTGCCCGATGGCGGTCGCCTTGCCCTGCTGGTCTGGGGCGATCCCTCCCTTTATGACAGCAGCCTGCGGATCGCCGACCGGCTGGCGGAGAGGGGGCTGGCGATCCGGGTAAGCATCGTGCCGGGCATCACCAGCCTGCAGGCGCTGACCGCGGCCCACGCCATCCCGCTCAACCGGCTCGGCGCGCCGGTCGTCATCACGACCGGGCGCCGGCTGCGCGACGATGGCTGGCCGGCGGACGGCGACAGCGTCGCGGTGATGCTGGATCAGGGCTGCGCCTTCGACGCGCTCGATCCCGCCGGCATCCATATCTGGTGGGGCGCCTATCTCGGCATGGAGCATCAGCTGCTGATCGAAGGGCCGCTGGCGGTCGTGCGGGACAGGATCGCGGGCCTCCGCGCGCAGGAACGGGCCCGGCATGGCTGGATCATGGACATTTATCTGATGCGCAGGGGAACATGACCTTGATGGCTGCTTGTTCAACATTACCCACCGCTACGTAAGCGCACCGTCTGGACTAAGAAACGCTGACCGCGGAAGTGGCTGTTGCGCATCCTGTTTGGACCGCTTCAAATGTGGTGATCGGTTCTACTGATTGAATGTCACGTCTTCGCTATCGTGACGTGCCGGCTCTGGCGCATCATCAGCCCCGCCGTCGCCACCGCCGGAACAGCGATAGACCCAGCACCCCGCCGCCCACCACGGCCGCGATCGCGCCGCCGGCCGAAGCCAGCGCCCAGGCCCCGGCGGCCAGCAGGCCCGTCAGGAAATCGACGATGATGAGGGTGAGGTGGATCATGCAGGAAGGAAGACGGCGCTAAGCGCCAAGTTCCTTCGCCTCCTGATATTTCAGCTCCAGAAAACGATTCTGCGTCGCCAGCTTGTCGAGGTCGCCGCTTGCCAGCTGCTCGCTCATCCGCCCGATCTCCGCATCGATCACCGACAGTCCCTCGATCAGCTGCGTCTCGGGCACGCGGCCATTGCGTTCCTCGCGGCGCAGCGGCGCGGGGATCGACTGATAGCCGGTGACCAGTTCGGGCAGGTGGTCGGCCAGCAGCTTGCGAATCTCGTGCGCGGCCGGGTCTTGCTCGCCCAGCCGTTCGAGCTGCGGCGCCAGCGTCTCCAGCTTGACGCCGATGCTGTCGACCAGGGTGACCGCCGGCGCGGGCAGCGCCTTGCGCTGGTTCTCCAGCCAGATTTCGGTCTTCAGCGGCAGGGCGGTCAGCGCCGTGTCTGCCAGCTTGTCCGGGCTGACCGCCCGCTCGCCCGGCAACAACGCGAAGAACAATGTGGTGATCAGCAGCAGGCCGAGCACGATCATCACGCCACTGGTGCCCAGCGGCATGAACCAGCCCGCGACCATGGCCGCGATGATGATCGCGAAGGCGGCGCCAGCGATCCGGCCCAGCCGCCGCATGATCGACGCGTTGCGCCGTTCGCGCGCGCGGCTGGTCAGGCTCTTGCCGCGTTCGCTATGGCGGCGCAGCACCGCCTCGGCATCGGCCAGCACGCGGTCGGACCGGCTCATGCCATCAACTCCGGGGAAAGGGGCAGGGTGGGGCGCATCCTTATCCCTCGATCGCGCTCAGCAGCGGGTTTTCCGCGCGCGCTTCCTTGGCGGCCTGAGCCTGGCCCTCGGACCGGGCGATATAGCCCTTGGACTTTTCCACCTCGTTCGACAGCACAGTGACCGTCGTCTTCATGTTTTCGAGCGCCTTGAGCTTGAACGTGTCGATATTGTCCATCGTGTCGTAGATATTCTGGAAGGCGCGCTGCAGCGTCTCGATCGGGATGGTGCTGCTGGCGGCCTGCTCGTGGATCTGCGCGGTCTGGCTCTTGAGCAGTTCGCCGGTCGAATCAATGATATTGGCCGTCGTGGTGTTGAGCGCGGTGATCTGTTCCAGCACCAGCCGCTGGCCGACCAGCGCCTGCGCCACGGTCACGGCGGTGCGTAGCGCGGCGACGGTGGTGGTGCTGGCACGATCCACGCCCTTCACCAGCTCGACATTATTCTTCTTCACCAGGTCCAGTGCCAGATAGCCCTGCACCGTGACCGCCATCTGGGTCAGCAGATCCTGGGTGCGCTGGCGGATGTAGAAGAGTGCGCTCTCGCGGATCGCCTTGGCCTTGGTCGGATCAGTCGAATCCAGCTCCAGCGCTTTGGTCTCGAGGCGCGCGTCCATGGTCTTGCTGATGTGGATCATCTGCTCCAGCTTGCCCATGGTCTGCCACATATTCTGGCGTTCCACGTCGATCGCGGCATTATCCTTGATCAGCACATCCTTGCCGCTGGCGAGCGATCCCAGGATCGAATTGATATGCGTCTGGCTCGATTTGTAGCTGTCGAAATAGTCGCGCATCTTGTTGCCGAACGGGATGATGCCGAACAGCTTCTTGGGCGCGGTCAGGCTGCCGCGCTTGCCGGGGTCCAGATCCTCGACCGTGCGGCGCAGTTCAGCGAGGTCCGCCCCGACCTTGTTGTCGCTGTCCATCGCGCGCACCGGGCGGTCGAGAAAACGGTTGCTGTGCCCGGCGGCCTCGGCGATTTCCTTGCGGCCCATATTGGTCAGCTGGTCGACGCGCTGGCCGAAGGCGGGCGAATTGGCGTCCTGCGCCACCAGATCGTCGATGAAGGCGTCGACCTTCTCGTCCAGCTTGGATCGCTTGTCGTCGTCGATCGGCACCAGTCCCGCCGCCTTTTCGGGCGCGACCACCGGCACCGGATCGGGCGGCGTCAGGTTCAGCGTATCAGCGGTCGCGGTCGGCGCGGTCGAAGCCATGTCATCTCCCAGGGGCCAGATCGGCCTGACTGTCATATGTGCATAAAACAGTAAGGCCGCAAGTCTCTCTCCGTCCAGATATAGGCGCTCGGGCCATGCCATTGCAATCGGGGGGCGTCTGGTTAGCATGGCGCAAAGACCAGAGGAGAGTGAATGACGCAGCAGGAAGGGCATGCCCCGGCTGATGCACAGGCCGCGATGATCGCGGCGGTGGCGGCCGATCCCCGTTATGGTGAACTGGTGGCGCGGCGGGCGCGGCTGGGCTGGTGGCTGTCGGCGATCATTTTCACCGCCTTCGTCGGCTATCTCGCGCTGATCGCCTTCGACAAGGCGCTGCTGGGCATGCCGATCGGCGACGGCGTCACCTCGATCGGCATTCCGATCGGTCTTGGCCTCATCCTGCTCGCGATCGCGCTGACCGGCCTCTATGTCGCCTATGCCAACCGCCATCATGATGCCCAGATGGCCGCGATCCTGAAGGATCATGGCGCATGAGGGCGCGGCTTGCCGGCGCGCTCGCCATTATGCTGCTGCCCGCTCCTGCCTTCGCCGCCGCGCTGGAGGGGGAGGCGCAGCGTCAGCCGATCAACTGGGTGGCGATCGCGATGTTCGTCGCCTTTGTCGGCCTCACCCTGTGGATAACCAAGGCGGCCGCCGCGCGCACCCGCACCGCGTCGGACTTCTACACCGCGGGCGGCGGCATCAGCGGTTTCCAGAACGGCCTTGCCATGGCGGGCGACTATATGTCCGCCGCCTCCTTCCTCGGCATATCGGCGCAGATCTTCACCGACGGCTATGACGGCCTCATCTACTCCACCGGCTTCCTCGTCGGCTGGCCCATCCTGCTGTTCCTGATGGCGGAGCGGCTACGCAACCTTGGGCGCTTCACCTTTGCCGATGTCGCCTCCTACCGTTTTGCCCAGCCGCCGGTGCGCAGCTTCGCGGCCATCTCCACCCTGCTGGTGGTCAGCTTCTACCTTATCGCGCAGATGGTGGGCGCGGGGCAGCTCATCAAATTGTTGTTCGGCCTGCCCTATGCGGTGGCGGTGGTGATCGTCGGCGCGCTGATGATGTTCTATGTGCTGTTCGGCGGCATGCGCGCGACCACCTGGGTGCAGATCATCAAGGCGGTGCTGTTGCTCGGCGGCGCCAGCTTCATGGCGCTGATGGTGCTGGCCCAGTTCGGCTTCTCACTCGAAGCCCTGTTCGCCCGCGCGGTCGAGGTGAAGAGCGCGGCTGCACAGGCCGCCGGTGCCACCCCGGCCGAAGCCGCGGCGAAGGGCCGGGCGATCATGGCGCCGGGTGGTTTCATCAAGGATCCGGTCTCGGCCATCTCCTTCGGCCTCGCGCTGATGCTGGGCACGGCCGGCCTGCCGCACATCTTGATGCGCTTCTTCACCGTCCCGGATGCCAAGGAAGCCCGCAAGTCGGTGCTGTGGGCCACCGGCTGGATCGGCTATTTCTATATCCTCACCTTCATCATCGGCTTCGGCGCGATCATCCTGGTCGGCACGGATGCCGGCTACAAGATGGCCGACGGCACGCTGCGCGGCGGCGGCAACATGGCGGCGATCCATCTCGCCCATGCGGTCGGCGGCAATGCGTTCCTCGGCTTCATCTCGGCGGTCGCCTTCGCGACCATCCTGGCGGTGGTGGCGGGGCTCACCTTGTCGGCCGCCTCGGCGGTCAGCCATGACCTTTATGCCACGGTGCTGAAACAGGGACGGGCCAACTCCGCCGACGAACTGCGCGTCTCGCGGATCACGACCCTGGCGCTCGGCGCGCTGGCGGTGCTGCTGGGGCTGGTGTTCGAGAAGCAGAATGTCGCCTTCATGGTCAGCCTCGCCTTCGCGCTCGCCGCGTCGGGCAATTTCCCGGTGCTGATCCTGTCGCTGCTGTGGAGCGGCTGCACCACGCGCGGGGCGGCCTGGGGCGGCACGATCGGACTGCTGACGGCCTTCGTACTGACGCTCCTGTCGCCGGCTGTGTGGACCACCACCTTCGGCCTTGGCCCGGCACCTTTCCCCTACAGCTCGGCGGCGATCTTCTCGGTCCCGGCCGGCTTCATCGCCATCTGGCTGATCTCCCGGCTTGACCGATCGCCCCGCGCGGCGGTGGACAAGGCGGGCTATCCGGCCCAGCGGGTGCGGGCGGAAACCGGCATCGGCGCCTTCGCCGCCAGCGACCATTGAACCTTCTCCTCCCGCGCCGCGTTCGGCGCGGGAGGAGAGAGGCCATGGACGAACAATTGACAGCGGCCGCCGACATGGCGGCGCATCGCCAACCGGCATTTCCGGGCGAAAGCGCGGACTATGCCAAGGCGCGGCAGGATCTGCTGGCGGCGGAGATCGAATTTCGCCGCCACATGACCCGCCTGACCGCCCAACGCCAGGCGCTGCCGCCCGGCCCGCTGATCACGAAGGATTATCGCTTCAAGGACGAACAGGGCTTCGAGGTCGGCCTGATCGACCTGTTCGGCGACAAGGATGTGCTGGTCAGCTATTATTGGATGTACGGGCCGGAACGCGAGCGACCCTGCCCGATGTGTACCAACTGGATCGGCGCGGTCGATGGCAATGCCGCCGACATCAAGCAGCGCGTCGCCTACAAGATATTGAGCCGCAGCCCGGTCGAACGGCAATTCGCCTTCGCGCAGGAGCGGGGCTGGCGCAACACCGACTTCATCCAGACGATCGGCGACGATTATGCCCGCGATCTCGACCTGCTCCAGCCGGACGGCGAATATCCCGCGCTGATCGTCTATCGCCGCGACGGCGATCAGGTGCGGCTCTTCTGGATGAGCGAGATGGGTCGGGAGATGGCCGATCCGGGCCAGGATCCCCGCGACGCGCCCGACATCGCCGCGCTCTGGTCGATCCTCGACCTGACGCCGCAGGGCCGGCCGGCCGACTGGTATCCGAAGCTGCGCTATTGACCTTCGCCGTCATCCCCGCGGAAGCGGGGATCCATCTCCCGACGATGCAACTATGCGCCAAGTCAGGAGATGGGTTCCCGCCTTCGCGGGAATGACGACGGGAAATCAGGTCAGCGCGCGCCTTCGGCGTAGTAGCGCTCCATGTCGAGGCGCATCTGGTGCAGCGCTTCCGGGTTCAGATAGACCATGTGGCCCGCCGGATAATATTTGAACTGCAGGTTCGGCCGCAGCGCCGGCTCCAGCATCATGTGCTTCAAGTCCCGCTCGGTCGAGAAGAAGGGCGTCGCCATGTCATAATAGCCATTGAGCGACAGCACGCGCAGATGCGGGTTGATGCGCATCGCGGTGCTGAGGTCGGCGGTGACGTCGGCGACATTCTGCTTGCGGCCCGACGGCGGCTCATGGCTCCAGTCCCAGTTGAAGGCGCCGCCTTCCCGCGCGCTCAGCCGATAGCTGAGGTCGGTCTGATAGCCGAGCTTGTTGGTCAGCTGATCCAGGAAGCTGCCGACATAAAGGCCGCTGATCGCGGTATCGGACGGATCATATTCGGGATCCTCGCCCGCCGCATCCTCGTCGATCCCCTTGTAGCGGCTGTCGAACCGCCCCAGCGTTTCGCGCCCGTCGCGCAGCAATTCCTTGCGGAAGCGGCTGAGGCTGACGCGCAGATTGGCGCGCTTCAAATAATCGACTGACAGGCCGGTGAAGCGGCTCATCTGCTGGGCGACGGCGTCCTCTTCCTGGGCGCTGATGTCCTGGCCCTTCAGCAGCGCGGCGGCATAGGGGCCGTTGGCAAACTGGCGCGCTTCCTCGACAAAGGCTTCCAGGCTGGCCGGGCGGCCGCCGGGAACGCGATTATGATACCAGGCGGTCGCGGCATAGCTTGGCAGATAGCCGATATGGATGGTGTCGAAGCCCGACTGGCGCACGCCATAATTCATGATCGACGAGAGCAGGATGACGCCGTTCAGCGCCATGCCGCGATCTTCCAGTTGATAGGCCAGCGCGCCCGATCGGGTGGTGCCATAGCTTTCGCCGAAAATATATTTGGGGTCGCCCCAGCGGCCATTCTTGGTGGTGTAGCGCAGGATCGCCTTGGCAAACGCATCGACATCCTGGTCGACACCATAGAAGTCGGCGCCCTTGGCATCGCCCAGCGGCCGCGAATAGCCCGATCCCACCGCATCCAGGAACACCATGTCGGTGCTGCCGATCAGGCTGTCAGGATTGGGGCCGACATCGAAGGGTGCGGGCGCGACCGCTTCGGGATTGCCGGTGCGGACATGGTCGGGCGCAAAGCTGCCCATGCGTAGCCACAGCGAGGCCGAACCGGGACCGCCATTGTAGAAGAAGGTCAGAGGTCGATGCTTACCGGGCGCGGTATAGGCGGTGTAGAAGACGCTGGCGGTCGGCTTGCCCTGCGCGTCGCGGATGGTCAGCGTGCCGGCGGTCGCGGTGTAGGCGATCGACTTGCCGTCGACGCTGGCCGTGCCCTTGCTGGTCTTGGTCACTTCCTCGACCGGGGCACTGGCCCAGTTCTTGGCGATCTCGTCCGCCGTCTGCTCGGCATGCTGCTTGGCGGCGTCGGGCGCGCCATCCTTCTGGGCGAGGGCAGGGTGGGACAGGGAAAGGGCGAGGAGGGAAGCAAAGCCAAGGGTGGCGGTCAGCCGCATGGGGTGTCCTTTTCTTTTCAGGGTGCGAACCTGACGCGGTGTCATAGGCGGCTGCCACAGCGGGGCAAGGGAAACATCATAACATGACAGGATATTCATCTGCGCTTCGGCCGATGCTTCCGCTGCCCTTGCCGCATCGCGTCATTTCCTGTAGGGGCGCGCCCGAAGCCTCTGCGCGGCCTTGTGTCGGCCAGGGGAGCCCCATATCCCAAAGGCAAGACATGTCCCTGCGTAATATCGCGATCATCGCGCACGTCGACCATGGCAAGACCACGCTCGTCGACCAGCTTTTCCGCCAGTCCGGCACCTTCCGCGACAACCAGCGCGTCGAAGAGCGCGCCATGGACTCGAACGACCTGGAAAAGGAACGCGGCATCACCATTCTGGCGAAGCCCACCTCGGTCGAATGGAACGGCACCCGCATCAACATCGTCGATACGCCCGGCCACGCCGACTTCGGCGGCGAAGTGGAGCGCATCCTCTCGATGGTCGACGGCGTGATCCTGCTGGTCGATTCGTCGGAAGGCGCGATGCCGCAGACCAAGTTCGTGACCGGCAAGGCGCTGGCGCTCGGCCTGAAGCCCATCGTCGTCGTCAACAAGGTCGACCGACCCGACGAGCGCATCCAGGAAGTGCTGGACGAAGTGTTCGACCTGTTCGTGACGCTTGACGCCACCGACGAACAGCTCGACTTCCCCGTCCTCTACGCCTCGGGCCGCAACGGCTATGCCAGCGAGGATTCGCAGCGCCGTGAAGGCACGCTGGAGCCGCTGTTCCAGAAGATCGTCGACCATGTCCCGCCGCCGTCGCTGGACCAGGACGCGCCGTTCAGCTTCCTCGTGACGCTGCTCGATCGCGACAACTTCCTGGGTCGTATCCTGACCGGCCGCGTCCAGTCGGGCACGGTCAAGGTCAACCAGCCGATCCACGCGCTCGACGCCGACGGCAATGTGATCGAAACCGGCCGTGCGTCGAAGATCATGTCGTTCCAGGGCCTGGACCGCGTGCCGGTCGAGGAAGCCAAGGCAGGCGACATCATCTCGCTCGCCGGCCTCACCGTCGCGACCGTGGCCAACACCATTTCCGATCCGCAGGTCAGCACCCCGATCAAGGCCCAGCCGATCGATCCGCCGACCCTGTCGATGCGCTTTGCCGTGAACGACTCGCCGATGGCCGGCCGTGAAGGCAGCAAGGTGACGAGCCGCATGATCCGCGATCGTCTGGCCCGCGAAGCCGAATCCAACGTCGCCATCAAGGTGACGGAATCGGACGACAAGGACAGCTTCGAAGTCGCCGGTCGTGGCGAGCTTCAGCTGGGCGTTCTGATCGAAACCATGCGCCGCGAAGGCTTTGAACTCGGCATCTCGCGTCCGCGCGTGCTGTTCGGCGAAGACGAGAATGGCGGCAAGACCGAGCCGTACGAAACCGTCGTCATCGACGTGGACGATGAGTTCTCGGGCACGGTCGTCGACAAGATGAACATCCGCAAGGCCGAGATGACCGACATGCGTCCCTCGGGCGGCGGCAAGACCCGCATCACCTTCTCGGCGCCCTCGCGCGGCCTGATCGGCTATCATGGCGAATTCCTGTCCGACACGCGCGGCACCGGCATCATGAACCGCCTGTTCGAGAAGTACGGCCCCCACAAGGGCAAGATCGAAGGCCGCAAGAATGGCGTCCTGATCTCGAACGGCGCCGGCGAAGCCAATGCCTACGCCCTGGGTCCGCTCGAAGATCGCGGCATCCTGTTCGTCGGCGTGGGTGAAGCCCTCTATGAAGGCATGATCATCGGCGAAAACGCCAAGCCGGAAGATCTCGAAGTCAACCCGATGAAGTCGAAGGCGCTGACCAACTTCCGCGCCAGCGGCAAGGACGACGCCGTCCGCCTGACCCCGCCGAAGAAGATGACGCTGGAACAGGCGATCGCTTACATCGACGACGATGAAATGGTCGAAGTCACGCCCAAGACCATCCGTCTGCGCAAGCGCTACCTCGACCCGAACGAGCGCAAGCGCATGAGCCGCTCGAAGGCCGCTTGATTTATCAGGGCGGCCCATATGCAGGCCGCCTGATTTTCAGGTAAGTAGGTTTCGAAAGGGCCGGTGTCGCGAGGCGCCGGCCCTTTTCCTTTATCCAGGAGGCTGCAATGGCCGATCTCTATCTCAAGGCGCTGGAATCCGAGCGGCGCAAATTATGGGCCGAATGCCGCCTCAAGGGCCTGCCCAAGGGCACGCCGGAACGCGAGCGGATCGTCGAGATCGATGCTCTGCTCAAGGCGCACAAGGCCAAGAAGGACGGCAAGTCCGCCGGCCAGTGAAGGCCGCCATTTTCCGGTCGGCTCAGCATAAATCCCGATAGGCGGGAAGGGCATGCTTCCTATCGTCGCGGTTCTCATGAGCCGAGGCGAAGCGGAAGGGCGTGCAAGTGACCAACGAAGCGGATGCGGAGGGGCACGACCTGTTCGAATGGGGGCCGCCGCGCGGGCTGCCCGGCCTTGTCCGCCTGTCGGTGCCGGCCCTGCCCACGGTCCGCGCCCGCGCCCTGCTTGCGTTGGCGCTCGGCTGGTTGCCGCTCCTGCTGCTCATCCTCGTCCTGCCGGGCCATGACCGGGCCGGCGATCTGCGCCATTTCCTGCGCGACATCGGGGCGCATGCCCGCTTCGCCTTTGCCGTGCCGCTCCTGCTGGTCGCCCATGTCGAAACCGCGCGACGACTGGGCGCGGTGGTGCGCCATTTCGCCATTTCCGGGCTGATCCCGCCCGAAGCCGGGGATGGACTGAAGGCTGAACTGGCCAGGGCGCGCGCGGCGGTGCGTGCGCCGGTCGCCGAACTGCTGGTGCTGCTCGCCGCCTATGCGGTCATCCTGTGGTTGTTCGCGACCGGCATTTCGAATCATGGCCTGCCGGCCTGGACCATCGCCGGGCCGGGGCGGCTATCGGCGGCCGGCTGGTGGCATATGCTGGTCAGCCTGCCGCTGTTGCTGACGCTGCTCATGGGCTGGCTCTGGCGCATCCTCGTGTGGACGCGGCTGCTGCACAAGGTCGCGGCCATGGACCTGCGGCTGGTCGTCGCCCATCCCGACAATGCCGGCGGCCTGGGCTTTCTGGCCCAGTCGGTCCGGGCCTTCGGCACTTTTGCGCTGGGGATCGGCTGCATCACCGCGGGACGCTTCGCCAATGTCCATCTCCAGGGTGCAGCGACGCCGATGACCGGCGGCTTCCTGATCGGTGGCACGGTGGCGCTGGTGCTGCTGCTGTGCGTGGCGCCGCTGGGCGTGTTCCGCCCGGTCATGGCGCGGGCCTGGCGGCGCAACGCGATGCATTATGGCGCGCTGGCGGTGACGCTTGGCCGGTCGTTCGAGGATCGCTGGTTCGATGGCAGCGCGAACGAACAGCCCGATCTTCTCTCCGCGCCCGATTTTTCGGCGGCGGCCGACCTCTATGGCGTGGTCTCCAACGTCTATGCGATGCGCTTCCTGCCGGTCGACCTGCGCAGCCTGCTGATCCTGATCGCGGCGACGCTGGCGCCCTTTCTTGTGGCGATGTTCCTGTCGATGCCGACTGCGATGGTGCTGCAGGAACTGAAGGGGATGATGCTTTAGCGGTCGAGCGGCAGGATCACCGTGGCGCGCAATCCGCCCTCGGCCCGGTTGGCAAAGCCGATGCTGCCCTCATGTCCCTCGGCAATGGTGCGGGCGATCGACAGGCCCAGGCCCACGCCGCCGGTCTCGCGATTGCGCGACGCTTCGCCGCGATAGAAAGGCTCGCACAGCCGGTCGAGAATCTCGGGCGGAACGCCGGGGCCGGAATCCTCGACATCGACGATCGCCCGGCTACCCTCGACGCGCAGGCTGACCCGCGCCGATCCGCCATAGCGCACCGCATTCTCGACCATGTTGCCGATGCAGCGGCGCAGCGCGAGCGCGTCGCCCTCTATCACCGCGCGCTGGCTGGCGGTGACGACGACATCATGGCCCATGTCGGCCAGGTCGTCGGCCAGCGTCTCGACAATGGCCGACAGGTCGATGCGCGCGCGCTGGCGCCCTTCGGTCCCTTCGCGCATGAAGTCGAGCAGGTCGGTGACCATCGCCCGCATTTCCTGCACATCCGCCTGCGCCTTGGCGCGCGGGCCATCGGGCAATTGTTCCAGGCGGAAGGACAGGCGCGTCATCGGCGTGCGCAGGTCATGGGCGATCGCCACCAGCATGGCGGTGCGTTCCGACACATAATCGGCGATCCGCGCGCGCATGTGATTATAGGCGATGCCCATGGCGCGCACTTCGGGCGGGCCGCCGATCGGCAGCGGCTCGGCGCGTTCCGGCCGCTCGCGCGCGGCGCCTTCGGCCAGCAGGCGGATCGGCTGGGTGATGCGCCGCGCCACCCAATAGGCCGGCAGCAGCAGCAGGATGAAGATGCCCGCCATCAGCGACAGGGTGATCGCATACCAGCGCCAGTTCGGCCCCTGCCGCCCCAGCAGCACCGACCAGTTCTTGCCATCCTCGCGCACGGCCAGGGCAAAGCTGCCGCGCAGCATCATCCGGCCGGGGTCGAACTCCATCCCCATGTCGGGCCGGGGCTCGCCTTCCGGTCCGGGACGCGGCATGCCGATCGGCGGTCGTTCCTGGATCAGCGCCACCGCATTGGCCGGCACGCCCAGCAGGCCGGCAATGCGCTCGGCCCCCGCATGGTTGCTTTCCTGCCCCGCGTCGGCCGTAGGCGCGCGATCGGATTGATAGCGGCTGATCTGCCAGCTTCCGGGTGGCTGGGTGCCGCCGCGCAGCAGGCCGGTCGCCTCCACCAGCATCATCGGCCGGGCATGGGGCGGCGGGCCGCGAAAGGCGACCAGCATCATCGCGCCCAGCGCCAGCAACAGGGTGGCGGCGACCAGAAAGACGATCCGCGTCAGGATCGAGGGGTTGTAGCGCCCCCGCTCGCCGGCGCCCGGCAGCATCGCCGGGCTCACGCCGGGCGGACCTCGGCGGTGAACATATAGCCTTCGTTGCGGATTGTGCGGACCAGTTCGTCGCCCATCTCGCCACGTTCCAGCTTGCGGCGCAGACGGCTGACCTGGACATCGATCGCCCGGTCATAGCTTTCCGCGTCGCTGCCGGCCGAATAGTCGAGCAACTGGTCGCGGCTCAGCACCCGGCGCGGATGCTCGATGAAGGCGCGCAGCAGGCGGAACTCGCCATCGGTCAAGGTGACGACGACATTGTCAGGGTCGGTCAGCAGGCGCACGCCCATGTCGACCTGCCAGCCGGCAAAGCGCAGCCGCTGCCCGGCGGGCACCTGCGGTTCCGATGTCTGGCGGCGATTTCGGCGCAGCACGGTGCGGACGCGGGCGAGCAGTTCGCGCGGATTGCACGGCTTGGGCAGATAATCCTCCGCCCCCATTTCCAGCCCGACGATCCGGTCGATATCGCCGCCGATCGCCGACAGCATGATGATCGGCAGGTCGCCGTCCGCGGCCAGCCGGCGCAGGATCGACAGCCCGTCCTCGCCCGGCATCATCACGTCCAGCACGGCGATGTCGAATGTCTGCGCCGCCAGCGCCTGATCCATCGCCACGCCGTCCGCGACCGCGGTCACGGCAAAGCCATGCTGCTCCAGAAAATCCGACAACAGGATGCGGATGTCCGCATCATCGTCGACCACCAATATGCGCGATCCGTCCATATTGGCGGTCAGCATATCGATTGAAGGCGATCCCTGCAAAGTCATCCGCATAATTCCTGTCAGATGGCGATGCCGACCGTCACCGTGCCGGTGAGGCCATTGGTCGTATCGCCGGTCATGGTGGGCGTCATCGCCGCGACCTGGGCCGACGTGTTGTCGCCGAACACATTGTCGCTGCTGGTGGTGATCTTGGCGAAATTGGTCTTGCTGCTGGAATAGCCGCTGGTCGCATAGACCGTGTTGCAGGCATCCGTCGGCATCGCGAACTGCGACGTCAGCACGCGATTGGCATAGCTGGTCGCCTTGGCCAGGCTGGGATAGACCTCGAAATGGATATGCGGGAAGCGCCCGTCATAGCAGCCGGGGAAGATGCTGGTGAAGGTCACCTGGCCATTGGCGTCGGTCACGCCCACGCCGCGCAGGTAATTTTCGCCCGGCACGGTATAGAGCGAATAGAGGCCGTCGCGGGTGCAATGCCAGATATAGACGGCATAGCCCTCCAGCGGCGCGCAACTGCCATTGACGTTCACCACCGTGATGGTGAGCTGCATATAGATGCCCTCGGCGGTGCCGCTCGACGATCCGAAGCTCGAACGGATGTCGGTGCGCACGATGCCGGTGTCGTCCAGCACATTGACGACGCTGCCATTGCTGCTGTTGGATCCGTCGGCCGGATAGGGGCCGTTGGTTTCCTCCGGATCGGCGATGCAGCTGCTCGACGTCGGGGTCGGCGTGGGTGTGGGCGTCGGGGTAGGGGTGGGCGTCGGCGTGGCGGTCGATGTGTCAGTGTCGCTGTCACTGCCGCCACCACCGCAGGCGGTGATCAGCGCGGCGCTGCCGGCCGAAAAGAGCAGGCGCAACGTGCGGCGGCGGCCCATCGCCTCGCCGGCCAGCTTGCGCATCTGCGCCAGGTCATCGGCCAGGCCATGGCCATGGTCGTCATGCGCGCCATCCTGCATCATCTCGCTCTACCCTTCTGTCGTCTGTGGACTGTCAGAAGGGCAGGATTAGGCGCGCCATATATCCCCGCGATGTCTCGACGTGGCGGCTTTGTAGCGCTTTATGTCAATGCCCCCTCAATGGCCGCGCGGCCGGGCAAAGGCCGGGCGCGGCAGGCTGGCAAGCGCCAGGCTGCTGCCGACCATCAGGACAAGCGTTATCCACAGGAAGGGCGCATAATTGCCGAAGCGGTCGAAAATCGCCGACGCGCCCAATGGCCCGGTGGCGGTGCCGACCGATAGTGCCATCAGCAGCCCGCCATAAAGGCCGCCAAAGGTCTTGAGCCCGAAATGCTGGGTGGTGAGATAGACGATCACGTCGACTTCCGCGCCCAATGTCAGGCCGATCAGCGCGGCCGCCGCGATCAGCAGTGCGACATTGTTTCCGGCGCCCAGCAATAGCAGGCTGGCGGCCGCCGGCAGCAGGAAGACGCCGGCACCGACCAGCGATCCGCGGAACCGGTCGAGCAGCAGCCCAGTCGCCAGCCGGCCGATGATCGAGCAGAGGCCCACGACCGAGGCTATGCCTGCCGCCCGCATCGGGTCCGCGCCGCGATCGGTCAGGATCGGCACGAAATGCACGACCAGCGCGATGATAGTGAAGGTGAAGAGCAGGCTGGCGAGCAGCAGCCGATGATAGATGGAGGAGCGCACCCCTTCGGCCAGCGTGGCGCCGGCTGCGGGTGCGGCAGCGGTGGCCGTAACGGCCTCGCCGCGCCGCCGATCGCGCGCGCCGCGGAAGAAGAGGAAGATCAGCGGAAAGCTGCACGCCGCCCAGATTGCCGCCTGGATCGGCGCGGCGCGCTGCCAGCCATATTGGCCGATCAGCCAGCTGCCCATCAGCGGAAAGATGGCGACCGCGATCGATGCGCCGCACAGGGTGATGGCAAAGGCCAGGCCGCGTGACGCCTCGAACCGGGTGGCGACGGCGCTGGTCCAGATCGTCGCCTGCACCGGCAGGGTGGCGAGCGCCAGCAGCGCCCAGAGCAGATACCATTGGCCGGGGCTGCCGGTCGCCGTGCCCAGCAGGGCAAAGGCGCCACAGGTCAGCAGCACGCCGACCAGCCCGAAGATGCGCGGGCCCAGCCGGTCGACCATCAGGCCGATCGGCACGGAAAAGACCGCCTGGACCAGGGTGGACAGGGTCAGGCCCACCGTCACCTGCGTCCGCGTCCAGCCAAACTGGTCGCTGATCGGCTGGATATAGGGGCCAAGCCCATAGATATGGATAACGCTGGTGGCATAGCCGAGCGCGGCCGCGATCGGCAGCATATAATGACGCCGCCATTCCGTAGCGGCACCGGGCTTGTCGGTTTCCATCAGCATCGCCTCTCCCCATCGCATATTCTGTGTCGCCATGGTTCTGATCGATTTGCCGACAAAAAGCGAGGCTATCTCATTTATATCGCGGGGCGGGATTCCCTGCTGGTTTCCGCGCGCTGGCCCTGTATAGTCGCGCGGTTTGCCCATTCCCGCGAAAGCGCTTCATGCATCTTCTTATCGGCCTCGCCGGCATATTGCTGATTCTTGCCATTGCCTTTGCCCTCTCTTCCAACCGCCGCGCGATCCGGCTGCGCGTGGTCGGAGCCGCCTTCCTGCTGCAGGCGGGGATCGCACTGCTGGTGCTCTATGTGCCGGCCGGACGCGCCATCATCGCGGGCATGTCGCACGGCGTCGCCAATCTGCTGGGCTATGCGCAGGCGGGGACCAATTTCATCTTCGGCCCGCTGGCCAAGCCCGAAATCGGCGGCGCCAGCTTCGCCATCGCCGCGCTGCCGGTGATCATCTTCTTCGCCAGCCTGGTGTCGATCCTCTATTATCTGGGGATCATGCAGTTCATCGTCCGCTGGGTCGGCGGCGCGATCGAGAAGGTGACGGGCGTGTCGAAGGTGGAAAGCCTGTGCGCCGCCGCCAACATCTTCGTCGGCCAGAGCGAAAGCCCGCTGGTGATCCGTCCCTATCTCGCCGGCCTCAACGGGCCGCAGCTGTTCGCGGTGATGACCAGCGGCATGGCGGGCGTCGCCGGCACGATCCTGGCCGCTTATGCCTCGATGGGGATCAAGATCGACTATCTGCTCGCGGCCAGCTTCATGGCGGCGCCCGGCGGCCTGCTGATGGCCAAGATCATGATGCCCGACGAGCCGGAATGCGAACCGGAACTGCCGCTGGAGGATGATATCCACCTGCCCGAAACGCGCCGCGCGGCTGCGGTCGCGGCGGTGCTGAACGCGGAAACCACGCCGGGCGAACCCATGCCCGTCGCTACCCATGACGAGGAAAAGCCCGCCAACATCATCATGGCGGCGGCACAGGGCGCCCAGACCGGCGTCAAGCTGGCCGTCGCCGTCGGCGCCATGGTGCTGGCCTTCGTCGCGCTGGTGGCGCTCGCCAACGGCATCCTCGGCGGTATCGGCGGCATCTTCGGCTATCCCGAACTCAGCTTCCAGCAACTGCTCGGCTATGTCTTCTCGCCGGTCATGTATCTGCTCAACATCCCCTGGAACGAGGCGCAGGTAGCCGGCGGCCTGTTCGGCACCAAGGTCGTGCTCAACGAATTCGTCGCTTATATCAACCTTGGCCAGGTGCAGGACGGCCTGTCGCCCTCGACCATCGCCATCATCACCTTCGCGCTGTGTGGTTTCGCCAATTTCAGCTCGATCGCGATCCAGATGGCGGTGACCGGCAACCTTGCCCCCAATCAGCGGCCGATGATCGCCAAGCTGGGGTTGAAGGCGCTGGTCGCCGGCAGCCTGGCCAATCTGATGAGCGCAGCGCTGGCCGGGTTGATGTTAAGCCTTTAACCAGATCATTTCGATTACTTAACAGAGGCTCTACCCCCGGCTTAACAAATCGGTTATGGTTAACCGATGGGGGAACTTAGATTTTTCGCGGCCGTCTTAACGGCCATCGGCACCATTGGCATGGCAACGGCGCAGACCAACGCGCCCGCGCCCAAGCCTGGCACGCTCGAAACCTACAAGGACTGGACCATCGGTTGCGACAATCGCAACCGGTGCGAGGCGGTGTCGCTGCTGCCCGGCAGCGACTGGCCCGACAATCCGGTGATGGTCGGCGTCGCCCGTTCGGCTGGTCCCGATGCCGCGGCCGAAGTCTGGGTCAGCCGCGATGCCAAGGGTTCCTCCGACGTCAGCTTCCTGGTCGACGGCCGCAAGGTCGCGACGGTGACCGCGCGCGATGGCGATGCCACCCTGCGCGGGCCGCAGGCGTCGGCGCTGGCGATCGCGATGGCGCGCGGCAGCACGATGGAAGTGCGCACCGGCAACCGGTCGCTCGGTCGTCCCTCGCTTGCGGGCGCGGGCGCGGCAATCCGCTACATGGATGCGCGCCAGGGCCGGGCCGGCACCACAACCGCGCTGGTCGCGACCGGGCCGCTCGGGCCGCTGGCGGTGCGGGTCGCGCCGCCGACGCCGGCGATCCATCGCGCGGTCATCGCGGCGGGCGATGCCCCGGCCGCGCTGTGGCGCGAGGAGCGGACCGCGCTCGGCAAGTTCACCGGCTGCACCGACGAGATGGCCAATGGCCAGTCCGAACTGCATCGCCTGTCGAAGAATGAGACGCTGATCCTGGTTCCCTGCGGCGCTGGCGCCTATAATTTCACCACCGTGCCGGTGATCGCCAGCGGCATTCCGGGTCGCCGCAGCTTCCGCTTCGCGCCGTTCGACTATGCCCCCGGTTGGGGCACGGAGGAGATCGGCCATCCCGCCCTGGTCAATGCCGGCTGGGCGCCTGAAAAGTCGCTGCTGCAAAGCTTCGCCAAGGGGCGCGGCATCGGCGATTGCGGCACCAGCCAGACCTATGTCTGGGATGGCAGCCGCTTCCGCCTGACCGAAGCGACCAGCATGGGCGAATGCCGTGGCGCCTGGCGCTGGATTCCCGTCTGGACCGCGCAGGTCGTCGAATAGCACGCAGCTGCAATAGGAAAATTGCAGCCCCGATGGCGCGCTTTGCAATGGAAATATTGCAGCGCACCCACCATATGAAGGGCATGGCAAGCACCGCATCCCTTTCCGACGCGCCGCCGCAAGCCGCCGCTGCGCTGCCCAACCCGATCCGCGCCGTCATCTTCGACATGGACGGCACGCTGCTGGATACGGAGGCCGCGCATCGCGACGCCTTCGCCCGCACCGGCGCGGCGATGGGCTGGCCGATGTCGGACGAGATGCTGCTGTCGATGGTCGGCATCCATCGCGACGAAAATCTGCGGATGCTGGCCGACCGCATGGGGCCGGACTTCCCGGTCGATCAATTCTATGCCGACAGCGATGCGTTGTTCGTCGCCGCGCTGGAGGCGGGCATTCCACTGCGGCCGGGCGCGGAGGTCATATTGGATCATCTGGCCAGGGCCGGCATCCCGATGGCGATCGCGACTTCGACCATGGCCCCCTATGCTCAGCAGCGGCTGGAGAAGGCCGGGCTGCTTCCTTATTTCCAGACCGTCGTGACCCGCAACGACGTCGACCGCCCCAAGCCCGACCCGCAGCCCTATCTGCTGGCGGCCGAGCGGCTGGGCGTCGATCCGGCCGATTGCGTCGCGGTGGAGGACAGCCATGCCGGCGTCCGCGCCGGCGTGGCGGCGGGCATGGCGACGGTGATGATCCCCGACCTCCTGCCGCCGACCGAGGAACTGGTCCTGGCGGCCAGCGCCGTCCTGCCCAGCCTGCACGACCTGCGCGACCTGCTGCTCGCGACGGAATAAGCGGATTGGCGCCGGCTTCAGGGTGTCTGAAGCATCGGTTCCAGATCGCGCACCGCATGGATGACGCGCTGGACGGTGACCATCTCTCCGTCCACATGATAGGCGATCAATAGCCGGCGCTCGAAGGTCAATGTCCTCAGGCCCGCGATCAGATCATCGCGCGGAGATCCGCGATCGGGGAAGTCGGACAGTGCGGCAACGCGCTCCTCGATCCGGGCCAGATAGCGGTCGGCCGTGGCGAGGTCGGCTTCCGCACGCACCCAATGGTGAATCGCAATCAGATCCTCGATCGCCAATGCCGACAATTGGACATGATGGCTCATGCCTTGTCGATCGCGGCCCTGACCTGCGCAAATGCCTTGTCGATCGGCACCGGGGGACGCGGATCGGCCAGCGCTTCTGCCACGCGGACGCGCACCAGTTCGTCCAGCACAGCCTCTTCGCGATCCAGCGCGCGCAGACCGGCGCGCATGACTTCACTCATGGATGCATAGCGGCCGGACGCCAGATGGCGCTCGGCATGGGATGTCATTTCGCCCAGCGTCACGGTGATTGCTTTCGCGGCCATGCCTGTCTCCATTCCGATATGATTTTATCATATCGCATCTTCGGTTTCGATGCCAGTTGCCGGGCCGCGGCAAGAGCGCCGCCCTCGCTTTCCTACTCGGCCTTTCTCTGATCTATCCTGGGCGATGGAAGCCGTACTTCATTCCAACCCCGGACCATGGCGTTTCAGCCGCCCAGTGTCGCTTCACTGTCGCCTCGTTGTTGCGTCCGTGTCGCGTCTAAGGCGCGTCGCCCTGACCCGATTGTCGCACCAGTGTCGCTTCACCGGCGCGTTGCAGGCGCATAGCCGGCGCATTTGGCCGGAATCGGCCTCACGACACTGTGAACTTCGACTGTCGCGTGAAATTCCCCGGCCGTTTCTACCCCGCCTTCGCCAGCACCAGCGCGAACAGACCGTCCGGGTCCATCCATTCGGTCGTGGGTTCCCATCCGCCCGCGCGCAGCAGCAGCCGTTCGTCGCGTGCGCCATATTTATGGCTGCTCTCGGTATGGATGGTCTCGCCTGCCTTCATGTGGAAACATTGGCCCGCGACATGGAAATGCAGCGGCTCGGTCGCTTCCAGATGCATCTCGATCCGCGCCTTCTCGTCATTCCAGATGGCGCGATGGGCAAAGGCCTCGACCGGCAGGTCGCCCTCCAGTTCGCGGTTGATCCGTACCAGCAGGTTGCGGTTGAAGGCGGCGGTGACACCGGCTTCATCGTCATAGGCGGCGATCAGCCGGTCGCGATCCTTGATCCGGTCCATGCCGATCAGCAGCATCGCATCGTTGCCCAGCAACCGGCGCATCGCGCGCAGCAGGTCTACGGCGGTGTCCGGTTCGCTGTTGCCGATGGTGGAGCCGGGGAAGAAACCAAGCCGCGGCAGGCCATCGATCGCATCGGGCAGGGCCAATGTGCCGGTGAAGTCGCCGACCAGCGGCAGCACCGGCAGGCCGGGAAAGGCGCTCGCCAGTTCGGCGCTGCTGGTGCGCAGGAAATCGCCACTGATGTCGATCGGCACATAGGCGGCGGGATCGATTGCGCGCAGCAGGTGCGGCGTCTTGCGCGCGCTGCCGGCGCCGAATTCCACCACCGCCCGACCGGCGCCGATGGTGGTGGCGAAATCATCGCCATGGCCGGCCAGCAGCGCGGTTTCGGTGCGGGTCGGATAATATTCGGGCAGGTCGGTAATATCCTCGAACAATTCCGATCCGCGCCGGTCATAGAACCAGATGGGCGGGGTCGCCTTGGGCGATCGGGCAAGGCCGGCCAAGATATCGCGACGAAAGGCCGGGTCGATGGTGCGGGCGGCGGGCATGTCATGTGTCAGCAGCATGGGGCTTACAGATCCTTGGCCAGCCGCAGTCCCGTGAACTGCCAGCGTTGATGGGGGTGGAAGAAATTGCGGTAACTGGCGCGGACATGGCCGCGCGGGGTGGCGCAGCTGCCGCCCTTCAGCACGAACTGCCCGGACATGAACTTGCCATTATATTCGCCGACCGCGCCGGGGGCGGTGCGAAAGCCGGGATAGGGGCGATAGGCGCTGCCGGTCCATTCCCACACATCGCCGAACATCTGGGTCAGGCTGGTGCCGTCTTCGGCGGCGCGGGGGCGGGGGCAGGCGGCGCCGTCCAGTTGTTCGCCACTGGTGGGCGCGATGTTGAGCGCCGCGCTTTCCCATTCCGCCTCGGTCGGCAGGCGCGCGCCCGCCCAACTGGCATAGGCATCTGCCTCATACAGGCTGATATGGCAGGCCGGGGCGGCGGGATTGACCGGCTGGCGTCCGTCCAGGCTGAAACGGGTCCAGCCCTTCTCGCCGCGCTGCCAGTAGAGCGGCGCCTCGATCCCTTCCGCCTGGACCCAAGCCCAGCCATCCGACAGCCACAGAGACGGATCACGATAGCCGCCATCCTCGATGAAGCTGATCCAATCGCCATTGGTGATCGGCCTATGGGCCAGGGCGTGGGGGCGCAGGAAGACCTTGTGGCGCGGCCCCTCGCAATCGAAGGCGAAACCGGTCTTGCCGTCGTCGCCGATCTCGACCAGCCCCTCGCGTCCCTCGATCCAGTGCAGCGGTCCGGGCACCGGCGCGGGCATCGCCCTGGGCGCATCGAACAGGGCGGGCGCGATGGGATTGAGCGAAAAAAGATGCTGCAGGTCGGTCAGCAGCAATTCCTGATGCTGCTGCTCATGCTGCAGGCCCAGCGTCACCAGCGTGCAGGCGGCCTCCGGCAGATGCGGCATGGCGGCCAGCAGCGCGGCATCGACATGGGCGCGATAGGCGCGCACCTCGTTCAGGCTCGGCCGGGTCAGCATGCCCCGCATCGGCCGGGCATGGCGCGGCCCTTCGGCCTCATAATAGCTGTTGAACAGATAGGCGAAGCGGTCGTCGAACGGGCGATAGCCCTCGACATGATCGCGCAGGACGAAGGTTTCGAAGAACCAGCTGACATGGGCCAGATGCCATTTGGCGGGCGATGCGTCGGGCATCGACTGCACCGTGGCATCAGCGTCCGACAGGGGCGTCGCCAGCGCCTGCGTAAGGGCGCGGACGGCGCGATAGCGCTCCGCCAGCGCATCCTGTCCGGGCTGGATCCAGATTTTGGCCATGCACGCCCCTTTCGATACGGTTGCACCGCTCTCGCAAGGGGTAAGCGCATGACCGGGCAGGTCGGTTCCTTGCCGGCCCGCTGCGGCGCAGAATCAGGCGGCGGTGCGCTCCGGCCGGGCACGGCGCAGCTGGTTGCGACCATTGGCCTTGGCTTCGTACAGCGCCTGGTCGGCAAGGCGCAGCACCTCGTCCATCTCCTCGCCCTTCCAGCGACAGATGCCGGCGGAAAAGGTGATCGGTCGGCCATCGACATCGCCCAGCGGATGCTCGCGAATCTGTTCGGCCAGGCGGGCCAGCGACCAGCTCGCTTCATCCTCGATGCAATGCTGGAAGAAGACGGCGAATTCCTCGCCACCCCAGCGCGCAACCATGTCGATGCGCCGGATCTGGGCCGACAGGCGGGTCGCGAAATCGCGCAGCACCCGATCGCCCTCGTCATGGCCCAGCCGGTCATTGACCTGCTTGAAATGGTCGATGTCGATGATCGCGATGCAGCCCTGGCGCTTCTCGACCGGCAGCTCTTCGATCTGCGCCAGCAGGCCGCGCCGGTTGGCGATGCCGGTCAGCGGATCCTCATGCGCCGCCACCTGCAATTCGTCCATCTGCGCGCGGGTCGACGTCGCGGCGCGGTGAACGCCGGCATAGAGGGTGCGGATCACGTCGCCGACTTCGGGCAGGACCGGCGCTTCCGGACTGTCGGGGCGCAGCGTATCGGCCAGCGCATGGATCGGGCTCAGCAGCGCGCCGATCCCCATCAGCGCCATGATCGTGCCGACCAGCGTGGCGCCAAGCAGCAGCAGGAACTCGGCCAGTGCGATCCGGCCGGTGGCCATGCCCCAGCTGATATAGCCGATCAGCGGCAGATGGGTCGCGACGAAACAGAGTGCGAACAGGCGCAGGCGCAGGCTGCGCGGAAAGATGAAGGATGTTGCCAGATAGAATTGCATCTTGGCCCTCTCACTAATTGCGAATAACCCGCAAATTTGGAGAATTGGCTAAACGCGCTCTGAATGAATAGGGTTAATGTTGCGGTGCAAGGCAAAGCGTGGCCGATGGTAGCCAGGCCGTTGAAATCAGACCTGTCTTGACGCGCCCGGCACCCATTTAACATCGCCCGCGCCATTGTCGTTCAGCCGGCGGGCGAGCACGAACAGCAGGTCGGACAGGCGGTTGAGATAGGCCAGCGCCTGCGGATTGAGCGCGACATCGGTGGCGGCGGCCGTGGCGCTGCGCTCGGCCCGGCGGGTGATCGCACGGGCGAGGTGGACCGCGGCGGAGGTCGGACTGCCGCCCGGCAGGATGAAGCTGTCGAGCGGGGCCAGATCGGCATTCATGTCGTCGATCTGCTGCTCCAGTCGCGCGACCTGCCCGGCAATGATGCGCAGCGCCCAGGGTTCGTCCGCGCCATCCGGGATCGGGGTGGCAAGGTCCGCGCCCAGATCGAACAAATCATTCTGGATGGTGGTCAGCCAGGCTGCTTCGGGCCTGTCGCCGATCGCCAGGATGGCGAGGCCGATCGCGCTGTTCGCCTCGTCCACGTCGCCCACCGCCTGCATGCGCGGCGCATGTTTGGGCAGGCGCGACCCATCGACCAGACCGGTCGTGCCCGCGTCCCCGGTGCGGGTGTAGATCTTGTTGAGCTTGACCATCAGCCCTCAGCCATTGCCCTTCATCATCAGCAGCAAGGCGATGATGATGACGGCGCCGGCCTGGAACAGGATGCGGTTCATCATCATCCGGTTCTGCTTCAGGCTGGACGGGCGCGGCGCCCCCTCCGGCAGGTTCAGTTCCTCCTTCGTCGCCTGGAGGAAGGCGATGATGCCGCGGACAAGCGCGAACAGGGTCGCGGCCATGGCAAGGATCAGGGCGATGACGAGCACGGTGGTCATAAGGCGATGCTAGGCCGCTCCGGCGGTGATGCCAACCGGAAAGCGCCCGGCGCGCAGATCATCGGCCAGGCGCTGCGGGTCCATGCCGGCGCCGCGCAGTTCGGCGAGCGCGATCGCGCCGTCCCGCTTCGCCAGCCGCTTGCCATCGGCGCCCAGCAGCAGCGGGTGGTGGATATAGGCGGGGCTTGGCAGGTCGAGCAGCGCCTGCAGCAGGCGATGGATGTCGGTCGCGGCGCGCAGGTCATTGCCGCGCAGCACATGGGTGACGCCCATCGCCGCATCGTCCAGCGTGCAGGACAGATGATAGCTGGCCGGCGCATCCTTGCGCGCCAGCACGACATCACCGGCCGCCGCCGGATCGGCAGGGCTGTCGATGGCGTGCGCATCAAGGTCGATGGGATAGGGCAGGGCGGCCCAGCGGAGTGGCCCCGCCCGTGCGACCGCCGCCTGCATGTCGATCCGCCAGGCATGGGGCATGCCCGCCGCGATGCGCTCCGCGCGCACGGCGATCGGTAGGGCGCGACAGGTGCCGGGATAGACCGGGCCTTCCGGGCCATGCGGCGCGGTCAGGCTCGCCTGGATATCGGCGCGCGTGCAGAAGCAGGGATAGAGCAGGTCCATCGCGCGCAGTCGGTCGAGCGCTGCGTCATAGTCGGCCAGGCGCTGCGACTGGAAGATGATCTCCCCATCCCATGCCACGCCCAGCCAGCGCAGATCCTCGACAATCCCGTCGACATGTTCGGGCCGGCTGCGGGTGCCGTCGATATCCTCGATCCGCAGGCGAAAGGCGCCACCCGCGGCCCGTGCCAGGTCCATCGCCATCAGCGCCGACCAGCCATGGCCGACATGCAATCGACCGGTGGGGCTTGGCGCGAAACGACTCACAAGATGCTGTGGTGCGGTGGATTGAGTCATACAGGCTCTTGACGGCGGATATTCGTTAATGCTGTCATGCTCTTGTCACGTTGTTGGTCGATCAGCGGCGTCGGCAAGGGGGTAGAGGCGACTATGTACCATCCCGACCTGATACGGCATCCGGAAAACTGCCCGGCGCTGGTTTTGAATGCGGACTATACCCCGCTCAGCTATTATCCCCTGAGCCTGTGGCCCTGGCAGACCGCCATCAAGGCGATTTTTCTGGAGCGGGTGGATATCGTCTCTTCCTATGAGCGGGAAGTCCACAGCCCCAGCCTGCAGATGCGCATCCCCTCGGTCATCGCGCTCAAGCAATATGTGCGGCCCTCGGAGCATCCGGCCTTCACCCGGTTCAACCTGTTCCTGCGCGATCGTTTCAGCTGCCAATATTGCGGCACGACGCATGATCTGACCTTCGACCATGTCGTGCCGCGCCGCGCGGGTGGCCGCACCACCTGGGAGAATGTCGCGACCGCCTGTTCGCCCTGCAATCTCAAGAAGGGCGGGCGCACCCCGCGCGAAGCGGGCATGCAACTCCATGTCCAGCCGATCCGGCCGACCAGCTGGCAGCTGCAGGAACATGGCCGCGCCTTTCCGCCCGGCTATCTTCACGAAAGCTGGCACGACTGGCTCTATTGGGATGTCGAACTGCTGGCCTGACGCGCGGCGCGTCAGTTCATCGCGGGCAGCCAGTCCAGGTCCATATGCTTGTGCCGGTTGGTATAATGGCCGATCTCTTCCAGCCGGGCCATGTCGACCAGCGTGATCCGGCCATTGGCGCGGCTGATCAGCTTTTCCTGCTCCATCTGTCGGATCATCCGGTTCACATGAACCGACGTCAGGCCGATCGCGTCGCCAATCTCTTCCTGCGTCAGCTTGAGGTCGAAACTGTCGGTGATGCTGTCGTCCGTGACGCGCAGCCGGTCGAACATGTCGAGCAGGAAGGAGGCGACCCGCGCCCTGGCCGATGTGCGGCCGAGCGAGGCAAGCCGGTCGGTCATCGCCACCCGCTCCGCATTGGACAACAGGAACAGCAGGGCAGCGACGCGGGGATATTCCTCCAGCAGCCGGCGCAGCGCATGCTTGTCGAACGGGCAGACGATGGCGTCCGACAGGGCGACCAGTGATTCCGGTGCCTTGCTGTAGATGGTGCTGGCCGAACCGATGAAATCGCCGGGGAAGTAGACGCGCAATATCTGGCGGCTGCCATCGGGCAGGATGACATAGCTCATGACCCGACCTTCGCGCAGCACGAACAACTCAGTGATCGTCTCATTGACGCGCTGGATCATTGCCCCACGCTTGATCTTGCGGGGATTTTCTTCCAGCCGAGCCAATGCTGCTTTTTCTGCGTCGGACAGGGGAACCGTCTTGGCCAGTCTTTCCGCGAAACAGCTCGTCGCCACCAATACACCTTCTTCTTGAAATTGTTGTTACGATGGCAGAACGCCCCAACCTCCTTTTGGCTGCATTTCGGCAAGGCGCACTAAACTCGATCAAGGTTGCGGCGATCCGCGAAAATAGTCTTCCGCCGCGCCCGTCCCTGCCCGTTTTTCACGCCGAACGACCGCGCGCGCGCCTTGCACGGCGCGCAATAGACGCTATGAAACCTAGCCAATGGACCGCATTCACATTCGCGGCGGCAAGCAACTCAATGGCCGCCTTCCCATCTCCGGCGCTAAGAACGCTGCCCTGACGCTGCTGCCCTGCGCGTTGCTGACCGACGAGCCCGTCGCGCTGCGCAATCTGCCGCGCCTGGCCGACGTCGACAGCTTCGGCCATCTGCTCAACCAGCTTGGCGTGTCGACCATGATCGAGGGCGCCCGTCCGGAGGATTTCGGCCGCGTCATGACGATGCGCGCCGGTCGCGTGACCTCGACCGAGGCGCCCTATGACATCGTGCGCAAGATGCGCGCGTCGATCCTGGTGCTCGGCCCGCTGCTCGCCCGCGCCGGCGAGGCACGGGTGTCGCTGCCCGGCGGCTGCGCGATCGGCAACCGGCCGATCGACCTGCACCTCAAGGCACTGGAAGCCTTCGGCGCGATCATCGAGATCGCGGCCGGCTATGTCCGCGCCAGCCTGCCCGATGGCGGCCTGCCCGGCGGCATCTATACCTTCCCGGTGGTGTCGGTCGGTGCGACCGAAAATGCGCTGATGGCGGCCTCGCTTGCCAAGGGCACCTGCATCCTGGAAAATGCCGCGCGCGAGCCGGAGATTGTTGATCTCTGCAAGCTGCTGATCGCGATGGGCGCCGATATCGAGGGCGTGGGCACCGACAAGCTGGTGATCCATGGCCGCGATCGTCTCCACGGCGCGACCTACAGCGTCATGCCCGATCGTATCGAGGCGGGCAGCTATGCCTGCGCCGCGGCGATCACCGGCGGTTCGCTCGACCTGATCGGCGCCAATGCCGACGACATGCACGCAATCCTGGCCGCGCTGCGCGACGCTGGCGTGCAGGTCGACGAGCATCGCGACGGCATCCGCGTTTCGTCCGACGGCAAGCTCAAGCCGCTGACCCTGTCGACTGCGCCTTTCCCGGCCTTCCCGACTGACATGCAGGCGCAGTTCATGGCGATGCTGACCAAGGCGGAGGGGGCGTCGGTCCTGACCGAGACGATCTTTGAAAATCGCTACATGCATGTGCCTGAACTGGCGCGCATGGGTGCCGACATCAACGTCAACGGCCGCACCGCCGTGGTGCGTGGCGTCGACAAACTGGTCGGTGCGCCGGTGATGGCGACCGATCTGCGCGCCTCGATGAGCCTGATCCTCGCCGGCCTTGCTGCCGAAGGCGAGACCATCGTCAGCCGCGTCTATCATCTCGATCGCGGTTATGAGCGGCTGGAGGAAAAGCTCTCGGCCGTCGGCGCCGACATCGAGCGGGTCAGCGATGGCTGACGGACGCGGCCTGGCAACGGATCGGGCGGCGCTGCTGGCGCTTTATGATCTCGACGCCGGCGGTTTCCGTACCCTTGACGATATCACCAGCTTCGCCGCGCAACTATGCGGGGCGCCGATCGCGCTCGTCAGCATTGTCGAGGATGTAAGGCAGCGCTTTCTGGCGCGGGTCGGGCTGGATGCGGAGGAGACGCCGCGTGACGTCTCCTTCTGTGCGCTGGCCATGCTGGGCGACAATATCTTCGTCGTGCCCGACGCGACCCAGGATGCGCGTTTCATCGACAATGCGCTGGTCACCGGTGCGCCGCATATCCGCTTCTATGCCGGGGCGCCGCTGGTCGGTGGCGATGGCGAGCCGCTGGGCGCGCTCTGCGTCATCGACACGGTGCCGCGCGATGATCTGACCCCGCTGCAGCGCCAGGGGCTATCGCTTCTGGCGCGGCAGGTGATGGTGGAATTGGAAGGACGCCGCCGCGATCGCGATGTCATCGCCCAGCAGCGGCTCGACGCGGCAGCGGTGGCGGACAGCGATCGCATGTTCCGCACCCTGGCCGACACCATGCCGCAAATGGTCTGGTCGACCCTGCCGGACGGCTATCATGATTATTATAATGCGCGCTGGTATGAATATACCGGCGTGCCGGCCGGATCGACCGATGGCGATGCCTGGAACGGCATGTTCCATGTCGATGACCAGCCCAAGGCCTGGGAGAAATGGCGCCATTCGCTGGCGAGCGGCGATCCCTATGAAATCGAATATCGGCTGCGGCACCGCGACGGCCTCTATCGCTGGACGCTGGGGCGCGCCCTGCCAATCCGTGACGCGCAGGGGCAGATCATCCGCTGGATCGGCACCTGCACCGAGATTCACGAACAGAAGCTGATGCTCGAAGAGCGCGAGATGATCGCGCATGAGTTGTCGCATCGGATCAAGAATATCTTTTCCGTCATTGCCGGCCTCATTGGCCTGTCAGCGCGCGAGCGTCCGGGCATGCAGGAAGGGGCGGACGACCTGCGCGACCGTATCCTGGCGCTGGGGCGGGCGCATGACTTCGTCCGCACCCATGGCGGCGGCGTCAGCATGGCGGAGGAGCAGGCGTCGCTTCATGGCGTGCTGGAGGAGATTTTTGCGCCCTATGGCGGCCGGGAACGACTGCAATTGTCGGGCGACAATCCGCCGATCGATGATCGCTCGGCGACGCCGCTGGCGCTGCTGTTTCATGAACTGGCGACCAATGCCGCCAAATATGGCGCGCTATCGACGCCCGATGGCTTTATCGCGCTGCATGTGGTGACGCAGGATGAGGATATCCGGCTCGACTGGCGCGAAGAGGGCGGACCGAGTGTGGCGCCGATCGCCAGCGAAGGCTTTGGCAGTCGCCTGATCGCGCTCAGCGTCGAGCGTCAGCTGGGTGGTCAACTCGAACGGCAATGGTGCCCCGAAGGGCTTCGGCTCAGCCTGCGGATACCGCGACGCTCGATGCACCGCGCTGCGGCGGGAAGGGCGTAAAGCCGGCAATTTCCGCCGTGGCGAGGTCGGCTGCTTCGGTGGCTGCCAGGCGCACGGTCTGGGCAATGCTCTGCGCGCGGAAGGGCTTGGTGACGACGCCCAGCGCCGCAACGGACGCCGTGCCAATCTGCGCCGGATTGGCGGTCACATAGATGACCTTGATGCCGAAGCGGCTGGCCAATTCCATGCCGATGGCAGGACCAGTGGGGCCATCACGCAGATTGAGGTCGACCAGGGCGATGTCGCAGGATTCGGCGGCGGCCATCGCCGCCTCGCGGTCGGCCGCGATGCCGCCGACATCGAAGCCGGCATCCTGCACAATCTGTTCGATTTCCAACGCGACGAAAATCTCGTCCTCGACGATCAGAATCTTCTTGCTCATCCCTGCGCCCGCTTATGCTGGTGTCGATAAATGCGGAAAGGGACGAAGAGTTCCCGAAATATGTAAAAATCAGGTGTCGTCGTTTTCGATGCTGCTCCAGGCCGTGTCGAACGCGGTGCCGTTCATCAGCAGGACCGATGCGGGATAGCCGCCTGCCGCTGCCTTCTTCGCCGTTTCGGTGGCGCTGTCGATCGCGGCCTGCTGCGTCGCGAAGGGGCCGTAATAGCTGTTGTTGAGGTTGATCTTCCACGCGCCGTCATGCGGGACGATGATGTAGCGGGCGTGGGGCAGGTCGGTCATGGTCGCGATGGTCTCCGATGGCAGGTCAGCGCGCGGGCATCCGCCGGGCGCTCGCCAGATGATGGGCATGGGTGATCGCCACCGCAAGGGCATCGGCCGCGTCGGAGCCGACGATCTTGGCGCCGGGCAGCAGCCGCTGGACCATGGCATGGACCTGGTCCTTCGACGCGTTGCCGACGCCGACGACCGATTTCTTGACGAGGCGGGCGGCATATTCGCCCACTTCCATGCCGGACCGCGCGGCATTCAGCAGGATGACGCCGCGTGCCTGGCCCAGCTTCAGCGTCGATTGCGGATTGACGTTGACGAACACCTCCTCGACCGCGGCGCCATCGGGCCGATGTTCGAGGATCAGGTCGGTCAGCGCCAGATCGAGCGCCATCAGTCGCGTCGCCAGCGACATCGCGCTGTCGGTCTTGATCTGGCCGTTGCCGACATGGGTCAGGCGATTGCCATCGGCGGCAATCAGGCCCCAGCCGGTGGTGCCGAGGCCGGGGTCGAGGCCAAGTATGATCATGGGTGCAGGATCGTCCGCATCGGGCAAGGCCGGCGCGCATCGGCGCTGCGCGATCTCGCCCGAAGCGAACGGGAGCCGGGCATCTTAGCCCAGCTTCTCCATCACCGCGTCGGAGACTTCATAATTGCCCCAGACGGTCTGGACGTCATCATCATCTTCCAGCGTGTCGACCAGCTTCAATAGCGTTGCGGCATTGGCTTCGTCGACTTCCAGCGTGGTCTGCGGCTTCCAGGCGAGCTTGGCGCCCTCTGCCGGACCCAGCTTGGCTTCCAGCGCCTTGGCGACTTCGTGCAACGCGTCCATCGCGGTCCAGATCTCATGCTCGTCTTCGTTCGACGAAACATCGTCCGCACCCGCTTCCAGCGCGGCTTCGAACACTGCGTCGGCATCGCCGGCGCTGGCGGGATAGGTGATGAGGCCCAGGCGGTCGAAGCCATGGCTCACCGCGCCCGATGCGCCCAGATTGCCGCCATTCTTGGCAAAGGCGGTGCGGACATTGGTCGCGGTGCGGTTGCGATTGTCGGTCAGTGCCTCGACGATGATGGCGACGCCGCCGGGGCCATAGCCCTCATAGCGGATTTCCTCGTAATTCTCCATGTCGCCGCCGATCGCCTTGTCGATCGCGCGCTGGATATTGTCCTTGGGCATCGACTGGGCCTTGGCGGCGTTGACCGCCAGGCGCAGGCGCGGGTTCATGTCCGGATCGGGCATGCCCATCTTGGCCGCGACGGTGATTTCGCGCGACAGCTTGGAGAACATCGACGAGCGCTTCTTGTCCTGCGCACCCTTGCGATGCATGATGTTCTTGAATTTGGAATGGCCGGCCACGGCCTTCTCCTGACATTTTCTGTGAAACCGAAGCGCGCTCTCTAGCGAGCGCGTCGCCATCCTGCAACGCTAGAGGATGGCGCAGGCGCGGCGATCAGTAGCGGATCGCGGTTCCCGAGGCGGAGACCATTAGCATGGAGCCATTGGCGCCGATCACCTCATAGTCGAGGTCGACGCCGACCACGGCATTGGCGCCGAGCTTGCGGGCATTGCCCTGCATCTCCTCGATCGCTTCGCTGCGGGCGCGTTGCAGCACATCCTCATAGGCGCCCGATCGGCCGCCGACGATGTCGCGCACACTGGCGAACAGGTCGCGGAAGAGGTTGGCGCCGACAATCACTTCGCCGGTGACGATGCCCAGATAATCCTGGGCGGGACGGCCTTCGAGGCGGCTGGTGGTGCTGACGATGATGTCGGTCATAAAGGGCGTCCTCTCATTTTGGTGGCGCCCCTGGCGCGAGGGGGGCTGGACCAGATGTAGGTCGACAGCACCCCTCGGCAAGGTCCGGTGGCTTGCACCGGTCGGGAATAAGGCGTGGACCGCCTTATTCCATGCCCAGCGCGGACAGATAGGTCTGCAGGATCGCTTCCATTTCCTGGCGGTCATGCGGTTGCATCTTACGCAGGCGGATGATCTGGCGCATGATCTTGGGGTCGTAACCGGTCGCCTTGGCTTCCAGATAGACGTCCTTGATGTCGTCGCCGATGCCCTTCTTTTCTTCTTCCAGGCGCTCGATGCGCTCGATCAGAAGGCGCAGCTGGTCGGCTGCGATATTGCCCTCGCTCATGGGAATCTCCGTGTCAGTGTGAATCGGTTGGCGGATGCTCCTAGAGCCTGATCGGTTGAGGTGGAAGCGCTTTGCGTGTCCGCCGATACCGTGAATCAGGCTCTAATTGAGAAATGCCGGGTTGCGAAATGCACTCCAAGCTGATCCGGCAGGGTCGCCCGAAGCCTAATGCCAAAGCTTAGTGGTTGTCCGCGTTCTTCGCCACACTCTCCTGCATCTTTGCGATCTGCTCGGGCGTCGCCTCGCTCTGATGGCGGATCTTCCATTCGGCAAAGGGCATGCCGTGGACGATTGCGCGGGCTTCGTCACGGTTCAGATTGCCGTCCGCCTCGGCAATCCAGTCGGCCAAGCAGTTGCGGCAGAAGCCGGCCGTGCCCATCAGGTCGATATTCTGCACGTCGGTCCGATGCTGCAAATGCGCGATCAGCCGACGGAAGGCGGTTGCAGCGACGGCGTCACTGAGTATGGTAGCGGACACAGGCGGAACCTTTCGCTTAATCTACATCATCCTGTCGTGCAGCACGGATAATCGATAACGACGCCCTGGCAAGCCAGAGGCGATCAATACGGCCAGGAGAAGACATGACACGACTATCGCCCCGCTCGCGCAAGGTTCGCATTCTCGCGACCCTCGGTCCCGCCAGCGAGAGCGCAGAGATGATCCGCGCATTGTTTGTCGCGGGTGCCGACGCCTTTCGAGTCAATATGAGCCATGGCGCGCATGAGGATCATGCCGCCCGCATCGCCACGATCCGCGAGCTGGAAAAGGAATTTTCCCGGCCGACCACGATCCTGGCCGACCTTCAGGGCCCCAAGCTGCGCGTGGGCACGTTCGAGAAGGGGCTGGTGGTGCTGGAGACCGGCGCGCCCTTCGTCCTCGATCGGGACGACACGCCGGGCACCGTTGAGCGCGTGAACCTGCCGCACCCCGAAATCTATGCCGCGCTGGTCCCCGAGACCCGGCTGCTGCTGGATGACGGCAAGCTGGTGCTGCGGGTGAAGGCCGTCACGGACACGCGAATCGACACCATCGTCGAAATCGGCGGCACCCTGTCCAACCGCAAGGGCGTGAATGTGCCTGACGTGGTCGTGCCGGTGCCGGCGCTGACCGACAAGGATCGCCGAGACCTCAGCTTCGCGGTCGATCAGGGCTGCGACTGGATCGCCTTGAGCTTCGTGCAGCGGCCCGAGGATCTGGCCGAGGCGCGCAAGCTGATGGGCGGCCATGGCGCGCTGATGGCGAAGATCGAGAAGCCCTCGGCCGTGCAGCGGCTGGAGGAGATTATCGAGATGGCCGACGGCGTGATGGTCGCGCGTGGCGATCTGGGCGTGGAATTGCCGCCGCAGGCGGTGCCGCCGCTGCAGAAGCAGATCGTTGCCACCGCGCGCCGCATGGGCCGTCCGGTGGTGGTTGCGACCCAGATGCTCGAATCGATGATCAAGGCGCCGACCCCGACCCGCGCCGAAGTGTCGGACGTGGCGACCGCGGTCTATGACGGCGCCGATGCGATCATGTTGTCGGCCGAAACGGCGGCGGGCGACTGGCCGGTTGAGGCGGTGTCGATGATGGACAGCATCGCCCATAGCGTGGAGCGCGATCCGGGCTATTTCGCCCGTCTGCACTTCACCGAAACGCGGCCCGACCCGACCACCGCCGACGCCCTGGCGGAGGCTGCCGCCGGCATCGTGCCGGTCGTCGGCGCCAGCGTCATCACCTGCTTCACCTCATCGGGCAGCACCGTGCGCCGCGTGGCGCGCGAGCGGCCGTCTGCACCGATCCTGGCGCTGACGCCGCGATCCGATACCGCGCGCAAGCTGGGCCTGACCTGGGGCGTCCATGCGATCCGCACCAAGGATATCGGCAATTTCGAGGAAATGATCGGCAAGGCGCGCCGCATGGCGTTGCGCCACGACATGAGCGCCAAGGGCGGCAAGATCGTGGTGCTGGCCGGCGTGCCCTTCGGGACGCCCGGTTCGACCAATGTGCTGCATGTGGCGACCGTGCGCGGCGACGAGCTGAAGGGGCGCGACGAGACACCCAGCCTGCCGGCCTGACGGCTTTGGCATGATCGATTCGGCGCGGCCGCCCCATTCGGGCGGCCGCGCTTTTTTTCATGGCCGCGAATCGATTCGCGTGAAAATGCCGCGCCAACACGTTGAGCGCCCGATCCATGGGATCGGGCGCTCAATAAGACCTTTGGAAGGTCCGGAGGATCGGCGAGCCGATCCGTCCGCGCTTTTAGCCCTGGCGGGCCTTGAAGCGACGGTTGGTCTTGTTGATGACGTAGGTCCGGCCACGACGACGGATCACGCGGTTGTCCCGGTGGCGGCCCTTGAGCGACTTGAGCGAGTTGCGGATCTTCATTGTCAGCCTTCTGGAATCATGTCTGATTGGAAAAATCGAAGCGCAGCCCCTATGGGGGAGGCGGCCGAAAGTCAAGCGCAGGCCACCGCCTTTTGCCACCGTTCATCCTGCATGCAGCCAAGTCATGGCTTCACCCGTTGGAAGGGAATGCTATGTCGGCGGCGTGTTGGACATAGTCCCGTTGGAGTGCAATCGCATGTTGAAACAGATCATCCTCTCCTCCTGCCTTGCCCTGTCGCTCGCCGCCTGCGCGACGGTGCCGTCGGTGGAGGTGACGCGATTCCACAATGGCAGCCCGGCACAGACCGGATCGATCGCGGTACAGGAAATCCCCGGCAATCCGGACGTTGGCCTCGAATTCCGCACCTATGCCGGGGCGGTGAGCCAGGAGTTGCAGCGGGTCGGCTTCACCAATGCGGGCGATGCAGGCAGCGACTATGTCGCGCTAGTCGGCTTCCGCCGCAGCTTCCGCCCGACCGGCACCGCGCGCAATGACAAGCCGGTCAGCGTCGGCGTTGGCGGGGCGCTGGGCAGTGGCGGCTATTCCGGCCTGGGGCTGGGCGTCGGCATCAACCTGTCGGGCAAGCCCAAGGATATCGTCTCCACCGAATTGCAGATCCAGATTCGCCGTCGCAGCGATCAGGCCGCCATCTGGGAAGGCCGCGCCTCGACCGAATCGCGTGAAGGCACGCCCGAGTCGCAGCCGCGCGCCGTCGCGCAAAAGCTCGCTGCCGCCCTCCTCGGGGGCTATCCGGGCGAATCCGGGCGCACTATAACGGTCAAATGACCATCTCCATTTCGAGCGCCTTCGACAGCGGCAACATCCGCGTTCTTTCCATCACCGACACTCCCGACGGCGTCCGCGCCGAGCTGGAAATCGTCAAGGACAAGGACAGCGACTTCTATCAATGGTTCCATTTCCGTCTGGCGGGCGCCGCCGGACGCGAAGTGGAACTGGCGATCGTGAACTGCGCGGGCTCGGCCTATCCCGACGGCTGGCCGGGCTACAAGGCGCGGATGAGCGAGGATCGCGAGAATTGGCTTCAGGCCGATACCGACTATGCAGACGGCACGCTGACGATCCGCCTCTCGCCCGACAGCAATGCCGTCTGGCTTGCCTATTTCGCGCCCTATTCGATGGAGCGCCATCATGATCTGGTCGCCTGGGCCGCGTGCCAGCCGGGCGTCGAGCATCGCGAACTCGGCCTGACGCTGGACGGCCAGCCGCTCGACATGCTGAGCGTCGGCGAAGGCCCCAAGAATGTCTGGCTCTATGCCCGCCAGCATCCCGGCGAAAGCATGGCCGAGTGGTGGATGGAAGGCGCGCTGGAGCGGCTGACCGACGACGAGGACGCGGTGGCGCGCTATCTGCGTCAGAAGGCGACCTTCCACATCGTCCCCAACATGAATCCCGACGGCAGCCGGCGCGGTCATCTGCGCACCAATGCGGCGGGCATCAATCTCAACCGCGAATGGCATGAGCCGTCGATGGACAAGAGCCCGGAAGTCTATCTGGTCCGCGCCGCGATGGACGAGACCGGCGTTGATTTCGCCATGGACGTGCATGGCGACGAGGCGATTCCGGCGGTGTTCCTGGCCGGCTTCGAGGGCATTCCCTCGATCACCGACCGGCAGCTCTCGCTCTATCATCGCTATCGCGACACGCTGGCGGCCCGCACGCCCGATTTCCAGACGCGCCTCGGTTATCCGGTGGCGAGCGGCGGCAAGGCCAATCTCGCCATGTCGACCAATCAGCTGGCCGAACGCTTCGGCGCGGTCGCGATGACGCTGGAAATGCCATTCAAGGATAATGACGATCTGCCCGACGCCGATTTCGGCTGGTCGCCGGCCCGTTCGGCGCAGCTCGGCAAGGATTGCCTGGCGGTGCTGGCGGAGATGATCGAGGATATCTGACCGGGCTGATCGGGGGGGCAATAGATGGAGCATGGCGGCGTGACGCGACGGACGATCCTGCACGGCGCCGGTGGCGCCATGGCGCTCGGCACCGTCGGCGCGCCGGCCATTGCCAAATCCCGCCCGTCGCGCGAGCGTCTGGAAGCAGCGCTTGCGCGCATTGCCGACCCGGCGGGAGAGGGCAGACGCACCTACCTCACCCTCTATGTGGACAGCGCGCGGGCGGCGGCGGACGCGGCCGATGCCCGCGCCGGTTCGCCGCTTTCGCCGATCGACGGCGCGATCGTCAGCATCAAGGATCTGTTCGATGTCGCGGGTGAACCGACCCGCGCCGGTTCGCTGATCCTGGCCGATGCCCCGCCCGCCACCGTCGATGCGCCGGTCGTTGCCCGGCTCAAGCAGACCGGCGCGGTGATCGTCGGCAAGACCAACATGGTCGAATTCGCCTTTTCCGGCGTCGGCGCCAATCCCCATTATGGCACGCCGGGCAATCCGGCCGACCGGGCCCGCGTGCCGGGCGGATCGACCAGCGGCGGCGGCGTCGCGGTGGCCGATCAGATGTGCGAGATCGCGATCGGCACCGATACCGGCGGTTCCTGCCGCATTCCCGCCGCGCTGTGCGGCGTCGTCGGCTACAAGCCGACCAAGGCGCGGGTGCCGACCGACGGCGCCTTTCCGCTCTCGCCCACGCTCGATTCGATCGGGCCGATCGCGACCAGTGTCGACGCCTGTTTCCGCACCGATGCGATCTTGGCGGGCGAGGCGCCCCGCCGGCTTGACCTCGCGCCGCTCAAGGGGCTGCGCGCCGGCATTCCCCAGGGCTTGCCGCTGGCCGATCTGGACGCGACCGTTGCGGCGCGTTTCGCCGATGCGCTGGCCCGGCTGGGCAAGGCGGGCGTGACGCTCAGCGACGAAGTCTTCCCGCAATTCGACGCGATGCAGGCGCTCCAGTCGCCGGTGCCGATCGCCTCGGTCGAGGCCTATGCCATTCATCGCGATCGAATCGCGACCCGTGCGCAGGATTTCGATCCGATCGTGCTGGCACGGATGCAGGCAGGCCGTGACGTGACGCCCGAACGCCACCGGCAGATGCTGGTGGAGCGCGCCGCGCTGGTGCGATCGATGGACGCGCGCCTGACCGGACTGGACATATTGGTGCTGCCGACCACGCCGATCGTCGCCCCGACCAAGGCCGAGGTGGCGAATGCCGACGCCTTCGTCGCCCGCAACCGGCTGCTGCTGCGCAATACTGGCCTCGGCAACAGCTTCGACCTGTGCGCCATTTCCCTGCCGCTGCCGCGCGAGGGCGGCCTGCCGGTCGGCCTGATGCTGATGGCGCGGGCCGGGCAGGACCGGCGCCTGTTCGCGATCGCGGCAGCGGTGGAAAAGCTGCTGGCGGTTTAGCCGAACAGTTCGTCGAGGAAATTCACCATCGCGCGGAAGCTGCGGCGGTCGGCATCGGCGCTATAGGCCAGCCCCTTTTCGGGCATATGGACGCTTTCGTCGGTGAAGGCGTGGCCGGTATGGCCATAGGCATGGATCTGCCAGTCGCAGCCCGCCTCGGTCAGTTCCTTCGCCAGGCCGACGGTCGCCTCGGGCGGCGCGATCGGGTCTTCCCAGCCATGGCAGACCAGCAGCTTGGCGGTGATCGTGGCGTTGGGGAAGGGCGGTGCCTCATAGACGCCGTGGAAGCTGACGCCGCCGGCAATGCCGGCGCCCGCGCGGGCCAGGTCGAGCACGCATTTGCCGCCGAAGCAGAAGCCGATCGCGGCCGTGCGGGCGGCATCGACCGCCGGCATATCCTTGAGCAGCGCGTGGGCGCCCAGCATCCGGTTGCGCAGCAGCGCGCGGTCGGCGTTGAGTTCGTTCATGTAGCGCCCGGCATCGGGATCCTCGCGGGTGGTCCGCTTGCCCTGCCCGAAAACATCGGCGACCAGCACGGCATAGCCCAGCGCCGCGACCTTCTCCGCATAGAGGAAGTCGGCTTCCTTGGTGCCCAGGACATTGGGAACCAGCAGGATGCCCGGCACCGGGCCGGCGGCGGCATCGTCGACCACGGCGACGCTTTCGAACGGGCCGCCCGGACCGTCATGGATGATCGTCTGACGGGTGAGGGCCATGAAAACGTCTCCTGTGGATAAGTCGAAAAGTCAGATGCTGCCGAAGCCGGGGGCTTCGCCACGTGCGGCGGCATTGATGCGGCGGGGGCGCTTCCAGCCGATCTGCGGGCGCTTGCGCAGGCGCAAAGTCGGCCAATGGCCGCGATCGCTGCGTTCGGCGAGGCGCATGCCCTGCGCGCGATAGGCGGCGATCACCGCATCGGCCTGTTCGTTGAGCAGGCCGGCGAGCACGATCGTGCCACCATCCTCCACCAATGCGCAAAGCGAGGGCGCCAGCTCGATCAGCGGCCCGGCCAATATGTTGGCGATCAGCAGGTCATAGGGCGCGCGCCCGACCAGCGCGGGATGATCCACGCCGGCGGCGGTGCAAAGCGCCAACTGGCCGGCGCCCCCGCCCAGGGCAATGCCGTTCGCCACGGCATTCTCGCGGCTGATGTCGACCGCCACCGGATCAATGTCCGATGCGATCGCATGCGCGCGCGGCCACAATGTCATCGCGGCAAAGGCGAGCAGGCCGGTGCCGGTGCCGATATCGGCGACATTGCGAAAGCGCATGCCGACGCTGCGCATCCGGTCGATCATCGCCAGGCAGCCGGCGGTGGTCTCATGCTGGCCGGTGCCAAAGGCGCGACTCGCCTCGATCAGGAAATTGACATGACCGGGCTGTTCGGGGGCGCTGGCGACATTGCGCACATGGAATCGGCCGGCGGTGACGGGCTCCAGCCCCTGCTGGCTCATCGTCACCCAATCCTCATCGGGCAGCGCCTCGACCTGCGGCTTGATGCCCGATGCGCTGGGCACCAGGGTCTTGAGCAGCTTGATCGCCGCCGGGCTCGGCTTGCCTTCGAAATAGGCGTCGAGCTGCCACTTATTCTCGTCGTCCGGCTCCGCCTCGCTGGTCATCAGCACCGGTGGATGCTCCATCAGGGCGAAGGCGGCGATGTCCCCGTCCAGCGCCTCCGCTTCGGCGCGGGTGCAGGGCAGGGTGACTTTCCAGCTCTGGGCGGCTGGCGCAGCGACATCATTCATGCCGCCGCCTTTAGACCAGCGGCAGCGGCAGGAAAAGGGTCAGGCGACCTGGCGGCCGAAGTCGCTGGAGGCATGCCGCAGGCTGGACAGCTTGCCCTCGACGCTCATGAAGCCGCGTTCCAGCTGGTCGATTTCCGATGCGACCACTTCGGTGTCCTGGCGGATCGCCGAAATGGTGGTCGACATCGAGTCGGCGGCCAGCGCGGTCTCGTCGACGGCGGCGGTGATCATCGTCACGGTCTGGGCCTGGGCGTCCATGGCGTGGCGGATGCGCTGGGCACTGGCCTGCACTTCGCCGACGGTGTCGCGGATGCGCTCGTTGGTCTCCACCGACTGGCGGGTCGATGCCTGGATGGCGGCGATCTTGCCGGCAATCTCGTCGGTGGCACGGGCGGTCTGGTTGGCCAGGCTCTTCACTTCCTGCGCCACCACGGCAAAGCCGCGACCGGCGTCACCGGCACGGGCGGCTTCGATCGTCGCGTTGAGCGCCAGCAGGTTGGTCTGGCCGGCAATGTCGCGGATCAGGCCCAGGATCGATTCGATCGACTTGGCATGGTCCGACAGGGTGGCCGACATGGAAACGGCGTCGCCCGATTGCGACGCGGCGCGCTGTGCCACTTCGGCGGCGCTTTCCACTTCGGTGCGCGCGTCCTCGATGGCGCGGATCAGGCCGGCCGAGGTGCGGGCGGCCTCGCGCATCGCAAGGGCGGATTGTTCGGCGGCGGCGGCGACTTCCGACGCCTTGCCCAGCATGCCGCGGGTCGCGGCGGAGGCATCCTTGGCCTGTTCGCGCAGCGATTCGCCCAGCTGCGACGCGCCGTCGATCTCGCCCATGATGCGCTGTTCGAACAGGACGCCGAACTGCTGGCGCGCATTGCGCTGGCTTTCGGCATCATCGATCGCGATCACATTGGCCATCAGACCGGCATCGACCATGCCGACCTGCGCCATGATGTCGACCAGGCGGCGCCGGGTGGCGTCGTCGGCTGCGCGTTCCCAGATGATATCGGTCAGTTTCTCGTTGGCCGCGGCGACGGGCAGCAGCACGCCGCGCACGGAAATGCCGTGCTTGCGGGCGTGGCGGACGCAGGCGGTGGAGGACAGCGCCCAATCGCCGGCGCTGTAATGGCGCAGCTTCTGGCGGACATATTCATGCGCGGCGGTCTCGATCTTCGCCAGCGTCGTGGGCTGCAACCGGTTTCGCAGGCCCGAACTGTCCATATAGGTGGAGAAGAAGGTGCGCGCCGCGACAACCGCATCGTCGGCAACCAGCTGCTCGATTTCGGCCATGCCACGGGCCAGATCACCGCGGGGGTCCACTTCGGCCAGCATCTGGGCGATGGCGTTCCTGGGCGTGGTGGCGGAAGTCATGGATTGCAGAACCCCAAATAGGTGTCAGGACGAACCAGGCGGTGATAGCGCCATTTGGTTAATCACTTCTTATTTGGGCGCGCGCATCGACATGGTCCGCGCGGCTTGCCCTTCGGCGTCTTCGCTCCTAAGGGGAGCGGACTCAAAGGACATAGCAGGGACCTGGGTAGACATGGCGCGAACCACAAGCCGGCCGCTCTCGCCGCATTTGACGATCTGGAAATGGGGGCCGGCAATGGCCGTCTCCATCATTCACCGCGTGACGGGCAATGGCCTGGCCACCGCTGGTGCTCTTGGCCTCATCTGGTGGCTGATGGCCGCCGCGACCGGCCCGGAAGCCTATGCCACCTTCGTCACCTGCGCGACCTCGCCGATCGGCTATCTGGTCATGGCGGGCCTGTCCTGGTTCTTCTTCCAGCACCTCTTCTCGGGTCTGCGTCACTTCGTGCTCGACATGGGCGCGGGTTATGACCTGAAGACCAGCAAGACCTGGTCGATCCTGACCTTCGTGCTGTCCACCATCGCCACCGCCGCCTTCTGGGCCGCGATCTGCCTGGGGAAATTCTGATGGGTACCGGAACCGGAATTGGCCGCGTCCGCGGTCTTGGCTCGGCTAAGCATGGCGCGCACCACTGGCTGGCACAGCGCTACACCGCCATCGGCAATCTGCTGCTGGTGCTGTGGCTGCTCTTCAGCCTGATCGCGCTGCCCGGCCTCGATTATGAGAGCGTGGTCAACTGGATCCACAATCCGCTGGTCGCCGTGCCGCTGATGCTGATGGTCGTCAGCATCTTCATGCATCTGCGTCTGGGCATGCAGGTCATGCTGGAGGACTATGTCCACGACAAGGGCCTGGCCTTCTTCTCGATGCTGCTGCTGAACTTCTATGCCTATGCCGGCGCTGCCGCGGGCGTCTTCGCGATCGCCAAGATCGCCTTCATCGGGGTCGTCAAGTAATGAGCGAAGCCTACAAGATCATCGACCATACCTACGACACCGTCGTCGTGGGTGCCGGCGGCTCGGGCCTGCGCGCCACCATGGGCAGCGCCGAAGCGGGTCTCAAGACCGCCTGCATCACCAAGCTGTTCCCGACCCGCAGCCACACCGTGGCGGCGCAGGGCGGCATCGCCGCCTCGCTCGGCAACAACAGCCCCGACCACTGGACCTGGCATATGTATGACACCGTCAAGGGGTCGGACTGGCTGGGCGACCAGGACGCGATCGAATATATGGTGCGTGAAGCACCGGCGGCGGTGATCGAGCTGGAACATGCCGGCGTGCCGTTCAGCCGCAACCAGGACGGCACCATCTATCAGCGTCCCTTCGGCGGCCACATGCAGAATATGGGCGCCGGCCCGCCGGTGCAGCGCACCTGCGCCGCCGCCGACCGTACCGGTCACGCCATGCTGCACGCGCTCTATCAGCAGAGCCTGAAGTATGACGCCGACTTCTACATCGAATATTTCGCCATCGACCTGATCATGGAAGATGGCCCGAACGGCAAGGAATGCCGCGGCGTCATCGCCATCTGCATGGAAGATGGCAGCATCCACCGCTTCCGCAGCCACGCCGTTGTGCTGGCGACGGGTGGCTATGGCCGCGCCTATTTCTCGGCCACCTCGGCCCATAGCTGCACCGGCGACGGCGGCGGCATGGTGCTGCGCGCCGGCCTGCCGCTGCAGGATCTGGAATTCGTCCAGTTCCACCCGACCGGCATCTATGGCGCGGGCGTGCTGATCACCGAAGGCGCGCGCGGCGAAGGCGGCTACCTCACCAATTCCGAAGGCGAGCGTTTCATGGAACGCTATGCCCCGTCGGCGAAGGATCTGGCGTCGCGTGACGTCGTGTCGCGTTCGATGGCGATGGAAATGCGCGAGGGCCGCGGCGTCGGCGAGCACAAGGATCATATCTTCCTGCACCTCGACCATATCGACCCCAAGGTTCTGGCCGAGCGCCTGCCGGGCATCACCGAAAGCGGCAAGATCTTTGCCGGTGTCGATCTGACCCGCCAGCCGCTGCCCGTGACCCCGACGGTCCATTACAATATGGGCGGCATCCCCTGTAACTATCATGGCCAGGTGGTGACGAAGGTCGGCGACGATCCGGAAGTCGTGGTGCCGGGCCTGTTCGCGGTCGGCGAAGCGGCCTGCGTGTCGGTCCATGGCGCGAACCGCCTTGGCTCCAACTCGCTGATCGACCTTGTCGTGTTCGGCCGCGCAACCGGCCTGTTCCTCAAGGACAATCTCAAGCCCAACACCCCGCACAAGCCGCTGCCGGCCAATGCGGCCGATCTGGCGCTGTCGCGCCTCGATCACTACCGCAACGCCAACGGCACCACCTCGACGGCGGACATCCGCATGGACATGCAGCGCACCATGCAGAAGCATGCCGCCGTGTTCCGCGACAGCGAATTGCTGGCCGACGGCGTCGTCAAGATGCAGGCGGTCAACAAGCGCCTGCAGGACGTCAAGATCGCCGACCGTTCGCTGATCTGGAACACCGACCTGATCGAGACGCTGGAACTGGACAATCTCATGAGCCAGGCCATCTGCACGATGGAAGGCGCCGAGGCCCGCAAGGAATCGCGCGGCGCCCATGCGCATGAGGATTTCCCGAACCGCGACGACGAAAACTGGATGAAGCACACCATCAGCTGGTTCGAAGGCTGGGGTGGTTCGGGCGGCAAGGTGACGCTCGATTATCGTCCGGTCCACGACTACACGATGACCGACGAGGCCGAGTATATCAAGCCGAAGGCGCGCGTATATTAAGCCTCTGGCATCATGCCGGGAATCCGAAGAGGGCGGGCCATCTGGTCCGCCCTTTTTCTTTGCCCATTGCGCGCGCGCGATCAGGCTCTAGCTTGGGTGCCGATCGATCAAGGAGGTGCCGGCGATGCGGAAACCTGTTGGACGTCAGGGGATGATCCTGCTGCCCTTGCTGCTGACGGCGGCGGCTCCCCCTAAAGATGTGGACGCGGTGCTCGCGCTGACGCGGACAACGAAAGCGACATATGCGGTCTGCACCTGGAATGTGGTGACGCCCAGCGAGGAAGTGCAGCTCAAGGAATGGGCGGCCGAATATCATCAGGGCGACCGTCACCGGGTCGAAACCCCGCGCGACCGGATTATCGCCAATTGCGCGACCGGGGAGGCCCAGCATCTCGACGTGCGCACTGGTGAGGTGTCAACTTCGCCGTCGCTCGCGGCGGCCGCCTGTGGCGTCAACGCCAATCGCAAGCTGGTCGCCAAGGAATTTCTGGGGCGGGAGACCGGCGGTCGCTATGGCCCCGTATCCCGCATCGCGGTGGCCGATGACGGCAATCTGCGCACCTATGATGTGCTCGACGACGGCGCGATCATCGCGGCGACGATCCATGACGCCAATGACGACGCGACGGAGCGGCTGACCAGCGCGGTCCTCACCTACAGCCACAACCTGCCCGAAGCCGATATCTTCTCCACCGCCTCGCTCAGCCGCAGCGTCGTCCCCGACGGTTGCCGCAGCGGCCATGGGGGATGAGGGGAGCGATCAGGTCATGGCAAAAGGCAACAGCGCCCGATAAACCGCGATCCCTGGCTTGCCTTCCACCCGGCCACCCTGGCGCAGGATGAAGGCATGGCGGACGATCTCGGCCTGCTGCTCGATGCCATATCGGGCGAAGGGCTTGCCCGGCTCGATCGCATAGTCATAACGGCAGAAGGGGTGACGCATCAGCGGCAGCCAATATTTGCCCGACCGCTGCGCCTGCCAGACATGAGTCATCTCATGGATGAACAGGCCCTGCAGGCTGAGCGGGCTGGCGCAGAAATCGTCGCAGAAGAGGCCGCCTTCGGGATGAAACCAAAGGTCGCCGTCGGGCGCCATGGTCACGGCGCGCGGCTGGAAGGGCCACCATTTCCGGTTGTGGACGCGCACCCGGTCATAGGCGATCGCGTCACCGAACATCGTCCGGGCGAGCGCGGCCTCCTCAAGTGTCAGCGGGCGGCTGGTCAATGCGCCTTATGCTCGTCCGTCGCATTGCCCGCAGCAGGCGCCGCTGGTGCGCTGCCGTCGGGCTTGCGGATCACCGCATCGACCAGCAACCGGTCGCCGTTCGACATCAGGAAGGTAAGCTGCATCTTGCCCCGGCTGATCGCGGTATCGTTGACGCCCCAGATCATCAGATGCTTGCCGCCCGGCGCGAACGCGACCGTGCCCTTGGCCGGCACATCGACGCTTTCGATCGGCTGCATCGACATCATGCCGTCCTTGCCGACGCTCTCATGCATCTCGACCTTGAGCGCATAGTCGGTCATCACCCCGCGCAACTGCACCCCGGCATCGCCGCCATGCGCCACGAAATAGCCGGCCGAGGGCGTATCCTTGTTGGGTGACAGCCGGACCCAGGCCTGGTCGACATAGCTCGGCGCAGGGTCGCCACAGCCGGCAAGGGCCAGCGGCGCGGCGAGGGCGATAAGGGCAAGGGGCGCACGCATGGATCAGGGCTCCGTGACTGTCTCGTTTCCGGTCAATGCCTGACTAATCGCGCCTGATCCTTGTGCCAAGCGAAAGCGCGCCTATATCCCTTGCGCAAACCGGCCTTGCCTTGGCGCTTACGTGAGGTATTGGGCCGTCAACCGCTGAATTTATTTTGGGGTTCAAAGAGGACACAAATGGCAAAAGTTATCGGTATCGACCTTGGCACGACCAACAGCTGTATCGCTGTGATGGACGGCGGCAAGCCCAAGGTGATCGAGAATGCGGAAGGTGCGCGCACCACGCCGTCGATCGTCGCCTTCGCCAAGGATGGCGAGCGCCTGATCGGCCAGCCGGCCAAGCGCCAGGCTGTCACCAATCCGGACAACACGATTTTCGCGGTGAAGCGCCTGATCGGCCGCCGCTTCGACGATCCCATGACCAAGAAGGACATGGAACTCGTCCCCTACGACATCGCGAAGGGCCCGAACGGCGACGCCTGGGTCAAGGCCGGTGGCGAGGAATATAGCCCGTCGCAGATCAGCGCCTTCATCCTGCAGAAGATGAAGGAAACCGCCGAGAGCTATCTGGGCGAAACCGTGACGCAGGCGGTCATCACCGTTCCCGCCTACTTCAACGACGCCCAGCGCCAGGCGACCAAGGACGCCGGCCAGATCGCGGGCCTGGAAGTGCTGCGCATCATCAATGAGCCGACCGCGGCCGCGCTCGCCTATGGCCTCGACAAGCAGGACGGCAAGACCATCGCCGTCTATGACCTTGGCGGCGGCACCTTCGACATCTCGATCCTGGAAATCGGCGATGGCGTGTTCGAAGTGAAGTCGACCAACGGCGACACCTTCCTGGGCGGCGAGGATTTCGACGCCAAGCTGGTCGAATATCTGGCCGCCGACTTCAAGAAGGCCGAGAGCATCGACCTTACCAAGGACAAGCTGGCCCTCCAGCGTCTGAAGGAAGCCGCTGAAAAGGCGAAGATCGAGCTGTCCTCGGCCCAGTCGACCGAAGTCAACCTGCCCTTCATCACCGCGGACCAGAATGGTCCCAAGCATCTGGTGAAGACGATCACCCGCGCCGATCTGGAGCGTCTGGTCGCCGACCTCATCAAGCGCACGATGGAGCCCTGCAAGAAGGCTCTGGCCGACGCCGGCGTGACCGCCAGCGAAATCAGCGAAGTCGTTCTGGTCGGCGGCATGACCCGCATGCCCAAGGTGCGCGAAGCCGTGAAGGAATTCTTCGGCAAGGAACCGCACACCGGCGTGAACCCGGACGAAGTCGTCGCCATGGGCGCCGCCATTCAGGCCGGCGTGCTGCAGGGCGACGTCAAGGACGTGCTGCTGCTCGACGTGACTCCGCTGTCGCTGGGCATCGAGACGCTGGGTGGCGTGTTCACCCGCATGATCGATCGCAACACCACCATCCCTGCCAAGAAGTCGCAGGTCTATTCGACCGCCGACGACAATCAGCAGGCGGTGACCATCCGCGTGTTCCAGGGCGAGCGTGAAATGGCGGCGGACAACAAGCTGCTCGGCCAGTTCGACCTGGTCGGCATCCCGCCGGCACCGCGCGGCGTGCCGCAGATCGAAGTCACCTTCGACATCGACGCCAACGGCCTGGTCAACGTGTCCGCCAAGGACAAGGGCACCGGCAAGGAACAGCAGATCCGCATCCAGGCCTCGGGCGGCCTCAGCGACTCCGACATCGACCAGATGGTCAAGGATGCCGAGCGCTTCGCCGAAGAGGACAAGAAGCGTCGTGAAGCGGCCGAAGCCAAGAACAACGCCGAAAGCCTGGTCCACACGACCGAGGCACAGCTGGCCGAACATGGCGACAAGGTCGACGCTTCGCTGAAGGGCGAGATCGAAGCCGCGATCGCCGAAACCAAGTCGGCGATCGAAGGCGGCGACGCCGAAGCCATGAAGGCCAAGGCGCAGGAACTCGCGACCGTCGCGATGAAGCTGGGCCAGGCGATCTACGAGAAGGAGCAGGCTGCTGCAGCCTCGCCGGAGGCCGAAGCGCCGAAGGCCGATGACGGCGTCGTCGACGCCGAATTCTCCGAAGTGGACGACAACAAGGCGTAAGCCCCATGAAACGCTCCTCGACTTCGCTTCGGGCGGACAGGCTGGTTTCTGACCAGTGCATCCGTTCGGAGCGAGGCCGGGGACCGTGCGCGCCGAGGGCGAGATGACGACCGAAATCGACTATTACGAACTGCTCGAAGTAGAACGCACAGCCGACGGGGCCGCGATCAAGAGCGCCTATCGCAAGCTGGCGATGAAATATCACCCGGACAAGACCGGGGGCTGCACCGACAGCGAGGCCAAGTTCAAGGCTGTTTCTGAAGCCTATGACTGCCTGAAGGATCCGCAGAAGCGGGCGGCCTATGACCGGTTCGGTCATGCCGCGTTCAAGCAGCAGCAACAGGGCGGCGGCGGCGGCGGATTCCACGGCGGTGCCGGTGGTTTCTCCGACCTTGGCGATATTTTCGAGACGATCTTTGGCCAGGCCGGCTTTGGCGGCGGTGGTGGCGGACGCCAGCAGCAGCGCCGCGGCGCGGACCTGCGCTATGATCTCGAAATCTCGCTGGACGAAGCCTATCATGGCAAGAAGACCGAGATCCAGATCGAGGTGTCGGCCGCCTGCGATAGCTGCGAAGGGTCGGGCGCCCAGCCGGGCACCGGGGTCAAGACTTGCGGCACCTGCCATGGCCATGGCCAGGTGCGGGCACAGCAGGGCTTCTTCGTGGTCGAGCGGACTTGCCCCAGCTGTCATGGCGCGGGCCAGGTGATCGAAAGCCCCTGCAAATCCTGTCGCGGCGAAGGCCGGGTCGATCGGCCCAAGACGCTGTCGGTCAATATCCCGGCGGGCGTCGACGAAGGCACCCGCATTCGCCTGTCGGGCGAAGGCGAGGCCGGCGCGCGTGGCGCGCCGGCGGGCGACCTCTACATCTTCCTGCATGTGAAGCGGCACAGCATCTTCGAACGGGATGGCACCACGCTATTCTGTCGCGTGCCGGTCAGCATCACGACGGCGGCGCTGGGCGGGATGATCGAAGTGCCGGGCCTCGATGGCCAGCGGCATGAGATCAAGATTCCGAGCGGCATCCAGTCGGGCAAGCAGATCAAGCAGCGCGGCGCCGGCATGCCGGTGCTGAACGGCCGCGGTCAGGGCGACCTGGTCGTCCAGGTCGATGTCGAGACGCCGACCAAGCTGACGGCCAAGCAGCGCGAACTGCTCGAAGCCTTCCGCGAGACCGAGACCGGCGAGGAATGCCCGCAATCGAGCGGCTTCTTCGGCAAGCTCAAGGAATTGTGGGGGGATTGATCCTCCCCACTTGGCTGGTCAGGGCGTGGCGCTGGTGCGCCGCGCCCACCAGTAGAAGGGCAGGCCGCCCGCCATCAGCAGGAAGCTGGCGCCGCTGGGAATGAGGCCCGCGCCCCATAAAGTCCAGCAGGCATAGGCGAGGCCGACCGCTGCGGCCGGAACTGCAATCCGCAATCGCAGCGCGGCCAGCGCACAACCCACATAAAGCCACAGGGTCGCCGATGTCGCGAGCAGCGCCATGGCGGTGAACAAAGCGACCAGCCCCTGCAGGCTGTTGGCGACCAGCAGCAGGCTGGCAAGGATGCTGGACAGTATCAGTCCGCGCACCGGCGTGCCGCGTGCATCCGTCCCCGCCAGCCAGGCCGGCAATTCGCCCGCGCGCGCCATCGCCAGCGGCACCTCGCCCTGCAACAGGGTCCAGCCATTGAGCGCGCCGAGGCAACTGATGACGACGAAGGTCGCGATCAGGCTGGCGGGGCCGGCCGACCAATAATGGGTGACATAGGCGCCGAAGGGCGATCCGGTCTGGCTTTCGGCGCCGGGCAGGGTGAGGGCGATGCCGGAACAGACGAACAGGTAGAGAAGGCCGGTGACCGCCGTGCCGATCATCGTCGCGCGCGGCACGGTGCGGGCGGGATCCTTGACCTTGTCGGCCGCGACCGAGGCGGATTCGAAACCGAGCAGGGCCCACAGCGTCAGTGCCGCCGCTGCCGTGATGCCGCTGCCGGTAAAACCCTGGGCCGGGAAGGGCACGATTTCCGCCGTGCCGCGCCCGATCGTCAGCGCCAGCAGCACCAGCACGACCAGGATCGGAATAACCTTGATGATCGTCGTCACCAGTTGCGCCGTGCCGGCGGCATGGGCGCCGCGCAGGTTGATCGCGGTGGTGAGCCAGATGAAGCCGATCGAGCAGAGCGCGCCCATGCCCGGCCGGTTCAGCGCCGGCAACAGGCTGGACAGGTTGGCGGTGGCCGCGACCGCGATCGTCACATTGGTGATGATGATCGACAGCCAGTAGATCCAGCCGATCGCGAAGCCGGCCAGCGGGCCATAGGCGCGGGCGCTCATCTGCGCGGCGTTGGCGTCGGGCATGGCGACGGTCAGCCGGGCGATCACGAAGGCCAGGATCAAGGAGCCGGCGATGGTGAAGACCCAGGCGGCGACCGCATCCCAGCCGAAGGGCGCGAGTGCGGCCGGCAGCAGGAACACGCCCGATCCGATCATATTGCCCATGACGAGCGCGATGCAGGCGGCCAGCCCCAGCGTCCGCACCGGGCGGTGGGGGATCACATCCTGTGCCGGCGGCGGGCTGTTCATCGCCCCTGTCTATCGGTGAAAAGGGTGCAGGGCCAGAGCGGATCGTTGCGCCTTCGTTCGGACTTGCATGGCGGCGCGCTTCGGGTGATCCTTGGCCAAGGACAGAGCAGGAGAGGCGGGACATGCGACCGATCGCAACAGGCGCGTTGATGCTTCTCTCCCTGTCATCGCTGCTGAATGCGGTCGATGCCGACGATCCGATCGTGGTCACTGCCGCCAAGCTGCGCAAGGTCGGTATCGACTATGATGTGCGCGGCCGCGACCTCGTCCGCTGCACGATCACGCGCAGCAGCGGCGAGGATCGGGTCGATCAGGCGATGTGTGAATTCGTGCGCCAGTGCGTCGCCGATGGTCATGGCCGACGGCGCGAGGCACAGGCCTGCGTCAGCGACCGGATCGCGGCGCTGGTCGATGCGGATATGGAGGCGGAGGATGTGGTCCTCGTTCGTCCCGCTGCGCTGGAGCAGGCGCGACAACCGGTCGCTTCGGTCGCGCTGCCCGGTCCGCAGATCAACCTGCCGCCGGCCGAGCGGGATGCGGACATCCTCGTGACCGGATCGCGCTACCGGATCAGGCCGGGTCTGTGGGAGATAGAGAAGGGACGGATGTTCAGCCAGATGGTGGGGTGGAAGGTCATCGGTGCCCGACGGCCAGGTGGTGTGCCGCCGGCACCGCCGGGCTATCGCTATCAGCTATGCCTTAGCCGCAGCGATGCGGAGATGCTGCAGCAATTTGTCGATGATCATTTCGAGCGTGAGGGGCTCAAGGGCTGCATGATGGCGCGCATGGAGGTGGAGGAGGGGCGGCTGAGTGTCACCCGCTCCTGTCCGTCGCGCTATGGCAGCACCGACATGCGCCTGAGTGCGATATTGTCCGCCGAGACAATCGAGGGAGTGATGCTCGCGACGACCGAAATGGAGCGCTTTCGCGACGAAACGCGCTATCTGCTCAACGGCCGTCGCATCGGCGAATGCCCGCCCTCCCGGCCCGAGGGCGCGGCAGGGCGGGATTAAGCCTGTTTAGGCCGCCAGGAACATGTCCGGGTCGAGCGCCATCAGCGTGTCGGCGCCGCCCTCGATCTTGCGACGGAGCGAACCGGCGTCGGGCATGATGCGCTCGGCATAGAAGCGCGCGGTGACCAGCTTGGCTTCCAGGAAGCCGGCATCGCCTTCGCCCGCATCGAGCAGGCCGGTGGCGGCCTTCGCCATGCGCAGCCACATCAGGCCGGTGGCGACGATGCCCAGAATGTGCATGTAATGATGCGCGCCGGCCCCGGCATTGTCGGGGTTCTTCATCGCGTTCTGCATCAGCCACATGGTCGCCGCTTCAAGCTGGCCCTTGGCCTTTTCGAGGGCATCGGCGAAGCTCGCTAGCTTCTCGTTGGTCTTGGCCTCGGCGATTTCGTTGGCCAGGATCTTGAGGAAGGCCTGGAGCGCACGGCCGCCATTCATCGGCAGCTTGCGGCCGACCAGGTCCATCGCCTGCACGCCATTGGTGCCTTCGTAGATCTGGGCGATGCGGGCGTCGCGAACATACTGCTCGACGCCATTTTCCCAGATATAGCCATGACCGCCGAACACCTGCTGGCTCGACACCGCAACGTCGAACCCCTTGTCGGTGCCATAGCCCTTGATCACCGGGGTCAGCAGTTGCAGCAGATCGTCGGCCGCCTGGCGCTCTTCCTCGGTCGCGGCGCTGTGCGACAGGTCATGCTGCAATGCGCCCCACAGGATCAGCGCGCGCAGGCCCTCGGTCAGCGCCTTGCCTTCCATCAGCATGCGGCGGACATCGGGATGGACGAACAGCGTGTCGGCCTTTTCCTCCGGCTCCTTGGGGCCGGTGAGCGCGCGGCCCTGGCGACGGTCCTTGGCGTAATGGACGGCGTTCTGGAACGCGATTTCGCCCTGGCCCAGACCCTGCAGGCCGACGCCCAGCCGGGCGGCGTTCATCATGATGAACATGGCGGCCAGGCCCTTATTCTCCTCGCCGACCAGCCAGCCCTTGGCGCCGTCATAGTTCATGACACAGGTGGCGTTGCCGTGGATGCCCATCTTATGTTCGAGCGAGCCGCAGGACACGGCATTGCGGTCGCCCAGCGAGCCGTCTTCGTTGACGATGAACTTGGGCACGACGAACAGCGAGATGCCCTTGCTGCTGTCGGGCGCACCCGGCGTCTTGGCGAGGACGAGGTGGATGATATTCTCCGCCAGGTCATGTTCGCCGGCCGAGATGAAGATCTTGGTGCCGCTGATCGCGAAGCTGCCATCGCCGTTCGGCACGGCCTTGGTCTTGATGAGGCCGAGGTCAGTGCCGGAATGCGGCTCGGTCAGGTTCATCGTGCCGGTCCAGACGCCCGACACCATGTTGGGCAGATAGGTGGCCTTCTGCTCGTCGCTGCCCTTGGCGATCAGCGCGGCGATCGCGCCGGCGGTCAGGCCATGATACATTTCGAACGCCTGGTTGGCCGACAGCACATATTCGGTGACGGCGGTGGCGACGACATTGGGCAGGCCCTGGCCGCCAAATTCGGTCGGCGCGTGCAGCGTGGTCCAGCCGCCCTCGACAAACTGGTCATAGGCCGCCTTGAAACCGGTCGGCGTGGTGACGCTGCCGTCGGCATGACGGGTACAGCCTTCCTTGTCGCCCACGGCGTTGATCGGGAACAGCACTTCCGACGCGATCTTGCCGCCTTCGGTCAGGATCGCCTCGACCAGGTCGGGGGTCGCATTCTCGAAACCGGGCAGATTGGCGTAGCGCTCCAGCCCGACGACATGGTCGAGCACGAAACGGGTGTCGCGGACAGGGGCGTTATAGCTGGGCATGAATCTTCTCCAGGCGTTTTTGTTCTGCTGCGGGAGAGCCGACGATGCGGCTCCGGCTTATTTCTCGATCGTTCCGATGAAGCTCGCCAGTTCGGCGATGGCGGCATCGATATCGTCCTTCTGGCGGGTCAGAAGGTCGATGCGCGCGCGGCACTTGTCGATCGTCACGCGGCGCTGTTCCTCATGCCCCTCGTCGGCGTCATAGAGGTCGATCATCTCGCGAATATCGTTGAGGCTGAAGCCCACGCGCTTGCCGCGCAGGATCCAGGCAAGGCGGGCGCGGTCGCGGCGCGAATAGACGCGGGCCAGGCCCTGGCGCTCCGGTGCGATCAGCCCTTCATCCTCATAGAAGCGCAGGGCACGGGCGGTGACGCCGAACTCCTCGCTGAGGTCGGTGATGCTGTAGCTCTGCTGGTCACGGTCATCGGGAAGCTCGATGCCGGCAATGCTGGTGCGCGTGTTCATGAGCAAAGACTATGACGGCTTTACGTTTACGTCAAGGTTAGAAGATGCGCAGGACGATCGGCCGTGCCACGGCCTCGGGGAATAGCATTTCGGGCGATTTGCGACTATGGGCGGCGCCATGATCCGTCTTTCCGGTTTGAAACTGCCCCTCGACCATTCGGCCGAGGCGATGCCCGTCGCCATCTGCGAACGCCTGGGGCTGGAGCCGCAGCAACTGCTTGGCCACAGCGTCGTGCGGCGCGGCAATGATGCGCGCCGCCGCAGCGCGATCCAGCTGGTCTATACGCTCGACATCGACGTGGCCGACGAGGCAGCGGTGCTGGAGCGCTTTGCCAAGGACCATGATGTCCGGCCGACGCCCGACACCAGCTACAAGTTCGTCGCCCATGTGCCCGACGGCTGGCAGGGCAAGCGCCCGGTGGTGATCGGGGCGGGGCCGTGCGGCCTGTTCGCCGGCCTGATCCTGGCGCAGATGGGGTTCAAGCCGATCATCCTGGATCGCGGCAAGGTGGTGCGCGAGCGGACCAAGGACACCTGGGGCCTGTGGCGCCGGGCCGAACTCAACCCCGATTCCAATGTCCAGTTCGGCGAGGGGGGCGCCGGTACCTTCTCCGACGGCAAGCTCTATTGCCGGGTGAAGGATCCCCGCTTCCTGGGCCGCAAGGTGCTGGAGGAGTTCGTCGCCGCCGGCGCACCCGACGATATCTTGTGGGAAGCGCACCCCCATATCGGCACTTTCCGCCTGGTCTCGATGGTCGAAGCCATGCGCAAGCAGATCGAGTCGCTCGGCGGCGAATATCGCTGGCAGCACCGCGTCGACGATCTGGTGCTGGAACGGCAGGGCGACGGCACGCAGAAATTGCGCGGGCTGGTGCTGCATGACGGCAGCGTGATCGAGGCGGATCATGTGGTGATGGCGGTGGGCCACAGCGCCCGCCCGACCTTCGAGATGCTGCACGGCAAGGGCGTGCATATCGAACCCAAGCCCTTCTCGATCGGCGTGCGGATCGAGCATCCGCAAAGCTGGGTCGACAAGGCGCGCTATGGCAATTGCGCCGGCCATCCCGATTTGGGTGCGGCGGCCTATAGCCTCGCCCATCATTGCGCCAATGGGCGGACCGTCTACAGCTTCTGCATGTGTCCGGGTGGCCGGGTGGTCGCCGCCACTTCGGAGGAAGGGCGCGTCGTCACCAATGGCATGAGCCAGTATAGCCGCGCCGAATTCAACGCCAATTCGGGGTTGGTCGTCGGCATCGATCCGGCGCGCGATTTCCCGGAGGGGCCATTGGCCGGGATCGAACTGCAGCGCCATTGGGAAAGCCTGGCCTATGTCGCGGGCGGTTCTTCCTACTGGGCGCCGGGGCAGACGGTCGGCGACTTCCTCGCGCGTCGGCCTTCGACCCAGCTGGGATCGGTCGTGCCCTCCTACAAACCGGGGGTCACGCCGACCGACCTGTCGCTGTGCCTGCCTGACTATGTGATCGAGGCGTTCCATGAGGCGCTGCCCGCCTTTGGTCGCCAGATCGCCCGCTATGACGATCCCGATGCGGTGATGACCGGCGTGGAAACCCGCACCTCCTCGCCGATCCGCATCACGCGCGGCAAGGATTTTCAGAGCCTCAACGTTGCCGGCCTCTACCCGGCGGGTGAGGGCGCGGGCTATGCCGGCGGCATCCTTTCGGCGGCGATCGACGGCATCAAGGTGGCCGAGGCGGTGGCGGTGCAGATGGTCGCGGGGTGACCGAAATCCTGTCGAGCCGCGCCCTTTATGAAGGCTGGCTCAACCTGCGGTTGGTGCGGCTGCGGATGGACGACGGCGTGGAATGCGACCGCCATGTGGTGGAGATGCGTCGTGCCGTTGCGGTGCTGCCCTATGATCCGGACCGCCGGGTTGCTTTGGTCGTCTCCATGCCGCGCACGCCGGTGATGTTGGCGGGCCTGCCCGACATGCTGGAGGCGATCGCCGGCATATTGGAAGATGAACCGGCCGATTGCGCCCGGCGCGAAGCGCTGGAGGAAGCGGGCGTGGCGCTCGGCGTAGTGGAGCCGGTCGGCCAGATCTGGAGCATCCCCAGCGTCGTCACCGAGAAGATCGACTATTTCCTGGCGCCCTATCGCGCAGCGGATCGTGTCGCGGATGGCGGCGGCCTGGTCGAGGAGCAGGAGAATATCCTGGTCCATGAACTGCCGCTGGCCGACCTGTGGCGGCGGTTCGAGGCGCAGCAATTGCAGGATGGCAAGCTGGTGATCCTGCTGCTGACGCTGCGCGCGCGTCGTCCTGCCCTGTTCGAGACGCTGTCCGAAAACTGAAGCCGTTTCGTAACCGCCCTGTCGCCGGATCGACCAAGCGGCGTAACCTCATCGTCAATCCAGCGTAACGGGCGCGCGCTATTGCGGCGCCATGCTGAACCCGATCGACCGTTGCATGCGCATCTCCCCGGCCGACAAGGCCCGGTTGCGCCTCCTGTTCCTGGCCAAGCATGCCTGCAAGGGCGGCGGGGCCGACAGCGTGGATGGCAATCATGCCGTCTATCATCATGAGATGCGATCGACGCTGGAGGCGATCGGCCTCCATGTCGCGGTCGCCGACAGCTATGATGCGCTGTTCGACAAGCCGGATGTCGACTTCGTCGTCACCCTGCTCAATCGCGGCGGCTTCCAGAATAGCGAGATGTTGGCGCCGCTCCTGCTGTCTTGGCGCGGCGTGCCCTTCCTGGGCGCAAGCCCGATCGTCCGTGGCGTGTCCGACGACAAATATCTCTCCAAGCTGATCGCTCGCGCCCATGGCGTGTCGACCATGCCGGCGCGCATCCTGCGCCGGGGCGCGATGCCGGCCGGCCCGGAATTTCAGGCCGAGCGGCTGGTGGTGAAACCCAACGCCTCCTCGGCATCCTGGGGCCTCGCCATGGTCGACAGCTGGGCGGAGGCTCATGCCCATGCCGATCATCTCCATGGCCTGGGCCATGACGTGCTGGTCGAGGCTTGGGCGCCCTTGCTCGACGTGGCCGTGCCGGTCGTCGGCGGCAGCGGTGGCCAGCCCTGGATTCTCCCGGCGATGATGTATGTACCGGCCGATCCGCATCGCGAACGCAGCTATGAGGAAAAGCGCGGCCTGATCGATGCCGGAGACGATCCGCTGATCCTGGTCGAGGATCGCGACCTGCGCGCGCGGCTGGAGGACATGACCCGCCGCCTGCTGCCCGAACTCTGGCCGTTCGACTATGGCCGGTTCGAGTATCGCTATGATCCGGCGTCGGGTGAGTTGCTGTTCATGGAAGTGAACCTGTCCTGCAATCTCTGGTCGAAGAAGACGATCTCGCGCTCGGCCGCGTCGATCGGCGTCGATCATCAGAGCCTGGTCGAAACCATCGTCGCGCACAGTCTGGCCCGCCATGGCCTGCTGACCGAAATGCCGGTGCTGGAGGCGGCCTGATGCCCGGCACGGCAACGGCGCTGGTGCTCGCCGGCAAGCGCGACGGCGCGACCGATCGGCTCGCGCAGGCGGCGGGCGTCACCCATAAATGCCTGGTCCCGGTGGTCGGCCAGCCGATGCTGGTCCATGTGATCGAGGCGCTGGCGGCCAGCCCGCGCATTGGAGAAATCCGGGTGGCGATCGAGGATGTGGCGGTGCTCGACGCGCTGCCGCAACTGCGCGGACTACGGAACACCGGGCGGCTGGTCGCGATTCCGGCCCGGCCCAATCTGGTCGATTCCGTGCTGGCGGCGGCCGATGGCGCCCGTTTCCCGTTGCTCATCACCACCGCCGACAATGTGCTGCTGACGCCCGATGCGCTGGCCGAGATGCTGGACGGTTGCGCGGCGCAAGGGGCTAATGCCGCCGTCGCCTTCACCCGCCGCGCGTCGGTGCTGGCGGCGCATCCGCAGGGGCAGCGCAAATTCTATCGCTTTGCCGACGACGAATTTTCCAACTGCAACACCTATTGGCTGAAGGATGCAAAGGCGCTGGCGGCGGCCGAGACCTTCCGCTCGGGCGGGCAGTTCGTGAAGCATCCGATGCGGATCATCGGCGCCTTCGGCCTGATCAACCTGATCCGTTTTCGCTTCGGCATCGGCACGCTGGGCCAGGCCTTTGCGCGCTTCTCCCGCCGCTTCCGCATGGTGATCGCGCCGGTGATCCTGAGCGACGGCGCGGTCGCGATCGACGTCGACAATGCGCGCAGCCATGGCGTGGCAAGCGAATTGCTGGAGCGGCGGCTGGCGCGTGTCGAGGCGGCCTGACCCTTGTTCACGTTGCGCGCGTTACCCCCGGCTGACGGCAATGTCCTGCTGGCAGCCTATCATGACGGGTTGCGTCGCCATTGGCCGCTGGGCCGGCGAACGGTTGCGCGGCTGATCGCGGCGAGCGGGCGCAGTGGCTGGGCCGCATCGGAGCGGCGCCTGCTGTGCGAAACGGTGCGGGCGCAGGGGCTCAGCATGCGCGATCGCAAGGGGCTGCATCGGCTGCTCAACCCCGGTGCCTTCCCGGCCGAAGCCAATCCGCTCAAGAACAAGCAGCTTTTCGCCCGCCATGCCGCTGCCGCCGGCTTGCCGCTGCCCGACAGCTTCGCGCTGGAGACGAGTGATATCGCCAGTTGGCTGAATCGCCAGAGCGTCATCATCGCCAAGCCCAGTTACTGCTCCAAGGGGCAGGGCGTCGTGCGTTTCGCAAAGAAGGGCGGGCGCTGGGAAGGCGCGGAAGGGCCGATCACCGACGACGCGCTGCGTGCGTGCCTGCTGGCGCTGTGGGCGGCCGGCGGGGTGATTCAGCGCTGCCTGACGACCCATGATGCGCTGGCGGATATGTCGCCCGGCGCGCTGCCGACCTTGCGGGTCGTCACCTGCCTGGACGAGGTTGGCACGCCCGAGGCCTGCGCGCTGGCGTTGCGCCTGTCTGCGGGCGGCGGGAGCCCTGTGGATAACTTCAACGCCGGCAATCTGGTGCTGTCGGTCGATGCCGACGGGCTCTGTGGGCCGGTGTGGCAGGCGGGACCCGACGGCGCGCCGATCCGCTGCGACCGGCATCCGCTGACCGGTGCGCCCATCAGCGGCCGGCCGGTGCCCGATCTCAATGCCGCCGTGGCGCTCGCGCTGCGCGCGCATCTCGCTTTCCGATCGGGCTTTACCGTGATCGGCTGGGATATTGGCCTGACGCCGGACGGCCCGGTGCTGGTCGAGGGCAACTGGAACCCCGGCACCGATATCATGCAACTGGTGAGCGGCCGGGGGCTGGCCGACAGCCGGCTGGGCGCGCTTTACTGCCATCATCTGCGCCATCTGCCGCCGCAGCGCTGGCAGGCGGCCGGCGCGATCGAGCGCGACCCGCGCCGGGCGTGATCATCCTCTATGTCCATGCGCTGGCCGCGACCGGCGTGGTGCGCAATGTCCGTATCCTGGCCGCCGAACTGGCGGCGCGCGGTCTGGCGGTCGAACTGGTGACGGCGCTGCCGGGCGGCGAGGGCGTGACCGGCGTGCCGCATCATGCGCTGCTGGCCGGGCCAAACCCGTCGCGCCCGCGCGAAAAGCTGCAGGCGATCGCGGCGCTGCGGCGGCATCTGCGATCGCGGGGGCGGGCGACGCTGATTTCGGCGGGCAATCATGGCCATGGCACCGCCTGGGCGGCGAGCCAGGGGCTGCGCGACGTGCGGCGCATCTATCGCATCAGCAACGACATCATGCGCAATGCGGCGGGGGCGCCATCAGGTGGGCTCGGGCGCCTCAGCCGCACCGCGATGGCGCGGCTGCTGGCGCGCGATGCCGATCATCTGGCGCTGGTGTCGCCGACCCTGGCGGATACGCCTGCCTTTGCCGGCGCGGCGCGGGCAGGCAAGGTGGCGGTGATCCCCAATGGCATCGACGCCGATGCCGCCCGCTTCCTGGCCGACGGGCCGGTGCCGCATCGCTGGATGGGCCGCCAGCCACCGGTGATCCTGGCGATCGGCCGGCTGGCGCCGCAGAAGAATTTCGCCACCTTGCTCGCGGCCTTTGCGCTGCTGCGGCGGCAGCGACCCGCGCGGCTCATCATTCTGGGCGAAAGCCGCGACCGCGCCTGCGACAGCCTGCGCGCGCAGGCGAAGGCGCTCGGTATAGCTGATGATCTCGACCTGCCCGGCACGGTCGAGAATGTCTTTCCCTGGCTGGCCCATGCCGATGCCTTTGTCCTGCCCAGCTGGTGGGAAGGATCACCCAATGTCCTGCTGGAGGCGATGGCCGTGGACGTGCCGATCATCGCGTCGCGTAGCGCGGGTAATGCGGCCGACCTGCTGGACCATGGGCGCTGCGGCCTGCTGATCGACCCGGCCGATGCGACGGCGATGGCCGATACGTTGGGGCGTCAGCTCGATCTCGCCACCGCGATCCGCCCCGGCGACCGGATCGACCATTTCGGCCTGGACGCGCTGTCGGATGCCTGGGTGCGGCTGCTGCGCTAGCCTTGTCGGAATTGCCGTGGCGTCTGCCCGGTCCAGCGCTTGAACGCACGGCCGAAGCTGGTCTGTTCGGCATAGCCCAGCCGCTCCGCCACCTCGTCGATCGGCATCGGCGTCTGGCGCAGATAGATGCGGGCGAGCTGTTCGCGCTGTTCTTCGACCAGATCGCTGAAATGCAGGCCATGGGCGGCCAGCCGGCTTTGCAGCGTCCGCACCGACAGGCCCATCCGGTCGGCGCAGCGCTCGATCGCACATGTCCCCGCCGGCAGCGCGCCGCGCACATAGGATCGCGCCCGTTCCGCCATGTCGGCATGGTTGAACAGGCGCAGCCGGCCCAGATAGCCGCCGACCAGCCTATAGGTCAGCCGATTGGCCGTCGCGATCGGCAGGTCGAGCAAGGCGGCGGAAAAGCCGATCGCGCTGCCCGGAGCGCGCGGGCGGACGGTCGTGCCCAGCAACGCCTCTATCTCGATCAGTTCGCGCGGGCTGGGATCGGCGGAAAATTGCACCCAGGCGGCGCGGAAACGCTGGCCGCTGACGGTCCGCAACAGCAGCAGGATCAGCATCATCGCCTGATAATTGGCCTGGTCGTTGAAGCCGAGATCGGCGCCGACCACCCAGCGCAGTTCGGCCATGCCGCCATCTTCCACCAGTTCCAGCTGCGCCTCGGGCGAATGGGCGACCGGCAGATAGCGGATCAGGCTGGCGGTCGCGGCGCGCAGGTCCGGCGCGGCGCGGCAGACGGCGGTGACGCTACCGAAAATGTCGGCATCCTGGGTGGCGGCAAGGTGCAGGCCGAACAGCGGATCGTCGAACAGCAGGCTGCAATATTCGAACATCGCCGCCACCTGCTGGCAGGCGATATGGCTGTCGGGATCGGCCAGCACCATCGGGTCTAGGCCATGCTGGGCGAGAATGCGGCGCGGCGCCCCACCGCGCGCGCGGACATAGTCGGAAAAGCCGCGCAGATTGGCCGCGCGCATCTGGCCGGCGGCCGGCACCGCCTCCAGCGGGCCTTCCAGCCCGAAGAAAAAATCCTGCTCCTCCATCGCGCGCCTGTCTGCCTCGTCGTCGCTTTGCTGCGTATCATATCGATAAAGCTGCGCCTAATGCCAATACGCCATCGCCGCCCCATGCCAGCCTGCCGGGCATAAGAGAGATGGGAGAGTGCGGCATGGCCAGGGCAAGCGCAGCAGCGCTCAAGCGCGAGGCGGCGCAGTTCGTGCATTATGAGAAGGACCGGGCGCGCAAGATAGCGACCGTCACTTTCGACCGGCCGGGCAAGGCCAACACGACGACGATCGGCATGCGCCTGCTGTTCGGCGAGATCGTCCACAAGGCGAATATCGACGATGATGTGAAGGTGCTGGTGATCCGCGGCGCCGGCCAGGATCTGGGATCGGGCGGCGACATCAACGAACATGGCGACATGTATCTGCATCCGGGAGAGGATGATGATTTCCTGCCCGACCTGGAGATTGACGATCCCGACGTGCGCTATCCGCCGCCCGGCTCCTATCGCTTTCTCCATGGCCTGACCGACCATTATGCCAAGGGCTATGCCGGCAATCGCCCGCTGCAGGAATTCAAGAAGATCAGCATCGTCGAGGCCAAGGGCTATTGCTATGGCTGGCATTTCTACCAGTGCGCCGATGCCGACCTGATCGTCTCGTCCGACGACGCGCTCTTTGGCCATCCCTCCTTCCGCTATGCCGGCTGGGGGCCGCGCATGTGGCAATGGCTGGAAATGGTCGGCATTCGCCGCTTTTCCGAAATGCTGTTCACCGGCCGCCCTTTCACCGCCGCCGAGATGATGGATTGCAACTTCGTCAACGCCGTCGTGCCACGCGACGCGCTGGAGGCGGAGACGGACAAATATGCCGATGCCTGCGCCCGCACCCGGCCGCTCGACGTGGTGGTCGCGCAGAAGACCTTTATCGAGGCCTATAAGCAATATCGCGGCGAATATATGGGCAGCCTGCTCACCGGCTGGCTGGAAGGCATGCTGCCGCTGATGAAGAGCGACCGGCCGACCGACATCGATCTGGGTGCTGGCGGCTTCGACCAGGGCATCGCCCACACCGTCAAGAATAACGACCTCAACTATCCCCCGGAATGGCGGCTGAGCCGCGCCGGTCGGGCTCAGCGCTGAAAGGAGCGGATGCGATGATCGAAACGCTCTTCGCCCTCGACCGGGGCAATTATCGCGAATGCCAGCACCTGTTTCGCGGCGAGCGCGAGCAGGAATATTATCGCGGCGATTACTGGATGGAGGAAGGCTCCGTCATCGACGTGGAGGCGCGGCGCAAGCCCGCCGGCCCCAGCGCGGCGATCCTGCTGCGATCGGCCACCCGCCTCTTCTTCCGCCGCACCCGCCAGCATATCCGCGAGGATGGCACCGACCTCACCGTCCTGTGGTTCGTCAAGCGTGGCCGACTGGTCTTTTCCAACCAGCTTGGCAGCCGCGCCGCCCAATATGGCGATTTCCTGATGACGCGCTCGACCGCGCCCTTCCTGATCGAATGCCAGCCCGATGCGCAGGGCGTGCATGAGGTGCTGCATGTGACGGTGCCGACCCATGTGCTGCGCGGCTTCGTCGATTGCGATGCTGGGGCGGGCATATTGCTGCCGATGCAGCGGGCGGAACTGGGGATCGCCGATGGCATCCTGGCCGGCCTGTTCCAGCGCGACGCGGATGTGGCGGAGGAAACCACGCAGACGTTGGTGGAAGCGGCGCTCGCGGTGATCGGCCAGGGGCTGCGCCACGATGTGCGCGCGGTGCCGCCGCGCCCCTCCGTCGCGGAAAAACGCTTTGCCGATGTGCGCCGCTTTGTCGAGGTCCATCTGTCCGATCCGGGCCTGTCCGCCGCGATGACGGCCAAGGGTTGCGGTATTTCGCCGCGCTATCTCACCACCCTGCTCAAGCAGAATGGCACCAGCTTTTCCGACCTGATCTGGCAGCGCCGGCTGGAACAGGCGCGGGCCTGGATGGCGCGGTCGGACGCGGCCAGCATCTCGATCAGCGAGATCGCCTACGCCGTGGGTTTCAAGAGCCCGGCCCATTTCAGCCGCATGTTCAAGCGCGTCTATGCCCGCAACCCCAGCGACTATCGCGCGGAGGCTGCGCCGCCGCCGCCGGTTGCGCTGCATTGAGCGGCAGGGGCGCATGACCATGCAAGGGAGCATCACTGAGCCACCGGTGCTGATCGGCAATGACGCCTATGTCTCGCAATCCTATGCCGATGCCGAAGCCACGAAACTATGGCCCAAGGTCTGGCAGGTCGCCTGTCGCGAAGAGGAAATTCCGGAGGTCGGCGACTATGTCACCTACGACATTGTCGATGACTCGATCATCGTCGTGCGCGCCGCGCCCGATCGGATCGCTGCCTATTTCAACGTCTGCCGCCATCGCGGCCGACAACTGACCGAAGGGTGCGGCCATGCGAAACGGCTGGTCTGCCCCTTCCATGCCTGGAGCTGGGATCTGGACGGCAACAATGTCGGCGTGGTCCGCAAGGATGCCTGGGGCGACTGCCTGAAGGCCGATGACCTGCGCCTGCGCGACGTGCGCGTCGACACATGGGGCGGCTGGGTGTTCGTCTGCATGGACCCGGACGCGCCGCCGCTGCGTGACTATCTGGAGCCGGCGGCATCGATGCTCGACCCGTTCGAGCTGGAGCAGATGCGCTATCGCTGGCGCCAATGGCTGCATTTCCCCTGCAACTGGAAGGTCGCGATCGAGGCGTTCAACGAGGGCTATCATGTTGCCGGCACCCATCCGCAGCTGACCAAATATTCGCCCAAGCCGACCTGGAGCGATGGGCGCGGCATCCATGGCGTGTTCGGGTCGCAGGCGCGCGAGGGCACGGGCGGCGCGACTGCTGGGGCGGCCGGCGCGGCGGACATGCGCCAGGGGCTGGCGGATTCACTCAACCAGCTCTGGGAGGAAGTGAACGGCACCACCACCGAAACGATGGTGCGGGTCGCCAATCTGCTGGTCGAGGAACTGCCCGAAGGGACGCCGCCGGGCGAGGTGCAGATGCACCTGATGCGCCGCACGGTGGAGGAGGACGCCAAGCGCGGGGTCAACTGGCCGCGCATCGACCCGGCCCATTTCGCGGCGGCGGGCAATGTCTGGCACATCTTCCCCAACACGGTCGTGATCCACGGACCGACCTTCGCGCTCTGCTATCGCGCACGGCCCGACGGCCATGATCCCAATCGCTGCATCTTCGAGGTCTATACGCTCGAACGCTTCCCCGAGGGCACCGAGCCGCGCCCCGCCAATCTCCACAAGCCCGACATGGACGAGGCAAGCTGGCGCAAGGTGCTGTGCCAGGATTTCTCGAACATGGGGGCGGTGCAGCGCGGCCTGCGCTCGCGCGGCTGCGACGGGCTGCGGCCCAGCCCGGTCGAGGAACGGGCGATCATCAATTTCCACCGCGTGCTGGCCGACTACCTCGGCACCGGCGCGCCGCAACCGATCGAATAGGGACGTTCAATGGCCGACATGGAACATCATAATGCCAGCGCCGTGCTGGATACCAGCGACGTCGACCAATGGATCGGCAAGCCGGTCATCTTCGCCGAGATGTGGGACGCCTGCAACGCGACCGACATTCGCCGTTGGGTTCAGGCGATGGACTATCCCAATCCGATCCACTGGGATGAGGAATTTGCCCGCGCCTCGCGCTTTGGCGGCATCGTCGCGCCGCAAAGCTTCACCGTGGCGATGGACTATGGCCATGGTTGCCACCCGGCCTGCGTCGGCAAGGTGCCGGGCTCCCACCTGATCTTCGCCGGCGAGGAATGGTGGTTTTACGGCACCCCCGTCCGCCCCGGCGACAAGCTGGTGCAGAGCCGCCGCTTCGACGGCTATTCGATTGCCGAGACCGGCTTTGCCGGCCCGACCATGTTCGCGCGCGGCGACACGATTCACCGCAACCAGCATGGCGCATTGGTGGCCAAGGAACAGGCGACCGCGATCCGCTATCTGGTCGAGGAAGCGAACAGGCGCGGCATCTATGCCAAGGAGAAGCGGAGCCCCCGGCGCTGGACCAAGGCGGAGCTGGCGGACGTCCACAAGGCGCGCCACGACTGGATCCTGTCCAACCGGGACGGCCATTCGCCCGCTTATGGCGATGTAAAGGTCGGCGACCGGCTGCCGCGCCGGGTGATCGGGCCGCATTCCGTGGTCAGCTTCGCCAATGAATGCCGCGCCCATCGCCAGAATATCTGGGGGACTTGGGCGTGGAACGTGCCCGAGGGCGTCCATGATCCCGCGACCGAGGATGCCGGCTTCGGCGCCGACATGTCCTATGACCATGAGGCGCGCAAGATCGACCCGCGCATGGGTGATGGTCTGTATCACGGCCCGTCATCGGGCCATATCAATGCCGAAAAGGCGGAGAATGTCGGCATGGGCGGCGCCTATGGCTATGGCGCGTCGATGAATGCCTGGCATCTCGACACGGTCGCCTATTGGGCCGGCCATGGCGGCTATGTCTGGCACAGCAAGACCCAGTTCCGCTCCCCCGCGTTTGAGGGCGACGTCACCTGGGTCGATGGCGAAGTGGTGGAGAAGATCGACCGATCCCCCTTCGGCATGCCGGTGGTCAAGGTCCGCACGGTGATGACCACCCAGGATGGCGAGGAGATATTGAAGGGCACCGCGCAGGTGGAGTTGCCCTATTGAGCGCGCCGCTTTCGCTGGTTCATGGCCCTCCGCTGGCGCAGGAGCCGGGGCAGGGCGCGCAGACCATCCCAGCCTATCTCGACATGGTGCGGGCGCGGCACGGCGCGCGCGATGCGGTCGTGATGCGCACGGCGGATCGGCGCATCTGCTGGAGCTATGACGAACTCCATGCCCGCTCCGTCGCGGTGGCGAGGGCGCTGATTGCGGCCGGCCTTGGCAAGGATGGCCGGGTCGGTGTGCTGATGGCGAACCGGCCGGAATATCTGGCCAGCGTCTTCGGCATCGCGATGGCGGGGGGCGTCACCGTGGCGCTCAGCAGCTTTTCGAGCGCGGAGGAATTGAGCCATCTGGTCCAGGCTTCGGCGATCGGCATCCTCCTCTTCGACACGCGGGTGATGAAGAAGGATTTTGCCGCCATGCTGGCCGGCATCGACAAGGGGCCGTTTCTCCATCGGTTGGTCCAGCTCGACAGCGTGACCGATGCCAATCCGGCAGCGCCGGGCTATGAAGGCTGGGATGCTTTCCTCGCCAGCGGCGCGGCGGTGCCTGATGCACAGGTGGCGCAGCGCGCCGCCACCGTCACCCCGTCCGACCATGGCGGCATCTTCTTCTCGTCCGGCACCACCAGCTTGCCCAAGGGCATCGTCCATGCCCAGCGCGCCTTCTGCATCCAGTGGTGGCGCTGGCCGCGGGTCTTCGCGATGCGTGAGCCGGTGGTGAGCTGGACCGGCAATGGCCTGTTCTGGTCAGGCAATATCAGCCTGGTGATCGGCACCGCGCTGTCGACCGGCGGGACGGCGGTGCTGCAACCGGTGTTCGATGCCGCCGCAGCACTCGACGTGATCGAGCAGGAGCGCGTCACCTTCCTCACCGGGCGGCCGCACCAATGGGCGCGGGTCCAGGCGGCGGAGAATTGGGTCAGCGCGGACCTCTCCAGCCTCAAATATGTGACCAAGGGTGAATTGATCGGCGAACATCCCACGGTCGACACCGACTGGACCACGCCCATGGCCTTCGGCACGACCGAGACGATGACAATCTGCACGGCGTTCGATGCGGATACGTCCGACGCCGATTATGGCGGCAGCGCCGGCGCGCCGCTGCCCGGCAACAGCCTGAAGATCGTCGATCCGCTGACCCGCGCGATCCTGCCGGTCGGCCAGCATGGCGAAATGTGCATCAAGGGGCCGACCCTGATGACCGCCTATCTGGGCAAGGCGCCGGAAGAATGTTTCGACGCGGAAGGCTATTACCGCACCGGCGACGGTGGACGGGTGGACGAACAGGGGCGCTTCTTCTGGGAAGGGCGCCTGAGCGACATGATCAAGACTGGCGGCGCCAATGTCGCGCCGGAGGAAGTGGACGCGGCGATCGCGACCTTCCCCGGCGTCAAGCGCAGCCAGACCGTCGGCGTACCCGATGAGCTGCTGGGCGAGATGGTGGTCGCCTGCATCGTCCCGGTCGATGGCGCGCGGGTGACGGAAAGCGACCTGATCGCTCATCTCAAGGCGCGCATGGCCAGCTTCAAGGTTCCGCGCCGGGTGCTGCTGCTGGACGAGGCGGATTTCGCCCTGACCGGCAATGAAAAGGCCAAGGCCACCGACATTCGCGCGGTTGCGGTGGCGCGGCTCAGTCATCCATAGCTCTGGCCTATGGGCTACCCGAAATTCGCTATTTGACCCTTTGGCCGCGCCATGCCAGCCCTCGGCCCAGACAGGGGAGAGGCATGCGGACAACGATCGATCGGCGCAGGTTCATCGCAGCGGGTGCCAGCCTGATGATCGGCACGGCCGCCCGATCCACGCTGCCGGCGATCCGGCAGGCGCCCAAGGCGCGCATCATCATCGACAATGATTTCGCTGGCGATCCCGACGGCCTGATCGCGCTCGCGCATCAACTGGCGACGAAGGCGGCGCGGCCGGTGCTGGTCACGACATCGGCGCTCGACGCGAAGCTGGCGGCGCTGGGCGGACAGCCGGCCGGCGCAACCGCCGCGGCGGGCAAACAGGCGGCGATCGACCTGATGAAGATCATGGGTCTGACGAATCTCTGCCCGGTGATTGCCGGCAGCGAGCGCTTCGGCGTCGCCGGGGCACAGGCGTCGGCGGCGGCACGGGCGATCGTGGCGGAGGCGATGCGGGACGATCCGCTGCCGCTCTTCTTCACCTGCGGCGGGCCGCTCACCAATCTCGCCCAGGCGCTGCAGCTGGAGCCGGCGATTGCTGATCGTATGACCCTGGTGTGGATCGGTGGCGCCGATTATCCGCAGGGCGGCAGCGAATATAATATGTCCACCGATCTGGAAGCGGCGCGCACCCTGATCGAGCGGAGCCGCATGCCGATCTGGCAAATTCCCGCCAGCGCCTATCGCCAGTTGCAGATGTCGGTGGCGGAAATGTCGGCGACCTTGCGGCCGATGTCGGCGACGACCGCATGGCTCTATGGCCGCTATGCCGACCTTCCGCCCTTCGTTCAGCTGGGCGGTGCCATCACGCTGGGCGACAGTCCGATGGTGTTGCTGACGTCCGTGTCTGCGGAGAGCAGTGCCTCCTCGATCATCGCCGGCCGGCGCCTGCTGGACGATTCCCGCTATGGCGCGGAAATCCCCGGCCGCTCGATCCGCCTCTTCACCCAGCTCGATGCGCGGCTGGCGCTGGCGGATTTCCTGGCCCTGATGCAGCCGCGCAGGGACTAGCGCGCGATCTCGATCCGGTCGTCCACAATCCGCAATTCATAGACCCTGATGGGTGCCTTCGCCGGCGGGTTCATCGCGCGGCCGGTTTCCAGATCGAAGCGTGCGCCATGGACCGGGCAGGCGATCCAGCCCGCCCGCACCCGGCCGCAGGCGAGCGGCTCGTCGGCATGGGAGCAGCGATTGGCGACCGCGAACAGCCGCCCATTGCTGTGGCACAGGAGGATGCTCTCGCCGTCGACATCGACGGCCTTGGCAGTGCCTGGCGGCACATCGTCGACATGGGCGACGGCGGTGAAGGTCAGCATGGTCATGGCCCCATTCATCATGGGCCGGCGGGCACGGCAATTGCCCGTGACCCTATGCGCGTGCCGGTGCAAGCGGCGCTGCCGCACGGGTCATTCCGCTTCGCTGCCCCGCCTTCGATAGTGGCTGGCAGCAGAACAGAGCGGGAGAGGGCGATCCGTGCGCCGGGACTATTATCAGCATGCCTATGTGACCACCGACTGGCGCCGGGCGATGGACGAGATCGGCGGGCTGCACGGCATCGGCCATTATATGGAAATGCCCGATGCGCTTTTCGACACCGGGCAGGACCGGCAGGCGATCGCCCATTTCGCGCTGGCGACCAAGGATGAACTGCAGTTCGAGATCATCCAGCCCCTGTCGGGCGACATCAGCGTCTATCAATGGGGCCTGCCGGCGGAGGGCTTTGGCCTTCATTATCATCATCAGGGCCGGCATTTCGGCGATCGCGGCGCCTTTGACGCGGCGGTCGCGGCGGCCAAAGCCCGCTGGGCGATGCCGATCGCCTGGGACACGATGGGCGGCACCTATGCCTATTTCGATGCGCGCGCCAATCTGGGGCATTTCGTAGAATATTTCTGCTTCCCGCCCGGATCGCATCTCGAAGCGGTGCCGAGCTTCTGATGATGGAAAGCTTCGACCTCATCATCGTGGGATCGGGTGCGGCCGGCGCCATGTCAGCCTTGCGGGGCGCGGATCTCGGCCTCTCCGTCCTGATCGTGGAGAAGGCGCATCAATTTGGCGGCACGTCCGCCACCTCGGGCGGGGTGATGTGGGTGCCGGGCCATGGGCTGGATGGCGACCAGGGCGACAGCGCGGCCGCGGCGTTGCGCTATCTGCGCAGCGTCATCGGCGTATCGGTCGATGCGGAACGGCTGGCCGCCTATGTCGACCGCGCGCCGGAAATGCTGCGCTTCCTGAAGGACAGCGGTGTTCCGGTGATGGCGGCGGCCTGGCCCGATTATTTTCCCGACGCGCCGGGCGCGCGGGCCGATCGCTCCATCATCTGCCCGACCTTCGACGGGCGGCAATTGGGTGATGATCGCTATCCGCTGATGCGGGCGCAATATAGCCGGTTCACGCTGTTCCGCCGCTATGCGATGGACCTTGGCCAGACCTTCGCCCTGATGATGCAGCAGCGCGGCTGGCGCTGGACCGCGGCGAAGATGATCGCGCGCTACTGGCTCGACATCGGCACGCGGCGGCTGTCGGCGCGGGACCGGCGCTTCACCCAGGGGGCGGGGCTGATGGGCGCGCTCTACCAGCAATTGTTCGCGCGCGGTGTCGAACTGCGGCTGGAAACCGCGCTGGAGGAACTGACGCTCGGCGCCGACGGCCGCGTGTCGGGCATCACCGTCCGCCGCTTCGGGCAGGTGCAGCAGATCGGCGCGCGCCATGGCGTGGTGCTGGCGGCGGGCGGCTTTGAATGGAATCAGGCGCTGCGCGATCGTTTCTACCCGGTGCCGGGCCTCGCCCGCCACAGTTCGACCCCGGAGGAAGGCAATCGCGGCGAGGCGCTGATCGCGGCGGAGGCGATCGGCGCGTCGGTCGCCCATACCGATCAGGGCTGGTGGATACCGACCATGACCCTGCCGGCGCCGGGTGCCGCCAATTTCCACGAAATCCACCAGGCCGCTTTCGATGTCGGCCGGCCGTGGAGCGTCTGCGTCAACCGGCTGGGCCTGCGCTTCGTCAATGAAGCGACCGGCTATGACCGGTTCGGTCAGGCGATGGTGGCGGATCAGCTGAAGACCGGCGCCAACATGCCCTGCTGGCTGATCTTCGACGCCAAGTTCCGGGCGAAGTTTAGCGCCGGCGGGCTGATGCCCACGGTCCATACGCCCGACCATCGCATCCCCGGCCATTGGTGGGACCATTATGTCTTCCGCGCCGGATCGATCGAGGAATTGGCGCGCAAGATCGGCATCGCGCCGCAGGCGCTCAGCGAAACCGTGCAGGTGATGAACGGCTATGCGCAGACCGGCGTCGATCCCGAATTTGGCCGGGGCGGCAATATTTATGATCGCTTCTTCGGCGATCCCGGCGTCACCCCCAACCCCAATCTGGGACCGATCGATACCGCGCCCTTCTATGCCGTGCCGATCGACAATGGCGATCTGGGCACCAAGGGCGGGCTGCGCTGCGACGCACAGGCGCGGGTGCTGGATGGCGGCGGTCGGCCGATCCCGCATCTCTATGCCGCCGGCAATTGCGCCGCGAGTCCCTTTGGGGACTGCTATCCCGGCGCCGGCGCGACGATCGGTCCGGCACTGACCTTCGGCTATGTCGCGGCGGGGGACATTGCGGCGCGGGCGCACGAGCAGCAGAGGATGACGGCATGACGGAACAGAAGGTCGCGATCGTCACCGGCGCGGCGGGCGGCATTGGCGCGGCGATCGTGCGCGCCCTGTGCGCCGATGGCGTGGCCGTGCTGGGCACCGGCCGCAGCGCGGACAAGCTGGCGGCGCTCGCAGCCGCGCTGCCGCAGGACGCCGCCTTTGCCTTCGTCGCGGCGGACATTGGCGATGATGATGCGCCGGACAGGATCGTGGCGGAGGCAACGGTCCGGTTCGGGCGGGTCGATCATCTGGTCAACAATGCCGGCGCGGGGGTGTGGGCGTCGGTGCATGACACCAGCGACGCCATGCTGGACGAAGTGATCGGCCTGTCGCTGCGCGCCCCCTTCCGCCTGTGCCGGGCCGTGTTGCCGCATATGGGCATGGGGTCGGCGATCGTCACCATCGGGTCGACCTTCGGCATCATGGGCGGAATGGATGGCGGCATCTATTGCGCGGTGAAGGCGGGGCTGACCGGCCTCACCCAGACGATGGCGGCGCAATATGGCGAACAAGGCATCCGCTCCAACATCGTCGCGCCGACCGTGGTGCGCACGCCGATGACCGATGCCGCCTGGGACTATCCCGCCTTCCAGCGGATCAACCAGGGGCTGACCCCCTTCTACCGCGATTGCGCGCCGGAGGATGTCGCCCATGTCGTCGCCTTCCTCTGTTCCCACAAAGGCGAATATATCAATGGCCAGGTGATCGCGGTGGATGGAGGCTGGTCAACCACCCGGATGATCAACAGCCGCTTTGCCGGCTAGAGCGTTCTGAAATCGGCTGGAACAGCCGATGGCTCGCAGAATGCGAAAAACAAAAGACAATTGGAGCGCTGGCCGATTCAATCTAATCGGCCAGCGCTCCAAGATCGTCGCGCAGCGCGGCCTGGTCCCGGTCCAGCGCGTCGAGCGTCGCCAGCGCCATGGCGCGATAGGCTGGCAGCAACTCGGGTGCGTGCGCGTTCAGCGCCGTCAGATGATTGCCGATCGTCTGTCGGTCGCCGCGCAGCAGCGGGCCGGACAGGGCATCGATCCCGCGATCCAGGCTGTTGTTAAGCGCGGCCCGGACCAGCGGCGCCAGCAGCGCACCGGGCTCCGCCACGCCGGCCGTGACCAGTGCGTCGGAGGCCCCGGCGATCAGCGTCACCAGATGATTGGCCGCATGGCAGAGCGCGGCATGATAGAGGGCGCGATGCGCCTCCCCGACTTCGACCGCCACGCCGCCCAGCAGAGCGACAAGCTTGCGTGCCGCCGCGATGGCCGGCGCATCGGCGCCGGTGATGGCGAAGCGGGCACCCTGCATCCGCGCGACTTCGGCGGCCGGATCGCCGGTGAAGGTCATGGCGGGATGGACGGCGGCGGTGGTCGCGCCCTGTGCCCGGAGCGGATCGAGCAGCGCCGCGCCGCTGCGCCCGCTGACATGGCAGATGGTGGCAGACAAGGGCATGGTGGCCAGATCCGCGATCACCGCCGGCAGGGCGTCGTCCGCCACCGCCAGCAGGATCAGGTCGCAATGGGATGACAGCGAAGATGACAGGGCAACGGCCTGCGCACGGCCGATCGCTGCAACCGCTGCGGCGGCATGGTCGGGGTTGCGACCCTGCACCAGGATCGGCGCGGCGCTGCGCGGGGCCAGGGCCAGACCCAGCGCGCGCGCGACCCGGCCGGTGCCGATGAGGCCGATCTGGCGATAGGCGGGATGCTCGGTCATGGCGCGCCTATATCCCGGCCGGTGCGGCTACTCTAGCCCGGATTGGTGGCGGTGACGATCCAGGCGGCACCGTCGATCAGGATCGCGGTCTCGCCCGGCCGCGCGGCGAAGGCGCTGCGCACGGCCTGGGCTGCGCGATCCCGCACATCGGCAGGCTGATCGGCGAGCGCGCGGGAGAGCGGGCCGACCTCGAACGCCATGGCGAGGGCATCGTCCAGCGCTGCCTCGCGATCGGCGCCCTGGCCGAAGGGGATCACGCCATCGATCGGGGCAAGGTCGATTGCGGCAAAGCCGGCGTCGCTCAGGATGCGCGTTACCCGTACCGGATCGCCAAAGGAGAAGGGGCCGGGTGCTTCGGGATCGGGCGGCGCCAGCGGCGGCACGATGTCGCGGATCGCGCCCATCGGCAGGCGCACCCAGTCATTGTCTGCCGCCGCCCGCCAGCAGACGAAGGCGATCCGGCCACCCGGACGAAGCCACCGACGCATATGCGCGAAACTGGCCACGGGATCGTCGAAGAACATCACGCCAAAGCGCGAGAAGAGCAGATTGAATCCGTGAGTGGTCAATGTCGCGCTGCCGGCATCGGCCAGCGCGTAGCGGATCGGCAGGTCGGCGGGTTGCTGCGATTGGGCGAGCGCGATCAGCGGCCCGGAAATGTCGAGGCCCAGCACCTCGCCGGTCGCGCCGACCTGGCGGGCAAGCGCGATGCTGCTGGTGCCCGCGCCGCATCCGACATCCAGCACGCGCTCGCCCGGCCGGGCGGCGGCAGCTGCCATCGCCGCATCGCCAAAGGGTGCGAGCATCGCGTCGAGCCGCTGGCGATGCGTGACCCAGCGCTCCCCGCTCGATCCGTTCCAGTCCGACACCTGATAGACATTGGGCTGCGCCATCTTCTTTCCTTTTTGCGAACCATTCGCAAAAATCTAATGGCTGCGGATCAACTTGCAAGAGCGGCTGATTACCAAATGATGCGACGGGCGATCAGGTCGTCAATTTCGCTGTCACTCAACCCCAATATCTCGCCATAGACCAGATGGTTATGCTCGCCGAGCAAGGGTGCGCCACGGGTGATGCTGGCCTCATCCGGTGTCATGCGCCAGCCCGGCCCGATGATCGGTCGCGGCTCGCCCTTGGCGTCGCTGACCATGCGATAGGCGCCCAGTGCCCAGAGCGCCTCGCTCCCGATCAGGTCAAGCGAGGACTGGCTGCGAAAGGCCGGCACACCGGCCAGAAGCAGTGCCTGCGCCATCGCCTCGGCATCCCATTCCGGACTGCGTTGGGCGATCGTCGCGTCGAGCGCGTCCCGGTTGGCGATGCGGGCGGCCGCATCGGCGAAGCGGGGATCGGCGGCCAGCGCCTGCGCGTCGATGGTGGCACAGAAAGCGCGCCATTCCCGGTCATCGGCGATGGCGAGGCTGATCCATTGCCCGTTAGCGCAAGGATAGCAGCCATGGGGCGCCATGTCGGCATGGGTGTTGCCGGTCGCCTGCGGCAACTCGCCGGTCAGGCCATAGGCGAACAGGCTGTCACCGACCATCATCGACAGCGTCTCGACCGCAGACAGGTCGATAAACTGTCCCTCGCCGCTCGTCTCGCGATGATGGAGCGCGGCGACAATCGCCAGCGCGGCGGCGATGCCGACGGTGGAGTCGCCATAGCGGATATTCATCCCCGCCGGTGTCTCGCCCACATGGCCGACGAGTGCATTGAGCCCGCCCAGCGCCGCGAAACAGGGGGCATAGCCGGTCTGGTAACCGAGCGGCCCGTCGCTGCCATACATTTTGATCGACAGCTGGATGATGTCGGCGCGGATCGCACGGACATCCTCATAGCCCAGGCCCGATCGCTCCATCGCGCCGGGCCGCAGATTGTCGATCAGCACGTCGGACGCGGCGATCATCGCGCGCAGATGGGCCATGCCCTCATCCGACTTCATGTCGAGCTGGACGCTCAGCACCTCCTGGTTGATGCTGCGGAAATAGGGCGCGCTGTCGATATCGACCCCGCCATAGGCGCGCATCTCGTCCAGATTGGCGCGGCTTTCGACCTTGATGACCTCCGCGCCGAGGAAGGCGAGCAGCTTGCCGGCATAGGGACCGGCCCAGACCTTGGCGATCTCCAGCACGCGGATGCCGGCGAGCGGACCGCCCCGGCTCATGCCAGCATCGCCTGATCGGCGCCCGCCGAGGGGGCCGGACTGTGCAGCTGCACCGGCGAGGCGCTCATGCGATAGGGTACGGTCGGGTGCAGCGCGCCGCCCAACGGCTGGAAGAAGCCGCGATGCCGATATTGAACATGGTCGATCAGGTCGGCGGCGCTGTTGACCTGGACCAGCGGCACGCCCGCTTGCTGCGCCGCCTGCGCCACCGCATCCTTGGCCTGGGTCGCGATCCAGCCGCGGAAATGGCCGCGGAAATCGGCGACCCGATCGCGCGTGCAATGATATTCCAGCCAGTCCTCCGGGAACGCACCGGCCCAGTCGGGATCGCCCATCAGCGCACACAGCCCGCGCCAGTGCGCGCGCGTCGTCATCAGCAGATAGACATGGCCATCGGCGCAGGCGAAGGCCGCACCGGGACCGCCCATATCATAGCGGGTCCGCTCCGGTCCCGGCTCTGCATCCCCGGCCAGCATCCGCCCCAGCACGCAGTCGGCGCGCGACAGCTGGACGGCGACCTCGCTGATGTCGATTGCCTGTCCCATGCCGGTCCGCCGCTTGCGCAGCAGCGACGCGGCAGTGCAGAGCGCGGCCTCCAGCCCCGCCTCATAATCGCTCATGAAGCGGCCGGCCCCCATCAACGGCGGCCGGTCAAGCACGCTCTCGCTGGGCGTGTGCCAGGCCCAGCCGCCGGCATTCATCACGTTGATCGGGCGGGCAATCTGCCAATGGGGCGGGGCGTCCTGGCCAAAGGGCGTGATCGCGCAATGGACGATATCGGGCTGGCTGCCGAGCGCCAGTCCGTGCTGCGTCGCCCAGTCCGGCCCATGATCGTCGATCAGCGCATCGGCGCGCGCCAGCAGCCGGTCGAGCAGGGCGCGGTCCTGCTGCGCATCCAGATCGAGCAGCACCGACTTCTTGTTGCTGTTGAGATAGCGGAACAGCGTACTCTGTCCTTCATGAAACGGCCCCATGGCGCGGGTCGGGGCGCCGCCGGGCGCTTCGACCTTGATCACTTCCGCACCGAAATCGGCGAACAGGCGGGCGGCAAATTCGCCCGCCACCCGCTCCGCCGTCTCCACGATCACCAGCCCGGCCAGCGCCGTCACGACTGGCGCACCAACAGATAGTCGCCGACATCATCGACCCGCGCCTGCCAGCCGGGATAGACGGCGATGGTGGTGAACACCTCCTCGATGATCGCCGGGCCGGTGACGCGGGCGCCGGGGATCAGGTCCGGCCCCTTGTGGATCGCGACATCGGCAAAGCCATCGCCCAGATTGGCGCGGCGATGGCCATGGGGCGCCGGCTCCACGACCGGCGCGGTAAAGCCGCCACCGGCGGGCGGCATCGGCGTCTCGGCCTGGGCAGTCAGGCGCACGCCGGTAATTTCCGGCACCTCGCCCTCGCGGACATGGCCATATTCGGCCAGATGCCGCGCGTTGAAGGCAGCGATGGCGCGGGCCGACAGCGTCTCGTCGACAAAGCCCAGATCATCCAGCCCCCGGCCTTCATGCAGGTCGAAGGTCAGCGCCCAATTCTGCCCGGCATAGCGCATCGCCACCCGCCAGCGCGCCTGCACTGCATCGGCGGCAAAGCCGGATTCGGCAAATTGCGCGGCGGCATCGGCGGCCAGGTCGGCCCACAGGCCGCGCAGCCGGTCGAGATCCAGCGCATCGGCGCGGGCACTGCACGATCGCTCCTCGTCGATCGCCGGATGGGCGACCAGCGTGCCGAGCGCCGAGAAAGTGGGGGAGGCGCGGGGCACCAGCACTTGGTCGATCCCCAGATCCTGCGCCTGGATCGCGGCGAAGGCCGGGCCATTGCCGCCATAGGCCAGCATCACCATGTCGGCCGGGTCCATGCCCTTGGCCGCCGTCGTGCGCCGCACCGCCTGGGTCATATTGGCGTTGACTAGCCGCCAGCAATCGAACGCCGCCTGCTGCGCATCATAGCCCAGCTCCGCGCCCAATGCCGCGAAGGCCTCCGCCACGCTCTCGTCGCGCAGGCGGAAGCTGCCGCCGGCAAAGCCTTCGCCGGTGGAGAGGATGCCCAGCATCAGCAGCGCGTCGGTCACGGTCGGCCGCAACCCGCCCCGGCCATAGCAGATCGGTCCCGGCGCCGCGCCGGCGGAGGCGGGGCCGACCTTCAGTTCCCCCTTGTCGACATGGCAGATCGATCCGCCACCCGCGCCCAGCGTTTCCACCTGCACCATCGGCACGCCGACCAGATAGCGGTGATGCATGTTCCATCCCGCCTCTGCCGGGGCAGCGCCGTCCCGCACCACCGACATGTCATAGCTGGTGCCGCCCATGTCGACGCACAGCAGGTTGCGATAGCCCTTGGCGCCGCCGGTCCGCGCCGATGCGATGACGCCGCCGGCCGGGCCGGAGGCGAGCAGGCGGATCGGCGCGGCTTCGATATAGGCGCGGGTCATGACGCCGCCGGACGCCTGCATCACCATCAGCTGCCGGGCATAGCCGGCCTGCGCCAGACGACTGACCAGCCGTTCGAGATAGGCGTTCACGCGCGGCGCGACATAGGCGTTCACCACCGTCGTGCTGATCCGGTCATATTCGGGCGCGCGTGACAGGATGCGGTGGCCGAGCGAGACGGGGATGCCGGGCATCTCCTCCGCCACGATCTGCGCTACCCGATCCTCATGATCGCCATTCACATGGGCGAAGATCAGGCCGATCGCGACGGATTCGACCCCCTGCTTGCGCAGCCTGGCACAGGCCTCGCGCACCGCCTCTTCGTCCAGTGCCTCATGCACGCTGCCATCGGCCAGCACCCGTTCGGGCACGGTCAGCCGGCGGCGGCGCGGTACGATCGGAATCGGCGGTTCCAGCCGAACGTCCCAGATACTTTCCTTGTAGCCGCGCCGATATTCCATCTCGTCGCGGAAACCCTGGGTGGTGATGAGGCCGGTGACGGCACCGTCCATCTCGATCAATATATTGTCGGCAACCGTGGTGCCGTGGACGATCGCCTCACAGCGGGCGAGGAAGGCGCCCAACGACAGCCCCTCCTTGCCGGCCAGCGTCTCCAGCCCCTCCATCACGCCGATCGAGCGATCCTGTGGGGTGCTCAGATTCTTGTGCAGGATGACTTGGTCATCTTTTGCCCCGGCCTTCAATAGCGCGAAGTCGGTGAAGGTGCCGCCAATGTCGATGCCGACGCGATAGCTCATGCCGCGATCCGCTCCCCGCGCAATGCTGCCGTGGCGGCATGGTCCACCGCCAGGCTATAATCCTCCAGGCAGCCGGTCAGCACCACGCCATAAAGGTCGCGGGCGGCGGCGATGCTCACCAGTTCGTCCAGCACATCCTCGCACACCGCCTGTGGATCGCGGCGCAGCGCTGGGCCGAAGCCCGCGCCGCCGCCATGCTGATAGGCGATGACAGCCCCCGCCGGCAGCTGCGCCCGCGCCGTCAGCTCGACCCGATATTCATCGGGTGTCCCGACCTGAAAATGATTGAGATAGGGGGTGCCGTCGGCACCACCGGCGAGGCCACTGATCGGATGATCGTGGCTGACCATCCAGGCCATCGCCATTGCCGGTTCCAACATCCGTTTCACATTGCGGCTGCCCGGCATGCCACGCCACTGGCCCGCGCCGCCGCTGTCGGTCACCAGTTCGCGGCTGATGTTGATGACGGGGAAGCGCGCCTCGCCATCCTCCGCCTGCGACAACAGCAAATTGCCGAGCGAGACCGGGCAGCTGCCCCAGCCGTCGATGCCCTGCACGGCGGATACGTCCATCGACCGGCAATCGACGCCCTGGTCCATCCACATCTGGCCCGCCGCGTCGAAGCCGATCACCGCATTGGGCATGCCGATCCTGTAGACCTGGGGCGCGGACCGGTCCGGCGCGACCTGCGACAAGGCAACGCACACCGCCTCGGTAATCTCGCAGGCGGGGTGGAAGGAGCCGAGCGCCGCCGGGCGGTTGGGCGCGGGGTGGGCGATGCAGCCTTCGGGCAGGATGATCTCGACCGCGTTGAACAGCCCTTCATTCTTGACGATGTCGGGGTCGATGCTGGCGGCGATCTGGGTCATGATATAGCCGCGCGAATTGGCGAAGGTGTTCCACACCCCGACCAGATCCTGGCGATCGTCGGTGCCGCTGAGGTCGACGGTCAGCTGGTCGCCGGCCACGGTGCAGCCGACCTGGACGCGGATATCCTTGCTCCCCATCGTGTCATGATCGATATGGACGGTCGCGTCATAGCGGCCGTCGCGCCAGGCGGAGACGGTGGCGCGCATCTGCCGTTCCGACTGGTCGATCGCATGATTGACCGCCGCCCGCACCGCGTCGGCACCCCATTTGTCGAGGATCGCGCGGATCGACAGGGTCGCCTTCTCGACCGCGCCGATCATCGCGGCGAGATCGCCGGCGAAGCTGGGGAAGCGGTTATTGCGTTCGAGCAGGTGGATGGCGTCGCGCCGTTTTTCGCCGCGATGGACCAGCTTCAGGCAGGGGATGGCCAGGCCTTCGGTGAAAATGTCGGTGGCGTCGAGGGTGAAGCCGCCCGGATCCTTGCCGCCGGTATCGCCCTGATGCGCCTGCAACGCCTGCACCAGCACCAGTTCGCCGGCCGCATCATAGACCGGCGCATAGACATTATAGTCGGGCAGGTGGCCGCCGCCATAATCGGGATCATTGCCGACGAACACGTCGCCCGGTCCCCAGTCATAATCCTGCTGCTGCATCAGGCCATAGCGGACCGTGAGTTGCGACACGAAGGTCAGGTGCGGCGTGCCGATCGACCCCATGGCCAGCCGGCCATGGGCGTCGACGATCGCCGCGTTGCGCTCGTTCGACTGGTTGATGATCGGCGAGGAGGCAGCGCGGCCGAGATGGGTCGTCGCCTCATAGCAGACGGTTTCCAGCGCGCCGCGAATGATGCTGGCGGTGACCGGATCGATCACCGTCGTGGTCGGCAGGGGCGGGCGCTTGGCGGCCAGTTGCGCGTTGAGGGCAAAGGACATGGGCCTGCCTCAGCGGCCAGGCCGCAGCGGCGGCATGGCGACATAGCGGTCGACCGCCTGCTCGAAATGGCGGATGCGGATTTCCTGATAATTGCCCAGCGTCAGGCCGCGCTTGGCGCTCGCCTCTATCCCTTCCTGTTGCAGGAACAGATTGTCGGTATCCTGATCGAGGATCCTGCCGAAACCGGCATCCATGCCCGGCGCCTCGCAGAAGCTTTGTTCGTCCGTCAGCAGGATCGGCTCGGCCGGTTCGGGGCGGGCGCCGCCGTCCGGCACCGGGCGCAGGAAGAACACCTCATAGATGCAGCGGCGATGATCCTTGGGGTCCGGGCGGAAGCGATAGACCATCGGCAGCGACACGCCGGGGAAGAGATAGGTGTTGGGGAAGAGGGTGTAGGAGAAGCAGTCGAGCATCTCGCTGTCGGATGTAGCGCTCAGGTCGCTGCCGGTGGCCGCGCCGAACATGGTGCGGAACAGGTCGGCCATCGCCTGGCGCGCGGTGCCGTCGCCTACTTGCGGGCGATCCTCGCTCAGCACGGACGCGTCGCCGACGGTGAACTGGTCGAGAATATCCTGCTCGGAAAAGCGCCCCTCCAGATGCGGCGAGGCGACGCCCAGGCAGGAGATGAAGCGGTTCACATGATCGCCATAGACATCATATTGGCTGTTCGCGTCGGCATTGGACGGGGCGACCTGCGGATGGGTCTCGATCACATGATAGGCCTCCATGAAGGCCTCGATCGTCAGCTTCCAATTGGCCGGAAAGCTCTTCTGGACATGGAGGTGGATATAGCGATCCTCCAGCTTCCAGGCCTGTATATGGGCCAGCGCCTCGGCACCCAGATACGCCTCCAGGCTGGGCGCGTCGGGGTCCATGTTGATCCACACGAACCCGCCCAGCGTCTGCACGCGGACCTGCGGCAAGCTGTTGTTGGCCGGGTCGACATGGGGGAAGTCCCAGGGGCAGGTGATGCTCTTGCTGGACCCATCTACGTTCCAGCTCCAGCCATGGAAGCTGCATTTGAACTCGCTGGCACAGCCGGCCGACCCCGACGCGCGCAGCTTGGTGCCGCGATGCAGGCAGGCGTTGTAATAGGCGCGGATCTCGTCCGCCGCGACGCGGGTGATGATGAAACTGTGGCGGCCGATCTCATAGACCTGATAGTCGCCGACTTCCGGTATATGCTCCTCGCGGCAGGCGAATTGCCAGCTGCGCGTCCACAGGCTTTCCATCTCGCGCCGGGCAAAATCGGGGTCGATATAGCGGGCGGTCGACACGTCCTCGCTGCCCAGAAACGCGTAGGATTCGCTGCGCACCCAGCCGGGCGCGGCGACCTTGTCGCGGGCGATGATGTCCTGCGTGCTGATCGCCGGGCAGCGGGCATCGCCCGCCGGCATCGGGCCGCTTTCCATGTTCATGCAACTCTCCGTTGGGCGGGCGTGGCACAGTCGATTAGGCCGGGCGCGATGCGGTGGATCGCGCCATCCTTCATCACCATGGCCAGCCGGTTCTTGTCTTCGAGGATGGTGACATCGGCCAGTGGATCGCCGTCCACCAGCAGCATGTCGGCCAGCGCGCCGGGCACCAAAGTGCCCAGATCGCCCTGGTCGCGCATCGCCTGCCCGCCATTGCGGGTGGCGCAGGCCAGCGCGCCGGCGGCGTCATAGCCATAATAGTCGATCATTAGCCGGATATCGCGGGCGTTGGTGCCCTGCGGGTTCCAGGCCAGGCCATAATCGCCGCCGATCAGGTGGCGGATGCCGCGCTTGCGCAATTCGGTGTGAGTCTCGACCGATGCCTCGATCAGTGCGGAGATGCCCATCGCGTCGCAGGCGGCGCGGCTGATCCAGGGTTCACCATGATGGATCATCGCATGAAACAGCCCGATCGAGGGCGCGATGACGATTCGGTCCTTCGCCGCCTCCAGCATGTCGAGCAATTCGCTGTCGGCATATTCGACATGGAACAGGCCATCGACCCCGGCGCGGACGCAATATTTGCTGCCCTCTATTGATCGGCTATGCGCATTGACCTTGCGACCGAAGGCATGGGCGGTGTCGACCGCCATCTGCACTTCCTCGAACGCCATCGGCGTCACATGGGCCGGGCTGCCGGGATAGAAGGGATCGCCCGAGACATCGAGCTTGATATTGTCGCAGCCCTCGCGGATCGCCAGCCGCACAGCGCGGCGCATCTCCTCCGGCCCGTCGACGACGCAGGAAATGCCGATGCGCGGATTGTGCAGCTTGCTCTCATCGCCCATGCCGCCGGTGACGGTGATCTCGGTCGATCCGGCGCGGATGCGGGGGCCGGGAATATGGCCGGCATCGACCGCGTCGCGCACCGCGACGTCCAGTTTGAGCTTCGCGGCCGATGCGCCATAGCAGCTGGTGAACCCCTGATCGATCAGGCGCCGGGCCATGCGTGCGGTGATGAGTGTATGCGCTTCGGGCGAAGGCGCGATCAGATCCTCGGTCGAGGCGGCGTCGCCGAAGGAGATATGGGCATGGCCTTCGGTGAGGCCCGGCATCAGCGTCTTGCCGCTGCCGTCGATGACCTGATCGGCCGGCGCGCGGCCGGCACTGGCATCCGGCCCGACCGCAAGGATGCGGTTGCCTTCAATCAGCAGGTCGCCGGCAAAGGCAGGGCTGTCGGTGGCGTCCCAGATGGTGGCGTTGGCGATGAGCGTCGTCGGCACGAATGGCATCCTCTTATGCTGTGAAGACTAGGCCGCGCCCTTTCCTGACCCAATGACTGCACGCGCACTTGGCGTGTCCTCTCGCCGCCGCGCGGCCTGCCGCACCAGTCAAGCGGCTGCGCGGCGCCATGCCTTTCCGCGTCCGGCACCATCGGCCATCCTGCCCCTTCATGAGGAGAAGGATGTCGATGGTGCGGGTCACCTTTGTGGATGTGCATGGCGTGGAGCAGGCGGTCGCCGGGGAGGGCGACCTGTCGCTGATGGAACTGGCCAAGGCGAACGGGATCGACGGCATTGCCGCCGACTGTGGTGGCGCCTGTTCCTGCGCGACCTGCCTGGTCCATGTCGATCCGGCCTGGGTCGATCGCACCGGCGCGCCCGACGATATCGAATATGCGATGCTCGACATGGTGTCCGACGTTGCCGGCGACACCAGCCGCCTCGCCTGTCAGATTCGCCTGACACCGGCGCTTGATGGCCTGCGCGTCGTGGTGGCGCAGCAATGACGCAAGACACCCTGGGGCCCGAAGCGCGCACCCTGCTCGACATGGCGTCGATGACCGACCCGATCATCTCGGCCCGGCCGCGTGCTTATTATGCGGCGATGCGGTCGCATGACCCGGTCCATTGGGACGAGAAGCTCGGCATGTATCTGGTGTCCCGCTATGAGGATATTGCCGCGATCCAGCAGGATCCGATCACCTATTCGGTGAACAAGGGCTATCACACGCAGCAGGCCAAGGGCTTCCAGCAGGAGTTCCAGCAGATATTGGAGCGAGACGGCGGCGGCTATTTCCCCGACGCGATCATGTCCGATCCGCCCTATCACACCCGCATCCGCAAGCTGATGGAAAAGGCGTTCAGCGCCCATCGGGTCAAGGAATTGGAGCCGCGGATCACCAAGGTCGTGATCGACCTGATCGACAGCGTCGCCGACCGGGGCGAGGCGGACGCAGTGCAGGATTTCGCCGTGCCGCTGACGGTGCGGATCATCTGCGAGCAGCTGGGTCTCGACTGGGCCATGAAGGACCGCATCGCGCGCTGGTCGATCGCGGTGACGGCGCAGATCGGCCGGATGCAGGATCGCGAGCAGATGCTGGGTCATGCGCGCGAGATTTGCGACCTGCAACAATATCTGATCGCCAAGATGCGCGAGCGCGAGGCCGATCCGCGCGAGGACATGATTTCCGATCTGGTCCATGCCCGCGATGCCGAAGGGCAGGCATTGACGTTCGCCGAAGCGGTGTCGCTGATCCGGGCGCTGCTCATCGCCGGCAATGAGACGACGGCGACGGCGCTCGGCAATCTCTTCTACATCCTTGCGACCCGGCCGGAGATTGCCACCTTGCTGCAAGCGTCGGTGGATGACGACCGGCTGATGAACCGTTTCGTCGAGGAATTGCTGCGGATCGAGCCGCCGGTGCGCGGCCTGTCGCGCATGACCACGCGCGAAGTGGAACTGGGCGGCAAGACGCTGCCCGCTGGCGCGCATCTGCTGCTCATGTATGCCTCGGCCAATGATCAGGAGGATGTGTTCCCCGATCCACGCCGCTTCGACCTCGACCGGCCCAATATCGGCCGGCACCTGTCCTTCGGCGGCGGGGGCCATCGCTGCATCGGCCTCGCGCTGGCGCGGATGGAGATCAAGGTCGCCGCGCGCGAGATCATCCGGCGGATCGGCGATATCGAACTGGCGATCGCGCCCGAGGAGATACGCTATCTGCCCACAGTCGCGACCCAGTCGATCGAGCGGCTGCCGATCCGCTTCACCCGGCGGGGTTGAGGCGCATGGCAGGGGAACTGGCGGGCAAGGTCGCCATCGTCACCGGCGGCGCGGGCGGCATCGGCCGGGCCACGGTGGAATTGTTCGTCGCCGAAGGGGCGAGGGTGCTGATCGCCGACCGCGATGGGACGGCCGGCACCGCGCTGGCGGCCGCGCTCGGGCCATCGGCGCTGTTCATGGCCGTCGATGTCGCCGACCGGGCGCAGGTGCAGGCGATGGTCGCGCGCGCGGTCGATGCCTTTGACGGGTTGCACATATTGTTCAACAATGCCGGGATCAGCTGCGCGCCCTTCCCGCATTTCCTGGATGACAGCCTGGCCGATTTCGACCGTGTGATGGCGGTCAATCTGCTGGGGGCGATGCTGGGAACGCAGGCGGCGGCCCGGCACATGAAGGATCATGGCGGCGGCGTCATCCTCAACAATGCCTCGATCGCCGGCCTGCTCGCCGGGCAGGCGATGATGAGCTATCGCGCGTCCAAGGCGGGACTGATCCAATTCTCCAAGTCGGTGGCGATCGACCTGGCGCAACATGGCATCCGCGTGAACTGCCTGGTGCCCGGCCATATCCGCACCAGCCTGTCCTCCTTCAGCGCGCAGGGGGCAGAGGCGGACCGGGCGGCGCGGGTCGATGCCGCGATCGACGCGGTCTACTTGTCCAACCAGCCCTTGAAGCGGCGCGGCGTGCCGGACGATGTGGCGCAGGCGGCGCTGTTCCTGGCCAGCGACCGCGCGCGGCAGATCACCGGCATCGCCATGCCGGTCGAGGGCGGGGTGGTTGCCGGCGATCCGGTCAACCATCTGGAGGATATATTGGCGGCGCGGGCTCAGGCGCTTTCCGACTGAGCCGCGTCCGCAGCGGTGCGCACCATCGTGCGCAGGTCCAGCATGGCCTGTGCGCCGGCTCTGGCGGCCTCGGCCGGCGTCAGGCCGAAACAGGTCTTGCGATGGCCCGATATGACGCCGGAAAAGAGCGCGGCTTCCAGCGGCGCGACATCCCGGCCCAGGATCGCGCGGAGCAGGCCGCCGCTGGTGCGGCCGCGCCGATAGCGCAACTGGGGCGCGAAATCGCGCAGGTCGCCGTTGCGCGCAGCGGCCAGCATCAGTTCGTCGATCGCCGGCAGGATGCGGTCGTTGCGGGGCGGGGGATTGGAATAGCGCGCAAGCAACTGCTCGTCGGTCAATGTCACTGCCTCCGGCACGGTGCCGCCGCCCGATTCCACCGCCTTGCGATAGATCATCTCGAACGCCGCGCGGACCAGCTCGGCGCTGGACCGGAAATTATAGGAGACGACGCCCAGCGTCAGGCCGGCCCGTGCGGCGACGGCGCGATGGGTCAGGGCCGCCATGCCCTCCTGCGCCAGCACATCGGCAGCCGCTTCGGCAATCTGTTCCATCGTGCCGCTGCTGATCGTCTGTTCGGGCAGGGCAAGATCGGCCTGTTCGCGGGCGAACTGACGCCAATGGCCGGCGCGCACCGGGCGACCGCACAGCCAGTCGCTCCAGCCGGCGCACATGTCGTCCAGCGCGGCGCGGTCGACCGGTCGGCGCCAGCGCATCAAATGCAGCGTGGCTTCACCGTCGAACAAATAGGCGGTGAAGGCGCCTCGGGCCGGATGGCCGCAGCGTGCGCAGACCTCTTCCCAGAAACTGCGCCACATGGTCGTCCAGCGTTGGGCGACCGGGCCATAGCGATCCTCCCGCGCAGCGATCAGCTGGCATTCGCGCCAGGCGAAGGCCAGCCGGCGCTGTTCCTCGCACCATTGGTCGATCAGGGCTGCGAGCAGGGGCGCGAAGGCGTCACGCGACAGGGGCGCAGCCCCCTCCAGTTCCGCCAGCCGCGCCGCGCACCAGCGTTCCGACTCGCGCTGGGCCTGCTCATGTGCGGAAAGAAACAACTGTTCCAGTGATCCGAAGTGATGATAGATTCCGGATACGGGGGTCTGGGCCAGGCGGCTGATCGCACGGGCCGATGTGCCGCTCGCGCCATCACGTTCCCATAGGTCGATAACCGCCTCGATAAGCCGCGCCATTGCGCCGATTTCCGATGTTTTTCCCGAATGTGCAGCCGTCGCCATAGCGTCCTTTATGCCATATCCCCCCGAACTGGCAAAGGCTGCGTCGGGGCGATATCCGTGTCTCGCCACTGTCATATTGCCGCTGATCCTGTCATCGAACTGAGATACATATGTAACTGCGGCTGCATACAGACGTTCTAACTGCCCCTCCGAATTCAACATCATTCGGGGGATACGCATCATGAAATGTTCGTCTGTCCTGCGCCGTCGCGCACTCATTCTGGCCGGCACCATGCTGATGGGGGCGGGGCTGATGGGGGCGGGCTTCGCGGCCCCGGCCCATGCGGAGGACGCGCCGCTTGACGAAGGAGATGCCGGCCTTGGTTCGATTGTCGTCACCGCGCAGAAGACCGAGACCAATCTGCAGAAGACGCCGATCGCCATTTCGGTGCTGGGCAGCGATGATCTCAAGGCGCGCAGCGTGGTGAGCCTGAAGGATCTGGGCGACGGCGCGGTGCCCTCGCTGCGCATCGCCCCCTTTGCGTCGCGCAATTCGGCGCTGACCGTCGGCATTCGCGGCATCGTGCCGTTCGACGCCAACCAGCCCAGCCGCGACGCGGGCGTCGGCATCTATATCGACGGCGTCTATCTCGGCCGCTCGCAGGGGCTGGGCACGGCTTTGTTCGACATCGAACGGATCGAGGTGCTGAAGGGGCCGCAGGGCACGTTGTTCGGCCGCAACTCGACCGGTGGCGCGCTCAGCATCGTCAGCAGGAAGCCGAGCGGCGAGTTTCACCTCAGCCAGACGATGGGCGTCATGAACTATGACGGCTATAAGGTCGAAACCCATCTCGACCTGCCCAGCTTCGCCAATTTCAGCGTCAAGCTGGACGCGCTCGTTACCAAGCGCGGCGGCACCACCGACAATCCGATGGCGGGCGAGGAGGATTATAACCAGCTCGACCAGCGCGGCATGCACGGCGCGATCCTGTGGGAGCCGAGCAGCCGCTTCTCCGCCCAGTATGATTTCGACACCTCCTATGACGCCAGCACGCCCTATTATTTCCAGATGCTGGGCAAGTCGGATCGTCTGCCGGTCGCGGACATGGTCGAGGTTCAGCCCGATCGCGCCAGGACCGCCGATATCGGCGTGCCGATCCAGAAGAGCATCGGCAAGACCCATGGCCATGCGCTGCATATGGACTGGCAGGTCGCCGATGGCATCAACCTGCGCTCCATCACCTCCTATCGTGAGCTGAGCCAGAGCCAATATGACAATGGCGGCGCGCATCAGGGCGCCTTTGCGCCCTATGCCAAGTTCGCGCGTTACAGTCTGGCGGGCCTCGACCAGAACCAGTTCAGTCAGGAAGTGCAGCTGGTCGGTTCGACCTCGCGCATCGATTTCGTCGCCGGCGCCTATTATTATCATGAAAAGGGCGAGGATTGGGCCTGGGCGCCCTACACCATGCAGTGGGGCGCTACCGCGGCCGATGCGCCGACCCGCCTGCCGACGCTGGAAGCCGGCCAGGTGACGCCCTATCCCGACCGTGCCAGCGACGCCAAGGCAGACAGCTTCGCCCTCTATGGCCAGGCGACCTGGACCCCGGCGATCCTGGACGATGCGCTGCACCTGACCGGCGGCGCGCGCTATACCCGCGACAAGAAGAGCGGCGACCTGTTCAAGGTCAATGGCGTCGACAAGGATTTCCGCTTCGACATTTCCAGCAGCCGGATCGACCCGACCGTCACGCTGGCGTTCGACGCGACCGACAATATCCATCTCTATGGCAAATGGGGGACGGCCTATCGCGCCGGCGGCGCCAATTCGCGCTCCGTTACCTATCGCGCCTATAAGCCCGAGGAGGTCGAAACCTCCGAAATCGGCTTCAAGGGCGAGTTCCTCGATCATCATGTCCGGCTGAACCTGGCCGCCTACAAGACGATCTACAAGAATCAGCAGATCGACTTCAACGCGGTGCTGTCCGAAGTGCCGGGCGGTCCGACCCGCACCACGATCGAGACCGTCAATGTCGATGGCCATGGCACGATCAAGGGCTTCGAGGCGGATCTGGTGGTGATGCCGGTCGAGGGGCTGACGCTGACCGCCGCCTATGCCTATACCAAGGGCGATCTGGCACAGGCGGCCAATCCCTTTGCCGGCAATGCGCTGCAAACCGTGTTCGTGGTCTATACGCCCAAGAACGCCTTCAGCGGCGCGATCGACTATAGCCTGCCGCTCGACTGGGCGACGCTGCGCGCCCATGTCGATGCCAATGGCGGCGATGGCTATCATTCCCAGTCCAGCGACGCGGCGCTGACCGACTCTTCCTTCCTGGTGAATGCCCGCCTGTCGCTCGCCGACATCACGCTCAAGGGCGACGCCAAGCTCCAGATTTCGGCCTGGTCACGCAACCTGTTCAACGAACAGCACACATTCTTCCAGACCGGCTCCTCGTCGCTGCAAATGGGCATTTTCAACGAACCGCGCACCTATGGCCTGGAAGCCACGGTGCGCTTCTAAAATAGAGGGAGAGAGAAAAGATCATGCGCAAGATGATGATCCGCGCCGCGCTGGCGGCGCTGCCCCTGACGATGCCGGCCGCAGCCTTCGCCGGCACCATCGCCGATCCGGTGGTGGAACGGGTGGCGCCCGACAAGCTGGCGATCCGCTGGAGCGATGCCGATCCGGTCGATCTGTTGCAGGCCGATCGCCCCGATGCCCCCATTGCCAGCGCCACGCTGGTGGCGGCCAGGGACAAGGACGGCGTGCAGGAGGTGCAGGTGGTGCCGGGCACGCGCCCCTATTTCCTGCTGCGAGACAGCAAGAGCGGCGCGGTGACCCGCGTGGCCGAGCGTGTGCTGGTGATGGAGCAATCCTCCAACTTCCGCGATCTGGGCGGCTATCCGGCGGCCGGCGGCAAGCATGTCCGTTGGGGCCAAATCTACCGTTCGGGTGGCCAGGCGATGCTGACCCCGGCCGACGTGGCGCAGGTGAAGGCGCTGGGCGTCGCCAATCTGATCGACCTGCGCTCGGACGAGGAGCGGCTGTTCGCGCCGACCAAGCTGGACGGCATCCCCTATAATGCGGTTGGCTATTCGATGGCCGCGATGATGAGCGGCATGAAGTTCGATCCCAAGAATATGGATATGGCCAAGCAGGCCGAAGCCTATGCCGGCACCTATCGCGGCATGGCGACCCAGTTGAAGCCGCAGCTGCGTATCGTCTTTGCCCGCCTGCTGTCGAAGGACGGGCCGCTGCTCTATAATTGCTCGGCCGGGCAGGACCGCACCGGCTTTGTCAGCGCGATGATCCTGTCGGCGCTGGGCGTGCCGCGCGACGTCATCTATCGCGACTATGTGCTGTCGACGCCGTCGCGCCGCCCGCAATATGAAGTGCCGCCGATGAGCGATGCCGTCGCGCAGAGCAGCCCGATCGCCGGCATGTTCGCACAGATGCAGAAGGGCGGAGCGATGGCCAAGGCCAATCCGCTGGTGCTGCCCGACGGCACGCCCTTCCTGACCTATGCCTTCGCCGAAATCGACAAGCGCTGGGGCTCGGTCGATGCCTATCTGGCTCAGGAAATCGGCCTGACGCCGGTGGACATTGCAGCGCTGCGCACCATCTATCTGGAATAAGCGCCGCTTATTCCGGATCGGCATGAAGGGCGCGGCGGGATTCATTATCCCGTCGCGCCCGCATGACGCTAGGAGGCTGGAAAAGGGTGCGCTATCCTTGTCCCGCTTTCTGGAGGCCATATGATTTTCCGTTCGATCGACCCGGCCAGCGACACGCTCCTGTGGGAAGGGGAGGCGGCCGATGCCGCGACCTGTGCAGCGGCCGTGACGCGCGCCCGCGCTGCCTTCCCGGCCTGGGCGGCACTGCCACAGGCCGAACGCGAGGATCATGTCCGGCGCTACAAGGCGCTGCTGTCGGACCGCAGCGATGCCTTTGCCAAGGCGATCGCGCGCGAGACCGGCAAGCCGCTATGGGAGGCGAAGACCGAAATCGCCTCGATGATCGGCAAGGTCGACATCTCGATCGCGGCGCAGGCCGAACGCGCCGGATCGCGCGAGCAGGCGACCCCGTTCGGCCGGGCGGTGCTGCGCCACAAGCCGCATGGCGTGATGGCGGTGCTCGGCCCCTATAATTTCCCCGGCCATCTGCCCAACGGCCATATCGTGCCGGCGCTGCTGGCGGGCGATGTCGTGCTGTTCAAGCCGTCGGAACTGACCCCGCTGGTGGGCGAGTTGATGGCGCAGGCATTTCGCGACGCGGGCCTGCCCGATGGCGTCTTCACCTTGTTGCAGGGGGGGCGGGACACCGGCGCGGCATTGATCGCGCAGGATATCGACGGCCTGTTGTTCACCGGATCGGCGGGCGCGGGCGCCCATTTCACCCGCGTGATGGCCGATCGGCCGGGCGTGATCCTGGCGCTGGAACTGGGCGGCAATAATCCGCTGGTCGCCTGGGACGGCGATGCGCAGGCGGTCGCCTCGATCATCGTCCAGTCGGCCTTCATCACCGCGGGCCAGCGCTGTTCCTGCGCGCGTCGGCTGATCCTGCCGCAGGGCGCGGCGGGCGACGCGATCCTAGACGCGACCGTGGCGCTGGCCCGGCGGCTGACGATCGGTGCCTGGGACAGCCAGCCTGAGCCTTATATGGGCGCGCTGATTTCCGCTGAGGCGGCGGCACATGCCAAAGCGCGCCATGCCGCGCTGCTGGCGCTGGGCGGGGTCGAGCTGTTGCCGCTCGAACAGCCTGCGGACCTCGGCGCGGCCTTCCTGACGCCGGGCATGATCGACATGACCGGGGTGGATGCCCCCGACGAGGAGATTTTCGCGCCGCTGTTGCAGGTGATCCGCGTCGCCGATTTCGACGCGGCGATCGCGGCGGCCAATGCGACCCACTACGGCCTAGCGGCCGGCCTCGTATCCGCCGACGATGCGCTGTGGGACCGGTTCCTGCTGGAAAGCCGCGCCGGCGTCGTCAACCGCAACCGGCCGACCACCGGCGCCAGCGGCGCGATGCCGTTCGGCGGCCTGGGTGCGTCGGGCAACCACCGCCCCAGCGCCTATTATGCCGCCGATTACTGCGCCTATCCTGTCGCCAGTTTCGAGGCGGCACAGGTGCTGGACCTGACCGCCGATATCAAGGGGCTGGCAGGCTGATACATGCGTCTGGTCGAGAATTACTAGTTGACGCAAGACAATATCGGCTTGGCACGGATGATGACATGACAGCGATTGCCATTCTGCTATGGCTTTGGATATGTCGTCCTATCGCCTGATTCCGAGCGCCGTCGAAAAGCCTTGGGGACGCAGGGATTTGCCTGCGCGCTTTGGGTTGAATGCCGATCGCCGCGTGGGCGAGATCTGGTTCACGGCGGACCCCGATATGCCTCAGCCGCTGCTCGTCAAATATCTCTTCACGAGCGAGAAATTGTCGGTCCAGGTCCATCCTGACGATGCCCAGGCGCAGGCCATGGGGCTGGCTGGCGGCAAGTCGGAATGCTGGTATGTGCTGGCAACCGAAGGGGACGCTCGGCTGGGCATCGGCCTGACCCGGACGGTCGATGCCGATGCGCTGAAGGCTGCCGCACTGGATGGATCGATTGAGGAATTGATCGACTGGAAGCCGGTAAAGCCGGGCGATTTCTATTATATTCCGGCAGGTACGATCCACGCCATCGGCGGCGGCATCACCCTCGTCGAGGTGCAGCAGAATAACGACGTGACCTATCGCCTTTTTGATTATGGGCGCCCCCGCGAACTGCATCTGGATGCCGGCATGGCTGTTAGTGAGCCCGTACCCTATGACCGGCTGGCACAGCATGTGACCAACGACAGCGCCGCTATGCTGGTGGAGGAAACCGGCGCCCCCTTCACGCTCGAAAATCTGGTGCATGAGGCTGGCGAACGGGTTCTGCAGGATCAGGGGCCGTTCTGGTTCATCCCGTTGCAGGGGAGTGGGCTGATCGACGGTCAGCCCTGGATGGCAGGCGAGTGCTGGCTGATCGAAGATCAGGCGGACATCGCGGTCGAACACCGGTTGCACGCCCTGCTGGCGCGACCCGTCGCCTGAACGGCGCACCCATTCCACAATCTGAAAAGCATTGGCGCTCGATCCGCCAGGCGGCTTAACGCGACCGGCGCGTCCGGATTCGCGGTGAAGCGTCTGGTGACGTCTAATGATCCACATGATGGAACCATGGTCCGTTATGGCAACGTTTCATCGATGATATGGCTCGTTTCGTCGCAAAGGCGGCGCCATCCTCGCGTGTCCATATATAGATATGAATACCCAATATATGGGATATCAAAGGGTTGTCGCGGCGGGGTCTGGTCGCGGTCGACCTCAAACCCGTGCCCAAACGGGGGGGCACGCATAGGGAGGATGTTTAAGTGAGGTTTTCCAATTATCGCGCCTTGTTGTCGACGTCGGCCGTCGCCGCCGTCCTGCTGGGCGCCATGCCGGCCGCGGCACAAGACCAGCAGCAGTCCGAACAGCCCCAGCAAGCGCCCGAAGCGAGCAGCGAGGATATCGTCGTCACCGGTATCCGTTCCAGCCTTCAGGGCGCGCTCAACGCCAAGCGCAATGCCGCCCAGGTTCTGGACGCGATTTCGGCCGAGGATATCGGCAAATTCCCGGACAAGAATGTCGGTGAAGCGCTGCAGCGCGTGACCGGCGTCCAGCTGACTCGTTCCGACGGCGAAGGCTCCGGCATCACCATCCGCGGCGCCGATCCGTCATTGAACCGCGTCGAGATCAACGGCGTCACCGCCCTGTCCACCACCGTGGGCGGCGGCCGCGATGTCGATTTCCGCGATCTGCCCTCCGAATTCGTCAACCGCCTGGAAGTGGTGAAGTCGGCGACCGCCGACATGACCGAAGGCGGCGTCGGCGGCACCGTGCGCGTCATCACCCGCCGGCCGTTCGACAATGGCGGCAAGCCCTATCTGGCCGGTTCCGCCCAGGCCATCTATGCCGATATCGGCGACCATATGGACCCGCGCCTGGCGCTGATCGGCAGCGACACCTTCGCCAATGGCACGATCGGCGTGCTGGTGTCGGGCACGTTCGAGAACCGCAATGTCGAAAGCCATCAGGCCCGCACCACCGGCTGGGTGCAGCTCAAGGACGCAAATGGCGCCGTCTATGACCTCAACAATGACGGCGTCGGCGATTTCTTCCCCGACATTCCGCGCTATGTCATCAACCGCCTGGAAACCCGCCGCTATGCGCTGAACGGCATCCTGGAATGGCGCCCGAGCGACGATTTCAAGGCCTATGTCGAAAGCAACTGGACCAAGTCGATCCAGTCGGTGACCTCGCAATATCTGCAGACCGGCACCAGCGGCGGCATCGTCGACACGGAAAACACCATCATCGGCCCGGACAATACGGTCGAATATCTGGTGATGACCAACAATACGTCGAAGGCGCAGACCAGCCAGCTGGGCGTGTCCTATCGCAACATTCTGGGCGACATCAAGCGTACCACCTATAATGTCGCGCTGGGCGCCGACTGGACGACCGGCAACCTGACGCTGACGCCGAAAATCTCGCTGTCCAAGGCCAAGGCCTATAATAACGAAATCAATGCGACCGCGGCCGTCACCGGCATGTCCAGCCTGATCGTCGACTATAGCAACGGCCAGAATGCGCCGAACATCATCCTGCCCAATGATCCGACCACCACGGCCGGCATCAACCAGCTGACCGTGCTGCGCCGTCCGCGCTATGACGACCAGACCGAGAAGATGGCCAAGCTGGACGCGGAATATAAGACCGACGGCGGCCTGTTCACCTCGTTCAAGATCGGTGGCCAGTATCGCGACCTGACGGTCAAGAGCCGCTTCTACACCCGCACCACGACGCTCAATGGCTTCAGCGATCCGGCGGTGCAGGCACAGATCGACAGCATCGTCAGCGGCAATGCGGCGCTCGGCACCTCGCCCTTCTTCCACACCGGCAATCTGGGCTTCACCGGCGATTATAGCGGCTGGCTCAACATGACCCAGGGCGTGGCCGATGCGGTCGGCATTCCCGATCCGTTCGCGGAAGGCGGCTGCCCGGCCAATGCCGATGGCACCTGCCAGGTCTATACCGACACCTGGAAGGTCGGCGAACGCAATCTGGCTGGCTATGGCCAGGCCAGCTTCGCCTTCGATGTCGGAGCCGTGCCTGTCAGCGGCGTGATCGGCGCCCGCGTCGTCAATACCAAGGTCAACACCTCGGGCTATCTCAGCACCGGCGGCGTGATCTCGCCCGTATCCTATGACAGCAACAGCACCGAATTCCTGCCCTCGATCAACATGAAGGCGGAACTCATCCCCAACAAGCTGATGGCGCGTGCGACCGCGACCGAAGTGATGGCCCGTCCGCTGCCGCAGCAACTGGCCCCGCGCTTCACCATCGACGTGGTTGGCCTGTCGGGTTCGCGCGGCAATCCGGATCTGCAGCCGTTCCGCGCTCGCCAATATGATGCGGGCCTGGAATATTATATCAACCGCACCAGCTTCGCGTCGGTCACCTATTTCCGCAAGGAAATCAGCTCGTTCATCCAGAACACGACCGAGCCCTATACCGATGCCAGCGGCGTGACCTACACCATCACCGTGCCGACCAACGGTACGCAGAAGGTGACGATCAACGGCGTGGAAGCCGGCGCGCAGATCGCGTTCGACTTCATCGACGTGCCGGTGCTCAAGCAGATGGGCGTGGTCGCCAACTATACCTATTCCAAGGATAGCGGCTACGAAGGGAAGGATTATTTCACCGGCGATTCCCTGCCCTTCCAGGGCCTGTCGCGCCATGCCTACAATATCTCGGCCTATTATGAAGACGACGTCGTCAGCCTGCGGGGCGCCTATAACTGGCGGTCCAAATATCTGATCACGGCGCAGGGCCGCGGTAACAATCCCGAGTTTGGCGAAGCCTATGGCCAGCTGGATGCGTCGCTCAACGTCACGCTGATGCCGGGCATCTCGATGTTCCTGGAAGGCGTCAACCTGCTCGACGCGACGCGCAAGGAAAATGCCAACAGCGTCGAACGTCGCACCATCATCGAGACGGTCGGCCGCCGCGTCTATGGCGGTATCCGCTTCAAGCTCTGATTGGCGCTCATGGCCTGGCCTCCCCCAGGTCATGAGACAGGCTGCGGGTCGGGACATGCCCGACCCGCAGCATCATGTTTTCAAGATCAAGCGGGACAGGTCGCCATGTTCTCTCGCCGCACCCTCCTTGCATCGCTGGTCCTCGCGCCGATCGCCGGCCCCTTGAACGCTGCGGCGCGGGGGCCGCTCTGGCGCGACGACTTCCGCCATGGCCTCAAGCAATGGCAGCTGGAGGCGGTGGGCAATGCGCGCGTGACCGCGCAGGATGGCCTACTCGACATCGTCGCGCCCAAGGGGCTAACGCTCTGGTTCCGCAAGCAACTAAGCGGCCCGGTCGCGATCCGCTACGACGTGCGCGCCGTGTCGGATGGCGGCCCCTATGACGAGGTCAGCGACGTCAACGCCTTCTGGATGGCACGCGACCCGGCGGCGCCCGGCGGATCGGCGCTCGGCCGCACGCGCAGCGGCACGTTCGAGGATTATGACAGCCTCCGCACCTATTATGTGGGCATTGGCGGTAACCGCAACAGCACCACGCGGATGCGCCGCTATGTGGGGGAGCCGGGCCATCGCCCGCTGCTGCCGGAACATGACCGCACCGACAAGGCGGCGATGCTGGTGCCCAATCAGTGGTTTTCGATCGGCCTGATCGCCAACGGATCTCATATCGTGGTGGAGCGGGACGGGGCGACCCTGTTCACGCTCGACGATCCCGATCCCTATCGCAGCGGCCATTTCGGCCTGCGCACGACGCAGAGCCATCTTCAGGTCCGCAATTTCACCATCACCAAGATCTGAACAACATAAAAGGGAGAGCAAAGTGGATATCAGGGCGGGGATCAGCCGGCGCGACAGCCTGAAGGCGGGATTGATGGCAAGCGCGACCGCGCTGCTGCCGGGCGCGGCGCAGGCGGCGACCAGTGCGCGCGGCGGCGCGATGCCGGAAACCCCGGTCCGCTGGATCGACGATGCCGCCCCGCCGCTCTCGCTCGGCCAGACCTTTGGCGTGCCATGGCCGCGCGGCGTGCTGCGCGCGGGCAAGCCGCTGTCGGTGCAGGGCGCCGATGGCACCGCTCTGCCCTCGCAGCACTGGACGCTGGCGACCTGGCCCGACGGGTCGATCAAATGGACCGCCCATGCACTGCCCGCCGGCACCGGCCAGCCCGGCGCGCTGCGGGTGGTGCCGGGCAAGCCGGCCGCGCCGCAGGCGCCGGTACTGGTGCGCGAACTCGCCGACCGGATCGAGATTCAGGTCGGCGCGCTCCGCTGGAGCATCGGCCGCTCGGGCAATGCGATCATCCAGTCGGCGCAGCAGGGCGGTCGCACCGTCGTCGGCCCCCTGACGCTAGTGGCCAGCGTCGACAGCGCGCCCGAAGGCGGCACCCGCACGCCCTTCACCGGCCGCATCACCAGCGCCACCGTCGAGCAGAAGGGGCCGGTCCGCGCCGTCGTCAAGCTGACGGGCGTGCATGAGGGGCAGGGGCGGCAGATCTTGCCCTTCACCCTGCGCCTCTATGCCCATGCCGGCGGCGACCATCTGCGCATCGTCCACAGCTTCATCTTCGATGGCGATCCGGCGAAGGATTTCATCAGCGGCATCGGCCTCACCGCCGCCGTGCCGATGGCGGGCGCCCCGCATGACCGTCATGTTCGCCTCGCCACCGCCGAAGATGGCCTGTTCAGCGAAGCGGTGCGGCCGCTCACCGGCCTGCGCCGCGATCCGGGCAAGGCGGTGCGTGCCGCGCAGATCGCCGGCAAGGCGGTGCCGATGGACGCGATGGCGCCCGGCGTCGCCAAACTGCTCGACCGCATCCCGACATGGGGCGATTTCGACCTGACCCAATTGTCCGCCGACGGTTTCGCCATCGCCAAGCGCACCCAGGATGGCCATGCCTGGGTCGATTCCGTCGCTGGCAGCCGGTCGCAGGGCCTCGGCTATATCGGCTCGCCCCAAGGCGGCGCGGCGATCGCCACCCGCTATTTCTGGCAGCGCCACCCGTCCCAGATCAGCATTCGGGACGCCGAAAGTGACATGGCGACGCTGACCGCCTGGCTCTGGTCGCCCGATGCCAAGCCGATGGACATGCGCTCCTATCGCGGCGTCCTGGGGATGGAGGGCTATGATGCCCAGAATGAAGGGCTCGACATCACCTATGAGGATTATGAGCCCGGCTGGGATGCCGCGACCGGCGTCGCCCGCACCAGCGAATTGACCCTCTGGGCCTGCGCCGCCACCCCGTCGGCCGATGCGCTCGCCGCCATGGCGCAGGCGAACGCCGTGCCGCCGCAGCTGATGGTGACGCCCGACCGCATCCATGAAGCCGGCGTCTTCGGCATCTGGAGCCTGCCGGACCGGTCCAGCCCCATGAAGGCGCGGATCGAGGACCAGAATAGCAACCTCGTCGACTTCTATGTGGGCGAAGTGGATCGCCGCCGCTGGTATGGTTTCTGGAACCATGGCGACATCATGCACACCTATGATTTCGACCGGCATGTGTGGCGCTACGACATTGGCGGCTTCGCCTGGGACAATAGCGAATTGTCGCCGGACCTGTGGTTCTGGACCAGCGTGCTGCGCACCGGCAATGCCGCCGCCTTCCGCTTTGCCGAAGCGCTGACCCGCCATACCGGCGAGGTCGACGTCTATCATCTCGGCAGGTTCAAGGGGCTGGGCACCCGCCATGGCGTCCAGCACTGGAGCGACAGCAGCAAGCAGCCGCGCGTCAGCAATGCCATGTATCGCCGCATTTTCTATTATCTGACCGCCGACGAACGCGCCGGCGACCTGATGCGCGATCTGGTCACGTCCGACCTGGCGCTGGAGCATGTCGAGATCGGCCGCAAGGTGCCGGGCGCGGAGCGCAATCCGCTGCCGGCCGGCGTCATTGACCTCAGCTTCGGCACCATGTGGTGCTCGGTCGCCTCGGCCTGGCTCACCGAATGGGAGCGGACCGGCGACAAGAAGTGGCGCGAGCGACTGCTGAACGGCATGGATAGCATCGGTCGCCTGAAATATGGCTGGCTGGCGGGCAGCGCCCCCTATGACCTCAAGACCGGGCGCTTCATGGGGGCGGGGGACAAGATTTCCATCTCGCACCTCAATGCCGTGTTCGGCGCGCTGGAGGTGAATGCCGAGCTTCTCGACCTGCTCGACGTGCCGCGCTATCGCACCGCCTGGCTCGATTATTGCCGCTGGTTCAATGCCTCGCCGCAGGAATGGAAGGCGAAGTTCGAGCAGCCCTTCGGCCGCCGCAACCTCAAGGAAGGCCATTCGCGCCTGACCGCCTATGTCGCGCGCGAAACCGGCGACAGGGAACTGGCGGTCCGCGCTTGGAAAGAATTCCTGGGCGGCGACGCGGGCCTCGGCCTGTCGACCGGCGATCCGCGCGTGTCGCTGAAGGGCCCGGCCTATGTCCGCCCGATCGTCGAATGGCCGGACGTCTCCACCAATGCGGCGTCGCAATGGGGCCTTGCCGCGATCGAGAATCTGGCGCTCATTCCCGACGCGCTCGCCGATGCTGCCAAATGATGAAGGGCCTTAAGATGAAGACGATGATGATTGGCCTGATGGCGGCGCTGACGGTGAGCGCGGCGACCCCGGCGCTGGCCAAGCCCGTGGCCGAATGGGTCGACCAGACTACCGGCCACCGCGTGCTGCGGCTGACCGACACGCCGGGCAGCGCCAGCCTCTATTTCCACCAGAACAGCTATACGCCGCAGGGCGACAAGATGGTGATTTCCACCCCCGACGGCATTTCGGTGCTGACGCTGGCCGACTGGAGCATCAGGCCGCTGGTCAAGGGCAAGGATATCCAGCTGCTCTTCACCGGGCGCAAGACGCGCACCGCCTATTATGCCAGCCACAGACGCGACGATGGCGCCGGCGCGACGACGCTCTATGCCGCCGACATCGACAGCGGCAAGGTGCGCAAGATCGCGACCGTCGATCGCGGTTCGATCGGCTCGATCAATGCGGACGAGACGCTGCTGCTCGGCCAATGGGCGGCCAGCGACAAGCCGCTCCAGCCCGACGGCACCCAGAAGCGCGCCGCGCCGGAGATCAAGCAGCAGTTCGGCCAGGCCAATTATGCCGCCAACGGCCCGGACGGAAAGCCGCTCAGCTTTGCCGAGGCGAAGGAAGTGCGCCTCAACGAGCGGCTGGAAGCGCGCATTCCGATGGAGATCTTCACCATCGACATCCGCACCGGCGAGCGCAAGGTGGTGGTCGCCTCGACCGACTGGCTCAACCATATCCAGTTTTCGCCGACCGACCCTAAGCTCATCATGTATTGCCATGAAGGCCCCTGGCACAAGGTCGACCGGATCTGGACGATCCGCACCGACGGCAGCGGTCAGCAGCTGGTCCACAAGCGCACGATGAACATGGAAATTGCCGGCCACGAGTTCTTCTCGCCCGACGGCAAGTGGATCTGGTATGATCTCCAGACGCCGCGTGGCGAGGTGTTCTGGCTCGCCGGCTATGAGCTGGCGACCGGGCATCGGCAGTGGTTCAAGGTCGATCGCAACCAATGGTCGGTCCACTACAACCAGGCGCCTGACCTCAAGCATTTCTCCGGCGACGGCGGCGACAGCGAAATGGTCGCCCATGCCCCCGACGGCAAATATCTCTATCTCTTCACGCCCCAGGCCATTCCCGATGTCGCCGGCATCCATGCCGACAATGCCGCCGACCTGATCGCGCCGGGTACCTTTGGCGTCGAGAAGATCGTCGACATGCGCAAGCATGACTATCGGCTGGAGCCCAACATCACCTTCACGCCCGACGGCAAATGGATGATCTTCCGCTCCAACATGGACGGCGCGCCGCAAATCTACGCGGCGGAGATTGCCAAGCCGGCGCACTGACGACGCGGGACGATGGCGGCTCAGCCGGCATCGTCCTCGCTGTGCATGATGTCGGCGCGGGTGATGGTGCCGCCCTGGCTGTGGACCACGGCCAGCCGCTTGCGGCCCTTGTCGCGGAAGCTGATCTCGCCGCTGTCGATCGCGGGATCGGCGATCATGATGAGGGCGTCGAACACGCCGCGCGCCTCGCGCAATTCGCTCAGGATCGTCAGCAGTTCGTGCGAGGTGATGCGGGTGCCGCCTTCGCTGTCGGGCATCTGCTTCTCGATGATCCGGTGCAGCGCCTCGACGATCGCCAGCGTCGGATGCAACCGCTCGACCGGCACCGGCGGGGTCAGCGGCACGGCGCGAACATCGGCCAGCGCCAGATAGGGGTCGATCGCGCCGGGGCCGAAAACCTGCTCGATATTGGCAAGGGTCACGGCGTCCAGGTTGCTCGCCTCGTTGCGGGCATTCTTGACCGTGCCGGCCGAACAGCCGATCCGCTCCGCCAGCTGGCTGTCGGACAGGCCATGGGCCTTCTGGATGCGCCGGACGATGGTGGCGACCGCTTCCCGATAGATGCCGTTCGATAGCCGCGTTCCGGCCATGTCCCGCTTCTCCCGCTTCGACGTGCCCCGCCCGACAAAAATGCCGGGCCGGACGGATGTGCGCAAGACTTTGTGCGCCGCGCCCGATTCCGGCAAAGACCTTGGCGGGGCCTGCACCCTAGTTGCACCATCCATGAACCCCGATCGTCGCCGTTTTCTCCTTTCCGCTTCCGTTCTGGTCGCGGGCGCTGTTGGCACCGCGCGTGCCTCCGCGCCGGGGCCGATGCGCGCGCTGCGGCCCATGCTGCCGGCAACACCCGTCGCGCCGGTACAGACGCCGACCCCGCCGGCGCTGGTGAAGCCCGCTTTGTTTGCGCAGGCGCGCGCGGCGCTGGAACGGCATCCGCAGATCGTCAACCGGCACCGCATGGCGCTGGTCGATTTTGCCGCGCCCTCGTCGGAGCCGCGGCTGCACATCGTCAACCTGCTGGATGGCACCACCACCTCCTATCTGGTGGCGCATGGCAGCGGATCGGACCCGGATCACAGCGGCTGGCTGGAGCGCTTTTCCAATGCGCCCGGCTCCAACGCCTCCTGTTCGGGCGCGTTTCTGACGGCCGATCCCTATGTCGGGAAACATGGCCCGTCGCAGCGCTTGCAGGGGCTCGATCCGACCAACGACAATGCGATGAGCCGGGCGATCGTGCTGCATGGTGCCTGGTATGCCGAACCCACGCTGGCCGGTGCGCGCGGCAAGCTGGGGCGCAGCCAGGGCTGTTTCGCGGTCGGCGACAGCGTCCGGTCGCAGGTCATGGCCCAGTTGGGCCGGGGCAGCCTGATCTACGCGGCCAAGCTGGTCGTCTGAATTCTGCCATAAGCGCGTCGCCCCAATCGGCGCGCGGGTCCGTGCCGCCGCTTAACCCCTTTCGCGGTGGGCACCATGGCCGTCCGGGAGCGGTGCTTGCATCGCTCCCGGACTTTATTTCTCGGTATTTTCCCTGATCCCTATCCACGGCTTTGCCGAATGCGCCGCGCCAGCGTTGCTGTAGCATGCGGCCGTCTGCGACTCCGCTTTCCGGCGTCGCAGGAACAGGGGAAATGAGGATGACGCGTTTTTCGACATTCTTGTCGGTGACCGCCTTGCTGGCGGCTGCCCTTCCGATCTCGCCGGCCCATGCGGCGCCGCCGCGCGATGTCGATGATCTGGTCGGCGCGCGAGGCTCTTCTGGGGAAAATGCGCTCCAGTCGCGCGGCTATCGCATCGCCAAGCAGAATGGCCTCACCAACTATTGGTGGAACAGCGCGAAGGACCAGTGCATCCGGGTCGTCACCTATAATGGCCGCTATGATGCGATCGACAGCGCATCGGATGGCGATTGCGGCCATGGCGGTGGCAATACGGCCGCAGCGGCAGTAGCCGGCGTTGCGGCGATCGGCCTGATCGCGGCGCTTGCCAGCCACAAGAAGAGCCATAATGACAGCTCGGCCCAGCATGACAGCGAATATGAGCGCGGCTATCATGACGGCCTTTATGGCGGTGACTATGATCGCAACGACAGCGAAGCCTATCATTCGGGCTTTTCGGCGGGCAATGCGGAGCGGAGCAATCGCCTTGCCGCCAACAGCCAGATCGTGCGGGGCGCGCCGGCGGCGGCGCAGCGGGCCTGTGCCCGGCGCGGCGACGAGTTCCAGAACGTGCCGGCGGGCAGTTCCGTGCCGGTCAGCGTCTATCCGCAAGGTGGGGATCGCTACGAGATTATCATTGCGTCCGGCCATTATCGCTCGCGTTGTAGCGTTACGGGTGATGGCAATGTGATGTCGATGGACCCCTATTGATCGAAAGGATGCATCATGAGGAATGCCATGATCGCGACCGTCGCGCTGTCGGCGTTGGCCATGCCGGCCATCGCTCAGGCCCCGGTGCGCAGCGAGCGGGTGCAATTCGCCAGGGGGACCGCCTCCAAGGTCATCAAGGCGTCGCTCAAGGGCTATGACATGGTCGATTATCTGGTCGGCGCGCGGGCCGGCCAGACCATGAATGTCCGGCTTCAGACCAGCAACGCCTCCAGCTATTTCAACGTGATCGCGCCCGGTGCCGGGGATAGCGCCATGTTCGTCGGTTCGTCCGCCGGCAACAGCTTTGCCGGCCGCCTGCCCGCCAATGGCGATTATCGCATCCGCGTCTATCTGATGCGCAATGCCGCCCGCCGCAACGAAGTCGCCAATTATACGCTGACCGTCAGCGTGCAGGCGCTGGCGGCGACCGCGGCGCAGGTGATGCCGGCGGCGACCGGCCCGGCGCTGACGCCGGGCAACATGCCCGCTTATTGCCGGGGGGAAGTGTCCGGCCAATATGGCACCCGCCCGGCCTATGTGAAGACCGGAGCGATCGCCAAGGCGCCCGGTGGCTTCTTCATCGATGGCACGGTCGACAAAGGCAGCGAGGGGATCAAGCGCTTCCGTTGCCGCTTCGACGCACAGCGTCGCTTCGTCGACGTGATGGCGATGACGCCGGACGGCGAATAGCCGGGTCAGCCGCCCAGGATCAGGAAGCTCGCTCCGCTGTTGATCAGCGAGGCGAGCAGCCAGGTGCCCAACGCTGATCGGAACGCCTTGCCGGTCGATTTCCGGGTGCGACTGCGCAGCCAGATCGTCTCGATCCGCAGATACCAGCTGATTGTCACCAGCATGATGACCAGCGCGGCGATCGCCCAGGCGACGTCGCCGAGGCGCGCCAGGATCGACGCGATGCCCAGCACCAGCGCGGCCGGCCCGGCAATATAGCATTGGGCGTAGAAAGGACGGCGCAGCGTGTCGCGGTTGAGCGCCAGGCCCTGCGCCTTCAGCCGCCGCACCGCGAACATCAGCGGATAGATGGCGAAAAGGAAGGCGCGCAGCACCAGCAGGTTCATTTCCGACGCGGTGATTTCCTTGCCGATGCCGGTGGTTGCGACCTCCGGCATCTTCTGGTGCGACGCCACCTCGATCAGGTGCGACAGCAATATGGTCAGCATCAGGAACAGGGGCGGGCTCAGCATGTCGGTGAATTGCTGGTCCGGCGCATCCTCCAGTTCCTTGTCGGAATAGCGCAGCATCTGGATCGGGTGGCGGATGGTCCGCCATAGGGTGCGGGGATAGAAGACCAGCCAGCTCATCGCTTCATAGAGAAATTCTTCCAGCGACTGGAACAGGCGTAGGAAATCCATCGATGCTCCCGATCATGAGGAAGGCTGGCATCCCGCCGCCGGGGCTGGATCGCGCCGCCCAGCCGTGCAGGCGTCGAAACCGTCACGGCCCAATGTTTCCCGGTTCAGTTGGACCGGTTGAGCGCAGGCCGGTTCAGCGTGAATCCGTCAGTCCGTTCAACACAGGCCTGTCCGGCTCGGATGATGGCCGCGCTAGCGGTTGCTGGCGAGCTGCTGCCCGGCGCGCACCGCCGGCTTGTCCGCGGTCAGATCGTCAAGCCAGGGCAGGGCCGGTGGCGCCAGCCTGACGGTGGGGGTTGCATCCTGCGGCGTGCCCATGCTGCTTGCCGTGGCCAATGCCACACAAATGCCGGCGCCCGCTGCGACCATTGCAGGCCAGTCTCTTACCATCGCACACAGCTCCCTCTGCTGGGCTGCGATCGGCAGGAAAAGTTTCGCGATTGGCGCCGCGACTCACCCGTCCGACCGCTGGAATAAGGGATGATCGCGCATTCGCGGGCATCGCGCCATAGCGGATTTTCCGGGGGTCGGGCGATCGTCCCGCTTTGGTCCGACCGCGGCTTTCGGGCGCCGCTTCACGCCATTGGCTAGGGATATCCGGGGCGGTCCCTAGGGGAGAATCCCGATGGCTGGCCCGGCGTCCGCTTGGCTATGCCCAGGGATGTTCAAAGGGAGGTCGCGATATGATCAGGCGCATATTCGTCACGGGTCTGCTGCTGGCGCTGGCAGGCTGTGCCACCACGCCACGGGTCAATTATGATGCCGATCCCGCGGCCAATTTCGCCAGCTATCGCAGCTATAGCTGGGCGTCGATCAATGTGCCGCAGGGCATGAACCCATTGCTGTTCCAGCGGGTGAAGGCGTCGATCGACACCGCCCTCGCGGCGCGCGGCTATAGCCAGGCTGAACCCGGCGAATTTGCCATCGGCTTTACCCTGGGCGCCCGCGACCGGGTCGAGGTGACCGATTTCGGTCCCTATGCCACTTATTATCGTCCCTGGGGCGGGTGGGCCGGCTGGGGCGGCTATCGCAATGTCGATGTGCGCAACGTGACCGACGGCACGCTGACGGTCGATATCTATGACACCGGGACGAAACAGCCGGTCTGGCACGGCACGGCCACGCAGGAGGTCAGCCGCAAGAGCCCCGACCAGGCGACAATCGACAAGGCGGTGACCGCCGTGCTCGCCAATTTCCCGCCGCCGATCAAGCCGAACTGACAGGAGGGGGCATATGGCCGAATCGCAGGAATCCAGGGGCGTGCCCATCCGCCCGGCCCGCAATGTGGGCGAGCCCGTGCCGCCCATTCCGCCGGTCGATGCGAGCGATCCCGAAGGGGCATCGACCGCCTATTCGCATTTCCGCACCGGCCTGTCGCGCCATCGCACGGGCCTGTCGGAACATCGCACCGACCTGTCCGAATATCGCACCGACCTGTCCGGGCATCGCACCGAAATGTCGATGCGCCGGACCGGCATGTCGTTCCAGCGTACCCGGATGAGCGCGGACCGGACCCTGATGTCGGAAATGCGCACAGCGCTGTCCCTCATCGGCTTCGGCTTCACCATCAACCAGGCATTCCAGAAGATGCAGGACGCGGGTAGCATCCAGAATGTCAACGCGCCGCGCAATTTCGGCGTGGCGCTGCTGGTGTTCGGCATCGTGCTGCTGGCCGGCGGCATCGTGCGCCATGTCCAGTTCGCGACCGAATTGCGGGATCGGCGCAAGATCATGACGGAGGATGGGCTGATTCACTCCGACAGCCGCTTCCCGATCTCGGTGACGCTGGTGATTGCGCTGTGTCTGCTGGCGCTGGCGCTGGCGGCGGTGCTGGGCATCGTCTTCAACATCGCGCTGCTGGGCTGAAGCGCGGGCAGGCGGGCGGGGCCTGTGCCCCGCCGCGTCTCAGCTTTGCAGCATGTCCTGCCCGCTATTATAATGGTGCCAGGCCATGATCGCGGCGGCGCCGCGATGCGGGCGCCAGGCTTCGGCGAGATCACGGGTCAGCTTCTCGCTCGGCCGCTCGCCCAGGCCCAATATCCGCCCGACCGCGATCTGCACCGCCAGGTCGCCGGCCGGCCAGATGTCGGGGCGGCCTTCGGCGAACAGCAGATAGATTTCCGCCGACCAGCGGCCGATCCCCTTGATCTGCACCAGTTGCGCGATCGCGACTTCATCGTCGGCGGGCAGGGCGTGGAGATCGAGCGTGCCGTCCACCACCAGTTCGGCCAGGCTGCGGGCATAGCCCTGTTTCTGCCGCGACAGGCCACAGGCGCGCAACGTATCGAAATCGCGCGCCAGCAGCGCTTCGGGTGTGCAGCCCACGCCCAGCTCCGCCTCCAGCTTGCGCCAGACCGCCGCGGCGGAGGCGACGCTGACCTGCTGGCCGACGATGGTGCGCAGCAACGTCTCATAGCCCGGTTCGCGCACGCGCGGCACCGGATAGCCGACGCTGGCGATTGCCGCGCCGAATGCCGGCTCCGCCGCAGCGATGAAGTCCAGGCTGACGCGCAATTCTTCCGCCGTGCTTACCATGTCCGCCCGTCCAGCCCTTGATTTCGCCGCCGCTGTCGGTCAGAGCGGCGGGGATAAGTCCAAAAGGAATGGGTAGATGCCGAAGCTGATCGTGGTCAACCGTGATGGTGCCGAACAGACTGTTGAGGGGGACAAGGGTCTCTCGGTGATGGAAGTCATTCGCGACCATGGCTTTGACGAGCTGCTCGCGCTGTGCGGCGGCTGCTGCTCCTGCGCGACCTGCCATGTCTATGTCGACCCGGCCTTTGCCGACGCCCTGCCGGCGATGAGCGAGGACGAGAATGACCTGCTCGACAGCAGCGATCATCGCAATGAGACCAGCCGCCTGTCCTGTCAGGTCGTGCTGAGCGATGCGCTTGACGGTCTGCGCGTCACCATCGCGCCGGAAGACTGATCCCTTATTTCAGGGCCTGACCCGCAACGTCGCGGCCGGCGCATCGCCGGTCAGCGGCGTGATGGTCCATGTGATGCGCTTGCCCTCTGGCACGGTGGTTGCGCCATCTTCCTGATTCTGGCTCACGATCTCTGCATCAGTGGTCAGCGTGAACGTGCCGTTCAGCGCCTTGGCCGCCGCGTCGCCCGATCCCCCGCCCATGCCGGCCGGCCCCTGGCTCTTGTCGAAACCGTTGGAAAAGCCCGGTGCCTTCACCCGCACCCGGTCCGCCCCGCGCATTTCCACCGCGACGAAGGGCAGGACGATCTGCGCGTCGATGTTGAAGGGGAAGAGGAAGGCATGGTCCAGCCTTCCGCTGATCGCATAGTCGATCGCGAATTTGTGATCGCCCAGATACTGGACCGACCGGAACCCTTTTTCCTTGGTGAGCGCGCTCGCCATCGCCTGCATCTGCGCATCGTCGCCGCTGGCCTTGTCGAACTGGGGCTCGGCGGGCGGGGCGGGTGTCTTGCTCTGGCTCTGCGCCACCTTCTGCAGCACGGCCTCCTCGCCCTCGGGCGGGGCGACGCCTTCCAGCGGATCCTCCTCTGCATCGCTGTTCAGGCCGCCCAGCGCCTTGTCCATGTCCGACGCCAATATCTCGCCCTTATAGGCAAAGGCGAAGCTGCGGTCGGCGCGGATGTCGAGCGTGGAGGTGAAGCTGCCGGGGGTCACCAGGCATCCGGGCAGCATCAGCAGCGCGGCCAGCGCGCCCGCCGCGCGGGACAATAGGACCATGGCGAACCCCCGTTCGTCTGCGCGACGATGTGGGCAGGGCGCCCCACCCACATCGTCGCAAGATGGTGCCCGGCGGCCGCTTACCGGCTGGTGGCGGCGTACAGGGCGATCGCTGCCGCATTGGAGACGTTCAGGCTCTCCATGCGCGGGCTGATCGGCAGCTTAGCGATAATGTCGCAATGCGCCATGGTGTTGTGGCGCAGCCCTTCGCCCTCGGCGCCCAGCACCAGCGCGACGCGCGATTCGCCGATCGCGTCGGCCAGCACGGTGTCGCAATCGCCGTCCAGGCCGATGCGCCAGTAACCGGCTTCGGCAATCTCTTCGAGCGCACGGGCCAGGTTCACCACCCGCACCCAGGGCACGGTTTCCAGCGCGCCCGACGCGGCGCGGGCCAGCACGCCCGATTCGGGCGGCGCATGCCGGTCCTGCGTGACGATGCACAGCGCGTCGAAGGCGGCGGCCGACCGCAGGATCGCGCCGACATTATGCGGGTCGGTCACCTGGTCGAGCACCAGGATCGGGCGCTGGTCGTCCCGCCCCTGTTCCAGCACGTCGCCCAGCCAGACATCGTCCAGCGGCTCGACTTCGGCGACGATGCCCTGATGCGGCGCATCCGACGGCACCATGCGGCCCATGTCGGCGACGTCGGAATAGACGATCGGCAGAACGGGCGGCAGGTCGAGCGCGCCGATCGCTTCGCGCGTGCCCCATATCTTGCGCACGACGCGGTTCGGATTGGCGAGCGCAGCCGTGATGGCGTGGCGTCCGTAGAAGCGGGGGAAGGCGCCTTTCGGCTTGCCGGTACGATGTCCTCTTTTCATGTTTTCGCTCTTTTCACATCACCCCATTGACAGGCAAGCCTCCATTCGCCATTGAGCCGCCTCCAGCGCGGCGGGACAGCAAATTTCCACCGCGTAGGGCACTGGACAGGTGGCCGAGTGGTTAAAGGCAGCAGACTGTAAATCTGCCCGGGTTTCCGTACGCTGGTTCGAATCCAGCCCTGTCCACCACTGCCCTCATCGGCGCGCCGCCTCTTTCGGGTTTCCGGTCCGCGCGCCGCTCCAGCCGAGCCCGTTACCGCAAGAGGAACGCCGCTTGGCCTGGGTCATTCTCGGCATTGCCGTATTCACCGAAATCATCTGGGCGTTGAGCCTGAAATGGGCCGCCACCGTCGGTAGCTGGCAGGCATCGGCCGTGCCGATCGGCCTCAGCTTCCTCAACATGGGCCTTCTGGCGCTGGCGATGCGCGATCTGCCGGCGGGCACCGCCTATGCGATCTGGACGGGCCTGGGCGCCGTGGGCGTCATCATCGGCGGCATGATTCTCTATGGCGATCGGGTCAACATGGCCCAGATCGGCTTCATGGCGATGATCGTGATCGGCGTGGTCGGCACCAAATTGTCGGCTCAGGCGTGATTGCTACTCCTGATTCGCGCGACATGATTCGGCGCATGGCCTGATCGCGGGATCGGGGCGCCGCGCCGCAGGCTTATTGCCGCAGCGCAACAAAATCGGCGGAAGTCCGTTTGTCTTCGGACAAGCCCCGTTCATTCTTCCCCGGTTACGCTCTCTCCCGCATGACTCTTGATCGCCGCGACCTCCTGATCCGCACCCTGGGCGGTGTCCTCGCCCTTGGCATTCCCCGCCGCGCACTGGCGCAGGCCGACGTCGCCCGCGTCGATGCGCTGATCGCGAAGATGACGCTGGAGGAAAAGGCCGGGCAGATGACCTGCCTGGCCGACAGCTTCCGTCCCTTCAACCCGCCCAACCCGGCGGCCGGCATCCAGGACGAGAAGCGCCTGGCCGACGAGATTCGCAAGGGCCGGGTCGGCTGCCTGTTCAACGGAATCGGCGTTGCCGGTGGGCGCCGCGCGCAGGAAATGGCGGTCAAGAACAGCCGGCTCGGCATTCCGCTGCTGCTGGCCGGCGACGTGATTCACGGGCTCAAGACCATCTTTCCCGTACCGCTGGGGGAGGCTTCCTGCTTCGATCCCATGCTGGTGGAAAAGACCGCGCGGGTCATGGCGGTGGAGGCGACGGCGGCGGGCCTGCACCTTACCTTCGCGCCGATGGTCGATGTCGCGCGCGACCAGCGCTGGGGCCGGGTGGTCGAGGGCGCGGGCGAGGATGTCTATCTGACCGGCCTGTTGTCGGCGGCGCGGATTCGCGGCTTTCAGGGGCGCGACCTGCGCCGCGACGATTCGCTGCTCGCCTGTCCCAAGCATTTCGCCGCCTATGGCGCGGTCGCGGCGGGGCTGGAATATGGCAGCGTCGACATCAGTGACGAGACGCTGCGCGAAACCCATTTGCCGCCCTTCGGCAAGGCCTTTGCCGCCGGCGCGCTCACCACCATGGCCGCCTTCAACGAGATTAACGGCGTGCCCGCCACCGCCGACCGCGAATTGCTGACCGACATATTGCGCGGCGAGATGCAGTTTCGCGGCTTCGTCTTTTCCGACTACACCGCCGACGAGGAACTGGTCGCCCATGGCTTTGCCGAGGATGAGCGCGACGCCGCCCGCCTCGCGGTGCTGGCCGGGGTCGACATGTCGATGCAGAGCGGCCTCTATATCCGCCACATCCCCGATCTGGTGAAGAGCGGCGCGGTGCCGATGGCGACGGTCGATGTCGCCGTGCGCCGCATCCTCTATGTGAAGACCGCGATGGGGCTGTTCGACAATCCTTATCGCTCGCTCGATGAGACGGTGGAGAAGGCGCGCATCGGCACGCCTGGCCATCATGCACTGGCGCGCGAGGCGGCGGCGCGATCGGTCGTGCTGCTCAAGAATGACGGGGTGCTGCCGCTCGATCCCGCTGCCGGGCAAAGGATCGCGCTGATCGGTCCGTTCGGCGAGGACAAGGCCAATCTCTACGGCCCCTGGGCCTTTTACGGCGATCCCGACAAGGGGGTCGACATTGCCACCGGCCTGCGCGCGGCGATGCCCGATCCCGCGAAGCTGACGGTCGAACTGGGCTGCGCAGTCAACGGCCCGATCAAGGACGGGATCGCCCGTGCCGTCGCGGCGGCGAAGACGGCGGACGTGGTGATCCTGGCGGTCGGCGAATCCCAGGCGATGTCGGGCGAGGCGCAGTCGCGCACGATGATCGAGCTGCCGTCCTCGCAACAGGCGCTGGCCGATGCGATCGCCGCCACCGGCAAGCCGGTGATCGTCCTGCTGCGCCATGGCCGCGCGCTCGCTTTGCATGACGGCGTCGCCAATGCCCAGGCCTTGCTGGCGACCTGGTTCCTGGGATCGGAAACCGGCCATGCGCTGGCCGACATCCTCTTCGGCAAGGTCGATCCCTCGGCCAAGCTGCCGGTCAGCTTCCCTTGGGAAAGCGGGCAGGAGCCTTTCTTCTACGATCGCAAGTCGACCGGCCGACCGACGGTGGACAATGGCAGCACCGAATATAAGGCGCGCTACGCCACCACCGACAACAGCGCCCGTTTCCCCTTCGGCCATGGCCTCAGCTACACCGATTTCGCCCTCAGCGACCTGAAGCTCTCCGACACCGCGCTGCGCTGGGACGGCGCGGTCGAAATCACCGCGCGCCTCACCAACAAGGGCAAGCGCAAGGGCAGCGAAGTGGTGCAGCTCTATATCCGCGACCGCGTCGCCAGCCGCACCCGCCCGATCCGCGAACTGAAGCGCATCCAGCGCGTGACCCTGTCGCCGGGCGATTCCACCCAGGTCCGCTTCACCCTGTCGCGCACCGACCTCGAATTTGTCGGTGCCGGCAACCACCGCATCGCCGAACCGGGCCTGTTCGACCTGTGGGTCGGCCAGTCCTCGACCGGCGGCCTGCACGGCCAGTTCACCCTCTACGCGGCGGCGCCGACTTCTCCGCCACCAAAAGGCTGACCGCTCCGATCCACCCTCTCTCATAGGAAAATCCGATCACTGTGACGGAATCGATTCGTTTCGATCCGCCGCCGCACAGGACTACCCCTTTTCGCGCCTTGAACAGGCAGAACAGGACAGGGGAGAGAAACATGTCCACGACCCGCATTTCCACATTCGCTTTGGCGTGCGCGCTGCTTGCCAGCCCGGTGCTCGCCGCCGATCCCAAGCCCAAGCCGTCGCCGCAGGCCGACACCGTGACCGAGGCGCCCAAGCCGCCCGTCAACGAGAAGCCCGGCGGCATGACCAATAAGGATTGGTGGCCCAACCGCCTCGACCTCACCGCGCTGCGCCAGCATGAGGCGACCCGCGCCAATCCCTATGGCGCCGACTATGACTATGTGAAGGAATTCAACAGCCTCGACCTCGAAGCGGTCAAGGCCGACATCCGCAAGGTATTGACCACGTCGCAGCCCTGGTGGCCGGCGGACTATGGCCATTATGGCCCCTTCTTCATCCGCATGGCCTGGCACAGCGCCGGCACCTATCGCGTCGGCGACGGTCGCGGTGGCTCGGACGGCGGCGAACAGCGGTTCGATCCGCTCAACAGCTGGCCCGACAATGTCAGCCTCGACAAGGCCCGCCGCCTGGTCTGGCCGATCAAGCAGAAATATGGCCGCAAATTGAGCTGGGGCGACCTGATGGTCCTGTCCGGCAATGTCGCGCTGGAGGATATGGGCTTCAAGACCGTGGGCTTTGCCGGCGGCCGCATCGACGCCTGGCAGCCGGACGTCGTCTATTGGGGGCCGGAAACCAAGATGATGGGGACCGAGCGCTCCAATCCGGACGGTTCGCTCAAGCGTTCGCTCGCCGCGACCACCATGGGCCTCATCTATGTGAACCCCGAAGGCCCCGGCGCCAATCATGATCCCAAGGGCGCCGCCGCAGACATCCGCCGCGCCTTCGGCAATATGGCGATGGATGACGAGGAAACGCTGGCGCTGATCGCGGGCGGCCACACCTTCGGCAAGGCGCATGGCGCCAAGAAGCCCGAGGAATGCCTGGGCGCGGAACCCGCCGCCGCCGGCATCGAGGATCAGGGCCTTGGCTGGAAGAACAAGTGCGGCAAGGGCAATGCGGAGGATACGCTGACCTCGGGCCTGGAAGGCGCCTGGTCGGCCACGCCGACCCAGTTCACCACCCAATATATCGACAATCTGCTGAACTTCGACTGGGTCAAGACCAAGAGCCCGGCCGGCGCGACCCAGTGGATCCCGACCGATCCCGCCACCGCGCAGATGGTTCCCGACGCGCATGTGAAGGACAAGCGGCACGCGCCGATCATGTTCACCACCGACATCGCGCTCAAGGAAGATCCCGGTTTCCGCAAGGTGCTGGAAAGCTGGCAGAAGGATCCCGAGCTGTTCAGCAAGGCCTTCGCCCGCGCCTGGTTCAAGCTGACCCATCGCGATCTGGGACCGCAGGCCCGCTATCTCGGCAAGGACATCCCGTCCGAAACCTATAGCTGGCAGGATCCGCTGCCCAAGGCGAGCTTCGCCCCCGTCAGCGCCGCCGATCAGGCCAAGCTGAAGGCCGCCGTGCTGGGGGCGGGCCTGACCGGGCCGGAACTGGTGCGCACTGCCTGGGCCTCGGCCGCGACCTTCCGCAGCACCGACATGCGCGGCGGCGCCAACGGCGCGCGCCTGCGGCTCGACCCGCAGCGAGGCTGGGCGGTCAACGACCCGGCGGAACTCAGCAAGGTGCTGACGAAGCTGACCGCGATTCAGAAGGATTTCGCGAAATCCGGCAATCAGGTGTCGATGGCCGACCTCATCGTGCTTGGCGGCAACGCCGCGGTCGAGCAGGCGGCGCAGAAGGGCGGCTACAGCATCACCGTGCCGTTCACGCCGGGGCGGGTCGACGCCGCGCAGGCGCAGACCGATGTCGCCTCCTTCGCCTATCTGGAGCCCAAGGCGGACGGCTTCCGCAACTGGTATGGCCCCAGGGCGGAGGTCAGCCCGGCCGACGCGCTGGTGGACAAGGCCGACGCCCTCGACCTCACCGTGCCGGAAATGACCGTGCTGGTCGGCGGCATGCGCGCGCTCGGCGCCAATAGCGGCGGATCGAAGAATGGCGTGCTGACGACCCGTCCGGGCACGCTCAGCAACGATTTCTTCGTCAACCTGCTGACGATGGACACGGTGTGGAGCAAGTCGGCGACGCCGGGCCTCTATGACGGCAAGGACCGGGCCAGCGGCGCGGCAAAGTGGACGGCGACCCCGGTCGACCTGATCTTCGGCTCCAACTCCGAACTGCGCGCCGTCGCCGAAGTCTATGCCGAGGACGATGCGAAGGAGAAGTTCGTCACCGACTTCGCCGCGGCCTGGACCAAGGTCATGAACGCGGACCGCTTCTGAAGAATGTGCAACCCGGCGGCGCACGGCGTCGTCGGGTTCTTGGTATCAGATTGACCGGAAGCGACCAAGTTCGGACCTGTTCCCCCTCCCGCAAGCGGGAGGGGGTTAGGGGGTGGGCTGGACATCGCGAAAGCCCACCCCGCTGCGACTAACGCGCTGCGCGCGCAAGTCTCGCTCCCCCTCCCGCCGGCGGGAGGGGAATGGCCGGGCGCCACCCCAAAACAACGTTGCGTCATTCCTGATGCTGGACCTGCGTCAGCATCCATCCACCCCCAACAAAAAGGGCGCCCTGGTCTCCCACGGCGCCCTTCCAGCATCAGAACTTGTAGTTCGCGCTGATCGTGAAATTGCGCGGGGCGCCGTAGCGATATTGGCTGAACGAACCGGCCTGGCTGTAATATTTCTTGTCGAACAGATTTTCGACATTGGCCTGGAGCTGCAGCTGTTCGGTCACGGCATAGCGCGCCATCAGGCTGACCAGCGTATAGCCGTCCTGCTGGAAGCGGAAGGGCACGGCCGGCGTGGTGCCGGGGATGGTGCCGTCCGAATAGGCCTTGCTGCGATAATTGACGCCGCCACCGACGGTCAGGCCGGTCAGCACGCCAGGCAGGTCATAGGTGGTGAAGATCTTGAGCAGCTTGCGCGGCTGGGCAGTGTTCACGTCATTGCCGTCCGGATCCTCGATCTTGAACTGGCTGTAGCTGGCATTGACGTTCCAGCCCGGCAGCGGCTGGCCGGTGGCTTCCAGTTCGAAGCCCTTGCTGGTGACACCCTCGACCGCGCGATAGGGCTGGAAGGTCTGGCCGTTCAGGATGATTTCCGGGCCGTCCATCTCGCCGACATTATCCTGCTCGATGCGGAACAGTGCGATCGAGGTCTGCAGCGCATCGCCGAAGAAGCTGCTCTTGAGGCCGATTTCATAGGCGGCGCCGTTCAGCGGATCGAGCAGGCGCTGTTCGCGGTCATACAGGTTCTGCGGCTGGAAGATCTTGGTATAGCTGGCATAGACGCGATGGTTTGCCGTGATGTCGTACAAGGCGCCGACATAGGGGATGAACACATTGTCGTCGCCATAGTCGCTCGGCCCGCTCCAGGCGAAGCCACGCTGGTTCCAGCTGGCGATGCGGCCGCCCAGGATGACCTTGAACGGATCGGCGACGTTCAGGCGGAACGCGCCATAATAGCCGGTCTGCTCGATCCGTTCCTGTTCGTTGCGCACCGCGTCGGTGCCCCAGACCGGCTCGGGATAGGGCACGCCTTCCTGGCCGATCACCGGCACGTCCGTCAGCCAGGGCGAGGGCGCGACATAATTGTCGGTGTGCCGCTTCAGCACGCTGTGCAGCGCGCCCAGCACGACCTCATGATCGCGGCCGAACAGCGCCACCTGGCCCTTCAGCTGGGCGTCGATGCTGTTCTGGATGCTTTCACCCTTGGACTTGTAGGGGTTGGTGCCGTCCATCGTGCCGGTCGCCTTGTCGACGCCGCCATAGAGATACAGGAGCTGCGTATCGCCAGTGGTCTTGAGTCGGTTGTAATTGGCGGTCAGGTTCCAGCGATCGCCAAATTCCTGGCGCACCGTGGCATAGATATTCTGGTTGGTGGTGTTCCAGTAGGTCCAGTCCGCCGCCGTGGTCTGCGACCGGGGCAGGTCGGTCAGCGTGCCGTCGGTGTAGAAGGTGGGCAGCGCGCCCCAGGTCGCGCCCTTGGGCTTGCTGTCCTGGTGGCTCATGCCGACGCGGACCAGCGTGCTATCGGTGACGTCGGCCTCGACCACGCCATAGAGGACCCACTTCTTGCGGTCCTGAATGTCGATGAAATAGTCGCCCTTTTCATAGCGACCGACCAGCCGGGCGCGGATGCGGCCATCGGCGGTCAGCGCGCCGCCAATGTCGGCCGACAGGCGCCAGGTGTTCCAGCTGCCGATGCTGGCATTGACATAGCCGGTCAGGTCGGTGGCGTCGGCATGCTTGCGCACCAGGTTGACCGATGCGGACGGATCGCCCGCGCCCGACAGCAGGCCGGTCGCGCCGCGCACGACCTCGATCCGTTCATAGATGGAGACGTCGATGCTGGTCTCGCCATTGCCACCGGCTAGCGTCCAGGCCGCGGGCACGCCGTCGACCTGGGTGTTGCGGATCTCGAAGCCGCGCGCGAAGAAGCTGTTGCGCACGTCATCGACTTCGTTGGCGGATACGCCCACCGCATTGGTGATGACGTCCTTCACGCTGATCAGATTCTGGTCGAGGATGCGCTGCGCGGTCATGATGCTGACCGACTGCGGGGTTTCCTGCACCGTCAGGCCCAGGCCCGTCGCGGTGTCGATCTTGTCGGGCAGCGTATAGGTGCCGGTGACGACGATCTGGTCGTCGCGATTCTCATCGGCCGGTGCGGCATTGGTCTGCGCGGCGGCGGGAAGGGCGACGACGCATAGTGCGACGCCGGCAAGCCAGTGATATTTGGACAGCATGAAGACCCCTGTTTTCTGGTAGGAAATTGGGCGTCGTCCTAAGCGGTATTGCGAGGCGATCGCAACAATAATGCGAATGCGTCGCAATGCTATTTTGCGCAAAATATGCGAATATTTCCGTCTGTGACCATATTGCCACAGATCCCGCCGTCGACCGCCGGTGATGCGCGTTGCGGCTGCGGCCGGTCGAGGCGTCCATCGGCCTGCTTCCGCACGCCCACGCAGACCGGATCGTCAAATAATGTTTCAAGTCAATGGCATGAAAGCGCAAAAATAGAAATTCGGAATTTGTTCCACGCGGACGCTGATTTTTGTTTCACAACAAGAGTGGTCTTCATCGCGAAGTGTGATGGAAATCTATAGCTGTTCTGACTCAAGTGGATCGCGTTAACACTTTCGGTCTTCGCCTTCGTTTCGTCGCATCATCCACTCATCTGGCCTGCGCAACACGGCCGGAACACGGGCTGTTCATGCAGCAGAAAGCCGGACACGAACAGGCAATGTGTCTGGCGCATCCCACGGCGCCAAGACGTCAAAATTTATGAAGGTCAGAAGAAGGGGGTTCTGACGGCCGGAAACGCCACCAGGCGGCCGCCGTCGGACGACAAGCTGCAATGCTGCAGGCCCGACCGATCGAGAAGTGAAGGAGCAGCGTGATGCCTATCATGTCCAAAAACCAAAAATATCTTGTGATGCTTGCCCTGCTGGCCGGGGCCGCCCCGGCCGCCGTCGTGGCGCAGGACCAGGCCCAGGACGCGCCGCCGGCCGATGTGTCGGCCAGCGTCGCCATGCCGGCCGCCGAACTGACGGAGGGGCCCGAGATCAAGGGCATCATCTCCGCGCGCAGCGGCGATCGGATGCAGGTGACCGCTGCTGACGGCAGCAAGAGCGTCATCACCATCAATGACGATACCAAGATCAGCGCCAGCAAGGGGCTGTTCGGCCTTGGCCGCGACCATCTGGCCGCGACATCGCTGCTGAACGGTCTGCCGGTGACGGTGAAGACCCTGCAGGCCGGCGAAGGGCTGCTCGCCAGCAAGATCGCCCTGCAGAACAAGGATCTCAAGACCGCGTCGATGATCAACAACGGCACGGCCCAGCGGTTCGACGAGCAGACCGCCGCGACCGAGGCGCTGCGCGGTCGCATGGGTGAGATCGACCAATATAATGTGAAGGGTACGACCAACGTCAATTTCGACACCGGTAAGGCGGTGCTGTCGGCCCAGGCGAAGAATGACCTCTGCGCCGCGGCGACCTCGGCCAATGGCATGAGCAATGCGCTGCTGCTGGTCGTGGGTTATACCGACTCCACCGGTGGCGAGGAGCTGAATCAGGAACTCAGCGAAAAGCGTGCCTCGCGCGTGGTCAATTATTTGCAGCAGGCGTGCGGCTGGAAGCCCTATCGCATGCTGACCCCCACCGGCATGGCCGAGGCCGATCCGGTGGCCAGCAACGACACGATCGAGGGCAAGGCGCAGAATCGCCGCGTCGCGGTCAATATCCTTGTCAGCAAGGCCGTCGACGGCCTCTGACACCTGCGGGGTGGGCCCTTGCTCACCCCCATTTTTTGCGTGTCGACCGCAAGACTTCGCAAAAATCTCCTATTGCGAAGTCGTCACTGCGGACCGGCAGCGGCGCAAATGCGTCCTCTGCAACACCATATACTTTGCAGCTTTCGCAAGCGCGCCAAGCCGCTTCACCCCCCGCCGCAGCTCTGCTACAGGCGCGGCCATGCTTAACTTGAACGGTATCACCGTGCGCCTGGGCGGCCGCACCATCCTCGACCGCGCCGGCGCCGCACTGCCGCCGCGCAGCCGCGTCGGCCTCATCGGCCGCAACGGCGCGGGCAAGTCGACCCTGATGAAGGTGATGATCGGCCAGCTCGACCCGGACGAGGGCAGCTGCGACATGCCGCGCGACACCCGCCTGGGCTATATCGCGCAGGAAGCCCCCTCGGGCACCGCGACCCCGTTCGACACCGTGCTTGCCGCCGACAAGGAACGCGCCGCACTGATGGCGGAGGCGGAGCATACCGAAGATCCCGATCGGCTCGGTCATATCTATGAGCGGCTGACCACGATCGATGCCTATACCGCGCCTGCACGCGCCGCCCGCATCCTCGTTGGCCTGGGCTTTGACGAGGAAATGCAGGGCCGTCCGCTCGACAGTTATTCGGGCGGCTGGAAGATGCGCGTTGCCTTGGCGGCGCTGCTCTTCTCCAACCCGGACCTGCTGCTGCTCGACGAACCGTCGAACCATCTCGATCTCGAAGCGACCTTGTGGCTGGAGAATTTCCTCAAGGCCTATCGCGGCACCGTGGTCATCATCAGCCATGAGCGCGACCTGCTCAACAATGTGGTCGACTATATCCTGCATCTCGAAGGCGGGAAGATCACCCTCTATCCCGGCGGCTATGATGCCTTCGAGCGGCAGCGTGCCGAACGCCTCGCCCAGCAGGAGGCTGCCCGTGCCAAGCAGGCGGCCGAGCGGGAGAAGCTGCAGGATTATGTCGCCCGCAATTCGGCCCGCGCCTCGACCGCGAAGCAGGCCCAGTCGCGCGCCAAGGCGCTGGCCAAGATGCAGCCCATTGCCGCCGCGATCGAAGACCCCAGCCTGCATTTCGGTTTCCCAAGCCCCGCCGAACTGCGCCCGCCGCTCATCACCATGGACATGGCCTCGGTCGGCTATGACGACACGCCGATCCTGCGCCGCGTCAATCTGCGCATCGATCCCGACGATCGCCTCGCGCTGCTCGGCCGCAACGGCAACGGCAAGACCACGCTGGCCCGCCTGATCGCGGCGCAGCTGGCGCCGATGGAAGGCGCGATCAACAGTTCGGCCAAGATGAATGTCGGTTATTTCACCCAATATCAGGTGGAGGAGCTGGACGTTACCGACACGCCGCTGGAGCATATGACCCGCGTCATGAAGGGGGCGACGCCCGGTGCGGTCCGTGCCCAGCTTGGCCGTTTCGGCTTTTCGGGCGAGCGCGCGACGCAGAAGGTCGGCTCCATGTCGGGTGGCGAGCGCGCGCGTCTGGCGCTGGCGCTCATCACCCGCGATGCGCCGCACCTGCTGATCCTCGACGAACCGACCAACCATCTGGACGTCGACAGCCGCGAGGCGCTGGTGCAGGCGCTCAACGAATATTCGGGCGCCGTCGTCATCGTCAGCCATGATCGCCACATGATCGAACTGGTCGCCGACCGGCTGGTGCTGGTCGACAATGGCACCGCCCAGCCGTTCGACGGATCGCTCGACGATTATACCGACATCATCCTGCGCAAGGCGGACGGCAACCCGTCGGGCGGCGATGCGCCCAAGGTCGACCGCAAGGCGGACAAGAAGGCTGCCGCCGAATGGCGCGAGAAGCAGAAGACGCTCAAGAATGCCGTCAACAAGGCCGAGCGCGAGATGTCCACGCTGATCGCCGAGCGCAAGCGCATCGACGCCATACTGTCCGATCCCAGGAGCGCAACCGGCGCCGAGGCGAAGATGACCACCAGCGAACTGATGGTGAAGCGCGCTGCGGTGGAGAAGAAGCTGGAAGCGGCCGAGGAAGTCTGGATGGAAGCCGGCGCGGCGCTGGAAGCCGGCTGATTCTCCGGCTTTAGACCCTGATTCACGCCATCGGTGAAAGCGCGGAGCGCTTCCACCTCAGACGATCAGGGTCTAGAATGTCAGCGGTGGCGCGCCCGCTTCGTTGGAGCGGGTGCGGATCACGATCTGCCAGGTGGCGATGAACAGGGCGGCGATCACCGGTCCGATGACGATGCCGTTGAAACCGAACAATTGCAGGCCGCCGAGCGTGGTGATCAGCACCACATAGTCGGGGATGCGGGTGTCGCGGCCGACCAGGATCGGGCGCAGCAGATTGTCGACCATGCCGATCACGAACATGCCGCAGAAGATCAGGATCAGCCCCTTCCAGATCGCGCCGGTCGCCAGCAGATAGATCGCCACCGGCGCCCAGATGAGGCCAGTGCCGACGGCCGGCAGCAGCGAGAAGAAGCCCATCATCACGCCCCACAGCAGCGCGCCGGAAATGCCCAGTGCGCCGAACACCAGCCCGCCGATCAGCCCCTGCAGGATGGCGACGACGATGCTGCCCTTGATGGTGGCGCGGATGACGATGACGAATTGCCGCATCAGCGCGCGGCGATGCAGCACCCGCAGCGGCGCGGCCCGGTCCAGCTTGCGCGTCAGGTCGAGCCCGTCGCGCAGCAGGAAGAAGGTGAGATAGAGCATCACCGTCAGCGCGATGAGGAAGCTGAAGGCGCTCTGGCCGATCAGGAAGGCTTGCGCCGCGACGGTGCGGAAACTGGCGGTCAGGCCATCGGTCAGCAGCCGCTGGACCGCCGCGAAATTGGATATGCCCAGCCGCCGCAGGCCGATCGACGCCCAATCCGGCAGCGCCGCCTGGAACTGCGCGAACATGTGGGGAATATTGATCTTCCCCACATTGATCTGGGCGTAGAGCGCGGTCGCTTCCTGCACCAGCGCGATCGACAGGATGATGGCCGGCACGATCACGATGGCGATGATCAGCAACAGCGTCAGCAGCGCGGCGCTGTTGCGATGGCCGGGGATCAGCTTGAGCAGCCCCTGGTTCACCGGGATGAACAGGATGGCGACGATCACGCCCCAGAGGATCGCCCCGAAGAAGGGCTCGACCACCAGCGCGAAGGCGATGGAAACCAGCACCACCAGGGCGACGAACACCCCATCCTCAATCTGCGTTCGGCGATGCCGGCTCTGTCGTTCCATGTCCGCTTCTTGGCAGAAAGATTGGCGTTAATCCATGCGTCGCATGGCCTTATTGCGCCTTGGCGTCAAAGCTGAAGGTCACCATCACTTTGGGATCAAGACCGGTGCTGCTGTCGCCATTGCCCACGCCAAAGGGCAGGCGGGCGACGCTGGCCGATCCGCTGACCTTGCGGCTTGTGCCGCTGCCCGACAGGGTGAAGCGGATCGCCTGCGGCTTGGCCACGCCCTTCAGCGTCAGCGTGCCATGGGCGCGATAGCCGTTGGCGCCGCTCTTCTCCGCCCCCTTGGCAACGAAGGTCGCGGTCGGGTGGGCGGCGCTGCCGAAGAATTCGTCGCCCGGCAGCATGCCGTCCTTATAGGCGTCGCCGACGCTGGCCGATGCCATGTCGATCGTTACCTTGATGTCGGCGCTTTCGGGATGGTCGGGGTCCATCACGATCTTCGCGGTCCATTTCGAGAAATTGCCGCTGATCGTCTCGCCGCTGTTGCCGACCGAAAAGCCGATCCGGCCGCCGGGTTGCACGGCCCATGCGGGGGGCGGGCCGGCGGGTTCCTCGGCAACGGCCGCGGTGTCGTTCGCAGCCGGAGCGGCGGCATTATCGCCCGCATTGCTGGCGGCTTCGACGGCATTGTCTTCGGCAGGCACGTCTTCCGCCTCGACCGCATTGGCAGCGGGCGCATCCGGCGCGACGGGCGCGGCACCCGGCAGGATCGCCCGGCCCAGCAGGAAGCCGGCGAGGATCAGCGCGGGCAGGCCGATCAGCAAGGCGGTCGAGCGACCCGGCACCATCCGCCAGATCAGCCCGTCGCGCATCAGCACATGATGGCGCAGAGCGCCGGCGACATGCAGCGCGACCAGCGCGATGCCGATCCAGGCGAGCAGGCTGTGGCCACCCTCGGCCAGGCCATGGCTTGCCATCGGCAGCGGCAAATGGGGCAGGGGAATGACGCCGAAGAACAGCGTCGGCACCTTGACCTTGGCGGTCGAGACCAGCGCCCAACCGGTCAGCGGCGCGCCCAGCATGAAGGCATAGAGGCCGACATGGACGCCGGACGCCAGCGCGCCCTGCCAGCCGCCCTCCAGCTTGGCCGGGCGCGGCTTCCACCAGCGCACGCCGATGCGCAGCAGCGTCAGCAGCAGCACGGTGATGCCGATCGACTTGTGCAACTGGAACAACGCAAAGCCGCGCGCGCCCAAACTGCCCAGCGCCCAGCCGACGGCAATCTGGAAGGCAAGCAGGGCGGCGATCGCCCAGTGCAAGATGATGGCGGCCAGGCTGTAACGCTGCGGCATATGGACTACCCCGAAAATGACCCTGTTGGATTGGGCGCAAAATTATGTCGCGGGGGTAATGAAGTCCATCGTCGCAGCCGGAAACGATCCGTTGCCGGGTGGATCAGCGCAGCTCGATCGGCGCCGCCTCCGCGTCGGGCAGGCTGGCGCCCATCGCCCTGGCCAGGGTCGGCGCGATCGCGCGCATGTCGATCAGGCCCAAATCCTTGCCCGGCTTCACCCCCGGTCCCATCGCCATGAAGGTGGCGCGCAGATTGGCCGGGCCGGGGAAATAGCCGTGCATGCCCTTGACCGGTGTCGGCGCGACCAGCGGCGCATTGGCGCCGCGGAAGATATCGGTGACGAAGCCGGGCTTGAGGTTGATCGTGAAGCTGGCCTGCGGATTGCCGCCGAGCTTCGCCACATCCGCCCGGTCGACGATGCGGTCGATGCCGTTGGCGGGGTTGGCGGCCAGCCTGTCGAGCAGGCCCTTCACCTTGTCGGCCAGCATCTTGTCGTCGGGCCGGGCGAGCATGATCGCGGCCGATCCGCCGCCGATCCAGGGCATGGCCTGCCACGACGCGACCTTGCCGTCCGCGCCGAGGGTGATGAGGCCCGCGTCGATGAAGGGGCGGAACAGGTTGAGGCCGCTATGCGTCGCCTCGAACCCATGGTCGCTGACCAGCGCGATCAGCGCGTCGGGATGGGCCTTGCGCTCGGCCGCGATCAGGTCGCCGACGATCGCGTCGATCTTTTTCAGCACCCCTTTGGCGGCCGGCGTATCCGGGCCGCTGCCATGCTGCTCATGGTCGAGCGCGGTGAGGTAGACGGTCAGGAAGTCGGGCTGATGTGCGGCGATCAGGGCGGTGGCGAACCGGCCCCTGTTCTGGTCACCGGACAGGCTTTCATCGATCCCCATGGCATAGGGCTGGCCGACCGCCCGTTCCAGCTCCGCCTTCAGCCCCGGCGTCGCCAGCGCGTCCAGCAGTTGCGCGTCATCGGCATGGCCGGTGCGCCAGATTTGCGGCAGGTTCCAGCTTATGCCCTTGGCGGCGACGCTGACCGGCCAGTGGATATTGCCGGTGGAAAGCCCAGCTTTCGCGGCCGCATCCCACAGCATCGGCACCTTCACATCCTGCGCATACCAGTACCAGCCGCCCTGGTTGATCTGCATCGGGTCGAAGCTGTTGTTGCTGACGATGCCATGTTTGGCCGGCGACACGCCGGTCATCAGCGTCGTGTGGCTGGGATAGGTCAGGGTCGGCAATACGCCGGTGACGCCCGAGGCATGGGCGCCATCGGTCAGGAACCGGCGCAGATTGGGCAAGGCAAGGCCGCGCTTGTCCGCCTCCAGCACGTCGCCGGGGCGCAGCCCGTCGATCGAGATAAGCAGCACCGGCTCGGCCAGCGCCGGGAGCGGCGTGATGGCGAGCAGGGCGGAGGCAAGCAGCGCGGCCTTGTTCATCTTAGAAGCCCGCCTTGAGGGTGACGAAGAATTGCTGCGGCGCACCGATCAGCAGCGTCTGCGCGTCGCCGCTATTGCCAAAGCCGCCCGATCCGATCGTGCTGATATATTTCTTGTCGAACAGGTTGCTGGCGTTGAGCTGCACTTCGATCTGGTCGGTGACGCGATAACCGATCGAGGCGTCCACGATCACCCGGCCATCGACCGACGCATCGTTGGTGTAGCTGTAATAGCGCTTCGACATATAGTTGGCGCCGATCCGGCCGAACAGCGGCCCCTGGTCATAATTGAGTTCGCCGCGCAGCATATGCTTGGGGCTGTCGACCACGGTCTTGCCCTTGATCGCGGCAACCAGCGTGCCGTCCGAGCTGTTGAGCACATCGTCGCGATAGGTGGCGTCGGTGTAGCTGTAGCTGGCATAGAGGCCGAAGCCCTGGCCCAGCTTCAGGTCGCCCGCCGCCTCGATGCCGACGGCGCGAACATTGCCGACATTCTGCAGCGCAGAGGCGAGGCCCAGGATCGGGCTGCCGACCTGCACCGCCAGCAGGCGGTTGCGGAAATTGACCAGATAGGCGCCCAGCGTGCCGTTGAAGCGCGACGTGTTGTAGCGCAGGCCCAGTTCGTAAGTGTCGGAACTTTCCGGCTTCAGATCGTCGCGGATCTGGTCGAAGCCAGCCTGGTTGGTGGAGAACGGGCCGGTGGTGGTGGCGCTGGCAAAGGCCTTGGTCACCTGGGTGAAGCCACCGAAGATTTCCGCCTCGGGGCTCAGTTCGACGGCGAAGCCAGCATGCGGCTGGAACCAGTCCTCGGCCTTGATCTTGCCCTCGGGGAAGCTGCTTGACACGACCGCCTCGGCCTCGTTGGTGACCTTGAAGCCCTTCCAGCCCAGGTTGATCGTCAGCATGCCGATGTCGATCTTGTCGCGGACATAATATTGGATCGTGTCGGTGGTGAAATCGAACTCCCACTGGGTCGCGAACGGGTTCTTGGGATAGTCGCGGAAGGACAGGCCGGCTTCGGTGCGGCTCTTGAACGCATAGAAGCGGCGGGCCTGGTTGAACTTGTTATTCTCGTACCAGGCGCCCGCTTCCAGCGTCTGGATGCCGATCGTCGCATCGACGCTGCCGAACGCGCCGATCCGGTCCATGTCATATTCGGTGGTGCGGATCGACAGCGGCGAGCCGCCGGTGGGGCTGGGGACCGACGGGGTCGCCCACAGGCCCATGCCGCTATTATTGTGGTAATAGCCCTTGATCTTGAAATTGGCATGATCGCCCAGCGGCGTGCTGTAGCCGATCGCGCCCAGCCAGTCCTCGCGCAGACCGGCGGCATCATAATAGGCTTCCCAGACCGACGTCACATTGTCGGGATAGACGGTGCCGGCGGCGGCGTTGCTGACCGGCGCGCCGGTTTCGCCGCGATTATTGCCGATGTCGGCATAGAGGACTGCCTTGGCATAGTCGGGCGAGGTATTGTCCCATTTCCAGCCCAGGCGGTTGATCATGTCCATCGACATGTCCTGATAATCCTGCTCGCGGCGGTCGGAATAGCTCAGCCAGCCATCCAGCTTGCCGTCGCCGACCGGGATCACGACCTTGGCATTGACCATATGCTGGTCCTGCGTGCCCTGGCCCTTCCACTTGTCGGTCGAGCCGTAAGCATAAGAGACGTAACCACGAATGCCGTCGGCGCTGCCCATGTTCAGCCGGGCAAAGGCGCGCCAGGTCTCGTCGCTGCCATAGGTGAGGTTGCCCTGTGCGCCCAGCGCATCGGCCGGGTCGATCGAGAAGGTCTCGATCGTGCCGCCCAGATTGCCGGTCGACTGGGTGCCGAGCGAACCCGAACCCTGCGACACGCGGACGGTGCCGATATTCTCGCTGCTGATGGCGCGGGTGATGTGCAGGCCATTATGATTGCCATAGCTCATGTCACCCAGCGGAATGCCGTCGAAGGTGAAGCCGAGCTGGTTCTGGTTGAAGCTGCGGATGCTGACGCGCTGCGACCATTCATAGCTGCCGAACGGATCGGACGACTGGAAATTGACGCTGGGCAGCTTCTCGATGGCTTTGAGCGCATTGGTGCCGGGCGTCAGGGTGACGAGGTCGCGGGTGGTGATTTCCTGGACCTGGCGGGTTTCGCCCCGGCCAAAGACGATGATGCCGGCGCCGTCCGCGTCGGCCGATGCATCGGCGGCGGGCGCCATGTCCTGGGCAAAGGCGGGCGCGGCGATGCAGGCGGTCGAAGCGAGCAGCAGGTTGAGTGCGTGGCGCATGGTGAAATCCCCCAATCGGATGTGATTGGCGGGCGCTCTAGGCTGGGCATGTTGCACTGCAATGTGACTATCGCGACGCTGCGGCGTCAGTTTCGTGACAATATCGTTATGATTTTGTCTGTGTCATAAAGGTCGCAGTCGCGGCATTTTCGCCGCGAACATTGCATCGCAAGATCGCTGGGCTAAGAGCGAAAAAAACAATTTCAAGGAAAGCAGGACATGGCCAAACCCGAATCCTGGCGGTTCAGTCCCGACGCATATCGCTTCATCACGAGCATCGATACGCGTTTCCAGGATCTCGATACCATGGGGCACATCAACAATGTGGCCATTTCCGGTATCTTCGAAACGGCCCGTATCCGCTTTCATCACCATATGGGCCGCCACCCGCAGGAACAGGGCGTGCGCTGGCTGGTGGCCAATGTGAACCTCAACTTCATCGAGGAATCGCATTTCCCCTATCCGTTCGAGGTCCATTGCGCGATCGGCCATATCGGCCGCACCAGCTGGACGATCAGCTCGGCCGGCTTCCAGAAGGGCGTGTGCGTCGCCACCTGCGACACCACCGTCGTCACCCATGGCGCGGAGGGTCGTCGCTCGATCGATGATACGCTGCGCGAAGCGATGGAACTCAATTTCATCCGCAAGCCGGCAGAATAAGGCTCGGCGTGCCGGCGCGCCGTCAGGCGAAGCCGTGCATCCGGCGCGACCATTGGAAGGCCAGCACCGCCCCCTTGGCGGGCTGGATCATCGCCAGCCCCAATATCGCCGCCAGCGTCGGCCATAGCACCGCCTGCCAGCCGATCGGGATGGCCAGCGCGGCATTGACCTCGATCATCAGCGGCACCAGCAGATGGCCGAGCAGCAGGATGACGATATAGGCCGGGAAATCATCGGCCTGATGCCCGTCCCAGCGCTGGCCGCAATGGCTGCACGCGGCGACCGGTTTCAGGAAGCGCGCGAACAGCTTGCCCTCGCCACAGGCCGGGCAGCGGCTGCGCAGGCCCAGCAGCAAGGCCGGTTTGAACGGACGCGGTTCGCTGGTCGAGGCAGGGGGCTGGTCGGACATGGCTCCTGTCTAAGCCAGCTTTGCCCCGCCGGGCAATCATGCTGCTGCCTGCATCGCTCTTTCGTGCGCGCCAAAGCCTGTTAAGAGGACGCCATGCGCCTGCCTGGTCCCACCGAAGCCTTTGCCCTGTTCGACGATGCGCGCGTCCAGGGGGCAGCGCCCGCACGGCTGTATCGCGATCCGGTGTCGGTCATCGCCGCCTGGCGGATGGAGGAGGTACAGCCCGCGCTCGACCGCATCGCCGAAGCGCGCGAGGCGGGCCTGCATGCCGCCGGCTATATCAGCTATGAAGCCGGGCTGGCGCTTGAGGATCGGCTGGCGCCGATCGCGCACCGCCCGCCCAAGGGCGGCCCGCAGGCCATGCCCCTGCTCTGGTTCGGCCTGTTCGAGGGCTGCCGCTTCATCCCGGCCGATGGCGTCGCGGACCTGATGCCCGATCCTGCGGCGGTCAGCGTCGATGCGCCCTGGCCTTTGGTCAGCGAGGCCGACTATCGCGCGCAGTTCGACCAGGTGCAGGAACTGATCCGTGCCGGCGACATCTATCAGGTCAATCTGACCTTCCCGTGCGAATTGCGCTTCGCCGGCGATCCGATGGCGCTCTACGCGGCGCTGCGTCCGCGCGCGCAGGCCGGCTATGGCGGCGTCGTCAACATTGGCGGGCATCAGATATTGTCCTTCTCGCCCGAACTCTTCTTCACCCAGGTGCGCGGGCAACTGACGGCGCGGCCGATGAAGGGCACCGCCGTGCGCGATCATGATCCGGAACGGGATGCCGCCCTGGCGACCGAGTTGGCGCGCGATGCCAAGCAGCGCGCCGAAAATCTGATGATCGTCGACCTGTTGCGCAATGATCTGTCGCGGGTGGCGCGGGCCGGATCGGTCACGGTCCCCGACCTGTTCAAGGTCGAAACCTATCCGACCGTCCATCAGATGGTCTCCACCATTCGCGGCCGGGTGCTGCCGGGGCTGGCGCCGGTCGACGTGCTGCGGGTGCTTTTCCCCTGCGGATCGATCACCGGCGCGCCCAAGGTGCGGGCGATGGAGATCATCAACATGGTCGAGCCTTTCGCCCGCGGCGTCTACACTGGCGCCATGGGCTGGATGGATCCTGCGGGGGACGCGGCTTTCAATGTTGCCATTCGCACCATTTGCGTCGAAGAAGGAAGCGGTATCGGTCGCCTGGGCCTGGGTTCCGGCATCGTTGCGGATTCGGATGCGTCGGCCGAATGGGCGGAATGCCTGGCCAAGGGGCGCTTCCTGTCGCTGGGATGAAAGATGATTGCAGTGGGGCGTGAATAGGTTCGATGTCGGTGGCTGACGGACGATATGATCTGCTCGAGACCATGGCCTTCGATCCGCATGAAGGCGTGCGTCTGCTGGAACTGCATCTTGGCCGGCTGAAGGACAGCGCGCAGGCGCTGGGCTTCGCCTTCGACCGCCACAGCGTGCGCAACGAGCTTCAGGCCGCCACTTTCCGCCTGCGCGAACTCAGCCGCGTGCGGCTGCTGGTGTCGCGCCGGGGCTCGGTGTCGATCGAGGTGCGCGAACATCGCACCTGGCCCAAGGCGATCATGCAGGTGAAGGTCGTGCCCCGGCTCGCCGCCGCCACGGATCCCCGGCTGGAGCACAAGACCACCGACCGCTCCCTCTATCGCGACGCGCTGCAACGGGGCGGCACCTATGAGGTGCTGATGACCGACGAACAGGGCTATCTGACCGAAGGCTGCTTCTCCTCCATCTTCGTCGAGCGGGGCGACAAGCTGGTGACCCCGCCGGCCTCGCGCGGGCTGCTGCGCGGAATCCTGCGCCAGAGCCTGCTCGATATGGGCGAGGCGGTGGAGGGCGATCTGCGCATCCATGATCTGGAACGCGGCTTCTTCATCGGCAATGCCTCGCGCGGGATGGTCGCGGCCTCGCTGGTCCGATAGTTTTCCTAGGACGCGCACAAGCCAATAACCGGCAACTGGCGGTTGCTCCGGCGTCCTTTGCGCACTAAGGACCGCCGCGTCTGCCTGCGCGGCGGACAAGGAGATAATATTATTTTTTGTCGCGATGCCGCCGAACGCGGACTCTTTTGTCCGTCTGGGCATCGCTCTGGAGAAAGATCATTGCCATGAGCCAGACTTCCGCAGCCCTCGGTCGCATCCAGCCCTCCGCCACCCTGGCGATGAGCGCGCGCGTGAATGCCCTTAAAGCCGAAGGCGTGGACGTCATTGGTCTTTCGGCCGGCGAACCCGATTTCGACACACCCGATTTCGTCAAAGAGGCGGGGATCGAGGCCATTCGCAAGAATCTGACCCGCTATACCGATGTCGACGGCACCGCCGACGTCAAGGAAGCGGTCGCCTTCAAGTTCAAGCGCGACAATGGCCTGATCTACAAGCGCAGCCAGATCAGCGTGAACTCGGGCGGCAAGCACACCCTGTTCAACGCGCTGGTCGCCACCGTCGACGTGGGCGATGAAGTCATCATCCCGGCGCCCTATTGGGTCAGCTATCCCGACATCGTGAACTTTGCCGGCGGCACGCCCGTGTTCATCGAAGGCCCGGCCAGCCAGGGCTACAAGATCACCCCGGCCCAGCTCGACGCCGCGATCACCCCGCGCACCAAGTGGGTGATGCTCAATTCGCCCTCCAACCCGTCGGGTGCCGCCTATTCGGCGACCGAACTCAAGGCGCTGGGCGAGGTGCTGTTGCGTCACCCGCATGTGCTGGTGATGACCGACGACATGTATGAGCATGTCTGGTACGCGCCGACCCCCTTCGCCACCATCGCCCAGGTGTGTCCGGACCTTTATGACCGCACCCTGACGGTCAATGGCTGCTCCAAGGCCTTCTCGATGACCGGCTGGCGCATCGGTTTCGCCGGTGGCCCCGAATGGATCATCAAGGCGATGGGCAAGCTGCAGTCGCAGTCGACCAGCAACCCCTGCTCGATCAGCCAGGCCGCTGCCGTGGCTGCGCTGACCGGCCCGCAGGATTTCCTCGAAGAGCGCAATGCCGCCTTCAAGAAGCGCCGCGACATGGTCGTCGCCATGCTGAACGACGCGCCGGGCCTCGACTGCCCGACGCCTGAAGGCGCCTTCTATGTCTATCCCGACGCCAGCGGCGTGATTGGCAAGGTGACGCCCAAGGGCCAACTGATCGACAGCGACGAAGCGCTGATCGGCTATTTCCTCGACGAAGCGAAGGTCGCGGCCGTCCATGGCGCCGCCTTCGGCCTCTCGCCGGCCTTCCGCATCAGCTATGCGACCTCGGAAGAGGTGCTTAAGACCGCCTGCGTGCGCATCCAGGAAGCTTGCGCAGCGCTGAAATAAGCGCCGGCCGATGATCGTCGGCCTGCAATAAGTTCTTGAAAATCCGGTCGCGATACTGTCTATCGCGGCCGGATTTTTCCATTGTCTCAAAAAATGAAACGGTCTTTTTCGCACTGCAGCGTCTTGTGATTGACGCCGCAGGCGCTATATGCCCGTTGCGTAAAGAAACTTATGTGCGGTGGCATTTCGTCGCTCCGCTCCTGTTCTTGGTCGAAAGCCGCTGTCCGGCGCGATCATGTTCAGACAGGGGCAAGGCGCAATGTCCTACCGGGCGACGATCGCGAAGATATCGCGACAGAAAGGCTTGGCCATGTTGGCGTTTTTGAAATCCGAACTGTTCTTCCGCTTCCTGGGTGGCTTTGCCATCGGGGCGGTCGCGATGTTCGCGCTTCAGCCCAATAATGAGCCGCCGGCGCTGACCTCGACCGCGATCGCGTCGACCGCGACCCCTGTCGGCAGTGCGGCGCTCTAAGGGCCTTTTCCTACTTCCCCTTGCGGCGCTCGCCGCCGCGTCTTCCCCATTGCATGCCGAACCTGCCGTCCCCGCACCGATTCCGGCGCTGGATGCGCAGCCGACCCGATCGCTGGAAACCGCGATCTTCGCGGGCGGCTGCTATTGGGGTGTCGAGGGCGTCTTTTCCCATGTGAAGGGCGTCAGGCTCGCCGTGGCGGGGTTCGCCGGCGGTCCGCGCGACCGCAAGGTCGATTATGACATGGTCAGCGGCGGCGATACCGGTTTCGCCGAGTCGGTCCGGGTCACCTATGATCCGAAGATCGTCAGCTATGGCACGCTGCTGCGCATCTTCTTCTCGGTCATCACCGATCCTACCACGCTCAATTATCAGCGGCCCGACAGCGGCACCCAATATCGCAGCGCGCTCTTCCCGCTCAATCCAGAGCAGGACAAGGCAGCGCGCGCCTATCTGGCGCAGTTGCAGAAGGCGGGGTTGTGGCGCGATCCGATCGTGACCAAGGTGGAGCCTTTCACCGGCTTCCAGGATGCCGGGGCCGATCATCAGGACTTCATGGCCCGCTATCCCTATCATCCCTATATCCAGCGTTGGGACATGCCCAAGCTCAAGGCATTCCGCGCCATGTATCCCACGCTCTACCGCGCGGTCCCCGCCGCCTGATCGCGCCGATGCTGGCCGATGGCGACGTGGCAGGCTAAGCCCCAATCATCGCCGCCAATGTCATCGCCGCCAAGGGAGCCTCCTCATGTCCGACATCACCGGTCTGCAAATTCTTTCGACCCTCGCGCCCGATGGCCGCCTGACCGTATCGCTGGCAGAGCAGACCCTGCCAGCGCCGACCGGATCTCAGGTCGTGCTGCGGGTCGAGGCGGCACCGATCAATCCATCCGATCTCGGGTTGCTGCTGGGGTCGGCCGATGTCGACCATGCCGAATATGGCGATGGCTATCTGGTGGCGCAGATGCCTGAGGCGTCAATGCGTGCCATGGCCTCGCGCCTGGGTGAAGCGATGTCGGTCGGCAATGAAGGGGCTGGCACGGTGATCGCAGCGGGCGAAGCGGCGGAGGCGCAGGCGCTGCTCGGCAAGCGCGTCACCTGCGTGCCGGGCGGCATGTATGCCCAATATCGGCTGGTCGACGCACGTGCCTGCATGGTCTTGCCGGATGATGCCACGGCGGAGCAGGGGGCATCGGCCTTCGTCAATCCGATGACTGCGCTCGGTTTTGTCGAAACCATGCGGGCGGAGGGGCACAAGGCGCTGGTCCATACCGCGGCGGCCTCCAACCTTGGCCAGATGCTTGTCAAAATCTGCCAGGCGGATGACATTCCGCTGGTCAATATCGTCCGTAGCCCGGCGCAGGTCGCGCTGCTGCGCAATCTGGGGGCGCAGCATGTGCTCGACAGCACGGCCGACGATTTTGCCGAACGGCTGGTCGCCGCCCTGACCGAAACGGGGGCGACCATTGCCTTCGATGCGATTGGCGGCGGATCGCTGGTCAGCCGGATATTGGGCGCGATGGAGCAGGTGGCGAGTGCGGGCGCCACCTATAGTCGCTATGGCTCCGCCACCATGAAGCAGGCCTATATCTATGGCGCGCTCGACCTGTCGCCGACCCTGCTCACGCGCAGCTTCGGCTTCAGCTGGCGGGTCGGTGGCTGGCTGCTGACGCCCTTCCTGGCGCAGGCGGGGGCGGAGACGGTGGAGCGGATGCGCGCCCGCGTGCGTGACAATCTCACCGGCCTCTTCGCCAGCCACTACAAGGCGCGCCTGTCGCTCAGGGATGCGCTGACGCGCGACGCGGTGCTGGCCTATAATGCCCGCCGCACCGGCGAGAAGTATCTGATCGTGCCGAACGCCGCCTGAGCCCTTATATGAACCCATCAAGGAGTGACCTGCGCCAATGACCATTCGGGATGCCGGCCCGGCCGATGCGCCGGCCATCGCGGCCATCTATAATGACGCGGTCGTCAACACGACGGCGATCTGGAACGATCATCAGGTCGACGCTGCCAATCGCCGCGCCTGGCTGGCGGAGCGGCAGGGGCAGGGCTATCCGGTGCTGGTCGCGGTCGATGCGCTGGGCGACGTGGTTGGCTATGCCTCCTTTGGCGACTGGCGCGCCTGGGATGGCTATCGCAACACGGTCGAACATTCGGTCTATGTCCGCGCCGATCAGCGCGGGGCGGGAATCGGCAAGGCGCTGATGCTCGCCCTGATCGATCGCGCCCGCACGATCGGCAAGCATGTCATGGTCGCCGGCATCGAGGCCGGCAATATCGGGTCGGTCCGGTTGCACGAGCGGCTGGGCTTCACCCAGGTCGGCCTGCTGTCGCAGGTCGGCATGAAATTCGGCCGATGGCTCGACCTGGCCTTCCTGCAACTGACGCTGGATCCACGCGCCACGCCCGACACGCGCCTGGCCGACTAGGGCGGCTGGACAATTGGGCCGGTCCGCAGGCGCCCAGTTGCAGACATGTTTCCCCTCCCGCAAGCGGTAGGGGAAACAGAAAGCAGGCCGTCCACTTCCCCCGTCCCGGTCGCTTTCGCGATGAAAGTCCTGTCCTACAGCGGCGTGTCCGGTGTAAAGTTCCGGCTGGCTCTTTTGATCGTCAACCCACTCAATTGTCGTCGATTTTTCGCGGGCCGCGAAAATCTTCCATGGCGCATACGCGCAAATTTTCGACCGTTTCCAGCTAAGGCACTGAAAAGCCTGACGCCACCCTGCGCGGCTCGCCGTCCAACAAGCGCTCCTGTCGGGGGAAGTCGCTAATTTAGGGCGTCAAACGACCCAGGCCGGCCGTTCTGTCGCTGAACGTGCCGACCGCGATCAGGCGATCAGCAGCCGGGCAGCGTCGTCGGTCTGTTGCAGGAAGGAAAGCGGGCCGCCAATCTCGACCCCGGCGGGCAGGGCGTCGGCGGACAGGCCCGACAGGGCAAGGCCGCTCTGGCAGGCAATCAGGGCCACCCCCATGTCCAGCGCCTCGGCCAGCAATTGGGCCAGCGTCGGCAGGCCCGCCGCCCGATGCGCGGCATCCTCCGGCGCGGCCAGCGGCGACGCCAGCAGCGCGACGGCATCCAGTTGCAGGAACAGGCTGGCCTCGCCACCCAAGGCTGCATGTGCTGTCGCCAACACCAATGCACCGCGCAACCGCTCCGCATCGGCCGTCATGACGACGATCCTCAGGGCGCGCACAGTTCCGCCGCACAACCGGGGCAGGCCGGATCCTTGGGCACGGCCAGCGTGCGGAAGCGCATCGCCAGCAAGTCCGCGATCAGCAACTGCCCCGCCATGTCGGTGCCGAACGGCACCAGCGCCCGGATCACCTCCAGCGCCGCCAGGCTGCCTATCGCTCCGGTCAGCGCACCGATCACGCCGGTTTCCGAACAATTGCGTTCGGGCGCATCGACCGGGCTGCCGACCAGGCAGCGATAGCAGGGCTTGTCCTTCTCCCAACCGCGATAGGTGGCGAGCTGCCCCTCGAACGGACCGACGGCGGCCGACACCAGCGGCATGCGCAGCGCCTGCGCCGCATCGGCCACCACCAGTCGGGTGGCGAAACTGTCGCACCCGTCCAGCACGACATCGGCCTCGCGCAGCAGCATGGCGGCATTGTCCGCATCGATCCGCGCGTTGATCGGGATCAGCTTGACGTCGGGATTGAGGCGCGCGACCGCCGCCATCGCCGCTTCCGCCTTGGGCGTGCCGATCTCGGCGGTGCCGAACAGCACCTGCCGCTGCAGATTGGACAGGGCGACGGCGTCATCGTCGATCACCCGGATCGTGCCGACGCCGGCGGCCGCGAGATAGAGGATGGCCGGGCTGCCGATGCCACCCGCGCCGATCACCGCCACATCGGCCGACAGCAGCCTAGCCTGGCCGGCGCCGCCAATTTCCTTCAGCACGATATGGCGCGCATAGCGCTCCAGTTGATCGTCGGTCAGCGTCACGAGGCGTCCGACCAGAGGAAGCGCACCTGCGAGCGCATCCACACCGGTTCGTCGGCACCGGTCTTGGGGAAGCTGCCCTTGAGCGTGCCGAGGATGCGCTTGCTCACGAATGTTTCGACTTCGGGGCAGCGGGCATTGACCGGCGCGATCTTCAGCGGCCGGCCCTGACCATCGAGCAGGAACAGCACATCCAGTTCCAGCAGTTGCGAACCTTCATAATTAACCGCGCCGCTGCACGATGCCTTGCGGTAGAGGGTGTGAACATTCTCCGACCATTTGGGCGACACCTTGCGACCCTGCCAGCCCTCGATCACCGGCACTTCACTCAGATCCTGGGGCATGGCGGGCAGCGCCTGTGGGGCGGCGGCGGCAAGCATCAGCGAAAGCAGCGGGGTCATCATGATGTCACACTCCCGTAGAACCGAAGCCGCCCTGTCCCCGGACGGTATCGTCGAGCATATCGACCTCGACGAAGCTCGCAAGCTGAACCGGCGCGACCACCAGTTGCGCGATGCGATCGCCCCGCTTGATCGGGAAGGGATCGGCGCCATGGTTGATCAGCAATATCTTCAATTCGCCGCGATAATCGGCGTCGATCGTGCCGGGGGCGTTGGGCACGCTGATGCCATGCTTGAGCGCCAGACCGGACCGCGGGCGGACCTGAATCTCATAGCCTTCGGGAATCGCCAGCGCGAAGCCGGTGGCAACTGGGTGGCGATCGCCGGGGTTGAGGATGATCTCCTCGGCCGACACCACGTCCATGCCGGCGGCATGCGCGGTGGCATAGGCAGGGACGGGCAGGTCCTCGCCATGGGGCAGGCGCTTGAGCTGGATATCAATCGGCGGCAGTGGAGAGGGCATTGGCAACCTTTTCGATGAGTTTTGTGGCGACATCGCTCTTGGCCATGGCGGCCCAGCTTTCGATGCCGGCGGATGTGACGATCTGGACGCTGTTGCTGTCGCCGCCCATGACGTCGCCGGACACATCATTGGCGACGATCCAGTCGGCGCCCTTGCGGGTCAGCTTGGCCTGCGCATGTTCGGCGATCTTCTGCGTCTCGGCGGCAAAGCCGATCAGCAGGCGGGGGCGGCAGGCATGGTGGCCCAATGTCGCCAATATGTCGGGATTCTCGACCAGGCTAAGCGGCGCGGGCTGGCCGGAGCCATCCTTCTTCAGCTTCTGCTCGGCCGCGTCGGCGGTGCGCCAGTCGGCAACGGCGGCGACCATGATCGCGACATCGGCGGGCAGCGCGCCCTCGACCGCCGCCAGCATCTCGCGCGCGGTTTCGACATCGATGCGGTCGACCCCTGCGGGCGTGGGCAGATGCACGGGGCCCGCCACTAGAGTCACCTTTGCCCCGGCACGCGCAGCGGCGGCGGCGATGGCAAAGCCCTGCTTGCCCGAGGAGCGATTGGCGATGTAGCGCACCGGATCGATCGGCTCATGGGTCGGCCCGGCTGTCACCAACACATGCCGCCCGGTCAGCGGCTCATCTGCGCCCGCGAAATCAGGCTGACCCGCCAGCGGATCGGGCAGGGGAGGGGCAGCCAACAGGCGCCCGATTTCCGCCGCAATCGCTTCCGGCTCGGGCAGGCGGCCCTTGCCATATTCGCCGCAGGCCATCTCGCCATCGTCGGGCGTCATGATGTGGATGCCATCGGCATGGAGCTGCGCCAGGTTCCGCTGCGTCGCCTTGTGGTGCCACATGCGCACATTCATGGCTGGCACGGCCAGCACCGGCTTGTCGGTGGCGAGCAGGATGGTGGTGGGGAGGTCATCGGCGATGCCCGCCGCCATCTTGGCGAGGATATTGGCGGTGGCCGGCGCGACGACGATCAGGTCCGCCTGGCGCGACAGCTGGATATGGCCGATCTCGCGTTCTTCCTTCAGGTCGAACATGTCGCCATAGACATGATCCTCGGTCAGCACGCCCAGGCTCAGCGGCGTGACGAACTGCTGCGCGCTTTCGGTCAGCACCGCGCGCACGGCGATGCCGCGCTTGCGCAACTGGCGCACCAGTTCCAGCGACTTATAGGCCGCAATGCCGCCGGAGACGATGAGAAGGACACGCTGGGTCATGGCCAACATTTGGTCGTGCGACCGGGACTTGTCCAGCCCGGTCGCCGACTTAGAAGAAGGTCGTGGCGGCGGCCATCGCCCCGGCGCCGATCGCCGCCGCCAGCAGCGCAACCAGCCCATAGCGCCAGCCGCCGCCCACCTGGATCAGCTTCACGTCGCCCAGCGGCAGCGGCGGCGGGGCACCGCCCTTTTCGGGGAAGGCGTCTTCGATGCGGCGGACCAGCGCCGGCAGCCGCTGAATCAGGCGCCAATTCTCGATCAGCGCATCAGCGGCCTTGGCTTCCGGCCCCAATTCGGTGCGCAGCCATTCCTTCACATAGGGGCCGCTCGTCTCCCACATGTTGATTTCGGGATCGAGCTGATGGGCGACGCCCTCGACCATCACCATCGTCTTCTGCAGCAGCAGCAGATGCGGCTGGGTCTGCATGTCGAAATCGCGGGTGATGGCGAACAGTCCGTCCAGCATACCGCCGACCGACAATTCGCTCGCCGGCTTGCCGCGCATCGGCTCGCCCACGGCGCGCAACGCGGTAGCGAACTCGTCGACATTATGATGGCCGGGCACATATTGCGCCTCGAAATGGATTTCGGCGACGCGCTTGTAGTTGCCGGTGATCAGGCCATAGAGAATCTCGGCCAGCCACATGCGGGCGCGCCGATCGATCCGGCCCATGATGCCGAAATCGATCGCGACGATGTCGCCATTGCCCTTCACGAACAAATTGCCCTGATGCATGTCCGCGTGGAAGAACCCCTCGGCGATCGCCTGGCGCAGGAAGGCGTTGACCAGCCGCGCGGCGATGTCTTTGAGGTCATGGCCGGCGGCGATCAGCGCATCGCGATCGGAGATCTTGATGCCGTCGATCCATTCCATCGTCATGACCTTGCCGGTCGTGCGATCCCAGTCGATGGCGGGAATGCGATAGCCGGGCATCGCTTCCATCGCTTCGGCCAGTTCCGATGCCGATGCCGCTTCGCGCCGCAGGTCCAGCTCGCGCGCGGTCCAGCGCTTCATATTGGCGATGACCAGGCGCGGGCGCAGGCGGGCGACTTCGCCGCCCAGCATCTCGACATGGGCGGCAGCCCATTCATAGGTCTGGATGTCGCGGTTGAACTGATCGATCACGCCGGGGCGGATCACCTTGACCGCAACCTCGCGGCCGTCGCTGGTAACGGCGCGATGCACCTGCGCGATCGATGCGGCGCCCACCGGCATCTCGTCGAAGCGGGCATAGACCTCTTCCAGCGGCCGGCCGAAGCTCTGCTCGATCTGGGCGCGGATCGTCTCGAACGGGACGGGGGGCAGGGCATCCTGTAAGCGCAGCAGGTCGTTCGCCGCCTCCTCACCGACCAGATCTGGGCGGGTCGCCAGCGTCTGGCCCAGCTTGATCGCGGCCGGGCCGATCGATTGAAACGCGTCGGCATAGCGTGGCTGCTCGGGCACGCGCGCGCCGAAACGGGCCAGTCGCACCAGCCGGCGCACCGGCGTCGGCGTCAGCGGATCGCGTTCTATGCCAGTGAGGGCGCCATGGCGTGCCAAAGTCCGGCCCCATTTCAGGAGCCGCCAGATATGAGTCGCGTGGGTGGTCATGTGGGCGTCAGATCTTCCAGCCCGAATGGATCGCCACCAGTCCGCCCAGGATCGGCTCGACCTTGGTATTCACGAAGCCGGCGTCGCGGATCATGCCCTCGAACTTGGGCATGGGCGGGAAGCGGCGGATCGATTCGATCAGGTAGCGATAGCTGTCCGCATCATTGGCGAACAGCTTGCCCAGCTGCGGCACCAGCTTGTGCGAATAGCTGTCATAGACGTCGGAAAAGCCCGGCCAGGTGGTGGTCGAAAATTCGAGGCAGAAGAAACGGCCGCCAAACTTCAGCACGCGGTGGGCCTCGCGCAGCGCCATGTCGATATGGGTGACGTTGCGGATGCCGAAGGCGATCGTATAGGCGTCGAACTCCCGGTCGCCAAAGGTCAGCGTCTCGGCATTTTGTTCCGACCAGATGAGGCCCTCATAGCCCTTCTTCTGCGCCCGCTCGACGCCAACGGCCAGCATCTCGGGATTGATGTCGGACACGGTGATGTGCGCGCCCAGCTTGTGCATGCGAAAGGCGATGTCGCCGGTGCCGCCGGCCATGTCCAATATCTGTTCGCCCGGCTGCGGCTTCACTCGCTTGACGAACTGGTCCTTCCACAGCCGATGGGCGCCGCCCGACATGGCGTCGTTCATCAGGTCATATTTGGCGGCGACATTGGAGAATACGGCGCGGACCATGCCGGCCTTCTCGGCGGCATCGACGTCGCGATAGCCGAAAGATGCTGTTTCGCTCATGCGGTTCGCTCTAGAGCCTGATCGTGCCAGATGGAAGCGCTATGCGCGCTCACGCGATGCGGCGAATCCCGCTCTTGTGTGATTACGCAGTTTCAGCGTCAGTCCGGCGCGAAGGCATGGGTTGGGAGTTGGGCGTAAACGCCCCTGTCGCTCCGCTATCCGGCATCCTACATAGGGACCATGCCAGAGCTTCCCGAAGTCGAAACCACCGTTTCCGGCCTGCGATCCGTCTTGCAGGGGGCGACCCTAACGCGGGTCGAGCCACGCCGCGCCGATCTGCGCTTCCCGATTCCGGTGGACCTGCGTCAGCGTATGACCGGCGCCACCGTCACGGGCCTCTCGCGCCGGGCCAAATATGGCCTTATCGAAACCGATCGCGGCGACATGATGATCTTCCATCTCGGCATGTCGGGGCGATGGCGAATCGATCCGACGGAAATCGGGGCGCATGACCATCTGTTGCTGGAGACGGGCAGCGGGCATCTTCTCTCGCTCAACGACCCGCGCCGTTTCGGTTCGCTGGATCTGGTGCGTAGTGACGCCTGGCAGGGCTATGCCCCCTTCACCCGCATGGGGCCGGAACCATTGGGGCCGGATTTCGACGCGGCCTATCTGGCGAAGGTGCTGGATGGCAAGGCGACGTCGATCAAGGCGGCGCTGCTCGACCAGCGCATCGTCGCGGGGCTGGGCAATATCTATGTATGCGAAGCGCTGAACATGGCGGGCATCGCCCCGACTCGAGCGGCAGGGCGCATATCGAAGCCCCGACTCACTTTGCTGGTAGAAGCGATTCGTACCGTTCTGTCCGCCGCCATCGTCGCCGGCGGTTCCACCCTGCGCGATTATGCGCGGCCGGATGGCGAATTGGGCTATTTCTCCAATCAATGGCGAGTCTATGGGCGCGAAGGGCAGATTTGTCCCTGTGGCGGCACCGTGCAACGCCGAGTCGATGGGGGGCGATCGACCTTCCATTGCCCCAAATGCCAGAAATAGCGGGGGGCTCGCTGGTTGACGACACCCCGGAACAGCTGTAAGGGGCGCACCTTCACGAGGCTGGTTGGCGAATCCGACGGGCCTCTTCCCGAGATTTGATGAGAACCGAGGAATAGAATGGCCAATACGCCGCAAGCCAAGAAGCGCATCCGTCGCAATGAGCGTCGCGCCGCGATCAATGGCGCCCGCATCAGCCGGATCCGCACCCTGGTGAAGAAGGTGGAAGCCGCCATCCTCGCCGGTGACAAGGATGCTGCTGCGACCGCGCTTCAGACTGTCCAGCCCGAACTGGCCCGCGGCGTTGCCCGTGGCGTTCTGCACAAGAACACCGCCGCTCGTAAGTTCGGTCGCCTGACCAAGGCCGTCGGCGCGATCGCCTAAGCCTTACGTTAAGCTACCCGCTTATCTGAAAAGCCCGCTCCGGATCGCCGGAGCGGGCTTTTTCTGCTGGAGTCACGGAATAGTCATTTCCCTGACCCGCGAATTTCTCACGATTCGAGCCGGATCGTCAGAATCGCTGCCAAGTAATTCACTGAAAAATAGCCATAATTTGTGAATCTGCAGTTTTCCGCGGGATTCCCGAGTCAACGTCTTTATTTCAGTTTTTTGAAGCGACGCGCCCTTGATCCGGCGAAGCGGCCCTGTCTATTTTGATCCTCCGGCCGCTGATCGAATCACTTCCTGGCGGTCGTCATAATGTCAGTCGATGTATCAGACTCGGAAGAGCGGGGGCGCTTTTCCGAACCATCTTGTTGCGTCCGATAGTCGTGCCCTCAGGGGCATTTTTGTTGGTATTTTGGGGGCAGCATTCA
>NZ_JAYRCS010000002.1:0-504260 GCF_049472635.1 Sphingobium salicis subsp. salicis
AGGGCATTTTCGTCAGGCCTGCCAAGTCTGTCATGGCGCACCGGGTGTGCGTCCATCACCCGTGATGCAGCAGGCAACCCCGCCGGCGCCTGATCTTGCCCGGACGGCGGGGGAATGGCGGGATCGCGAATTATTCTGGATCATCCGGCATGGCGTCAAATTCACCGGCATGCCGGCCTGGGCGGCGGCTGATCGACCAGATGAGGTGAGGCGGATGACCGCTTTCGTCCGGCGCTTGCCACAGATGACGGCGGCGCAATATCAAGCACTGACTCAGGCTGGCGAGGAGCGACGCCTGCCCGGCGTTGCTCCGGCAACCTTGTCGGCATGCACAAGCTGCCATGGCGTCGATGGTCGGGGGAGGGAGCAATCCGATATTCCGGTCCTGGCTGGGCAGAGCGCGTCCTATCTGTTCGCCAGCATGCGCCAGTATGTCGCGGGGAAGCGCAGCAGTGCGGTCATGCAGACGGCGCTGGCAACGACCGGGCGCGAGGACATGACGAGGCTCGCGAGCTATTTTTCCGCGATGCCCGGGCTCAAGATTAACGCGACCTCGCCCAGTTCTCCGCGACTGGATCGTTTTGGCCAGCCCCTCCCGGCCTGCAGCAATTGTCATGCGGCTGGCAAGGCGGCGCCCATTCTTGCCGGGCAGAAGCCAGGCTATCTCGCTGCGCGCCTGCGGCTTTGGCAGCAAGATGACGATGTCATCGACGCGCGCCTGCCGCCCGATACCATGGCGATGATAGCAAGACGTATCCCGGTCGATCAGATCGATGAACTGGCGCGGACGGTGGCGCAACCTGGGTCGGACTAAGGGGGCTATCGTCCGGTCAGGCGTGCATGTTGACCCAGATGAAAGCCAGGATGGCTGCAACGATGAATGCGAGGACGAGGTAGAGAGCAAGACGACTGGTGGCCTTGCGGGCAGGACGTTCCTTGTGATGGGGCATTTTGATCCTTTCGTGCTGATCTTGTCCCATCAACGCATAGCGGGCTCCATGGTGCCTGAAGCGGCTCATAGGTCCGGTAGGGCCTGCGCAGCGAAGCCCCAGCCTTTAAGCTTGCTTGCGCGCTCCCACAACATTTCGACATCTCCAATGTCGAAGGGATGGGCGTCCTGCAAATCGTTCAATTCGTTCCAGTCGACCGGTATGGCTACGGGCGCGCCGGCGCGCGCGCGCGCTGAGTAGGGCAGGATGGCGGTGCTGCCGCGCTGATTGCGCAGCCAGTCGATGAATATGCGATCCTTGCGCTTGGCCTTGCTCATCGTGGCAACGAAGCGATCGGGTTCTGCCGCGCTCAAGGCCTGGGCGAACCGGGCGGCGAAATCCTTATGTGCGTCCCAGTCGTGGGTGGGGCTGAGGGGGACGACGACATGGACCCCCTTCCCCCCCGACAGCATGGCGAAGGAGATCAGACCGATTTCGCGTAGATGATCGCGAATATCCTTTGCTGCTTGACTAACCTGGGCAAAATCCATGCCCTCGTCGGGATCGAGATCGAAGATCATGCGATCAGGCTTCTCGACTGCATCGGCACGGCTCGCCCAGCCGTGAAATTCAATCGTGCCCATCTGGACGCAGGCGATCAGGCCATCGGTATCGTCGACATAGAGATAGTCTTCTGAGCCGCCGTTTTTCTCGCGGATCGCGACATGGCGGACATGGTCGCCAAAGGCGCCGCTGTCATGTTTCTGGAAAAAACACTTCTTCGCGCGGCCCTGTGGGCATCGAACAAGACTGATCGGCCGGTTGGCAGCAAAAGATAGCATCAGCGGGGCGATCCGGGCGTAATAATCGGCCAACTCCCCTTTGGTCTGCCCGCTCTCCGGGAAAATCACGCGCGCGCGATTGCTGATCTTGATGACCGTGGCCGAAGGAGGCGTCGGGGCCGCTTTTTCGGGCTTGACCGTCTTTGCTAACTTGTCGCTTCGTAGCCCCAGAAAGCTGCCATGTCGCACGCGCCCTTCACCGGTGAACTCGGCAAAACTGACTTCCGCAACGAGCCGGGGTTCGACCCATTGGACGTCGCGCGCTTCACGGGCGGAAATGATGACCTGCGGCCTGCCGGTCGAAATCGGACCCATCGCCTCGGCTAGGTCGGTCATTGTGGCAGCGTCGAACCCAGTGCCGACCTTTCCCTTATAGACCAGTTCACTGCCTTCATGCTGGCCCAGTAGCAGGGACGAGAAGGCACGCCCCTTCGCCTTGCTACGGGTCCAGCCGACGATCACGAATTCCTGGCGACGGGTGCATTTGACCTTCACCCAGGCGCGTGTCCGTCCGCTGCGATAGGGCGCATCGACGCGCTTTGCGATAATGCCTTCCTGCCCGGCCTGACAAAGCGATCGGTAGAGCTTCTCGCCCGAGCCGATCAGGTGATCGGCAACGTGGATCGGTTGTTCTGCATCCGCCAATAAGGCCTCGAGCCGCTCTTTTCGCTCGATTGCGGGGAGAGACTTCAAATCCATGCCATCAAGGGAAAGAAGATCAAAAGCGAAGAAATGGAACGGCGTGTCGGCTCGCTCCGCGCCATGGCCCCGTTTCAACACTGCCTGCAGCGCCGAAAAACTGGGATTGCCATCAGCGTCAAAGGCGATGATCTCGCCGTCGATCAACGCAGGCGGGAGGTCGAGCGCTTTTATGGCACCGGCCAGAGGACTAAATTTGTCCGTCCAGTCCAAGCCGCTACGCGTATATATTTTTATCGCTTCGCCACTGACTGCAACGAGCGCGCGATATCCGTCGTATTTGATCTCGTGCATCCATTCATTGCCAGCCGGTACATTGTCGACCAATGTTGCAAGCTGCGGCTTGATGAAGCGCGGCATAGCCTCCGTTCTGGCTTTCGCCCTCCCCTTCGTCTTGCCGATCCTAGCATTATGCGCGTTGGCTGCCTGCATCCTGTCCGCGAATGTCTTGCCATTTGCACCTTTCAACGATTGCGTGCCGGCGATGTCCCCGGCGATTTGCGCCATGGAGCGGTCAGTCAGAACACTTGTCAGCGCGCGCTCGACCAGATCGCCATTCCGGCGGGCCTCGCCATCATCGATCTTGCGGAGCAACCAATTCTCGCGCTTTTCGCCCGCGCGCCCCTTCATCCGCACCAACAGCCATTCCCCCTTCATCCGTTCGCCATGCAGTATGAAGTGGAGATGACCATCCTCTATATTTTTCGCGCTCTTTCCCGCGATCGGTTCCCACCAACCTCGGTCCCAGAGCATCACAGTGCCGCCCCCATATTCGCCCTTGGGGATATTACCTTCGAAACTACCATAGCTCAGAGGATGATCCTCGGTGCGGACAGCAAGCCGCTTGTCATCGGGATCCAGGCTCGGCCCCTTGGTGACGGCCCAGCTCTTGAGCACGCCATCGACTTCCAGCCTGAAGTCCCAGTGCAGTCTTGTGGCGGCATGTTTCTGGACAATGAAACTGTTGCCGCCTTTCTTTGCTATCTTGCCTGCAGGTTCGCTGGTGCGATTGAAATCCCGTTTGGCATTATAGGAGGCAAGGGGATTGTTCCGGCTCATTTGCCCTGTCGCTCCTTGGACGCAAGCCAGCGCCGTTCCACGAATCCGAGCAGGCTGAGCATGAGGATCGCGACGAGAGTGGCACTGGCCACCAATGGCCAGAGAGCAGCGCCGCAAGCGATTCCGATCATCGACGCCAGCCATATATGGGCTGCCGTGGTCAGATTCTTGATTTCACCTTTGCTGAATATGATGAGACCAGTCGCTATGATGCCCGAAAATGCGGCCGAAGCTTCGAAGACCCGCAAGGGATCGATATTCCCCTCGCCTTGCAACTGATTGTGCAGCGCAATTGCGCAGACAGTCATGAGGGCGCTGGTGAAGCAGATGAGCCCATGGGTGCGTAGCCCCGCTGCATGGCCGCGTATCTGTCGGTCGAGTCCCAAGAGCAGGCCGAGTAGAGCAGCAATGCTCAGGCGCAGCACGACCGGCCCGTCGATAAGGTGGAGCGGGGTATCCGGATTCAGCGTCATCATGCGCTTTTGCGCTTGGTTGCAGTCGCACGTCTGTTGCCAGCGTCCGTCGCCGAACCGCTTTTCGGGCTCTTCTTCTTCGCTGTGGTACTAGCCGTTTCCCCTGCTGATTTCTTGAGCGCCGCCATCAGATCGATGACATTGCCGCCCTTGCGTGCTGGCTCCTCGTCCACCTCTTCGATTATCCGCTTCCCCTTGGCCTTTTTCTTCTTTTCGATCAGGCGATGGAGCGCATCGACGTAGCGATCGTGAAACTCTTCCGGCCTGAAGGGCGCTGTTCGTTTGTCGATAATGCTGGTAGCAAGGTCGAGCATATCGTCATCCGCCGTATCGGCAGGCAAACCTCGGAAATATGTCTGGGCCTTAGTGACTTCGTCTGCATAGCGCAGAACTTCCATGACCAGCCCCCGCCCACAGGGTTTGATCGATACCAGCTGTTCCCGACCGCGGACCGACAATTGGCCAAGCCCGACCTTCTTTGCCTTTCGCAGCGCATCCCGCAGCACGGCATAGGCCTCTTCTGCGAGGTCATCGGCGGGTATGACGAAATAGGGTTTTTCATAATACAGTACGTCGATCGCATCTGCCTCGACGAACTGGACAAGGTCGAGGGTCTTGCGGCTCTCAATCTTGACCGCTTCGATTTCCTCCTGTTCGAGCAGCACGTAATTGCCTTTAGAAAGCTCGAACCCCTTGAGGATCTCATCTCGATCGACGGGCCCCACGCCGTTCACGACCTTTTCATAGCGGATGGGTTTGCCGGTGGGCTCGTGAATCTGACGAAAGCTGACCGCCGCGCCGGATTTGGTTGCGGGGTAGACTTCGACCGGGATGGACACCAATGCCAGCTTTAACTGGCCCTGCCAATATGCGCGTGCAGCCATGTGCGACCTCCGCGATGAGAGCGTGCAATCTGCGAGTTGGTTCCGTGATCGCCCCTCCATATGAAAGCCGACTGCCCAGCTTTGCCATTTCAATGGGTTGGCATGGCAGATCGCTCATCTCCATGGCGCTACCATCTGGTCCCCGCCCCTACCAGACTTGTCGCTGGCCTCCGCGCAGACGGAAGTATCACAAAACCGGCATCGCTCAGCCAATTCTCCTTTGAGCAAAAGAACCCATTACGCGTACAGGTGTTCTTTCCGCGAAGGACGGATGGGCGCGTTCTACAATTTCCAGAGCTGACCCTAGCCCCTTAAGGAGATAGAACTATGTCGCTCAAGGCCTTGGCGCTCAACTGCACGCTTAAGGCGGACGGTAGCGAGGAGAGCTCGACCGACGCGATGATCGCCGTGCTGGCGGAAGCCTTCAGTCAATATGATGTGACAGTCAGCAAGACGGTCCGGGTTGCAGCTCTCGACATTAAGCCAGGCGTCACCTCCAACGTAGGGGATGGCGATGCCTGGCCGGGTCTGCGCGAGAAGATCCTCGCGCACGACATTCTGATCTTTGGCGGACCGATCTGGATGGGGCAGATCAGCAGCATCGCCAAACGGGTGCTGGAGCGGATGGATGCCTTTCTCTCCGAGACCGATGATGAGGGCCGGATGCCAAGCTATGGCAAGGTTGTCGTCGCGGCGATCGTGGGCAATGAGGATGGCGCTCATTTTGCCAGCGCCCAATTGTTCCAGGCATTGAACGATGTGGGCTGGACCATCCCCGCTGTTGCCGCCTGCTATTGGGTCGGCGAAGCGATGGGGGCGGTCGATTTCAAGGATCTCGACGAGACGCCGGAGAAGGTAACGAAGACGGCGAAGATGGTCGCCGGCAATGCAGCGCATCTGGCCGGCCTGCTGCGCTCCAGCCCTTATCCCGGTTGAGCCCGATGGCCGATCTGCCGCGCAGGTTCCGCGAGAATATCGTCCTCTATGGCGCCCTCTTGGCCAATGTCGGGATCGCCATCGCCAAATTCGTGGCGGCGGCGATCAGCGGCTCTTCGTCCATGCTGACCGAGGGGGTCCACTCGCTGGTCGACAGCGGCAACCAGATCCTGCTGCTCTATGGCCAGGCAAAGGCCAGGCGCCCGGCCGACGCCACCCACCCCTTCGGCTATGGCCGCGAACTCTATTTCTGGGCTTTCGTCGTCGCCATCCTGATCTTTGCCGTCGGCGCCGGCGTCTCGATCTACGAGGGCTGGCTGCACATTGCCGAGCCTGAACCGCTGCGCGATCCCACGATCAATTATGTGGTGCTGGCGGTCGCGATACTGCTTGAAGGAACGAGCTGGGCCATTGCGGTGCGCGAGTTCAACGGTAAGAGGGGATCAAGCAGCTGGTGGCAATCGATCCGCCGATCCAAGGATCCGGCCGGTTTCATTGTCCTGTTCGAGGATAGCGCAGCACTGATCGGCCTTGGCATTGCGGGCATCGGAGTCTGGGCCAGCCATCATTATGCCGACCCACGGATCGACGGTTTCGCATCGATCGCCATCGGTCTCATCCTGGCCGGGGTTGCGATTTTGCTCGCGCGCGAAGCCAAGGGGCTGCTGATCGGCGAAAGCGCCGATCCGGCGATCATTTCGGCATTATGGGCCATTTTGAACAAGCGACCACAGATCAGCGCGGTCAATCATGTCCGCACGATCCACACCGCGCCCGATGCCGTGTTCGTGGCGATCAGTGCCGATTTCGTCGATGATCTGCCGATGGGAGACGCAGAGCGCCTGATCGAGGAGATTGAGCGCGAGATGAAGGCCTGCGTGCCCGATCTGACCTCCATCTACATCCGACCGGAAAAGCAGGCTGATGCCGTGCAGCAGAAGCCACCGGTCTAGTTCCGGTCCTCGCGTTCTATGGGCGGGATGAAGCTCACCTGAGCCAGCCGCCATGCTCTGTCCTCGCCCTCTGGCCAGTAATATCGCGGATGACGGCATTGCGCGGGGGGATGCGTGTCATGGACTTCGGCCCGGATGAGGCGACCGGTCTCACGCAGGCGGATCGTACCACCGGGAAACTCCGCCTTGAGCCGATCACAGAGATTTTGCGCATCGTCCGAAAGATCCGTGCTGGAAAGCGCCCTTGGCGCACCATCGACCAGTTCGGCCGTGGACGATCGCAGCGCCTTGATCCCGTCATTGAGGACGTCGAGCGAAATGATGGCGGCCGCCACAGAGTCGGCCCACCACCAGCCAAGCCCGAGACCGATGATGCCCGCGAGCCCGGCCGCCCCGGTCAACCAGTTCGCCTTGTTCATGAGCGCATCGGTATGCAGCAGCTTGTCGTTGAGCGCCTGCGCCAGCGGCAGTTCCTTCCGGCCGATAAAGAGTGGCGGGATCAGCGAATAGATCTGGGCGGCGATCATTAGCCAGCCTAGCCAGATATCCTGGCCCAGAATGGCGATCGAGCCGACGCTTGCATGTTCCGCTGCGCCAAGTGCCATCAGCGCATTGTAGAGCAGAAGCGCGCCAACTGCCGTCAGCGCAACCGCTGCGACGAAAAATCCTAGACCGTTGACGCGCTCGAACCCGAAGGGAAAACGGCGCGAGCGATGGGCGTGGCGTTCCATATGCGCGGCGATCAGGAACATGACAGGCGGGACGAGCCCCAGCGTGTCCTCGATCCATGCGGTCTTCATCGTCTGGCTTTGACCAAGCACCAGCCCCATCGTCACGATGATCGTGAGCGTCCAGAAGATGTTCCAATATTCCAGGCGCACAGCCCGGGCCATGGGCTCACGCAGTTCGTCGGGAAGGCTCGTGTCGCTCATTCTTCGCGCGCCTCCTGCGAAATGGCGCGGCTGGCGCGCTCGACTGTCATAATCCACCGGTTCTCGCCATTGCGCATCGCCGCCTTGAGCTCGAGTGGAGCCTCTTTCGTGCCTGTCGTCGAGAGAGGAGGACCGAACGCCACTTCCATTGCCCAGGGGCTCTCTGCCGTGAAACGCCCGATCACTAGGTCAAGCTTACCGTCGTCAAGTTGCTGGAATAGTGCCTCGCCCGCCCCTGGCCGCCATTGCGCCTTCGCGCTGGTCCGCCGCTCGATTTCATGAATCAGGGTCTGGACTTGTGAAGCTTCGTGAACAGTGGGATCAGCCAGTGCAACCGTGAAAGTTCGTTCCTCTGTAATCCGCTTCGATGTGCCGGCCGGATCGCGAGGCAACATATCGCAGGCGGCGAGGAGAGCAATGACAGCAATTATCGCGCGCTTCACGGTTCGCACCTACAATCAATGCTTATTTTGAGCCTGCAGTAATAAAATGCGGCACTAAAATGAAGATTGATTACAGATGGTTTCCGGCCTGTCGCTAACTGCGTTTCGCTATGTGGGACCGGAGCCTCGCGCATGTTCGTACCAGCCTCTCCAAATGGTTTTGCCGCTTGGAATGATCCATTCGGCCTGCTCGGCAAGAAGAATCCGACATCACATTGTTCGGAATAATTAAAGGCCGATAACGTCTGACAGTGGAAAAGAACCATCTCTCGAATGAGGCTTCGCGGATTGAGAGGTTCGGCACTAGGCGCCCCATTCAAGACGCATAGAGCCAGAGTACAACTGCTCAGGCGCAGACCTTTCATTTTTCGGCAGCTCGCGAGCAAATCGCGCCGTTCTAGCGCAACGTTGGCAATTCCGGACCAGCTCAGCAGGTCTCGCCCTGATCCAGCAGGTCGTCGTGCAGCTTGCGGTAGCCATAGACTTTGCCGCTGTCGTTCCAGGCTTGCCGGATCAACTCTGTCTGCCGAGCATCTTCCTGGGCCCGCGTGCTCAGTGGGCTCTTCTGCCAAGCATAGAAACCGCTGGGCTGGATGCGCAGACACCGACACATCGATCGAACCCCGAACTGGTCACGATGCTCGGCGACAAATGCGTATCTCACTTTGCATCCCTGGCGGAACGAAGTGACCGCAGGTCAAATACGCGGTGGCTTTCCTAAGAAACAGCTGTCTCGGGCTCCGACGGCAGTTCCTGGAGCGAGAAGCCGAAGGCCTTGGCGAGCTGTTGCAAATTGCCGATGACCCGGCTGCGATACCGCTCTTCGTACTGCGATGCGCCTGGATCGTGATAGGCCATGCCATACCGTAGACTATTGTAGAACAGCACAGCTATCTTGCGGGCCGTCGCCGTCTTCACCCGCTATCTGGGCGACGTGACGCCGCTCCGCCGCAGCGTCGAGATTGCGCGGGCCTGCCGCTTCGACCTTGGTCAGCTGACCTATACCTATCCCGACGAGATCGGGGAAAGCGGCCTTACCCCGCAGCAGGAGCTCGAGCGTCTGCGCTCCTAAACGCCCAGCCCATGGGCTTTTATGCGCCCGCCCAGATCGTGCGGGATGCGCGCCAGCATGGGGTCGAGGTCCGCCCGATCGACGTCAATCACAGCCGCTGGGAATGCACGCTCGAGCGAACCTGGGGCCGCTATCATGCGGTGCGGATCGGACTGCGCTATGTGCGCGAGCTCAAAAATGCAGATGGCGCCGCGATTGTCTTGGCACGGGGCAATGAACCCTATGCCAGTGTCGAGGAAATCCAGCGCCGCGCCGGCGTCAGCGGCCGCGCGCTCGACCGGATCGGCCATGCCGGTGGCTTTGGATCGCTGGCGCTCTCGCGCCGCGCCGGCCTCTGGGAAGTGAAGGGTCTTGGCGAAGAAGCCTTGCCGCTCTTTGCCGCTGCGGACGCGCGGGCCGGCAAGCTGCAGCCTGAAGCCATCGAGCCGGAGGTGGCGCTACCGCAAATGGGCGAAGGCGAGGAAGTGGTGGAGGATTATCGCGCGATCGGGCTCTCGCTGCGCGCCCATCCGCTCGCCTTCCTGCGCGACGAACTGGCGCGCCGGAAGATGGTGACCTGCGCCGCGCTCAAGGATATTCGCGACGGGCGATGGGTCAATCTCGCCGGCCTCGTTCTCCTGCGGCAGAAGCCCGGCTCCGCCAAGGGCACCATGTTCATCACGCTTGAGGATGAGACCGATGTCGCCAATCTCGTCGTCTGGCCCAATCTCTTCGAGAAGCATCGGCGCGTGGTGCTGGGCGCCTCGATGATGGGTGTGCGCGGTCAGGTCCAGAAGGAGGGCGATGTGATCCATCTCATCGCCCAGCGGCTCGACGACCTCTCGCCCCTCCTTGCCAGCGTAGGGCAGCGGGCGGATGTCGCCAGCATCTATCAGGTCAGCCGCGCCGATATCGTCAGAAGCGCCATGGCCCCCGATCCGCGCGATGCGGCGAACAGGCCGCTCGGGCGCGGCCCCCGCGATCTTTACGATCCCGACCTGCGCCTGGGCTCGGGCATCATTCCGGGCCAGCCGACAGAGGGCATCAAGGTCAAGACACGAGATTTTCGCTGAGAGGCGGCGCCTCCCCGATAATGCTCAGGTGGGTTCGATCCGCTCGACATCGAGCATGTCGAAATCAGACCTTGTCCCTACGACCCGGACTCGTCGACCAAGAAGATGGCGGCAGGATCTGGTGCAATCGAGCCGCCATTCCCCGCCATCGGCGACACGCAGCACGGGGTAAGGACCATCGCCAAGCAGCATGCCGACAAGTTCGTGCCGCGTGCCGCGTGGCATGTCATTTGCGCCTTGCAGGCTTGCGCGGGGATCGGGCCTCGACCCCGTTCTGGTCCTGAGAATTTTCGAACACCCAGTTGAGATAGACGGCGATACGGATGCCGCCGCGCTTCAGCCGATCATCAAGCTCGAGACGGTGCTGATAGGCATAGTCCCAGGACAGATTCGTGTCGGTGGGATAGATGGTCTTGCGCAGCGCGATGCTTTCGCGGATCCAGGTGCCCGGATCGCGATTATTCCAGGCTATGACCTGCTCGGGCGTGATCGCGCGCGCCAGCCAGTCGGCAAGTTCGGAATAGGATAAGGATCGCTGCTCGATCATAGCGCTGTCCCAGACCGAATGGAGATTGGTCGAGCGGCCGAACCAGCTCACCTTCATGTCGTTGCCGCCCCGGTCATTGCCGCCACCGGCATGAAGCGGCTGGTGAAGATCGCCGATGATATGGACGACGAAGCGCAGGGCAAGGCGCTTGTCGTCGATCGACGCCGCGGGATTGCGAAGGGTCGCCGTAAAGCGTGTCAGGGCCGTCATTGCGTCACCTTCGGCGGGCGCGTCGACGTTCGTATAGGCATCGCCCTCGCGGACGGTCACATAATGCCAGGGGTTGGCCTGTTTCTGCCAGAAATCGGCGGGGTCGGATTTCATGTCGTCGGGCCAGGTTGCCGCCTGTGCCAGCTTCTCCTCGCCCAGGAGAAGCTGGACATTGGCTCGGGCCAGGCCGCTTAGGTTCCGATCGGCAATGGCGCCGGTCACCCGGTGGCCGATCGGTCCCCAGGCGAGAGCGGGCGAAGTCATCGAGAAGAGAGCGGCGGTCAGGATCAGTCTACGCATGAGCGCACCATTAGCGCTTGGCCGCGCACGATCCAGCGATTCGATGCATCATCGGGTCTGAAGGCAACGCCCCCCCAAATAGGCAGATCAGACAGACGAAACCGGGAATATTCTGGGTCTCAGCTTATGCGCGCCATCTCCTTGAATTCCGGGCGTCCGGCCGCATGTTTCTGCTTTCGGAAAGGCAGCGCGACCGGATCGATCATCACTCGCGCAAGCCGTAGCTTCCAGCGTCACCGCCCCGAGTCCGATCAACAACGTCATTTGAAAAAGGAGATGATGGGCCCGAAACCTCCACCCGCGCATTTCTACCATGTTTACGCACCCGACTTTGGGGAGTGATGGATGAGCATCCTTATAAATGGCGCCGTGGTCGAGGGTCCTGAGGATCCCCGCATTTCTCTCCTCGACTTCCTGCGGGAGCAACAGGGCCTCACCGGATCGAAGAAAGGCTGCAATCAAGGCGCATGTGGCGCCTGCACCGTGCTGGCGGACGGGGAGCGGATCCTGTCCTGTCTCGCGCTCGCCGCTCAATATGAGGGGCAGGAGATTACAACAATCGAAGGCTTGGGCAGCGCCGACAATCTGCACTCTCTGCAGCAAGCCTTTGTCGAGCATGACGGCTTCCAATGCGGCTATTGTACACCGGGACAGATATGTTCGGCAGTCGGAATGGCCGCCGAATTGAAACGCGGCGTCCCCAGCCATGTAACGCAAGCGCTCGGCAGCAGCATCGCAATGACGCGCGACGAGGTACGCGAGCGGATGAGCGGCAATCTGTGCCGCTGCGGCGCGCATAATGGCATTGTTGACGCAATCCTGGAGACTTTTGCGGAGGTCGCCCAATGACCCCCTTTACCTATCATCGCGCCACCACGGCCGACGAGGCGCTTCGACAGGCCGGCGGCGGGGTCGCCAGTAATGTTGGGATTGCCAATGTCCGAACGGCAGACTTCGGCTCGTCGCCTAGGATGTTCTCAGTATTTCCAGCTTAGCGTTGTCTGGCGAACAAATCTTGAGGTGAGGCCTCGTAGGCTTCTGCCAGGATCGAGCGATCGGCGGCCGTCAGAGAGATGATCGACTGAACCGCCGACCAGGCAAAGCCCACATTGGTGCGATGGCTGGCGCGGTGGATCGGGTCGCTCGCATAGAGGCGTCTCGCCTGGAAGCGCTCCACCCAGTCTTGCGGATAGTCGACGATGTGGACCGAGCGAACCGCAGGCTTCAGGTCGACATGATGGACCAGGGCATAGTGCCGAAAGCCCATGGCCTTCGTGATTTCGGCCATCAGGTCAGACAAGGCCGTAGCGTCCTTGATCGCGCCAGCGACAGCGCAGAAATCCTGAACTTGCCCAAGCCCGATCATCATATGGCCGGCGAGATCAGAGCAGCGCTTCCATGTTGAGATGACCATCGCGAACCGCGCGCAGCACCAGCTGCGTGCGTCGTCGCACGCCATAACGCCTGCGGGCCGATTCAACATATTCGTGCACGGTGTCGCGGCTGAGGCCGAGGATCTGGCCGATCTCCCAGTCGCTTTTGCCTTGCGCGACGAGCGCGATGCATTCGACCTGGCGAGGGCTGAGAGGGACGCAGGCCAATGGCCCTGCCCTTTCGCCAAGCAGCTCGCGCGCCCGATCATAAGCGACCGAGCCGAGCAGACGGGCGGTCAGAACCTCCTCTGCGCTGAGCGGCTCGTCGCGCGATCGGGCGGCGGTAAAGATCGCCTCGGGTTCCCCCGGGGTCCGGATTGGCAAACTGTAGCCGGACGCAAGGTCATGGTCCCTGGCGCGGTCGAGGATGCTTCGCTGGCGCGGCGTGAGCTCCAGTACGTCGCCGATCCGGTCCCAGGCGAGCCCTGACGGGGTGCGAGCGCAGGCCGCATGGATCGGATCTTCGAGATAATGGCGTTCTTCGAGAACTTCCTCGAGCCAGGCCGATGGATAGGTTGTGAGGAACAGGCTTTGCTCGCCTCCGCGCCGAAGGTCGATATTGTGAAGCAGCGTGAACCAGCGGAAGCCAAGATCGCGCACGGCGGCATCGATCGTGCCATGTAAATCGCCAAGGGTTTCAGCACGCTGACAGTCCTCCGCAAAGCGCGTGAGATCATCAAGGCGGCCGCAGTCTTTTATCCTGTTCGCCATAGGCGACGGAAGCTCGTCCGCGAGGAGACGGCTCGTCCAGACCTAAGCGGCGAGCGCCATGATTATCAAAATGAGTTGAGAACGATTCGCAACAATCTACGATTAGAATGGATCGCCTATGACACTTTATCCGCCGGCAAAGTGTCATAGCTGACAACCCGTCTGCGGCCGCCGATTTGGGATTCACATTGATCCTGCTTTGTGCTTGATTCCATCATGTTATGTTTCATGCAGGCAAGCCTCTTGAACCCTCCATTGGCTGTGATGTCGCGGCCGTGCTCGAGACGCTGGCGACCGTATCGAGCCGGCCCCGTTATGCCTTCATGCTGCTCAACCTGATCGCCCAGGTGGCGGGGCCAGATGGAAGCGCCGGTCCCTGGGTCAGGCGGAACGATGGGCTCGTTTCCCTGCGCGATTGGCTATGCGACGCATTGACCCCGATGGCCCAGCGTGGTCCGCGCAGCATTACGCTGGCCGAGCGGGTCGAGAGCGACCTCGCTAGAAACGGACTGCTCCCCGGCGATCTGGAGAAAAGGCGCGGCGTGATCGCGGAGGAAATGCGGGCACGCATTCGCACAGCCGGCAAGAGTAATCTCAGTCGCGCCGTTTCCGAACTGGTGAATGCAGGCCTGCTCCGCCGACATTATCAGGGCTATCGCGTCGACCATCGGAACCGTGGCGGCCAGCGCCACGCCGTCTATACCTTGATCGGCGATGCTCTGCGTCTAGTGCCGGGCATCAGCTCCACACCGAATCTGCCCGTGCAAGGCGAACTTGCCCTCCCAAGATGATTGCGCAGTCGAACCGGGGTTGCTGCAGTAGTGTGCTGTGAGGTCGGGTAACGATGTCCGAATAATAAGGCCAGTCAGAACGTCAGCATTGACCTTGCCGGCAATTACATCAGCCATTCCCGTCAAAGGATCGCCATGGCCTTCTTCGACGCGAATGGATTGTCAGATTCGGAATGAAGCCGGGCACGCGAGCCATATAATCGCGGTAAACCTCGCCGAAGCTGGCTAGCGCCTCCTTTTCCTCATGCCGAGCCAGCCGAATATACATCACGACGAGCACCGGAAACATAGCAAGGGTCAAAAGGGTCGGCCATTGTAGCAAAAAGCCGAGCATGACGAGAATGAAGCCGACATATTGCGGGTGCCGGATCCGGGCATAAATCCCAGTAAGGGCCAATTGGTGTTTGCGCTGACTCAAGTGAAGGGCCGTCCATGCAACCGAGATCAGCCAGTAACCCACGCCGATCAGCACAAAGCTGGCGATGTGGAATGGACCGTAATGGGGATTAACTCGCCAGCCGAACATCATCTCCAGGAGATGTCCAGCATCGTGGCTCCACCAGTCGACAGCGGGGAAATACGACTGGAGCCACCCCGAAAGCACGAAGATCGTGAGCGGGAAGCCATACATTTCCGCGAAGAGCGCTATGATGAAAGCGCTGAACGCCCCCAAACTGCGCCAGTCTCGTTTAGTTGCCGGCTTGAAGAAGCTGAACGCAAAGAGGATGAAAACGGCGGCGTTAACCAGCGCGAGCCCCCACAGACCATAGCCATAGTCGGCGTGCGTCATCGCGACTCTCCTTCGATGCGGCCGTTGGGATTGGCCGGTAAGCCGGCGGGTGCCTGACCGGGCTCATGGCCATGCTGATGCCCACCATGGCCGCGGTGCATGAACAGGTGCATGAGCGGGCAGGCGAGCAGGATGAGATAGGGCAGCACACCCAGGAAGTGCGCGGTATACTCGGTGAGGAGGAAGAAGCTAGCGACGAGCAGGAAGCCGATCAGAACGATCTTGCCGCGCTTGCGCATGCGATGGTCATGTTCGCCCATATGCCGTCCTCTTCTGGTCAACGTCCGGGCAGCATAGGCTCGAGTCCAAGGAGCAAGGTATAAGTAGAGACCGAAGTCCCCCGGGCATCGCGCAGGCATGGGTAAGGCGATCGATGGGATCGGCCATCGGCGTTCGGGCGACGCAGCTGTCGGGGAGCAGCAGTCGTGCTGCGGATTTTGCGTATAGGCGTGCGGCGTCCGCGAACCAATGCTGCGCTCACGAACATAATCGTGAGAGGCAGGCCCGCGTCCATGCAAAAGAGAAAGAAACGGCACCATTCCCGCGTGACCATCTTCGAGCGTGAAGCAAGGATCGATCTGGCCAAGCGCCCGGCCGATGGTCTCGGCGTTGCCTTTCTCGGCGCATCGGGAACGGTCACAGGGTCGCGTTATCTGGTGGACGATGGTGAAACTCAGATCGTGGTCGATTCCGGCCTGTTTCAGGGACCCAGGGATCTGCGCCGCCTTAATTGGGTATCGATCCCACCCGAAGTCGCGGATGTCGGCCAGGTGCTGCTGACCCACGCCCATCTCGATCACTCGGGCGCACTACCGCGCATGGCGCGCCTGGGCTGGGACGGGACCGTCCTTGCCACGCGGGCGACCGCGGCCCTGTGCGAGCTCCTTCTTCCCGACAGCGGCCATCTGCAGGAAAAGGATGCGGAGTTCGCCAACCAGCACGGCTTCTCCAGGCACCAGCCGGCGCTGCCCCTCTACACCCAGGCCGACGCGCGTCTGGCATTGCAGCTCTTCCGCCCGATCGAGTTCGGAGCGTGGCATGCAGTCACGGACGGCATCAGGGTGCGCTACCATCGCGCCGGCCACATCCTCGGCGCGGCGTCGATCGAGATCGACTGGAAGGGGCGGACAATCCTCTTCTCAGGCGACATCGGCCGTTACGGCGATGCGGTTATGAAGGATCCCGAGCCGCCCGCGCGCGCCGACTATGTCCTAGTGGAATCGACCTATGGCGATCGGCGCCACGAGCAGGTCGATCCGACAAAGACGCTTGGAGATCATGTCGAACGATGCGTCGAGAGAGGCGGGACGGTGGTGATTCCGGCCTTCGCCGTGGGACGGGTTCAGTCGCTTCTCTATCATTTCTCGCGTCTGCGCGCGCAGGGACGCCTCCGCGACATCCCGATCTTCCTCGACAGCCCGATGGCGATCAACGCGAGCGGGCTGATGTGCGATTTCATGGACGAGCATCGCCTGGCCCGCGCCGAGTGCGAAGCGGCGTGCAGCGTCGCGCACTATGTGCGCGAAGTGGAGGAATCCAAGGAACTCACCGCCAACCCCGCTCCCAAGGTCATCATCTCGGCCAGTGGAATGGCAACGGGCGGCCGCGTGCTCCACCATCTCAAGCGCTTCGCGCCGGATGGGAAGAACCTCATCCTCTTCTCAGGCTTCCAGGCGGCGGGCACCCGCGGCGCCGCCATGATCGGGGGCGCCCGGACGATCAAGATCCACGGCGAGTATATCCCGGTCGAAGCCGATGTCGCCAACCTGACGATGCTTTCGGCGCATGCCGACAGCGACGAGCTCATGCGCTGGCTCGGGTCGCTGCAAGAGCCCCCGCGCCATGTCTATGTCACGCATGGCGAGCCGACCGGCGCCCAGGTCCTGGCGAAGCGTGTCTCGGAGGATCTGGGCTGGGCATGCAGCGTACCGGCGCTGGGTAGCTGGGGCATGCTCGCGTGAAGCCCGGGATCATCGAGGACGCCGAAGTAGAGCCTGTCGCGACGACGCTGCGGGCACACCGCCTCGGCCTGTCGGCTGCCGGAGGTGATCTGATCGCGGTCATGCGCCAAGACTGTCCCGTCTGCCGCTCGGAAGGTCTCGCGTCGCGCGCGCAGGTCGCGCTGCACGCCGGCGGGCGGGAAATCGTCGTCTCGCTGCTGCACAGTTCCGCGGAGGCTCCAGCGCCCGGCGAGATCGGCCTGTCCGAATCCGCATGGCGGCGGCTCGGCGTCAGCGAGGGCGATCCGGTCGAGATCGCGCATGCCCAGCCTCTCGCCTCGCTCGCCGAAGTGCGTCGGCGCATCTATGGCAATCGTCTCAGTGAAGGGGCTTTTTCAGCGATCATGACCGACATCGCCGAGCGACGCTATAGCGATGTCCATCTCTCGGCGTTCATCACGGCATGCTCAGCGGTCCCGCTCGATACGGACGAAACGATCAGCCTGACCAGGGCGATGGTCGATGTCGGCGAGCGATTGCAGTGGTCCGGAGCGGTCATCGTCGACAAGCATAGCGTCGGTGGATTGCCGGGCAATCGCACCACGCCGATCATCGTCTCGATCATGGCCGCGGAGGGCCTGATCATGCCCAAGACATCGTCGCGGGCGATCACCTCGCCGGCCGGCACGGCGGACACGATGGAGGTGCTTGCACCTGTCGACCTCGACGTTTCCGCCATCCGCAAGGTGGTCGAGCGCGAAGGCGGCTGCATCGCCTGGGGCGGCGCCGTCAATCTCAGCCCGGCCGACGATGTGATCATCGGCGTTGAACGAGTGCTCGATATCGATGCCGTAGGGCAGATGGTCGCCTCGGTGCTGTCCAAGAAAATCGCGGCCGGTGCGACCCATCTGGTCATCGATATCCCGGTCGGGCCGACCGCCAAGGTACGCGGAACCGATGCCGCCGATACGCTGGAGCGCGCGCTGAGCTCGGTCGCCCAAGCCTTCGGGCTTCGCACGCGCGTGATGCGCGGCCCCGGCGCGGAGCCGATCGGACGGGGCATCGGCCCGGCGCTCGAGGCGCAGGATATCCTTGCCGTCCTCCAGGGGCAGCCGGGCGCCGAGGATCTCGCCCACCGGGCCTGCGAGCTGGCGGGAGGACTGCTTGAGCTCGCTGACGCGGCCCCGGCCGGCGAAGGCTATGCGCGTGCGCGGGCGTGTCTCGAAAGCGGCGGGGCCTGGGCCAAGTTCCAACGTATCTGCGAAGCGCAGGGCGGCATGCGGGCTCCACCGGTCGCCCGGTTGCAGCAGGATATGATCGCTCCCTATAGCGGCCGCCTGGTGAGTATCGACAATCGCAAGCTCGCGACGGTCGCGAAGCTCGCCGGCGCGCCGGTGGCCAAGGCCGCTGGCGTCGCACTGCAGTGTCGGCTGAACCAGATGGTGGATGCCGGGGCTCCCTTGTGTAGCATTCATGCCGAGAGCCCGGGCGAGCTCGACTATGCGGCGGCCTATGCCGTGAGCGACGGGCCGATCTTCGGGATTGAAGCGCTATGAACCGTCCCGTCCTGTTCGCGCTGCCTGGCAGCGAGGCCCTGGCACAGCCGCTATCCGCCGCGCTCGATGCAGAGGTCGGCACGATCGAGCATCGTCAATTTCCTGACGGGGAAACCTATCTCAGGGTCGGAAACGACGTCAGCGACCGCGAGGTCATCCTGCTGTCCAGTCTCGATCATCCGGACGCCAAGCTGTTGCCGCTGCTGTTCGCAGCCGACACCGCGCGCGATCTTGGCGCTCGCAGGATCGGGCTCGTCGCCCCTTACCTCGCTTACATGCGCCAGGACATACGCTTCCATGCCGGCGAGGCGGTGACGTCGCGAACCTTTGCTGCGATCCTGTCTCGCCATCTCGACTGGCTGGTGACGGTCGATCCGCATCTCCATCGCTACCATGAATTGTCGGAAATCTACCGCATCCCAACCCAGGTTGTTCATGCCGCGCCGTTTTTGGCCTCGTGGATCAAGCGCAATGTCGCTCGCCCGCTGATCATCGGTCCGGACCTGGAAAGCGAACAGTGGGTCTCGCAGGTGGCGGCCGATGCCGATGCTCCGTTTCTCGTGTGCGAGAAAATCCGATCCGGCGACCGTCACGTCACCATCTCGATTCCGAATGCCCCAGCGTTTCTCGATCGCCAGCCGGTGCTGGTCGACGATATCGCCTCATCCGGTCGGACCCTCACCGAGGCGGCGCGCCAACTGGTCGGCATGGGGTTCGCGCGACCGGATTGCGTGGTCGTGCATCCGCTTTTTGCCGGCGATGCAGCGCAGGTTCTGGGTGGGCTTGTCGAAAGGATCGTCAGCACGAACGCGGTTGCACATGCGTCGAATGATATAGACGTCATGCCAGCGATCGCGGAGGCCGTTCGCCACCGGATTGAATGGCGTGCTGCGCGTCAGTTCTAAGACGGAAATGAACGCCCGGCAAACGCTGTGCGCGTCCTCATCCATTGACCCTAAACGAGTCCGAACCAATCTCCTGAGATCTCCCTTTCGGAGAAAATCGCGGCAGGGAAGGAGGATATGTCGTGTCGCACACACGCTCGTTCATCGATCCCCTCGACGTTGCTGGGCACCTGAAGCTTGAGCCCGAAGTAAAGCGCGCCACCCTGCTATCCTGGGCGTCCGATCGCGCAGCCGTCAAGGGCTAACCCGCCCCCCTCGCCCGCCGGGCGCCAGTAACCCGCTGCCGGTCGACGATGTGATGGAAGCGTAGCGATGGCTCGATCGCGCCGAGGGCGGCGCGGGCAACTCGCATGCATCGTCCGGAGCAGAGACCCGGCAATGAGCCGCAGCGACCGCGGCATTGGTGTGAGCGGAGTAGCCGAACCCTCACAGTTTCGCTGTCCTTCGCCGTTTTGCCTCGCCAAATTTTTACTCTTGACCTGGGACCATAGTCCAACGTGCAGAGAAGTATCCCTTGAAGCGCTGCCCTCGCGGCACTGCGTATTGATCGATCTCGGGGGCTATGGGGAACAAGCGCGTCGTGCATATCGTCGATGACGAAGAGACAATACGAAAAGCACTAAGTTTCACGTTGCGGACCGCAGGGTTTGCCGTAGAAGCCTACGCTTCGGGGCCGGAGTTTCTGTTGAGCGCAGAGGACGCCGAGAAAGGCTGCGTGGTTCTCGACATGCACATGCCCGACATGGACGGCCTGCAGGTTCAGGCGGAGCTGACGCGACGCGGTATCGACATGCCCGTCGTGGTGCTGACGGGCAATGGCGATCCTACGCTCGCCGTACAGGCGATGAAGGCGGGCGCTGCCGACTTTCTCGCCAAACCGGTCGAGAAGGCCGCATTGCTCGGCGCGATCGACCGCGGCTTCAGCTGGCTTGAGAGTATAGCCCGTCGTGCCTCCGAACAGGCCGACGCTCTTTCGAAAGCCGCGAGACTGACGCAGCGCGAACGGGCCGTTCTGAGAGGAATTTCGCGAGGCTATCCAAATAGCCTTATCGCAGATGAACTCGGCGTCACGTCGCACACGGTCGAGCTGCATCGGGCCAGTCTGATGATCAAACTCAACGCGCAAAGCCTGCCCGACCTGTTGCGGATCGCTTTCGCCGTCGACCTGCACGAATCGACCGAAAACGGGCACCCCTAAAATTCTCGGCCGTGCGATGCCGGATGCTATGCGGATCGGGCCGCGGCCAGTTCGGCGATGATCGGACAATCCGGCCGCTCGTCGCCTTGGCAGCGCTCGGCCAGGTCGATTAGCGTGTCGCGCAGCGCCGTCAACGCCTCGGCTTTGCGCTGAAACTCATCGGCGCGGGCAAGGGCAAGCCGCTTCACCTCCGCGCTGGCACGGCCGGTATTGGCCCAAAGGCTGAGCAACGTGCGGATCTCCTCGATCGGGAAGCCGAGATCGCGGGCATTGGCGATAAACCGGAGGCGATGGAGGTCGCGCTCGCCATAGTCACGATAGCCAGCACCCCGACGCGCCGGCGCCGGGATGAGGCCGATCTTTTCATAATGGCGGATCATCCGCTCAGAGACGCCGCTCTGCCGTGACGTCTCGCCGATGTTCACAGTGCTTTCCGGTTGAGGCGCAGCGCGTTGGTGACCACGCTCACCGAAGAGAGCGCCATCGCCGCCGCCGCGATAATGGGCGAGAGCAGAATACCGAACAGCGGATAGAGCGCACCTGCCGCTACGGGCACGCCCGCGACATTGTAGATGAAGGCGAAGACGAGATTCTGGCGGATGTTCGACATGGTCGCTTGGCTGAGCCGCCGCGCCCGGACGATGCCAGTCAGGTCGCCCTTGAGCAGCGTGACGCCAGCGCTCTCGATCGCGACGTCGGTGCCGGAACCCATGGCGATGCCGACGTCGGCGGCGGCCAACGCGGGGGCGTCGTTGACACCGTCGCCGGCCATGGCGACGACCCGCCCCTCGCGCTTGAACCTGGCGACCACGGCGCTCTTCTGATCGGGCAGCACCTCGGCTTCGACCTCGTCGATGCCCAGGCGTCGGGCGACCGCTTCCGCGGTCGTGCGGTTGTCGCCGGTCAGCATGACCACGCGAATGCCCTCCGCCTTGAGCGCGGCGAGCGCTTCTGGTGTCGTGGCCTTCACCGGATCGGCGATCGCGAAGGCGCCGCCGACTGTGCCGTCGACCCCGATGAAGATCGCGGTGGCGCCATCCCGGCGCAGCGCGTCGGCCTGGCTGGCGAGCGCATCGGTCGCAACCCCTTTGTCGGCAAGGAACTGCGCATTGCCGAGGACGATGCGCCGCCCTTCGACCGTGCCGAGCGCACCGCGCCCGGTCGGCGAGTCGAAGTCGATGACGTCGCTCGTGACGATGCCGCGATCCTTCGCGGCCTCGACGATTGCCAACGCGAGCGGATGCTCGGACGCCCGCTCGACCGAGGCGGCAAGACGCAGCAGCTCGGCTTCGTCGAAGCCGGGCGCCGGCACGACCTGGGTGACGGCAGGCCGGCCTTCGGTCAGCGTACCTGTCTTGTCGACGACGAGAGTGTCGACCTTCTCCATATGCTCGAGTGCTTCGGCATTTTTGATGAGGACACCGAGCCCGGCGCCGCGGCCGACCCCGACCATGATCGACATCGGCGTTGCCAGCCCCAGTGCGCAGGGACAGGCGATGATCAGCACGGCGACCGCCGCCACCAGCCCATAGGCGAAGCGCGGCTCGGGACCCCAGATGCCCCAGGCGATGAACGCGACGGCCGCGACCGCGATGACCACGGGCACAAACCAGCCCGACACCTGATCGGCCATGCGCTGGATCGGCGCGCGCGAGCGCTGCGCCTCAGCGACCATCTGGACGATGCGTGCGAGCATGGTATCGCGGCCGACCTTGTCGGCGACGATCACCAGCGCACCGGTCTGGTTGAGCGTGCCGCCGATCACTGTGTCGGCCTTTGCCTTGGTGACGGGCATGGATTCGCCGGTGACCATCGACTCGTCGAGCGAGGAGCGGCCGTCCTCGACTACGCCGTCGACCGGCACCTTCTCGCCCGGCCGCACCCGCAGGCGGTCGCCCACCGCAACCAGATCAAGGCTGATTTCCTCTTCGTTCCCATCAGAACCGATCCGGCGCGCGGTCTTTGGTGCAAGGTTGAGCAGCGCCTTGATCGCGCCCGAGGTGCGTTCCCGCGCGCGCAGTTCGAGCATCTGGCCGAGCAGCACGAGGACGGTGATCACCGCGGCCGCCTCGAAATAGACGGCAACCATGCCGTCCTCGCCGCGGAAGGCCGGCGGGAACAGCTGAGGCGCGAGCGTCGCGATGACGCTGTAGATCCAGGCGACCCCGGTCCCCATCGCGATCAGGGTGAACATGTTGAAGTTGCGGGTCTTGAGCGAGGCCCAGCCACGCTCGAAGAACGGCCAGCCCGCCCACAGCACGACGGGTGTCGCCAGCACGAACTGGATCCATACCGAGATAGACATCGGCACGAGGCGATGGATCGCGGGAAAGACATGCGCGCCCATCTCGAGGATCAGCACCGGGAGAGCCAGCACGAGGCCGACCCAGAAGCGCCGCGTGAAATCGACTAGCTCGTGGCTGGGGCCGCTGTCGGCGGTCACGGTCGCGGGTTCGAGCGCCATGCCGCAGATCGGACAGGACCCGGGATGGTCCTGGCGGATCTCGGGATGCATCGGGCAGGTCCAGATCGTGCCTTCGGGCGCCGCGACCGGCGGCGTCGGCGGGCCGAGATAGCGCTCGGGATCGGCGATGAATTTGGTCCGGCAGCCCGCGCTGCAGAAATGATAGCTTTCACCGCTATGCTCGGCGTGATGCGCCGTGGTCGCCGGGTCGACGGTCATGCCGCAGACCGGGTCCTTGACGCCGGTCGCCGCTTTAGCGGTGCCGTGGCCGCCGCAGCAACCGCCGCCATGCGCCGCTCCATGTGTCTCGTTCATCGCCTCGCTCCTTTCGACGCCTGACGATCTAGGGGCTGACACCGTGTCAGGGTCAATACGTAATCGCCTAAGTGGCCAAATCGGCGGGCCCGTTCGCTTGGCCGCCATCAGGCCGGGGAGCACGCCGTCGGCATTGGGCTGGGTATCGTCGATGCCATCGAGCCCGCTGCACGGTCAGGCGGAAGGCGAGCCGCATGAGACCCGTGCTGGCGGCCATAATCGGCGATTACCAGGCGCCAATCCGGGCGCAGCATGGCAAGCATGGCGGCACGCCACCGCTTCTCCCGCGCCCACAGGCGGATCGCGCGATCATAGTCTTTCGTCGATCCAGTCCCGCGCGGCGGGGTGTACGATTGCATTGGCTTCTCCCAACGCGAGGCGTTCGAAACGATAAACTACATCGACATGGGTGGCGACAGTGTCCCCAGCCAGGCGACCAGCCCGAGAATGACGATCGCAAGACCGCCTTCGACGACGAGGCTCGCGCGCAGCAGCGCCTGCGCCCGTGGCGCGTCCTCTTCCTCGATCGCCTGCGCAAGTGCCGGGGTCAGGCGATAACGGTTGAGCGCGGCCAGGCCCAGCATGCCGGCGAAGAGCAGCAGCTTGGCGATGAGCAGCAGGCCGTAGGTCGACTGCCCGAGAGACGCGATGTTGCCCGGGCCGACCAGGAACCAGCCGTTCACCGTCCCGGTCAGGATCAGCAGGGCGACGATGATCGTGCCGACGAGGGAGAAGCCCCGCAGCGCTTCCTCGGCGAGCATGACCCGGTCCATGTCTTCAGTGGCGAGATCATCGGTTGCGAGCCTGGTAAGAACCAGCGCAAGGAATGCGGCAAGCGCGCCGACCCAGGCGCCCGCGGCGAGCAGATGGATGAGATCGGCCCCCAGTTGCAGCCAGCCCGCCTCGCCTTCGCCGGCCGCGCCATGCCCGCTCCAGGCGAGGGTCGCGAGTGCGACCGCGCCTGCCAGAGTGGAGGCGATGAAGGCAGGACGGGATTGCCGGCGATAGAAGGGGATGGAGAGCAGAAGAACGAGGAGCGCGACGAGGCGCGCCTTCAGCGCCGTTCCCATGGACGTGCCGTTGAACAGCTCTGCGACCATGGAAAGATCAGGCTGGGTGAGCGGCAGCCCGGTCATGGCCGCTGCCTGCAACGCGAACCCCAGCGCCGACAGCAGGAGGGCGAGACAGGCGAGACCGGCCACCATTGCTACCATCGGCAGATGCCGCTGTACCATCCGGCCGCCGCCGGGCGCATAGAGCGCGAACAGCGGCAGGCCGAACAACAGGCCGAGATCGACGTAGAGCGCCCAGCGGACGGCGACGAGTGCCACGTCGTTCATGGCGTCACTTGACGGTAAAGGCGAGATTGCCCTGGATGCGGTGCGTGTCGGTCGAGACGACGTGCCAGGCGACCTGATAGCTGCCCGCCATGAGCGGCTTGGCGAGCGTCAGCACGAGCGTCTTGTCGCCTTCGACGGACGTCTTGAAGCCGGTTACCGCCATGCGGTGGTTGGGCATGCCGGGCATGCCGGTCATCACGATCTCGGCGCCCGACAGCTTCGGCATCAGACCTTCACTGAAGGTGAGCGTGATACGCGAAGGCGCCGAGACGCTGGCGTTCGCGGCGGGCGTCGAGGACACAAGCTTGGGATGCGCGTAGGCCGGAGCAGAAACACTCAGGCCGACGGCGGCGATAACTGCGAGAGGCGAAAAGAAACGCATTGGAACATTCTCCTGTAGATCCCATGAGACAATACGCAGCCCGAGCCCCCACCCCTCGCAATTATTCTTTTCAATCTACAGCAAGGGTTCCTGGACCATCGTGCGTATTGAAGGATGAAGACGGAGAAGCACCATGGATGAACTTGACCACCTGCTCTCGCGGTTGCGCGATGCGCCTCTCGATCCCAGGCTCGGCGGCCTGGAAAGCCGGGTCATGGCGGAAATAGCGCGCATCCGGGCCATACCAAGCCTTGGCGCTATGACGTTCGGCATCGCGGCCGCAACCGCGCTGTTCATCGGAATTGCCGGCTCGGCAGTTCCGACACGGTCTGCTGATGCCAAACCGCTATCGCCCTTCGATGATCGGCTCGCGCTTGCGCCCTCGACGCTGCTGAGCTCGCAGTGATGCGCGACCGCCGCCGGCTCCTGCTCCTCGTCCTGGTGACCTTCGCCGCGGCGATCGCTGGCGTTGTCATTGGCCGCGTCTATGTGGTTCCAGTGCGCCCGGTCGAAAATGAGCTGCACGAGCTGCTCCATCGCGATCTGAAGCTGAATTCAGCGCAACACAGCCGACTCGAGACAATCGAGAAGAACTACGCGATCCGGCGTCAAGCGCTGGAGGCCGAATTGCGCGCCGACAATGCGCGTCTCGCGGAAGCGATCGAAGCGGAGCATGGCTATGGCCCGCAAGTCGCAACTGCGGTGGATCGCTCGCACCAGGCCATGGGCGCGCTGCAGAAAGAAACACTTGAGCATATCTTCGCGATGCGGGCCGTGCTGCGCCCGGATCAGACGGACAAATTCGACGACGCCGTGGTGAAAGCGCTGACGGCCAAATCCGAATGACCGCGTGCCTCCCCGACTGCTCGGACGGGGAGCTCGCGGCTCTGGCGCTTGGAGGCCGGCAAGCGGCCTATGGCGAGCTGGTCCGCCGGCATCAAGGTTGGGTTCACCGGCTCGTGCGCAGCCATGTCGGATCTATGGATGAGGCATTGGATGTCACCCAGGCGAGCTTCGTCGCGGCCTTTGCCGCACTCAACCGCTATGACGTAACCCGACCCTTCCAGGTCTGGATGTCCCGGATTGTCATCAACAAATGCCATGACTGGCGGCGTCGGCGAGCGGTTCGAAATTTCTTTGCCCTAGCCCTACCGCTCGGCGAGGCGGACGGCGTCGCCGACGACGCACCGCTGCCCGATCAGGCGATCGGGGCCGAACAGCAGCTCGCGCAAGCAATGAAAGCGATTGCTGCCCTGCCGTCTTCCCTCAAGGACACGCTTATTTTGCGTACGATCGACGAGAAATCGGAAGCTGAAACCGCCGAAATTCTCGGGATCAGCCAGAAGGCGGTCGAAACGCGCCTCTATCGAGCTAGGGCACGCCTTTCGGAAATATTAAAGAAAGTTTGAGGGGGATGAGGCCATGCTGCGTATTCCCAATAGGTACGCCCTCTTTCTTAAAGCTGAGACAACCGAATGATTTCTGCTCTCGACCGCCGCCAGTTCCTCCGCGGCGCGGCCCTCGCCGGCGGCGGCGCAGCATTGTCAGCCTGGCTGCCGGCCTGGGCGCAGACGATCTCGCCGGGGATGCGACCGACGCTGCCGACCGTGTCGGGCGAAGACATTACGCTCACCATCGCCCGGCAGTCGATGACCATCGACGGGCGCAAGTTCCGGGCAATCGGCCTCAACGGCACGGTCCCCGCCCCGCTGATCCGGCTGCGCGAGGGCCAGCGCGTGCGGCTCAACGTCATCAATCAGCTGGAGGAGGACAGCTCGATCCACTGGCACGGGCTGATCCTGCCGGCCAATATGGACGGTGTGCCGGGCGTGTCTTTTCCGGGCATCAAGCCGGGCTCGAACTACCTCTACCAGTTCTCCGTCGTGCAAAGCGGCACCTACTGGTACCACAGCCATTCAGGCCTGCAGGAACAGGAAGGCCATTACGGCCCGATCATCATCGATCCCGCCGGTGCCGATCCGGTCGCCTATGACCGCGAGCATGTCATCGTGCTCGCCGATCACAGCGCGCTCTCGCCGCAGGCGATCTTCCGGCGCCTCAAGGTCAACCCCGGCCATTTCAATTTCCAGCGCCAGACCCTGGCCGGGCTCCTGTCGGGCAAGGATCAGCCGCTCAAGGACCGGCTCGACTGGGGCCAGATGCGGATGGACCCGGCCGACATCTCCGATGTGACCGGATCCACCTACACCTATCTCGTCAACGGCCATGGTCCGATGGACAACTGGACCGCGCTCTTCACCCCGGGCGAACGGGTGCGGCTGCGGGTCATCAATGCGTCGGCGATGACCACCTTCAACGTCCGCATCCCCGGCCTGCCGCTGACCATCGTCCAGGCCGACGGGCAGAATGTGGTGCCGGTCACCGTCGACGAGTTCCAGGTTGGTGTTGCCGAGACCTACGACGTCGTTGTCAGCCCAGGCGATGACAAGGCCTACACCCTTGTCGGCGAGGCGATCGACCGCTCGGGCATGGCGCGTGCCACGCTCGCGCCGCGCGCCGGCATGGCCGGCGAGGTTCCCCCCTTACGCAAACGGCCGCTCGCCGACATGAAGGACATGGGCATGGACATGTCCTCGATGCCGGGCATGGAAGGCATGGACATGTCGGGCGGCGCTATGCGGGGCGTCGATCCGACGGCCGAGAAGAACGCGTCCGCGCGCCTCGCGACCGGCGCGGCGGCAGCGATGGCGACCATGGACAATAGCGCCATGGCAGGCATGGATCATTCGGGGATGGATCATTCCGCGATGAGCGGGATGGACCACGGCGCGATGGGCGCCGATGGCCAGATGGCGGGCATGGACCATGGCGGGCACGCGATGGGGTCGATGAAGATGCGAGACTTCTCGAACGCGCCGCAGGTGAAGCGCGACCCGAGCGTCCAGACCATCTCGCCGATGCCCGTCGACCGCACCGGCGAGCCCGGCCAGGGCCTCGCCGACGTCGGCCACAAGGTGCTTGTCTACAGGGACCTGATGGCGCTCGATCGCAATCCGGACGTGCGCGCGCCGAGCCGCAGCATCGACATTCACCTCACCGGCAACATGGAGCGGTTCATGTGGTCGTTCGACGGCGAAAAAATGTCGGACCATCACGAGCCGATCCCCTTCATCGAAGGCGAGCGGGTGCGCGTCAATCTCATCAACGACACGATGATGGGGCATCCGATCCATATTCACGGGCATTTTTTCGAGCTGGTGACGGGGCATGGCGATCATGCGCCACGCAAGCATACGGTAATCGTCCAGCCCGGCGGCAAGGTGACCTGGGACTTCACCGCCGACGCGGTCGGCGACTGGGCCTTCCACTGTCATCTCCTCTACCACATGCATGCCGGGATGATGCGGGTCGTGAGCGTCCGTCCGAAGGGAGACGCGTAATGACCCGCATCCTCACGCCGCTGGTGAGCGCGATCGCCCTTTTCGCTGCCGCGCCCGCCTTTGCCCAGGATCATTCAATGCACGGCATGCCCGGCATGGCGCCGCCGGGCGAGGTGCCGCCGGCGCAGGAGAAGAAGAAGGACAAGGCCGCCGCCAGGCCGCGCGCTCAGACACCAGCGCCAGACGCCACCTCGGCGATGGACCATTCGCAGCACCAGGCCAGTCCTGCGCCGCAGGGAGATGCGGCCGGTCAGCCGCAACCCGCGTCTCCCGCGATGCCGGACATGCCGGGCATGGACCACTCCCAGCATCAGGACGGCGCGATGCCGGACATGCCCGGGATGGACCATTCGCAGCATGGCCAGACCGCCATGCCCGGCATGCAAATGACCGGCACGGCGCTTCCGGCCGGCAATGCGCCCCCGCCGCCTCCCCCCAGCGACCACTTCGCCGATCGTGATTTTCCCGGCGCCGAGATGGCGCGCTCACGCGACATCATGATGAAGGACAGCGGCGGCAACAATTTCGGGCAGGTGCTGCTCAACCTGTTCGAGTATCAAGCGCATAGCGGTCGCGATGGCTATCGCTGGGATGGCGAAGGCTTTTACGGCGGCGATATCAACCGGCTCTGGCTCAAGAGCGAGGGCGAAGGCGAGTTCGGCCGCGGCATCGACAGCGCGGAGGTGCAGGTGCTCTATAGCCGGGCCATCGACCCCTATTTCAATCTTCAGGGCGGTATCCGCCAGGACTTCGGCCGCGGGCCCGACCGCACTTACGCGACGGTCGGCGTCGAGGGCCTGGCTCCCGGCATGTTCGAAGTCGAAGGCGCGCTGTTCCTCTCGACCAAGGGCGATGTTCTGGGCCGGGTCGAGGGCTATTACGACCAGCGCATTACCCAGCGCCTGATCTTGCAGCCGCGCGCCGAGGTCAATTTCGCCGCGCAGGATATTCCGGAGAACGACATCGGTTCGGGGCTGGTCAACATAGAGCTCGGCGCGCGCCTGCGCTATGAGTTCAGCCGCCAGTTCGCACCCTATATCGGCGTCTCTTATCTGCGCAAAGCCGGCGACACGGCGCGGCTGTCGAGGCTTGCCGGCGAGGACGTCCATGCGACCAGCTTCGTCGCCGGCGTTCGCTTCTGGTTTTAGCATCAGGACGGCTGATGGCGGGGGCGAACAGGAGAGCGGGGCGTTACACTCATACCAAGGTCGGCCGGCGCCGAGCGAAGGAGATACGCCATGGACCATTCGTCCCACATGAACACCCGGAAGATGGGCGCCTATTGGAGCCTTGCCGTTCAGACCGTCATCAGCGGCGTCATCATGTATCTGGTGATGTTCGTCATGATCGACGGGCTCGACAGCTTCTACAACAACCTCAACATGCTCTACATGACGCTGATGATGGTCGCGCCGATGGTGGTGCTGATGATCGTCGCCATGCGGCACATGTTCGCGTCGAAAGCCGCCAACATCGCGCTGATCGCCGCGTCGCTGGTCGCCTTCTTCGGCAGCTTTGCGCTCATCCGCACCCAGACCACGATCGGCGACACGGCCTTTCTGCGCTCGATGATCCCGCATCATTCCGGGGCGATCCTGATGTGCCAGGAAGCAAAGCTCAGCGATCCGGAAGTCATCCGGCTTTGCGAAGCGATCAAGCGCTCGCAGCGGCAGGAAATCGACGAGATGAAGGCCATACTCGCGCGGCGCTGAGTGGCACGGTCGGGCTACGCCCGGATCCGTGCGCCCGGCCAGGCCCGTGAGCCGGGACGATGGTCGACACGAGGCGCGGGCCGGACGAGATTGCCAGCGACGTAGCGCGGCTTGCGCCGCTGTTCCTGCGACAGGCTGGCGGCCACGTCCTGACGCTGCTCGATCCTGCCGGGATCGTGCTGAGCTATAATGAAGAAGGCGAGCGTGCCGAATGCTGGCCCCTCGATCGCGTCCTGGGACAGCCCCATGACCTGTTCTACCCGCCCGACGAGATTGCGGCCGGCCGCCCGTGCGCAGACCTGGCGGCCGCCCTTCACGAAGGCACGCTGGAGCGCGAAGCGTGGCGGGTCTGCGAGAACGGCGCGGAATATCTCGCGCGCCTGACGATCAGCGCCCTGTTCGAAGGCGACGCACATCGAGGCTTTGCCTGCATCAGTCGCGATGTCACCGACGAGGCGGCGGTCCGGGCGTCAATCGAGACCCGCGAGCAGCATCTCCAGTCGATCCTGGCGACCGTCCCCGATGCGATGATCATCATCGACGAGACCGGCGCCATCACGTCGTTCAGCGCGGCCGCCCAACGCCTGTTCGGCTATTCGGAAACCGAGCTCGTCGGCCGCAACGTCTCCTGCCTGATGCCCCAGCCCGATCGCGACCGGCACGACGAATATATCGCGCATTATCTCCAGACCGGCGAGCGCCGGATCATCGGCCTCGGCCGCGTCGTGGTCGGCCAGCGCCGCGACGGCTCGACCTTCCCGATGCAGCTGTCGGTTGGCGAGGCCGGTGAAGACGGGCAGCGGTTGTTCACCGGCTTCATCCGGGATCTCACCGCCAAGGAGCAGGATGAGCTCAGGCTCAAGGAACTGCAGGCAGAGCTGGTCCATGTCTCCCGGCTGAGCGCGATGGGCACGATGGCCTCGACCCTCGCGCATGAGCTCAACCAGCCGCTTGCCGCGGTCGCGCTCTATCTCGAGACGATCCGCGACATGCTCGACGAGCGGGACGACGAACCCTTCGTGTCGCTACGGTCGGTGATGGATGATGCGGCACAGGAAACGCTGCGGGCCGGCCACATCGTCCGGCGCCTGCGCGATTTCGTCGCCCGCGGCGAGGTCGACAAGAGCCTCCACGAGCTGCCGCGGGTCATCGCCGAGGCGAGCCAGCTCGCGCTGGTCGACGCCCGCGAGCGCGGCATCCGCAGCTTCTTTGCAGTCGATCCCGCCGCGACGCCGGTCCTCGTCGACAGGGTGCAGCTCCAGCAGGTGCTGGTCAACCTGATGCGCAATGCCATCGAGGCGATGGCGGAGTGTCCGGTTCGCGACCTCAAGGTGGCGACCAGGTTGCGCCCTGACGGGCTGATCGAGGTGACCGTGGCGGATACCGGCCCCGGCATCGCCGACGAGGTCCGGGAGCAGCTCTTCACGGCGTTCAAGTCGACAAAGGCCGACGGCATGGGCCTCGGCCTTTCGATCTGCCGGACCATCATCGAAGCGCATGGGGGCCGTATCTGGATGGAGCGCCCCGTCCGCGGCGGCGCGCGCTTTCATTTTACCTTGATCCATGCGCGGGCGGAGGAGGAACATGGGGGATAGACGCGTCATCCATCTGGTCGACGACGAGGAGAGCATCCGCAAGGCGACGAGCTTTGCGCTCAAGACCGCGGGCTACGACGTCGTGACCTATGCCTCGGGCGTGGAGTTTCTCAAGGAGGCGAAGTCGGCGGCCGTCGGCTGCGTCATCCTCGACGTGCGCATGCCCGAGATGGACGGTCTCGAGGTTCAGGCCGCCATGGCAGCACGCGGGGTCAATATGCCGGTCATCGTCCTGACCGGCCATGGCGACGTGTCGGTTGCGGTGCAGGCCATGAAAGGCGGCGCGGTCGACTTTCTCGAGAAGCCCTTCGAGAAAGCCGCCCTGCTCGGCGCCGTCAGCCGCGCGTTCGCGCGTCTCGACGATGTCGACTTTCGCACTCTGGAAACCTCTGAAGCCGGCGTGCGGGTCGCTGCACTGACGCCCCGGGAGCGTGAAGTGCTGGAAGGGCTGGCGAACGGCCTGCCCAATAAGACGATCGCCTATGACCTGGGCTGTTCATCGCGAACGGTCGAGGTCCATCGCGCGAGCCTGATGGCCAAGCTCGAGGTCCGCAATTTGTCCGAAGCCCTGCGGATCGCCTTTGCCGCGGGCATGGGCCGCAAGCCGAAGTGACTGCGACCTCTACGTAGCGACGGGACGAGGCGCGATATGCGATCGATGGTGCAATCGTCACACGGGTGTCCGCTTCTCGCAATGCCATCGGTCCGTTCCACTCAGCATGATGGCAGATACACCATCCTCGTCTCCGACGACGATCCCGGCGTGCGGCGTGGCCTCCAGCTGCTGCTGAGATCGCGCGGCTATGCCGTGTGGGGATATACGACCGGCCACGCGCTGTTGGCCGACCCCCGCGCTAAGGAGGCAGACTGCGTCATCCTCGACTATCGCATGCCCGACATCGACGGATTCGCGATGCTGCGTCACCTTCGCGAGATCGGATGGTCGGGACGCGCCATCATGATCTCAGGCTTTCACGACACGCTGCTGGCCTGGCGGGCCGCCGAGGCGGGCTTCGATCACGTTCTCGCAAAGCCTTTGATCGGCAGGGCTTTGCTCGATGCGTTGGACCGGCACCGCGCCGAGGTTCTGCGAAAGCATTGAGTTATGGCGGCCGGCCCCCGGCAGCCTCAGCCCGACGCGATGTGGAAAGCCGATCTGCGCCGTCAAAGCCAGTGGCTACGTTTGAACCGGATGTAGAGCCCAATGCAGACCGCAGCGATGACGCCGAGGATGACGAAATATCCCCATTGCGTCTTCAGTTCGGGCATATTCTCGAAATTCATGCCGTAGATTCCGGCAATCGCGGTAGGCACCGCGAGGATCGCAGCCCGGGCGGCAAGCTAACGGGTGATCGCACCTTGGCGCTGCTGTTCGAGCAGGTGACTCGCCTCGAACACCGAGATCAGGATGTCGCGGATGCCGGTGATGGCGCTCTCAACCCTGAGCATGTGATCGTCGAGCTTCGAAATCTGGTGGCCGTTGTCGGCACCTTCCATGGCAAGCGGATGAAGGCCGTAATTCCCGGCGATGTCGGCAAGTTCTGTTTCGCTGGGCTGGGACATTTTGATCCACACGAAGTCATCCTTGCCGACGTGCTCGCACGCCGGATCGATCAGGGTCGCCGGCCGTAGCCGTTTGCCATTGTGACAAAGAACGGCGGCGGCGACCGGAAGCCGTGTGCCTCGCCTATTGAGACGCGCGCACAAACACTCGTCATTCTTCAAGCCCAATCGCAGGAAGAAGAAGGCGGCGCGCAGCAATTCGAGCGAGAGCTTATAGAAAATGCGGCGGAGCGTTGGGTTTCGCAGAAGGCCGCTCCCGTTCATGACGCGCGTGGCTGGGCGGCGCGCTGCCACATCAAGGGCACGCGACTGCGAAGGTCTGCGCACCCTTGATTGGCGACCGCGAGGGTTTTCCTCTCTTGCGATGGTACCAAGCGATTGCCCGTGTGGCGCCTCTGCAATCGTGTCGGATGACTATACCTAAGTATCGGATAACGGCGCTGACGACAGGGTTGCCGGGCCCCGGTGAGGCGCGTCGCACCGCGCGGAGACGAAAGCTGGAAGACGGAAAAGCTCAACTGTCGAAAGCGACCGAGCGCGCGAGCGCTTCCTGGGACTGCAGAAAGGCGAGCCGCGATTGCAGCGCCGCCTGGACAACGCCGAAAGCGTCACCCCCCAGAGTCACGCGCAGCGGCGGATGGTCGCTGGTTGCGACATCAACGATCGCTTGCGCGATCTTTTGCGGGTCGAGCGTGTAGAGCTCGTTTCCGGCGGTCTCGAACATCTTGCGGATATGGCCGGCGGGCGTATCGCGATACGCGGCGATCTCGCTGGCGAATTGCAGATTGTGGCTGAAGCTGGTGCGCGCCCCGCCCGGCTCGATCAGTGTCACGAACAGGTTGAAGGGTTCAAGCTCCTGGCGGAGGCATTCGCTGAAGCCCTCCAGGCCTCATTTGGCCACATGATAGAGACTGCTCGTCGGAAGCGAGCCCTGACCACTAGCGCTGGAGATCTGGATGATCCGGCCGCTCCCGCGCAGCCGCATGGCGGGGACAAAGGCGCGGGTGATGTGGATGGGCGCCATGAGATTGAGCGCGATCTGGCCTTCGACCTCGGCGTCCGACATCTCTTCGGTGGCGCCGATCACGCCGCCGCCGGCGTTGTTGACCAGAATATCGACGGGTCGACGCGCCTGCGCCCGGGCCACGACCGCAGCAATATCGTCCTTGACCGTGACGTCGAGCGCTTCGACGCGCAGCTGGCTCGGATATTTCGCCGCGAGATCATCGAGGCCTTCGGGCTTGCGGGCCGTCGCGGTAAGGTCGTCGCCAGCGGCCAGGATCAGTTCGGCCAGATGGCGGCCGATACCGCTGGACGCGCCCGTGAGAAACCAGTGATTGGACATATGTTACTCCATATATTACCAACTGGTAGGTAACTTGAAACCTGGAATGCGTCAATGCTTGGAGGTGTGATGAAGCAACGAACCCGGCGGAATGCCGCACAGAGCCGCGAGACGCTCCTGGCTGCAGCGACCGAGGAGTTCGCGTCCCATGGGCTGGCGGGCGCGCGGATCGACCGGATTGCGCAGGCGGCGGGTATCAGCAAGCCGATGCTCTACACCTATTTCGGGGACAAGGAGGCGCTCTTCGATGCCGCGCTGACGCAGGAAGTGATGGACGCGGCGCAGGCCGATCGCTTCGATCCCAATGATCTTGAGGGTTATGCGGGGCGCACCTATGACTTGCTGGTCGAACGCCCGCGCCTGTGGAGGCTGCTGACCTGGCATCATTTGGAGCGTGGCCAGGATGTTCTGATGCTCCCGGCCGGCGAGGTCCTTCTCGGGGAGAAGCTGGACGGGATCGCAGCGGCGCAGGCCGAGGGGCGGATCGTCGCCGACTTCACGCCCCTGGATGTCGTCCGGCTTGTCGCCGCCCTCACCCAGCTCTGGTGCATGACCGGAGCTGCACGCGACGCTGCCGAGCACGCGGCGCGCCGGGCGACGATCATGCGGGCGGTGGGGCGACTGCTGCGCGTGTGATCGTGCGAGGCGCGAGCTGCACGCCCGCGCGCCGACCGGGACACAGCAAGCATTTTTCGCAACCTGCCGTACTGCCCAGCGGCAAAATCAGGGCGGCTCATGCACAAGCCGGCCCGTCGGCTCCGCGGATGCGATCGACGTTCGAGGACTGCGCCGCCACTGCCGAACCGGATTGGATCATCGCCAAGTGACCCAGTGGCTGCGCGACGATCTCAGGTCGCCGGACTCGTCGCACGACGTTTCGTCAGGAGTCGTTTCATCTGCCTCAAAAGGCGAACCTGCGGCTCAATCCGGAAGAAGGCGCGACACATCCAGGAAACGAGGATCAAATGCGGTCCGCATCGGTATTACTTTCCCTGGCGCGTGCAAGCTCAGCAAAGGACTAATGTTCCCGGAGCATCTCTAGCGCTATACCTAGGTATATCACGCCGACACCAATAACATGTGATCATGCCGCTTCGCATTCTTGCCGGCCAAATGTCCCGATCATCAAATCGAAGCGTGCGAGGCTGTATTACGATATGATATTCTATCTCCTATCTCAGCAGCTTTGCAAATGAGCGCTCGCAAAAATATCTCTTCAGTCATGAGGGTTCGACGTCTGGCGTGCGTATTATAGCTATATCTATATCTAAATTTCACGAGAATAAGGTATTGGAAAAACAGGAAAAATACTGTTGACCTGTATATACAACTGATGTTGTCTGTGGCTGTTCTAAAACGTCAGGGGGATTGCACATGACCATCAGGATGGCCCTGCTCGGCAGCGCCGCCATCGTCGCGGGCTACGCCGCGCCGGCTCTCGCTCAGGCCGATCCGACACCGCAGCCAAAAGCACAAGTCCTGGGGGATGACAGCGACATCGTCGTTACCGGCTCACGAATCCGTCGGCAGGATCTGGCCGGGGTTGGACCGGCCACCGTGGTCACCGCCGAGCAGATCCAAAATACCGGCATCGTCAATATCGAAACCGCCTTGCAGCGTTTGCCGGCCAATGCCGGCTTCGCGGGCAACCAGACATCGGCCTACTGGACCAACAACGGTTATGGCACTGCTCAGGTCAATCTGCGCGGCCTCGGCATCAAGCGCACACTCGTGCTCCTCAACGGCCGACGCCTCGTCGCGGGCGGCACCGGCGCCAATTCCTCACCCGATCTCAACATGATCCCGGTCGTGGCGCTGGCACGCACCGATGTCCTCAAGGATGGCGCGTCCGCTATCTACGGGGCCGATGCCATGGCCGGCGTGGTCAACCTTGTCACGCGCACCGATTATGAAGGCCTGGGTCTCAGCGTCCGACAAGGCATTACCGAGCGCGGCGACGGCTCCGATCTCACCGCGGACCTACTTTGGGGCATTCGCAACGATCGTGGCGGGTTCATGGCAGCAGTCACCTACCAGAAGACCAGCGCCGTCAACATGGCCTCGCGTGCGCCCTGCTCGCTCGCTGAAACGACGCCGGGCTCGCTGAGCTGCGTCAACAGCGCCTCGACGATCGGCGGACGCGCGGTGCTGCCCAACGGCCAACAGATCAACTTCAACCAGGTACCCGGAGGGAACGGGAACTTCTACGAGCCTTACAGTCCCGCCAAGCACAACTTCAACTCGAACCCGTTTCTCAATGCGGTCAGCCCAGTCGAGCGCGTCAGCACGGCCTTCTTCGCGGACTATGCGCTGACCGACGGTATCCAGGCGTTCGGCGAGTTCCTCTATACGTTCCGCAAGTCGAATCAGATCGCGACACCCGGCACGCTGCGCAATCTCTCGATACCAGCCAGCAATCCGACCAATCCGACCGGCCAGAACCTGGTCCTGGCCCAGCGCCGCCTCGCCGAACCCGGCGCGCGCCACTTCTTCCAGGAGACCGATACCTGGCAAGGCACCTTCGGGCTGCGCGGCAAGCTGGCGAACGACTGGGCCTGGGAAGTCGCGGGCAGCTTCGGGCGTAACACGGCCGTCGACGGCTCGACCAACATCGCCAATCTCGAGCGCGTCGCGAACACGCTCGACAGGAGCAAATGCTCCAGCACGGCGGGCGCGGCCATCCCCTGCGGTGACTATCTTGGGTTCGGAGACCTGACACCTCAGGTTCTGGATTATATTCTGTTCACCTCGCGCGATCGCGGAGGCAACGAACTCGGCACGGTCACGGCTGACCTCAACGGCGATCTCTTCTCCCTTCCAGCCGGCGCGGTGTCCTTCGCCACCGGCGTGGTCTATCGGCGCGAAAAAGGCTGGCGCGATCCCGACCCGTTGACGGTGCTCGGCGTGGCGAACGTCAATCAGCAGGATCCTATTTCGGGCTCGAGCACCGCCAAGGAAGCCTATCTCGAGCTATCGGTGCCGGTGCTTGCCAACACAGCTTTCGCCAAGGCGCTCACGCTCGATGGCGCAGTCCGCTACTCAAACTATAATCTCTTCGGGAGCGACTGGAATTACAAGCTCAGTGCCGACTGGGTAGTCAATGACAGCATCCGTCTGCGCGGCACTTATGGGACGGGCTTTCGCATTCCCAACGTGCCGGAGCTTTTCGGCGGCGTCTCGGAAGGCAATCTGACCACGACCGATCCCTGCTCGCGCTACACCTCCAGCGGCAACGTGACCTTGATCGCCAATTGTCAGGCGTCCGGTGTGCCGGCCAACTATACGCAGCTCGGCACCACGATCCTCACCACAGTGGGCGGTAACCAGAGCCTTCGGCCCGAAAGCTCCACGACCTGGACCGTTGGTACGGTGATATCGCCGCGCGGCATCATCCCAGGGTTGTCGCTGACGGCAGACTGGTTCGACATCAAGATCAAGGACGCGATCCGGGCCATTCCCGGCTCGACCAAGCTCGCAGTCTGCTATGCGAGCCAGAACCTGTCGCACCCGTTCTGCAGCGACTTTACGCGCAGCGCGCTGACCGGCGAGGTCACTTACCTCTCCGCCCAGCCCATCAACACCGGCCGCGAGGAGATGAATGGTCTCGATCTGGGTCTGGTGTACAGTGGTGCGGTGGGCGAGGTGAAGATCTCCTTGGATCTCAACATGACCTATCTCAACAAATATGTCGTAAACCCCTTCCCCGGCGGCGCGCCGATCTATTTCGACGGGTTTATCGGGGGCGGCAATGGCGGCTATCCGAAATGGCGTGGTTATGGCGTGCTGACGGCGGAAAAGGACGGCATCAGCGCGACCTGGTCGACACAATGGATCGGCAAGGCGACCGACTTCAACGCATCGGCCGGCGACATCGGCTACCGCACGCCGAACGTCTTCTACCACAATCTTCAGCTTGCCTTCGCGATCGACGAGAAGACACGTTTCCAGATCGGGGCCGATAATCTGTTCGACCGCAAGGCGCCCTATATCCAGAGCTTCACCGATGCCAACACCGACACGATGACCTATGATCTGCTCGGACGGCGCTTCTACGCCGGCTTCCGAACCGCGTTCTGAAGGGCAGCACATGGCAATTCGCTGGCCTTTGGTCATCCGCCGGACGCACAAGTGGCTGGCCCTGATCGTCGGCGTCCAGGTTCTGCTCTGGACGCTGACCGGCTTCTATATGGTGGCCGTCCATATCGACATCATCCATGGCGACGATCTGGTCCGCCCACCGGTCGTCGCCCCCATCGAGCTTGCGAGCTTCGTCCCGCCGGCGCGGATTGTTCAATCGGCTCCCGACGCGTCCGAGATCCGCCTGCAACGGTTCATGGATCAGCCCGTCTGGCGCGCGCAAACCCCGGGTGGTCCAAGACTCTTCGATGCAGGTTCGGGACAGCCCATCCCCGATTTGAGCGAGGCACAAATCCGCGCCGCCGCTCGGCGCATCTACAGCGGCACCGGGGACATCGTCGCAGCCCGGCTGCTGACGACGGCGCCACTGGAAATGCAGGCGCGCAAGCCTCCCTATTGGCAGGTCGAATTCGATGCCTGGAACCGGCCAACCCTGTATCTCTCTCCGCAGACCGGTGAGCTGATCTCGCGCCGCCATGCGCTGTGGCGCGTGTTCGATTTCGCGTGGATGCTGCACATCATGGACTATGACGATCGCTCCGACGTCAACAATCCGCTGCTGCGCGTGGCGACCTGGAGTGCCCTTGCCATGGCGCTGGCCGGGGCTTGGCTGCTGCTTTGGTCGTTCCCGCGGCGCAGGAAGAAGAAGGCATGAAGAAAATCCGGTTCACCCCGCTCTTTTTTCGGCGCATCCACAAATGGGTCGGCCTGATCCTGGGCGTGCAGTTTCTCCTTTGGGCTCTGAGCGGCTCGATGATGGCCTTGCTCGATCAGGAGAAGGTCGGCGGACACAGTGCGCAGGCCAGCCATCAGCACGCCCTACCTGCCGGTGACTATATTGCGCCGGCAAAGCTCGCTCTTGATGGTCCCGTGCTCGGCATCGCCTTGCGGTCCCTTGCCACACGCCCCGTCTACGAGCTTCGATCCACCACGGGCACGCGGCTAATCGACGCGACGAGCGGCGCCCCGGTTCGGGTCGACGAGCAGGTCGCGCGCGACGTCGCGACGATGGTGAATGAAGCACCGATCCGCAAGGCAACGTTGCTCGCCGAACCGAATGTGGAAGCGCGCGAGCACGAAGGCACCATGTGGCGACTGGATTTCGCGGACGCAGAGAACAGCAGCGCCTACATCTCCGCCGACACCGGCCGATTCCTGGTCATGCGCGGCGACACATGGCGCACCTGGGATTTCTTCTGGATGCTCCACAATATGGACTATGTGAACCGCACCAGCTTCAATCACCCGCTGATCGTCTTCGTTGCGTTCGGTACTTTGTGGCTGTCGGGGACGGGCTTCTACCTGCTGTTTAAGAGCTTCAGTCGCGCCGACGTGCGATGGTTGCGGCGCAGGCGCAAATCGGCCGTCAAGTTGGGCGCGGGCTGATCGCTAGGTCCCAACAGAAAAAGCCGCCGATAGCTCGAACCGATTGCCCGGGTGCGTGAGCCAAGCGTGCGATACGAGACGTCCGCGACTCCAGGTTCTGCGCGTCATCATTAGCACTGGTTCTCCTTCAGCGAGGCCCAGCATTGTTCGCATGGCTGTATCCGGCATCGCCGCGCACACCCGGTGCTCTACTCGCTCGAGCGGGGCAACACGTGTCAGATATTCATTCGGCGTCGAGGCGCTGAAATCCCTCTCTCCGTAGCGTGGCGCAGCAGATGCCAGTACAAAGCGCTCCTCGACCTGAATTGGGAATTCGGTCTCGTGATGGACGATAAGCGAATGGAAGAGGCGCGTGCCCAAGCCGACTTCCAGCAGAGCTGCCCTTTCCGCATCAGCCCGTATCTCGATATTATAAATGACGCGCGCGCGATAGGCGTGGCCCCTGCCGCGCACCTCCTCCGCGATGTTGCGGATCTCGATCAGCTGCCCGATCGGCCGGGGCTCGGCGACAAAGCTGCCCCGCCCCGCCCGCCGTACCACGACACCGGCCGATTGCAGTTCCCGCAACGCCCGGTTTGCGGTCATGCGCGAGACTTTGAACGTCTCGACGAGCTCGGCCTCTGACGGCGTCTGGTCGCCGGGCTTCAGGCGACCTTCCCGGATGTCCTCGAAAATGCTGTCTTTGATCGCCACATAGCGAGGTTGCTTCTCCGCACCGGCAGCGTCGACCGCGGGTTCGCCCACAGAAGCAGCTTTCGTCCGGGGAGCGGATGCGCGGCTATGGGGGCGAGCGGGAGCATGCATCAAATGACTATACAGGTGGGGGCGAGCAAGTCCCAGTCATTCAAACAGGAAATCACCAGCGAGAGCCGAGGCGTGCGTGATCAATGCCGCGCGAAGACCTTCTGGCCCGAACTGCCGAACGACACCACCGCATAGGGTTGGCGGGCGGCGCCTGCCACTTCCATGCCCTCCGAGCCGATCGGCATCCCCGCCACCGCAATGCCTCTGACGCCTACGGGACGGGTTGCCAGCAGGCGCTTGATATCGGCGACCGGGACATGGCCCTCGATCAGATAGCCATCAACCATCGCGCTGTGGCAGGATGCCAGCGTGCCCGGCATGCCGGCCCTCCGCTGAAGCGCCCCGCGCGACGCATCGTCGCGCATGACGACCGTGCGGCCCAGCTTCGCGCGAAGCGCCTGGGCCCACTTCTCACAGCATCCACAACCCGGGTCCCGGTGGACGACGACATCATTCGCCGCAAGCGCTGCGCCGGGCAGGGCGAGGAACAGCAAGGCGGCAGAAAGACGGGTCTTCATGAACGGCTCCCGGAAGCATGCGATAGGGTTCCTAATGATCTATACGCATTGATGCCCCCTACCCCTCATCACGCTGAAGATTTCACGATGGCGCGCGGCCTCCAGGCGAGCGGCAAGGACACAAGCAGCGCCAGCGACAGACCACCAATCCCCCACAAGACTAAGTGCTGCGCCCCGGGAGCGACGACGGCGATCGCCAGCGGCGCGAGCGCCTGCCCGATGCTGGCGGCGGAATGCTGGAGACCGAGCTTCAGACCCGAAGGGGCTGCCGCACCGCTGATCCAGAAGCTGGTGACCAATCGAAGGGTTGCCGAGCTCCAGCCGGCAGCAACGATGATCCCACTGAGTTCGGCCATGCTCGCGGCGACAGGGAACAGGAAGAGCGCCGCAGCCAGCAGGCCGAGCGTCAGCCCCGCAAGCCGCCTCGGCATGGTCACCAGCCAATCGAGCCTCGCATGGAAGATCTGTGCTGCCAGCATGCCCAATCCGCAGAGACTGAGCATCCAGGCGATCTCTTCGCGGCTCAGCGAAATGACGCTCCGCGTCACCAGGAGATTGACATGCATCGCCGCCAGCCCGCCGCCCGCGACGATCGTGACGAAAAGCAGGATCAGCGTCGCGCCGAGCGTCGGCGCGGGCAGGTCTCCGCCATCGATGCAAGGTGCACACCAGCGCGGCAGACGCACGGCGCAAAGCGCCGCCCCGACGGCACCGATGCCGAAAGCGAGGATCATGAGGGGAGCGCGGGGCAGGATCGCGGCCGAGACCTCCGCCACCAGCGGACCGGCGAGATCGCCCAGAAACAAGAAGGCGGTCAGCCAGGTGAAGCGCCGCGCCTGGTCCGCGCGCTCGTTTGCGGCAAAGCTCGCGCAGAGCAAGCCCAACGGTATGATGGCGGCCGACGCCATCCCCGCCACCAGGCGCAATGCATAAAGCTCAGGCAGCCCGACGAGGCCGATCGGCGCGGTCACCAGGGCGAGGATGACCAGCGCTGCGCGCAACATCGCCCGATAGTCGACCCGGTCCGCGATCCAGCCCCAGAGCGGCGCCGCCAGCAAGGCTGCCAGGGGATGGACCGCGGTCAGGCTCGCGACATGAAAATCATGAGCGCTTGACGATAGCGCGCCACGAGCCGGGTCGACCAGTGCCGGAAGGAAGGCGAGAATGGCCGTCTGTCCCGCCGACGCCGCAGCCGCCGCGAGCAACAAGACGAAAAAGGAGGCCGGCCAGCGACCGTTGGCTTGCGATCCAGTCTTGTCACGCGGCGCGTTCGCGGTCGACCCCTCGAGTGGCCATCCGCGGATCACCACCAGGCGCGCAAGCCGATCACCAGCCTGTGTTCGGAAGGCCCTTCCCCGCGCAGGCGACGGAAATCGGCCGTGCCGTCAAATGCGCGCTCCCAGACGAAGCCGATATAGGGCGCGAACTTGCGCGACACCTCGTAGCGCAACCGTCCGCTCAGCTCGACATTGCTGAAGCCGCTGCCGAGCTGCCGATCGCTCGACCGCTTCGAATAGATATTGGTCTCCACCTGCGGCGTAAGGATCAACCGATTGGTGAACAAGACCTCATAGGACGCCTTGGCGCGCGCCGCGAGACGCCCATCGGTTCCTACATAGCCGGTGAGCTGGACGTCGAACCAATAGGGCGCCAGTCCCTCGACGCCGGCGGCCAGCCAGGTGGTCGCACCCTTGCCGAGATCCTGCCTGACCCCGAGCAGCGTGCCCCAGAACGGGTTCTTGCTGTGCCACCACAGCGCCTCGACGCTGCTCTCCGGATCGAGACGTTGGTCGCGGGAGTTCTTGAGCCCCTGGCTGCGCAGCCAGAGCTTGTCATTGTCCTGACCCTTGGTGACGAGCACGGTCCAGCCCACGCCCTGACCCTCGTTGCCGCTGGTGAACTCAAGCTCATCGACAAGTATCTTGGGGATTGAGAGCTTGTCGGCCATCTCATAGCCCGGCAGCGTCGAGTTGCGGTAGCCGTCGGCATAATCGTCCGAGTTGCGCGCGTCCGGCGGGGCCTGGCCGCCCTGCATCGAGCCCATGTCCATCGTGGCGCCGTTACCGGACGCCTTCGTGTCGGTCATATCCATGCCCGGCATGTCCATGCCCGCATGGTCCTGAGAGCCTTGCGCGGAAGGGGTGTGCTGAGCGGGAGTGGCCGTTTGGGCAGGGGTGGCGGCGGGCGACGGGGGCGAGGCATCCTGCGCGAGGGCGGGAGCCGTGATCGCCGGCGCCAGGAAGAGGGCAGCGCCAAGAGCGATGCCGCGCGAGGGGAAAATCCGGATCATGCGACCACCACCTCCCGGAACATGCCGGCCGCCATGTGATAGAGCAGATGGCAGTGGAAGGCCCATCGGCCCATGGCGTCGGCGGTGACGCGGAAGCTCACCCGCTGGGCGGGCTGGACCACGACCGTATGCTTGCGGACCTGGAAGGCGCCGTCCGGGCCTTCGACATCGCTCCACATGCCGTGCAGATGCATCGGATGCGCCATCATCGTGTCGTTGACGAAGGTGACGCGCAGCCGCTCGTTTGGCTTGAAATGAAGCGGCCTGGAATCGTTGAGCTTGATGCCGTCGAGCGACCAGATGAACCGTTCCATATTGCCCGTCAGATGCAGCTCGATGTCGCGCTCGGGCTCGCGCGGGTCGGGATCGCCGCCCGGCGTGCGCAGATCGGCCAGCGTCAGCACGCGCCAGCCGCGCCCGCGCAGCCCGGCGCCGGGATCGTCGAGATTGGTGCGCGGATAGTCGACGCGCATGTCGGTATTGGCGCCATATTCGGTGCGGGCGTGCCGTGCCCTGGCCGGCATCTCGGTCATGCCGTGCCCGGCATGCGCGTCGCCTCCCATTGCGCCCATCGTCGCCATCGCGCCCATCATGTCGACCGGCTCGAGCCAGGTCCGGGCATCGAGCGGCGGCACGGCTGCCGCCATGCCCGGGGCCGGTGCGATCGTGCCACGCGCATAGCCGCTCCGATCGATCGCCTGCGCGAAGATGGTGCGGGCGCCGCCCTCGGGCATGGTGAACTCGACGTCGTAGGTCTCGCCCGGGCCGATCCGGAATTCCTCGACCGTGACCGGCTCGACCGGCTGCCCGTCGGTCGATACGACCGTCAGCTCGACCCCGGGGATCCGCACGTCGAAGAACGTCGCCGTCCCCGCGCCGACGAAGCGCAGGCGCACGCGCTCGCCGGGCGCGGCGATACCGGTCCAGTTGCCGGCGGGCGGCGCGCCGTTCATCAGATAGGTGTAGGTCGCGGCAGAGACATCGCTGTAGTCGGTCGGGTTCATCCGCGAGCTGTTCCACATCCGCCGCCGCTCGAGCGCCTTGCCCAAGCCCATGGTGCCGACATCCTTGAGGAAATCGCCGGCGGTCGGCTGCGCAAAATTATAGTAGCTGCTCTGCTTCTTGAGATTGAGGAAGATCTGCAGCGGCGGCTCGTCCGACCAGTCGCTGAGCACGATGCAATAGTCGCGATCGGGCGCCCGCGCCGTCGGCACCTGTTTTGGCTCCACGATGATCGCTCCATAGAGTCCCGTCTGCTCGGCGAGCGTGTGAGCGTGATACCAGTAGGTTCCGCTCTGGCGGACCTCGAAGCGATAGGTGAAGGTCTCGCTCGGCGCGATGCCGGCAAAGCTGATGCCGGGCACGCCGTCCATCTCCGCCGGCACGATGATGCCGTGCCAATGGATGCTCGACATCTCCTTGAGGCCGTTGCGTACGCGCAGCGTGACCGTGTCGCCTTCGCGCAGGCGCAGGACCGGCGCGGGCACGCTGCCGTTCACGGCGGTCGCGATACGGCGTTTGCCGGTGAAGTTGACCGGCAGCTCGGCGATCTCGAGGTCGAACTCGGTCCCGCTCAGCTCAGCGGGCAAGGTTGGTGCGGATCGCGCGAGAAGCGCCGGGGCGAAACCGGCGACCGCGCCGCCGATCGCCAGCCCCTGGACGAAACGGCGCCGCGCGATCGGCCGGATATGTAAGGGAGACATGAACTGTACTTTCGCGAAGTCGGCTTCAGGCGAGGTCGAGGACGATCCGGCCCTCGATGTCGCCATGATGCATGCGGGAGAAGACGTCGTTGATGTTCTCCAGCTTGTCTGCATGGACCGTGGCCTTGACCTTGCCCTCGCCGGCGAACGCCAGTGCCTCGAGCAGATCGAGCCGCGTGCCGACGATCGAGCCGCGCACGGTAATGCCGTTCAGCACGGTGTCGAAGATCGACAACGGGAAGTCGCCCGGCGGCAGGCCGTTGAGCGCGACCGTGCCGCCGCGCCGGACCATGCCGAGCGCCTGCTGGAACGCCTTGGGCGAAACGGCGGTCACCAGCGCCCCGTGCGCGCCGCCAATGGCTTTCTTGAGCGCTGCCGAAGGGTCCTCGTTGCGCGCGTTGACCGTCAGTGTGGCGCCAAGGCGTGTAGCGAGGTCGAGCTTGCTATCGTCGATGTCGACCGCGGCCACATTGAGACCCATGGCTCGGGCATATTGCACCGCCATGTGGCCGAGCCCGCCAATGCCGGAGACGACCACCCACTCGCCGGGTCGGGCCTCGGTGGCCTTCAATCCCTTGTAGACGGTGACGCCCGCGCAGAGGATCGGCGCAATGTCGAGGAAGTCGACATTGTCGGGAAGGTGACCAACATAGTTGGGATCGGCGAGGACATATTCGGCAAAGCTGCCATTGACCGAATAGCCGGTGTTCTGCTGTTCGTGGCAAAGCGTCTCCCAGCCACCCAGGCAATGCACGCAGTGCCCGCAGGCGGTGTAGAGCCAGGGCACACCGACCCGGTCGCCTTCCTTCACATGGGTGACGCCGGCACCAACGGCGGCGACATGCCCGACGCCCTCATGGCCAGGAATGAAGGGCGGGTTGGGCTTGACCGGCCAGTCCCCTTCTGCCGCGTGCAGGTCGGTATGGCACACGCCGGTTGCCGCAATCTTGACCAGGACCTGCCCGGGGCCGACCGTCGGGATCGGCGCGTCCTCGATGACCAGGGGCTTGCCAAATTCGCGGACGACCGCCGCCTTCATGGTTTTCGCCATGTCCGTTTCTCCTTTTAAGCGGGGGGGTCAGAATAGGCCGAGCGCGTGCTCGTCATAGGAGACGAGCAGATTCTTGGTCTGCTGATAATGATCGAGCATCATCCGGTGGTTTTCACGCCCGAAGCCCGATGCCTTGTATCCGCCGAAGGCGGCATGGGCGGGGTACTGATGATAGCAGTTGGTCCAGACCCGCCCGGCCTCGATCGCGCGGCCGAGCCGGTAGGCGGTGTTGCCGCTCCGGGTCCAGACGCCCGCGCCAAGACCGTAGGCGGTGTCATTGGCAAGTGCGATCGCCTCCTCGACCGTCTTGAACGTGGTGACCGACAGGACGGGACCGAAGATCTCCTCCTGGAAGATGCGCATGTGGTTCTGACCCACGAACACGGTCGGCTGCACGAAATAGCCCTGGTCGAGCGCACCGCCCGGCAGCGCCCTGGCGCCACCGACCAGACACTGCGCGCCCTCGGCCTTGCCGATATCGATATAGCCCAGGATCTTGTGGAGCTGGTCCTCCGACGCCTGCGCGCCGACCTGGACCGACGGGTCGAGCGGATCGCCCTGGCGGATCGCGGCGACGCGCGCCACGGCGCGCTCGATGAAGCGGTCGAAGATCGACTCATGGATCAGGGCGCGCGACGGGCAGGTACAGACCTCGCCCTTGTTGAAGGCGAACAAAGTAAAGCCTTCGAGCGCCTTGTCGAAGAAGGCATCGTCCTCGTCGAGCACGTCCGCCATGAAGATGTTGGGCGACTTGCCGCCAAGCTCCATCGTCTGGGGGATCAGATGGTCCGCCGCGGCGTGCATGATCTGCTTGCCGGTGACGGTCTCGCCGGTGAACGAGACCTTGGCGATGCGCGGATTGGCGGCGATCGCCTGGCCAACGGTCCGTCCCGGGCCGGTAACGACATTGAGCACGCCGGGCGGCAGGATGTCGGCGGTGAGCTCGGCGAACATCAGCAAGGTGAGCGGCGTCTGGGATGCGGGTTTGATGACGGTGCAGTTGCCCGCCGCCAGCGCCGGGGCGATCTTCCACGCCGCCATCAGCAGCGGGAAGTTCCACGGGATGATCTGGCCGACGACGCCGAGCGGCTCGCGGAAATGATAGGCGATGGTGTCCGCATCGATCGTCGAGATGCCGCCTTCCTCCGCCCGGATGCAGCCGGCGAAGTAGCGGAAATGGTCGATCGCGAGCGGCACGTCGGCAGCGCGCGTCTCGCGGATCGGCTTGCCATTGTCGATCGTCTCGGCAAGTGCCAGCAACTCCAGATTGTCTTCGAGCCGGTCGGCGACGCGATTGAGAATCCTGGCGCGTTCGGCGGGCGCGATCCTTGCCCATTGATCCTTGGCGGCGTGCGCCGCATCGAGCGCGCGCTCGACATCTTCCGGCGTCGACAGCGCGAACTCTGCGATCTGGGCGCCATTGATCGGGCTCGTGTCGGCGAAATACTCGCCGCCCGCAGGAGCGCTCCAGCGGCCTCCGATGAAATTATCATAGCGGTGTCGGAAGGAGGCCGCCGCGTTAATGGTCCCGATCGCCTTCTCGAACATAACCTGACTCCATCTCTATCGATGGCCTGACGGAGTAATCTCTTTGCCCGGGCGGCCTATAAGTAAGTTCCGCAGAAGGTAGTTTGGTATCGGTGTCGCGGTCTTTGAGGGTCAGACACGCCAACGGAGCCGATGAGTATTCATCGACTCCCGAACCTATTCGCGCACGCATGATCGGAATTATGCCGAGACACGCTACTCGGCTGATTCTTCTTTTGGGGAGGGCGGCGCTTGGCATTCCAATTCTGGCGTTACGCCCGGACGCGCTTTAGGCTCACCCAATCGCCTTTCTGAAGCGTCCCGTCCCTCACGCGAAAATGAGCGTAATGGTCGTCGAAAATCTGGTCGACTTCGACATGACCGACAAGGCGGCGGTGTCGCGGCGTTGCGTGATAGACTTCGAGTATCTGCCCGATGTGCGCGCCATCGGCCTTGCCCAGGCAGGCCACTGTGCCGCCCGCATCCATACGGACGATCTTGCCGCGCATGAACAAGCTATGGCCGATACCCTGTGCGAGGAGCGGCGTGCTGCCAAAGAACAGAAAGCCAATAGCAGCACCGACGCCAAGATGATTTCGCATCGCTGTTTCCTCTGTCACGTCAGACGCTCGGACCCGGTTTTGAAGGCCGGGAGCACGGGCGACGCTGGGCATCGTCAAAGAACTGGCCCGCCGCGGGGGCGGCGGCGGGCCCTCAGCCCCGGGGGGTGTTTTATCGGGGCTGGAAACTTCACATGTCGCTCATCGGCTTGTCGGCCATGGGCTTGGCGGTCTTCTTCTTCGCGGCCGGCTTGGCCTTCTTCATCGGCATCTTGCAGCAGCCACTCTTCGCCTTACCGGCCATGCCCGAGCCGTTCGATGCAGGCGACCCGCCGGACATGCCGGCCATCCCCGACATGCCCTGTTGATCCTGCTGGGCCGGTTGCCCCTGCTGCTTCTGCGCGCCGGCCTGATGATCCTTCATCATCTGATCGTGCATCTGCTGCCCGCCATGATCCATGCCCTGCTGGTGGGCATGGGCCGGCGCAGTCTGTGCGGGCGCGGGCGTCGACTGGGCGAGAGCGGTGCCGGCGGCGAAGGTTAGCGTCGCGAAGAGGCTGACGGTCGCCGCTAGAAGTGTCGTCTGTCGCATTGAGGGTCTCCGAGTGTTCGTCCTGTTGCCCGATCGACGTTCCGATCCCGGCAATTCCGAAGCTTCAATGCTGCTAGCGAGACGCAGTCTGTATACGTAACTTACGAATCCGCTTTGGATCGCGACTAGCATGCGCGGGATCGTGCGGGGTGGACCATGGTCCAAGGTCAAGCGAATTCATGATCCCGCTTGATGGCGGCCGACAGCGAAGTGCAAAAACCAATTGGCCCGCCGTGGGAGAACGGCGGGCCAAAGCTGCAGTTGAACCAGGCCACGGTCGTTGGCCACCCCGCCTCGTGATCGGAGCTGGCTTAAGTGCAGGGTCAGCAACCGCCCCGCGACCTACGCAACATGCGGGAGGCTCCGTCCTGGGTTCCCATCTCCCGCATAGCGATCCGATGGTCCTGCATCATCTCACCGTGCATCCGCACTTCGCGGTGTCGCATTCCTTGCATCTGGGCCGTCTCGGACCGAGCCGGCGCCGGCTTCGCCTTGAGCGTCTGCTCAAGGTCCGGCATGCCCGGCGGCATCCCATCGGCGAGAACTGGCCCGGCGCCGACGGCAAGGACGCCAAAGGCTGCGAGCGACGCGATAATCGCTGCTTTCTTGCGCAAATATGATTCCTTCAAGTCTGAGTTTCAGTTCGACCGGACACATGCCCGGTCGATTCTCGCTCCCCAGGGAGCTTGCCGTTGAGATGGTGTCGGCCTGGAGGCGGCAGTATACGTAATTTGCGAAGCTGGCGGTCAGCCTGCAATGTCCGCTTTAGTTCGGCTGCTAGCAAAAGCTGGGCGCGGATGACCGAAGACGGCGGCCATCAAAGCCTCCGCCTAGCCCGAGCACTGGAAAGCGACGCCGCCTGCTGCAGTGGCGAACAGCGAAACGTAAATCGCACGCCGCTTTTGCTTCGGCGCGATCGTGGCAAGGCCCACCGCCGAACCAGCCACTCGGACTGGCCCAGGCTAAATTGTCGGAATAGACGCTCGCTCGGATCGGTGCCGCAGTGATTGAACGCTCGCCTGGCTGATGATTGATCAACTGGCGAGGGCCGCGACCAGCTTAGAAGGGCAATTTTGTCTTCCCAGAGGGGGCGGGCACAAAAGCGATCGGTTCGGGTATTACGGATATTGCCCTCCCGCGCGCCCTTTAAGGGAAGAGCGGCGCTTCGCCTCGGTGGATCTCATCGGGATCGAGAAAAGCGCGCTTGCGTCAGTTTCACGATTGCTCAGGAGGGGCTTCGAAATGACTTTTCTGAATCGGCGAACTCTCTTGGCGGGCGGAGGCCTCCTGCTGGGGGCGGCATGCACGCGCAGATTTGCGACGCCGGACCAAGCAGGCACGCTGCCCATTCCTCGCCTGTTAGATGCACGCGACCATGGGCAGAGAATTGGACTGAGGGCGCAGGAAGGGGAAACCACTTTCTTCCCAGGGCGGCGGAGCGCCACCATGGGATACAACGGCAGCTATCTCGGCCCGACTCTGCGGGTACATCGCGGGGACGACGTGACGGTGACAGTCAGCAACAATCTGTCTGCTGATACCACGGTTCACTGGCACGGGCTGCTCGTACCGGGAGAGCTGGACGGCAGCCCCCACCAGACCATTAGTCCAGGCGAGACTTGGCGTCCGACGCTGCCGATCCGTCAGCCGGCGGCCACTCTCTTTTATCATTCGCATGCACATGGCCAAACGGCGGAGCAGGTCTATGCAGGCCTAGCGGGATTGCTCTTCGTCACCGACGAGGAAGAGCAAGGTCTCGGTTTGCCTTCGGATTATGGCGTCGACGATCTACCAATCTTGATCCAGGATCGGCAGTTCGTGGATGGCCGTCTGGTGTTACCGGCGGGCATGATGGTGGCGCTGGACGGGAGGCGGGGCAACGTTATTCTCGTAAACGGCGCGTACAACCCGCGAGCAGACGTTCCCAGAAGCTTAGTGCGGCTGCGGCTTGTAAATGGTTCGAATGCCCGGACTTACGATCTTTCGTTCAGCGACGGACGAGCCTTTTATTGGATCGGCACCGAGGGCGGCCTTTTGGAAAAGTCCGTTGAATTGCAGTCCCTCCCTCTGGCCTCCGGTCAGCGGGCTGAGATTTTGGTGGACTTCAGCGATGGCAGACCGGTCTCGTTGGTCTCGGCTCCAGACCAAAGCACCCTGAGGATGCATGGCATGAGCATGATGCATCGGCACGAGGCTAGCGAAAACAACGCAGGCAATGAAACTGTCCTCACATTCTCACCGCGCTTGGCATCGAGTAAGCGAGGTAGCACCACGCTTCCCCTCCTCCTGGCGTCCCGCGCGGTGCCAGATCCGGCTACGGTCGTCGCACGGCGACGTCTGGTGCTCAACATGAGGCTGGGAGGCATGATGGATAGCGACGAAGAGCCGCTAACGATCAACCACAGGCGATTCGATATGGATCGAATCGATGAGGAGGTCGAGCTTGGCGCCGTCGAGATATGGAAAGTCTCCGGGCAGAAAATGGCCCATCCCTTCCACATTCATGGAGTGCACTTCGACGTGCTAAGTCGCGATGGCGAGGAGCCAGATCTTCTTGATCAGGGGCCACGTGACACCATCGTCGTGGACGAACCGGTCGAATTATTAATCCGCTTCGACCAGCCTGCTTCAAAAGCGCCCTTCCTGTTCCATTGCCATATCCTGGAGCACGAGGACGAAGGCATGATGGGTCAGTTTTCCGTGACGTAGTGGGAACAACTCAAGAAGCGAAATCCGATCCTGCATCTGCCAATAAGGGGGCAATGCTCGACGTGTGACTTCGAACTCCACTCTCGTTTTTGTTCCCTTTTCGGGCTTGGGCCAGAACGTTTCGCACATCTCGATCGAAGGCATTCGATCATCCCGGACACTTGTGCATCACATGACGAACCCTGCGGTTAGTCACGGCCACCAGGCGCCGCGGGCCGCGCTCTATAATGACCATACGCTTGTCGGGCCGTCCCGCGGCCGCTGTCAGTACTCGCGGCAATGAGTAAAAGATGGTATCGCCGCGTTCATACCACTTTCCTCCGCCAAGCGGCGTCTGGTCAGGCAATCGGATTTCGCTGTAAGATCCGTTGCGATTAAGAACCCAGGCCATCCCCGACTTACAGCCGGATCGGCCATCAAATGACCAGACACCCGCGAGCTTGGTGGTCGAGGTATCTTCCCCTGCGGGAACGACCCTGGCCGGCGAAGGTAGCGTTGGCACAGTGAGCGCGGCGAAAATCGCCCAGATGGAACACGACCACCGTGTGAAAGTGAGCAGCCGGCATCGATATAACCCGTTAAGCGCGATCGTCATACTATTCCCTTCCGATCCACACTCACTCCGCTGAGAGCTTCGTTGGTTGCCCTTGGCAGACTATGCAGACCATCTGCCGGTGGTAATGCGTATTTGTCGCTAGACAGAAGGGACGCCTGCGATGGCATCTGATCGCAGATCGCCCAGGACAAGGCAGCCGGCGCAGAACTTGGGATGACGGTGATCGGCTCATGCGCAGTGCAAGCGAGCAACCACATGAGCGGTAACGGGGGCGACGAGTTCGCTTCCGGACGAGGAAAAGGTGGCCCTATGCCAACAAGCGAGCTGGCGTCGATGCCCTGGCGCGGGCGCTCGGCCACATGCCCAATGACCTGCCCTTTGCTCGTGCGCACCGGCCTATCGATCGCCATGGGCAAGGCGCCTGAGGAGATCCGTAGCGCAGCGCACTACATTTCAACCAGCGACGACAAAGATGGCATCGCCGATGCCATCGACGCATTTCTGCTGCCGCTTGTGGGATGATCATCATGAAGCGACTGGCCGCTTTCGACCTCGATGGAACGCTCGCGCTCAACAAGCAGCCGCTCGACGATGAAATGGCGGATCTGCTTACCCGCCTGCTCGACGTGACGATGGTAGCGATCATCTCCGGAGGCGACTGGCCGCAATTCGAGAAACAGGTGGTGTCGCGCATGCCCGCCCGTGCGCGGCTCGACAATTTTATCATCCAGCCGACCACGGGCACCAAGCTATATCGTCACGCCGACGGCCAATGGACGCGTATCTATGCCGATCTGTTCACCGGCGACGAAAGCCAGCGCATCCGCGAAGCACTGACCAAGGCGGTCGAGCAGGCGGGCTATGCAAACGAGAACATCTGGGGCGAGCAGATCGAGGATCGCGGCAGCCAGATCACATTCTCCGCGCTCGGTCAGCAGGCGCCGCTCGAGGCCAAGGACACGTGGGATCCCGATCACGCCAAGCGCAAGAAATTGCAGGCCCTGCTCCAGCCGTTGCTGCCAGGCTTTGCCATCAATATCGGCGGGGCGACATCGATCGACATCACCCGCGAAGGGATAGACAAGGCCTATGGCCTTAAGCGCCTTTCCGAGCAGACCGGCGTCGCACTCGACGAGATGATCTTCTTCGGTGACGCGATCTTCCCGGGCGGAAATGATTATCCGGCCAAGCATCTCGGGCTGGATACCGTGCGAGTCCGCGACGTTGCCGAAACCAAGTCGGTGGTTGGCGCGATCGCTGCCTGGCTGGTCTAGAAGCGCTACCGCCGATCCTTAACCAGTCCCGCTTTCGCACCCATACGACCCAGCTTCGCAGCGGTCCCACATTGTAGAGCCGACGGATCGCTTCAATGGTGCTGGAGCTGCTTGACCTCACTACGCCTGGGCGCGTTCGAGGAAACTCAGCTCGCCATGTCCGCCATCATCCGACAGCTGGCGGCGCAGTCCTTGCAGGTAGCCGAGCAACGCTTCATCCGCTCGTCCACGACGTGGCTCAGGCATTCCCGCGCACATCGTTCGCAGGCGTCAGCGCAGGCGCGACACAGGATGGTATGGAGCGGGGATTCGCGCAGCATCGAGTTGGCGGTCGCCTGGCACAGTTCCGCACAGTCGTTCAGCATGGCGATCAGCGACGCCGTGGCTGACGCGCCGCCTTGCTTCGTCAGCCAGGCGGCGGTTTCCAGGCACATGCGGTGAGACGCCACGCAATCGTCGATGCAGTCCGTCATCGACATCGCCATCCCTTCCATTCGATGCTGCTGCGCCGCCGCCGGCGCAGCCAGCGTTCCGGCGGCGGCAAGGCCGGCGCCCGCCATCAGCAATTCGCGTCTCTCGATCATGATGCGCCTTCCATCTGCTATCGCTTGAGCGCTGTGCCGCATCCGGCGGCCTCAGCCGTAGCCGGCGACCCATCCGACGCCGCACGCGCCTTCTCCCGCGCCATCCGCGTTTCCTCCCAGGGCCAGTGGCCGTTGATCTCGACCCCGAGCGAGATGCTCAGGAAGGTCCGCACCAGCACAAGCCCGGCCAGCACGATGAGATCGTCGAGCGTCGGGTTGATCACCAGCGACTTGACGATGTCGCCGGCGACCAGAAATTCCAGGCCGAGCAGGATGCTGCGGCCGAGCGCCGATCGGAACGCGCTATAGGCCTCGGTTCGGTCGCCCGCCCTCGCCCGCCGCGCAAACAGAAAGGTTGCGAGCCCCGCGCCGACCAGGATGGTCAGCGTGCCCGCCAGTTCCAGGCCGATCACCGCGAGCCGGAAGAAGGCGCTCAGCCAGTCGGCCTCAATGGTGATCATACCAGCCTCGCTTGCGGATATTGTTGAAGCTGTCGGTAGCGTGACAGGCATAGCATTGGTCGACGCGCGCCTTCGACCCGGCTGCGCGCTGCGAGACCATGCTGAAATGCTCCATGAAGTGACTGGGCGGCGCCTTGTGGCACTCGGCGCACTGCGTCGAATTGACCGATGGATGGCGGTAATTGGCGATCTTCCAGCTGTCGGTCTTGTGACAGCTCGCGCAGTCGGTGCCGAACAGGCCCTGGTGCGGATCGCGGAACGCATGGCAGCTCGCGCAATTGAGCGCGGTCTCGGGGGTCAGGCTTCGAGTGTTTGTCGACATGCCCGCCAAAGGCTGCCGCCACTTTGCCATGTCGAGCAAGGCGGCGTGATCCATGCGGATGATGCCGCGCTCTCCCTCATGTTCGACGTGGCAGGAGGTGCACTGCGTCGCTTTCGCGTGGAACTGCGTCGACTGCTTCGTCCCGAAATCCGTGCCCGCATGGCAGGTGAGACAGGTCCGGGTTTCGACGCCCTTGCCCGGCGTGTGGCAGGCCGTGCATTGGCCGGCGAAGGACTGGTGGGCGCTCGAGAGCGGGCCGGGCGCTACGAGCTGCGCCACCAGGCCGGCATCCCTCGGCGCGTCCGATCGCATCCGGATCGCGACCGCGGCGACCATCACCAGCAGGGCCGCGATGAAGACGGCGTAGGAAAGACGCTGCCAGCTCATAGCCAGCGCAGCCCGTAATAGATCGCCGCGCCGACGTGGAGCGCGAGCAGCGCGAAGATGAGACAGCCCAGCAGGATGTGCAGGAACCGCCATCGCGCGAACAGGGTGTTGGTCGCCTCTTCGGCGCGGATCGCGAATTCGGTATCGGCCAGCGCCGCGGCGATCCCCGCCTTGTCCTGGGGGTGCTGGCCCGCGGGCGCATCCCCGGCGACGAACAGATAGCGCCTCCAGCCCGACAGCGGCGCGGCTGCGGTATCGGCCTGCGTCGGCGCGGCCGGCTCCTCGAGGAAGGCGGCGCGAAGCGAAGCCAGTTCCGACCTGCGTCCGCGCAGCGCCCGACCAAGCTGGGCAAGCAGGTAGCGGCCGATGAAGCCGGTGATGACCGTCATCAGCAGAAGGATGGTCAGAAGCAGTCCGACCGGGCTTTCGAGCTTGTGCGCGGCGTGGACCAGACCCAGGATCGGCGCCAGCACGCCGGCATAGATGTGGATGGCGAGCAGGGTCGGCTTGCTGACGAGCCGGGAGAGCGCCTTGTCGACCCAGGCGATATGCTTGGCCGCGACATAGGGAAGCGTCAGCAGCATCAGCACGAGCGCTGCGATCCCGATGATCCCGCCGGCCAGGCTGCCCGGAAAGCGCGGTGACACATGCACGAGGTAGCCGAACGGGAACAGCAGCAGGAACGCGACCAGCAGGCCGACGGCGATGTCGCTGCGTTCGCGCATCAGGCTTCGACCACGAGCGGCGTGCCCGTGCCCTTCGCCTGGCACGCGAGCACATAGCCCTGCGCCTTGTCGGCGGGCGCGAGGCCGGACTCGACCTCCATCGTCACCTCGCCTTGCAGCAGCTTGACGACGCAGGCGCCGCATGTGCCCGCACGGCAGGCATAGGGGATCTCGACGCCCGCGCCCTCGGCCGCCTCGAGCACGGTCTCGTCCGCGGGCAAAGCCGCCGACACCCCCGACACGGAGAAGGTCACCGTGCTCGGTGCCACCTCGGCGCTCGGGGCCGGCTTAGCTGCTGGCGCGGGCGCGGGCTTGACCTCGAGATCCTCGTGGTCGGCCGGCAGCGAGGCCGGACCGAACGCCTCGGTGTGCAGCTGCGCTTCGGGGACGCCGAGTTCCGCCAGCACGCCGCGCATCGCGCCCATCATCGCCGGCGGGCCGCACATATGGATCCGCCGGCTCGCGATCTCCGGCACCGCGGCCAGGATCATCTCGCGGGTGATCGGCCCTTCGGGGCCCATCCAGACGGTGCCGGGCGCGCGCTGCATCGCGGCGACGACATGGAGGTTGGGAAAACGGCGTTCGAGCCGTTCGAGCTCGTCGCGGAACACGAATTCCTCGGTCGACCGTGCGCCGTAGAAGAAGAAGATATCACCCTTCCACGCGGTGTCGGTGAGATAGCGCAGCACCGACATCATCGGGGTGATGCCGACCCCGCCCGCGATCAGCACGATGCTCTGGGCATCCGTTCCCGTGAAGGTGAAGGCGCCGAACGGTCCGCTGACCTTCAGCAGATCGTCGGCGACGACCTTGTCGTGCAGGTATCGCGAGACCACGCCCTGCTCCTCGCGCTTGACCGTCAGTTCGACATAGGCCCGCTGGGTCGGCGAAGAGGCGATCGTGTAGGAACGGCGCGCGGTCTTGCCCGCTTCGGGCTCTACCTCGACCTGCAGGAACTGGCCCGGCAGGAAGTCGAACGGCAGCCGGTCGGCGGCCGGGTCCGCGAGCCGGAAGGTCAGCACGCTCGGCGTCTCTCGCACGATCTGGACCACGCGCAGCTGCCCCGCCCAGCTTTTGGGCTTGCGCAGCGAAGCTCCCGCGGGCGCGGCCGCATTGCTCGAGGCGAGCCCGGCGCTGCCGGCAACGGGGGCAGGTGCGGGCGCGAACTTCGCAGCGGGCGGGACAGCCTTCGGCTCCGGCTTTTCCGAGGTCTTGGCGGTGGCGACACCGCCGGCGATCGCCCCGATCCGCCGGAGGCGGAAGATCTGCAGCGCGATCAGCGTGGCGCTCACCAGCCCCAGGAAGAGCATGAGAAGGAGGTGTGAGGGCGAGATGCCGAACCAGTGGTCGGCATGGCCGGGCGCGGCCTGGTCGATGTCGAGCTGATCGCGCAGCCAGGCAAGCCCGACCTCCCGGGGCGGCTGCAAGCCGCCGATCGCGCCCTGCGCGGCGGTGCCGGACCGGAACAGGTCGGTTCCCTCGCGCAGGCGGCGCGCCGCATCGAGCCGGGCCGAGACCGTGGTTGCACGCGCGCCGTCGGCCGAGGCGGCGTTGATCATCGCTAGGCCCGTGCTTACCCGTTCGCCAGCCTGCGCAGCGACCCGCTGCCTTGCCGCTTCGTCGAGCGCGGGAAAGGCGAGCAGTTGCGAGATGAAGCCGGTCCGGCGCGATTCGTGGCCGTGCTCATTCTCCCCTTCCCCATTGATCATGCGATCCATCATGGGGTTCATCATCTTCGCCATGTCCGACGACCCCGACGATGCCGGTGCGGACATGCCCCCGCCGGCCGGCATGCCTGCGCCATGATGCGCGGCATGATCCTCGCCCTCCTGCGCGCCCGCGCCCGCGGACAGGCTGAGAGCGATTGCGCAGCCGAGGCTCAAGCGTCGAAGGCTGATCCGCCTGGACATCCTCATCCCCTTTTTCAGCGCGCTTACATATCCTTCATCGGCATCGCCGAATTGCCCGGCGCGGGATCGGGTGCCGGCGCGGTCTGGTTGCCGGCCCCGGCGCGCATCGCGTCATGGTCCATCGCCTGACGGTGATGCCGCTCCATCTCGGCCTGGTTGCTCATCGCGTCCATCGACGCCGCGTCTGCAGCGTTGCCGCTGTCGGTCAGGACCGGGGTGGCGGCGACGCTGTTCGCCGCGGGCGGCACCGTCTGGTCGGCCTGGCGGTCGCAGCCCGAAAGCGCGAGCGCCAGCAACAGGCTTCCGCCGACAAGCGGAAGGGCTTTTTTCGCATGGTCGATCATAGCTTGCTCCTTGGCTTGAAAACTGTGGTCCCGGGCGCCGGGGATGGCGCCCGGACCGGCTCATTGCGCGCTGCGCAGGATCTGAAGGCACCGGTCGTGCGAGAGGTTCATCGGGTTGCGCCCCTGCCCCTTCATCTCGCCATGATCATGCGGCGTCTGGAGACCCATATTGCCCTCCATCGCCCGGCAACTCTCGACCTGCGCCGAGGTCGGCCGCGTGGTTACACAGGCGCCTAGAAGCAGCGCCGGCGTGAGGACGGCGATCAAACGCATTTTCTTCATGACAAAAGCCCTTTCGCTAGTGATGATCGTTCGTCCTGCGCTGCCTGATGTTTCTTGTTATGCTGTTGGTCTTTCCGCCGCGCCGTCAGGAAGGCGAGGATCGGGCAATCGGAGACGGGCACTTCGCCCGGGCATTCGTCGGCGAGCATCCGCAGCATGTCGCGGATATCCGACAGGCGCTCGAGCCGGGCTTCGGCGTCCGCGATCTTGGCAAGCGTGATATCGAGCACGGCCTGGGCATGCGCGGTGTCCGACGCCCTGAGCGCCAGCAGCTGCCGGGCCTGTTCGAGTGTGAAACCAAGCTCCTGCGCCGAGCGGATGAAATTGACGCGCTCGAGGTCGGTCGCGTCGTAGAGCCTGTAGCCCGCTGCCGTGCGCGCGGGTTCGCGCAGCAAACCCATCCGCTCATAATAGCGGATCGTGTCGCGGCCCACGCCCGCAGCGGCGGCCAGTTCGCCGATCTTGAAATTGCCCATGTCATCCGCTCGATCATCATGCCGGTTGTGTCCAGGGTCAAGCGGTTCGCTTTGACCCCGAACGGTCCGTTGCCGCCGGCAGCCCGCTGCCCCGACGTCTCGCATCCGGGCAGCTTGTGCCGGCGGGCCACCGGCTCGTCAGTTCTTGCGAAGCTCGACGATGTCGTGCTTGGCAGGCGTACCGTCGGCGACGGACACGTGCGCGAAGTGATCATCGAAGATATGATCGATCGTCACATGGCCGATGAGCTGGCGGTGATAAGTCGGCGCCACGCCTTTGGACGGACCCGGATGGGTCACGACGCGATAGACCTCGAGCTTCTGGCCGACCTCGGCGCCATCGGCCTTTCCGATGCAGACGACCGTGCCGTTGCTGCCCGTGTCGACGATCGAACCGCGCATGAACCAGGTGTGGCCGATACCTTGCGCGAATAGCGGAGAGGCGCCGAGCATCGAGATTCCGGCCAGCGCCACCATGATGGACTTCTTCATCATCATCTTGACTCCTTGAGTGAGCGTTGAGAACTGCTGCTCGATTTCTCGAGGGGAAGATTTTGTTTCTTCGCCCACAGGACTATGGTCCCGGGTCCAAGCTCGGTATACGTAGTGTTCGCAGCCGAAGTTTTTCGGGCAAGGTGTCTGAAGGCCGGGCTTACTCGTACGTAACGATCCAGGGCACGACTTTCGTGTTTATGAAACGTAGTCTGGAACCAGGCCTTAACCCCTGAGGACAAGCGCTTTACGTCCAGCTGGCCGCGCAAAACGGCTACGTTGGCGATAGAAGAAGGTCGTCGAAGGTTCGTCCGACGAATTTACGCTTCGCTATCTCCCTCGTATCTCACGAGCAATTCCTTGCGGGCTGCCATTTCGGTCGCAACAGATGCCACCCGGGCAGGCGGAGCAGGCGGTGCCTGCAGCTCCGGAGAAAGCGCCTTTCCAGCCTACTCCAGTGCTCCCTGCCGCACCCCTAAGCCCCGCCATCATCAACGGGAGCGAAAGACTGTGGCGGCCTTTCCGGAATCCACCAGACCTGGCAAAGGCCCCACTCTGCTGACAATTTCATTTCGACCTCGACCGGAACTGATGGCATCTAGGCATGGCCCCAGCCAAGTCAGGCGGCGGCCAGGGGCTACGCGTAGCGCGACCGGTCCCGGGATCGATCCCGATCAACAACATCCGGAACGCCTTCGGCGTCCTCGTTGAAATCGCGAATTGCGGCGCGGCGCCATCCGCTGTTTTGCTCACTTCCGGAAGGAGCCACCCTCATTCCATCGTCGCGCGAAACTCTGTCATCCGGTCCGCTTCAAACGCGTTGGTGCCGGGATGAATGTGCTGATCAGCGTATTCCAAACAGAGATCGACAACAAAGGATTTCGATTCCGGACAACGAACTTCATCAGGTTCGCGAGGTTCGAGACCAAGGATACCAAATCAGTGCCCAAGGCGAACAAAGCTCCGACCATCATATTGTGGACGAGCCAGAATGGGGCCCCTACGAGAAAAAGGCCTTTCATCCGCGTAGTCGAGGTTTGGAGCCGTGCGAAGCTGCCCAACGAACTGCCCGTGAACGCCAGAGCTGAGGGGAGACCGTGCCAGGTCACAACCGACAGAAAAGCCATCAAAATCAGACTAGCGCCGTAAAGCCTCGTCACCACATAGCGATCACGCACTGACGCGGAAATGCGAGCTGCGAACATGAAATGAGGCACGCTATCGCCGCAGTGGGTGAGCCGAGCATCAAAAAATAGAGCGCGAAGGCGGCAGCACCCGCGCTCTGGATTTTCACCGCGGTTCGATAGTCGTCGAAAAACGGCCAGCTAATGACGCACAAAAGCGCGACGCAGCCGAACGCGGTGGCAATCATGATTGCCGCCACCCGGTTGTTTCGCTCAAGACCTGCGTTTCGCGCCCAGCTCTATCTTTCTTCATAGTGCAAGCGTGAACGAACAAGGTTAATTACGATTTAAGAACGCCCGTAGTAGCGCGGATTTACGGCTGCTTTTGGATCGCCGTTACCTCGCCGGCGTTGCCCGTCAACATAAGGTCAAAATCGACCTTATCGCCAACCTTCACTGCATCTGTGATCGCCGGGGCAGCCTTGAACGCCATTGTCATTGCCGGCCATTTGGCTTCGGGGATGGCGCCATGATCGAGTGTGATCGTGCCCGCAGACTTGTCGATCGCGGTGACCGTGCCGTGTCCCTTCACCTTGATTGCAGTGGCAGCCGACGGCTCCATCGCCATATTTGCCATGTTGCCGCTCATAGCGGCGGCGGGTTCTGCCTTGTTGGTCTCGACCGCAACGGGCGGTTCGGCTTTTTTCCCGCAAGCGACGGTCAGTGCCGCGAGGCCGAGGGCAAAGGTCAGTCGTCCGTAGTTCATGGTCTTCTCCTTTATAATGAAACGTGTTGGTCATTGGGCTTCATCTTCGGCCGCCGAAGCAGCAGATAGGCGGCAGGCAGGACGAACATCGACAACAGCGGCGCGGTCAGCATGCCGCCTATCATCGGCGCGGCGATCCGGCTCATGACTTCGGATCCGGCGCCCGATCCCAGCAGGATCGGCAAGAGGGCAGCGAGGATCACGGCGACCGTCATCGCCTTGGGCCGAACGCGGAGCAGTGCGCCTTCGCGCACTGCCGTCTCGACCTCGGCGACATCCGGATCGGTGCGCTCTTCCAAGGCGTTCTTCAGGTAGATCAGCATCACGACGCCGAATTCGGCGGAGACGCCAGCGAGCGCGATGAAACCTACCCCGGTGGCGACCGACTGGTTGAAGCCGAGCAGATAGAGGATCCAGATGCCGCCGGTGAGCGCGAACGGCAACGTCCCCATGATCAAAGCTGCTTCATCGAACCGCCCGAAGATCATGTAGAGCAGCACGAAGATGATCAGCAGCGTCGCCGGCACGACGAGCTTCAATTTGGCAACGGCACGCTGGAGATATTCGAACTGTCCCGAATAGGCGACGCTAACCCCTGGCGAGAGCGTCACCTGTCTTGCGATCGCATGCTGCAGGTCACTCACGACCGACGCAAGGTCGCGTCCGCGCACGTCGACATAGACCCAGGTCGATGGGCGGGCGTTTTCGGTCTTGAGCATCGGGGGCCCCTCAGCGATCGAGACGCGCGCAATGGTGCCGAGCGTGATCTGCTGTCCGGACGGGGTCAGGACCGGCAGCATCCGTATTCCGTCAAGACTGTCGCGTAGCTCCCGCGGATAGCGGACGCTGATCGGATACCGTGCCAGCCCCTCGACCGTCTCGCCGATCGTCTCGCCGCCGATCGCGCCAGAGACGATCCGCTGCACGTCCGTAATATTGAGCCCAAATCGGGCGGCAGCGGCCCGATCGACATCGACATCGACATAGCGCCCGCCCGTCAAGCGCTCTGCGAGCGCCGAACTGACCCCAGGCACGGTTTTCGCAACTGTCTCGACATCGTGCGCGATGCGGTCGAGCTCAGCGAGGTCAGCACCCGACACCTTGACCCCGATCGGGCTCTTGATGCCGGTCGCCAGCATGTCGATCCGGTTGCGAATGGGCGGCACCCACACATTGGCGAGGCCGGGCAGTTTTACCGTTCGATCAAGCTCCTCGACCAGCTTGTCCGGAGTCATGCCCGGTCGCCATTGGTCGCGAGGTTTGAACTGGATCGTCGTCTCGAACATCTCAAGCGGCGCAGGATCGGTGGCAGTCTCGGCGCGGCCGGCCTTGCCGAACACGCTCTCGACCTCGGGCACGGTCTTGATCAGGCGGTCGGTCTGCTGGAGCAGGTCCGACGCCTTCGCCGCCGAGAGACCCGGCAGCGCCGAGGGCATGTAGAGCAGATCACCCTCCTCCATCTTCGGCATGAACTCGCCGCCAAGCTGGGTGAGCGGCCAGGCGGTTGTTGCAAAAGCGAGCGCCGCGATCAGCAGTACGGTCCTTGGCCGCCGCATCGTCCAGTCGAGCGCGGGCCGGTAGATGTTCGTCAGCCAGCGATTGACCGGGTTGGACTGCTCGGGCGGAATCTTGCCCCGGATCAGCAAACCCATGAGCACCGGCACCAGGGTCACCGACAGGATCGCCGCCGACGCCATCGCATAGGTCTTGGTGAAAGCGAGCGGTGCGAACAGCCGTCCTTCCTGTCCTTCCAGCGTGAACACCGGAATGAACGACAGGGTGATGATCAGAAGGCTGAAGAACAGCGCTGGCCCAACTTCGGCTGCCGCTTCGGTGATGACGGTCCATCGGGTATCCCCCTCGAGATGTTCGTCCGGGTGATCCTCCTCCCATCGCTCGATTTTCTTATGGGCATTCTCGATCATGACGACCGCGGCATCGACCATCGCGCCGATGGCGATCGCGATGCCGCCCAACGACATGATGTTGGCATTGACCCCCTGGAAACGCATGACGACGAAGGCTGCCAGCACACCAAGCGGAAGCGTGAGAATTGCAACGAGCGCCGAACGGACATGCCAAAGGAAGAGCCCGCAGACGATCGCAACGACTATGAATTCCTCGACCAGCTTGTGGGTCAGATTCTCAACGGCGCGGTCGATGAGCTGCGAGCGATCATAGACCGTAACCACATCGACGCCGGGTGGCAGGCCCTTCTTGAGCTCTGCGAGCTTGTCCTTGACCGCCGCGATTGTCTCGCGCGCATTCTTGCCCGAGCGCAGGATCACAACGCCGCCCGCGACCTCGCCCTCACCGTTCAGTTCGGCAATCCCGCGCCGCATCTCGGGGCCGGCCTGGATCGTGGCAACGTCGCCCAGTCGCACCGGCACACCGCCGGCTGCGGTCCTTAAGGGAATGGCGCGGAAATCGTCGAGCGTCTTCAGATAGCCGGAGACACGGACCATATATTCGGCCTCGGCCATCTCCAGTACCGAGCCGCCGCTCTCCTGATTGGCCTTCTGAATGGCATCGACCGTCTGGGCGTGGGTCACGCCGTAGGCGGCGAGCTTCACCGGATCGAGCAGCACCTGATATTGCTTCACCATGCCGCCAATGCTGGCGACCTCTGCGACCCCCGTTACCGTTTTCAGCTCGTAGCGCAGGAACCAGTCCTGAAGCCCGCGAAGCTGCGAGAGATCGTGGCGGCCAGTGCGATCGACCAGCGCATATTCATAGACCCAGCCCACCCCGGTCGCATCCGGCCCCAGCGCGCTGCGGGCGCTGGCCGGCAGCCGGCCTTGTACCTGGTTGAGATATTCGAGCACGCGGCTGCGCGCCCAATAGAGATCGGTGCCGTCCTCGAAGATCACATAGACAAAGCTGTCGCCGAAGAAGGAATAGCCGCGGACGGTCTTTGCGCCGGGCACAGAGAGCATTGTGGTGGTGAGCGGATAAGTGACTTGGTTCTCGACGATCTGCGGCGCCTGCCCGGGATAGGAGGTGCGGATGATCACCTGCGTGTCCGAGAGATCGGGCAACGCATCGATCGCGGTCGATCGCACCGCCCAGACGCCCACGCCGATCAGCGTCAGCACCCCGATCATGACGAAGAAGCGGTTTCTGACTGACCAGCGGATGAGATGGGCGATCACTGGCCCATTACCTTCGCCATGCGTCGCACGGTTGGTCCACTCGGTGGTTGATCGAACCCGAACCGGACCCGGTCGCCCGTCTTTAAGCCGCGCGCGACTTTCGGGTCTGTGAGCTGAAACGTCATCGTCATCGCTGGCCAGCCAATGGCTGGCACGGCTTGATGGCTCAGCGTCACCGACTGGGCGGTGATCTTTTCGATCGTACCGACGGTCTCATAGACTGCGCCGGTCGGCATAGGTTTGGCAGGACTCTTTGGCATGTCAGCACCGATCGGCCGTGCTTCCACGCCCGAGAGGCTTGCTTCGGAATCGATCAGGAACTGACCCGAAGCGACGATCTTTTCGCCTTCGCTCAGGCCCGCCAGAATCTCCGTATCATCGCCAGCTTCCCTCCCAGTTTGCACCTCGGCAGGGCGGTAGCGCCCCTTGTCGAGCGCGAGCATGACCAACGTGCGCTTGCCAGTGCGGATCAGGGCTTCGGACGGCACCAGCAACGCCGGCTGCGCGCTCCCGCCAAACGAGACGGTCGCAAACATGCCGGGACGCAGTCGCCCGCCGCGATTGGGCAGCTCGATCCGAACGGTGAGTGTGCGGCTGTCGGCCTGTGTCTCGGGGAGGATCGCCGAAACGCGCCCGGAGATGGTTTCGCCGGGGAAGGCTGCAAGCGCGGCTCGCACCGCTTGTCCAGGCTTCAAGGGACCGGCGACCGCTTCCGGCACGGCGGCATTCAACCAGACCGTGCCGAGCCCGTTGACCTCGGCAAGCGTCTGGCCTGCCATCAAGGTCATGCCGCCCCGCACGTTCAACGTCTTGATCACGCCGCCCGTGGGCGTGGAGATGGTGATCACATTATGCGGTCGTCCGGTTTGCTCGACCGATGCGATCGTGCCGGAGGGCATGCCGAGCAGCATGAGCCGTTGACGCGCGGCCTGGATCAGAGCGGCGTTGCCGGTGCGGCGGACCGCCAGAAACTCGGTCTGTGCGCCGCCCCATTCCGGCACCAGAACATCGGCAAGCGGCGCGCCTGCACCGATCACATCACCAGGTGCGCGGCCATAGACACGGGAAACGAAGCCGCCTGCACGCGCCTGAACGATCGCAACGTCGCGCTGGTTGAAGTCGATCGTGCCGGTGGCGGTGAGACTGCTCGCCAATTCGCCGCGCCGCACAGCCACCGTTCGCATCCCGAGCGCCTGGGAGGCGGACGGGTCGATCGATATTCCCGGCTGTGCCGCGCTTGCCCCCACCTCATCCGCATAGCGCGGGATTGTTTGCATTCCCATCGACGACAGGCCTGGACCGTCATGATGCTCAGCGGGGATCATCGGGTCATACCAATAGAGGATCTTGCGTGCCGGCGGTTTGGCGGCCGTAGCGTCGGGTGATCCTCCTCTCCATTCAGAGATGGTGAAACCGACCCCGCCAGCGGCGACCGCGAGCAGCGCCGCGGCACCGAAAAGGCCGCCCCGAGGGATTGTGAAATGGCTCATTGCGATTCGCTCCGATACGTAAGGTTCAGTCGAACACCGTCAGCAGCGACAAGGGCTTCACGGTCGAGAGTGTTGAGGGTGACGTCGGCAAGGGCCGCATAGGCATCCGCGATATCGACAAGATTGGCGCGACCTGCCCCGTAGCTTGCCGTCTCCAACGTCACCCGCTGCTCGGCGAGTGGCAGCAATGTGTCCCGCGCGCGCAGCCACTGTTCATGATGCATGATATGGTCCGCAAGATCGGTTTCGAGATCAGCGGCCAGCGCCCGCAGGGCCGCGTCGCGTTCGGCCAGGATGCGTCCGGCATTCTCCTGGGCCGCCGCAATGCCCGCATTCTGTCGACTGCGGGTAAAGAAGGGCAGACTGACCGTCACACCGGCTGACACATAATCTCCAAAACGAGGGTCGCGGCGTTGATAGGCAAGGTTCACCCCGAAGTCGGAACGGCGGTTGGCATCGGCCATACGCACATCGGCCATTGCCTGACCGGACTGGGCGTCGATCATTGCCATGGTGGGAAGGCGATCCAGGCCAGCGCGCAGTTCGGCCCCATCGACAGGGAAGTCGGGAATAGATCCGGCAATTTCAGGCGCCGGGTCACCCGTCCATCGCGTCAGAGCAGCCCGTGCCCGCGCTATGTTTGAGACCAGTTCGCTGCGACGATCTTCTAATGAGGCGATAGCCTGTCGGCCGGCAAGAGTCTGCGCAGGCCGGGCATTGCCCGACGCGACGGCACTGGGCGTTGTCCGCACCACGCGCTCCAGACGGGCTAGAAGATCATCAAGCGCGGTCAGCCGGCGCTCGGCATAGGCAAGGTTGATCCAGGCAAGCGCAGTGCCGACCTCAACCGAACGCGCCTCAAATGCGGTGTCGGCATCTGCAGCCTTGATATCGCTGTCAGCGCGGGCGCGTTGCGCACGGCGCTTGGCGAGGTTGGGAATATCCTGGGACACGCCCACCCGCGCCATCGTGAAATTGTCCTGCCCGGGAGCAAACGCCAATGGCCCCGAGATCGGGAAACTGTCGAGCCCAACGGCCAGAGTCGGATCAGGTAGCGATCCGGCGCCGCCACGAGCGGAACGAGCGGCCTCGGCGGCGAGCGCCTTGGCCTTGATCGACGGCGCTTCCTGCCGCGCGCGCTGGAGCGCAGCGTCGAAAGTGAGGGGACCAGCGAATGCAACGCCGGGGATCGCCGCGAGCAGCGGCAGACAAACAAACAATCGCATGGAAAACTCCTGATCGGAGGATCAGGCCGGCGTCGCGCACTCTGGCAGGCATGTCAGTGGCGGCGGGATGGGGGCAATCCCGCCGCCACTGCTGGCCTGGCCGTCTATGCGACCTTACACGGCCAGAGGCTGTGCCTAGCCGGCCGAGGGAGCCGACGAAGGCGATGCCATGCTATGCATCTCCTTCATGCAGTCCGCCGCGCTCATCTTCATCATGTCGCAGTTGCAGTTCGCCATCTGCGGAGCATCGGGCACCCAGACGCGACGGGGGCTCATAGATGGCGCACGCGGGCCATAGTTTGGCGATTAACGCCATTCATAATGGCCAGACTGCGAGTTTGTGTTGGGTTCGCCGGCGAAAGCGGCAACGGGAGCGGCAAGCGCAATGCCCAGCAGGGCATAGAAAACACGGTTCTTCATGACTGTAATCCTTGGGCAAAATATCGTGGTAGCCGCGGGTCAGACAGGATTTTCAGATGCGCGATAGACGCAAGAATCCTGTCAGCCTGGCAGCCGGTGTCGATCAGCCAAGGAGAGTCGGTGGTTCCGGTTCGGGAGTGAGGTCACTGCCGTGCAGGACAGTGATGGTTGCCCAGAAGGGCAGAGCTGGACTGGCTTCGCGTGCTTCCAGCATAGGCGCGTCATTACGAACGGCCAGCGGAACGACGCAGCCCATGGCCGCGATGCATTCCAGGGTCATGCCCTTGCAAGGCTTCTGAGCAGGTTGTTGCTGCTGTGCCATTATCTTCATGCAGTCTTCCGACATCCCAGCCACGGCCTGCACAGACGTGGCCATTGGGGCGGACATCGCAGGCGGAGCGGACGCAAAGGCCGCCGCTTGGCCAATCAAGCCAACCATGGCTCCCAGAAGGAGAAGAAGTTGCAAAACGCGTTTCACAGCCGTTATTTATTACGCCTCGTAGCATCAAAGATCAACGAGATGGTCACCCGCCGTGTCGGGCAAATACCGTCTGACCCGCCGATCCGAAGGCGATGACAGAGTAGGGTTGTGGTTTTTGGCCGGGGACTTCCATCCCCGGAGAACCCAGCGGCATGCCCGCTACGGCCAATCCCTTTACGCCCTTCGGGCGCTTCGCGATCGCGCGCTTCATGTCGGCAATGGGAACGTGGCCCTCGAAAACCATGCCATCGACAATTGCAGTATGGCATGATGCCAGCGCAGCGGGCACGCCTTGAGCGCGTTGAAAGCGGCCGCGTTGCTGGTCGTCGACGATATTGACGCTTTGTCCAAATTGTCTGCGCACCTGGGCCGCCCACTGTTCGCAGCAACCGCAACCAGGGTCACGATGCATGATGATCGGGGCAGCTTCGGCGCTGGCGACGGAGAAGGCTGCTATGAACGCAGCGAGGGCAAATTTGAGTGTCATACGATCCCTTATTGGTTCCCCCGCCCCTGGGCGGGGAGGAAAGGTCTATTGGGCGCGCTTGTTGTGGGCTCTCAGCCAGCCTTGAAGCTCGCCCACTTCTCGCGTTTGCTCGGTGATTGACTTGTTCGCCATCATTCGGACCTGCGCGTCCTTGGTGTCGCGCAAAACGATGCGTGACATCGCAATCGCACCGCGATGATGCTCGATCATCTTGCGCACCCAGGTCTCCGTTGCATCGCTGCCCGTGGCGGACATCATCTTCTGATGCATCTCCATTTCTGCAGGCGGGTAAGGATTGGCTGGCGTGGGGTTCATGGTCTGGCGCATGTCCATCTTGCTATGGTCCATGCCCTGCATTTGGGCGATCGCCGGCGCGGCCACCAGTCCAGCGATGATGATGGGGACTATTTTCTTCACAATTCTCTCCTCAGCGCCCCGCATTGATAATACGCATGGGCGCGCCATTTCCCTCGTGAGGCGGCACAAAATTTACGGGAACGGGAGCGCGAAGCCTACTTGCGGGCTAGAATAGCCTTCATTTCATCGATTTCGCGGCGCTGAGATTCCTCGATGCCGCTGCACAGACGAACGATTTCCGGATCCTTCAAGGAGGCCTCGCGGCACATCAGGATCGCGCCCGAATGATGCGGGATCATCGATCGGAGGAATGCTGTATCGCCGATCGTTGTTTGCGTGCGGATGAGGGCAAATGATCCGGCGAATATCGCAACTGACCCTAATATAAGGGCCGCGTTTGCCTTTTTCGACGGGAACATATGGCCCATCGCGAGGACCATCAGCACCACCATGGGCGCCACCATCATTAGCGTCATGTAGAGCATATTCAGGTTGTTGTAGAAGCTCCCCAAGCTGTCGATCATGACGAACATCACCAGATACATGATGACGCCGCCAACCAAGGTCTGCAGGGCGAGGCTCGCATAGGCATTTTTCATCATTGGTCGTCTCCTTTGGCCCCCGCCCCGATCCTGCTTGACTATTCAACCCGTGCGGCGTCGCTTTCGCGGCCACCGAAGATACAAAAGTGCCGAACCCGCGATCGCCAATGCGAGACCACCTGCGGCAAACGCCATCAACCACGGCGTGTTGAAATTTTCGTGGTTTTTCCAATCCATGATGTGGAGCGCCCAGAAGAAATCGTACAGGCGCCACGTTCCATTTCTCACAGCGACGATCCGACCACTATTCTGGGCAACATAGACGCGGGTCGCTTCGCGGTCAGGGAAGTCCACCCGCCAGGCCGGCAGGACGCCCTTGAATTCTGGGGTCGACGCCACAACCAGGCGCACGCTCGGCGGCTCCGACGTACCACGGTAGGCCTGTATCGCCACCGCGCGAGCCATCGCAGCGTTCACGGGACCAAGTCGACGACCTGTTTCTGCATCGTGGAGTGAGATCGTCCCATCGATAGACTCGACCTCCGCAATCTCGCGGCCGAGCAGCGCGCGATATCGGACTTCACGCACGGGTCTGGTCGCCGCGCGCAACACTAGGTCCAACGGCGCGCGCGATCTCGACTGTTCCAATATCGCCGGCGACGATCGCTCGACGAGATGTTCACCGCGGACTCGCTCGATCGGCAACAGGCTCATGACAAGACCGCTCGCAAACCAAAGCAGCAGCTGGACGCCGATAACCAGGGCTAACCAGCGATGAACGCGGCTAGCCCCGATGTGGAAGCGGAGTTTGGCGCTTCTCAGAACCAGGTCCGAACACCGATTACAAAGCTGGCCGCCTTCACGTCCCCTCCGTCTGAGCGTGCATAGTCCGCCGTCCGCCCGAACTTTCGGTCGTAAGAAACGCCGATGTAGGGGGCAAATTCGCGGCGCAGTTCGTAACGCAAACGCAGTCCCAATTCGGCGTTCGTGATGCCCGCTCCAATCCGCGTCTCCGGGACATTTTGTGCTGAAAGGTTCACTTCCAGGCGCGGCTGGAGAATGAGGCGTTGCGTGATACGCTGATCATAATAGCCCTCGATCCGCCCCAACACCTCGCCTTTGTTCGACAGAAACAGGGCAGCCTCGGTCTCAAACCAGTAAGGCGCCACCCCCTCAATACCGATCGTCGCATAAGTACGGGATGGGTTGGGTTTGAAATCGTAACGGACACCCGCCTGGAGGTTCCAATAAGGGTCGAGTGCACGACTGTAGAGCGCCTGAACTTCTGCGGTCTCCATGTAGGTGCCGCTTCTGCCAGCAAGAACGCCCTCACCCTCTGTCTTGACCACCAGCCGATCGAGATCCTTGCCGAACCACGCCTCCCCGTCCCACCGATAGCCGTCGCGGCCGTTACGGACCTGATATTCCGCCAGATTGAACAGGATCATCGAGCTGGATGAGCCGCCATGTTCCTTATGCAGCATGGTACGCGAAGCCGCCATCTCGCCGTTTTTGTAGACGCGGTCGGCATAGTTGTCGGTAGGAGGTTGGGGTGCAGGGGCGTTGCCGGGCATGAGACTGGTGCCACCAGCGCCATGGGCTGCCATCGGCCCATCCATCGCCATGCCGGGCATCGACGACATATCGTGCTGCATCGGCTGACCGCCGGGTGCCGCCTGCATGTCCATGCCGGGCATGTCGTGTTTCATCGTACCGCCCGCCCCATCGGGCATGGTCATGCCAGGCATGCCGGACATGTCGTGGCCGGCATGCGGGTCAGCCGTTGGAGGCGTCTTGTCACCGGGCATCTCCATGCCGGACATAGCCCCCATGCCCGACATGTCGTGCGGCGCCGACTTGGGTTTTGCTGCCGGTGCCCGGCGCTTCGGGGTGGCAGGCTTGCCCTTAGCCGTGGGCGCAGCGGCGCGCCTGGGCTGGCTTGCTGGCTTGGCCACCGGCTTTTTCTTCGCCGCTGGCTGAGCAGCAGGCATGTTCATGCCCGGCATATTCTGCATCGACTGCGCGCTGACTGGGGTCGCCAAGGCGAGCGGGGCCGCGCCGATCAGAAGGAGAAGCGACTTCATGCGGCATCTCCCCGGGGACGGACGGAGACGACGCGCATCATCCCGGCATGCATGTGATAGAGCATATGGCAGTGAAACGCCCAGTCGCCGACTGCGTCTGCGGTGACGTCGAAACTTACCTTGCCTCCTGGTGCGACATTGACGGTGTGTTTGCGCGGCGAATACTCGCCATGCCCGGTCACCAGCTCGAAGAAATGCCCATGAAGATGGATCGGGTGCGACATCATCGTGTCATTGACGAGCGTGACGCGGACCCTTTCGTTTTCGATAAAGGGAATGGGCTCGCGCTTGTCACTGAGCTTCACCCCATCGAACGACCACATATAGCGTTCCATATTCCCGGTCAGGTGGATTTCCATCGCGCGGTCTGGCGCGCGAACATCGGGGTTGCGCTCCACCGCCATGAGATCGCGATAGACAAGAACCCGGTGGCCAACGTCTTCGAGACCCTGTCCCGGTTCTCCCGTGCGATCCATCGGCATGGGCGAGATCGTCTGGACACCCGGTCCCATCTTAACCTGCGGCGCTTTGCTGGCGTCGCGCATGTTCATGCCGCCCATTCCGCCCATCGCCATGCCGCCCATTGTATCACCGGACCCGCTGCCCATTCCGGGCATGTTGGCCATGGAACTATCCGCCGGTTTTTGCATGCTTGGCATCGACGCGCCGGCCCCCATATCCATGCCTGCCATCCCGCCCGCGGCAGCTCCGCCGGCAGACATGTCATGCCCCATTGCTGCGTGGTCCATGCCGGACATGCCGCTCATATCCATGTCCCCCATGCCCATGTCCTTCATATCGGCAAGGGGCCGCTTGCGGAGCGGCGGAACTTCGGCCGTCATGCCTTCACGCGGAGCCAGTGTGGCGCGTGCCATGCCCGAACGATCAACGGATTCACCGACCAGCGTGTAGGCGCGATCATCGGTCGGAGTAACGATGACATCATAGGTCTCGGCAACCGCGATCTGAAACTCGTCGACCTCGACCGGCCTGACATTGAGCCCGTCGGCCTGAACAACCGTAAGTTTGAGACCGGGAATCCGGACATTGAACGTCGTCATCGCGGAGGCATTGACGAAACGCAGGCGAACGCGCTCACCTGGCTTGAAAAGCGCGGTCCAGTTGTCCCGTGGGCCATGCCCATTCACGAGATAGGTATAGGTCGAGCCCGTGACATCGGACACGTCGGTCGGATCCATCCGCATATTGCCCCAGTCAAGTCGGTCCTTGAGGGGTTGGTCTTCCTTGGCCAGCAAACCGGCCAGCGTTTGCCGCTGATAATTGAAATAGCCACCGCCGACCTGCTTGAGCTTCCGGAAAATTGCGTGCGGATGCATCTGGCTATGGTCGGAGAGCACGATGACATGCTCTCGATCCGACTGAATCGGATCCTCGCCTTCCGGGTCGATGACAATCGGTCCGTAATGACCTAACTGCTCCTGCAGCCCCGAATGGCTATGATACCAATAGGTGCCAGCCTGGACGATGGGGAACTCATAGACAAAGGTCGACTTGGGCTTGATGCCGGGGAAGCTGATGCCGGGCACGCCGTCGAACTGGAACGGCAAAAGCAGGCCGTGCCAGTGGATCGAGCTGTCTTCCTCGAGATCGTTGATCACCGACAGGCGGACGTTTTGGCCCTGACGCAGACGGATGAGGGGCGCAGGCACAGTGCCATTGATGCCGATGGCATGGCTTTGTCGGCCGTCGATCATCATCATCTGATGCGCGATCTTGAGCGTGATATCGTTCCCGCTGACCGTTGGCAGTGGCTTGGCAATCCCGGACGAAATGGGTTGAGCCCATGCCGGCAGCCATGCCGACAATGCGAGGCCACCGCCGGCCAGCGCAGCGCCGCGGAAAAGGTCGCGGCGGTTCAATCCGGGGGACATAATATCTCCTTGTTCAACGTGCAGCACTTTGGGTCTGAAAAGACGCTTAAGCGCGGTATCTCTTTATCCTTACGCGCGAGCAGCGCGCACCCCTCATTCCTCAGCGAGTATTTCTGCGAGGCGCGCGCGCGCGCGATACAGGCGCGTCTCCACAGCCTTGCTACTGACGGAAAGCGCTTTGGCGGCCTCTGATTGACTGAGCCCTTCGACGGTCCTGAGCATCAGGACTTCACGCAACGTGGCAGGCAATGCGCTGATCGCCGCCGACAGTCGCTCCACCTCTATTTTCGATTCAGCACTGGCATGTGCGGAGGGTGCGTCATCCGGCACTTGCTCAATCTCATCATCCGACGGCGCGGAGCCAAATGTGAAGAGCTGCCGCACCCTCTGGCGGCGGCGCCAATCGCGACATTTGTTAATCGCGATCCGGGATAGCCAGGCGCGCAACGGACGCGCACCATCATATTTCCGCAGATGGCTGAACGCGGATACAAAGCAGTCCTGCGTGAGATCAAGTGCTTCCTCGGCATTCCCGACCAGGCCGCGCACCAGTCGAAATATCGCTGTCTGGTGCCGACGCATAATCTCGGCGAAAGCCGACTGCCGACCGGCAAGCGTCAGTGCCGCTAGTTCACCGTCCGAACACGCCTGGAGATCCAGACTCACCGTGCATCGTCGGTGAGCGCATGAACCACCGCCTGATCGAAGGTCTTGGCCTGATCGGGGCGAAGGATTTGCCGCATGGCGAAGATGTGCCCGAGCGTTTCCTTTTGCAGTTCGCCCATTGCCTGATGCGACTGATCGACGGCCGCGGTCACACGCGGCCCTTCGCCATGTTCGACCTCGATCGCGGCTGCGAGACGCGCATTGTCCGATCGCAGTTCAAGCTCCAGCGCGCGCCGACGCACGGCGAAACCCTGCTCTAGCAGCTCGATCTTGGCCTTCTGACGATCATCCAGATCGAGCTTGCTGTGCAAGACATCGTGGAGCTCGACGCCGGCTGCCTTGGGCCGCGGGAAAAAGTAGCGGCCCAGGAACACGCCCGCAACCGCCGATGCAAAGGCGACGATGGCGACGAGGAGGAGCAATTTGGGCTTCATTGAGAACCTACCAGCAGCGTCGAAGGGGCAAGCGGATTTGATGGCCCGAAAGGCGATAGCGTGACCGACGCCTCGGCACGCGGCGTAAAGCCATTGCTGGCGATACCCAGCAGTACCGCTCCGAAAGCCGCGACCGCACCGAGGCGGAATTGAGACGCGGTCGAAACCTGCGGCAATGCCGCTATGCGTCGGAACACAGCATCCTCCAGACCAATCAGCCCCGGATGCGTCGGTTCGTTGCGTAAGCGGCTCAGCAGCCGGTCCAGGTCGGTATCCATCGAAAAGTCCAATCCTCAATCAATCCGGGGCAACGGCCCAGGACGTGTTCTTTACTTTCCCCTCTATCAGCCTGTCCGTCAAAGCATCGCACATAGCGGGCAGATCTGAGCAACAGCGACGGAGCAGCCGCAACGCTATGGCGCCGTCTTCGTCATGCCGGGCATATCCTTCATCATCGCGTCATGGTCTTCGGGCGCACTGGCTATTGCCGCCTGATATTGGGCGGGTGACATACGCGGAAGTTGCCTTACGAAAGCCACCATATCCCAGATCAGTTCGTCGCTATGGGTCTTACCCCAAGCTGGCATCGCGGTCAGCTTGACCCCATGCTTGATGATCCAGAATTGCTCCTTTGGCGATCTTTGCTCCTCGCGGGAAAGCTCCGGCGCCCTCGGATAGAGTCCCTGGCTGATTTCGGACTTTTCCAGTCCTGGCCCGAGATGGCAGCCGCTGCACATCTCGGTGTAGAGCCCCGCCCCGCTCTGCAGCCGCTTCACGTCCCCAAGGTTGGCCGGGACATTCACATCACGAGATCGCACGGCGATGGAACGATCTCGGAGCTGCTCGATCAGCCAATAGACCGGTTTGGTGTGCGGCGAATCCGCCCCGATGTCATAGGCACCCACATAGACGACGATCCCCGCTAGCGCGCCGCCGACCAGCGCTGTCGCAGCGATAAAACCTACACTTGGAAAGTGCCTGCGCAGCCAAGTCGTCCTAGCATTCTCCATAGCTTCCTCCCGAGCGGCAGCGTCCCTTGGATCCGGGTGGTTCTCACACCCATCCAATTGTCCATACGCACTGCAAGCTTCGATCCCTCATCTGTCGCGCAGATCTCATTCGCAAATCCCGCCGGGGTTCTGATTTGCAGAATTCTTGCGCGCCTGATGAGGGGTGGCGCCGCGTGGTGGGTAATTCGATGTGTCGGCAGTCTCGCCGCCCATGGAGAAATCGATGTTTCGTAAAACAATCTTTGCCGTCGCCATGGCGGCGTCTGTCCTCACCGCTACCGCTGCGCAGGCTCACCCTAAGCTCAATGCCGCCACCCCTGCCGCAAATGCCGTGGTCGCCGCCCCGACCAGAATTCAGCTCGTCTTTTCTGAAGCGCTCGTCGCACAATTTTCCGGGCTCGACCTGACGATGACCGAAATGCCAGGCATGAAGATGGCGCCGATGAAGATGAACGGCGTCAAGGCCACCGTGGGCGCCGATGGCAAGACGCTCGTCGCGACGCTTGCCATGCCGTTGCCGGTTGGAACCTACAAGGTCGACTATCACGTCGTCTCTGCTGACACCCATCGCATCCAGGGCAGCTACACCTTCAAGGTCCAGTAAGACCGTGCCGGACATCATAGCGATCGCAGTGAGGCTGGGACTTTTCCTCGATCTCATGCTCCTCTTCGGGTTGCCGATGTTCGGCCTCTACACGTTGCGCGGGACTGAGCGGGCATCCGGCTCGGTCCTGCGTTTCCGGTCGGTGTTGGCGACAATCGCGCTGGCCGGTATCGTATTATCTATCCTGGGCATGATGGTCCTGGCGGCCTCGATGGGGGGCGTGCCACTCGATCAGGTAGACCGCGCCACGGTCAATCTTCTCATATCGGGCACTGCGATCGGGACGGTCTGGCAGGTACGGGTCGCGGCCCTCCTGCTCGTGCTCTATTTTTCCATCGTCGGTTGGCGGCGTCCCGCTTTCGCCCTGTGGTCGCTGTCAGCGACCGCCGCTGTCGCTCTGGCGACCTTGGCCTGGACGGGGCATGGCGCTGCCGACGAAGGCTTGCGGGGATGGGTCCATCTTGGGGCCGACATCACCCATCTTTGGGCGGCGGGGATTTGGGTAGGCGCATTATTCGCCCTTTGCCTTCTCATTTTCCGCCCTGCAGCTCGCATGGCGATCGATCATATCCACCTTTCTCACCGCGCGCTGGATGGCTTTGCAAAGGTCGGATCGGTAGTCGTAGGGCTGCTTATCCTGTCGGGATTCATCAACAGTTGGATCCTGATCGGACCATCCCGGCTCGGTTCCCTTTTTGCCAGTCTCTACGGCCTTCTGCTGGGGGCAAAGCTGATACTGTTCGGCGTCATGCTGACGCTGGCCGCCGCCAATCGCTTCTTCCTGACCCCCTCCCTCGCTGCAGCCATTGAAACGGGCAATACATCCTCGGCGATAGGAACACTTCGTCGCAGCCTCGCCATTGAAACCGGATGCGCTCTTGTCATTCTAGCCCTCGTTGCATGGTTAGGACTGCTGGCCCCACCTGCATCGGGGATGTAATCCGCCTTCATGGAAGCGCGCGCGAAATAGCTTTGATCGCTTTAAGGCCCGAGCCAAACCGGGAAATCGCGTCCTTGTTCCGTTCTAGCTCACCATAAGGGAGATAGGCGATCTCCAGGTCCGCGATCCGGCTGAACGCCGGCCTTGCGATTTGCGCGCGCACTTCGCTTTCGCGAGCATCTGGAGCGACAAGGAACAATCCGGCTGTGGCATGCAGGTCGCTGCCGCTCAGGGCAAGATCGAGCATCCGGACGATCCCCGAATAGATGGAAGTCGAATGTTCGACTTCGAAGGCTGCCGCGACCCGGTCACCACCCCGCTCCAGCCACAAAACATCAATGAGGCGGATAGCATCCGCTCCGGTCGACGTCGAAATTGAAGCCGGCAAGCTCTCGAGGCACCCCTCCCCCAAACGCACACCGTCATGCAGTCGCCCCCGATCATTGGATGCGATCCAGACGTCATACCCCAGGGCCAGACCGATATCGCGCAGCCATGCCTGGATTTCCGAATGGGTTCGATCACTCTCGCCCTGCTTCTGCAGCGCTTTGTTGAGCGTTTGTGCTTCCGCCCGAGCTTGTTCGAGGCGTGCGGTCCAGGATCCCAGGGTCTGGTCTTCCTCGTCGCGGGGCGGCGCCGGATAACGGCCAGAGCCGATATCGAACAGGAGGCCGCCAATAGCGCCCAGATCGTTTGACAGAAGATCGCGAAACCGCTCGTTCAGGTCGAGCACACCCGAGCGCATGGCGAGAAAATGGTGCCAGCTTCCGAGCTTCACCTTGCCGCCGGTCAGCTTGTTATAGCCGTTGACGATCGCGGTGTTGAACGGCGGCACGAGGGTCGGATGCAGGAAATAGAGGAGATTGGCGACCGCAGGCCCCAGCCCCTTGATGTTCAGGCGATCAATCGTGTGGATACCTGCGATAATCTCTTCCGCGGTGTCGCAACAGGCGCAGTGATCGAGCAATCGGCCAAAGGCGCGCTGGTTCGCCGGGTTTTCATAGATGTCGGGGATCCGCAATTTGGGCTTCCAGAGAAACGCATGGTCCGCGCCTTTGAAGATCTGCCTCTGTTCTGCGACTGAATGAACGACCGTTTCCAGCGAAGATCCGCGATAGGCGACGCCGAACCTTCCGGCTTCGATTTCAGCGACCACCTGGGCGAGACCACGCCGTATCGAACGAAAATTCTTGATGCGCTCGTCCCATAGAAACCAGCTCTGATACGTCGCGTTCGGATCTTCCCTCCATCGTTGGATCAGTTGCCGCGCCAGCAATTCAAATTCCGCCAAACCCCGTTCCCCCATTCGCGTCGATCTTCTCCAACGCTAACACTCCGCCCCGTATACGAACAGTTTTTGCGCGGCCGCCCAGGACGAAAAGCGACCCGCGTCATCTGATATCGTCCGGAATATGCGTCAGCAGGTCACGGGTGTAGCCGATCAGGAGATCGCCAACGGTTGCCCCGTAAAGCGCGAGGAACAAAATGAACGCCAGGAGCTTGGGGACGAAGCTCACAGTCTGTTCGTTGATCGAAGTCGCAGCCTGGATCATGGAGATAATGAGCCCGACCACCAGCATGATTATCAGCGGGGGTCCAGCGACAACCATTATCACCCAAAGCGCCTGGCCCATCGAAACCGAAAAAGGGCTGTAGGTCTCCATCTCTCCCCCGACGATGATGGTTTCGTCGCCCCCTGACGTTGCGGCCTGTGGTTGTTGCGGGGCGAGCGACATGGAGCGCGATCGGTTTATTCCAATCCGTCTTCCCCACATCCGCTCGCCCCCGCGCCACGCTGCGACCCGTGGGCACCTCGGCTGTCCATCCTGCTAGGCGATGGGCTTCATCTGATTTTACGCAGCGACGGGGTTTACCCCTCACGACCCGACCTTTTTTTCGAAGAACGCGCACTCGTTTGAGGGAAGAAGCCTCATTCCGCGTAATACCAGTGAAGACCGCGCTCAGTGAAAGGCACGCATGTACGACTGCGTCATCATCGGCGGCGGCCCCGCAGGGCTGACAGCAGCCACCTATCTAGCCCGGTTTCTGCGTTCTACGCTGGTCATCGATGCTGGCGATGGCCGCGCGACCCGCATCCCGACGACACATAACCTCCTCGGTTTTCCAGACGGTATCTCTGGCGAAAATCTGCTTGTCCGTATGCATCGACATGCCGCCCAATACGGTGCCGAATTGGTCCCTGGGCTCGTCGATCGCATCGACCGGGTCAGGACAGGTTTCGTCGTCGATACAGATGCCAAGACTTTCAGTGCCCGGTCAATATTGCTTGCCCAAGGCGTCACAAATCATCGACCCCGAATGAGGCAGGAAACGCATGATCGAGGCGTCGCCCAGGGATTGATACGTTATTGCCCGATCTGCGACGGCTATGAGGTCCGCGGCAAGCGAGTGGCCGTGCTGGGCTGCTCCGACCATGGCGCGGCCGAGGCTTTGTTCGTTCGCCACTATAGCGACACCGTGACCTTGCTCGCGCAAGACAGTTCGCAATTGTCGGTAGCCGAGACGGCAGATCTGGCTCGAGGCGGTATTGCCGTCGAACGCGCGCCGGTTCGAGATTTGTCGATCGATGGAGAATTCCTGCACGCCCATTTGGCCGATGGCCAATTGCTCCAATTCGACACCCTTTATGTTGCCCTCAGAACCGCCCCTCGCTCGGAATTGGCGCGAATGGCTGGCGCTGGCCTGAGCCGGGGAGGTGGCATCGTCGTCGATGCGCACCAGCAAACGACAGTCGGCGGCCTGTTCGCGGCCGGCGACATGGTTGAAGGACTGGATCAAATTGCCGTTGCGGCAGGTCAGGCGGCTAAGGCCGCGACGGCCATCCACAATCTGTTGTCCGGCTGACGCGGCAGCGCAGAGTCAGCCACGCGAAAATATATTTTCGTCGGGCTTGACCCTGACACGATGTCAGGCCCCAGATTGCTTTTCGTCGATAAGGAGACGAGCCTGTGACTGACCCTGTTCCTGCAAGCAATTCGGGTGCGCACAGCTGCTGCGCGGCCAAGCACGGCGGCGGCACGGACGCGAAGACGGCCAAGGATCCGGTTTGCGGGATGATGGTCGATCCGGCCGCAACGCCTCATCATGCCTCGCATCATGGCGAGCAATATCATTTCTGCAGCGCCGGATGCCGCACGAAGTTTGTCGCCGAGCCGGTGCGCTATTTGTCCGCGGGTGACAAAGAGGCGATGGTCGCTCAACCAGGCGCGATCTGGACCTGCCCCATGCACCCGGAGGTCCGTCAAGACCATCCCGGGCCATGCCCGATCTGTGGCATGGCGCTCGAGCCGGAACTTGTGACGGCAGACACCGGACCAAGCGGCGAACTCCTGGATATGTCGCGGCGTTTCTGGATCGCGGTGCTGCTCACCATCCCGGTCTTTGTCCTGGAAATGGGCAGCCACCTGTTCCCAGCACTGCACAATCTTGTACCGGCCCGCATGTCCGGATGGTTGCAGCTTGCACTGGCAACCCCGGTCGTACTCTGGGCGGGCTGGCCATTTTTCGAACGGGGATGGGTGTCCATCCGGACGCGCAACCTCAACATGTTCACGCTGATCGCGATGGGGACGGGCGTGGCCTGGGCCTATAGCGTGGTCGCGACCATCGCCCCGAGGGTGTTCCCCGCAGCGTTTCGAATGATGGACGGCACAGTCGCTATCTATTTCGAGGCCGCCGCCGTCATCACCGTGCTGGTGCTGCTGGGACAGGTGCTCGAACTGCGCGCCCGCGAGCGGACCTCAGGCGCCATCAAGGCGCTGCTCAACCTCGCCCCCAAGACCGCGCGCCGCATTGGCGCCGACGGGAATGACGAGGAGGTATCGCTCGACCAGGTAGCCGTCGGCGATCTCCTCCGTGTCAGGCCGGGCGAAAAAGTACCGGTCGATGGCAAGGTCGAAGACGGCCGATCCTCGCTCGACGAGTCGATGGTGACGGGTGAGTCGATGCCCGTCACGAAGGCGCTCGGCGACACTGTCATCGGCGGAACGATCAATCAGAGCGGTGCCCTCGTCATGCGCGCCGAGAAGGTGGGCCGCGACACGATGCTGGCGCGCATTGTCCAGATGGTCGCTGACGCGCAGCGTTCGCGAGCACCTATCCAACGCCTGGCCGACCAGGTCGCGGGATGGTTCGTGCCCGCCGTCCTGTTGATCGCGCTCATTGCCTTTGGTGTATGGGGTATCTGGGGGCCAGAACCCCGTCTGGCCCATGGCCTGATCGCCGCCGTCGCCGTGCTTATCATCGCGTGCCCCTGCGCCTTGGGGCTTGCGACGCCAATGTCGATCATGGTCGGCATCGGCCGGGGCGCGGGGCTCGGCGTGCTCATCAAGAATGCCGAAGCGCTGGAGCGGATGGAGAAGATCGACACGCTCGTCGTCGACAAGACAGGTACGCTGACCGAGGGGCGACCATCGGTCACCCGCATCATTCCGGCGACAGGCTATGAAGAGACCGAACTGCTGCGGCTCGCCGCCGGCGTGGAGCGGGCGTCCGAACATCCGCTGGCGCTCGCCGTGATCGCCGCCGCCAAGGACAGGGGAATCGTGCTTCCCGAGGTCGCGGACTTTGATTCACCGACCGGCAAGGGCGCGATCGGCACGGTGGATGGCAAGCGCATCACCCTGGGCAACGCCCGTTTCCTGTCAGAAAACGGGATCGACGTCAGCGCACTCGAGCCCCAGGCGGACGAACTGCGCCAGGATGGCGCGACCGCCATCTTCATCGGCATCGACAAGCAGGCGGCCGGCATTCTGGCCATCGCCGATGCAATCAAGGCGACGACGGCCGAGGCCATCGCGGCGCTTCGCAAGGAGGGCATACGGGTCGTGATGCTGACCGGCGACAATCGCACCACGGCCGAAGCGGTCGGGCGAAAGCTCGGGATCGACGACGTCGAAGCCGAAGTGCTACCGGATCGGAAAAGCGCGGTGGTCGCGCGATTGAAGAGTGAAGGGCGCATCGTCGCCATGGCTGGCGACGGGGTCAACGACGCGCCCGCGCTCGCCGCCGCCGATGTCGGCATCGCGATGGGTTCGGGCACCGATGTCGCGATCGAAAGCGCTGGCGTGACCCTGCTGAAGGGCGACCTTAACGGCATCGTGCGTGCGCGCCGGCTTAGCGAGGCGACGATGTCCAACATCCGCCAGAACCTGTTCTTCGCCTTCATCTACAACGCCGCCGGGATCCCGATCGCGGCAGGGCTGCTCTATCCGATCTTCGGCATCCTGCTTTCGCCGATCATCGCTGCAGCAGCGATGGCATTGTCCTCAGTCAGCGTGGTCACCAACGCGCTGCGCCTTAATCGGGCGGCGCTATGAACATAGGCGGTGCGTCGGGCGCGAGCGGGGTCTCACAGCGGATGATCCGCCACTACGAAAAGATCGGCCTGGTCCCATCGGCTGTGCGGCGGGATAGTGGCTATCGCGATTACAGCGACGCCGACGTCCATCGCCTGCGCTTCATAGCCAATGCCCACGATCTCGGCTTTCCGATCGAAGAAATCCAAAAGCTGCTTGATCTATGGTCCGATCGTGCACGCGCCAGTTCAGAGGTCAAGGCGCTGGCAGAGGCCCGAGCGGCCGACCTTGGCCGCAAGGCGGATGCGCTAAATGCGATGCGAGAAGCGCTGATGGGGTTGGCGAAGAGCTGTGACGGCAACAACCGACCGGAATGTCCGATCCTGACGCACCTGGCATCTTGAACATGTTCAACGACACGCCTGCACTCTCAGTTTTGCAATTCGCGTCCCGTCAGCTTCACGAGCCGGCGCGGACGGTCGGCGGCGATGAACATGGCGTTCGACGGCAAGCCTTCACTGCTCGATGGCATTGCCGTCGCGGCAAGGTCGCGTTCGACGTGACGGCCACCCGGATACTATAGACAGTCGCTGAGCTCTTCGGGAGGAGCCATGAAAGAGCCTCCCGAAGAGCTCCGACAAGTTTGGAACAGGCAATGTTCGCCAATCCATGATCGACGGCGAGGGGAAGTTAGCGCCTCGCCGTCACTTCACGCTATCAGCAGACATCGCTCCCATCGACCCAAACGCGGACCGGTCCCTGCAACGGCGCACGCGGACCATATTGCGGCCGCTGCCGCCACACATAACGGCCGGTTTTGCCGGTATAGGCCGGATCGCATTCCGGTCCACCTTTGCCTGTCCACTGCTCGCGTTGGTCGGCGACCTTCCTGCAGACCCGTGCACTTAGCGGTGCACGCGGACCAGGAGCCTGGGGTTGCCACTCACACTTGATGGTAGCCGGTTTCTCGACATCTGCCTGTGCCAATGCCGGAACTGGGGCGGCGGCGAGCATCGTGAATGCGGCCACCGTAGCGCTGAATATCAAGGTCTTCATGATTCCTCTCCTTGGACTGCAAGTGCTCTGGGCAAACGGCCCCGGAGGGGCGGGCAGCGCACGGCGCCGTCCAGCGCTTGGGAGGGTTCGCCTGGCGAGTTGTCAGGCCAAGGTGGCCCCTGTGCATTATCAGGACACGGATTCACGGTAGCGGTTTGATGAGCAGCGGCATGAGGCCGTTGGCGTCGAGATCGAGGTGATCGGACCAGACATAATCGCCGGTGAGATTGATGCGATCCCAACCCAACGGCGAGAGCCGGGACAGCATAGCTGGATCGATGGGGCTTCCTCGACGACGCATTTCGTCGACGGCGCGCCCCAGATAGCGACAGTTGAACAGGATAATCGCTGCGGTGACGAGGTTGAGCGCGGCCGCTCGGGTCTGCTGGTTCTCCAGGCCACGGTCGCGAAAACGGCCGAGCCGATGGAAGGCGACCGCCCGGGCAAGGCTGTTGCGGGCCTCGCCCTTGTTCAACTCGGCAGTGACGGTACGGCGCAGAGCCGGATCCTCGAACCAGCGGAGCGTGAACAGCGTGCGCTCGATCCGCCCGATCTCCCGCAGCGCCGCAGCGAGGCTGTTCTGCTGGCGGTAGGCGGACAGCTTCTTCAGGATCAACGATGGCGTGACGGTGCGGTGACGGATCGCGCCAATGACACGTTCAATATCGGGCCAGTGGCTGACGATCAGGTCCCGGTTGAGCCTGTGACCGAACAGTGGCGCAAGCCTGCCATAGCGCTTCGAGGGTTCGAAAGCGTAGAGGCGCCGGTCGGACAGGCGAGGAATGCGCGGCTCGAAATCGAGCCCGAGGAGATGCATCGTCGCGAATACGATGTCGGAAACGCCGCCTCCATCGACGTGCAGCGCGGTCAGATCGGCGTTGCTGTCATGGCCGAGGAGCCCATCGAGCGCATGGATGGCTTCTCCTGCCGTGCCGGCGATCACCGTCTGGTGCAGCGGCGCGTAGCGGTCGGTGATGGTGGTGTAGATCTTGACCACTGGGTCGCGACCATAATGGGCGTTGACCGCTCCGCCGGCTTCGCCCGGCCCGCCCAGGTAGAAGGCCTGGCCATCCGCGGAAGCCCGGTGTCCTTGCCCAAACCAGGCGGCGATCGGCTCGGCGTGGATGGCGTCGGTCAGACAGGCGAGCGCCGCCCGAAAGGTTTCCTCGCGCATGTGCCATGTCTGCATGCGCAGCAGCGCGCGGCGTGACCCTGCGCCGCATACCTCGGCCATGCGCGACAGCCCAAGATTGGTCGCTTCGGCAATCAGAGTGGCGAGGAAGGCCTGCTCATCGCCAGGCGGCAACCCGGTCGAGACGTGCCCGAAGTGCCGGGTGAAGCCGGTCCAGCGTTCGACTTGCGACAACACGTCGGTGATACGCGTGGCAGGCAGCATGTCGTAGCAGGCAAGCGTCAGGCGCCGTCCTTCGTCGTGCCTGGCATCATCGTCCTTCAGTTCCTTGGGAAATCGCAATCGCTCGCCAGCGAACAGGGCAGCATCGCGTCCGGCCAGATTGTGGGCGACGTCGCGCAAGGCGCTGTCGAGCTGCGCGGCGCGCTGATCGAGCCATGCGTGTGGATTACCGAGCGAGAACGGCGGTTGCAGCGCTGCGCCGGATAACGGCGCGAGCAGCACGTCCAGCGACCTGTGCAGCCTTGACCTCGGCACCCAGATATCACCCGAGGCCAGTGCATTGGTGAGCGCGCCGTAAGTCGCCATCTCCCAGTGCGTCCGGTCGATCTTGCCGGCGACCACGACATGGCGGTGCCAGCGCCGCTCGACATGACCGAGCGGAACGTCGGCAGGGAGGGGCTTGCGCCAGTCGCCATCAAGATTTCGACAGGATCGCCATCGCGTCGCGCAATGCCGCGGTGCCGGCCCGACCGTGGAAATCGAGCGCTTGCAGGAATAGAGGCCCTGTTCGCTTGAAGGTCCGGTATTCGGCTGCGATCTCGCTCAGCACATCGTCCCTGTGAGGTGCCGCGGTACGACGGATGATTGCGGCATCAGCATCGAGCATGTCGAGAGGCACGATATCCCTGAGGGCCGCACCGATATCTCCGCCGGCGCGTGCTGCCTGGCTAACTGTTTCCAGCACAGTGGCGATCCGCATCAGCCGATCGCGGCCTTCGCGTCCCGAAATCGCGACCCTCTGCTCCAGGCGTTTGCGAGCACGAAGGTGAGCGCGTCCCATCAAGGCGCTGAACATGGCGATCGCCGCGTCGGTAAGCGTGGCCTCCATCTCGCGCAGCGTTGCAAGCAGGATGACCCGCCTGCGGGAGACGCGCATCTGTTGGAAAGCCTGGGCTGTATATCGCACGCCTTCGCGGGCGAACTGCGTCAGGCGGGGCTCGTGCAGGGGATCGACCGGAATGCTGGAAATACCGGTCCTATGGATTATCGCGACCTTCTCGAGGATTTCGGCAAGCGAGGCTGACGCGACGCGGGGCTCTGGTTCGCGCAGCCAGGACAAGCGGCTCTGCCGGTCATGTACCTTCTCATCGATCAGCATATCGAGACGCTGACGCATATCCGCATCGAGTTTAGCATCGACCGCGGCGACCAGATCGGTTTCCGTCCGAAGCATCGCCTCGGCCGCCATCCGCTCAACGACGCTGATGCCAGGGATGACGATGCGTCGCGTGCGCAGCTCGTCCAGCAATCGATCAAGCAAAATGCGCCCGTCCACGATAGCCATGGCTTCGGTTTCCAGCCAAGTCATCATGATGCCGCGCGCTGGCCGGCTCAGATCGGTGAATCCGAAGCGCGCCTTGATGGCGGCAAGCTGATCGTAGCGGGTCGGCGCTCGCCGCGCGAAGTCGGCGACGACGCCTGCATCCACTCCGACCTGTTCGGCGATGTGGTCGAGCATGATTGCAGGCAACAGCTCGCCTGTGCGCAGATGTCGCCCCGGATAGCGCAGGCAGCAGAGTTGCAGGGCATAGCTCAAGCGGGTCGCCGGAGTGCGTGCGAAGCCGATCGCAGCAAGGTCCTCGGCATCGAGGCCATGATGTCGCACCACCGCCGCCTCGCTGTCGGGCAAAGCAAGCAACGCGGCGCGCTGCCGCTGGGTCATCGGAATACGTGCGGGCATGTTTCATCCTCCAAAAACCTCTTGCCTTTTGTTGGCTTAGTGAAAGAGGATTGTGAAAGACCCAAGGCTGCGGAAATTGGTGCATGCTGTTTCCGCCTCCAGATACGGCCGTTTGTGAAAGAGACGCAGATGACGCGCGAACCCTATCTGATCGGTTATGCCCGCGTGTCGAAGGGCGACGACCAGTCGAACGCCGCGCAGCGGCGCGCGCTCGATGCGGCCGGCTGCAAGCGGGTGTTCGAGGAGACCGCCAGCGGTGGGCGGTGGGACCGACCCAAGCTTCTGGAGATGATCGGCCAGTTGCGCGACGGAGACGTCGTCGTCGTCTGGAAGCTTGACCGGCTGTCGCGCAGCCTAAAGGATATGCTGCACATCATGGAGCGGATCGAGCTGGCAGGCGCGGGCTTCCGCTCACTGACCGAGGCGATCGACACCACCACCGCGGCAGGGCGGATGATGATGCAGATGGTGGGAAGCTTCGCCGAGTTCGAGCGGGCCATGATCCGCGAGCGTACCAGCGCCGGCCTTGCCCAGGCTCGCGCAGAAGGACGGATCGGCGGGCGTCGGCCCAAGCTCGGCGACAAGCAGCGCCGCGAAATCGCCGAGTCCGTCACGTCCGGCCGCAAGTCCGGTGCCGAGATGGCGCGGCTCTACGGCGTCAGTGAACCCACCGTCTCGCGCATCGTCGCCGCGCACCGCCAGCAATTCAGTCAGCAGCAGAGGGAACAGGCATGAAGCGTGGTCACGATCTGTCCGGCGTCATGAAGTTCGCCACCTCGCCGGCCTGGGGCGAGCATCTGGGCGAGGCGCTCGGCGATCATCTCGGGCTGGCGATGGAGGAGTTCGACTTCGAAGCGGACGAGCTGGCGGACATCGTCGGCGATCATTGGGCCGGCGTGTTGTGGGGATGCGCGTTCGAGGATCTGCTGACGCGCACCATCCAACCCGACCGGAACATCGTCGATGACTATATTCGGCGCCGGGGCTGGAATGAGAGCGGCCCGACCAAAATCTACCTGCGTGCCCTTCGATCGTCAGTGATGAGCCTCCACGAGGTCAGCGAGGTCGAGCCCGGCAGCGGCTTCCTCGTGCGCGACCTGATCCGGGGCGGCGAGCCGCTTCGAGTATCCGAGCGCAGCGCCTCGCAGACGCTGAAGCAATGGGACAGGATCGGTGCCCGCGTCGTGCAGGTCGGAGGCAAGCACCTCCTGTCGGGCGGCGTGCTGTCGTTCACGATGGAGGCGGCCGAGGCGCTCGTCGCCGATCTACGGCGCTCGAAGGGCAAGCGCAGCCCGCGCACCGCGTTGAACCTAGACGCCGACGATCTGGCTGCACTTCCGGCCCTCATCAGCACGGCATGGCTGTTCGATGTCGTTCCCAAGACCATGGGACCGGCGCCCATCCCCACGCTGCACAACATTGATGGCGAGGAGGTGATGTTCCACCGCGTGCGCTTTCCCTTCGCACGCGGCGTGACCCAGGCGCTGGTCGGCGAGCGGCTTGATACTGTCCCTGCGCTTCAGCGGGAAACCACGCACTTTTGGAACTGGCTGGGCGAGAAACCGAACGGAAAAGCGAAAAGCACCGGGCGCATGGCGTGGGGTGTGACGATGGCGGACGGCACCCCGGTGCTCGGCAATGTCGAATTGAAAGGCCGCGCCCTGATGCTCGCCGTCACCTCGGCCGAGCGAGCGAAACGCGGCACCGCGCTTATCAACGATGCGCTCGCCGGGTTGGTCGGCTCGCCGCTGACCACGATTGAGACGGTCGAACAGGCCATGGCGGCGCGGGCCGAGGGGCTGACATCATCCGAACCGGCACCCGCCATTGCGCCAGAGGTTGCAACCCCGCTCATCCATGCCATGCTCGACCGTCAGTACCGCGCGACGCTCGATGAACCCGTCGGCATGCTCGGCGACATCACCCCGCGCGCAGCCGTTCAAACTGCCGCAGGCCGGCACCGAGTAGCCGGGTGGCTCAAGCATCTCGAAAACCGCAGCAGCAGCCAACTCGACGCGAACGACCCGATGGCCACCTACGACTTCACTTGGATATGGCGCGAACTTGGCATCGAGAACCTGCGCAAATAGTTCGCTACCCCTGACGTCGATGCCTACCGTGAATCCGTGTCCCTACAATGCACAGAGGCCAGCCTGTGCCGTCATCCCAGCTCAAATCCACTCGCGCCCCGGCCAGATGCTCGCGGGCACGATATAGGAAGGAGAGCTTGTTGCCCTTGACCATCAAGGCCGAGCCCGCTGCCGCGATCAGATCGGCAAGGGCGGTCTTGCCCGATCCGCGCGCGCCTATGATCCCGATCAGCCCGGGATTGAGCGGCACCTTCGCGTCGAGCATGAACGGTGCGCCGCTGACCTCAACCTGGGTCATCACCTGCGACGGCTGCGCCGCAGGCGGCGCAGCCGTCCCCACGAACACGCGCATTTCGGGTTCGAGACAAGCCTGGCGCAGCGTCTCGAACGTCACCCGCCCCTTAAGCCAACACCGTCGGTCCTGCGCTGGTGCTGCGACCTTTTCGGGCCGGTGCGCGTCGCTGCCGTGCAAGCATGGCTTGATGCCGCCATATTCGGACACCAGGACATCGCGCGTCACCGGCCCTTGGCCGAGCCAGAACTGGCGATCCGCCGGCCTGCTCGAGAAGATTATGTGCGACGCGCGCTCGATCTCACGACGCAGGCGTTCGAGCGACGCATCGCCTTGTAGCCCGGCGGTGCCGTCCTTGCTGCTGGCAGCGACGGCGATCAGGATATTTGCCCGCGCCCAGTCGCTCGCCTTCATCGCCTCCCGAAGGTTGGCAAGGTCGACCTTGAACTGGTTGGTGCCAACCTCCAGCGCACGCTCGTCGCTGGTCGCTTCCGCGTCATGGGCCCGGCCCAGTCGCATGATATCTGCCGGGGTGCACCGATAGCGCTCGCCCTTGGCTTCGAACCTAAGGTCCGACAGGAAAGCGTGCAGCCGGGGCAGATGATCCTTGTCGTCGGGCGAGACGAGAAGATGGATGTTGACCGGCGAACCCCTGTCGGTGCCGACGCCAAGTCGCAGTTCGACATTAGGGAAGATCAGATCGACGTCCCGCAGCCGCCCTGCCGCTTTATGCGTCAGCACCTGTTCGTAGGTAGCTGTGCTGAAATAGTCGGTGATACCTAGTGCTCGAACCCGTGGTTCGGACGTCTCGACGCGGTCTAGGAATTGCTCCCACCCGTCAGCAGCAGGGTAATGATCCGACAGGATCGTGCCTGGTGTGTGGATATGCGGATCCCACCGATTCCACACCGATCCCCTGGTAAGTTGCCTCGTCATGCTATCCACCCCGGCCGCGTTCTACGCGGCGCCGATGGACGGGAACGTAGATGCAGTCACCCGCCAGGAAGGCGAGCTTTCAGCGTAATCTGTCAGCAATGACCAGATAAGCCAAGGGCCGCCCTTTTGAGGCGGCCCCGACCGTTTAGTTCCCTCGCGGGAAACGGACACTCCCCAGGGGGAGGCCGCGCGTGCTCCCCATGTAGAAACCGATCTCTTAGGATTCAACTAAAATTTGAATCGCCCCGGCGGCCCCTACGCCGCGGGGCCGGCAGGCGCCGGCGGCGCGGGTGCCGGTGCGGGTAACGCCGCCGGGACCGGCAGCCATGCCAGCACCAGGCGCAGCATGTCGTCGAACTCGGCGACAGGCATCCGCACGATGCCGCCCTTATCTGGCGTCAAGCGGCTAACCGCAACCGTTGTAGGCTTGTCGCAGATCGCGAACGCGGCGCGCCCGTCGATCGTCGTCTGCAGCGGGAATGCCCATTTGTTGCCCGGCTGCGCCTGCGTCGAGCATGGGATCACCGTCACCGCGCCGTGCAGCGTGTTCTTGAACGACAGGATCACGACAGGACGCCGCTTCCAGAACTCGGGAAGCTGCGCGTCCTGGGGGAAGTCGCACCAATAGAGCTGACGAATGCTCGGCGCAGCCGTGACCTTAGGCGGCACCCTCGGCGGCGCTTCCTGGACATGCGCGTTCACGCGTCGTCATCCTTCTCCACCAAGCGCAGCTTGGGGGCACCGCGCCGGTTCTCGCGACGCTTCGCCAGTTCCGACTTGTCCTTCATCTCCGCCAGCTTCTCCGCCGCGAACGGCGCCGCCGCCTCGATCAGGCCATCGAGGTGATAGATGTTGGTCCGGCTACCCGTCTCTGTCCGCCGCTCCTCGCGGCGGATATAGCCCGCCCCTTCCAGCCCAGCGATATGCTTCTGGATCGTGCGCGGGTGCACGTTCATCGCCTTCGCCATCGTGGACTTCGACGGGAAGGGCTTGCCCTCCGCCGTCCACCACTTGCTCGCCAGATACACGACGATGTTGAGGTCGAGCGGTTCGAGGCCGAGCTGGCGCTGGTTTTCGATAATGACGCTCGGCAACGCCGTCCAACCCGCATCCATCAGCGGCTTGGTCCACTTCTTCTCATTCGTCCGAAGATCGGCGCTGCTGTCTGTTTGCTTCTTCGCAGCCATAGGTCTAATCCTTTCTTGACTGCGGATATGAGCTTCGCGCAAGCATCCTTCAAGTTTGAGGGGGCGGCGCTGGGGGCGCCCTCCCCGGGCGCTGAGGCCGCCCACTCCCCGGGCCGACGCGCCCAGGAGGCGGGAGCCGCTGGGGGCCTACAAAGTATAGGACATCCCCATATAGGAACCGCTCAGGCTACACTCCTGGCGTATCAACCGAGGATAAGCCAACGGGGAGCTCCTACGGCCTCCCCCTCGCCTTCCTATTCAGGCGAAGGCTTCGTCGGCGAGGTTGCCGTCGCGAGACTCGACGATCAACGCCACCGTGTCTTCCCGATCGCGAGGATTGAACACCCGGCCAACCACGGTCCAGATCGACCGGTTTTGCGGCATGTGCCGGTCCTGCCCCTGCAGCACGCCGGGATCGAGGATCGTGTCGCCGACCATCGGCACCTGGCCGGCGAACTGTTCGAGGCCAAATTCGACGCCGCCATCGAACACCTTGCCGGCGGGATCGCGGTGTAGAATCCGAATGCTTGTCACGTCTCACTTGCTCCGCCTTGATGAGCGTTGATTGCTCAAGACGGCTGCGGTGCCAAGAGGCGCTGACGATCCCGCCAGAATGAGACGCAAAGGTGTGCCACGTGGCACACCTCAGAATCGTACGTCATCTAGCTAAGTCTCACCATCAGACCCAGCCAGGTGGTGTGAACGATCTACATAGAACCCTGAAGAAGGCTATGTTTCGTGCTCGTCATCGATGGGCGTTCCTCGAAGCGTTCGAACCATCGCGTGAGCGTGGGTCTTCCGCTTCGCCAATCGCGATCGGGCCAGCGAAAGTCGAGGTAGCCGAGGAAGACTGCGACCCCGATCTCTCCGATCAGCGGATCGGCCCGCAGCCGCTCACTTTCCAGCCGGTCCAGGGTAGCCTCGCGTGCGGCGTGAAAACGTTCCTGCATCGCGGTTGGGGGCCGATCCGGCGAGTTGCGCTCTTCGGCGAAGAGCCGTCCCATCGCGGTCATCGCTCCGTCAGCCATCCCTTGAAGCAGGAGCGTTCGCCATCGTTCAGGCCCGTCGGCGGGGTAGAGGTGTCGCCCGCCTAGAGTGTCCAGGTATTCGCAGATGACAGTGGACTCGAAGAGCACGGTCCCGTCCTCGAGCACGAGCGTCGGCACCTTGGAGAGCGGATTGATCGTCCGCAAACGTTCCTCGGTCCATGGGTTGACCTGCACCAGCGTCAGTTCGCCCGAAAGGCCGAGCTCGTGCGCCGCTACGCGCACCTTTCGCGCGAAGGGCGAGGTTGGCGCATACCAGAGTTCCATATGTGAGGCTCCTTAGGTCACGGCGTTCGACTTCGTCCCGAATGCAGCCCGTTTGACGCGACTGCATCCACATGGTCCGACCCGCCTACATAACGCCGAGGGAACTCACAGCCTCGCGGCCGCCACGATCGGACCGCCTTTGCCGGCCTGGACGAGAACGGCCGTGCGGTAGACCGGGCTGGGGCTGGCCGGCACGGGGAAGCTGGCGACCTTGCCCGACCAGGTGCCGACCGCCTGAAGCTGGCGAACGATGTTGCGATGGGGCAGCGTGCGTCCGCCATTCTCGCCGGCGCGGATCGGCACGTTGTTGACGCGGGGGTCGTACCGAACGAGCCATACCGTCGACGGCTTGGTGCTGCCTGCCGCCCCGATCGAGATCCTACCGCCCGCCAGCGTGATTTGCGGACCGCCCGAGCGCCGGGCTCTTGCGATCGCTGCGTTAAGCTGCTGCCGGTCGTTACCGACGATGGTCTGATGATCATCGTCGGCGCACTGGTGCCGCTCATCACGGTGCCGATGATAGTGGTGCTGCTGGTCGCGATCTTCACCGTCCACCTGCCGAACGGCTTCAGCTCGATCAAGCTGATGTCCTATGACGCGAGCGGTGCGCATTTCGGTCAGCCGGGCTACGAGACCGATCTGCTCTACATCGCCGGCTTGATCGCACTGTGCATCGGCGGAGCCGGCCCCCTTTCGGTGGATGCGCGTCTCAGGGCCAAGCGTGGCGATACGGTTGCAAGCGGGATGAACTCGCGGCCCGTCGCCCGCCCCGCCGGTTAGGGTTCTCGTGTCGCTGGTGCGACCATGGGCCGGTCCGTCAAAGCGGGCCGGCCCATTTCGTGTCGATGCCGCCGGATCGGCTCAGAAGAGGTGCGTTCCGTGGGTCATCGCCCCGCCAGCTCGGATCGCCGCGGCAACGGTCGTCGCTTCCGCAAGTTGTGCGTCGGTGGCGCCGGCTTCGCGCGCTTGCTTGGTGTGGATCTCGATACAGTAGGCGCACTGCGTCGTGAGCGCGACTGCCACCGCCATGAGCTGCTTGTTGAGGGCGGAGATCTCGCCCTCCTTGAACACGGCCTTATCAAACTCCCAGAACGCCTTCATCGCGTCGGGAGCGCCCGCGTCGAGCTTTTTCAGGTTCTTGAGCTTACCCATGTCGTGCATGTCGCGATCCTCGTGTTCGTTCAACGATGCGTGCGCGGCCGAGTTGGACGATGAGCGCCCGCCGGGCCGATGCCAGCCCAAGGACCTACGGAGGGCTCGGCGCGGCGGTTACAGCAGTGGCGCCGTTACAAAATCCTGACCCGATGTAACCGACCGGGCGGGAGCTGCGGATGGGCAATAAGACGCGGCCTGCCGCCCGCTGCAGCCCCCAACCCCCGAACGGGTGCCAGGTCGCGTCTACCGAACCGCCGGAAGCGTCGCCGCGGTTCGGTCGTCCCGACGCTCACCCATTCAAGGATTATCCCATGCGCAAGACAATGATGATCGCCCTGTCCGCCCTCGCGATTGGCGCCGCGGCGCCGGCCTTCGCCCAAGACGCGATGGCCTCGCATGACAAGATGGCCTCCCACGACAAGATGGCGTCACACGACCAGATGGCCGCTCAGGACCATATGGCCTCGGGCAAGACGTCGACCGGCGCGATGAAGAACGATGGCGCGATGAAGCGCGGCAAGGCGAAGAAGGCGCATGCCGACAAGATGAAGCACGGCGATGCGATGATGAGCGCCGGCCACTGATCGGCGTTCGGGGGCGTCGTGCCTATGCCGACGCCCCTCCCCTTCGGAGCGACCCGATGGCTACCCAACCGATTGACCGCCTCCGCGTAGGTGGTGACCTCATCTATCGCCAGCGCCGCCCCGTCCGCGCCTGGCACTGGCTTAATGCGCTCGCTGTGATCGTGCTGCTGATGAGCGGGATGATGATCTTCAACGCGCATCCCCACCTCTACTGGGGCCAGTACGGCGCGAACCATGAAACGCCGTGGCTGGAGATCGGCAGCGACGGCGAGCGCGGCTACCTGCGCGTCGGCCCCGTCACCATTCCCACCACCGGCGTGCTGGGGCTTGCCGGCGGCGAGGAGCGTGCCTTTCCGCCGCTCGTGACGATCCCGTCGGGCTACAACCTTGCCGCGGCGCGCCAGTGGCACTTCTTCTTCGCCTGGCTCCTCGTGGTGCCGGGCCTGCTGTTCTGGCTCTGGGGCTTCATCTCACGGCACGTCCAGCGCGATCTCGCGCCGACCGCGGAGGAACTCAGGCCACGCAGCCTGTGGCAGGACGTCAAGGACCATGCGCGTCTGCGCTTCCACACGGGCGAGGCGGCGCGGCGCTACAACGTGCTCCAGAAGCTGAGCTATGTCGGCGTGATCTTCGGCCTGCTGCCCATCATGGTGCTGACCGGGCTCACCATGTCACCCGGGATCGACGCGGCTTGGCCGTGGCTGCTGGACCTGTTCGGCGGCCGTCAGTCGGCGCGCTCGATCCACTTCATCTGCGCGGCGCTGCTCGCCGGCTTCATCGTCGTCCACCTGCTGATGGTGCTCCTCGCCGGCCCTATCAACGAGCTGCGTTCGATCATCACCGGCTGGTATCGCCTACCTAAGGAGCGCGACCAATGACGCTGCTGACACGACGTCGCCTCATCGGCTCGCTCGGCGCCGGCGCGGGCGGTCTTCTGCTCTCCGGCTGCGACCGGATCGCGGCCTCGCCCAAGGTGCAGGACGTGCTCGGCCTCGGGGAAGGCCTGACCATGCGCGCGCAGCGGCTCGTCACCGACCGCACCGCGCTAGCTCGCGAGTTCGCCGCCTCTGATATGTCGCCGGTGTTCCGCACCAACGGCAACACCATGCCGGCGAGCGACGCCTATCAGGCTCACGCCGCCGCTAGGTTTGCGGATTGGCGTCTGGAGCTCGACGGCCTGGTCCGGCGTCCACAGAAACTCTCGCTGGCGCAAATCAGGGCGATGCCCGCCCGCACGCAGATCACCCGCCACGATTGTGTCGAGGGTTGGAGCGCGATCGGCAAATGGACCGGTCTGCCGCTCAAGCTGGCGCTCGACGCAGCCGGCGTGCTGCCGTCCGCCCGCTATGTCGTGTTCCACTGTGCCGATGATTTCGACGGCGCCCCCTATTACGAGAGCATCGACCTGATCGACGCCTACCACCCCCAGACGATTCTCGCCTGGGGCATGAACGACCAGCTTCTGAGCGTCGGCCACGGCGCGCCGCTGCGCCTCAGGGTCGAGCGCCAGCTCGGCTACAAGCAGGCCAAATACGTCATGCGCGTCGAGGCGGTCGACAGCCTCGCCAGGATCGGCGCGGGCAAGGGCGGCTACTGGGAGGATTCGGCCGATTACCAGTGGTTTGCGGCAATCTGAGGCCGAGAGCAAGATGCAGCCGGATAAGACCCGCGCCTCGATACGTGCCTTTCTCGCGCGCACGCTCCGCGGGCGCTGAGACACGCTCCCCCAGGAGACTTTGAATGAAGCTCTATTACCACCCGCTGTCGGGGCACGCGCACCGCGCTCACCTGTTTCTGTCGTTGGCCGGGGTCAACCACGAGCTGGTCGAGGTCGATCTGGCCGCGCAGCAGCACAAGACGCCCGAGTTCCTCGCGCTCAACGCCTTTGGCGAGATCCCCATCCTCGATGATGATGGGGTCATCATTCCGGATTCAAACGCTATTCTCGTCTACATCGCGAGGAAAATCGGTCCTTCCCACTGGCTTCCGACCGATCCGATCGAGGAGGCCAAGGTTCAACGCTGGCTATCGGTCGCGGCCGGAAAGATCGCTTATGGCGCCTGCGCCGCTCGCCTCATCACCGTGTTCAATGCTCCCTTCGATCCTCTGGAGGTGATCGGCCGTGCCCATGATGCACTCGGCGTCATCGACCAGGTCTTGGAGTGGAACCGCTGGATCGCCGGCACGGACGAGCCAACGATCGCCGATGTCGCGCTCTACAGCTATATCGAGCGCGCGCCCGAGGGGAACGTAAACACGTCAGTCTATACCGCCGTGGGCAGTTGGCTGCGCCGGATTGAGACCCTGCCCGGCTTCGTCCCGTTCCGTCGAACCGCGGCGGGGCTCGAGGCGATCCTCTGAGCCTCGACCCCCGACAGCATCAGGACCGGTCCCATGAACTTCGACAACCTACGACTCGACCATATCGGGGTCGGTTCCGGCTGAGGGCGAAATGACACCCTCTCATGACTGCCATCCGAAACGCTGGTCGAGTTTACTCCTTCGCCGGCTGCAAGACCAGCGGTTACATTGACCTTGGCGGGTGTGCCGCGGGCGCCTGATCGACGACGATTGATCATGCTCTCATCCGCGGGTTGGTTACCGCACTACCCGTATCCGTCGCTGGGCCTATCCTCTGTCTAAGCACGGGCATCGGATGAACCTGCCCCTTGGTGTACCGAGGATTGCCCATCACAGTCGGGTGCCCGCGGCACGCCGGCCAAGGCTATGCAAATGGTCCGCTGGCGCCTCCTCTCGTGATTGTTACAAGTGGATCAGCCAGCCACAGCTGGTGACACGCGACGTGCAATGTCCCAAGCATAGCCGACCAGTTCACGCGCGATCGCAGTGGTCACCTTCGGCTGCGGTTTGCCGGTGGCTGCCAGGCGACGGTAGCGCTGACACAGGCGAACCTGTGCTTTCCATCCGATCGCCTGGATTTCGTCTGGTAAATCAGCAACGCGCTCACGATAACGGCGCTCCTCGCGGGCAGGAAGACGATACGACCATCCTGCTTCGACCAGCATGGTTCGGGCATGTCCATTACCCGCGCGGGTAATCCAGCCGCGCTTGGTACGAGCGCCGCTGGAATGCTCGGAGGGCACCAGGCCGACATAGGCCATCAACTGTTTTGGGTTGTCGAAGCGAGTGAGATCACCGACCTCGGCGACCAGCGTAGCGGCGACGATCAGCCTAATGCCGCGCAAGGCCTGGAGATTGTGGACCAGCGCTCCGAAATGCCAGGCTTGCATTGCTTCGCCCAGCGCGGCCTCGAGGCGACCGACCCGTGCCTGAGCCTCCAGCACCCGCTTTTGCATTTCCTCAAAGGCCAGCTGCTGGTGCGGGAAGTCGAAGCGCTGTTCCGATAACCACCGCCAGTACATCTTCGTCCAGGCCGTCTTGCCGCCAAAACGACGATCGTGGCGGAGCAGGAAACTTCGCACTGCCTGCCGCGCCTCGGTAGCATTTTCCTGAGCGCTTCGCCGGGCCCGGATCAGGTCGCGCACCGCCTCGTGGGCTTCGTCCGGCACCCAGATCGCGGTGAGCTCGCCGGCACGCAGCAGCCGCGCCAACGTCATCGCATCACGCCGGTCGGTTTTTACGTGATCCCCCGGCCGTCTCGGCATCATTGAGGGGGCGATAACGATACAAGCCTGTCCCAGTTTCGTCAGAAGCCGGTGCAAACCATAGCCGCAAGGGCCAGCCTCATAGCAGACGCTCAAAGTTACATCCGGCGCCGCCAGTCGCTTGACCAGCCTTCTGACTGCGTCGTCCTCATTGACGATTGTGCCTACAAAGCGCACCTCGCCTCCGCGTTCTCCATCAGCGACTGCGACCGCGATGGTTTCCTTGTGCACGTCCAAACCGACATATTTCACTGCCTGTGTCATGACTCGCCTCCGTTGCTCACCAATCCAACGTCAGCATCTCAGATTTGAGCCCTTGAGGCTCCGGCAGTCATTGGGTCTAAGCGTCGGCGTCTTTCGGCCAGAGGTATTCGCCGGTGAGGAGGATGTGCGCCCATCCGAGCGGAGAGACGTGGGCGAGAAGATGGTCCGGCGTCTCCAGCCCTTCGCGTCGCCGTGCCTCGACAGCATGACCAAGATGCAGGGTGTTCCAGTAGACGATGATGGCGGTGAGCAGGTTGAGGCCGGCGATCCGGTAGTGCTGGCCCTCGGTGGTGCGGTCACGGATTTCGCCCTGGCGGCCGATGCGCAGGGCGTTTTTCAGCGCATGATGCGCCTCGCCCTTGTTGAGTCCGACCTGCGCGCGGCGCTGCATCCCGGTGTCGAGAATCCATTCGATGATGAACAGCGTGCGCTCGATCCGACCCACCTCGCGCAGGGCTGTGGCCAGGTCATTCTGGCGCGGATAGGCGGCGAGCTTGCGCAGGATGCGGCTCGGCGCGACCTGCCCGGCACTCATGGTGGCGGCACAGCGGAACAGGTCGGGCCAGTTGGCGACGACCAGCGCCTCGCGCGCCTTGCCGCCCACCAGCGGGCGCAGTTCAGTCGGCGTGGCGGCAGGGTCGAAGACGTACAGCCGCTTGGACGGCAGGTCGCGGATGCGAAGTACGAGGCGATAGCCGAGCATCGCGCTGATCCCGAACAGATGGTCGGTGAACCCGCCGGTGTCGGCGTACTGCTCCTCGATCCGCCGCCCGGCCTCGTTCATCGTCAGCCCGTCGAGCAGATAGGGTGCCTCGCTGACGGTCGCGGGGATAGGCTGTGATGCGAACGGCGCGAAGCGGTCGTTGACATGGGTATAGGCCTTGATGCCGGGGTCGTTGCCGTAGCGGGCATTGACCGTGTTCATCGCCTCGCCCTGCCGCGCAGCGGGGTAGAACTGGCCGTCGGCCGACGCGGTGGTGCCCATACCCCACACCCGCGCCATCGGCAGGTCGCCCTGCGCGGCGACCACGGTCGCCAGCGCCTGGTCGATCGCCTCGCTCTCGACATGCCAGCGCGCGAGGCGGGAGAGCTGCCAGTAATCATGGGTGTTGCACGCCTCGGCCATCTTGCGCAGGCCGAGGTTCAGCCCCTCTGCGAGCAAAACGTTGAGCAGGCCGATCCGGTCGCTGCACGGTATGCCGGTGCGCAGATGGGTGAAGGCATCGGTGAAGCCGAGCGCGGCATCGACTTCGAGCAGCAGGTCGGTGATGCGGACAGGCGGCAGGCGACGGTACAGATCGAGCACCAGTTCATCGATCCCGTCCGGCGGATCGGCGGTAAGACGGTCGATGCGCAGCATCCCGTCCTCGATGCCGCCGTGGGGGATTGTGCCGTTGCGCGCGGCGCGACCGAGGCGGGCGAGGGCATCGGCAAGCCGCGCCTTGCGGTCGGCCAGCCAGACATGCGGGTCGGGCGGGACCGCCAGCTTCATGCTGCGTGCGACCGCCATGGGCACGAGGACATGGCGCAGGTCGCCGTAGCGATGCGAGCGGTCGAGCCAGATGTCGCCTGAGCGCAGCGCGTCGCGCAGGTGGAACATCACCGCGACCTCGCGGAGACGCGCATCGTCACTGCCCTTCACCCGCAACTGACGCCGCCACTTGGAATGCGGGCGCAGGAAATCGTCGGTCACCGGCAGTTCGCCTTTGGCGGCGATGGCCTTCACCGCGTCGAGCAGGGGGCGGGCGACCGGTGCGGCTGCGAGGTCAAGGCAGCGTAGCATGCGCGGCGCATAGCGGCGGAAGCGGTGATATCCCTGATCGACATGCGCCAGCGGATCGTCGCTCAGCGTGTCGGTCAGCGTCGTGGCTGTCGCGACAAGGTAGTCGAGCCGGTCCCAGCCCGCCACGCGCGCGACCGCATCCTCCAGCGACGCACCATAACCATGTGCGTCCAGCAACGACCGGCCGATCGCGGCGAACCCGTCCAGCGTCGCGGTGACCGCGCTTCTGGTTTCCGCGGTGCGGGCATCGTGGAGTTGCTTCGCCTCGCGCCAGGTTCGGCCGACGATGCGGTCATGCGTCTCGATCACCGCATCGGCGGTCGCGGCAGCCCATTCGACGACGCAGACCGCGAGGATGGCGCGGCGCCGGTCGGCGTTCAGATCGCGCAGGCCATCGGCGAAATAGCGTTCGCCCTGCCGGCGCAGCCGGGCGACGCGGTGCGGCGGGACGCCAGCGAGCAGGTCAGCGCCGAGGTTCATCGCGCGGAGAAACTCCAACCGGTCGAGCAGCCGGTTCGCCGCGGCGGAATTGTTGCCCGGCTCGATCCGGCGCAGCCAGATGAAGCGGCTGATCGCGCCTGGCAGCATCTCGGTCGTCAACCGATCGAGCCGGGTGCAGGCGACGCGATCGAGGCGCGCGGCAATCCGCTTCTCGATATTGCGCTCGGTCGCGACCAGCGCGTCGGCGCACAGTCGCTCGATGGTGGTGATCGCCGGCAGGATGGTCATGGTGTCGCGGCAGCGGGCGATGAAGCGCCGGGCGAGATCGTCATTCGAGCGCGCCTGTTCGGCTTGGCCAAGCAGCCAGTCGCGAAACGCGCGTGCCGGTGCGCCCTGACCGGGGAACGATCTGTAGCCGTAGGTCCGTCGCAACACCTCCATGTGCTGCTGGCGGGTCTGTCGGCGGACGGCATAGCGGGCGAGCGTGTCGCCGGTGATGCCGAGCTGGGCGCCGAGGAAGGCCGACACCGCCAGCGGGATGACCTCACCCGGTACCAACATCCGGCCGGGATAACGCAGCGCACACAGTTGCAGCGCGAAGCCGATCCTGTTCTCCGGCCGGCGTCGCCGGTCGATATGGACCAGGTCGTCGTCGGCCAGGATGTAGTGCCGCAGCAGCGATGCCTCGTCGGTCGGCAGGTCGAGCAGCACCGACCGCTGCCGGGCGCTCAGGATATGGCGGCGCGGCATGGCACAGTGTCCCGATTGAACAGAAGTCTGTTTTGGACAACACTGACTCCACGCAAATCAAGGGTTTTCGGGGCCGGATTTCGGGAAGGTTCAATTGGGACAACGCGCTGCCATCTACGCCCGGGTCTCGACCGCCGACCAGTCGTGCGAGCGGCAGTTGCGCGACCTTGCCGGTTTCGCCGAACGCGGCGGTTATGAGGTGGTCGAGGTGTTTCGCGAAACTGCCTCGGGCATGAAGGCCAACCGCTCGGCGCGCACTGAGGTGATGAAGCTGGCGCAGGCGCGGCACATCGATGCGATCCTCGTCACCGAACTCAGCCGCTGGGGGCGCTCGACGCAGGACCTGCTCGATACGCTCAACCGGCTGTCGGGTTGGCGGGTGTCGGTCGTCGCCATGAGCGGCATGACGTTCGAGGTCGACACCCCGCACGGGCGGATGATGGCGACGATGCTTGCCGGCATCGCGCAGTTCGAGCGCGACATGCTGAGCGAACGGGTTCGCTCCGGCCTCGCCGCAGCTCGCGCGCGCGGCCGCAAGCTCGGGCGGCAGACCGGCGACCGCCCCAAGTCCGACCGGCTCGCCCCCAGGGTGCTGGCGCTCGTCGCCGAGGGGCGCAGCTATCGCTGGATCGCGCGCGACCTCGGCCTCAGCAAGAACACCGTCACCGCGATCGTTGGGCGGTCGAAGGCGGACAGGTCTCCCGAGATCGAGGTAATAGCATGACCAGCCCGGCAGACGATAATCGCTCCATACCCGAGCTATTCAATGCTGCATTTGAAGGTGACAATGATGCAGCATGGGACGCTGTGGCTGCACTACATTGGCGCGGATCGAAGGATGTGCTGGACCGGGCACTTGCCCTGGCCTGCTCACGTGATCCTAAAGAACGCGGACGGGCTGCCGACATTCTCGGGCAGATCGGCATTCCAGATCGTACATTTCCTGATCAGTGCTTTGCGGCCGTCCTCCGCCTGCTCGCGGATGATGACCAGCAGGTGGTGTTTGATGCCATCTTTGCACTTCATCATATAGATCGGTCACGTGCTGCCCCGTACATCATCCCCTTTGCGCACCACAGCTGGGACAACATCCGGTATGCAGTCGCGTTTGCATTAGGAGCTGTTGATAGCGTCGAAGCGCAGACCACTCTGCTATCGTTGATGACAGATCGCGATCCCGAGGTGCGAAATTGGGCAACTTTCGGGATTGGTCAGCAAAGCGACGCTGACTCAGATGCCATCCGACACGCGCTAAAGAATCAACTCTGCGACGCTGATCCTGACGTTCGCTATGAGGCAATCATTGGTCTTGGTCGTCGCCGCGATCGACGTGCGTTGGGTTTCCTCAAAACCATGCTCCACGATGATCCAGATGACGTTTTTGCACGCGAAGCGGCAGCAAAGCTCTTGGGCATAAACGAAAGCGGGGATCGAGCAACTGACGAGCTGCTTGGTTCACTTCAGCGGCTTCAGCGATGGGGCGGCGACAGGAAGACCGATAGTTCATAACCGCTGCTGCAATCAGGCATGCATCGCGTGAAACGGCTTCGCACTTTCTCCAACCATGCTCTTTCGGCTTAGACCCAATGACTGCCGGAGCCTCAAGGGCTCAAATCTGAGATGCTGACGTTGGATTGGTGAGCAACGGAGGCGAGTCATGACACAGGCAGTGAAATATGTCGGTTTGGACGTGCACAAGGAAACCATCGCGGTCGCAGTCGCTGATGGAGAACGCGGAGGCGAGGTGCGCTTTGTAGGCACAATCGTCAATGAGGACGACGCAGTCAGAAGGCTGGTCAAGCGACTGGCGGCGCCGGATGTAACTTTGAGCGTCTGCTATGAGGCTGGCCCTTGCGGCTATGGTTTGCACCGGCTTCTGACGAAACTGGGACAGGCTTGTATCGTTATCGCCCCCTCAATGATGCCGAGACGGCCGGGGGATCACGTAAAAACCGACCGGCGTGATGCGATGACGTTGGCGCGGCTGCTGCGTGCCGGCGAGCTCACCGCGATCTGGGTGCCGGACGAAGCCCACGAGGCGGTGCGCGACCTGATCCGGGCCCGGCGAAGCGCTCAGGAAAATGCTACCGAGGCGCGGCAGGCAGTGCGAAGTTTCCTGCTCCGCCACGATCGTCGTTTTGGCGGCAAGACGGCCTGGACGAAGATGTACTGGCGGTGGTTATCGGAACAGCGCTTCGACTTCCCGCACCAGCAGCTGGCCTTTGAGGAAATGCAAAAGCGGGTGCTGGAGGCTCAGGCACGGGTCGGTCGCCTCGAGGCCGCGCTGGGCGAAGCAATGCAAGCCTGGCATTTCGGAGCGCTGGTCCACAATCTCCAGGCCTTGCGCGGCATTAGGCTGATCGTCGCCGCTACGCTGGTCGCCGAGGTCGGTGATCTCACTCGCTTCGACAACCCAAAACAGTTGATGGCCTATGTCGGCCTGGTGCCCTCCGAGCATTCCAGCGGCGCTCGTACCAAGCGCGGCTGGATTACCCGCGCGGGTAATGGACATGCCCGAACCATGCTGGTCGAAGCAGGATGGTCGTATCGTCTTCCTGCCCGCGAGGAGCGCCGTTATCGTGAGCGCGTTGCTGATTTACCAGACGAAATCCAGGCGATCGGATGGAAAGCACAGGTTCGCCTGTGTCAGCGCTACCGTCGCCTGGCAGCCACCGGCAAACCGCAGCCGAAGGTGACCACTGCGATCGCGCGTGAACTGGTCGGCTATGCTTGGGACATTGCACGTCGCGTGTCACCAGCTGTGGCTGGCTGATCCACTTGTAACAATCACGAGAGGAGGCGCCAGCGGACCATTTGCATAGCCTTGGCCGGCGTGCCGCGGGCACCCGACTGTGATGGGCAATCCTCGGTACACCAAGGGGCAGGTTCATCCGATGCCCGTGCTTAGACAGAGGATAGGCCCAGCGACGGATACGGGTAGTGCGGTAACCAACCCGCGGATGAGAGCATGATCAATCGTCGTCGATCAGGCGCCCGCGGCACACCCGCCAAGGTCAATGTAACCGCTGGTCTTGCAGCCGGCGAAGGAGTAAACTCGACCAGCGTTTCGGATGGCAGTCATGAGAGAGTGTCATTTCGCCCTCAGCCGGAGCCGACCCCATATCGGCATCCGCGTCTCCAATCTTGAGGTCGCGGAGCGTTTCTACGCCAAGCTGGGCTTTGTCCCCGATCCTGACGAGGATGCACCTGAAGTCTCGGCACTCGGCCTGGTGCATCCGACCGGCCTGCGCATCCATCTCATCTACAACGGCGAACCCGCCGGTGAAGGCAACGTCCTGCTCGACGTTGCCGTGAAGCGGCCCGGTTACACGCACGCAGCGTTCGTCATCGACAGCATGGACGAGCTCGTCCGATGGCTTGAGCAGGAGGGAATCTGGATCAGCGAAGGACCGATCAGGCTCGGGCATGATCGGCGCATCACATGCTTCATCCGCGACCCCGATCTCAACGTGATCGAGTTCAACGAGGTGCTGAGGTAGCGAAGACCAACTTAGGTTGGGAATTCAACGGACCGTCAGCTCCAGAGCTAAACTCCGGGCAAAACCTTACTCGCGACAGCCCGGCTTGCCTCGCGGCGTCGCCGGGCTGTCGATCGGCAAGGTCGCCCACGCAATCGGCACCGGCGACCGTGAGCTGCGGCTACCAGCGTAGCAGTCGTGGGCCCAGTAGCGCCCCAATCCCTGCTGCCAGTAAGATCCCCAGACTGTACCAGGTGAGCACGAAGATTGCCGACACCTCCGGGCAATGCAGGCAGTAGATCGTCGCGGCCCAGGCGCCCGCGCCGAGACCGGCAACCGCGCCAGCGGCCCGCAGGTGCGTTGGCGCAAGCTTCCGGAACGACCAGAGCAGTCCGGCGAAGATTGGCGCCGCCAGCGCCAGTACAAACCATGGGCACACCATCCAGCTCCGGCCGAGCCACATCGCCAGCCAGTGCGATGAGGGCGTGCGGGCGAGCTCGCCAACCCCGATACCTGCCAGGACCAACACCGGTGCCGCGAGAAACCACAGACCACTGAGCGATCCGGGCGCGGGCCGCGCTAGCCGCGTGATCCCGTAGATCGCGCCCAGTCCGAGCGACATCGTGTAGTTCCATTTCATCCAAAAGGAGAAGCCGTGCATCGCGATGCGCAGGTCCGGACGGATGCCGAGCGTCACCGTGACCAGCAGCATGGCAGCGAAGCAACCGACTGCGATGCCCAAGCCGATCCGCTTCACAACGGCGTGACGCGGTACGCGGCGTACGTCCCGGCTGAGCGACTGGATGAGCTGTTCGGTGTTCATCGTGATGAGCCTTTGATCCGGGCGCTGAGCGCCTTCAGGCCGCGGTGCACCGAGACCTTCACGTCCGACTCTCCGATTCCGGCGCCGGCAGCGGCCTCCGCAACGCTCTTGCCGTCGACATGCGTGTCGCGGATCGCGCGGGCCTGCTTGGGGGAGAGCGTCTGGAGGAGATTGTCGACGTCCATGCGGGCGTTGGTGGCATCTTCAAAGCCTTCAGCCACCAGAATGGACTCTACGTCCTCGATCGCCACCGTCTGCCGACGGCGCCGGTAGTGGTCGATCGCCCGATAGCGCGCGATCGCATAGAGCCACGCAGTGAAGGGGCGCTCCCTGTCGAATGTCTCGCGGCGGGTATGCACGGCGATCAAGGTGTCCTGTACGAGATCGTCGACGTCGGCATCAGCCATGCGGCGACGGTAGAATGTTTGGAGAAGGGGCACGAGCGCGCGCAGCAACAGGCCATGCGCCAGCGCATCGCCGTTCAGGCTGCCGATCATCAGCGCTTTGAGCTCAGCTTCGCTCGTGGCCATCCTCATTCCGGTCTTACGGCGGTCGCTCGCGATCGGTTACAAATCTACCGATTTTTCCGTATCATCGGGCAGCACACCGCTCACGAGCTCACGAGCGATAGAGGTTCGGCATCATACGGCGCAGCGCGTCCACCTTCGGCGCGTCGTTGATGACGATATACGGATAAGTCGGGTTCTTCGCCATGAAGTTCTGGTGATAGCCCTCAGCCGGATAGAAGCGGCTCGTATGTTCGATCCGGGTGACGATCGGGCGGGCGAAGGTGTGCGCCGCCGTGAGCTGCTGGAGATAGGCCCGCGCGACCCGCTCCTGGCCAGCCGACTGCGGAAACAGCGCGGTCCGGTACTGCGTGCCGTGGTCAGGCCCCTGCGCATTCAGCATCGTCGGATCGGCGACCACCGAAAAATAGATGCGCAGCAGCTCGGCATAGCTGACTTTGGCAGGGTCGAACACGACCCGAACCGCCTCTGCGTGCCCGGTCGTGCCGGTCGACACCTGCTCGTAGCTGGGCGAACCGGTGGTGCCGCCGGCATAGCCGGACGTCGCAGACACAACGCCCTTCACATGGTCGAAGACGCCCTCGACGCCCCAGAAGCAGCCGCCCGCGAAGATCGCGGTCTCGGTCTTGCCTGCGGCCGGCGTCGTGACCCGCGGCTGAGGCGCATTGACGAACGTCTCGGCGGACGCACCGACGGCCGAGGATGCCGCGATCATTGCAACCGCCACGACACCGCCGAAGCCGAGATAGGAAACTGAACGCATAGCCGGAAAACTCCTTTTGCTACCCGGACATACGCAGCGTGGGGCCGACAGGTTACGCGTAACCGCCATTCGCGATCGAGCGTAGGAGGGGCATGACCCAGACATCCGATCGCCGAGCCTTTCTCACCACCAGCGCCCTCGCGCTCGCCGGCGCCGCCATGGCAGGCGCGGCCTTGCCGGCGTTCGCGGCAGCGCCGCGCCCCTTACGCCTCACCGACGCGGAGTGGCGCCGGCGCCTGTCGCCGCAAGCCTATGCCGTGCTCCGGCAGGCTGCGACCGAGCGCCCATTCTCCAGTCCGCTCAACGCAGAGCATCGCACCGGCACCTTCCTTTGCGCTGGCTGCGCGCTGCCGCTGTTCGCCGCTCGGACCAAGTTCGACAGCGGCACCGGTTGGCCGAGCTTCTGGACGCATCTCCCCGATGCGATCGTCACGAAGAGCGACACCAGCCTGTTCATGGAGCGCACCGAAGTGCGCTGCGCGCGCTGTGACGGGCATCTCGGCCATGTGTTCAACGACGGCCCGAAGCCCACGGGCCTGCGCTACTGCATGAACGGCGTCGCGATGCGCTTCGCGCCTGCCGATCGCGCCTGAGCCTTTTCCCAAGGAGCGATCGATGCGGCTCACGGATCTCGGCTGGCTTCTCATGGGCTGGCGCCCCTCTGGGGACCTGGTGCTCCTCCACCATCATGATGCGATGCTGAAGCCCGACCCGTCGCGAACGGTGGTTCGCCCGTTCGCACCCGGCTATCCCGCCGGGCATGACGGGGAGGGCCGCTCGCGCCTGCGCGTGATCGCCGAACGCATCATCGGCTACGACGACGCCCAGGTCGCCGCGACGCTGCGCAGCGTCCTCGCGTCCATGGACGGCCGCCATCGCGATGTGAAAGCGACGTTTCGGCGTCGCTTCGCCGAGCTGCTCCCGATGCTCAACGGCGTTTCACCGCTCGACGAATCCCGGCAGCATCTCCTCGCCGCCTCGTTCACCGAGGAATATGCGTTCGAGGCGGCCGCGCTCTTCAATCCGAGCGCCGTGCTTCACCCCGACCAAGCCGGCGTGCCGGACGGTAGTCTGCGCTTCGTCATGTCGCTCCGAGGCATCGGCGAAGGCCATGTCTCCTCGGTCAGCTTCCGCACCGGCCTATGGACGCCAGGAAGCGGGCTCGAGATTGATCCGGTCGGCCGCACGACCCAGCCGCCGATCGTCGACAACGAGGCGGTCCGGGCAGGCCCGGCGAGGCTCGAACTGCATTGTGGGGGTAGCCACGTCGTCTCGGAGACGGTGCTCTTCCCCGTACTCCCCAGCCAGCGCCAGGGCATCGAGGATGTTCGGCTGGTCCGCTTCGTCGAGGCCGATGGCGAGGTCACATATTACGGCACCTACACCGCGTTCGACGGAATGACCGCGCGCTCCGAGATGCTGGTCGGGACAGACTTCCGCTCATGGGAAATGCGCCAGCTCGCTGGCGACGCGACGGCGGCCAAAGGCATGGCGCTGTTCCCGCGCCGGGTCGGCGGCCGCTACGCCATGCTCGGCCGACAGGATAGCGAGAGCATCTGGCTGCTCTTCTCCGACGATCCCTTTACCTGGAATGGCGGCGCCAAGCTGATCGAGCCGCGCTACCCTTGGGAGACGGTCCAGATGGGTAATTGCGGCTCGCCCCTCGAGATCGAGGAGGGCTGGCTGGTATTCACCCACGGCGTTGGGCCCGTGCGCAACTACGCGGTGGGCGCCTGCCTGCTCGATCGCGACGATCCCTCACGCGTGCTCGCTCGGACGCCCGAGCCTATCCTACAGCCCAGTCCCGACGAGCGCGACGGCTTTGTCCCGAACGTCGTTTATAGCTGCGGCTCGATGGTCCACGGTCGCGAGCTGCTGATCCCCTATGGCGTGGCCGACAGCTTCACCGCCTTCGCGACGGCGCGCGTCGACGATCTTCTCGCCGCCATGCAATGACGAGGGCGTCCAGGAACGGCCTCACGCCCCGCTCAGCGATCGAGCATCATCGCCGCCGAGCTGCCCACGACGATAATCAGCAGCACCGCCATCGCCGCGGCCGTTAGCAAGGTATCCCGCTGCCGGACGAACAGCACCAGCATCAGCAGAACCCGCCCGACGGGTAACGCAATGAACAGGCCGACGCCGACCAGATTGAGAACCGCGCCGGCGTGCAAGCCCGGAGGCAAGACGAGGCCGACCGCCACCAGAAGCGTGGCCACGCCCGTTCCGACCGTGAGAAGGAGCGAGATCGGACGCTCTGACGATCCCATGCTCACCCGCCGCCCAACGTAAGGAACGAGGTTCCGGCCGCGGCCAGCGCCATCTGCACGGCGAGCACGAGGAGGATCACGACGAACATCACGCGCAGGCGATCGGGGCGCAACGCTTTCAGCGCCCGCGCGCCGGCGATCGACCCCGCGACCGATCCCAGGCAGATCGGTGCCGCGCGCGTGAGATCGAGGGCGCCGGTCAGGAAGTAGGCGATGGCACCGGCCGCGGCCGTGACGCCGATCATGAAGTTCGACGTCGCGGAGGAGACCTTGATCGGCAGTCGCAGCGCGCTGTCCATGGCGGGGATCTTGAGCACACCGCTGCCGATGCCGAGCAGCGCTGACAACATGCCCGCACCGAACATCATCCCCATGGCGAGCGGCAAGCGATCGATCCGATAAGGGGTGCCGTCCGGGGCAGGATCAGGGTCAATACCGTCGAGCCTGCGGGCGAAGGCGGCCGGGTTGCCTGCCATGGCCATTCTGACGGTGCGCGGGCGCACCATCTGCCAGGCCGACAGCAGCATCACGAGTGCGAACAGGAGCGACAGCAATCGGGCTGAGAACAGTCCCGATGCCACGACGCCCGCCAGCGCCCCGGCCGTCGTCGCGACCTCCAGCACGATCGCGAGCCGCACATTGATCAGCCGTGCGCGCAGGAAGGCGGGCGCGCTGGCGCAGGAGCAGACGATGACCGACACCAGGCTGAGACCGATCGCTGTCCGGATCGGCAGATGCCCGAACATCAGCAGGATCGGCACGAGGAAGATGCCGCTCGCCATGCCCAACATGCCGCCGACCGCGCTGGCGACGGCGGACATGGCGATAAGTGCAAGAATATCCGTACCTAGCACCTCGACCACACCTATCGCGTTCAACCGGATGGCCACGCGGGGCCGAAGGCGAGCCTCAGTCCTTGCTCCCATCAGGACCGGCGCGCAACCAAAGGTCGCATGCCAGCCCCGCCATCGTCACAGCGCCGAGTGGTCGCGCGCGGCCGCTTCGATCGACGCCTTCATCGGGCGCATCGCATCATCCACCGCGGCCGGATCAGCGCGATTGCGCTTCACCGTCTCGATGCGGTCCGGACCGCCGCGCACGACCTCGAGGTGATCCTGCGCCATCGCCTCGATTACCTCCCGGGCCACATCCTCAGGCGTTTCGCGGCCGCCATCCCGAGCCAGGCCGGAGGTGGTGTTGATTGCCACTGAGAAGTGACCCGGGGTTTCCATTGAGAAGTGACCCGGGTGCGTATGGGTTATGTGCTGCCGATGACCGGCAGGTTCAAGATGCTGGCTTCTCCTTTCTGGTTTTGGGCGCAGCGGTGCTGGCGCGGAAGCGGAAGCTATCGTTTCCGGTCTCCAGGATGTGGCAGTGGTGGGTAAGCCGATCGAGCAGCGCGGTTGTCATCTTGGCATCGCCGAACACGCCGGACCATTCGCTGAAGCTCAGGTTGGTGGTGATGACGACGCTGGTGCGCTCGTACAGCTTGCTGAGCAGATGGAAGAGCATGGCGCCGCCTGATGGGCTGAAGGGCAGGTAGCCCAACTCATCGAGGATGAGCAGGTCGAGGCGTAGCTGTAGCGGCCTGCAATGATGCCCGGCTGAACGCGCAATAAAGAGCGGTTTCCGGGGCACATTGTTTGAGACGGATAGGATCGCCCGACGCGCATTCCGTGAGACGCAGCGCACGATCGGTGAGATGGACGCACATTGTTAATCCGCCGACGCATTGAGCCTGAGCGGGCGATCACAGCCAGCCATTGTTCCGAGCGACCCGGCCTGCTTCGATACGATTGGCCGCACCGAGTTTTGCCGCAGCATCGGATAGATAATTGCGAACCGTCCCGGGTGATAGAACGAGGCGGCGGGCAATTTCCTTGTTGGACAGCCCCTGCTCGGCAAGGCGCAGCGCGTCGCGCTCCCGGTCGGTCAGGGGATCGTCGCCCGCCTCCCATGTTGCTGCGGCGAGATCGGCGCGAATGACCTGTCCGCCGGTGGCCACGGTGCGTATCGCTGCGGCAAGTTGATCGGCGGGCGTGTCCTTGAGCAGGTAGCCACGCACCCCGACCGCCCTCGCACGGGTGAGATATCCTGGCCGGGCAAAGGTGGTGACCACGATCGTGCGCGTCGGCAACCGCTCGTCCCGAACAGGGGTCAGGACATAGAACGGGCACAGATATACGCTAAGCGTCTCTGCGCGCACTTATGGGTCGACTCTATGCGTCGACGACTCCAGCATTCCAAAGGCATCCATCGGACAGTTGTAGCATCGCCTCTCGTCGCAGAGCCGGCATATCGTCAGCGCCGAGACAGCGTCGTCAGACATCTGCGCAAGTATTGTCTCGGCAATACGTTCCAGCACGAGGCGGTCAGCATTCGAGACATGGCTAAGGATTTCGGATAAAGTCTCGTTTCTTCGTTGCAGGATCGCAGATAGGCGAGTCTCGCCTGCCTCAGTGAGCATCAGCGCTACTGCACGACGGTCCCGTAGCGCTTTGGATCGAACGGCGAACCCGGCTGCAACCAATCGATCGACAAGCCGCACCGTCCCCGCGTGGGACAAGCCTAGCACCCGTCCTAATTCGTCGATCGAAAGACCGGTCGCGTGACCGATGACGACGATCGCCGCGGTGGTTTCGCCACCGCCGGGTATCGTCGGGTCGAATGCCGCCTTCTTAATTCGATCGGTGATGCCCACTGCGAGGGCGCCGAACAGATTGACGAGCCGGTCCGAGAGTACGTTCAAAGGGTTGCCTCATTCATTGACGGCGTATAGTGTATGCGCAGCGCATATATCACGCCTGTCTAAGCATGAAGGCAGGTCATGCGCCATGATGAAAGCGAGGCACCATGTTTTCGACATTACACATAGCTGAAAAGACGACCGGCTCTCGCGGGTCTCTCGCGTTGCTGCGCTGGGCGCTGGTGGTCATCTTTCTCTGGTTCGGTTGCATGAAATTCACGAGCTATGAAGCGATGGGCATCGCGCCATTGATGAAGAACAGTCCGATCATGAGCTGGATTCCGGCCGTTTTTGGGGTGCAGGGTGGAAGCTATTTTATAGGCACCGTCGAGCTCGCGACGGCCGCTGCGCTGATTATCGGTGCTTTCAACAAGACGGCCTCCGCTCTCGGCGCGGCGATGTCATGCCTGACTTATGCCGTGACACTGACGTTTTTCCTGAGCACGCCTGGCGTCGCCGAGCCGACCGCTGGCGGGTTCCCGGCGATTTCGGCCGGAACCGGACAGTTCCTGTTGAAGGACCTGGTGCTTCTTGCGGCATCAGCGTGCCTTCTACTTGCGTCCATACGGACAGCAGACGCGTGACGGCAAACAGGTGATAGGCGACGCTCCGGACCTGCGCTTTTGCCGAACCATACCCGCCTCAGCCCATAACGATCGACAAACCCTGTCGCTTTGATAGGGTGTTCGAAAACATGCTTTCGAGGGTTTGTCGTACATGCTGGTCGGATATATGCGGGTGTCAACGACCGATGACCGCCAAACGGTCGATCTCCAGCGGGACGCGCTCGTCGCAACCGGGGTCGATCATCGGCATCTCCATACCGACAAGGCATCCGGCGCGCGCGACGACCGACCAGGCCTGAAAGCCTGCCTCGACTATCTGAACGCGGGCGACACACTGATCGTGTGGAAGCTCGACCGGCTCGGACGCTCGCTGCCGCACCTGCTGACGATCGTCACCGATCTGAAGGCGCGCGGCATCGCGTTCCGGTCGCTGACCGAGCAGATGGATACGACCACGCCGCACGGCGAATTGCTGTTCTCGCTGTTCGGTGCATTGGCACAATATGAGCGTGCGCTCACGCGCGAACGGGTGATGGCGGGACTGGCTGCTGCCAAACGCCGGGGACGCCAAGGTGGCCGCCCGCCGATGATCGACGCCGAAACGCTCGAGCGGATCACCGCCGCGCTGGATGGCGGGGCCAGCAAGGCGTCCGTCTGCCGGACCTTCAAGGTGCCGCGTTCGACCCTTCTCGGCACGCTTGCCCGGATCGGCTGGACCGCACCGGCCAAGGTCTAAGCCGATGCCGCGTCGCGCCGTCCTGTCGGACGAGCAACGCGCGGCGTTGCTCGCGCTTCCCGACGACGAAACCCTGCTCGTCCAGCACTGGACATTGAGCCGGGACGACTTGGCCATCATCGTCCGCCGGAGGCGACCGCATAACCGGCTGGGTTTCGCGATCCAGCTTTGCGCGCTGCGCTATCCTGGCCGTTTCCTGCGACCCGGTGAACTGATCCCTGATACGCCGCTCGCGTTCGTCGCAGAGCAATTGCAGGTCGGACCCGAGGTGCTGGCCGACTACGCGACGCGCGGCCCGACCCGGTACGAACAGCTCGATGCACTGCGCGATGCATTCGGCTTCATGCCGCTCAGTCGGCCGCTGCGAACGACGTTGCAGGAATGGCTCCTGCCGATCGCGCTGACGACGACCAGCGGGGCTAGGCTGGCGCGCGTGATGCTGGATGAGTGCCGGCGACGGCGCATCATTGTGCCGGGCATCAGTTCGGTCGAGCGGATGGTCGCACAGGCGTTGCTCGATGCCGAACGCCATGTCGCCGAGCATCTGACCCGAGGACTCGATGCTCGACAGCGCCGGCTGCTCGATGCGCTTCTCCTGCCCCACACAGGCACGAACTTGAGCGATCTGGCCTGGGTGCGGCAGTCACCCGGCAAGCCCGGCCGAAAGACATTCGCCGCCATCATCGAGCGACTGACACTGCTTCGGGCCATCGGGATCGATCCGGATATCGCCGTAGGCGTCCATCCCGAGCGCCTCCGACGCCTGTGCCAGGAAGGCGTGCGGCTGACCGCGCAACATGTTCGGACGCTGCAAGCGACGCGGCGTCGCGCCACATTGGTGGCGACCATCCTCGAAACCATCGTTACCCTCACCGACGATGCGGTGCTGATGTTCGATCGCCTGCTTGGGCAGATGTTCCGGCGCGAACAGAACAGCGCGGACACGACACTCAAGCGCAACCGGCGCACCATCAACGGCAAAATCCGGCTGCTTGCCCAACTCGGCGCTGCCTTGCTCGCCGCCAAGATATCAGGTGGCGATATCGGCGCTGCGGTCGAGGCAGCGATCGGATGGAATGATCTCGGCCGCGAGGTCGATGAAGCCCGCAAGCTGATCCGCCCCGATTCGGTCGATCCCGTCGCGGTCGCCGCGACCAATTACCCCGTCCTCCGACAGGTCGGTCCCTCGTTCATCGCCTCGTTCACATTCGGGGCGGTGCCAGCCTGCCATGCGCTCGCGCGAGCGGTCGCGATCATGCGCGACCTTCATTTTGGTCATCTGCGCAAATTGCCTGCAGGCACGCCAGTCGGCTTCATCCGGCAAGCTTGGCGTCGGGCGATCGGCACCGGCATTCCCGATCGCAGGATCTATGAATTGTGCGTGCTGGTCGAGCTTCGCGACCGGCTTCGCGCCGGCGACATGTGGGTCGAGGGAAGCCGACGCTATCGTGCTGTCGAGCAGCAACTCATTCCTGCCCCCGTATTCGCCAACATGCGCGCGGCCGGCCCCTTGCCGATACCGGCACCGGATACGGCCGATATCTGGCTGGCCGAACGACGCGCCCGCCTCGCCCGTCGATTGGCCGAGGTCGAGCGAAAGGCGGAGACGGACGCGCTGGAAGACGTGCAGCTCAGCTTGGGCAGGCTGCGGATTTCGCCCTTGAAGGCGATTACTCCCGAGGAATCCGATACCGCCCTTGCGCCGCTCTATGCGCATCTGCCCGCGATCCGCATCACCGACCTTCTTGCCGAAGTCGATCGATGGACCGGGTTCAGCCAGTGCTTCACGCATCTGCAAAGTGGCCGTGCCGCGGATGAACCACGTGCGATCCTCACGGCGGTGCTCGCCGATGCCACCAATCTGGGCCATACGCGCATGGCGGAAGCCTGCAATCTCGTGACCCAGCGCCAACTCGGTTGGCTCGCCTCGTGGCATCTGCGCGAGGAAACCTACGGTCGCGCGCTCGCCCGGCTTGTCGACGCCCAACACACCGCGCCGCTGGCCGCGCTGTTCGGGTCCGGCACCTCGTCCAGCTCAGACGGTCAGAACTTTCCGCTCGACCGCCGCGCCCAGGCAACCGGCGCAGTCAATCCGCACAAGGGGACAGAGCCGGCTGTCTCCTTTTACAGCCACGTCTCGGATCGCTACGCGCCGTTCCATTCCACAGTTATCTCCGCTTCGGCGAGCGAGGCGGCACAGGTGCTCGACGGGCTGCTCCACCACGGCGCCGATCTGCACATCGAAGAGCATCACGTCGATGGCGGGGGCGTCTCCGACCATGTGTTCGCGCTATGTCATCTGCTTGGGTTCCGGTTCGCGCCGCGTATCCCGAATATCGCCGCACGCCGTTTGCACCTGTTTAACGGCATCGAACCCGGCCCCGATATTGCGCCGCTGGTCGCGGGCCGCATCGACGAAGGTCTGATCGAGGCACACTGGGACGACGTGCTGCGACTGGGAACCTCGATCCGCACAGGCGTCGTCAGCGCCTCGATCATGCTGGAACGGCTCGGCTCCTATCCACGCGCCAACGGCCTGGCACTGGCGTTGCGCGAGATCGGTCGCGTCGAGCGTACCCTGTTCACGCTCGACTGGATCGAGCAGCCCGAACAGCGTCGCCGCGCCACCCGCGAACTCAACAAGGGAGAAGCGGAAAATGCCCTGAAACGCGCCATCTTCTTCCATCGCATCGGCCGTATCCGCGATCATGCGCTGCAAGCCCAAAGCCATCGGGCGAGCGCGCTGAACCTCGTCGCCGGTGCCATCGTCCTGTGGAACACGACCTACCTGCAAGCCGCCCGGATGCATCTCGCCAACCTCGGCCGGCCGGTCCCGCCGGACCTGCTGCAACACCTATCACCGCTCGGTTGGCAGCATATCAATCTCACCGGCGATTACCTCTGGACCGATCCCGATGCGCCATCCACCGCGCTCAGACCGCTTCGCCAGATGCGCGCCGTCGAAGGCACGGCAAAACCTTAGCGTATATCTGGGTCCGTTCTGTGTACCGACCCCGAACAGCGCGAGCGAGATCCAGACCCGACAGCCCCGGCATTTCGATGTCGGTCAGCAGGATGTCGGGTCGGAGCACACGGACATGATCGAGCGCGGCATCGCCGTTCGTCGCACACGCCACCACGGCCAGATCGGGTTCGAGCTCGAGAAGGGCGGCGATTGCGCCGAGCACCATCGCCTGATCCTCCGCCACCACGATGCGGATCGACGGCAGGGTCATGCCGGCACCGTCGCACGGAGTTGTGTGCCCGCGCTATCGGTGACGATCGAAAGGTCGCCTCCTGCTGCGGCGAGCCGCTGGCGCATGCCGGTCAGCCCGTTGCCTTCCCTGAACGATCCGCCGCGGCCGTTGTCGGCCACGGTCAGCGTTGCGCCGTTCGCGCCGCAAGCAATATCGAGGCGGCACTGCGATGCACCCGCATGGCGGATGACGTTGGTCACCGCTTCGCGCAGCGTCATGGCGAGGATCGCTCCGGCACCATCGGCAACCTGGTCGGGATCGCCCACACGCTCGATGGCGACGCCGGCGGTGGCGAGTGCGGCTTGCGATGCCGCCAGTTCGTGCGACAGGCTGCCGCCTGACTGGCCCGCGAGCGCCGCGCGCACCTCCGCCAGCCCGCCGCGCGCCGCGCCGGCGATGGCGGCCAGTTCATCCTTGGCGCGGTCGGGATCGCGGTCGACCAGCCTGCCGGCAAGATCGGCCTTGAGCGCGACCAGCGTCAGTGTGCGGCCGATCACGTCGTGCAGGTCGCGTGCGATCCGCTCGCGTTCGGCGGTGCCGGCGAGGCGGCGCACCTCCTCCTGGGTGCGCAGCAAAGCCTGCGCCCGCTCATAGAAGGCCTCGCGCGACACTGTGGCACTCCCGGTCATGACCACTAGCAAGACGCCGGGCAGCCACCAGAGCGTCGGCTGTGACAGACCGAAGCCGGCTGCTGCTGTGACAACGGCGATCGCGGCGATGGCAACAAACGCGGTTTGCCGCGGACGCGCACGGCCGATCGCCGCAGCGGCGTAGATGGGAAACACGGTCCAGCCCACCGGCAGCGGTGCCAGGGCTATGCCGATGGCGGTGATGGCTGCGGTGGCCCCGATGAGCCGAACTCCCCGGACCCGATGCGCGGCGAAGTACAGCGGCAGGAACAGCGTGAGGCCTATCCCCGTCAGGAAAAGCGTCGCAAGATCGGGCGCTCGCCACAGCCACGGCAGGGGCAGGAAGACGAGATAGACCAGCCAGGGCCAGGGGCCGTCCCACCAACGCTCGCTCGCCGTCCGCATCCCGCCACCTTCCATCGCGACGATGGAACGGGTCAAGCCGGACTCCGCCGCCAGCCTGTCCACGCCCAGAGGGCTGCCACGCCGGTCATTGCCACCGTCATCACGCCATGCACCTCCAGCGATCCGATCGTGTCGGCCCCAACGATGGACCGGGCGATCTGGCCGAGGTGATAGGCCGGTGTCGCTTCACCGATCCCGCGCATCCACGCTGGCAGCATCGCGGAGGGTATCCACAGGCCGCCCAACACGGCCGATCCTAGGAACAGGGCGTTGGCGACCGCCACCGCGCCCTTTCCGCTCATCCGCATACCGATCCCGAAGCCGATCAGCGCGAAGGGAACGGCGGAGGCGAGATGGAGTGCGGTCAGTGCCACCCAGTTGGCGGGAGAAAGCCGGACACCGGCGACGATCGCGAGCAGGTCGATCGCGATGACCGCCATCGCCGTGGCCAGCACCGCGGCTGCGAGCTTCGCGATGACGTAGGCGCTGGCGGGCATCGGCGAGACACGCTTCAGTTCGATGAGACCCTGTTCACGCTCCATCGCCACGCCCGCGCCGAAGCCGAACAGCGCCGGGCCGATGGCCGCGAACACGCCATAGCCGGCTAGGCTCGCCGCAGCTGCGACCGGACTCGGTGCCTTGGCGATTGCCAGCGTGAACAGGCCGTAGAACGCTGCAGGAGTCAGCACCGTGGGCAGCAGGAACTGGGGTAGGCGCAGGCTGCGCTTTACCTCGACCAAGGCCTCGCGGCGCCAGACGCCGGGGGGAAGAGTGTAGGCGGTCATGCGGCGATCCTTCGGTCGGGTGCGAGCAGGGCGGCAATGGCGTCTTCCAACGTGGCGTCGGCGACGCGCAGCGCGGAAAGGGTCGGATCGTCATCGAGCAGCGCGCGTACCGTGGCGGCCGCATCGCTGCTGACGATGCGTAGTTCCGCCCCCTCCGTTGCCGCTTCGCGCGCACCGGGCAGTGCGGACGCGACCGCCGGCGTCATTCTGCCGCGGCAGCGGATCACTGACCCTCCCGCCCGCGCACGAATGGCGGCGGGCGTATCGTCGGCGACGATCCGGCCCCCGGCCATCACCACCACCCGGTCGGCGAGCGCGTCCGCTTCGGCCAGGTCGTGGCTGGTCAGCAACACCGCGCCGCCGCGGTCGGCGACTCCACGGACGGTACGCCACAAGCCACGCGCAGCCTCGCGGTCCATCGCGGCGGTCGGCTCGTCCAGCACAAACAGGTCGGGGCGGCCGCAAATGGCGAGCGCGTACTGCACGCGCCGGACCTGCCCGCCCGACAGCGCACCGCAGCGGCAATCGGCCAGTTCGGCCAGACCCGCCAGCGAAAGCGTTTCGCTCAGGCTGAGCGGATGATGATAATAGCCGGTGTGCAGCATGACCAGTTCGCGGACCGTCAGCACGTCCGGCAAGCCGGCCGCCTGGAGCATGACCCCCATCCGGCCGCGGGCCTCGGCCCGGCGCGGATCGAGATTGAACAGCCGGACCGTTCCCGCGTCGGGCGACAGCCGACCAGTGAGAAGAGAGACGGTAGTCGTCTTGCCGGCCCCGTTGGGGCCGATCAGCGCCGTGACCACGCCGGTGTCGAGCGTCAGGTCGAGGGCCTCGAGAACGGGCCGGCGTCCCAGCATCTTGCGCACCCCGGTCAGCCGTGCTGCGGGGGTACGAGCGGTCATCGTGCGGTGCTCCGCTTCAGGGCCGCGTCGATCGCTGCCAGCACTTTGGGCCAGCTATCGGTACGTGCCGCGGTCGTGCCGGCACTCGTGCCCCCGAAGAAGCTCAGCATGGCGGCGTTCTGCGCACTGGCCTCCACGGGCGGTCCGAACGCGGCGTGGCCTGCTTCGGGATACGAAAGCAACGTGACCGGATGCGTGAAACTGCGGGTCCGCAGGCGTTCCTGGATCGCCTGCGACATCGGGCAGGAGGGCCAAAGGGAATCGCGCTCGCCGCAGACCATCACGATCGGTCCGTTGACCCGCTCGGCAGGGATGCTTGCACGTTCGACCGCCGCGGCGTCGTTCAGTCCATCGGCGTATAGCGCGTGAATGCCCTTCCATTCGCCGGTCCATCCGTACGGCACGAAGGGCACCGGCTTGCCGTTCTCGCTCCACGACGCTTCGGTCACCAGGTTGGCATTGTCGATCCCCGGCCAGGTGACGCTGGACGGCACACCCAGCACGGTAATCCTGATATCGGAGCGGCGCGATGCGACCAGCAGCGCGGCTTCCGCACCTTTGGAGGTGCCGATCACGCCGATCCGATCTCCGGCGACCTCGGCCTGTGCCTTCAGCCAGTCGAGCGCGCGGTCGAACGTCTCCACGGGGATCATCTTGAGCGTGGCAGGCTGCCCGGGACTGCCGAAATAGGAAAGGTGCAGAACCGCATAGCCTCGTTCGGCAAGCAGCCGCGCCTCGCGTGCGCCGCCTTTGGACAGCCCACCCTCGGAACCGCCCAGCAGGAGTATGGCCGGCACAGGGCGGGACGCGGCAGGAAGATAGAAGTCCGCGACCATCTCGGGCGTTCGAATCCGCCGTGGCTCGCTCTCTGACGGCATGGCCACGACCCCGGATGGTGTCGAATCCGGCATCGCCACTTGCGCTGCGGCAACGGCGAAAAGAGTGGCGAGAAGCATGACACGGCCCTTTGCAGATGAGCCGTCATTGTGATCGGCAAAGCGGCTGCCGCGTAGTGACGTTTGTCATCTCGACGTGATGACAAAAGGCACGTCTGCTCGACATCACCGCAAGGAAAACGAACGGTTTTCTGGCGGTTGCGATTTGCACCGTCGTGGCGACATAGTTTGGTCAGAAAACCCGTTGCAGAAACCAGCGCCACATTGCAGGTTGCCGGCTGTCTTTTCTGGCGGGGTCGGCATTGCTCATCGGCTATATCCGGGTGTCGAAGTCGGACGGGTCGCAGACGCTCGCACCGCAGCGGGACGCGCTGCTGGCCGCCGGCATCGATCCGTCGCGCATCTACGAAGATCTCGCGTCGGGTCGTCATGATGCCCGACCGGGGCTGACGGCGTGCTTGAAGGCTTTGCAGCCCGGCAATACCCTGGTCATCTGGAAGCTGGACCGACTGGGACGCGACCTGCGTCACCTGGTGCTGACCGCGGAGGCGCTTCGCGAACGCGGTGTGGGCCTCAAGGTGTTGACTGGTGCCGGCGCACAGATCGACACCACGTCGGCCAACGGGCGTCTCGCCTTCGGCATCTTCGCCGCCTTCGCCGAGTTCGAACGCGAACTGATCGCCGAACGTACCCAGGCGGGGCTGGCAGCCGCGCGGGCGCGGGGCCGTCTCGGCGGTCGCCCCCGCAAGATGGATCGTGCGACGCTTTCAATGGCAATGGCGGCTATGTCGGACCGGGAGGCAATTGCGGCCGACGTGGCACGTCGCCTCGGTATCACGACGACGACGCTCTATGCCTATGTCAACGGTGACGGCAGCCCCAAGGCACCGGGGCAGGCATTGCTCGATGGCGTGCCGTTCCGCAAAGAGCAGACGCAGGCCGCGTGATGGGCGCGGGCGTCACGATCCCCGTCGAGGCGATCGTGACCCTGCGGCGTCGCCTTTCGGCGCTACCGGCGCGGCACCCGGAGCGCGGGCCGCTGCTGGTGCAGACCGCCGATCTGTACGGTGTGAGCCGCGCCACGCTCTACCGGCTGCTGCGCGGCGAGCGCCGACCGAAGGATGCTCACCGCGCCGATCGCGGCACGCCGCGCATCATGCCGGCCGACGAAATCGAATGGTGGTGCGAGGTGGTCGCGGCGATGAAGGCGCGCACCACCAACCGGCAGGGTCGCCGCCTGTCTACCAACCGTATTCTTCAGATCGTCGCCGAACATGGCGTCGAAACGCCCGACCGGGGACTGGTGAAGCTGACGCCCGGCAGGCTCACCGCCTCGACTCTCAACCGGCACATGCGCCGGCTCGGTTACGACACTGCGCGACTTACCCGCGAGCGACCGGCGGTCCGCTACCAGGCGGAGCGGTCGAACATGCTGTGGCATTTCGACATGAGCCCTTCCGACCTGAAGCAATTGAAGGTGCCGACGTGGCTCGATCCGGACCGGCAGGGCGCACCGACGCTGATGTTGTTCTCGGTCATCGATGACCGCTCCGGCGTTGCGTATCAGGAATATGCACTGGTCTACGGCGAGGATGCCGAAGCGGCGCTGCGCTTCCTGTACCGTGCCATGGCACCGAAGGAAGACAATCCGTTCGGCGGGATCCCCGACAGCATCCAGATCGACGGTGGCCCGGTCGGCAAATCGGCGGTGTTCAACCGGGTCATGGAGTGCCTCGGCATCGAGGTGATCCGCCATATGCCGAAGGGCTCGGACCCGCACCGCACGACGGCGCGCGCCAAGGGTAAGGTCGAGCGCCCTTTCCGCACCGTGAAGGAAGCGCACGAAACCCTCTACCACTTCCACGAACCCGACAGCGAGGACGAGGCCAACCGCTGGCTGGCGCGCTATGTCACGACCTACAACAACGGCGGGCATCGCCACGAGCAGCGCTCCCGCATCGAGGACTGGTTGGCCCGGTTGCCCGAAGCCGGCATCCGCGCGATGTGCACTTGGGAACGCTACTGCGCATTCGCCCGCGAACCCGAGCGACGCCGGGTCGGGATCGACTGCCGGCTGACCGTCGCCGGCGTCACCTATGAGGTGTCGCCTGAGGTAGCCGGTGAGACTGTCGTGGTATGGTGGGGCCTGTTCGACCGGGAACTCTGGGTCGAGCATGGCGAGGAACGGTACGGCCCGTTCGATCCGGTCGGCGGGCCGGTACCGCTTCACCGCTATCGCAAGCACCGCAAGAGCCGGCGCGAGGTACGCGCCGACCGGGTGGACGAGCTGGCGACCCGCATCGGCATCCCGCGCTCGGTACTGTCCGGCGAAACCGACGTCGTCGTGACGGTGCTGCCGACGACAAACAGCGCGGCCGTGCCGTCGCGCTCGTTTGTCGACCCTGATCCCTTCGCCGAGCTTACCTTCGCCACCCCGCTCAAAGCGCGCATGGCGATCGCGGATGAGCTGCGCCTGCCGCTCGGCAGCCTTGGCGAGGAAGATCGCGGCTTTATCGACGCGCTGCTCGCGCGCACCTTGTCCCGCCCCGAGGTCATGGGCGAAATCCGCCGGCGGTTCCCGCCCGGACACAAACGGAGCGGCTGATGCAGACCGAGGTGATGCGCTATTACGGGCTGGCAAGGCCACCGGTCGATCTCGGCTTCTTCGAAACCGAGCATCACGCGCAGCTCGCCCATGATCTGAAGACCGCCATCTCGGGCGGCCGGCTGATCGCGCTCACCGCCACCATCGGCTCCGGCAAGACCGTTCTGACCCGCCGGTTGCGCGAAGAGCTCGAGCGCGACGGGCGTGTCATCGTCTCGCGAGCGTTGAGCCTGGAGAAGGCGAAGATATCGGTGCCGCTGCTGGTGTCGGCGTTGTTCTACGATCTGTCCGCCGACAAGACCGTTTCCATCCCCAGCCAGTCCGAGCGCCGCGAGCGCGACCTGATCGAGCTGTTCCGCAAAGCCAAGCGGCCCGTCGCCCTGTTCGTCGACGATGCGCACGACCTGCATCCCAAGACGCTCACCGCGTTGAAGCGCCTGGTCGAGCTGGTGACCGAGGGCGGCGGGCAACTCGCCGTCATCCTCGTAGGCCACCCCAAGCTGCGCAACGACCTCAAGCGTCCGCAGATGGAGGAGATCGGCGACCGCACAACGGTGTTCGAGTTCGGCGGCCTGCGTAACTGCCAGCGCGATTTCATCGACTGGGCGTTGCGCGCTGCTCTGTTACCGGGGATCGAGCCGGAGGAAGCGCTGGTCGATGACGCTGCTATCCTGCTCGCCGCCAGACTAAAGACCCCGCTTCAGATTGGTCGGCACCTGGTGCGCGCGTTCGAGGCGGGCTTCGATGCCAGCGTCAAACCGGTCGATGCCGCGACCATCGACAGCATCCTGTCGCGCCAGATCGACGATCTCGAACCCCAGCTCACCCGGCACGGCTATGACACCCGCATGCTCGCCGAACAGTTCGACGCCAAGCCGGCCGAGATCCGGAAGCTGCTGCGTGGTGGCCTCGACCCGGTGCGTACCCGGGAACTCACTGACGAGATGCGCGCGGCAGGGTTGCCGCTGTAGTAGCGTCAGGCTGGCATCCTGCGCTACCGGATCAGCAATGTGCGTCCGTCTCACCGATCGTGCGCTGCGTCTCATGGAATGTGCGTCGAGCGAGACTATCCGTCTCAACTAATGTGCGCCAGAAACCGCTCGTTATTGCGCGTCCGGGCGAACATCATTGCAGGCCGCTATACGTAGCAGGCGTTCTGCCAGTTGGCCGGACCGGTTCAAAGCCTTTTCCTGCTCAAGCGCATTGACGAGATCGACCGTGGAGAAGAAGCGGGCCTTCTTGCGGTGATGTTCGACAGCCTGGACGCCCAGCGCCGTTGCGATATGGCTTTTGCCGGTTCCGGGCCCGCCGATCAGCACGACGTTGTCGGCGTTTTCCATGAAGTCGCCCTGGTGAAGCTGACGCACTAGTGCTTCATTGATCTCGCTGGCGGTAAAATCAAAGCCAGCCAGATCCTTGTAGGCCGGGAAGCGGGCCGCCTTGATCTGATAGGCGATGGACCTGACCTCCCGCTCGGCCATTTCTGCTTTCAGGAGCCCAGCCAACATCGGCAAGGCAGCATCGAAGGCAGGCGCGCCCTGCTGGATCAGTTCGTCGACGGCCTGAGCCATGCCGAACATCTTAAGGCTACGCAGCATGACGATGACCGCAGCGCTGGCAGGGTCATGTCGCATGGCGGATCTCCCTCAGCCTGTCATAGCGAACGACATTGGCCTCGGGCTCCTGCGTCAGACGCAGCGCCTGAGGCGCATCGATCGGCGCTGCTGGAGGCGCCTTGCCATCGATCAGTCGGTGCAACACGTTGAGAACGTGGGTCTTGGTGGCGACACCAGCTTCCAGGGCTAACTCAACCGCCCTCAGGACAGCCTGCTCGTCGTGATGAAGAACCAGGGACAGGATCTCGACCATCTCTCGGTCGCCGCCTGGGCGCTTGAGCAGATGGCCCTGTAACTCCCGAAAGGCCTCGGGCATCTCGAGAAAGGGGGCACCATTGCGCAGGGCGCCGGGCTTGCGCTGGACCACCGCCAGATAATGCCGCCAGTCATAGATTGTGCGTCCCGGCTTGTTATGAGAGCGATCGATAAGCCGGGCATGTTCGCATACGATCTGGCCTTCGGCCGCTATGACAAGACGATCCGGGTAAATCCTCAGGCTGACCGGACGGTTCGCGAACGAAGCAGGCACCGAATAGCGGTTGCGGTCGAAGGCGATAAGGCAGGTTGGAGATACGCGCTTGATCTGCTCGACAAAGCCATCGAAGGGCCGGCCCAGCGGCATCAGGCAGGACGCTTCCTCGGCATGCACATCGGCCACAGTGCCGGGCATGGCGCCATGCTGGATCTCGCTCCATTGGGCGATGCATTGAGCTTCCAGCCAAGCATTCAGTTCAGTCAGACCAGGGAAGCTGGGCATCGGTTGCCACAACCGGCGCCGAGCATCCTGGACATTCTTCTCGACCTGACCCTTCTCCCAGCCAGAAGCCGGATTGCAGAAATCCGTCTCGAACAGATAATGGCTGGCCATTGCAGCGAACCTGGCATTGACCTGCCGCGCCTTCCCCGTCCCGATCTTGTCGACAGCGGTCCTCATGTTGTCGAAGATGCCGCGCTGCGGCACACCGCCCAGCACCCGGAATGCCTGCGTCAGCGCGTCGAACAGCATCTCATGGGTTTGAAGCAGATAGGCTCGCACGATGAAGGCGCGACTATGCGCGAGTTTGGTATGAGCGACCTGCAGTTTCGTCACTTTGCCGTCCAGCACGGCATAATCCTCGCTCCAGTCGAACTGGAAGGCCTCGCCAGGCTGGAAAGCCAAAGGAACGAACGTCCCGCGTCCGATAGTCTGCTGTTCATACTGAAGCTCGGTCCGCCATCGGCGGGCAAAGGCGGCCACCCGGTTATAGGAGCCATCGTAACCCAGCTCCACCAGATCCACGTAGAGTTGCTTGGCGGTCCGCTTCTGCTTGCGGGATTTCTTGGATTCCACCCGCAGCCAAGCCGACAGCTTGTCCGCGAAGGGATCGAGTTTGCTGGGGCGCACCGGAACCTTGAAACTGGGCTCCACCGCATCGGAACGCAGGTATTTGCGAATGGTGTTGCGCGATAGGCCGGTCCGTCGCTTGATCTCCCGAATGGAAATCTCCTGCCGGAAATGCCATCGGCGGATCACACTGAGTAAGTCCATGTTGATCACTCCAAGACCCTCCGACTGACAGCCAGAGGGGAGAGAAACATGGGTCAATTCTCAGTGGAAACTTATAGCGGCCCCGGGTCACTTCTCAGTGACAATCAACACGGAGGTGGCCATCATCGGGGTCTCCGTGGCGGTCGGGTAGACCGTCAGGACGCGGACACCTTCCCCGTCCAACTCGCGGCGCAGCGCCTCGCCGAAATGCGCGATGCCGGCCTTCACCGCAGCATAGGGCGTGTAGAACGCCATGCCGACGAGCGCGATGCCCGAGCTGACGTTCACGACCAGCGCGTCTGCGCGCTCCTTCAGAAGCGGCAGCGCAGCACGCGTGAGCAGGATTGGACCCGTCAGGTTCACCTCGACCATCTGGCGGATCTCGTCTTCTTCGATCGCCTCGAGGCGTCCCGCCCGCACACCGCCGGCATTGTTGACGAGGATGTCCAGGCCGCCGAGCGTCCGCGTCGTGAGATCGAGAGACCGGGCGCGACCATCGGCCGTCGTCACGTCAGCCGAGACTCCGCTGACCGTGCCCAGGCTCCGCAGCTCACCCAAAGCCTTGTCGACCGCCTCCTGTCGGCGGCCAGTGATGGCGACGCTCGCGCCCGCCCTCAGCAACTCGCGCGCGATCTCGAGGCCGATGCCGCTCGAACCGCCCGTCACCAGGGCACGCTTTCCGCTAAGGTTCATGTTTCAACTCCATGGAGGGTCACGACAGAGGGGTTAGAACTGGGTCGACCATTCGGTCATCCAGTCCGGGAGATGGTCGAGCGCGAACGCTTCGACCTTGCGGTCGAACCCGGTCAGGATGAAGATGCCGACCAGGAGGAGGAGGACGCCCAGCACCGCCTTCCCGCGGCCGCCAGCCATCATCATGCGACCACGCCACCGGGCGAGCGCACCGCGTGCCGCAAAGGCGATGACCAGCAGCACGGTCGAGATGCCGAGCCCGAAGGCGATCATGACGAGGGCGACTTCGCCCAGGTCCTTGCCTTCGGCCGCGAGTGCGACCGCAGCGCCCAACGTCGGGCCGACACAGGGCGCCCAGACGATGCCGAGCAGTGCCCCGACCAGCGCCTGTCCCCACAGTCCCGCCCTGTCGTCCAATGCCGTTTGGCGCCGGCTCGCCCAGGCGGCGAGCGGGGTCGCCAAGCGGGTAAGCACGTCCTGCAGCTTCGGCACGAGCAGGACTATGCCGGCAACGCAAAGAACGACCGCGCCGGCCGCGCGAACGACCAGCGTGTCGAGCCCGAGCGCCTGGCCGAAGGCGGCAACGATGAACCCGGTCGCCGTGAACGAGACTACCAGCCCCGCAGCCAGCGCCAGCGGCGCGAAACGATGCCGCTGCGCCGCAGACGAGAGTACGATCGGCACCAGCGGGAGGACGCAGGGCGACAGAATGGTGAGCGCGCCCGCCGCATAGGCAAGCGCGGGATTGAGAGCGGACGCCATCCTCCGCGTCAGGCGATCGCGCTGTGGATCACCGCGGAAACCTTGCCGTCATCGGTCTCGTGCGCGATCCGGGCCGTCTCGCGCTTGCCGTGGAACGCGATCACCGTCGACTGCATGGTCGCCCCGAACTTCTGCCACAGCGGCTTTTGCGTGTCGTAGTCGATGCGGAACACCTGCATGTCGCGATACGCAGGCTCGGCCGTCACTCGGGCGATCGTCTTCGCCTGCTCCCGGCAGACCGGACACCAGGGAGCATGGACCCAGACGAGGATCGGCTTGCCCGCCTTCTGCGCAGCGTCGAACGCTGCCTGATCGAACGGCCGTACTGCGGGCGCGGCGGCAACGGCAGGCGCCGCCACCATCACGGTGGGAATGCTGGCGGCTAGAACAGTAAGTGCCGCGATCGAAGATGCGTAGCGCATAGGAACCTCCCTGACATTGAAGCTTCCGCTCCTACGGATCGTCCCTGCATCTGGTTACACGTCCCCCAACGGCATTTAGAACTGTGCCGCGCCTGAGGCGCGGCGCCCCCTTGATGCCAGTGCCCTCCTACCAGGAGGGCAATCGGCGCCGGGGAACACCAAGGGCGGCTGCCCTTTCGTTCCCGAACGACAATCGACCGCCCGTGTAATCCGCCAAGCGTGGCGCCCGACGCCCTGCAGGGCGCCGGCCACGCTAAGGCGGCTCGCCCGCGCCAGCGGTAGATTCTCGCCCTCCCTCCCCATCCCGTTCCTCGCCGGAAAGGCAGAGCCGGTTGCTGTTGCGACCGGCTTTCAGCCTCGAAGGAAAGGAAAAGTGACATGGGACGGATCACCGACAACCGAGCCGACATCTATCAAGAAATCACTGACCAGATGATCGCCATGATCGAGGCAGGCACCCGGCCTTGGTCGAAATCGTGGAACGGCAGCACCGCGCTCAACATCCCGCTCCGCTCGACCGGCGTTCCCTATCGCGGCATCAACGTCCTGACCCTGTGGGTCGCTGCCATGACGAAGGGCTATGCCTGCCCGCATTGGCTGACCTTCAAGCAGGCGCTCGCGCTCGGCGGTTGCGTCCGCAAGGGCGAGAAGGGTTCAACCGTCGTCTATGCCAACAAGATCGAGGTGGACGCCGACGAAGGCGGAGAGCGTGGCGAGGATGGCAAACGACAGGTGGCGTTTCTCAAGCGCTACACCGTGTTCAATGGTGCGCCGTAACGGCGGAAGTATAAAGGAGCTCTACCATGAGTAGATGATCTTGCTGGCTATAGATCATGCCCACTGAACTAACCTCGGCTAGCAATAGCTGTGATCCCGAAAGGGACGGGGAAAAGTAGCATGTTCAGAAAAGGTCCGGAAGCGCCAGAACCATTCGCGGCGTCATGGATCAGGGCAAGACGTGTATGGTGAAAGCTATACTGCCTGAACCCCAGTTTGCAGCGGCTAACAACGTGAGCGGTGTCGCAGGATGGTTGACGCGGCACATCGGAGAAATGGAGGAAAGGGCGTTGAGTTCCTCCCGAGCAAGCGGTCATGCCGCGAGCCTGCCAGCTTCTCCGGCGCACCCTCTGTAGGGAGGGGCAAGTGAACGAACGGGGCACCTAACCACGTCGGAACTCCGACTTCCGTAATTGCGGGATCGCCTAAACAGGACGGCTTGCCGGACCTGCATGGCGACGGAGCCGCCATAGTACTCAAATGCCCGGCGTAATGGCCGGGACAGTCTCCACACCAGTGGGGAACGAGCGCGGCCATAAGTGCGGGGCAACCCGTGCGAAAAGCCTCAACGCTCGGGGGAAGGGCGGCAGCGACTGCGATCAGACAACCTCACGAGGAGGTGTGCTAATGCTGCCAGATACCATCGAGAGGGCCGTCAGATCACTCCCGACCATCATCAGGTCGGGTCGGCGGGTCAATGGACTCTTCCGCCTCATGAAAAGCCCGCTCCTTTGGGAGCATGCCTATCAGCAGATCGCGCCGAACAAGGGTGCGATGACGCCGGGCGTTGACGGCAAGACACTCGACGGCTTCTCGCCCGAGATGGTCAGGTCGATCATCGACCGGTTGGCGGACGGAAGCTATCGGCCCAAGCCGGTACGTCGGGTGTATATCCCGAAAGCCAACGGCAAGAAACGGCCGCTTGGCGTGCCGACCACGGAGGACAAGCTCGTCCAGGAAGTGGTGCGGACGCTCCTTGAGCAAATCTATGAACCGCTGTTCTCGCAGCACTCGCATGGGTTTAGGAAAGAGCGATCGTGCCATACGGCGTTGGAATCCATCCGCGCCAAATGGACGGGGGTGAAGTGGCTGATCGACGTCGATGTTGTCGGGTTCTTCGACAATATCGATCATGATGTTCTGATCGGCCTGCTGGAAAAGCGGATCGCGGATCGTCGCTTCGTGCGTCTGATCCGAGGCTTGCTCAAGGCGGGCTATATCGAGGACTGGGTCTATCATCGGACCTACAGCGGCACACCTCAGGGCGGTGTCGTCTCGCCGATGTTGGCGAATATCTACCTCCATGAGCTTGATATGTTCATTGAGGCCCGGATCGCCAGCTTCACCAAGGGCGACAAACGCGGGTTCACGAAAGATTATCGTCGAATCCGCAACCGCACTTCTTACCTGCGTCGGAACGTGGATGCGCTGCGAGCCCAAGGGCTTGCGGACTCCCCGAAGATCACCTCCATGTTGGAGGAGATCGGTCGGCTCAAGGCAGAACGGGCAACCGTTCCGGCCAGCGACGCCCTCGATCCCAACTATAGGAGACTGCGATACTGCCGCTATGCCGATGACTTCCTCATCGGTGTGACCGGCAGCAAAGCGGATGCACGCCAGTTGATGGACGAGGTCAGGGTCTTCCTGACCGACACCCTGAAGCTGGAAATGTCCGCCGAGAAAAGCGGAATCCGAAAAGCCACGGATGGGGCGCGGTTCTTAGGATACGAGGTCTGCACCAGTACCAACCGTAATCCGCACAAGGCGATCTTCGATGGTCGTCCGACCTTGCGGCGCGGCTTGGCTGACCGGCTGCGGCTTCGCGTTCCGAGGGATCGGGTTGTCCGGTTCGTCAACGACAAGGGCTGGGGCGACTATGAAGCCTTCCGCCCGCGTGGTCGGCCCGCACTGCGCTTCGCAAGCGACGTGGAGATCGTCCTTGCCTACAATGCCGAATGGCGCGGCTTTGCGAACTATTATGCCCTAGCTGACGACGTGAAGCGCAAGCTAAACAAAGGCGGTTACTTCGCCCTGTTCTCCTGCGTCAAAACCATCGCCGCCAAGCATAGGACATCGGCTCGCAGCGTCTTCGCCAGACTGCGGCGTGGGATGGACTTCTTCATCCGCTTCGAGGTGGGAAATGAACCCCGCGCGATCAAGCTGTGGCAGTTGAAGGACCTGCGACGACATGTACGAACGTGGGGCGGGATCGATAATCCCCGCTCAGCTCAGTTCGTGTTTAGCAGGACAGAGTTGGTCGAACGGCTCAATGCTCGCCAGTGTGAGCGTTGTGGTCGGGAAGACCTGCCCTGCGAAATCCATCACGTCCGCCGGGTCGCGGAGATGCAATATGCCGGACTGTCTCGCCATATGCAGGCAGCACGGCAGCGCAAGCGCGTTGTCCTATGCGTGGCTTGCCACAATAGCATCCACGCCGGTCAACCAACCGACCGCCAACGGCGGATAGCACGCAGTCGTGGAGAGCCGGATGCGCTGAAAGGTGCACGTCCGGTTCGGAGGGGGGCCGAGCAATGTTCTCTCTGAGACCTTGCCGGCCTACCCTACCCGAGCAGATTGACGGCATCGAAGCCAAATATGCAGCTCCCGCGCCGATCATCACCGCGACTAATCCCGATGAGCGCGACGCCGAACTGGACGCGCTCTTTGCCCGCGTGCCTGTCACCCTCAAGCACTTCGGTTCCCAGCCCTATTATCAGCCGAGCGGCGACCATGTCGTCATGCCCGAATTTACTGACTTCCATACCAGCGACGATTATTATTCGACCCTAGCGCATGAGCTGTGCCACGCGACGGGTCACGTCGACCGCCTAGCCCGCCCCTCACTCATTTCCACGGAGCGCGAAGACTACGCCCGCGAGGAACTGGTTGCCGAGCTTGGGGCCGCGTTCGTCAGCGCGACGATTGGCATCAAGCTCCACGACCGCGAGGACCACGCCGCCTATCTGGCGAACTGGTTGCAAGCGCTGCGCAATGACAAGCGGTGCATCTTCACGGCGGCGCGGCTCGCGCAGGACGCGGCCGATTGGCTGCTGACCCGCATGGCCGTCGAGACGGCGACCGAACTTGAGGAAGCGGCATGATCCAGCCCGACGACACCGGCCCCGAAGGGGGCCGGGCAGTCGCGAGCCGGTTGGTCTATGACCCCCGCCTCGCGACCGTGGACGAGGCGACGTTCAACAAGCTGGTCGCGCTGATGCGCGACGGCGCGCCTATCAAAGGCGTTGTTCGCCCGCCGGTTGGTCGGCGTTCAACCCGATCTATTCGGAGCGAAGCCGATCACCCACATGCACCGCGCGAAGCCCGGCCCCGCCTCGACCTGGAGTCCGGAACCTGTCGTGGAAAAGCTGGTCCGGGCTGCGCATGATCCGCAAGCGACGTTCGGCGTCGGGCGACCGTCCCTGTCGCCCGAGGAGCGAGCCGCCGTCCTCGACGGCGCGGCGAACTGGCTGCGGATCGCGCAGCGCGTCCGCATCGTCGGATCGTTCGCCTCCTATGATGGTCGCGCCGAACGGCGCATCGGCCGCAAGGGTGTTATCTGGCGCTTGTGCAGCCCGGTCGTTGCGGATCACACCTATGTTTATCTCGACCCGATCGGCGCCGAGCGTGTCGAGAAAATCGCGATGGTGGAGCTGCGCGACATCGAGCCGACCGATGACGCGCTACTGGTCTCCGTCCCCTTTGTCGTTTGACCGTCTCCCGGATCGCGCGCCGCTGCCCCACTGAGCGGGCCAGCGGCGCTGGGGGCGTCGAGGATCAGCCGTCGATGAAAATCGGCGTGCCGCCTTCCGGCTGCACGTGACGAAGGTAGCCAGCGAGGAAGTCCAACCCGTTCGCCCACGCGATGGCGGCCTCCTCGGCAGTCGGATACCAGCCCGTGTTCACCGTCACCGACACGGTAAAGCCCATCGTATCCGTGCGGCGGAACGTCGCGCCCATCAGCTCCCAGTGAAAATGAACCTTGTCGTCGAATTTCATCACGTGAAGCGCGCGGTCGAAGTGGAAGAACACCGGGAAATAGCTTCCCGCGTCAGCGACCTTCTCGGCTGAATCGAAGGCAAACTCCACATATCCGCTCACGCGGTGCCCCTCGCTCTCGTCGACGAGCGCGCTCACGCATCCCACACTTCCAAAAGCCGATTCCGGCGCGTTCAGCGAGGCAACCAGGTCGTGCAGCGCCTCGTCGCGTGCGAGCTCGGGAATGTCGGCGAGGCGATCGAGCCTGCCCTTCAGGTTCTTGAAGCCGTAATTGGCGTCGCCATCCTCGCGGATCTCGCCAGTCCCGCCATAGGGGATGCCCTTGCCCTCCTGGGAAATCTGCAATGCGTTGGTGTAGCTGGGCACGAGCGTTCCTTGTCTTCGCGAATTGGGATCAGCGCAGCGTTCGCAGATAGCCACTGCCGTATGGTTCCAGGTGAAGCTCGTCGACGTCCTTCCCAAGATCGCTGTTCTGATTGGGTGGTCCGATCACCGAAACATAACGGCGCCGCACCAGCCCATCGATCGCCTGTTCCATGTCGGCCGATGTAGAGCCTGCCCGTGCCGGCAACCCCGCGATCAGGCCGCGCCTGTCGCGCAGCTCGCGCATGATCCAGTCTTGCAATTCGCTCAACGCCATCATGCCTGTCCTCAACAAGCCCTTCGCAGATGACCAACATAAGGCTTTGAGAGCTTCGCTTCGAGATGGGGCGCGGCCCTGCCGGGCACGGCTCTAGCGTCACGCGTGCCGCCCGAGCCACCGTGCCGGCGTCTCGGCCCATGCGGGTAACGATCCTCGCGTGAGCTGTGCCACGTGGCACACCTATGGCCGCGCCGAAGAGGCGCGACATCACCCGCAGAGCTGCGCGGCCCTCCCCCGAAGGCCCGCCTTGCGGGGAACACCAGGGCTGCTGCCCTTTCGTTCCCGAAGGAAAATAGACGGCCCCGTGTGGTCCGCCAAGCACGGCACCCGACACCCTAAGGGGCGTCGGCCGCGCTAGGCGGCCTGCCCGCGCCAGACCATCGATTTTCCTCCTCCCTCCCCGTCCCGCTCCTCGCCGGAGAGGCAGACCCGGTTGCTGCGGCAACCGGCTTTCAGCCGCAGGAAGAAGGAGGAACGAGAATGGCTTACACCCGATACAAGGGCGATCCCTACTGGAAGCGCGCCAAGGTGGCTGGAACCAGCCCTGACGGCATCCCCTACGCCAAGGGCGACCGGGTCTTCTTCTACCCGCGCACCGGCGCGACCTACGCGGGTGACAGCGCGGCGCGCGCATCCGCCGAGTTCGACGAGCTGGCGAGCCTCGAAGGCTGACCCCCTCCCCCATCGACACCACCACTACAGATCAAGGAACATCATCATGGGTATCACGACCATCAAGCTGTCGCAGCTTCGCATTTCTCCGCTCAATCAGCGCCATGTGAAGCCTTCCGCCATCGAGAGCATGGCCGACGACATTGCCGCACACGGCCTGTTGCAGAACCTTGTCGCCTACGAGGACGAGGGCCTGTTCTATGTGTTCGCCGGAGGGCGGCGCTATCGGGGCCTCAAGGAACTGGTGAAGCGCAAGCAGATCAAGAACAGCGATGCGTTTCCGGTCGAGGTCCGCACCAAGGAAGAAGCCATCGAACTGTCGCTCGCGGAGAACTTTCAGCGCGAGGACATGTTAGGTCATGTGTCCAGATTGTCCTTCGATAGAAAGAATAAGAGAATGGTGTGCTTGTTCCAGGCCGCCCGCAGCGCTTACCCGAAGAGCTGGCGGAGGGCGGCCTGGAACAAGCACTTGCGCGGCGGTTGTGGTATTGTCCCGCTTGCGATCGGGGGCGACGAGTCCGTCACACGGACGCCCTTGGGTTTATCGGCGCGCCTGAGCGCGCCGCACATTTAAGCATGGGGCAGAAACTGTCCTTTTGAGCGTAATCATGGGCTCTGAACGGCAATAGGCTGTCCTGCTATCGGGCGCGCACGACGCGCCACGGAGGACAGATGGCGCGTATCATCAGAGCGTTGCCGGGCTATGGCGACATCCCGGCGCACTTCCCGGTCATCGTCGATGATGGGATGGCGATTATCGAGCCTGCGTTCGCGTATCTGCACGAACTGGCGACCATCCCGGGCCGCAGCCACGCGGCCGAGACGATCCGCACCTATAGCGAACATCTACACGACTGGCTCGATAGCCTGGAGCAATCCCGGATCGCCTGGGACGCGGTTGGCGAACGCGAGATAGCGGCGTGGCGCAACCGGATGCTGGAACGCCCGAGCCCGCACACGAAGCGGCCCTATGGGCGCTCGACGATCAACGATCGGGTCCGCACAGTCTGCCGCTTTTATGGCTGGGCGCATCAGCGGAGCTGGATCGTGGAGCTGCCGTTCCATTACATCGACGTGCGTGTGTCGCATCGGCGGCAGTCGATGCTCGCGCATCTCGATGCGCGTCCCGGCATCGTCGCGGCCAATGTGCTGACCGTCCCGGAGGCCGAGCGGCTGCCGCGCGCCCTGCGCGCCGATCAGCTTCGCCGGCTGTTCAGTGCGCTGGCGTCGCCTTACGATCTGATGGCAAGCTGGGCGCTGGTGACGGGAATGCGCCGCAAGGAGCTTTGCGCGCTGGAGCTGTTCCAGGTGCCGGAGATCGCCCACCTGGATGCCGATGAGCATCCGCTGGTCGGGATCGGGCTCAGCATCACCAAGGGCGGCTATCCGCGCACGGTCTATCCGCCGATCCGGTTGCTCGACGCCACGCATCGCTACATCGATGAGGTGCGCGGCCCGCTGATCCGGCGGCTGCGCCGCGCTGATCCATCATGGCATGCACCTTCGGCGCTTTTCCTGACGAGCCGGGGCAAGCCGGTCAGTCCAGTCCGGTTCACGGCTGCGATGAGCGCGGCGTTCAAGGCGGCCGGCGTGGTCGGGACCGGCCATTGGCTGCGGCACTGCTATGCGATGACGATGCTGGCGCAGCTCCAGCGGCAGGCGCGCATGACACCGGAAATCAACCCGCTCAAGGTGGTCCAGGTGCTGCTCGGACACAGGTCGATCGCCAGCACTGCCATCTATCTGCGCTGCGTGGAAATGCATGGTGCCGAACTGGAGGAGAGCATCGCCTGGCTTTACGGCGCGCTGATCGACGATGGCTAGGCGGGCACCGATCAACCGGCGCATGGTGACGCGGGAGGCGAGTGATACCATCGTCCTGTTCCGCGACGCCTGGGGCGAGGTGGACAAGCGGTTCGATCTGGGAAGGCTCGGGCTTCCGGGTGATGTGACGGTGCTGCTGGCCGAAGCGTTCCGGGGGCATCACGCTGGATCGAGCCCGGATACGCAGCGCGGCTGCTATCGTGCGCTGCGCCTGTTCGCGACGTTCGCGCGAGAGGAGGATGCGGTGGCTGGCGCGGCCGACCTCACCTCCACACTGGTCGGGCGCTATATGGACTGGCTCAACCGACAGCCAGGCCCGGATGGCAAGGGCTGGACCGCACCTTCGAAAGCCAATGCGCTGGCGGTGCTGCGCTATCTGGTCGACTGGACCAAGCGGCACGCGCCTGATCGTCTGCCGAGCCGGATCGACTTCCCTTACAATCCCTGGCCCAATCGGTCGCCGACGCCGCGACCCAAGCTCAGCGAGGCGGTGCTCAAAAGCATCCTTCAGGCAGCTTATGAGGAGATCGACGAAGCCTGGGACCGGTTCGAGACCGGGCAACGCATCCTCGCCACGCGCGGCGCGGTGCCCGGTGTTGATGCGCGAACGTGCCGGTTCGTGCGCACAATAGCGCGCGTCGGCAATGGCGTGGTGACGGCAGCGAGCAAGGTCCCCTATGGCGTCTCCACGCTGAGCACGCGTGGCGGGCTGCGGCATCTGTCCGGTTATCTCCATCTGACACTGGAGTATCTTCCGGCCTTCTTCCTCGGGCTCGCGGTTCAGACCGCCGGTAATCCCGACCCATTGCGGCGTCTGCGACGCGACTGCCAGAGCTCGCATCCGCTCGACGAGCATCGGGTGATGATCGACTGGGGCAAGCCGCGTGCTGGTGCGAAGGTGAAGCGGGCGCAGCGCCGTTCGTTCGACCGTCGGCGACCCTATGCGGCGCCCAATCTGATCGATCGGCTGATCGCCATGACCGCGACGCTTGCAAGCCAGGCCCGCGTGCAGGAGCGTGACTTGTTGTTCCTGATGAAGAGCGAGAAGCTCGGCACGGTGCGCCTCGTATCGATGAGCACGCTGGGCAAAGGCATCAAGAAGTTTATCGACCGCGCCAATGACCGGATCGCGATCTGGAACCGGGCCGCACCCGAACGATGGCGCGAACCGCTTCCCGACTTTGCGGCGGCGTTCCTGCGCGGCAGCGCGGCGACCCAGGTCTATACCGCGAGCCAAGGCGATCTGATCGCGGCGCAGGCGCTACTCAACCATGCGCGCATCGACACGACCGAACGCTATGTGCGTGGGCCGGAGGCGGCGCGCATCCAGGCTGAGACGATCGCCCGCGCGCAGGCGCTGATGATCGGATGGGTGATGGGGGAAAATACCGTCTCTCAAGCGCCGCCGGCGGCAATGCCCGCGAGCGTGCCGTTCGGGCATGACTGCCTCAATCTGCTCGGTGGCGACAGGCAGGGCAGGCCCTGTTCTCGGCTCGGGGCGTGTCTGCGCTGTCCGGGCCTGGTGATCCCGCTGGATGCCGAGCATCTGGCGCGCATCCTCCAGGCGATCGCAGTACTGGAGGAAGCACGGACACGGATCGATCCGACGCGCTGGGCACTGATCTACGCCGAGAGCCATCGCATCCTCACGGGCGATATCCTCCCCGACTTCCCCGGCGAGTTGCACGATGCCGCGCGGGCGATCATGGCGGGGCTGCCTGCCTTGCCGGTGCTGGAATGACCCTGTTGCTCGCCCAGGCGGCGGCGTTCGCGCCCGACATCGCGATATCGTCGCGCTCGCGCTTCAGCGACGACATATGGCACCTGGACGGCATCCGGCCCGGTTGTAGTCGGGGCGACTACTCGCTCGACTGGGGTTTTACGGTCGCAACAGGGCGGTTCACCGATCCTGAGCTACTGCTCTGGCTGGCGGCGGCAAAGACCCTGTTGTGGAGCGCGAAGGTCGATCCCCCGCCGGGGCGAAGGCACGTTCATGATGGCACGCTCATGAGACTGTTCAAGGGGCTTCGCCTCCTCATCCGCTGGATGGCAGATCAGGGCTATCGCCGGTTCGCCGACCTTGATCGCGGCGCAAGCGAGCGGTTCATGGCGGCGATGGCCGAGCGCCGAAACCCGAAGGGCGAACTGCTCAAGACGGGCACACTCCATCATTATCGCAGCCTGCTCATCCTGATCTATCTCCAAGGCGCGCGCTACTCGACGGTCGCCATCGGTGATCCGTTCCCGGGCACGACAGGCATGTTCAAAAGGAGTGATCGAGGTTGGCTGCCTTATACCCCCGACGCGATCGCGGTGCCGTTACTGTCGTCGGCGCTGCGGCTGATCGGACCGGCGGCCGATGATATCCTCGCCCTGCAAGGCGAGGCGCAGGCGGCCTATGATGCGGCGCTCGCATCCGGGCTCTCTCCCACCAAGGCCGGCTTCCGCGTCATCGACGCGATCGCGCCGTTCCGGTTCCAGGTGCTGCCTGGCGAGGAGGCCCCCTGGCATCGGGCGCCGGTGACGAGCACCAAGACCGTGCGCTACCTTGCCGACCGGCTCTACGATGCCTGCTTCGTGACGATCGCCTGGCTGGTCGGCGCCCGTCTCTCGGAGATCCTTGGGCTGGAAGCCGGATGCATCGAACGTCACCCTTCCGCTACGGGTGACGAGCGGTTCGCCTATCTTACGGGCCGCATCTTCAAGACCTCACGCGGCTATCATGGTGACGTCCACCGCTGGATCGCGCCCGAGCCGGTCGTGCGTGCGGTCGCAGTGATGGAGAAGCTGACCGATGGGCTGCGGCGCCGGTCGCGACGCGAGGAGTTGTTCCTGATCACATCGAGCACCGGCCTCATCGGTCCTGCCGTCGAGATCGACCTGCCGGCCACTTATACGATCATCCGTCGTCTCAATCTGCTGTTCGCACCGTTCATCGGCCTGCCGCTCCACGAGGGCAAGCCCTGGCACCTCAACACCCATCAGGGCCGCAAGACGTTCGCGCGGTTCGTCGGCAAGCGCGACCGCACCGGGCTCGCCGCGCTCCAGGCACATCTTGGCCATGTGACGCGCGCGATGACCGACAGCGGCTACGTCGGCACCGACTTCCAGCTCGACGAGTTGATCGACCGTCATGCCCAAGAGGAAACGCGAGCGGCGCTGGAGGAGATGCTGACCGCAACCGCGCTCGGCGGCAAGGCCGGGCGCGTCATTGCGGCACGATCCCGGTTCCGCGGCTGCACCCGGAATGGCGACGTGCAGGCATATGTGGACTTCCTCATGGCGGAAACCGACCTGCGGCTCGGCGTGTGCGACTGGGGTTACTGCGTCTATCGCCCCGAAACCTCGGCGTGCTTCGGCGGCGAGGCCGGCCCCAATCCGGTGCTCAGGACCGAGACCACTTGCTCGACCTGCGCCAACTTCGCGGTCACGCCCCGACATCGGTCCGTGTGGGAAATGCGCCGTGCCCGCAATCTGAAACTGCTCGAACAGCCGGTGCTCGATGCCGGCAGTCGTGCGCTTGCTGAGGCCAGGGTCGCCGAATGCGACCGTATCCTCACCCAGCTCGATGAGGGATGATCCAATGCCCAGGAAACCCGATCGTCATGAACAGCGTCGCCAGCAGACCCAGGTCCGGCTCAACGCTGCGTTCGAACGGCTGCGCAAAGGATGCCCGGTCCACCCGCTGCATCAGCGCGGCTATACGCTCACCGTCGCGACCCTCGCGCGCGAATCCGGGGTCGCGCGCAACACGATCTACACCAACCATCGTGATATCATCGACGACCTTCACGCCATCCTCGGCGATCCCATCAAGCCGGTGACGACCTGGCAGGACAAGCTCGACGAACTGCACGGCCTCATCCGCACCATGAAGCAAGAGCAGCGTCGCCTGGTTAGCGAGAACGCGCTGCTGTTGCAGCGCGCCCTCACAGCCGAAGCGGAAGCGCACCGCCACCAACGTCACAACGCTCGGCTGATCGCCGAGCGTGACACGGCGCTCCGCGCCGTGCCAGCGACCACCAAAGCTCGAAGGACAGTGTCACCCGACAACAAGACCAGAAACTGACGGATATCTGCCAAAAAATGCTTCGAAGGACAGTTGACACATGACCTAAGCAATGCACCCGGCAGACAGCATCCGCGCTTTCGCCGCGCTGCGCGATACCGGCATGAGCGCCGAGGAAATCGCAGCCCGGTTCGGTCAGGCAGTCAGCTTCGTCTACAAGATGCTTCGCCTTTCCGCGCTCGCACCGTCGCTGATCGACCTGATCGCCAAGGACCAGTTGTCGCTTGAGGCGGCGCGCGCGCTCACCCTTACCGACGATCACGACCAACAGGTGAAGGTCTGCAAGGCGGCGAACGGCCATGCGCACACCATCCGGCGGATGCTCACCACCGAGAAGGTCGACACCACCAGCGGCGCTTTCCTCTTCGTCGGGCGTGACGCCTATGAGGCAAAGGGCGGGACGATCACGGTGGACCTGTTCAGCCAAGGGGCCGAGGGCTTTGCCGACCAGCCCGAGCTTGTGCAGGAACTGGCAGAGGACAAGCTGGACGGTATCGCCGACGAGTATCGCGCGATTGGTTGGCATGAGGTCCGTGCCACGCTGGACCGACCTTATGACCTGTACATGAAGGGCAGCCTGTATCCGGCCACCCGCGAGCCGACCGAGGCCGAGGCCGAGCGGCTTGCCGAGATTGAACGTGAGATCGAGGCCATCGCCGAGAAGGAGGGTGAGGATAGCTTGGCGTTGGAGCCATTGTGCGACGAGCGGGATGCGATCACCGAGGGCTTGCGCGCCTTCAACGCCGAGCAGGTTGCGATTGGTGGTGTCGCGCTATGGGTTTCGCATGACGGTTCGCTCGGCAAGAGCTTCTATCGTGCGAAGGCCGAGCCGAAGCCTAAGGCGAGCGGCAGTGAGCCGCAGCCGCTCTACAGCAACAGCCTTGTCGCCGACCTGTCGCGGATCAAGACCCGGATCGTGCAGGAGGCGGTCGCAGCCGACCCGGCGCTTGCGCTCGACATGCTGCTGGACAGCCTTGCGGGCCAGCTACTCCACGGCGCGCACAGCTATCAGATGGCGATCGACGTGCAGGCCAAGACCATCGCGACCGATGTTGCGGACGACCTGATGGCGACCAGCGACGTGCGGGAGGTCGAGGAAACGATGGCCGACCGCTTCGGATCGATCCCCGCAGAAGGCCGCTTCGAGGCGATCCGCGCCATGAGCGGCGACGACAAGATGGCGCTGCTTGCCGGGTTGGTGGCGATGACGGTAGACGGCACACTGTTCGCGGGCGGTGCCCCCGGTGCGCGTCATCATCACTTCGAGCAGGTCGCTCGCGCGAGCGGCGTGGACATTGCGGCCCGCTGGCAAGCTCCCATCGCTCTGTTCGACAAGATGCGCCGCGCGGCCCTGATCGACCTTCTCCGCGCCGAGTGTGGCGATGCCAGCGCCGATAATTGCGCGACCATCAAGAAGAAGGCGGACTTGGCAGTCAACGTATCGGGACGGCTTGCTTCGCATTGGCTTCCCGCGCCCATGCAGATCGGAGCGTTCGACCAGCCCGAGGCCGAGCCGGGCGACTTCGACTCCGACATCGACGGTGAGGGTTTGGAAGACGAAGAGATGGCCGACGACACGATGGCATAACGACGATGGGGGGCCGGTGATAATCGGACCCCCTTTCCTCTCCCCTTCCCTTATCGTTCAGCAGCAGCCCATCGCGGGCGCGCCAGCCATGCCTCCGCATGACTGGCGCGTGTGCGTCCCCTGCCGGGTCCGCGCGGCGCCGCCCGACCAAGGCCGGCGGCGCCTGGGCGATCCGACGAGATCAATGCGGCCGCGCTTAGTGGAAGAGGCCGACGGCACCCTCAATCCAAGTCAATGTGACTAAGCCGAGGATGGCGGCTCCGATCAATGTCCGATGCCGCGCCGTGCTGGTGTGTCGCGCGACGATTTCGAAAACTGCGCCAGCTCCGACAAGCAATATCGCAGCGGCTGCAAAGTCGAAGCGGGTCCATGTAACCTCACGAGTAAATTGCATGGCAGCCGCTGGCGCAAGGAGCAGCACCGCGACGATGCTCCACATGATGGGCCGCCACGGAGGCATCTTCGATCTGCTATCAAGCTGCGCCTGCGTCATGCCTCTTGTCTCCGATCGAAGCGTATTTGCCTGTCATCAGGCTGGACCGCTCGCAACAGCGTCCGCAGCCAGGTTCAGCCGTAATGTGGACCATCTACGTGGGTGCTGCTGAAATCCACCCCGCGCCGCATCGCCACGAGGTCGAAGCGCTTAAAGAACGCGAGAGCTTCGCCTGGCGTCACCCGCACCTCCACTGCGCGCACCTCAGTCGGAGCCGGCTCAAAGTCAGCCGAACGCAGGAGATAGGCGACCAGCGACACGTCGGTCACTGGCGTGCCACGGTTCTCGCCGGACGCGATCCTGAAACCGACCACGCGCTCGTCCTTATCGGCTTTCCCCAAGGACAGCAGATAATCGGTAAGCGCGACGTTGTCTGATATGTCCGCCGCGACCGTCCCCTTGAAGTCGTTATACTGGACTCCAGCGTTGAAGGTATCCATTCTATCTCCTGATCCTGCTATTCCGCGCAAGCCGTCGCTCGAAATCCTCCACGAGTGTCTCCGCCATTGACAGACACTCGCGATCTTCAAAAGTGATACGGAGCGGGAGGTGCTTGTCGAGTGGCTCTCGAATATTGCTACCGCTGATCCGGCCGACGATCAGGCCTCGCACGTCTGCGCTATCATCTGCCCAGATGCGAAAAGGAAACTCCTCTTCTTCTCGGCCATGGCGCCAAGTCTTGCATTCAAGTGCCATCGTCGAAACGGCCTCGGATCTGCCCTCTCGCCAGTAGAAAGCATCATCGTCCCGCCGCGTGTTAGCCGCTGTCGGCAAAAACGGCGCGCGTGGCATATGTGCGAGAGGGTCGTGATCGAAAATCCCCGATGCCATGAGGATCTCACCTCGAGATTTCCGGCGCGGCGGTTCCGGAGGGAGCGCTAGCTCAAGCCATCGTGCACCCTTGTCGCCACGCTCGTCGTTGACCTTACCCGGACCACTCAGCTTGAAATTGCCGGACGCAGCGACCTCGACAAGCACATCGGAAGCGGGCCGTGTGCCCGTGTTCCGCACGCCGAAAACTGCCTGTGGCCAGTCCCGTCGGCGGTTCCATTCCGCATGAAATCCGGCGATTTTCGAACGAACGCCCGAAACCCACTTCCGATAGTCATCCTCATACTTGTCGATGGTCATTCGGGTCAGAGGCATCATGCCATCGTCAGGGTAGGCGATGCTCGAGATGTCGAAACCCTCGCCGGGGCTGCGGGGCTCGGGCGCCTTCTTCAATTGCGTGGGCGTCAGCTCCGCCATCGGTGCGAGCGCGATGACCCGCTTCACCAGCCGATCGACATCATCAGAGGAGACCGGAAGATAGCGCTTCATCGTTACCTCGAGCCGATCGATCTGCGTGCCCGACTGATCGACGAAGCGAAGCGCAAGCATCGGCTCGGCCGCCTTTAGCCGGGTGATCTCGGCATCCTTACGGGCAAGCTCTTTTGCGCTGTCGTCTACCTCGGGTTCCTTCAGCCAGTGAGCCGGCAGCATCCGCACCGGCAACCCGAAATGCTCTGCCGTCATCGCGGCGAAATTATCATCGGTCAGGAGGACAACCTCGGCCCCTGCATCAAGGCTCGCAAGCGCCTGGTTGATGATGGCCTGATCGTCATGGGACAGATCAATTTCCTCGCGCACCTTGCCTTGGTTTGGTGCGCCGGCCGCGAGGCGTAGCATAACCCGAGGTCCGTGTTCGCGAAGCAGCTCCGCTCGTGCTGCGCTCGCCATCAGTTCGCGCACCTTCGTGCTGACCGAGCGGGCGACCTTCCCGACCCTGCCGGGCCTATTCTTCAGCCGATCAAGCTCGCGGATCACTGGCCCGGACAGTATGACGTCGATGGGATCCCGGCCCAACTCCTCCCATGGTTGATCCTTGAGCGTCCGGCCCTGGATGAGGACGTTCGTATCAGGAAAGACGATCAGGGGGGATTGGTCGGCCATGCAGCCGCTACCCTATCGGAGCGGCAGCTCGTCATCTAGCGTTGACCATGCTTCGATAAGCAAAGGGCGGAAGATCGCTCTTCCGCCCCCTACTGGTGACGCTGGCGCGACTGCGCCAATGGTGCGGGGCCGGCCGCACCAGCAGACCAGCCAACGATCAGTGCCCAGACGGTCTCGAAAGAAACAGAACAGAGCTTCATCACGTTAGTCACTGGGTTCAGGTTGGTGTTCTTGACCTTGAGCGCCTTGCGGGCGCGAGATTTTGAACGTGTAATCATAGGCAATCCCTCCATGAAAATGACGCTTGCGAAGCGAAGCGCCAGAGCCAAAAAGAGGGCACCGATAATCAGCCAGCCTGCGGGATTTGAACCCCCCAGCACCCCGAAGCCACGAAGGCCAACGATCATGTAGGTTCGTGCGTTGGCGCGTTCAATGCCCGTGCGGGTGTGCCACGTGGCACACCTTCAATCCCTGGCGCGGCGCGTCTCTCGAACCATTCAAACAGGTCGCCTAGGGCGCGGCGCCGGAAGGCATTCAGCCAACGTCTGCGGCGATGCTCGGCCGCGTCGTGTACCATGTGGCAGCGTTGGCATAGCGCGGCGAGGTTGCGCCACGCATTGTCCGTAGGATCGTGGTTCAGGTGCGCGCAGGCGATGTAGACCCGCGTCACGCGGACGATCGCCGCGACCCCCTCGCCCGGTGCGCGTATCCGGCGCCCTCGACCGTCGCGCCATTGCCGGCGATCGGCGTCCCACCAACGGCCATCGCCAAGGTGGAATACGCGCGCGCCATGCGGGCGCCCGCAATGCTCACAGCGCCCGTTGGCGCGGCCGAAGCGGATCAGCCTCGACAGCTCGGGCCAGTCGATCGGATAAAGCCAGCGATGTTCGGCCATGATCGGCATGACGATTCTATGAGTCAGCCGAGTCGAGAACGAAAGCAGAAAATCGGCCAGCGGGCCGCCCTCGCGGGCGGGCGGGACGGCGTGCGCGCGTGCGCGCGATAAATGCCGTACGGAGATCCGCACTGCCCTTCCTTCGCCGCCTGCGCTGCGCGCGATCGGCACCAGGGGAACACCAAGGGCACCGCCCTTTCGTTCCCAAACGACAATCATCCGCCCGTGTAATCCGCCAATCGCGGCACCCGGTGCCGGGGCACCGGCCACGCTAGGGCGGCTCGCCCGCGCCAGCGGTAGATTCTCGTTTCCCCTCCCCATCCCGTCCTCGCCGGACAGGCAGGGCCGTGAGGCCGAGCGGCCTTACGGCCCATGCCAGGGGGCGTTTGCGGGAGGGGGCGGAATCCTACGCCAAGCTCGCCCAGATAGCCGGCGCGAGATCTTACTTGTTGCTGCCTTCTACGGTCGCGCCAGAAAGGCGACGGCTCAGTTCTATCCGGCGATGGCTACGCATTTTGAAGGTGTCTGGCCCAACGCGCCGATACTCAATGAAGCCGAGAGAACGCCAAAATCGCTCTGCCGCTTCATTCGCTTCCAGCACGGCCAACCGAATCTCTGTGGCACCTCTCGCAGCGGCCCAGCTTTCGACCGTCGAGTAAATTGAGCGTCCGACGCCACGACCACGCTGTGCGGCATCTACGATCATGAAGCCGAGATACCATGTGCCATCACGCGGATAATCGCGGAGGATGGCCGCGATTGCATATAGGCCGCCAGGCCCCTTCCATCCCAGGACAGCTTGATTGTGGGCGCTCTTTTCGGGCGGCACATCGGAGAAAAGCTCGCGAGCATCGTCCAGCGTGGGCGCGGCCCCGTCCTGCAACAGGAAATAGTCGCTGCAACGGTTGTACAGGTCTGCAACGTCTGCGGCGTCCGCTTGGGTAAGTTTGATCGGGGCTCCCGTCATCATCATCGCGTTTTGGCAGCAAGCACGCGCTGACCGTAATCCCGGAGTTCCCCGTTGGGACCGACATAGCGGTAGAGAGTGACGCGCTCGATCCCGAGTTCCTTGCAGAGGTCGGAAACGGACGTGTCGCGTTGGGCCATAGCAGCCTGAGCGAGCCGCACCTGGGCCTTGGAGAGGGCGAACTTGCGGCCACCCTTGCGTCCCCGCGCGCGGGCAGCGGCCAGGCCAGCCATGGTGCGCTCGCGGATCATATCCCGCTCAAACTCCGCCAGTGTGGCAAAAATGCCGAACACCATCCGGCCCGATGGCGTCGTGGTGTCGATCTGCGCGCCCTTGCCGGTGAGCACCCGCAGACCGATACCGCGATCCGACAAATTCTGCACCGTGCTGACCAGGTGGGTGAGCGTTCGGCCGAGCCGGTCGAGCTTCCAAACGATGAGGACATCGCCGTCGCGCAACGATTTCAGGCAGGCGGCAAGACCGGGGCGATCATCACGGCTACCGGATGCACGATCATCATAGATATTGCCTGGCTCGACACCGGCAGCGCGAAGGGCATCGTGCTGCAGGTCGAGCGACTGCGAGCCGTCGGCTTTGGACACGCGGGCGTAGCCGATCAGCATGGATCACAAACGAAGGTTTGAGGCGGTGACGAACATGAGCACATAAGATTGGGCTATTGTGTATCTTAACCAGCATCTCAATCAAGCTATCTCAAACCGTAGCTCGGAAAGAATAAGGAGCATGTATGCCGCGTCGCGTGACCCTGACCGATCGACAGCGCGAGGCGCTGCTTCACTTGCCGGTCGATCAAGGTGAGCTGCTGCGGCACTATACCCTCAGCGATGAGGATCTCGGGCATATCCGCCAGCGCCGGCGCGCCCACAATCGTTTTGGCTTCGCGCTGCAACTGTGCGTCCTGCGCTACCCGGGCCGGGTGCTCGCTCCTGGCGAGTTGATCCCGGCGCAGGTATCGGATTTCATCGCGGCCCAGCTCGGCCTGACCAGCGACGATCTACTCCTCTATGCCGCGCGCGAGGAGACCCGGCACGAGCATCTGGCGGACCTTCGCCGAATCTACGGCTATCGCTCCTTTTCGGGGCGGGGCGCACGGGATTTGCGCGAATGGATCGCTCGGGAAGCCGAGGCGGCGACATCGAATGAGGATCTTGCCCGTCGCTTCGTTGCGGAGTGTCGCCGCACCCGCACGATCCTTCCCGGCTCCTCGACGATCGAGCGCCTTTGCGCCGATGCGCTGGTTGAGGCCGAGCGCCGGATCGAGGATCTTATCGCCCATCGCATCACGCCAACCCTGAGCGAGAATTTGGCTCACCTGTTGGAGGATACGGTGGATGGTCGCGTCACGCGCTTCGTATGGCTGCGACAGTTCGAGGTTGGCGCAAATTCAGCAGCCGCTAACCGGCTGATGGATCGACTGGAATATCTTCAAAGGTTCGATCTTCCGGCGGATTTGCTGGACGGCGTGCCGGCGCATCGTGTGACCCGGCTTCGCCGGCAGGGCGAGCGCTATTACGCCGACGGCATGCGTGATCTGCCCGAAGACAGGCGGCTTGCGATCCTCGCTGTCTGCACCCTGGAATGGCGGTCATCGCTGGCCGATGTCATCGTGGAGACCCACGATCGCATCGTAGGCCGTCTCTATCGGGCCTCCGAACGCCTTTGCAACACCAGGATCGCCGACGAAAAGGCGGCCGTTCGGGACACGCTGAAGTCCTTTGCCGAAATCGGTGGTGCTTTGCTTGGAGCGCAGGACGATGGCACGGCCCTGGACGGGATAATCGCCACCGGGCCTGGCTGGGAACGGTTCAGAACCCTTGTCGCCACGGCCTCCGCGCTGACCAACGTGCTCGCGGCCGACCCGCTCAGCCGTGTGCTGGACGGCTATCACCGTTTCCGCCTCTACGCGCCCAGGATGCTGCGCCTGCTCGACATGCAGGCGGCGCCGATCGCCACGCCTCTTCTGGCGGCCGTTGCGATGCTGCGTAACGGGATCAAGGTCGATCCGCCGGTGGATTTTCTACGTCCCAACTCGAAATGGCATCGTCATCTTCGCGCTGAGCCCAGCGGCGACCACCGGCTTTGGGAAATCGCGGTGCTGTTCCACATCCGCGACGCCTTCCGGTCCGGTGACATATGGTTGGCGGGATCGCGCCGCTATGGCGACCTCAAGCAGCTTCTGGTCCCGCCACAGGCGATAGAGCAGACCGCGCGGCTCGCCGTGCCGCTGCGACCCGGCGAATGGCTGGCCGAGCGCAGGGCTCGACTGGATACACGGCTGAAGGAGTTTGGCCGCGCGGCGCGAACCGGCACGATCCCAGGCGGCATCATCGAGAACGGCAAGCTGCACATCGACAAGCTGAGGGCCGACACGCCCGAAGGGGCCGAGGATCTCGTGCTCGATCTCTATCAACAGCTCCCGCCCGCGAGGATCACCGATCTGTTGCTGGAAGTCGATGAGCGAACCGGATTTTCCGAGGCGTTCACGCATCTGCGCACCGGCGCGCCCTGCAGCGACCGGATCGGCCTGATGAACGTGTTGCTGGCGGAAGGCGTCAATCTCGGTTTGCGCAAGATGGCGGCGGCGACCAACACGCACAGCTTCTGGGAATTGCTGCGGATCGCGCGCTGGCATGTCGAAGGCAGCGCCTATGATCGGGCGCTCGCCATGATCGTGGAGGCCCACGCCGCCCTGCCCATGGCCGCCTTCTGGGGACAAGGGCAATCGGCATCCAGCGACGGGCAGTTCTTCCTTGCTACCGAGCAGGGCGAGGCGATGAATCTGATCAACGCGAAATATGGCAACGTCCCGGGCCTCAAGGGATACAGCCATGTGTCCGATCAATATGCGCCGTTCGCAACCCAGGTGATCCCGGCAACGGTCAGCGAGGCTCCCTATATCCTGGACGGGCTGCTCATGAATGACGCGGGCCGCCGCGTTCGCCAGCATTTTGCCGACACGGGCGGCTTCACCGATCATGTGTTCGCCGCCTGCGCCTTGCTCGGCTACAGGTTCGCCCCCCGTATCCGCGATCTCCCTCAGAAAAACTCTATGCCTTCACGCCCAACGCGACGCCGGCCAATGTGCGAGCGCTGGTCGGAGGTAAGATCAATGAACCGCTCATCGAGCGCAACTGGCCCGACATCCTGCGCATCATGGCGACGATCGCAGCGGGGATCGTCGCCCCCAGCCAGATTCTTCGCAAGCTCGCCTCTTACCCGCGCCAGAATGAGCTGGCCCTCGCATTGCGAGAGGTGGGCCGCATCGAGCGAACCCTGTTCATGATCGACTGGATTCTTGATGCCGGCCTCCAGCGCCAGGCTCAGATCGGCCTCAACAAGGGTGAGGCCCACCACGCCCTAAAGCGCGCCATCAGCTTCCACCGCCGAGGTGAAATCCGGGATCGATCCGGCGAAGGCCAGCACTATCGCATCGCCGGAATGAACCTGCTCGCCGCCATCATCATATTCTGGAACACCATGAAGCTCGGCGAGGTCGTCAATACCCGGGCCGCCAGCGGTACCCATATCGCGCCTGATCTACTCGCCCACGTCTCGCCGTTGGGATGGGAACACATCAATCTAACCGGGGAATATCGCTGGCCCAAATCCTTAGCGTAGGATTCCGCCCCCTCCCGCAAACGCCCCCTACGATTGAGAAGCGCGGCGGAATCTCTTAGATTGATCGCTGGAGGCTTTGTTCGCGGAGACGCGCACATTGCCTTCTTTTCGTTTTAGGAAGCGCTGCCCTAAGCGACAGAAGCCAGAGCTTTGACAATGCGGCATTCCGCGATGGAGCCGACCATGTATCTTGATCCTATCGGTGCAGACACGCGATGATGGCGGTCACGACGGCGGTGGTTTCCGCGACGTCGCGCACCCTCACTGTGTCGAGGCCGATTTCAGCAGCGGGATAGTCATTCCCACCGGGGAATATCGCATCCCCAATGAACAGCATCCCGTCGAGCGGGACACCGCTCTCGGCACTCAGGCGCTTCAGGCCATAGCCCTTGTCGATCCCTGCTCTGGTCACGTCGATCGATGTCGTGCCACCGAGATTGATCGAGAGCTCCGGCAGCTTCGCGCGCAACGTGGCCTGCAACGCGGTCCTCTTCTTTCGGTCAGGATCCCACGCTTCCTTTTCCTTCAGCGGCGCTGCCTGCCCCAGGCCCGAAAAGGTGATCTGGCTGCCCCGGTCCTCGATCCGTTCGCCCCAGATACGTTCGTCGGCGAGACCGGCATCGGTCAGCGCCTGATCGAAGGCCGTGCGGATCTTCGCCTTCTCCGCGTCGTCGAACAGTTCGGCATAGACCGCGCGCCAAGCGCCATTGATGAACCGATAGAGTTTCGTGCCTGTGGTCGGCATCAACCAGAGACGGTCGAGCGCGACGCCGGCAGGAAGGCGCGAGGCGATCTGCTTTTCGAACTGCGGCCAGTCCCCGCCCGAGATCACCGCCACATCCGTGATGGCGAGCAATCGGGCGAGGATTGCGGCCATATCCTCCGATAACGGCCGCTTGCTCTCGGCAAGCGTGCCGTCGAGGTCGAAGGCGATCAGCCACTTCATGCCGCCTTCCCTGCCGGATCGCGGTAGGCGAGCAGCCTGAGCGCATTGATGACGACGAGCAGCGTCGATCCCTCATGAACCGCCACCGCTGGCCCAATGCCGAGGCCGAGGATGGTAGCAGGCACCAGGAAGGCGACGACACCCAGGCTGACGAAGACGTTCTGCCGGATGATTCCACGGGTATGGCGGCTAAGACCGACTGCGAATGGCAGGTGCGCCAGATCGTCGGCCATCAGCGCCACGTCGGCTGTCTCCAGCGCAACGTCCGACCCCGCCGCGCCCATCGCGATGCCGACCGTGGCGCTTGCCATCGCCGGCGCATCGTTCACGCCGTCGCCCACCATCGCGACCTTGTCTTCGCCGGCGAGCTTCTTGATCGCGGCAACCTTGTCTTCGGGCATGAGGTCGCCCCACGCTTCGTCGATCCCGACTTCGTCGGCGATCGCTTCGGCGACTTTCTGGTGATCGCCGGAGATCATTATCATCCGCGACACGCCCATCTCGTGCAGCCGACGCAACGCGGTCTTGGCAGCTTCGCGAGGCGTGTCCATCAGGCCGATCGCGCCCAGGTCGCGGTCCCCCTTGCGGACCACCATTGTCGTGCGGCCGTTCTCGCGCAGCTTCGCGATTGCGTCCTGCGCGCCCTGCCCCAGCGCCGGAATGCCCTCACTTCCGAACATCTCGGCCTTGCCGATCCACACCGTCTCGCCATCCACGCTCGCGGTGACGCCCCGACCGGTCAGGCTCTTGAGGTCGCCGGCAGTCGGCACGGCACGATCGTTCAGACGTTCGCGGCCGTCCTTGACGATCGCTTGGGCCAGGGGATGGTCGCTCAACGCTTCGACGGCGACAGCCAGCGCCAGCAACTCGCCTTCATCGGCGCCATCGACGGGCACGACATCAGTGATGCGCGGACGACCTTCGGTCAGCGTGCCCGTCTTGTCGAAAGCGATCGCTTTGAGCGACCCGAGGTTTTCGAGCGGTGCACCGCCCTTCACGAGCACGCCGCCCCGCGCTGCACGGGCAACGCCCGACAGGACCGCGCTCGGCGTTGCGATCGCGAGCGCGCACGGGCTTGCCGCCACCAGCACCGCCATCGCGCGATAGAAGCTGTCGCGGAACGGCTCGTCGACGACCACCCATGCGAACAGCAGGAGCACTGACAGGACCAGGACGGCGGGCACGAAGATCCGTTCGAACCGGTCGGTGAAGCGCTGCGTCGGCGACTTCTGCGTCTCCGCTTCGCTCACCATCTTCACGACCTTGGCAAGCGCGCTTTCATTGGAACGGCGTGTCACCTCGATCTCGATCGCGCCGCCGCCGTTGATCGTACCAGCAAAAACCCGGCTTTCCGCGTCGACTGCATCGGGCTTGGCGCGTGCCGCTGCGGCATCTGCGACCGGCACCTTGTCGACCGGGATGCTTTCACCCGTGACCGGGGCCTGGTTGATCGCGCTGGTGCCCTTGATGACGAAGCCGTCGGCAGGCAGGCGCTCGTTCGGGCGGACGATGGCAATGTCCCCGACGACCATCTGCTCGACCGGGATTTCGCTGGTCTGCCCGCCGCGTCGCACGGTCGCGGTTTCGGGCGCGAGCTTCGCCAGCGCCTCGATCGCCTTCTTGGCGCGGCCCATTGCATAATGCTCAAGCGCATGGCCGAGGCTGAACAGGAACAGCAGCAGCGCACCTTCGGCCCATGCGCCCAGCGCAGCGGCGCCGGCCGCAGCGACCAACATCAGCGTGTCGATCTCGAACTTCTTCATCCGGAGGTTGTCGATCGCCTCGCGCAGCGTGAAGAATCCGCCGAAGAAATAGGCTGCGATATAGCAGGCGGTCGGCAGCCATTCGGGCGCGCCAGCGACCAGCCTCTCGATCGCGTAGCCGATCCCCAGCAGCGCGCCACAGGCGAGCGCGAAGATCAGCTCGGTATTGGGGCCGAGAAATTCGGCGTGGCTATGGTCGTGGCCATCGCCGGGGCCGTGCTTCTCTTCGCCCGCGCCGTGGCCCCCGGGGCCGTGGTCGTGGCCGGCATGTTCATCGGCAGCGACCCGCTTGCCCACCCTCACCTTCAGCTTGCGAAGCGCAGCGCGCACCTCCTCTTCGGTGGTTTCGCGGCGATCATATTCGACCCGGACAGACCCGCTGGTGCTGGCGCTTGCCTGGACCACGCCGGGCAAGGCGCACAGCGCATCGCTGACCGTGCGCGCCCGACGTTCGTGGTTGATCCCCGTCACCTGCCAGATCGCATGGCCGTAGCGCTCGGTGATTTCGGCACCTGCGGCGCGCACCATTTCGCGCAACCGTGGCAGCGGCAGCTTGGCGGCATCGAAATGGATGCACAGCGCCGCTGGCGTGTTGCCGTCGAGACAGATCACATGCGCCCGCTCGACACCTTCGCGCTTTGACAGGGTTGATACGAGACGGTCCAGGCAGGCATCGGCCGCGTCAGGAAGGTCCGGCAACAACACTGGAATGTCGAGTTCGAGCTTGTCGTTCATGACGACCTCCTTTCGCTTTTCTTGGTTTCGGCGCGCGCGTCGCGCAGGATTTCGACACCGCCCTTGATGGCGATGATGGCGGTGGCGAAGCCGACCAGCAGGTCCGGCCAATTGGTACCCAACCACAGCACCAGCACGCCGGCGATCAGGATGCCGCCGTTGGAAATGAAGTCGTTGAAGCTGAAGGTGGTTGCGGCCCGGAGATTGACGTCCGGATCCTTGAGGCGCTGGAGCAGCCGCAGGCAGAGGTAATTCACGACGCCGGCGATCGCGGACATGACCATCATGGTAGGTCCGATGGGCTCGCTGCCCTGCACGTAGCGCCGTCCGACATCGATCAAGATGCCGCCCGCGAAGATCAGCAGCATGACGCCCGAAGCGACCGCGGCGCGTGTCTTCCATGTCTGGCCCCGGGTGAGCGCCACAAGGCTCAGCGCATACACAGCCGTATCGGACAGGTTGTCGACGCCGTTGGCGATCAGCGCGCTCGAGTCCGCGAAGAAGCCGGAAACGAAGAAGCCCGCAGCGATCGCCGCGTTCAGCAGCAGGACGATCCACAGTGTGCGGCGCTCCTGCCCGCCATTGTTGTCGTTGCCCGGGATCATCCCATCATCTCCTCAAGTGTCAGCAGGGCCAGGAAGCCGACGAAAAACATCGAGCTGATGAGCGGGGTGTCGGGTTTCTCGTGCGCCTCGACCAGCAACTCCTCCGTGACGAGGTAGAGCAGCGCCATCAGCCCGAAGCTGAGGAAGCCGGCGATCATCACCGGCGACAGCGCGGCGACCGGCACGGCAGCGAGCGCGCCGATCGGCAGCAGCAGGGCCAATGCCGAGACGATCACGATGATGCGCAAGCGCGAGCGATAGGTTTCCGCCAGCTCGTCGGTCAGCGTCAGTCCCAGAAATAACACTTCCAGAGTGAGCGCGATCGTCAGCAGGAGACCTGCCTTCTCGCCCGCCACGAAAGCGAGGCCGAGCACCAGGCCGTCGACCAGAATGTCGATGCCGATCGCGGCGAGTAGCGCCATCGGCCCCTTGAAGCGGGCCTCAAGAGCCTTGAGCCCCAGCATGGTCGCGACGCCCGCCGCCCCGCCGATCAACGTCGCGCTGGGCGATGCCTCATGCTTGACCTGCGGCAGGATTTCGGTCGCTGCCGCCGCGAACACGACGCCGGCAGCGAGATGCTGTAGGCCCGCCACGAGGCCAGGTTTCAACTTGGTGCGGCTCGCGACAATCGCGCCGAGCACGACCGCCAGCACAGGCGCAAGCGTATAGAGCAGTGCCTGCATTTCCTAGGACTCCTCCGGGGTTCGGTGGCAGACGCGGATCTTCCCGCGTCGCGTGAACGCGATCGATCCGCCCGCCACGACAGCCCGCGAATGGTCGCCGCGAAACTCGTCACCGGTTCGCTGCGCGCGCAGGATCTCGGTCCTGCCCTTCGGCAGCCAGGTGACGGCCATTTTCAAGCCGTCATCGATGAAGTCGACATCGGCGCGTGTGCCGTCGTCGCAGTACATGATGCGCTGCGCGATTAGTTTCGACGTCAGATGCTTTTCATGCGCCGGCTCGGTAGGCTGGGTCGGCGCTGGATTACACGCCCCTATAACCGCCCCGGAGACGAGAACGACGCCGAGGCGCGCGATCGCCAGACCGGCCCGATTCAGGCCGCACAAGGTTGTCACATTTGAAATCGACGTGTCAGACATCGGTCTCTTCCGACGAAGCGCCCTGTGGCGTTCGAAGGCAGGGCAGTTCATCGCGTGCCTTCCCGCTCGCAGATCCGGGTACGGCCATCGCCTTCCACGATGGTGAGCTGCGACCCCTTGAAGGTCGCGGTGGCTGTTTCGCCGACATATTGCAGGCCCTGCGCTGGCGCGGTCAGCATCATCGGCGGTCCCCCGTTGGAGCGCCGCAAATCGATCTGCAGGCCGTTGTCCTTGTAATCGACGAACAGCGGTTCCCCGTCGGAACAGCGATATCTATGCCGCCCCATTTCCCCGGTCGCCACGGCGCTGTCGGACGAATGGATCTGCTGCTCCGTTGGCGGGGCTGGCGGCTTTCTTTCCGAGCACGCCGCGAGCCCGACAACGAGGATGACGGCGGGCAGCACCCGCTTACAGTGCATCATCATCGCGCCTTCCTCCTGTAGCGGAAGGGGACGCGCTGACGATTGATAGCCCGGGCAGGCTGACCTACCCGCCAGCGGAGATAGGTTGCGAGGCGATCGTCAGATTCGACCATCAGGGATCGCAGGCGGCGCAACATCATCGCCGCGAACGGCAGGGAGAGCGCCCCGCGCAGCGTGCAGCTATGCGTTAGCCTGGTGCCGCCATCGTCCCCCGCCAGCTCGTACCGCTCTTCGAGCGTGAACAGATAGGGGATGCCGCAGGACCAAGCGAAGGCGTGCGGTTTATCGAATCGATCAATCCGTGCTGGCGTCCGAATTGGCCGGGTGATGCCCTGGATCGCAAAGGTGCATTCTGTGTCGCCGAGCCGGGACGGATCATCGAGAAATACGAGCGGACTCCACGCCCGGCGATGATCCGGATCGGTGAGTGCCGACCAGATGCGCAGTGGCCCGCCGTGAAGCATCGAGCTGGTTATGGTGCGAGGCATATCCCCATCTCCCAGAGATGGGCGGGGCGATCGCGGATCGCCCCGCCCATCCATCAGGCCAAGTTGTTCACGAAGGTCTGACCGTGGTCGTCCCCTTCATGCTCCTCATTGTAGTGCTCGGGTTTCTCGATCACTTTCTGCCCGAACCGGGCATAGAGTGTCGGCAGCACGAACAGCGTAAGAAGCGTCGCCGAGATCAGACCGCCGATGACGACCGTCGCCAAAGGCTTTTGAACCTCTGCGCCGGCGCCTTCGCCCAGCGCCATCGGCACGAAGCCGAGGCTGGCGACTAGCGCGGTCATGATGACGGGTCGCAGACGCTGCATCGCGCCAACATGCGCGGCTTCCTCGCGGCTCATCCCTGATCGGATCAGATCTTGGATCGAGCTGACCATGACGAGGCCGTTGAGGACCGCGATGCCCGAGAGGGCGATGAAGCCCACTGCCGCCGAGATCGAGAAGTCCATGCCCCGCAGGAACAGCAACAGGACGCCGCCCACCAGCGCGAAAGGCACGCCGGTGAACACGATCGCGGCGTCGCGGACCGATCCCAACGCCCCGTAGAGGAGCAGCAGGATCAAGATGAAGCAAGCCGGAATGACCAGCTTCAGCCGTTCGCTTGCCGATTGGAGGTTCTCGAACTGGCCGCCCCATTCGAGATAGGTGCCGGCAGGCAGCCGGAGTTGGCTGCCGATCGCCGCCTGCGCATCCGCCACGACGGATCCGACGTCGCGGCCACGCACGTTGGCTTGCACCACCACGCGCCGCTTGCCGTTCTCGCGGCTGATCTGGTTCGGACCATCGACCACCTTGATCTCGGCGACGCTGGACAGCGGTACATAGCCGCCGCCTGCCACCGGCACCTGCACCTGTTGGAGCAGGCCGATGTCGGCACGCTGCGCCTCCGACAGGCGGATCACCACGGGGAAGCGACGGTCGCCCTCGAAGATCTGGCCCGATGTTCGCCCGCCGATCGTCGCAGTCACGGTGTCCTGCACATCCTGAGCCGTAACGCCCAACCGCGCCATCGCGTCGCGGTTGACGCGAATGTCGAGCATGGGAAGACCGGTCGTCTGCTCCACCTTCACGTCCGCTGCGCCTTGCGTTCTGCGCAGCACCGCCGCGATTTGCTCGGCCGTCCGGTTCATCTGGTTGAAGTCGTCCCCGAACACCTTCACCGCGATGTCGCCGCGCACGCCGGCGATCAGCTCGTTGAAGCGCATCTGGATGGGCTGGGTGATCTCGTAGGCATTTCCCGGAATCTTCGCGAGATTACCCTCGATCCGGCTGACCAGCTCCTCCTTGGGAAGCTCAGGATCCGGCCAATCCTTGCGCGGCTTCAGGATGACGAACATGTCGGTCGCGTTCGGCGGCATCGGGTCGGCCGCCAGCTCGGCGGTGCCCGTCTTGGAATAGACGAATTGCACCTCCGGCTGCTTCGACATCATCCGCTCGATCGGCACCTGCATCGCCTGGCTCTGCTGGACCGACGTTGCCGGAATGCGGAGCGACTGGATCAGCAAATCGCCTTCGTCGAGCTGCGGCAGGAACACCGAGCCGAGCGTAGTGAAAGCAAGCGCCGCCACCACAAGGCTTCCCACACCCGCACCGATCGTCAGCGTCGGGCGCTTCATGGCCCGGTCGAGACCGGGTTCGTAGCGCTTCTTCAGCCACGTGATGATGCGGCCGTCCTTCTCCTCGACCTTCTTCGACAGCCAGATCGCAATCATCGCCGGCACGAAGGTGAGAGAGAGGATGAAGGCGAAGGCGAGCGCGATGATGACGGTCAGCGCCATCGGTCCGAACGTTTTACCCTCCACGCCGGTCAGCGTGAGCAGCGGTACGTAGACGAGGATGATGATTGCCTGCCCGTACACAGAGGGACGGATCATCTCACGCGCAGCGGCTGCCACGGTCGCGAGCCGTTCCTTGACGCTGAGCAATCGGCCTTCATGATGCTGTTGCTCGGCAAGCCGGCGCAGCGCGTTTTCGACAATGATGACGGCGCCGTCGACGATCAGACCGAAGTCCAAAGCCCCAAGGCTCATCAGATTGGCCGAGACCCCAGCGCGCAGCATACCAAAGCCTGTCAGCATCATGGTGATCGGGATGACCAACGCCGCGATCAGGGCCGCACGGAAGTTGCCGAGCAGCAGGAAGAGCACGACGATGACCAGCACCGCGCCTTCGGACAGGTTTTTCGCGACCGTCTTGATCGTCGAATTGACCAGCTCGGTGCGGTTCAGCACCGGCTGAATTACGACGTCAGGAGGCAGCGAAGCGTTGATCGTCTTCAGTTTCTCAGCGACCGCGGTCGACACGATGCGGCTGTTCTCGCCGATCCGCATGATCGCCGTGCCGACGACGACTTCGGTACCGTTCTCCGATGCCGAACCCATGCGGATCGCCTGACCCGTCTTCACAGTCGCAACTTGTTCGACCGTGATCGGCACGCCGTTACGTGTCGCGATCACGGTCCTGGCCAACTCGCTGGCATTGCGAACGAGCGCATCCGAGCGAACAGCCAGACCTTCGCCATTGCGATTGACGAAGCCACCGCCGACGCTGGTGTTATTGCGCTCCAGCGCATTTCCCAGGTCCGTCAGCGTGATGCCGAGCGAGGCCAGCTTCTGCACGTCGGGCACGACGAGGAACTGCTTGGCGTAACCGCCAATCGAGTCGACACCGGCGAGGCCCGGTGTGGTCTTCAGAAGCGGCGTCACGATCCAGTCCTGCGCGGTGCGCAGGTAGGTCGCCTTGTCCTCTTCGGTCGTCAGTCGCTCGCCCTCTGGCGTGATGTAGCTGCCATCGGGCTGTTGGCCCGGTTCACCGGGCTTGTGCTTGTCGTCCTCGCGATGATCGAGACGAACGGTGTACATGTACACCTCGCCCAGGCCTGTCGCGATCGGACCCATTTCAGGGTTCACGCCGTCGGGCAGATTCTCTTGCACGCCCCGCAGACGCTCGCCCACCTGCTGGCGGGCGAAATAGATGTCCGTCGCGTCCGAAAAGACCGCCGTGATCTGCGCGAAGCCGTTGCGGCTCAACGAGCGCGTATATTCCAGGCCGGGGGTGCCGGCGAGCGCGGTTTCGATTGGAAACGACACCTGCTTCTCGACCAGCTCGGGCGAGAGGGCAGGCGCGCGGACGTTGATCTGGACCTGATTGTTGGTGATGTCCGGCACCGCGTCGATCGGTAGCCGGTAGAGGGAAAAGGCGCCGATGGCGGCGACGATGACGGTGAGGAGCAGGACTAGCCAGCGCTTCTCGACCGCCCAGGTTACGATACGGGCGATCATGGCTTAATCCTCGTGGCTCGCTTCGCCCTTGCCGATCTCGGCCTTGAGCGTGAAACTTCCGGTGGTGGCGATCTGTTCGTTGCCGGTCAGGCCCGACCGGACGATCACCGTGTCGCCCGACGCATCGCCGAGCTGGACCGGGGTCGCCTTGAAGCCGGTGGGCGTGCGCACGAACACGACCGACTTGCCCTCGAAACTCTGGACCGCCGTCGTCGGCACGCGGACCGCCCCGCTCCCGCCGCTGCCCGTGAGCTGCACGGCTGCCGTCACAGGCTCGCCGACCCGCCATTCGCCACCGCGATTGTCGAGGGTGGCGAGCGCAGGCACGAGCCGCGTCTGCGGATCAAGCGCCGGCGACACGAAGGTCACGCGGGCGGTCGCCTGACGGCCTGCCGCCTTCACCAGCACCGTATTGCCGGGACGCACCCGGCCCGCATCCTCGGGCTTGAGATTAAGCGCGATCGACACCTGGCTCAGGTTGGCGATGCGATAGAGTTCGGCATCCGCCGCGACCGTTTGTCCCAGCGTCACGGGGCGCGCAATGATCTGGCCCGAGATCGGCGCGGCAATGCCGAGCCGGTTGAGCCCGCCGCCGCCGACACCCGCCGCCGAAACCATGCTCTGCGCCTGCGTCAGGGCGATCCGCGCCTCCGTCGCCGCTGTGCGGGCGGCGATCAGATCCTGTTCAGGGGAGACTCTCTGCGCGAACAGCCGCTGTTCGCGCGCGAGGTTCGAATTAGCGAGCTGAAGCCGCGCCCGCGCCGCCTCGACCTCGCCCTTGATCTGCGCCGCCTCGCGGCTTTCGATGACCGCAATGGTCTGGCCGCGTCCGACCGATTGGCCGAGGTTACGGGTGAGCGCGACCACGCGTCCCGCAATTGCGGCCGAGACGACCTGCGTTCCCTGTGGGTCGCCCTCGATGATCGCGGGCAGCTCGATCGTCCCGGCCCCGCCGATGATCGGCCGTCCGACCTGGACGCCCGCTGTGGCGATCTGGTCGGCACCCAATGTGACGACGCCTTCACCGGCATGACCGCCTTCAGCACCGCCCTTTTCCGTGCCCGCTGCCGTCTCATTGGCAGCTGCGCCTTCGGCAGTTGCCTCGTTTCCGCCATCCTTGCCGCCGCAGGCAGCCAAGAGCAGGGCGAGCGACGCCGCGCCCGCGAGATAAAAGCTCTTCATCACTGATTCCCCCCATTGGGCGCACGAGCGGTCAGTCGCTCCACTTGCGCGCGGGCATTCTGGTAATTGGCAAGCGCGTCGATCGCGGCGACCCGCGTTTCGGCGAGCGTGCGTTCAGCATCGAGCAATTCGAGCTGGCCGAACTTGCCCTCGCGATAGCCGATCCGCGCGATGCGGGCGGCCTCCTGTGCAGCCGCCAGCGCCGGCCCCGACGCCGCACGAGCCGTCGTTGCGGCATTGGCCGCCTGCGCCTGCGCGTCCGTGATCGCCTGTTCGATGTCGAGCGCGGTCACGCGGCGCTGCGCATCCGCCTGGGTCCGCTGCGCGGTCGCCTGCGCAATCGCGGCGCGACCATTGTTGAACACCGGGATCGGGATCGACACGCTGAACACCGCCGCCATGTCGTTGGTCGCTTCCAGGCGGCGGATCGACGGCCCGACGTTCAGGTCAGGCACGCGATTGGCGCGCGCGAGCCGCACGCCGGCTTCGGCAATGGAGAAATCCGCGTTGGCTGCCGCCAGCGCGAGTGTGCCGGTCGTGTTGACCGGTGCCAACGGCCCATAGACGTTCACACCGGGAAGGCGATCGAGCAGCGTGTCATCGAGCAGGCCGTCGATCGGCCGTCCGATCCGACGCGCCAGATTGGCGCGGGCCGCCTCGGCCAAGCGAAGCTGCCGCTCCACATTGGCGTCGGCATTGATACGCGCGACATCCGCGCGCTGTTGCTCGAGTGGCGATGCCCGCCCTGCCTGCACGCGAACGCTCGCGGCCCGCAGCGCATCGCTGGCGATCCGGGCCTGATCGCGGGCTGTCATTACCCGGCGATCGGCCGCGACCGCTTCGACATAGAGCTGCGTTACCTGAAGCCGGACATCCGCCGCGATGATCGCGGCCTGGATCTCGGCCTGGGACAATTGCGCATTGGCGACCGCGACGCGGGCGCCGCGCTTGCCGCCTAGCTCGATCGGGATCGCAAAGCCGACCGTGGTTTCCGCGCTGCGGACCCCCCGATACGGCCCGGAGCCGATGACATTCTCGACTTGGCCTTGAACCACCGGATTGGGCCGCAAGCCGGCGACTGTGCGACCTGCACGGGCCGCGTCGATTCCAGCTGTCGCCGCTTCCGCAGCAGGGGCCGAACCGCCCGCTGCACTGACCGCTTGGTCAAGCGTGTAGACCGGCGCATCCTGCGCAACAGGCGCGGACGGTCCGACCTGCGCCTGCGCCATCGTGGCGCAAGACGCTGCGGCCAGCATGGCCGCGAGGATACGATTCATGAAAATAGGACTCCTGACGATGATCGACAGGGGCGCGCCAACGCACGCCCAAATCGGACGTCAGGCTTGGGGGGGCCTCAAATGGACCATGCCGGTGCGGCCGTCGAGCGACGCAGAGGCGGAGATTGTCGGCTTGGGCACTGTGAGGACGGGGGTATATTCCATCGTCGTGCGCGCAGGCGCGCCGACGTCGTGTCCGTGACAATAATTGTGATGATGCGGGACATTCTTGTCCGAGTCCGATGGCACCTGATCGATGTCACCGGCGGTATGGACCGTGAACTCAACGCCCGCGATGCTTCCCCCCGCCAGATCGGCGGCATGGGCCATGCCGGAGAAGCTGGTCAGGACCAGCATCAGGCATGTCAGGAAAGGCAAAAAGGCTCGCACTAGCTTGCCTCTATCACGGAAGGGTTTTCATGTCATTGCACTAATTCGAACCAAGGGTCACTGAGCCGGAACCCGAGCGGGATCGGTCGCGCCCGTTCCAGGCGAACCCGACCGCAATGGCGACCGCCATCAGGAGTTGCGCCAGCACCGATTGCCAAGTGGGAAACACGCCGAGCATCGACAGCCGTGGCACGTCCGCGAGCGGTGCGATGTTGATAAGGCCGGCTTCCTGGAGCGCGGCGACGCCTTTACCCGCCAGCACGACGGTCAGGACCGCCATGAGCCAGGAGCTATAGCGGAAGAACTGCGCGATCGGCAGCTTGCGACTGTAGCGAAGCATGGCCCAAGCGATCAGGCTGAGCAGTCCAATCGCCGACCCGGCCCCCGCGAGAAGCATCCCGTTGTCACCTTGCGCCGAAAGCGCGGCATAGAACAGGATCGTCTCGAAGACCTCGCGATAAACTACGACGAACGCCAGCCCGAACAGGAACCAGCCCGACCCGCCCGAGAGCGCCCGCGACATCTTCTCGCGAATATAGCGCTGCCACTGATCGGCCTGCGCCTTGCCGTGCATCCAAATCCCGACCGAGAGCAGCACGACCGCGGCGAACAGCGAGCCAAACCCTTCCGTCAGCTCCCGGCTCGCACCGCTGATCCCGATCGCATAGGTGGCGACCGCCCAGGTGATCCCGCCCGCGATGATCGCGCTGACCCAGCCGCCATGCACGTACCGCAGCGCCTCGCCGCGCTCGGCTTTACGCAGGAACGCGATCATGGCGACAACGATGAGCAGGGCTTCGAGCCCTTCACGCAGCAGGATCGTGAACGCGCCCAGGAACGTGGACGCTTCGGTGGCGGCATCAGGCGCGAGCGCCGCTTCCGCATCGTCGAAAAGGCCGCCCAGTACTGCGACCTTCTCCGCGAGATCATCGGGCGACGCGCCCCGGTCGATCGAGGCGCGGAACTCCCCCATCGCGCCCTCGATTCGACCCATCAGCGTCGCGTCGCGCGCGGTGAGTGTTGGCTCGATCGGCTCGAACCCATCGAGATAGGCCGACAGCGCCAGCTCTTTCGCCATGCGCGCATCGCCGCGCCGCGCAGCCGCCACGCTTTCGGCGAGTTTGGCGCGGGCGACCGCGAGCGAGCCGGGAGCCTGTTGTATCACCTGTTCGGGATGACGACGCAGGAACGCGAGCACTGGGTCAGCCTTGGCGTCGCCGATCGCCGCGCCGAGCGCGGCCGGGGTGAGCGCGACCAGGGTTTTCAGGTCCGGAATGCGCCGGCGAAGGGTCGGGTCGGATTTCCAAAGCCGCTCGCCTTCGCGCGCCTGCGCATCCGTGAAGGCGAAGCTCCCGGCTCGGAATGCTAACGCCCAGCGCTGATCGTTGGGCAGATCGGCGAAGCTCTGCATCGCGGTCCCGTCGATGCCTTGCGTCACCACCTGATAGAGCGCGAACACGCTGCGCTGGCGCGCGCGCTCGGCATCGGTGAAAGCAATCGGGGGCGTAGCGAGCTTGGCGGCGTCAGGGCCACGGCCGTTGCCCGTCATCCCGTGGCAGGACGCGCAGGATTGTCGGAACAGGGCATCGCTGGAGACGAGGTTCGGAGCCTTATCGGGCGCGAGCGGCACCGGGTAGGCGCGCAACAGATCGGCCGCGAGCCCGTGCGCCAATGTTGCCACCTGTTCAGTCGGTCCCTTTTCCGCGATCACCGCCTGGAGGTTGGCAGCCCGCTGGATGAGGGCTTGACGCTCCGGCTTCGCCGGCAGGCCCTGAAGCCGTGTCGAGACCGACGCGGCGAACTCCGTCATCTCGGCATATTCCGACGTGCTCTTGATCCGACCGTTGGCGACCGCGCCGCCATAATCGACGGCCATATAGTCGAGCAGCCGCCATGCGGTTTGCACGTCGCCGGGTTCGGCGATTGCCGCAGCAGGGATCAGCAGCGCCGCGAGCGCGGAGAGCAGCCGCAACGAGAGCATTGCCCGGATCAACGCGAGCAGACGCACTACCGCTCTCCCAATTCGCGCCGAGCGCCAGTGACGATTTCATAAGCGGAGTGGAGGAACAGGAGGGCGATGAGGCCGGCGACGGCGAGGTCCGGCCAGGCGCTTCCTGTCCACGCCACCAGACCGGCCGCGGCGATCACCGCCACGTTGGCGAGCGCGTCGTTGCGGCTGAACAGCCAGATCGCGCGAACATTGGCGTCCCCTTCCCGGAAACGCGCAAGCACCAAGGCGGACACGACATTGATCGCGAGCGCGACAACGCCGATTGTGCCCATCAGTTCGGCATCGGGCGCGGTTGCGTTCAGGGCGCGCCAAATCGCGAAACCGATTACGCCCACGCCAAGCGCACCGAGAAACAACCCCTGCGTCAGCGCGACCTTTGCCCTCGCCCGTGCGGACCAGGCAAGCGCGAGAAGACCGATAAGGCTGATCGACCCGTCCCCGAGAAAATCGAGGGAATCCGCTTTCAGCGCTTGGCTATCGGCGATGAACCCGCCGAACAGCTCGGCGACTCCGAAGCCGAGGTTGAGCACCACGACGGTCAGCAGCGCACGGCGATAGGCCGGATCGGTTTGCGCGCGCGCGGGCTCCCCGTGGCACCCGCAGCTTTCGGTAGAAGCATTCATGCGGCCTTCCTTACCACCTCCAGTCGCTGTAGAAGCAAGCGAAATGTGCGACACGTTCGCATAAGCAAGGATGGCATGATGAAGCCGGTGATGATTGGGCAGCTCGCCAGCGAGACCTCGACGAAGGTGACGACGATCCGCTTTTATGAGTCGATCGGGTTGCTCCGATCCGCCCCTCGCACGGCGTCGGGTCGCAGAACCTACGATGCCAGTGACATTGAGCGTTTGCACTTCATCCGCAACGGTCGCCGGCTTGGCTTCTCCGTCGACGAGATCCGTTCGTTGATGGGGCTGGCGCAGAACCCGGACCAGGATTGTGGTGCCGCCTCAGCTATCGCTGCTCAGCACCTCAAGGATGTGGAGGAGAGACTGGCGCAACTCGCGGTGTTGCGGGATGAGTTGGCAATGCTCAGCCAGAGCTGCACCAAGGCGCGCATGGCCGATTGTCGGATCATGAAGGCGATCGGCAAAGGCCACCCTCAAGCCGATCAATAATAATCGGCCAGCCTGAGCTCGCGCACATCACCCGAGGCCATCGTCAGCTTTACGAGGGTGCCAGCAGGCCGGGAGCGCACTTGCCAGAGCTCCCCACGCGTATAGTTCGCATCGATCGAATGGCCGTTCACCGCCACGATCCGGTCGCCGACCGCCCAGCCAGCCTTTTCCGCGGGACTGTTCGCCGCCACATGAACAACGGTGAGCGCCGTTGGTGAGGCTGCGAGGCCAAGGCCGCTACGGTCCTTCAGCATCGGCAGGCGACGACGAGGACCGAGTGGCCGGAGCCACACGAATCCGGCGGTCACGTCGAACACCACGTCGAATTGAGCGATCAGCGGTAGGCCGACATTGCCAACCGTGCTGGTGGAGAGCCAAGCTCTCATCCCGAGTGTGGGGACGTTCGAGACGCCAAGCCCTTCGATGTTGATGTTCTGGATCGTGAAAGCATCGTTGATACGCACACCATCGACGCCGCCGATCGCCGCGGTCGAGACGAGCTTCCCGTTCAACAGCCCTTGATCGCGGGCATAGGCCGACGAGAGCATCAGCGCGGCCGAGCTGCCAAGATCGATCATCAAGGGCACGGGAGGCAAACCCGAGACGGAAGCTCGAATGAACAGCTCCTGCTTGGCACCGCGCCCGAGCGCGACAGCGCGCCAGTCGGGACCGGCGAGAAACGTGCCTGACTTGACGACCGCCATACGCCTTTTCGCGAAATCGAGCGCGATGCAGCTACCCGTGAACATATCGGCACCGAGGAGGATATCGATCGGTCGTCCGAAGGCCGCCGACACTGAACTCAGATCACCAACGACGGCAAAGGGTAAGCGACGGGTTTCGCGGGCGAGCTGTACGTCGATGTCGCGGACCAGCAGGCGTCACCTCAAGCTTTGTACGCTGAACAACGATTTTCCGGACATAATGTGAACATTGGTGTCAGGCAGCGGCGCGAAGGTACTGGTAGAGGGTTTCGCGGCTGATGCCCATGTCGCGCGCTATGGTCGCCTTGCGTTCACCGGCGGCAACGCGGCGGTGCAGATCGGCAATCATCTCATCCGAGAGCGACCGTTTCCGCCCCCGATAGGCGCCGCGCTGCCGAGCGATCGCAATGCCTTCGCGTTGCCGTTCGCGGATCAGAGCGCGCTCGAACTCAGCAAACGCACCCATGACCGAGAGCATCAGATTGGCCATCGGGGAGTCCTCCCCCGAGAAGGACAGGCTTTCCTTCTCAAACTCGATCCGGATACCTCGCTTGGTGAGGCCCTGGACCAGCTTGCGCAGGTCATCCAGATTGCGGGCCAACCGATCCATGCTGTGGACGACGACGGTATCGCCTTCGCGGGCGAAAGTGAGCAGAGCCTCAAGCTGGGGGCGGTTGACGTCCTTGCCCGATGCCTTGTCGGTGAAGGTCCGATCGAGCGACTGACCTTCCAATTGGCGATCCACATTCTGATCGAACGTGCTGACCCGGACATAGCCGATCCGTTGCCCCTTCACTGCGCACTCTCTCCATCAAAATGTCAGGTTGAAATCTATGATACGTAACGAAATTCGTCAACAAATTCCGTTTATCACCCTAATCTGACAGAAACCGCAGTACCGCCCTGACGTCCAGTTAGGCTATACTCCAAGCTGACATCACAAAATCAAATCCCTCAAAGATGGCGTCAATTGCCTTGATGGGGTAAAAACTGGAGTGCTTCCAGGATGGGACATTCGGCAACGTCATCTCCAGTGCATCTGGCTAACGTGGTCGCCAGCGTCACCTCTATCTTCTGCAAATCTGCAATGCGGCGGCGGACATCTTCAAGGTGGAGTTCGGTTCTCGCCATAACCTCCGCGCAGGTTTGTGCACCGGTATCGGTGAGCGACAACAATGACCGTATCTCATCCATTGCATAGCCAAGGTCGCGCGCGCGCAGGATGAACTGCAACCTTTGCACCAGTTCCGGCGAATAGACGCGGTAGCCGTTGGAACTGCGAGGCGGCCCCGGCAGCAATCCCACCTTCTCGTAATAGCGGATGGTTTCGAGATTGCAGCCTGTTTTCCGGGCAAGCTGGGCACGCAAGATGCCGACCTGTTGCTCCATGAAAATACCTCTTGAGTCTGTAGTGGCTACAGAGCCTACACTGCGAATCACTCAGTTGGAACAAGGGATTCAAGCCATGGTCTCAACGCCGGAAGCGGGACAGCCAGCCCTCACCGAAAACCACGAGCCGAAGCAGGCAAACTGGGTTGCGGCGGGCGCATTGATCGGCGCGGGGCTCGCCTCGGCTTGCTGCGTCGTCCCGCTACTGTTGGTTATGCTCGGAATTTCCGGCGCGTGGATCGCCAACCTGACGGCGCTCGAACCTTACAAGCCCTATGTCGCAGGCGTAACGCTCGCGCTGCTCGGCTACGGCTTCTGGCATGTCTATTTCAAGCCGAAACCGCCCTGTGAAGACGGTTCCTACTGCGCTCGTCCACAATCGGCTTGGACCACCAAGGCGGTGCTGTGGCTGGGCCTTGCCGTCGCGATCCTGGCGCTCACCATCGACTGGTGGGCACCCTGGTTCTATTGAAAGGAAATACCCATGAAAAAGACAGTATGTATCGCTATGGCCGTGCTGGCTATGGCTGGCGGCGGGGTCGCCTATGCAGTTAGTGGCACGGCGCAAGATCGCCCCGCGGCTACCGCAACCGCTCAGAAGCAAACCACCTTTGCCATAGAGAACATGACCTGCGCCACCTGCCCGATCACCGTGAAGAAGGCGATGGAAGGCGTCGCCGGGGTAACGGCGGTCACGGTCGATTTCGCAGCCAAGACCGCGCGCGCAACCTATAACCCGCGCCGCACCAATGCTGCTGCGATTGCCGCTGCATCAACCAACGCGGGTTATCCGGCGCGCGCTATTCAAAACTGAGCGGGGCGCCGCCAGCGCCTCAAGAAAGCGATAAGCAATGAACGACTGTTGCAACCGCCCCGGGCAGGAAGGATTTGACGTGGCCGTCATCGGCGCGGGTTCTGCCGGGTACTCCGCCGCGATCGCCGCTGCCGATCTGGGCGCGAAAGTGGCGCTCGTCGGTCACGGCACGATTGGCGGCACCTGTGTCAATGTTGGCTGCGTTCCTTCCAAGACGCTGATCCGCGCCGCCGAAGCGGTGCATGGTGGGCTTGCCGCCGCGCGCTTTCCCGGCCTTGGGGGCGCTGTCCAGATGGATGACTGGTCCGTATTGGCGGCGTCGAAGGACGATCTTGTCACGACGCTGCGCCAAAAAAAATATGTCGATCTGCTGCCCGCCTATGACGGTGTGAGCTATATCGAGGGCAAGGCACGCTTTGCCGATGGTGCGCTGATTGTCGGCGATGCGCCCATGAAGGTCGGCAAGGTCATATTGGCGATGGGTGCGCACGCCGCCGTGCCGCCGATTCCGGGGATGGACAGCGTGCCCTACCTAACCAGCACATCGGCGCTGGCGCTGGATCGCTTGCCCAAATCGCTGCTGGTGATCGGTGGCGGGGTGATCGGGGTAGAACTGGGACAGATGTTTTCGCGTCTGGGCGTTGATGTCACCATCTGCTGCCGAAGCCGCCTGCTCCCCGAAATGGACCCGGAAGTGAGTGCCGCGCTGAAAAACTATTTGGAAGCCGAGGGCGTGCGGGTTTGCGCAGGTGTCGGCTATCAGCGTATCGCCCAAACACAGAGCGGGGTCGAATTGACCTGCGAGGGGCATTGTGACACCGTCGCGGCGGAACAGGTGCTCATCGCCACCGGACGCCGACCCAATAGCGACGGGCTTGGGCTGGAGGAGCGCGGCATAGTGCTTGCCCGTAATGGTGGAATCGTCGTCGATGACCACCTCGAAACGTCGGTTCCAGGCATTTACGCGGCGGGCGATGTAACGGGACGGGACCAGTTCGTCTACATGGCCGCCTATGGCGCAAAACTGGCCGCGCGCAACGCGGTGACGGGCAACCAATACCGCTACGACAATTCCTCCATGCCATCCGTCGTCTTCACCGACCCGCAAGTCGCCAGCGCCGGCCTCACTGAAACGACAGCACGGGCGCAAGGCCTGGACATCAAGGTTTCGCTGCTCCCGCTCGATGCTGTGCCAAGGGCACTGGCAGCACGCGATACGCGGGGTCTCATCAAACTGATTGCCGACAAGGCGAACGACCGTTTGCTGGGCGGCCAGATCATGGCACCCGAAGGCGCGGATTCGATCCAGACACTGGTGCTGGCGATCAAACACGGCATGACCACCCTGGAATTGGGTGCAACGATATTTCCTTACCTGACCACTGTGGAAGGCCTCAAACTGGCGGCCCAAACGTTTGATAAGGATGTCGCCAAACTGTCTTGCTGCGCCGGGTGATTGCTCGGGGATCAACCGGCAACGAATGGCCTCCCTCCAGTGCAAGCCGCTTTGGTGTCAATTTTGTTATTCGCCTCAGCGGGAGAGCAAAATGGCACGACGCCGACTTCTGACCGGAGACGAGCGCCGGCGCCTGTTCGATCCTCCTGTCCAAGAAACCGCGATCATTGGGCATTATACCCTTTCTGCGGAAGATGTTGAATTGGTTGGGCGCCGCTATGGTCCAGCAAATCGCCTCGGTCTGGCTGCACAAATCGCTTTGATGCGACATCCCGGCTTTGGTCTGCAACCCGAGATCGGGCTTCCCGACGTCATTCTTCAGTACCTCGCGGCACAGTTATTCGTCGATCCTTCCTCCTTCTCTGCATATGGTCAGCGCGCGCAAACCCGTACCGATCATGCCGATCTCGTGGCGCGTTATCTTGGCATACGCCCGTTTCGACGCGGCGACCTGGCACTTGCCCTGAATCTTGCCGCGCAAGCCGCCGAGTATACAGACAGAGGTGAACCGATTGTTCGCGCCCTCATGGTTGGCCTGAAGGGTGAGCGGTTCATTCTTCCGTCAGGCGACACACTGGAACGCGCCGGTCTTGCTGGCCGGGCACGCGCACGCAAAGCTGCCGCAGCCGCAATCGTCGAAGGCCTCAGCTCTGCTGAACTGACACGGCTAGACGAACTCGTAATCAACAACCCGGATTTCGGCATGACACCGCTGGCGTGGTTGCGTAATTTCGAAGAAGCCCCGACTGCGGCCAATATCAATGGCTTGCTTGAGCGCCTGCGCTATGTTCGCGGCATAGGTATCCACCCGGTAGTTGGGGGCGCCATTCCGGAATTCCGCTTTGCCCAATTTGTCCGCGAGGGCGGCGTGGCACCGGCATTCCTGCTTTCGGATTACAGCGTCAATCGCAGGCGGGCGACGTTGACGGCCGCAGTGATCGACCTTGAGGCCAGACTTGCCGATGCCGCGATCCAAATGTTTGACCGACTTATCGGCGGCATGTTCACGCGCGCGCGGCGTGGGCGCGAGCGTCGCTACCAAGATAGTATTCAGTCGGTGGGGCAACTCATGCGGCTGTTTGGCGCCACGATTACAGCACTTGATGAGGCTGTCCAGAATGGCGGCGATCCGCTCGAATTGATTGACGAAGCGGTGGGCTGGCACCGGCTTGTTGCGGCAAAGGCCCAAGTAGATGCCCTTGCTGATCTTGCCGGCGAGGACGCACTGGTAACGGCAACCGAGCGTTACGCCACGCTACGGCGTTTCAGCCCGGCATTTCTGGACGCCTTCACCTTCAAGGCGTCTGGAACAGGGACGGCACTGATCAAAGCCATCGATGTCATTCGCGATGCGAACACACGAAAGTCGCGCGACCTTCCCGATGGCGTTCCACTGCCATTCCCCAATCGGCAGTGGAAGCGTCTCATCACCGAAAGCGGCCGTATCGACCGCCGACGTTATGAAATTGCGATCATGGCAACCTTGCGTGATCGTTTGCGCGCCGGTGATGTATGGATCGAGGGAACCCGCAACTATCAGCGCTTCGATGCCTATTTGCTGGGTCGGCGCGACGCCGCCAAAGTGGCGGATGTGCTTCCGTTCGATTCAAATGCTGCATCCTACCTCGCTGACCGGGCACGAAATCTTGACTGGCGGCTGCGCCGATTTGCCAAGCAGTTGAAAACAAACAAGCTTGAGGGAGTGTCGCTCGAACGAGACCGGCTCAAGCTTCAGCAAATGCCGCCTGTCACCCCACCGGAAGCTGAAGCCCTCGATCGCAAGCTCGATACCCTGCTTCCCCGCGTGCGCATCACCGAGCTGCTGCTTGAAGTCGCCGAACGCACTGGTTTTTTGAACGCATTCCGTGACCTGCGCTCAGGCAAGGAGCACGACAACCCCAGCACGGTACTCGCCGCAATTCTGGCTGATGGCACCAACCTCGGGCTGGAGCGGATGGCCAATGCCAGCGAAGGCGTCAGCTATGCCCAACTCGCATGGACCCACAACTGGTATCTTTCACCCGAGAACTATCAGGCCGCGCTGGCCATGATCATCTCAGCCCATCACGAATTACCCTTCGCGCGGCATTGGGGCGCTGGCACCAGTTCGTCGTCCGATGGCCAGTTCTTCCGGTCGGGGCGGAGCCGTTCAGGGGCGGCGGACGTCAATGCCAAATATGGCGCCGAACCTGGCGTGAAAATCTATTCTCACCTTTCCGATCACTTCGCATCATTCGGATCACGGATCATGTCCGCGACGGCAGGTGAAGCGCCTTACGTGCTCGACGGGCTTGTCCTGGGCGCCGGCAACCTTCCGTTGCATGAGCACTATACCGATACCGGCGGCGCCACCGATCATGTTTTCGCACTCTGCCACCTACTCGGGTTCCGCTTCGCGCCCCGGCTGCGCGATATTGGCGACCGCAAGCTGGGTTCGATCGCTGCGCCATCGACATACAAGGGCATCGAAAATCTGATGGGCCGCACCATCAAAACGGCAGCGATCGAGGCCGATTGGGATGACATCGTCAGGATTGTCGCCTCAATCAAGGATGGCACGGTGGCGCCGTCAGTAATCTTGCGAAAACTTGCCGCCTACAAACGCCAGAACAGGCTGGATTTTGCATTGGCTGAACTGGGCCGTATCGAGCGCACTTTGTTCACGCTCGATTGGCTTGAACAACCGGAACTGCGACGTGCCTGTCAGGCCGGTCTCAACAAAGGCGAGGCGAGGCACACGCTTGCCGCCGCCATCTATACCAACCGGCAGGGTCGGTTCACCGATCGCTCGCTGGAAAATCAGGAATTTCGCGCATCTGGGCTGAACCTGCTGATTGCGGCGATTTCCTACTGGAACACGGTCTATCTCGACCGGGCCGCCCAGCACCTCAACGCTGTCGGCACGACGTTCGATGCGGCACTGCTTGCGCACCTTTCTCCGATGGGCTGGGCGCACATCAGTCTGACCGGCGATTACCTCTGGGAGCAGGCCAGGCGACTTCCAGCAGGTGAATTCCACCCACTCAACGAGCCAATGGCGCGGTTGAAGCGTGTAGCGTAGCCCATGTTCCGCTTATGTCCGAGAAATCGTTGTCTGGCGAACAAACCTTGAGGTGACGCCTGCAAGGCGGCCGTCAGACCTCGCTTACGGCGTACCATCCACGCTATGCCCTCAATCGCGCGTAACCTTGACCTGGGAAAAAATCGTCGCCACAATCATCGGACGTGCGAGACAGGACTGCGCCCCTGAACACGAAATAGTCAGACTGGCCGTAAACGCGGTTGGCAGCGCTAGACGCCTGTATAAAGTTCACTCGGGCGGGAAGTTTCCCGCATCAGCTTCATCCATGCAACTGTCGCGTCAGAAAGATAGGCATTACGCCGCCATGCATGACCCATCACCCAGGCCAGCTCCGCTTCGTCGAGGGGTACTGAAACGATACCTTGTAGGTGTTTTTCATCGACGATCTCGCTTGGCAGGAACGCTACTCCGACATTGGTTGAAACCAGTTCGATCATGAAATCGATCTGGCTGCTCGTAACGGCAACGGTCGGCTCGAAGCCTGCTTTACGACTGGCATTGAGGATCATGCCGTGCAGACGGAAGCCGAGGTCGAAGAGGACGAAAGGGACATCGCGCAAATCCGTCAACTTGAGACTGCCGCAGCGGCTGAGGGGATGGACTGACGAAAGTAAGGCAACGATCGGTTTGCTCCGTATCGGCTCCCATTCAAAGTCAGGAGACTGCGGCTCCAGAATGCCGGCGATATCGATGTCACCAGCCCGCAAGTGCTTTTCGAGCTGGTTGCTTCCATGTTCGATCAGACGTAATTCGATTTGTGGATAACGCTCGCGGTAGGTGCATACCACGGGCGCGAATAATTTAATATTGCCAACGGAGGGGATGCCAAGTCGTAAAACGCCCCGTTGCAAGCCTCGTATTTCATCGAGTTCGGCCAGTACGTCGTCGCGATCGGCCAGCAACTTGATCCCGCGGCGATATACCACTTCTCCCGCAGGGGTCATCACGCAGCGGTGCCCGGAACGGTCGAGCAATATTGTTCCCAGCTCATTCTCGAGTTGCTTGACTGCTTTGCTGATCGTGGACTGCGTGGAAGCGAGCGAACGCGCTGCTTGCGAGAAACCGCCGCAACGCACGACTTCAGTGAACGAGCGTAATAGCCGGAATTCCATGGCCATTCGTTACTGGAATATTCACAATTCCGCAAATTCATTTCCTTCATACACAAAAGCGAAATAAAGGACCGCGCATGAATGCGGCACCCAGGTCTAACGACCGCGCTTCCGATTGATAGATATGAATTAGTGCCATTTGCGCGTATTTCACAATATGGACCGCGTGCAGAATCCAAACATAAAATGGGATAATATACCAGCGCCGCCGGATTTCTTGTGAAACTCCAGTATAAATATGGAAAGGCAACTAAGTGAACAACCGTCAAATGCCGTTGGACAGATTGGCTGATGTAGATTCGTTGAGCGACCGTCATGAATGACTACTCTTCACTTCCGCATCGCTTGAACGGCCGAAGCATTTTTCGCGTTCTGTTCTCCGCCCTAACCCTCGCCGTTGGCCTTGTCCTTGCCGCAGGCGGGTTGAGGCTGATCACACTTGGAGGGTCATCCTATTATGCCCTGGCAGGTGTGGCATATGTTATTCTCGCGTTTCTTTACCTTAAAAGGCACCACGCTGCTTTACATCTGACGATCGCCATTTTTGGTGCGACGGTCATCTGGGCCCTTTTCGACACGCCCGAGTTCGGCTTCTGGGCGCTGCTGCCACGTCTGGTGGTTCCCGCCCTGATGTTTGGTCTCGGGCTTTGGGCGAGTGCGACGCTGGAAGCCGTGCCGGCGAAACTGCGCAGTGCCAGCTTCTGGGGTGGTGCAGCAACCGCCGGTGCGCTGATATTGACGCTCATTTCGGCTTTCTTCCCGCACGGCGCCATTTACGAGCCGGGCAATCTGTCCGCACAAACGCCCCTCGCGCTCGACAAGATCGACGCGCCGGGCAACTGGGCGATGTTCGGGCGCAACGCCAACGGGACGCGCTTTGCGCCATTCAACGACATCAATCTCGAAAATGTGAGCGATTTGCAGGTTGCGTGGACCTATCGCACCGGGCGCCGCACGACCGGGGCCGGGATTGGCGTCGACGAGAACACGCCGCTGCAGATCGGCAACATACTCTACTCATGCACGCCTGAAAACATGGTCACGGCGCTCGATGCAGACACCGGCAAGGCGCTGTGGAAATTCGATCCACATGCTCATTCCGCCGAACACGTCACATGCCGGGGTGTTGGCTATTACGACGTCGACGCCGATACCCGCTTGACGCCCTCGCAGAAAGCTGCGCTCCCCGACGGTATATGCAGGCAGCGGCTGCTCATCTCCACGGTCGATGCACGTCTGATCGCCATCGATGCGGCCACCGGCAAGCCTTGCGCCGATTTCGGCAAGGGGGGCACAGTCGACCTGGCCCCAGGCATGGGCCCGGTCGAGCAGGGCAAGCGCTATCATCCGACATCGGTTCCGGTGCTGATGGGGCATGTCGCCGTTGTCGGTGGCTGGGTCCGTGACATCGTCCACGGCGAACCCTCGGGCGCGGTGCGCGCCTATGATGCCCTGACCGGCAAGCTGGCCTGGGTCTGGGACGTGGGTAGTCCCGACAATGCTGTCGCCGCGCAGCAGAATCCGCAATTCTCTCTCGAAACCCCCAATGTCTGGACGGTCCCGACTTACGACCGTGACCTCAACCTCGTCTACCTCCCCACCGGGGCTGGTCCGCCCGACTATTGGGGGGGTGACCGCAACCAGGCCAAGGAAAAGTTCGGCGCCGCCATTGTCGCGGTCGACGCCTCGACCGGTCGGACACGGTGGGTCTATCAGACCGTACACCACGACGTGTGGGACTATGACGTGCCCTCACAACCCGTTCTCTATGATGTGACGAACGACAAGGGCCTGAAGGTTCCCGCGCTCATCCAAACCACCAAGATGGGCAATATCTTCGTTCTCGACCGTCGGACCGGCAAGCCGGTTACTCGCGTCGTCGAACGGGCCGTCACCAACAATCCGGCTGCCGAAGGCGATCGGCTATCGCCGACACAGCCATTTTCGGTAGGCATGCCAATCATTGGCAATGATCGCCTGAGCGAACGCAAGATGTGGGGCGTCAGCACCTTCGACCAGCTGTACTGCCGCATCATGTTCAAGGACTCGGTTTATACCGGTGCCTTCACGCCTCCGGGTGAGAAACCCTATATCGAATATCCGAGCCTGCTCGGCGGTATGAACTGGGGCGGTGTCTCGATCGACGAAACGCGGGACCTGATGTTTGTGAACGACATGCGCGTGCCGCTACGCATGATGCTGGTCAACGAGAAAAACGCCGGCAAGTACAAGATCTCGATGGACGAAGTTCCCGGCTTCATGGGCACGCTTCGTCCGCAGGTCGCTGGACCCTATCGCGGAGTCCGGATCGACGTTCTCCAGTCGCCGCTGGCCGTACCTTGCAATACGCCTCCCTTCGGCACGATGACCGCGATCGACCTCAAGACCAAGAAAATCGTCTGGCAGGTACCGCTTGGCACGGTGCGCGATACTGGGCCGATGGGTATCAAAACCCACCTGCCGATCCCGCTTGGCATGCCTACTTTGGGTGGACCGACCTCAACAGCCTCTGGTCTGGTTTTCTTTGCCGGGACCCAGGACAATTACCTGCGCGCGCTGGATTCGCTCACGGGCAAAGAAGTGTGGAAGGCCCGGCTGCCCGCCGGTGCCCCGGCCGCTCCTTTGATCTACCGCTCGCCGCGTACCGGACGTCAGTATGTCGTGATCTCGGTAGGCGGTATGAGCCACGCGGCTGACGTAGGCGACTATATCATTGCCTACGCCCTCCCACAAAAAGGCTTGGCTGCCCGCTAGGGATGACATCGCCACGTCGGAGCGGCCTTTCGGCTTTACCCCGAACAGCCGCTCCGGCCTCTTATTTGATCGCGGATTCCTGGCGCTTCTATGGATCGACCCGGCCTGGAGAAACGCGCCTAGCTGGTCAGGGCTTCATAATGCAAAAATTTCCCCGGCCGTTTTCGCACAGTCGCGCTTCTTTGCCGATGCTAACAACTTTGTCTGCAACCTTGATCTCCTGCGCCAGCCCAGTGATGGCCCATGCCGAAGACAGCGTTCTTCAAGCCAGCGGTTCTCAGGACGGTGCCCCCCTTGAACGGGAGATCGTATCGCCGCTGACGTCGACCAAGTTTTTGTCCGCAGCGTCGCCCCATGAAACGGCATCCGTTGTCACCGCCGTGTCGGTGGGGGCAAATGCAGCACCCACGCCATCAGATGATGACGATGCTGAGGGTGATCATGACACTCCTGCCACCGATACGGCCCCTCTCATGCCCGACACCGCAGAAGGCCTTCGCCGCAATATTGGCGGCAGCAGCCTGCGTCCTCTGACTGACAGTGAGGCTATATCCTGGATGTTGCCATCCGAACTCGACTCGCTGCGCCGTACCGACATTCCCGATGCCTATTATGTGCCGACCACTGTGGGCGGCCATCTGATCACGCCGCTCGATCGGTTCCGTGCCAGCCTGAAGCAGAAGGGATTGACATTCTCCCTCTCCTATAAGGCGGAAGCGATGGACAACCTTGATGGCGGCGTGGAACGCGGCGCAGACTATGTTCACGAACTCACCCTGCAAATGCATTTCGATCTCGACAAGCTTGTCGGGCTGCGAGGCTGGACGCTGCACGCCTTGGTAATGAACCGAGTGGGGCACCAGGTGTCGACCGATCGACTGGGCGAGCGTTATATCAACTTGATGGAAGTGTATGGACTAACGGGAGGCGTCGCCGCTCATCTTGTCGACTTCTACCTACAAAAAACCATGTTAGACGGGCGCCTTGATGTGGCGGTGGGACGCATGTCGCTGACCCACGTGTTTGCGACATCGCCGCTACTATGTTCGTTCATGGTGACGTGCTCGGCGCCGGTTATACTCAAGCGGGCACCCGGGTTCGCCGTTTATCCCAAGGCTACGATGGGTGGGCGTGTACGCTTGCGCCCCACGCGTGATACCAGCGTACAGTTGGGTGTTTATCAGGTCACGCCGCTGGCGAGCAATCCATCGGGCTGGGCCTGGGGCAGCGAGCGAACCACCGGGGTCATGCTGCCGATTGAATTCACGTGGCAGCCGTTTCTCACCGACAAAAAGCTACCGGGCCATTATGTGTTCGGCTATGCCCGCGACACCTCACGTTATGCCGACCTGATGACAACCGGCGCAGCCAACGCGATTAAGCGGGATAGTACGCCGCCTAGCGCACCGATGAATATGTACTGGTTCGAAGGTGATCAGATGATCTACCGCAAGGGCGGATCGGACCAGATGTCGGGTGGTTACCTGATGTTCGGCTATGTCCACAACACCCCGCGCGTGGCGGCGTTGTCAGACCAATATTATGCGGGCTTTTCATTCAACGGGGTGGTCCCGCATCGCGATACCGATCGTTTTGGCGTGCTATGGTCGTGGTATCATGTCAGCGACCGATTGCGCCTCAACCAGATGTACTTGATCGATAGCGGTCAGTCGCTTGGGGCTTCGGTGCTGGCACCGCAGACCAGCTCTCACGTGATCGAGGCTTATTATAGCATTGATGTCATGCCCGGCCTTCAGCTTCAGCCCGAATTTGACTATATGATCCGTCCGGGTGAAACCACCAAGACCCCGGACGCGACGCTACTAGGCATGAAGATCATCGCAAATTTCTGAAAACTACCATCAACTGCTTGCTTCTAACGTTCGGTGCCCCGCCCAATCGCGGCGATGATCTGGCCCTTAAGCCAGTTGGATGCAGCGAGTCGAAACGAGTCCGGATGCCAGCATACCCTATTGGGTATGTACGATCTATTTGCATGTGCCACGCGGAGAATGTCTCTGGACGGGCGCTAGGCGCCGAGGAAGAACGATGACGATGGACAGGACCATGGCATCATGGGCGATGGGGTGGGTATCCCGACGCACCGCACCGACCACCGTCAGACTAGCTGCGCGATGGCTGGAACTACGCTCCATTGGGCTGGCGCCGGAACATTTCAGCCTTGCGGAGGGGTGCCGCGCCGCGCTGGCTGTCGGCGTACCGCTGGCGATCGCGGTTTCCTTCGGGCGGGCGGCGCTAGGCTGGGCGGTGTTCGCCGCCTTCTGGACCTGCCTGTGCGACGCGCCTGGCCCGGACCGGCTGCGACGCCGTCTGCTCCTGCTGTTCGTCGTGTGTGGGACGCTGGTCACGCTCGCCGGAGCCTGGGGGGCGTCGGCAGGTGCTATGGCCGGCATGATAATCGGGCCGGCGCTGGTGTTCCTGTCGATTGTCGGAGGATCACGCGTTGCCTGGAGCGGGCCGCTCGGCACTCTGCTGGCGGTTGTGGGGGTCGTCGCCGTCGGCTTTCCGCGCCCCTTGGATAATGCCCTTTTTCAGGCGGGCGCCTTCAGCGCGGGATCGGCCTGGGCCTATCTCCTGATAAATGCGCTGTGGCGGCTCGACCCTGCGGCTCCGCTGCGCCAGCTCGCCGATGCCGTCACCGCGCGGCTGCTGGACATGAGCGGCGATCTGGCGACGATCGGGGATAGCCGCCATCGCGACGAGCAATGGCACAGCGAGCATGCCGCACATCGCCGCGCCGTGCGCCTGTCGATCGAGCGGCTGCGCGGGTTGATCGCCCCTTACGCCCGCGATCCTGGTGTAACCGCGCCGCTTCTTCGCCTCCTTGACACGGCGGAAACCATATTCGGGGCATTGATCGCGCTCGACCAGGCGTTCATCGACCATATCGGCCCCGCCCCCCAGCGCGTTGCAACTGCGCGGGCGGTACGGGTGGCGCTGCTCGCCTGGCGATCGTCGATGCGCGCGGGGGAAGCCGGCCGGAAAACGAGACACCGCGCCGTCAAGCGGTTGCGGCGAACCGAAGGGCGTCTCTCGGACAACCTGTGCATCGGGTGCGTGCGCGCGATCGCGCAGGCGCTGGACGCTTTCGACGCCCACCCTACCGACCTGCCCATCATCACCAGGACCGCCGACCTGGCAACGGCCCCGGCGACCGGGTGGCGGCAGGCTTGCCGGCAGGCGCTACGCCAGTCCGCCGGGCTGATGGCGGTCTATTACACAGCGATCGTCTTTCGGCTGGGCTATCCTTATTGGGCGGCGATGGCGGTGGTGGTCGTATTGCAGGGCGGCGCACGCGTGACATGGACGCGCTGTCTGGAACGCATTCTCGGAAGTCTGCTGGGCGGGTGCATCGCGCTACTGGTGTTGCATGTCGCCACCGCGCCGGCAGTTTTGGCCGGCTTGGCGATCGGGCTGGCGGGAACGGCGGTGTCGCTGCGGTCGGTGAACTACACCGTGTTCGTGGCGTTCCTCACCATGCTGTTCATTCTGGTCACCGAACTGCTTCAGCCCGGTGCCGGGATCGCCTCCGCCAGGATGCTCGATAACGTCATCGGCAGCATCGCCGCGCTGCTCGCCGTGCTGCTGCTCTGGCCCGATTTTGGCGCCTCCCCCACCGAGCGCATCCGGTCCGGCATCGCGGCCAACCACGCCTATGTCGCGGCGGTCGAGGCCGCCCGCCCGATAGGAGAGATCGAGGCGGCGCGGCGCGCGGCCGGCCTGGCCAGCACGGAGGCCGAGGTCGCGCTGCACGACTTGGGCACAACGGTACGCCGCTTCCACGTGTCGTCGGAAGATCGCGCGTCGATAGCTGCACTGCGCCGCTTGGCAGGCGACGCGGCGATCGCCTGGCACCGGCGCCTCGCCGCAGCGAAGGCGCCACCGGAGGAATCCTGCTAAAGCACTTTGGTCAGACCAAGTCATTGCAAATTCTCGCGGACACCTTGACTCGCGCTGACTACTCACCCACGGAGAGGAAGAGAAACCGGGAGCTTGGTAGGACCATTGGTGCAGACAGCCACAACTTGGAGCCAGACTTATGATCCCTTGGGCAACCTCTGGCTGTCCGGCTTGGTCGCGGCGATACCGATCCTTTTCTTTTTCGCCGCGCTGACCGTGCTGAAGCTGAAGGGGCACGTCGCAGGCACGATCACCCTGTTGCTGGCTATGGCAGTGGCGGTCACGGTTTTCGGGATGCCGGCCGGCATGGCGCTCGCGGCCGCGATCTACGGCTTCTGCTATGGCCTGTGGCCCATCGCCTGGATCATCGTCGGCGCGGTCTTTCTTTATAAGGTGTCCGTGGAAACGGGCCAGTTCGCGATCATCCGGCGGTCGATCCTGGCCATCACCCAGGATCAGCGGTTGCAGCTGCTGCTGGTCGGCTTCGCCTTCGGCGCTTTCCTGGAAGGGGCGGCGGGATTCGGCGCCCCGATCGCGATCACCGCAGCGCTGCTTGTCGGCCTGGGGTTCAAGCCGCTTCACGCCGCGGGCCTGTGCCTGATCGCCAATGCCGCGCCGGTCGCCTATGGCGCGATGGGCATCCCGATCATCGTCGCCGGCGAGGTGACGGGGATCGGGCCGTTCGCGATCGGACAGATGGCGGGCCGTCAGCTGCCCCTGCTGGCGCTACTGATCCCGTTCTGGCTGGTTTTCGTCATGGACGGCATGCGCGGTGTGCGGGAGACATGGCCGGCCGTGCTGGTGGCAGGCGGATCGTTCGCGACCGTCCAGTCCCTGACCGCCAACCATGTCGGACCGGAACTGCCCGACATTCTCGCCGGCCTGGCGACCCTGATCTGTCTGCCGCTATTCCTGCGGTTCTGGAAACCCGCCCGCGTCTTCCGCTTTGAGGACGCCGGCGAAGCGGGAATGGCGCTGCCCGCCCAAGACGCCGCGCCTGTGACGCGCGGTCAGGTGGTGCGCGCCTGGTCTCCCTTTCTGATCCTCACCGCCTTTGTGACCCTGTGGAGCGTCGCACCGTTCAAGCGGCTCTTCGCGCCCGATGGCCCGTTGTCCTCGATGGTGGCGCATGTCAGCGTCCCGCTGCTCGACGGGCGGGTGCTGAAAGGACCGCCGATCGCCGCGCAGGCAACGCCGTTTCCGGCCGATTACAAGTTCGATTGGTTCTCCGGGACGGGCACTGCGATCTTCATCGCCGCGCTTGTCACATTGCTGGTGCTCGGCCTGCGCCCGCGCCGGGCTCTCGTCACCTTCGCCGCGACCGTCAGGGGCCTGCTGGTCCCGATCTACTCGATCGGCACCGTGCTGGCCTTCGCCTTTGTCGCCAACTATTCCGGGCTGTCCGCGACGCTGGCGCTGCCGCTGGCGCAGACGGGCCGCGCCTTTACCTTCTTTTCGCCGTTCCTTGGCTGGCTTGGCGTTTTCCTGACCGGCTCGGACACCTCGGCCAACGCGCTGTTCGGCGCGTTGCAGGCGACCACGGCGCGCCAGATCGGGGTCAGCGACGTGCTGCTGGTCTCAGTCAACACCACTGGCGGGGGCACGGGCAAGATGATCTCGCCCCAGTCGATTGCGATCGCCTGCGGCGCGGTGGGGCTGGTGGGACGCGAATCGGCATTGTTCCGCTTCACAGTAAAGCACAGCCTGTTGTTCGCCGCGCTGATCGGCGTCCTGACCACCGTGCAGGCCTATATGCTGCCCTGGATGATCCCATGACGACGGTGCCCCCTGCCTCCTCGGCCCCCGGTCCCGCTTCCTCCAATCGCGTAGTCGACCGCGCCGTGGCGGCGATCGAGGCAATCATCGCGGAGCGTGGCCTGACCCCTGGCGCGCGCCTGCCCTCGGAACGCGCCATGGTGGCGATGATCGGCACGTCGCGCGGCAGCCTGCGCGAGGCGATCGGGCGGCTGAGCGCGGCGGGTCGTCTATCTGTCGGGCCGCGCGGCACCACCATCGCCGCTCCGCTGGCGGCGCGATGGGCGGAAGGCACTATCGCCGCACCGCTGGGCGCGCGGATCGCGGCCGATCCCGGCTATGGCCGCGATGTGCTGGAGGTGCGGCAGGGCCTGGAGCGGCAGGCCGCCTTTCACGCCGCGCGGCGGGCGCTGCCTGCGGATCGCGACCATATCCGCCGCTGCTTCGACGCGATGATAGATAGCCATGGATCGGGCGATGCGGGCGACGAGGCCCAGGCGGACGCCGCCTTTCACCTCGCCATAGCGCGCGCATCGCACAATGCGGTGCTCCATTCGGTAATGTCGAGCATGTTTGGGCTGCTGCGATCGAGCATCTCGGATAGCCTGGAAAAGCTCTACACCGTGCCTCGCACCTTTGAGCAGCTATCAGACCAGCATCGCCGGCTGATGGAGACGATCCTCGCTGGCGACGCGGAGGCGGCGCGCGATGCTTCCGACGCGCATATCCAGTTCGTGGAGACAACCATCCGTGGGATCGACGAGGAACGTGCACGCCAGGTGCGCGCGGCCGCGCTCCACGCCCCTTCTATTCCCCAAGACAGGCAAAAGAGCAGATCGTGATCATTTCCGCCCCCACCGACTATCGCGAGGCGGCGCGGCGCCGCCTGCCGCCCTTCCTGTTCCATTACATCGACGGGGGCGCCAATGCGGAGCATACGCTGCGGCGCAACGTCACCGACCTTGCCGATGTTGCGCTGCGCCAGCGCGTGCTGCGCGACGTGGCCGACCTTAGCCTCGAAACCGAACTGTTCGGTAGCCGGCTCGCTATGCCTGTCGCACTGGCGCCGGTAGGGCTGACGGGCATGTACGCGCGGCGAGGCGAGGTGCAGGCCGCGCGCGCGGCCGCCGCTGCGGGAGTACCCTTCACTCTGTCTACCGTCTCCGTCTGCGCCATCGACGAAGTGCAGCGCGCCTCCTCCGCGCCCATCTGGTTCCAGCTCTACGTGCTGAAAGATCGCGGCTTCATGCGCGACGCGCTGGAACGGGCGCAGGCCGCAGGGGTGACGACGCTCGTGTTCACCGTCGACATGCCGGTGCCGGGCTCGCGCTATCGCGATCGTCATTCAGGCATGTCGGGACCCGGCGCGCCCCTGCGCCGCGTCGCACAGGCGATCACGCATCCCCATTGGGCGTGGGACGTCGGGCTGCGCGGCCGGCCGCACGACCTGGGCAACATCTCCACTTATCGCGGGATGCCGACCAAGCTGGAGGATTATATTGGTTGGCTCGGAAACAATTTCGATCCATCGATCGCGTGGCAAGACCTGCAATGGATCCGTGATTTCTGGAAGGGGTCGATGGTCATCAAGGGCATCCTCGATCCCGACGATGCGCGCGACGCGGTGCGGTTCGGCGCGGACGGGATCGTCGTGTCCAACCATGGTGGACGCCAGTTGGACGGCGTGCTGTCCAGTACCCGCGCGCTGCCCGAGATCGCCGAGGCCGTGGGGGGCCAGATCAAGGTGCTTGCCGATTCGGGCATCAGGTCAGGTTTGGACGTAGTGCGGATGCTGGCACTGGGCGCCGATGCGGTGCTACTCGGCCGGGCCTTCATTTATGCCCTGGCTGCGGCGGGGGAAGCAGGGGTCGCCAACCTCCTGGCCCTGTTCGCCAGCGAGATGCGCGTGGCCATGGCGCTGACCGGTGCGCGATCGGTCGGCGAACTCGACCGTGGGGCGCTGGTCGCATGAGCGGAAACGGCAAGAGCCCGGCGCTGGTCGCGGCACTCGAAACGATCGTCGGTAGCGCGTACGTTCTCATCGATCCCCTTGAAACGCAGCGGCGCCGCGACGGCATTGCGCCTTGGCAACGGTCCGATTGCCGCGGCGGGCGAGCCGACCGACTGCGGTGGATTGGTAGTATTGGCGGTGCGGCGTAAAATAGCGTCGGCCACATAGACATCGCTTGAACCGAAGGGATCGATCTTGTCCAAATCTTCTCGTCCGACGTCATCCCGCGTCGCGATTATCGGTAGCGGAAACGTCGGCGCTACCGCCGCGTACGCGTTGATGCTGCGTGGCTTGTTCACCGAGATCGTGCTGATCGACGCGAGTAAAGAGCGAGCGATGGCAGAGGCAGCCGACATTGGCGATGCCAATGCCATTGCACGACCGACCCGCATTTGGGCAGGCGAATATGCCGATGTAGCGAAGGCGGATATTCTGGTCTTGACAGCGGGAGCCGCGACTCATGGCGACGAAACCCGTACGTCCATCGCGGGCAAAAGCGCCGAGATTGTGCGTGCCTGCATCGATGAGGTGAAAGCGGTCGGGTTCGACGGAGTGATCGTCGTCGCCTCCAACCCGGCGGATGCGATGGCACAAGTAGCGCAGCAGGCGTCCGGTCTCCCACCCGAACGTGTGATCGGCACCGGCACCCTCCTTGACAGCAATAGATTCCGGCAGCGAATCGCGGAAGAGCTCGGCATCGCTCCCGCTACTGTTGAAGCATTGGTCTTAGGGGAGCATGGCGATAGCGAGGTCGCCGCCTTTTCTACCGTGCGCATCGGTGGGGTAGCGCTCGATGCTTTTCTTGATGGGCGTATGATCGACCGAGCCGCAATAGCGCGCGACGTGATGCGTGCCGGTTACACAATCAACCATGGCAAGGGCTTTACCTCCTATGGCGTAGCTACTGCGATCGTGCGCATCTGCGAGGCGGTCCACCGCGATGAACGTGTGGTGCTGCCCATCTCCGCACGACTAACCGGAGCGTTCGGTCTGAACGACCTCTACCTGAGCCTACCATGCCTTATCGGCGCACAAGGTGTGCTGCGCGTGCTGGAACCCGATCTCCGGCCTGATGAGCGCTTGGCGCTGCTCGCGTCCGCAGAGGTGTTGCGCAGCACCCTTGACTCGATCGCTTGAGATGCTCCCGCAATAGCAAAGGTCGTAGCTTCCTTCCTTGGGCGTAGCCTCTCGTCCAAGAGCAGCAGCCCACCGGCCGAATGGCAGTCCGAGTACCATCGTATCGAGATGGCTAGTCGCGTAAATCAGCGGCGGCTACTTGCGCTTTCAGTTCTGGACACGCGCGACCGGAGACTCCCTCGGTAACAGCATGGGTCATAAAATGCTTTCCGATAAACGCCGCCAGCAGCAATCCAAAAGTCGGCCCTTTGCACCATTCGACTGTCGACACCCTGCGCTGGAAGGCGCGATCGGACAATTCCTGCCCAATCATGAATGTTGAACATAGCTGCTACTGTCCGGTCGGCCCGGCACATGACGGATCGGATATGCGCGCATGTCCACCGCCGACCAGGACCTCGCTCGCCAGCTCGACGTGCTGCGCGCGGATGGACGCGAGTAGCTCTATTGGGACCAGGCATACGGCAATCACGCGGATCGGCCTGAACTGGCGAGCCCAATCCGCTGTCGCTTACTGTCCCCGGTTGGCGCTAGCGGCGCTATTCCCACCGGAGCACATCAAAACGGTTAGAATTGGGTCTTTGCTGCATGGGGGCGGTGATACCCGTTTGTTCGCGTGAGAACGCTTAAGTCAGTTTCGGTCATGACGTTCACTAAATTGGGCGGTAATGATGCGCTGTTCACGCTCAAGGCGTTCCTTTCTGCGATCATGGCGTACTACATTGCCCTGCGTATAGGACTGGAGCGTCCTTACTGGGCCATCATAACAAGCTATATCGTCGCTCAGCCCTTGGCCGGCGCTGTTTCCTCCAAAGCGATTTTCCGGCTGTTCGGTACGGTCGTGGGAGCACTTGTGGCCATCGTTTTAGTGCCGACCTTGGGCAATGTCCCTGAACTTCTCTGTCTCGCGCTCGCCGCCTGGTTGGGACTATGCACCTATGTTGCTCTTCTCGACCGAACGCCGCGCGCCTATACTTTCCTGCTGGCCGGGTACACTGCCGGCATTATCGCCCTTCCGACAGTAGACGTTCCTGCGACGATCTTCACCGTAGCGAGCCTGAGGACCCAGGAGATTGCTATCGGGATTATCTCGGCGACGCTGGTCCATAGCCTCGTCTTCCCAAGGACGGTATCAGCCCGGATGATGGCGCGGATTGACGTGATCCTAGCCGATGCCGAGCGGTGGACGCGCGATTCATTGACGCATCAGCAAAGCGATGTTCTCGTCGCCCGGGATCGGCGCCAGCTCGCAACCGATATTCACGAACTGCACCAACTTTCCGCCCATCTTCCTTTCGAAAGCAGCAGGCATCGCCTCAAGGCCGGCATGCTACGCGCCCTGGAAACACAATTATGCCTGCTTTTGCCGCTGGCGAGCGCGGTGGAGGACCGTGTTCAGCAGCTTCAGGTCAATGGCGGCCTTCCCAGTCCAGTGAAAGAGCTGCTGGAGGATGCGGTTCTTTGGCTGGCCGGAGCGGAACAGGGCTGCACCATGTCGGAGGTTGACATTCTGCGTCGACGTGCACGGGCGTGTGAGCCCGATTGTGCGAAATTTGTCCCTTGGAAGGCGGCTCTCGAACTCAGCCTGCTCGACCGATTGGCCGAATTGATCGCCGTTCATGCGGTTTGCCGCGAGTTACGCGATGCCATGGCGCAGAAAGGCATCATTGTGTCAAAGCGGACCCAGGCAGCGGTTCAAAATGCGGGCAAGCGCATGCTGCACCGTGATCACGGGCTGGCCTTTCGCGGGGCTTTGACCACAACTATGACGGTTCTGATCGGCTGCGCCTTCTGGATCATTGCGGCTTGGCCTGCTGGCGCCGGCGCTGTCGTCATTGCCAGCATCATTTGCGCTCTTTTCAGCAATATGGATGACCCGGCACCAACGGCCTGGAAGGTCTGGCAAGGTACATGCGCCGCGGTGGTCGTCGCCGCTGTTTATGCCTTCGCGATCCTGCCACGCGTGACCGATTTTGCCGTCCTGATTGCCGTCATGGCTCCGGCTTTTCTGACGATAGGCACCATGATGGTCAATCGCCGCACAGCAGCCATCGCAATCGGCATGATCCTGGCCCTGCCCGGCTTGATGGGCTTGGATGCTGTTTACTCGTCAAGCTTTACATTTTTCGCCAACGCCGCAATCGCGCAAGTGGTCGGTGCGCTGCTAGCGGTGCTGGTTCTGGAGGCCGTCCGCACGATTGGAGCTGAAAAGGCAAGCTTGCGTTTGATGCGCGCCGGTTGGCGCGATCTTGCCGGGCGAGCAGGTTTGCGCCACATGCCCGACACCGCCAAATGGATCAACACGATGCTGGATCGTATCGGCCTGCTGACACCCAGGCTAATAGAGATCGGCGGCGATACGTCAACTCCTTTGCTTGAGATTTTGCGCGACACACGCGTCGGAATTTCTCTCGACGAACTGCAAAGACTACGGCGTATCGCGAGCCCTAAAGATGCCCGTCTCCTTTCGCTTGTTTTGGGGCGAGTAAGGCAGCACTACGCGCGCAAATCGACAGCGGCAGATCGCACTGACGACGCGCTTGTCCGCACCATAGATTTGGCCATGAGCAAGTTTTCCGGCAATGGCGTAGGCGAAAAGAGGCTCGCCACACTCGCATTGACGAGCTTGCGTCGCAATGTCGTCTCCTGATTTCAGCGAAAACACGGAACTGGAATGCAAAGGAGCGCTTGGCCTGTTCGTTCTGGCAGTCGGCGCGATTATGCTCCGCCGCCGTCGCCGGGCAATCGGTTCATCGGGAAGGAGCCCATCAGTGCAATTCGACCATGCATATCGATGGGGTCTGAAGGCCGCACAGGCCGGCTTGCCGCGTCACGCCAATCCCTACCGTGCCTCCCATGTTCGGGCAGCATGGGAGATTGGTTATGCAAGCCACGCAAGTGGCGGTCTCGAGCGATACCGCCACCGATAAATCCAGGAAACTTGGAGCCTGATGCCCGTAAACATCTGGGTGTAAAGAACGTCATGTGGCAAGCGGCCAAATCCCCTTCCCGCCTTCTCCATAAATCGGGGCGAGTTCCACCGTGTTGCGACCTGCGGCCTTGGCCCGATAGAGTGCCTCATCCGCGGCCTTGATCAGGAATTTCTGATCGGGATGGCCGGAATGCAGGGCAATGCCGATCGACGCGGTGACACTGAGGCCGCCCGAGCTTCCCGTTTCGAAAATATGGCCCTCCATATCTGCCCGAATGCGCTCCGCTATGTTGGCCGCAGCCTCGATGCCTGTCTCGACTAGGACGATCAGGAACTCCTCGCCCCCGTACCGGAAAACGAAGTCCGTCGCCCGGACATTCCCGACGATCACTTGTGCCACCTGCCGGAGGACTTCATCACCGACCTGATGGCCGTGCCGATCATTGATCGCCTTGAAGTGGTCGATATCGACCAGCATGACGCTGAGCGCTGTCCCGTTCTCCTTCGCGAATGTGACCTCGCGGCCAAGTATGGCAGGCAGGAAACGGCGGTTAAGGGCACGGGTCAGCGGATCGCGTCCTCCTTCCATGGTGCTTAATGTCTGGAAGAGATCAGCGACCAGGAAGGAAATTTCGTCAACTGCGGCGCGCAAATCCGCCAAGGCGGATGAGCCATCCTGACGCTTACGGGGAGCATCCAGCTCTGGCAGGAGCATCTCATCGATGCGCTCGACAAGTCGGACCACAGTGCTGAACTGCGCCGATTGCTCAAACATGAACTGTGCCCGATGCCGAAGCCAAAGTCCGAAGGCGGAATCGCCCAAGCGGAGCAACCCGCCACCAGGGCCAGCTTGCAGAAGCGCGAACAGTGTGTTCTGGCTCCACTCCATCAGGCTGGCGCGCTGCGTCTCTTTGTCGACTGCAGCGTCCTGATCCAGAGAGAAGAGCCGATAGGCTTCATCTAGTCTCGCTCTTGCCGTGGTGTCCTTTACATAGGACTGGCTGATGAGCATGACGGCCGTGTCCATTCGCGCATCAGCAAGTTGAAGCGCGCGAATGCCTACCAACGGATCGACTGCCTGACCCTGCAGCAATTCAGCGAGCCGTGTCTTGATCACCAGCGCGCCTGTCATTACGAGATGGACCGGAATCTTGATGCGAGCGTGGACTTCGCCAATGATCTTCTGGCGGGCCTGCTTTTCGGGGGAGTCGCGAATGTCCTGTCCGGAAAACAACTGCGTGAGCCACTCAATGAGGGAAGAGCTGAGCCTCTCCTGCACCACAGCGTGGTTCAGGAACTGGGCAGCCTCCTGGTCACGAAGCAGCGTATCGTAGAACAAAGCGACGAGTTCACGGCCATGTTCGGCAGCCATCTCCGCGAGAAGTTTGAGCGGCGCATGGGAGTGCCGGCTATGGGCGGGCAGCTTCGCCGACCCTTTGATCCGCTCTTCGTCCGTAAACATCAATGTGATCCCTTCCGCGCCCCTTTAAGGGCGATGCCTTACCCAGTCGACGTCCAATAGAATTGAGAGAATGCGCAGAACGTCAATCATGAGAAGGGCGCCCGGCAATTCTCGTCGTCATCGACCGAACTGCAGTATTTCGTGGCGATCGCTAGAGCACATACCCGCCATCGATCGTCAGACTGGCACCCGTCATGTAACCAGCCGCCGGGCTAATCAGATAGGAAACGAGCGACGCGACCTCCTCCGCTTTGCCGACCCGCCCAAGTGGAATGAGGTCGCGCAGGCGCGGAACCATCGCAGCCGTCAGATCGGTTTCGATCGGTCCCGGCTGGATGTTGTTGACCGTGATACGCCGGGGCGCGAGGTCGAGAGCGACGCCCTTGACCATGGTCGCGACGGCGGCCTTGGTCATGGCGTAGACGCTGCTGCCCTGCGAGCCAGTTCGAATAGCGGTGTTGCTGCCGATCGTGATCACGCGCCCGCCATCGCGCATCCGCGCGGTCGAAGCCTGGATGGCGAGGAAGACGCCGCGCACGTTGACGTCGAGCATCAGGTCGAGATCCTCGAGCGTGAACGCCTCGATTGTCGCGCGGCGAAGGACGCCGGCATTGACAACCACGACGTCGAGCATGCCCAACCGATCGACCGCATGCGCCACTGATGCGGTGATAGCATCGGCATCGGCGCTATCAGCCTGAATCGCGATGGCGCTGCGTCCCAGGCCGTTGATCGCTTGGACAACCTCAGCGGCGCGATCAGGTTGCGAGACATAGGTCAGCGCCAGATCGAAACCATCTCCGGCGAGCCGGTTTGCGATGGCGGCGCCAATGCCACGCGATCCCCCGAACACCATGGCGACCCGAGCGCTCACGGGATCAGCACCAACTTTCCGGTGGTCCTGCGGCTCTCCATATCCGCGTGGGCCTTCGCCGCATCCGCAAGGGCATATTCGCAGCCGATCCGGACCTTGAGCCTGCCGTCCGCGACCCACTGGAAGAGCTGCGCGGCATGCTTGCGAAGCAGTTCCGGGGTATGGATATGGTCGAAGAAGACGGCGTAGCCGATCTTGATGCTCCTGGGCAGGCTCATGATATCGAGTGGCCCTGGCCCACCCAGCACCGGGCCATACCAGCAGAAGGTGCCCGACCGGCGCAGGACGTCGAGTGAACCCTGAAACGTTGTCGGTCCCGATCCATCATAGACGACATGGACGCCCTCTCCATCGGTCAGGCGCAGGGCCTCTTCGGCAAATCGCCCTTCCGTATCGACAATGACGTGGTCGGCGCCCGCCTCCCGGGCGGTGGCGACCTTTTCTTCAGATGAGACCCGACCGATCACCTGGCCGCCGCGCAACTTGATGATCTGGGTCAGGAGCAGGCCAAGACCTCCTGCCGCAGCGTGAACGAAGGCGATATCACCGGGCAGGACCGGATAGAAGTCGGTCGCGAAATGGCTGGCGGTCAGCCCCTGCATCATGATCGAGGCCGCCGTTCGATCGTCGACCGCATCGGGAACCGGCACCAGCGACGTTGCCGGGATCGCGACCCGCTCAGCATAACTGCCGGGCGCATAGACCCAGGCGACACGCTGGCCGGGCTGAACAGCCTCGACGCCTTCGCCGACTGCCAGAACTCGACCGACGCCTTCGACGCCCAGGATCTTGGGATTGGGCATGTCAGTCCAGGCAATCCCCTGACGCACGCCGATATCCATGAAGTTGACCCCGGCAACCGCGATCTCGACCAGCGCCTCGCCCGGCCCGGCGACAGGCTCCGGTCGCTCGATCTGCTCCAGCACCTCGCGGCCACCGGTCGCGGTCATCACCACTGCTCGCATGTCTTTCTCCTATCTTGAATGATCGTTCAATAATTGTTCAAAAAAGGGGTCAGCGCAGCGCGCGCATGACCATCTCCTGCAGGGCAGCCAGGGTTGATCGGTCGGCGCCGCCACGCCCGGCGACGCGGATCCCGGCGATATTGGCGATCAGGAATTGCGCGAGAGCCTCGGGATCGAGGCTGGCTGCAACATCGCCCTCACGCTGCGCGTCGCGCATGCGCGAGGCGATGGCCATGTGCAACGTCCTGCCCAGTGCTGCATGGATATCGACAAGGTCCGGCCGCGATGCGCCGAACTCGCAGGTCGAGCCGACGCCGAGACAGGGCGTGGCTGCTGTCTCCACGACGCGCCGCAGCATGGCCCCGATCCCGTCAATGGCGCGCGCGCCGCTGCGAAGCGCCTCGAAATGCGCCGCGCATTCGCCCATGCCGTAGCGCCGCACCGCCGCGCAATAGAGCTGCCACTTGTCGCCGAAGGCCGCGTAGAGGCTCTGCCGCCCAATGCCCATGGCGTCCACGAGCATCTGCGCCGAACTGCCCTCATATCCATGCTCGCTGAACACGGTGATCGCACCGTCCAGGGCAGCATCCGTGTCGAATTCCCGAGGTCTTGCCATAGGTCATGTATAGCGATTCGGGAACGATCGTTCAAGTATGGATACTCGGTTTCCGTGCGACACCCTCAGCGGGAAGCAGCGACCGTGGCGCCTCCCGAGACGGACGAGAGTCGGCTAGTTTCGCTGGGCTTGGGTTCGCCCGGTCGCCGCGAGGATGAACGGATAGCCCGATGACCTCGGCCGCTGCGTTACCTCTTCGAGCGAGGCGAAGCTCGGGGCGTGCGGGCTTCAGCTTCCGCAGCCTCTCCACTCTGTTCCATATTCTTGAGATCGCGCTCAATGCGGAGCCGCGAGGCGCTGCAGTTCGGTTATGAACTCGTCGCCCCGGCGGCCCGGTTGTGATGGGAGCGAGCACTGCGTGTTAAAGGTGTCTGATCGACGCCAGGCGTCGCGATCACTCACCAGCGGGACTGCCGTATTTTCAGAGGCGCTTCGCCCATCCTCTGCTGATCGTTCGATTTTTCGGCCGAACAGGCATTGTGCAAGTGCAACCCATAATATATGTTCAATTGAACATATCATGGAGTCTACATGCCGACAGAGGTCGCCATTCATCCTCTCCCGTCGCCCCGAGGCCGCAGGCAGAAGGATATGGTTGGTGGCAGACAGGAATTGCTGGCGGCTGCCATCTGCGCATTTTCGCATGACGGGTTCGAGCGCGCAGATCTGAGAGGAATCGCATCGGCCGCTGGCGTCAGTCAAAACCTCATCCGCGTGCATTTCGGAAGCAAAGCTCAACTCTGGAAAGCCTGCCTGGAAGCGATAACACAGAGCACGACCGGAATAATCGCGGAAATTTCCAAGATTGCCTCAGACGATAGCCGTTCGGTTCATGACCGACTTTGCGACGCGATTACGCGCATAATCTATTTTTATTCGGACCATCCCTATGTGAGGGATTTTGTCGTTCGGCACGCAGCGGATAGGTCTGAGCGGTCGACATTGGTTACGGAACAACTGATCCATCCTGCCTATGAAAGTTGTCGGACGCTTTACGAGGCCGGAATCGCTCAGGGCATAATCAGGGCCAGTCACCCTGCGCTCTTTTTCGCGTTGCTGAGCGCCGCTGCCAATCAACCCGCCAGCTTTCCTACTGTCCTGCGATCGCTTGCTCCCGAGATCCCTGAGGACGCCGCCCGAATTCTCATCGCAGAGACCATCGTCGAGACTTTGCTCCACGGCGAGCCATGCGCTCCGCCGCGGTGAACCTCAAAGGGGAGGTACTTAACCTTTCTGCAGGCTGCCGAGCGCCTGCGCAAAGAAACACAGCAGAGGGACTCGCCTGCTCGCAGGCATTGCCGCTCTGCCGCCGCAGGAGATTGAGCATGTCGATCGATGAACACCAAACCGACCCCCTCGACGGCCTCGCCGAGACGCTCGATCACGCAGCGGCTGCCATGGTGGCTCAGGCAACGCATGGCCTGTCTCCCGCAACGCTTGTTCAGGCATGGTCGGACTGGGCGCTCCATCTCGCCATCTCTCCGGGCAGGCAGTTGCAACTGGCTACCAAGCTGGGTCGCAAATATATGCGACTGGCTGATTATGCAGCCCGGCGCGCCGGCGATCCCGACACCCTTCCCGCAATCGAGCCGCTGCCCCAGGACCGCCGCTTCGACGACCCTGCCTGGCGGGAACAGCCCTATGATCTTCTCGTGCAGGCATTTCTGCTGACCCAGCAATGGTGGCACGCCGCCACGACGGGCATAAAGGGCGTGGACCGTCATCATGAAGACATGGTTGCGTTCGCGGCCCGCCAAATCCTCGACATCGTCGCGCCGACGAACATTATCGCGGCGAATCCCGTGCTCCAGAAGCGGATCGTCGAAACAGGCGGGCGCTGCCTCATCGACGGCATCGAGCATCTTTTCGAGGACATGAGCCGCCTTGCACGAGGGGAATCACCGGCGGGAGTTGAGGCGTTCCCGGTTGGCGAGACTGTTGCCGCGACGCCAGGAAAGGTCGTCTATCGCAACGAACTGATCGAACTGATCCAGTATGAACCGACGAGCGGGATGGTCCATCCGGAGCCGGTGCTGATCGTGCCCGCCTGGATCATGAAATATTATATTCTCGATCTTTCGCCGGACAATTCGCTGGTCCGCTGGCTGGTGGGCCAGGGTTACACGGTCTTCGCCATCTCCTGGCACAATCCGGGCAGCGCCGACCGCAACCTCGACATGGACGCCTATCGACGGCTGGGCGCGATGGCAGCGATCGATGCCATCCACGCGATCTGCGGCGACGCGCATATCCACGCGCTGGGTTATTGTCTCGGGGGCACATTGCTGTCCATCGCCGCAGCCGCAATGGCGCGCGATGGCGACGACAGGCTGGCGAGCGTCACCCTGCTCGCGGCCCAGACCGAGTTCAGCGAACCCGGAGAACTTGGCCTTTTCATCGATGAGTCCCAGCTCAATCTGCTCGAGAACATGATGTGGAGCCGGGGCTATCTCGACAGCAGCCAGATGGGCGGTGCGTTCGAGATTCTGCGTTCGAACGATCTCGTCTGGTCGCGGATCCTCACCGAATATCTGATGGGCGAGCGTGCGCCCATGAACGATCTCATGGCGTGGAACGCCGACGGCACGCGCATGCCTTATGCCATGCACAGCCAGTATCTGCGCCGTCTGTTTCTCGATGATGATCTGGCCGAAGGCAAATACAAGGTCGACGGCCGGGCTATTTCCCTGTCGGCGCTGCGCAAACCGATGTTCATCGTAGGAACCGAACGCGACCATGTCGCGCCGTGGAAGTCGGTCCACAAGATCCACATGCTCTCCCCGGCCTCCATCCGCTTCGTGCTGACAAGCGGCGGTCACAATGCCGGCATTGTATCGGAGCCGGGCCACAGGGGGCGTCGCTACAGCGTGCTCGATCGTGTGGAAGACGGCCCCGTGCTCGACGCGGAGGAATGGCTTACGCGCGCCGAGCCGCATGAGGGAAGCTGGTGGACCGCCTGGGGCGAATGGCTGGTCGACCATTCGAGCGAGCCCGTCCCGCCTCCCCCGATGGGATCGCCCGACAAGGGATATCCCGCGCTCTATCCGGCACCTGGCCACTATGTGAAGGAGCGTTGAGCGATGGCCGGTCCAGCGATGATCGAAAACCGCACCTTCGATGAAATCGAAGTTGGCGACACCGCATCGGTCACACGAACGCTCGAGCCGGAAGACATTCAGCTTTTCGCCCTGGTGTCTGGCGACGTCAATCCGGCTCACCTCGACGCGCAATATGCCGCGACCGACATGTTCCGCCACGTCATTGCCCACGGCATGTGGGGCGGCGGCCTCATCTCCGCCGTCCTCGGAACGCAACTACCCGGTCCTGGCACCATCTATCTGGACCAGTCGTTGCGCTTCCGCCGCCCCGTCGCACCGGGCGACACGATCACCGCCTCGGTCACCGTCGTCGAGAAGCGTGCGGAGAAGAAAATCCTGATCCTCGACTGCCGCTGCGCCAACCAGCATGGCGAGGATGTCATCACTGGCCAGGCCCAGGTGATCGCGCCCGGCGAAAAGGTGCTGCGCCCGCGCGCGGAGCTGCCGGACGTTCGCCTCAACGATCATGACAAATATCGCCGGCTGATGGAGCTTGCCGGTGGTAGCGATCCGGTCCCGACGGCGATCGTGCATCCTTGCAGCGAAGCCGCCATCACTGCGGCGCTCGATGCGGCGCAAGCCGGATTGATCGCCCCGATCCTCATCGGGCCCGATGCGAAGATCAAGGCCGCAGCCACTGCGGCCTCGCGCGCGATCGACGGTTTCCGGATCGTGCCGGTGGCGCACAGTCATGCCGCAGCGGCCAAGGCGGTGGAACTGGTGCGCACGGGCGAAGCGCAGCTCGTCATGAAGGGATCACTGCACACGGATGAACTGATGGGCGCGGTAGTCTCTTCCGCTACAGGCCTTCGCACCGAACGACGGATCAGCCATGCCTATGTCATGGACGTGCCTGGCCGGCCGACACCGCTCATCATTACCGATGCCGCTATCAACATCGCCCCCTCCCTCGAGGAAAAGGCCGACATCATCCGCAACGCCATCGATCTCGCGCATGTGATCGGCATGGAGGCGCCCAAAGTCGCGATCCTCGCTGCGGTCGAAACCGTCAACCCGGCAATGCCTTCGACGCTGGATGCGGCGGCGCTCTGCAAGATGGCGGATCGCGGGCAGATCAGCGGCGGCATTCTCGATGGACCCCTCGCCTTCGACAATGCGGTCAGCGAGGCCGCGGCCAGGGAAAAGGGTATCGTTTCCGAAGTTGCGGGCCATGCGGAAATTCTGGTCGTGCCCAACCTCGAAGCCGGGAACATGCTGGCCAAGCAGCTCACATTCCTGGGCGGCGCCGACGCGGCCGGTATCGTGCTTGGCGCGCGCGTGCCGATCATCCTGACGAGCCGTGCCGACAGCCTGCGCACGCGTCTCGCGTCCTGCGCAGTGGCGGTGCTGATGGCGCGCGCCGTGACGCCGGCAGCCCCTGGATTGCCCGGGGGCAAGAGTGCATGAAGGCGGTCGTCAGCCTCAATTCCGGCTCGTCGAGCATCAAATTCTCTCTCTTCGCCATGGAGCCGGGAGGCAGCCTCCAACTCGCGGCCGGCGGAAAGATCGAGAAAATCGGGATAGTGCCAGCGCTGAAGGCCCGAAGGACGGACGGTACGATCCTGCTCGATCGCACCTGGCCGGATGGCGCAGGCCTTACCCACGCCGACTTGCTGGCCGATCTTTTTTCCTGGGCGATGCAGCATCCACTTGAAGGCTATGAGATCGCCGCCATCGGACACCGCATCGTCCATGGCGGCACAGAATTTTCCGTCCCGCGGCGCATCGATTCTGAATTGATCGACAAGCTGGAAGCACTTTGTCCGCTGGCGCCCCTGCATCAGCCCCATAACCTGGCTGCCGTCCGGGCGATCACCAAGCTTGATCCCGACCTGCCTCAGGTCGCCTGCTTCGACACCGCTTTCCATCATGACAAGCCAGCCCTTGCCTCTCGTTTCGCAATCCCCCGTGCGCTTCACGACCAGGGCATCCGTCGCTACGGTTTTCACGGCCTTTCCTATGAATATATCGCCCGGCGCCTCGCCGCGATCGACCCGGCGCTGGCCTCGGGCAAGGTCATCGCCGCACATCTGGGCAATGGCGCGAGCCTTTGCGCCATGGCGGCGGGGCAAAGCGTCGACACGACCATGGGGTTCACCGCGCTCGACGGTTTGATGATGGGCTCCCGCTCGGGCAGTCTCGACCCCGGTGTCGTGTTGCATCTCATGACGCAGATGGGCATGGGCGCCAAGACGATAGAGGATATGCTTTACAGGCAATCGGGCCTTCTGGGCGTGTCGGGCATTTCCAGCGACATGCGCACGCTTGCCGCGAGCGACGCACCCGAAGCGAAAGAAGCGATTGATCTCTTCGCCTGGCGGGTAGCCCGTGACACCGGCGCCCTTGCCGCTTCGCTGGAGGGTGTGGACGGGATCATCTTTACTGCTGGCATCGGCGAAAATGACGCGGGCATGCGCAGTCTTATTGGTCGCCGGCTCCAATGGCTGGGCCTTGAGATCGATGATCGCGCCAATGCTGCAGGTGAGACGCTGATCAGCGCCCCCGAGAGCCGGATCAAGGCCCTCGTCATCCCCACCGACGAGGAACGCATGATCGCAATTCACACGCTCAGCCTGCTGCAGGAGACCGCCCAATGACACCGCTTGTAGATCTGACCGGCAAGCGCGGCCTCGTCATCGGGATCGCATACGAACATAGCATCGCGACAGGATGCGCGGAGGCATTTGCCCGGTGCGGCGCCCGGCTTGCCGCCACCTATCTCAACGAAAAGGCAAAGGACTGGGTCCAGCCTGTCGTCGACCAGCTCGGCGTCGAATGGACTGCGCCGTGCGATGTACGCATCCCCGGCGAACTCGAGGCGCTTTTCGGCCAGGTGCAAGAACGCTGGGGTGGCCTCGATTTCCTGCTGCACTCGATCGCCTTCGCGCCGAAGGAGGATCTCCACGGTCGGGTGGTCGACAGCAGTGCGCAAGGCTTCTCGACGGCGATGGACGTGTCCTGCCACAGTTTCCTTCGCATGGCGAAGCTCGCCGAACCGCTGATGGCAACGGGCGGATGCCTGCTTTGCGTGACCTTCTATGGTTCGGAGCGGGTGGTCGAACACTATAACCTGATGGGTCCCGTCAAGGCGGCCCTGGAAAGCGCAACGCGCTATGTCGCCGCGGAACTGGGCGCCAAAGCCATTCGGGCACACGCTATTTCACCAGGGCCGATTGCCACCCGCGCCGCAAGCGGAATCGACCGGTTCGACGAGTTGCTCGATCGGGCTGCCGCGCAGGTTCCCGCAGGAAAATTGGTTGACGTAAGCGACGTCGGCGCGCTGGCCGCCTTCCTCGTCAGCGATGCCGCGAAGCGGATCACCGGCACGATCATTCCGGTCGATAACGGGCAGCATCTTTTCGCGTGATCGTTCGGGCTGCCCCTCTTGCCCTCGCAGCCAGCGCCGTACTGGCGTCGCAGGCGCACGCGCAAGCTGCTCTGGAGTATGTCGTCCAGCGCGCAGGCAACCGCGATCAGAGCGGACATATCCTTGTCGATGTGCGCGTTCTCAATGCCGGGGCGGCCGCGCAGGAGGTTCGCCTTCCCGACGAGGTTGCGGCCGATCTGGTCAGCAACGGCACGTATCGAAAGGTCTGGCTGCAACGAGGCGAAAAACAGGCTGCGGTTCTGACGATCCGGGCCAATGGCTTTGCGGCGGCGCGCTACCGGATCGACTTTCAGGACGTCATGGACGGCGCGGCCTTGTCCATTCCCTCCTGGTCAACGCAGCAAATCCTCCTGACGATCGGCGTCGATCCTGAGGCCGACCGCTCTGCCCCGGTCGCCCTGACTGCCGCGCCCTCGCTCACGCCTCCGACCTCTCCGCAGATATCGCCAGACTCCGTCACACCATCGCCGACAGACCGAACCCGGGGCAATGCTTTCATCCCCAATCTCTCGGTCTACGAACCGATCTATGCGGTCTATGGCCCCGGCACCAACACCGACGCACGCATCCAGATCAGTTTCAAATATCAGCTGTTCGGAAGTCGAGCGCGGATGGACCGCTCTCCCTCGCTGATCGACGGCCTCTATTTCGCCTATACCCAGCGCATGTTCTGGGACGTGGCGGCGAAATCCTCGCCCTTCCGCAATATCGATTATCAACCCGAGCTCTTCTATCTCTCGCCTGCCCTGCCCGTGTCAGATAAGGCCACGATCAGCGGCCAGATCGGCCTTCGCCATGAGTCCAATGGACGCGATGGCGCAGCCTCGCGCAGCCTCAACATGCTCTATCTGGCCCCGATGGCCGGCTTCTCGCTCGGCGAGGACCGAAGGCTGACGATCGCGCCGCGGCTGTGGCTCTATCTCGGAAACCTTTCGGACAATCCTGACATTCGCCGATATCGCGGCAATAGCGGGCTTTTCATTGAGGCCAGCGAGGATGATGGGCTGCGCGTCTCGGCTTCTACCCGTCTCAACCTGGGTAGCGGCAAGGGAGCTCTGACCGCCGAGCTCTCCTACCCGTTCCGGCGTATCCTGGGCGGAGGCCCGGACTTCTATCTCTTCGGCCAGGGCTTCACCGGCTATGGCGAAAATCTGCTCGACTATAACAAGCACGTGACGCGCCTGCGGATCGGCGTGGCGCTCGTGCGATGAACGCTCAAGGAGGTATAGCGTGAAGCTGCGGGGCCCTATCGTCATTCCCATTCTGGCCGTCGTCCTCATCGCCCTGGCTTTCGGGCTGTGGTGGATGTTTGGACGCACCGACAAGCTCCCCGATACCATCGTGCGCGGCAACGGCCGTCTCGAGATGACGCGCACCGATATTGCCGCCAAATATCCTGGCCGCCTGATGTCGCTTGACGTCCATGAAGGTGATCTCGTCGGGGCGGGTCAGGTCATCGCCCGGCAGGATGATGTAGACCTCAAAACCCAACTCGCCGGAGCGCTTGCCAAGCGCGAACAGGCAGTATTCGCCCTCATGCGCGCGCAAGGGGAGCTCGCCGCGCGGGACAGTCAGGCTCAGCTCGCCCGCATCGACTGGGTCGAGACCGGCAAGCTGCGGGAGCGTGACATGGTCTCGAACGTCGAGCTGGAGCAGCGTCGCCTGGCCTTGGTTGCTGCGCAAGGTGGCGCCCAGGCGGCGGGCGGCGGTGTCGGCGAGGCACGCTCGGCCATTGCCCAGGCCGACGCCCTGATCGCGCAAACCAGAGCCGGCCTTGCCGACCTGCGGATCATCGCACCGACGCCCGGGCGCGTCGAATATCGGATCGTCGAGCCTGGAACCATGTTGCCACCGGGCGGCAAGATCGTGTCGCTGGTCAATGCCGAGGATGCCTGGCTCACCATCTTCCTGCCCGCTTCGGTCGCCGGCAAGATCAGGATCGGCGACGAGGCACGCATTCTTCCGCAGGGTTTTGGCGACGCCATTCCCGCGCGCGTCAGCTTCGTGGCGCCCGATGCGCAGTTCACGCCAAAATTCGTCGAGACGGCCAGCGAACGCGAGAACCTGTCCTACCGGGTGAAGCTGCAGATCGCGCCTGATCTCGCCCGTGGCCTGGACGGAAGGCTGAAAGCCGGCATGACGGCGGACGGGTTCGTGCGCACCGATACGCGCCAGCCCTGGCCCGACCTCACCAAGATCGACAAATGATCCCGCCCGCTCAGATCCTCCCCGAAGAGGCGATACGGATCGAAAGCCTTTCGCATCGATATGGCGGTATCATCGCCCTGAACGAGGTTTCGCTCTCCCTGCCCAAGGGGAAGACCACCGCGCTGGTCGGGCCCGATGGCGTAGGCAAGTCGACGCTGCTCGGCCTCATATCCGGCGTGAAAAAGCTGCAAACGGGACGTCTTTCGGTTCTCGGCTTCGATCTCACCGAGCGTCGCAAGCGGGAGGAGTTCCTTTCCCGCGTCGCCTATATGCCCCAGGGGCTTGGTCGCAATCTCTACCCGACGCTTTCCGTCCGCGAGAATATCGACTTCTTTGGTCGCCTCTTCGGACTGTCTGCAGTCGAGCGGGAAGCGCATATGCGGCGCTTGCTGGACGCGACGGGGCTTGCACCCTTTCCGGACCGGCCCGCCGGCAAACTTTCGGGCGGCATGAAGCAGAAGCTGGGCCTGTGTTGCTCGCTGGTGCACGATCCGGATCTGCTCATCCTCGACGAACCCACCACGGGGGTAGACCCTCTTTCACGACGGCAGTTCTGGGAACTGGTGGATGCGATGTGCGCGGAGCGGCCGGACATGACCGTGCTGGTCTCCACGGCTTACATGGAAGAGGCAGAGCGCTTTGGCCACCTCGTGGCGATGGACGATGGCAAGGTGATCGCGCAAGGGGATACGCGCGAGATCATGCGTGACGCGGGCGCGGATACGCTCGAAGCCGCCTATGTTCGCCTGCTTCCGCAAGACAAGCGGCCATCGGGCGACGCGCTGGTCGTGCCGGCCTGGCAGGACAAGGGCGAAGCGCCGGCAATCGAGGCGCATGATCTGACGCGGCGCTTTGGTGATTTCGTAGCGGTCGATCATGTGAGCTTTCGCATCGGACGCGGCGAGATATTCGGTTTTCTGGGCTCGAACGGCTGCGGCAAGACCACGACCATGAAGATGCTGACCGGCCTGCTCGATGCGACGGACGGAACGGCCAGCCTTTTCGGGCGGCCGATCGCCCCCGGAGACATGGAGACGCGCATGCGCGTGGGCTATATGTCGCAGGCCTTCTCGCTCTATGAAGAGCTTTCGGTTCGCCAGAACCTGGTCCTTCATGCGCGGCTCTATCGCGTGCCACGCCAGCAGGCAGGCGAACTGGTTTCGGCCGCGCTTGCCCAGTTCGAGCTCGAAGCCCATGCCGATGCCGTTCCCGCCGCTCTGCCGCTCGGCATACGGCAACGCCTGCAACTCGCCGCCGCCTGCCTCCATCGACCCGAGATCCTGATCCTGGACGAGCCCACGTCCGGCGTCGATCCGGCGGCGCGCGACATGTTCTGGCGCCATCTGATCCGCCTCTCGCGCGATGAAGGGGTAACGATCTTCGTCTCCACCCACTTCATGAACGAGGCGGAACGGTGCGACCGCATATCGCTGATGCATCGCGGGCGGGTTCTGGCGGTCGGCGCGCCGACGGAACTCACACAGCGATATGATGCGCAGCGGCTCGAGGATGCTTTTATCGCTGTCCTCGAGAAGGATAATGACGAAGCGCCGACTGCTTCCGCCCATCTGCCGGTCGATGCTTCGGTCGCTTCGTCCACTCCTGCCGCCGGTGCGCGATCGACGGCTCCCGGCCGGCCGCGATTACCAACCGCTGCCGGCAGCTGGCCGGGCTTCGCCTGGGCCTTTGCCCGGCGCGAAGCGACCGAACTCATGCGCGATCGCATCCGGCTCGCCTTCGCGCTGATCGGCCCGATCATCCTGCTGTGCATTGCAGCCTACAGCATTTCCTTCGACGTCCAGAATATCCGCCTTGCCGTTCTCGATCATGACCGCAGTGCCGCCAGCCGTGACCTGCAACTTTATTTTGAAGGGTCACGCTATTTCCGGGTTGAGCCCGAACTTGCGAGCGACGCGGCCGCCGATCAGGCGCTGCGCGAGGCATCGACCAAGATGGTGCTGGACATACCCCCCGGCTTCGGACGCGATCTGACCGCAGGGCGGCGGCCCGCGGTCGACGTGCGGATCGACGGCGCGAGTCCTTTCCCCGCGTCGAACGCCCGCGCTTATGCCGAGGCTGTTCTCCTTCGCTACGCAATGGACCAGTTGCGGTCCGCGCAGCCCTTCGCTGTGCCTGATCTCTCGTCCACAATCGAACCGCGCTTCATCTACAATCAGGAGTTTCGCAGCATCTACGCCATGGCGCCGGGCGTCCTGATGCTCTGCATGATCCTCATTCCCGCGATGCTGACGGCCCTTGGGGTCGTGCGCGAAAAGGAAATCGGCTCGATCACCAATCTCTACGCTTCGCCGGCGAGCCTGGGCGCATTCCTGGTCGGCAAGCAGATGCCCTATGCCCTTCTTGCGATGACCAGTTTCGTGACGCTGATCCTGGTGACTGTCTTCATTTTGGGAGTACCGCTCAAGGGGTCCTTGCCGGCCCTTCTGATCGGCGGGTTCCTCTTCATTCTGTCTGTCACCGGGCTGGGGCTGATGATCTCGGCCTTTGTGCGCTCGCAGGTCGCCGCCATCTTCGCGACATCCCTCATCTGTCTTATTCCGTCGGTGAACTTCTCCGGGCTCCTTTACCCCGTTTCCACCCTGACAGGCCCGAGCCATATCATCGGGCTGACCTTCCCCTCCTCCTGGTTCCAGATCGTCAGTCTCGGCACATTCACCAAGGGTCTGGGCATGGCCAGTTTCGGCCAGGCCTATCTGGCCCTGATGGCGCTCGCATTCCTCTTCGTGGGCGGCGCACGCCTGATGCTGGGAAAGCAGGAGAAATGACGCGCTGGATTCTCAACGTTGCGCTTCTGAGCGGCAAGGAACTGCGCAGTGTCATGAAGGATGTGACGCTGATGGCGCTTATCCTCTTCGCTTTCACCGTGGCGATCCAGCTTGTTGCGAACGGGGTACGCGCAGAGGTCATGAACGCTTCGGTCGCGATCATGGACGAGGATCATTCCGAACTGTCGCGCCGGCTGCGCGATGCCATCCAGCAGCCCTATTTCAAACCACCCGAGGACATCGAGCGATCCGCGATCGGCCCTGCGATGAACAGCGGAAAATATATCTTCGTCATCGAAATCCCGCCCCGCTTCGAAGCCGATACGCTCGCGGGCCGGTCGCCTTCCGTCCAGATTCTCGTCGACGCGACCGCCATGACGCAGGCAGGTCTGGGCGCTGCCTATTTCCAGCAGATATTCGCGCAGGAAACGCTCGACTTCCTCCATGCCCGGGGCCTCCTGGAGGCGCTGCCGGTCCAGGTCGAAAGCCGGATGCATTTCAATCCCAACGCCCAGTCGGCCTGGTATACCTCGGTCATGCAGATCGTCACCAACGTGACGGTGCTCTCGATCATCCTCGTCGGCGCGGCGGTGATCCGTGAGCGTGAGCATGGCACGATCGAGCATCTGCTGGTGATGCCCGTGCGCGCCAGCGAGATCGCCTTCGCCAAGATCCTTGCCAACGGCCTCGTCATCCTGCTGGCCTCGATCGCGTCCCTCTGGTTCGTCGTTCATGGCGTTCTGGGCGTGCCGCTGACCGGATCTCTCCTGCTCTTCACTGCCGCGATGTTTCTCTACCTCTTCTCGGTCACCTCGCTCGGCATGTGGATGGCAACGCTCGCGCCATCCATGCCGCAGTTCGGGCTCTTCGCAGTGCCCGTCTACGCCATCGCTTATCTGCTCTCGGGAGCGGCAACGCCGCTCGAGAGCATGCCCTCGGCGATCCGGACGATTGCGCTATGTCTGCCGACCACCCAGTTCGTCAGCCTCTCCCAGGCGATCCTCTATCGCGGCGCGGGCGTGCGAACGATCCTGCCGGAACTCGCGATCATCTGCGGCTCGGGCGTGTTCTTCGTGGCGATGGCCGTCAGCCGCTTCCGTTCGATGCTCTCAAGGCAGGGCTAAAGGTCATGGATGACATCACCCAGGAAAATCAGAATGCATAGCCAATTGCTTCCTCCATCGCTCGCGCTGCTGCTCACCGCTTGCGCCAGCGTCCCGAACACGCCCGCGCACGCGCCACGCATCACTCCGCCCAATCGCCTGGATGCGGCGGCGGCGAACGACGCGGCAATAACCGGGACAGACCGCTGGTGGACGGCGTGGGGCGATCCCGCTCTTGATGCGCTGGTCGAGAAATCGCTCGAAGCAAACGCCGATATCCGCGCTGCAAAGGCCCATGTCGCCGCCGCGCGTGCGCTAGTCACTGTCGCGGAATCGGCGCTTTATCCTACCGTTGCCGCAAATGGCACAGCGTGGGCCAGTCAGAGCGATGCCGGGATCGATGACAAGTGGCAGGCCATGCTGCCGTCGCTGTCCGGAAACAGCGGCAGTGGATATCTGGTGGGTCTTGGAGCCACCTGGGAGGCTGACCTGTTCGGTGGACGCCATGCCGACGCCGAAATGGCGCGCGCGCTTTCCGAAAGCACCGCACGAACGGCCGATGGCGTCAGGCTCATGGTCGCCGCCGATGTCGTCGAAAATTATCAGCAGCTGCAGGGGCTGAGGCGGCGCCTCGATGTCCTCGATCGCAGCGAGGCTACGGCCAGTCGCCTTGTCGATTATGCGGCCGCCCGGCAGCGGACGGGCGCCGCGACAGCGGCCGATGTCACCCGCGCCCGCAATGGACTGGAGGCGCTGCGCGCCTCCCGCCCGGCCCTCACATCCCTCGTCGATGCGCGCAAGCGGCGACTGGCCGTGCTGGCGGGCGACGTCCCCGAACAGGCGCCGGATATGGTCGCCTCCGCCACTTTTGAGACGCCAGATGCGCCCACCGGGCAACTTCCTTCCGACATTCTTGATCGCCGGCCTGATGTCGCGGCGCGATCATGGCTGGTGAACGCGCGTGCGGCGCGCCTCAAGAGCCTGAAGGCCGATCTGCTTCCGCGCTTCGCCATCCATTTTCTGGGGCAGAACGGGCATATCGAACTGGGCGCCCTGCCGGGCTATGGCGGAACCGGAGGTCTGGTCGGCCTTTCCGCATCGATGCCGCTTTTCAATGCCGGAAGGTTGCAGGCCAGTGTCAAGGCGGGCGATGCCGAACTTGAGGCTGCTCTCGCCAATTATGACCAGGCCATGCTGTCGGCGCTCGAGGAAGTTGAATCCGCTTATGGTTTTCGGGCGGGGCTGGACGAACGCCTGGCCGGGCTTATCCGTACATCCGACATGGCCCGCCGACGCGCCGACCAGCTGGCGATATTGTACGATGCCGGACGCACGCAGTTGGGCGATGTGTTGCAGGCCCGATTGGATGCGCTCTCGGACGAGGACAAGATGGAACAGACCCGCATCGCACAAGGAACGGCAACCGTTCAGCTCTATCGTGCACTGGGGGGCGGCTGGTAAGGTTGCGCCGGGCCGCTCGGCCAGCGTCGAGGTCTGCTTTTCCGCCTTTTGAGGGCCACGCAGATCGACGAACTCAGCTGACCGATCACGACAAAATGCAGGTCGCTGAGTGACGCTGCAGGATCAACCTCATGATGTGACTGGGAAAAATGCGGCCTCGTATCAATTTTCCAGTCATCAATTAGGTGCCAGGCACAGTGGAATAAAATCTAAAGGTCAACTGTGCTATTCCTGCTTTAGAGCTATGAGAGCGCGCATGCGCCGAACAGAATAGGTGAGCCATGAAGGAGTTTCTCGAACGTGCGGCTGATCTGCCCCCACCGAGTGGCCCGATTGGTTTGTTAGTGGATTAAGCCCATCGCCGCCATATCCGGACGGAGGTGGAGCGAAGCGGAACCGGAGGCCGGATATGGCGGTGTCGCCGTTTCCGGTGCCGGCGGTCGGTAGCCCAGGCTGCTGTGAGGGCGAACGGTGTTGTAATGCCGCCGCCATGCCTCGATCAGCACCTTGGCCTCAGCGAGGCTGTAGAAGATCTCGCCGTTGAGCAGTTCGTCGCGAAGCGACCCATTGAAGCTTTCGTTATAGCCATTCTCCCATGGTGATCCCGGGGTGATATAGAGCGTCTTCACGCCGATCTGCCCCAACCATTTCTGGACGGCGGTCGCGATAAACTCGCTACCATTATCGGATCGTATATGCGCTGGTGGCCCACGCGAGATGAACAGGTCAGCCAGCGCCGCCAGCACATCCTCGTGTTTGAGCTGCCGGGCAACGATGAGTGCCAGGCATTCCCTGCTGGCCTCGTCGATGATCGTCAGAATCCGGAACTTGCGGCCATCGTGCGTGCGCCCTTCGACGAAGTCGTAGGCCCACACATGCCCGGGATACTCAGGCCGCAAGCGGATACATGATCCGTCGTTGAGCCACAGGCGTCCCCGTTTGGGCTGACGCAGCGGGACCTTCAGTCCTTCGCGTCGCCATATCCGCTCGACCCGTTTGTGGTTCACCGTCCACCCCGCATGGCATAGCAACGCCGTCACTCGGCGGTAGCCATAGCGGCCATATTGCTTCGCCAGCGCGACGATGTCCTCCGTGAGCGCCTGTTCGTCATCTGCCCCACGCGGCACCTTGCGCTGTGTCGATCGATGCTGCCCCAGCACCCGGCATATCCGTCGCTCGGACACCCGGATCGGCAAATCTCGTCGCAACTGATCGATGCAGCGCCGCCGCCGCGCGGGGCTCAGAAGTTTCCCTTGGCAGCTTCCTGCAAGATCAGCTTGTCCAACGTCAGATCCGAAATCGCCCGGCGTAGCCGCTGGTTCTCTTTCTCCAGATCCTTCATCCGCCTCGCCTGGTCGGTCTTCAGGCCACCATATTCCTTGCGCCAGCGATAGTATGTCTGCTCGCTGACTGCGATCCGGCGGCACGCCTCTGCTGTCGAGGCTCCCTGCGCCAGAACAATCTCAACTTCACGCAGCTTGCCGATAATTTCTTCCGGCTTGTGCTTCTTGCTCGGCATTCATCGTCCCTTTCGTGGTCCAAACTATCATAGTCTCTGGGCCACTCAGCGGGGGGCAGATCATGCTTTGGGTGTCAAATTCATGATCAGCATATATAACGAATAATAGACCAGTCGTCTATATGGCTATGGCGTCACCACCTACGCGGGCTCATCGGCATAGCCAATGGGAGGCATACATGAGCAACGTCGGGCGGCTCGCCGACAATATCGGCAACTTCAACGCTGGCCGGCGCGGAGCGCCCCTGCGTGGCGCAGCGATGCTTCAAGGCATCGTGGTCTGCGGGATATGCGGACACCGCATGGGTCTTCACTCACTCTGCCCATAAGAAGACCCCCGTCTATCACTGCATCGATAGCGAGCAGAGCGGGCACTGCCAGAATGTGCGCAAACCAGGTTGATGCAGAGGTCGAGCGGCTGTTGATCGAAGCTCTGCAACCCGATCGCATCGACCTTGCGCTTGCGGCTCATGAACAGATGAACGGCGAAAACCGGCTCCTGGAACGTCAATGGGCGCTGAATCGGGAGAAGGCGCATTACGAAGCGGAGCGTGCACGCCGACAATATGATGCCGTGGAGTCGGAAAAGCGGCTCGTCGCACGTTCGCTGGAAACGTTGTGGGAAGAGAAAATACGCGAAGCCGACGCGTCGAACAGGATTACGCGCGGTGGCATGTCGAGCAGGTTAACGCCCTGGCCGCCGCCGCGCGAACGCGTATCCTGACCATTGCCGACCCTGTTGCCCGCGTTCTCGAAGCGGGCTGGCATCGACGAACGCAAAGAGATGATGCGGCTCGTGATCGACAGCGTGACGGTCGACAAGAGCCGTGCGCAAGGCCGTATCTGGTTCGCGATCCTGTGGCAGACCGGCGCGCGAACAGAGCATGTGATCATCCGCAATACCGCCAACTATGACGATCTGGCTCACTTCGCACGCATCGAGGAGATGGTGCGAACGCTCAATGCTGTGGGATCACTCGACCGTCAGATCGCGGACGCCCTGACAGCCGAGGGCATCATGAGAAGATCGGCGCTCTGATCTATGCCAACCTCTTCGACAACGAGGGCGAAGACACCTTCTCGCTGATCTGGTCCCGCCCCAACGGCAGGCGCGCCGACTAAGACCCCACGCAAGACCCCGCCACAAGGTCGGGGCCTTGGTCCGTCATGCCTTCACTGTCCGGAGCCGCAGCGAATTGCCGATGACGCTGACGGACGACAGCGCCATCGCGGCAGCAGCGATGATCGGCGACAGCAGCAGCCCAAACGTGGGATAGAGCGCACCGGCCGCAATCGGTACGCCTGCCGCATTGTAGATGAACGCGAAGGCGAGGTTCTGGCGGATGTTGGCCATCGTCGCCTGCGACAGGCGTCGCGCGCGGACAATGCCGGTGAGATCGCCCTTGAGCAGCGTCACGCCCGCACTTTCGATCGCAACGTCGGTCCCCGATCCCATGGCGATACCAACATCGGCGGCGGCAAGCGCCGGCGCGTCATTTACGCCGTCACCCGCCATCGCCACCACCTTGCCCTGCGCCTTCAGGCGCTCGACGACCGCGGCTTTCTGGTCCGGCAGCACATCGGCCTCGACCTCATCGATGCCGAGCTTTCTCGCAACGGCTTCGGCTGTGGTGCGATTGTCACCGGTCAGCATGACGATGCGGATGCCTTCCGCATGCAGGGCCTTCAGTGCCTCAGGCGTGGTCGCCTTGATCGTGTCGGCGATGGCGAAGATGCCGCCGATGGCTTTATCGATGCCGATATAGATGGCGGTTGCGCCGTCGCGGCGTAGCTCATCGGCCTGTGCCGCGAGCGGCGCTGTATCAACCCCATGTTCGGCGAGGAAGGTGGTGCTGCCGAGCACCACATGCCGGCCCTCGACACGACCGATCGCCCCCTTGCCGGTCGGCGAGTCGAAGTCGGCGACATCGGGGATGGTGATCTTTCGCTCGTCGGCAGCCGCCACGATCGCCCGCGCAAGCGGATGCTCGGACGCCTTCTCCACGCCGGCTGCAAGCCGCAGGATGGTCTCCTCGACAAATCGCGGGGCCACGACGATCCGGGTAACGGCCGGTTTGCCTTCGGTAAGCGTCCCGGTTTTGTCGACCACCAGAGTATCGATCTTCTCCATCCGCTCGAGCGCCTCCGCGTTCTTGATCAGAACGCCGGCGGCCGCCCCCTTGCCGATACCCACCATGATCGACATCGGCGTCGCGAGCCCGAGCGCGCAGGGGCAGGCAATGATCAGCACGGAAACGGCCGCGATCAGGCCATGCGCCAGCCGCGGCTCCGGCCCCCATACACCCCAGGCCGCGAAGGCGAGCAGCGCGACGGCGATGACGACCGGCACGAACCAGCCCGACACCTGATCAGCCATGCGCTGGATCGGCGCGCGCGAGCGCTGGGCATCCGCGACCATCTGGACGATGCGGGCGAGCATGGTGTCGCGCCCGACTTTTTCAGCCCGGATGACGAGCGCGCCGGTCTGGTTCAGCGTACCTCCTACGACCGCTTCGCCGACTACACGCGTCACCGGCATGGATTCTCCGGTCACCATCGATTCATCGATCGATGAGCGACCCTGCTCGACCACGCCGTCAACCGGCACGGTTTCACCGGGCCGGACCCTGAGCCGATCACCGATGACGACGGCTTCGACAGGAATATCCTCTTCAGCATTGTTCCGCCCGATCCGCCGGGCGGTTTTCGGCGCGAGATTGAGAAGCGCGCGGATTGCGCCGGAGGTCTGCTCCCGGGCGCGCAGTTCCATGACCTGACCGAGCAGCACCAGCACGGTGATCACGGCCGCGGCCTCATAGTAGACCGCGACCGTGCCATCGGCGCCTCGGAAAGCCTGCGGGTAGAGCTGCGGCGCGAATGTCGCGACGATGCTGTAGCCCCAGGCGACCCCGGTGCCCATCGCGATCAGCGTGAACATGTTGAGGCTGCGGTTGACGATCGACGCCCAGCCACGTTCGAAGAACGGCCATCCGGCCCACAGGACCACCGGCGTCGCCAGCGCGAACTGGATCCAGATCGAGATGCGCATCGGCACCAAATGGTGCAGCGCCGGGATCAGGTGACCGCCCATCTCCAGCAGGAACACGGGCAAGGCGAGCACGAGGCCGATCCAGAAGCGTCGGGTCATATCGGCGAGTTCGGGGCTTGGTCCGGCATCCGCCGCCGCGATCAGCGGCTCCAGCGCCATGCCGCAGATCGGGCAACTACCCGGCGCATCCCGGCGGATTTCCGGATGCATCGGGCATGTCCAGATCGTCCCTTCCGTTGCGGTTGCCGTTACTGCCGCAACGTGGTGATGCTCATGGGTATCAGGTCCATGCGTGTGGCTATGGTGGGAATGATCGCCATGGGCGGCAGCACCCTCATGGTGATGTGCAGCATGCGCTGCCAGTGCCGCATAATGCACGGGGTCGGCGTCGAACTTCGCCTTGCAGCCGGCCGAGCAGAAGACGTAGCGCTCGCCTTCATACTCAGCATTGTGAGCGGTCCTGGCGGGATCGACCACCATGCCGCAGACCGGATCATGGTCGACGTGACCGGACGGCGTTTCGCCGTCCGGCTCATGATGGTGATGATGGCCGTGCGCCCCAGTCACCTCGGCGGCGCGTTCGCTCTTCTGATCGTCGTCGGCCATTCATCACCTTTCACACGCCGCGCGTGCCTTCCGGTCTTTGTTCACTCCTCGATCAGATGGAACTCTTCGAGCAGCTTGGCGATCTCGGTGCCTTCGAGCTTCTTCATCAGCAGCTTGCGCAGGAAGGCCGGCCCGGGAAGATCGATGCCCTTGCCGTCCCGCAGCGGACCGATCGCAGCAAGAAGTGTACGGATATCATAGGTCGAGTTGAAGACCTCGGGCACGCCGCGCTCGACATTCATCAGCGTGTAGACGGCCTCCATCGGGGTTCTCACCGAATATTCCGTGGTGAAGATGCAGTCCCGCTGCTTCGACTCCGCGAACTGGCCGATGAAGGCGAAGTTGACCGCGCCCTCCGGCACCACGTCCGGCCGGTCACCCGCTTGGCGCGGCATGAAGAAGGCGGTAATATAGGGCATCATCGTGGGAACGGTGCTGGCGCCGGATGCCGCGAGTTCGGGAATGTCCTCGACCGGCACGCCGAGGTGATAGAGCCATTCCTGGGTGATCTCCTCACCGGTGCATTCCTGCATCGGCTTCTTCACGAAGTCGCCGGGGCAATCGACAAAGAGCGCGTAGAACCAGGCGATCATCTGATCTTTGGGCTGCTTCTTGAAATGCGGCTGGCGATGAACCGTCCAGCTCAGCAGCCACGCCGAGTCCTTCACCGTGACGATACCGGCGGAGACGATCTTGCCGGTAAAGGGGTTCCGCTTCGTGATCTTCTCGACATAGGCCGGAATGCGGGCGTCGAGGGCAGTGATCGACGCGGAGGCCCATTTCGTCTCCGGGATATGGGCGCCGAATACGTCCGGGCGGCCGAAGGCCGGATCCTTCGCCGCGATCCGCCGCCACAGGTCCCAGGCCGGCGCCGGTCCTTCGTTGAGCTTCGCCGGTGTCCTGTGGTCGCCATTGTCGGAATTCTCGGTCAGCGAGCCGATGGTGATGAAGACGAGATCGTCGGGCCCGAGATCAATGCCGCCTTCGACGCCGCGCTCCTTCCAGTGGATGCGCGTCGCCTGCTTGGAGCCGGGCTGGATGTCGAAATCGACATCGGTGACCTCGACGCCGTAGCGGAATTTAACCCCGTGATCGGTCAGCCACTTCACCAGCGGCAGGACCATCGATTCATACTGGTTGTAGCGATTGAACTTGAGCGAGGAAAAGTCGGCGAGACTGCCGATGTGATGGATGAAGCGGTGCAGGTAGAGCTTCATCTCCAGCGCGGAATGCCATTCCTCGAAGGCGAACATGGTGCGCCAGTAGAGCCAGAAATTGCTCTTGAGGAAGTCCTCGCCGAAGACCTCGTTGATGCGCTTGTTCTCCATCTCCTCCCGCGTCGCAAGGAAGACCGAGAGGAGATCCTTCTGCGCCTTGTCGTTGAGCGTTAGCAGCGCCTTGTCGGGCACGTCCTGACCCTGGTTCTGCGTCGTTCGCTGCAGCGAAAAGTTGGGATCGTCCTTGTTGAGCCGGTAGAACTCGTCGAGCACGCTGGCATCCTCGATCTCCAGCGAGGGGATCGAGCGATAGAGGTCCCACAGGCACTCGAAATGCTCCTCCATCTCGCGGCCGCCGCGAATGACGAAGCCCTTTTCGGGCACGTCCAGACCATCGAGCGCGCCGCCGGGGATTTCCAGCTCTTCCAATATGGTGATGCGGTCGCCGGAAACGCCGCCGTCGCGGATCAGGAAGGCCGCGCCGGCAAGCCCCGCCAGCCCCGAACCGACAAACCAGGCCGTCTTCTTGTCGGCGCCCTCGGGCTTGCGGGGACGCACGAAGGCTTCATAGTTTCCGCTGCTATAGTGCATGGCGAACTCCTGTTCTTCTTGTTGGGATCAGTCTGCGGAGGGCTTGTAGCTGTAGAAGCCTTCGCCCGAGGCGATGCCGAGCCTGCCCTTGTCGATGTAGTTTTCCTTCAGCCAGGCGGCGAGCGACTGAGCATGCTCGTCGCCATGCGAGAGGATGTTGTAGGGGGTGTTCAATCCGATGATGTCGTAGATCTGGAACGGCCCCATCGGCGCGCCGGTGGCGATCCGCCAGACCTTGTCGACATCTTCCGGCTCGGCATAGCCGCCGGCCGCCAGATCGGCGGCCGCGTTCAGGAGCGGCACCAAAAGCGAATTGAGGACGTAACCCGCTTTCTCCTTGCGCACCGGGATCGGCACCATGCCGATGGCGGAGGCGAAGGCGATCAGGGCATCGAACACGGCCGGATCGGTGTCGTCCGTGCCCATCACCTCGGCGGTGTTGAACTTCCAGATGCTGTTGGCGAAGTGCAGCGCCAGAAACCGGTCCGGTCGGCCGGTGTAAGCCTTCAGGCCGCTCGGCAGCAGGGTCGAGCTATTGGTGGCGAAGATCGTCCTGTCCGGCGCGAGCCCCGCCAGTTTCTCGTAGAGCGCCTGCTTGATCGAAAGAACCTCCGGAACCGCCTCGATCACGAGGTCCGCGTCCGCGACGGCCGCGCCGAGATCGCTCAGCAGAGCGATCCGCTTGAGCGCCCCGGCCGCCTTGCCGCCAGCCGCGCCCGACACCTCGTTCGTGTAGGTTTCGACGAGCGCCGCCAGCCGTGCGCGCGCCTGTTCGAGAGCTTCCTCGCTGATGTCGTAGGCGACAACATCGAAGCCGCTATAGGCCGTCTGGAAGGCGATCTGGCTCCCGAGGACTCCCGTGCCGAGAACCGCCACTTTCCTGATATCGCTCATCCAATTTCCTTCTGCGCGGTATCGTCACTTAGAAACGGAGCCGCCACCTCCACCGGGACGCGGGCCAGCTTGCCGGTTTCCCGATCGACCAGGGCCCATTGGGTCAGCGAGGCGACGATCGTCCGGCCGTCTTCGGCATGGAATTCGACACATCGTGCATAGCGGGCACCCCGCGGCGCTCGGACGACCCAGGTGATCGCACTGACCTCGTCTCCCGCCCGGACATTGCCGCGATAGTCGACCTCATGGCGCAGCACGACCGCGACGAACCGGTCGCGATCCTGCGGCCGCGCGGCCGTCAGCCAATGCGCCACCGACACATCCTGAATCCAGGTCACCCAGACCGCATTGTTGACATGGCCGAGTTCGTCGATGTCGGCGTCCCGGGCGCGGAAGCGGATATGGAAGCGCCGATGCTCATCCACCTCGCCGACGAGCGGGTGTCCGTGCTCATCGCAGCCGATGCGTCGACGATCTGACACGATCCCGCTCACGAATACGCCTGCTCCTCATGCGACGAACCCAGTCCTGCCATGGCGCGGAAGAAGCCGACGAGCATCTCGTCGCGCGGCATGGCGCCTTCGACATCGCCCTGCACCGCCAGTCCCATCCAGACCGCGTAAAGACCGATACCGGTCTGCATCGGCGGCAAGGCCGGACGAAGTGCGAAGCGTTGCGTCAGATCGGCGACGAGCTCACCGAACATCCGATAGCAGGCCGCCTTGCCCTCCCGGTGCCGCTCGGCGAAAGCCGGATCGCGCCGGGCATGGAGCTGCAATTCGATCGAGAGCAGTGACCATTGTGCCTCGTCGGCCAACTTCGCGAGCCGCGCGGCCAGCACCTGCAGCGTCGCCTCGATATCGTCGCCGGAGCAGTGCGCGACCAGGTCGCGAAGCAGTGTGACCTCGTCCTGGATATGGCTTTGCAGGATCTCGACCAGCAGATCATCCTTGCTGGCGAAGTTCGAGTAGAAGGCGCCCTGCGAATGCCCTGCGGCGCTGCAGATGTTGCGAATCGACATGGCAGAGACCCCCTCCTCGATAATCGAGGAATGCGCGGCCGCGATCAGCCGGTCCCGCGTCTGGCGCTGCGTGTCCTTGCGCGTAAGCGGCATGGGTTCGTTCTCCAACCAACGGGCGAGACGTGCGAAACCTTTTCGGAGGTTCCGCGTTCTCAGTGAGACCAGATATCAACTGATATCCGAAATCAACGGCGATTTCGACCCGAAATCGTTCCTGGGCAACGAAATCTCAGTGTGAAGGAGCGCTCTTGGCTCAAACCTACATTGGCTATTCTCCGGACGTGGAGGTTCTCGGCAAGGACGAGGAGCGGCTGACCGCCGAGATCCTTGAGATCATGGCGAATACCAACCGCAAGGCGTTCGAACGCCACCGCCATGCGGTGCGCGACGCCCATGCCAAGAGCCACGGGTTCCTCAAGGGCGAACTCGTCGTGCCGGAACTGCCGGAGCATCTGCGTCAGGGGCTTTTCGCTCGCCCGGCCACCTATTCCATGGTGATCCGCCTCTCATCAGCGCCGGGCGACATTCACTCCGACACGATTCCCGCCCCGCGCGGCATGGCGATCAAGGTGATCGGCGTCGAAGGCGAGCGGCTTCTCCCCGAAGACCAGGGCCAAAACCAGGATTTCCTGCTCGTCAACATCCCGACCTTGAGCTTCGGCACGATCGGTAAATATCGCCAGCTCATCAGCCTTCTGGAGAAGAATGCCCAGAACCCGGTCTTTCTCCAGCGAGCGATGGCTGGGGTGGCGCGCGGCGTGGAAGCTGCGGTCGAAGCGGTCGGCGTCGAGCCCGGCGCCACGCTGCGCGGTCTCGCGCGCGACAACGACCATCTGCTTGGCGAGACCTATCACTCGATGGCGGCGATCCGTTTTGGCGATTACATCGCCAAGATCAGCGCCGCGCCGCTTTCCGACAATGTCCGCGCGCTCACCGGCAAGGACGTCGGCACGGTGGAGGATGCCACCATGCGCGATCTGGTTGTCGAGCATTTCCGCGACCAAGGTGCTGAGTATCAACTGCGCGCCCAACTTTGCGCTGATCTCGACAAGATGCCTGTCGAGGACGCGGCGGTGCTCTGGCCCGAAGAGCTGTCGCCACACCAGCCGATCGCCACGCTGCGCATCCCGCCGCAGGACGCCTATTCGCCGGCGCGGCGGGTCTATGGCGATGACGTGCTGTCGTTCAATCCCTGGCACGGTATCCGCGATCATCAGCCGCTCGGATCGATCATGCGGGTGCGCATCGCCGCCTATGAGCGATCCACCCGCTACCGCCATGAGATGAACGCCCAGCCTCGTGTCGAGCCGACAAACATCGACGCCATCCCGGACTGACGCACCGATCGTCACACGCAATCACGAAAGGAGGCCAGCCATGGCCGAAACCGAAGACACCCCGCAGATCGACGAAACCCGCCTTCAAGCCATCCGGCGGCGGATCGAGGAAGTGGCCGGCGACGCGCCGCAGCTCGCCAAGCTCGCCCTTGAGCAGATGGTGACGAAGCACAATCCCGACCTCAAGGGCACGGCGGGCTCGGCTGGCCGTGTCGGCGCCCAGTCCGGCAATGTCTCCGAGCTCACAGCCATCGCAAACTTGAAGCCAGGCGGCGCGGACCGGCTGAAACGCATCTTCGGGCTGGTGAACGGCAATTTCGATGGCGCGCAGAAGGTCGGCACGCTCCACAATATGCGGTTCGTGTTCTTCGACAACGACACACGCATCCTGTTCGCCACCGCCTATGACGGCGACTGGGACACCTATATCAACGACTTCGCCACCAAGATCCCCGACCTGATGGACCTGCTTTTCGCTTCGGTCGAAGGTTGGCCTGGCATCGCAAGCCCCAAGGTCAAGGATTTCATCGCCGAGCATCAGATCACCGCTGCCGGCTGGTTCGTCGCCAACCCGCAGGTGACCGTCGTCGACGTGCGCCGCCTTCAGCGGATGGAGCATGCGGTCAACGAATTCCTGGACAAGGTGGGCTGAGCCATGGCGATCCTTCAGAAACTGAAAGAGCGCTTCCGGCGCGACAGCGTTACGCTCGATCTGCACGACATTCAGGCGCTGATCCTGCGAAGCCGGCCCGAGCCTTATGTCGGTATCCACGCCATGCTCCATTTCGACGAGGCGGAGGGCGCGCGCGATCTTCTCGGCCGGCTCGCGCCCCATATCGCATCTGCCGACAACTGGAGCGAGGATCTTGATTTCTGGATCGGGGCCGCACTCAGCTTCGAGGGGCTGAAGGCGCTCGGCGTTCCCGAAGCGCAGCTCAAGACATTCCCGCTCCCCTTCCAGCAGGGCATGGCCGCACGCGCGGAGCAGCTTCGCGACTTCGGGCCCAACGCGCCTGAAAACTGGGAAGAGGTGTTCAAGCCCGGCAACTGCCATCTCGCGCTGACTATCTACGCCGTGGATGATGCTGCGCTCGATAAGGCGCTGGCGACGGCGCGCACCGAACTCGACCGGAGCAGCGGCGTGACCCTGCTCGGCGAGCATCGTTTCGGCGCGCCGGATGGCGCGAAAAACCCGTTCGGTTTCCGGGATTCGATCTCCCAGCCCGCCGTCGAGGGTAGCGGCGTCGATCCGCTGCCGGGCGAGGAGCGCCCGATCAAGGCGGGCGAGTTCATTCTTGGATATGAAAGCGAGAACGGCCAACCGCTTGGCATGCCCGAGCCCGCCGGGCTGGGCAAGAACGGCACCTTCGTCGTTATGCGCAAGTACAACAGCCGGGTCGGCTGTTTTAACGCCTTCCTCAAGGCGCATGGCGAGACGCCGGAGGAACGCGAGCTATTAGCCGCCAAGATGTTCGGTCGCTGGCGTTCCGGCGCGCCCTTGACGCTGTCGCCCGATCACGACGATCCCGACCTCGGCGCCGACCCGCAGCGCAACAACGACTTCAGCTTCAAGGATGACCCCAAAGGTCGCGTTGTGCCGCTTGGCTGCCATATGCGCCGGCTCAATCCCCGCGACTCCGAGTTGACGCTGCTCACCGACGTCAACATCCACAGGATCATCCGTCGTTCCTCGACCTTCGGGCCGGTCTATTCCGAGGATGTCACGCCGCAGGACGATAAGAAAGGCGATCGCGGCCTGTTCTTCATCTTCATCAGCGCGCGTGCCTATGACACGATCGAGTTCATGCAGCAGGAATGGATCAATCGCGGGAATTTCGTCGACCTTGGCGAAGAGCGCGATCCAATCGTCGGCCTGCATGAGGAGGACGGTCGGTTCACCATCCCGCAGGCGCCCGCGCGCAAGCGCATCGACGGTGTGCAGACTTTCAATGTCATGAAGGGAGGCGAATATCTGTTCATGCCAAGCCTATCGGCGCTTAAGTGGTTGGCAGAACGACGCTAAAGCTATTCACCTGATTGTCGGTTGAGATTTGAAGTGTGCAGAGTGACCCGGAAAGTGCGGGGCTGTGCGGAAGGTTAAGTGAGTGGGAGTTGAGTTTCGGCAAGGCTGGGGATGGTTGGTCCTTGTGGCGCTTACGATTTCGACGACCGGCGATGAAATCACGTTGCTGACGTTGATGTTCCGCACTGCCGAGAACGCATCCGGCTATGCGGTGCCGACGCTGCTGACCGCGGAGCTGCTACCCGGTCTGATCGCCGCACCCTGGGCGGGCCGCTTGATCGACCGCCGGGAGGCGGCCCGCATTCTGGTCATGGTGTCAGTTCTGCAAGCGGGCGTGATAGCATTTATCGCCTATTATCCCATGTTCACGCTCGCCGGGGCCGCGCTGTTGAGCGTGCTGTTCACGATCAGCAGCGCCGCAACATTCGCGTTGATTCCAGTGCTGGCAAGCGGCTTGGAATGACCTCGCACTCGCCAATTCCCTTATGGAAATGGTTCGCAGCCTTGGAATGCTCGCTGGTCCAGTCGCTGGGGGCGTACTGGTGGGATGGATCGGATCGCGCAATGCGCTTTTAGCCGATGCCGCCAGTTTTGCCCTTTTGGCCCTCGTCGTGATGGCGAGCAGGCTTCGCCGCAAGCCACAACGGGACGATCAGGAGGAAGAGACCCTGTTCGCGGACTACCTGCCGCTGCTCCGCAATCGACGGTTGATGGTGGTTACGGGTGCGCTCAGCCTCGAAGTGTTTGCGACCGCCATAGCCGACGTTGCTTTCGTGTTTCTCGTGATGGTGACGCTGGGAGCGGGCCGACCGCGTTTGGAATGCTGACGGCACTATGGGCGGTTGGGATGTTGATCGGCGCTGGGCTGGCCGAAAGGGTTATTGGCCATAGGGTCGGACTGGCGGCGTTCGGCACGGCCGCTGTCATGGGCGCGACCATGCTGTGGATCGGCCTTGCGCCGATCGGGCTGGCAATCGTTGCCGTCGCCTTCATCCTAGGCGGCGGCGCAAACAGCATCCACAACGTCGCTGTCCGAACCTTGTTCCAGTCGGAATGCCCGCCCGCCGATCATGGCAAGGTCGCCGCGATCTATGGTGCGGTGACACGCACCGCCGTAATCGGCGGCTATGTTGCTGGCGGCTGCTTTTTTGTGCCGAATGATGCGCCAACCGCCTATCTCGTGGGCGGCCTGCTGGGCGTTGTCGCGGGCTTAGTCGGATGGCGGATATTCAATCGTAGATGGAGCGCAGCACCAATCAAAGCATCGACGCGCCAAGATTGACCTGATTGTCGTGCCCATCCGCTAACGGCTATACCAATCAGGTGGCGTGATTGAGGCGCGGTGCGGAACGGACACGATAGCGACGCCCTAATGATGTAAGGCAGAAAATATATGACCTTTCAGTTTGATCCATCATTCGATGCAGAATCACTCCACATGCCGGGAGATTCTTTGATCGAATTAGACCAGATAGAGAGTTCATTAAGAATATTGCTGCCGTCTGAGCTTCGTGACTTATTTATTGAATTCGGATCAGCGATAGTTTTCAATAATGATGTTGAATTTCCTGCGGAAAAATGCGCCTATTCCGACGATTCAGGAAGAATTGGCGTTTCAGTTATATATGGCCCTGTTGACGGAAGCTTAGGAATAATTCGCATAAACGAACAATTATCCATGCAGATTCCAAAAACATCTGTGGTTTTTGCGGAAATCGGTCTGGGTAATATGCTGTTAATTGACAGAATTGATGGAAAGATATCCGTATGGCTGCACGATGAAGCTCTGCCTTCTAGGGCGATAACCCCCGTATACGACAGCTTTCATGACTTTATCGATGCACTGGTAGCCTTCGATCCTCCTCCCCTGCCCAGTTTAAAGGAATTGGGATTGGACTTGAAAGCGATGGGGATAGAAGAGGAGTAGCTAGAGGTTACGGTTCGGCGCTGACGGAAACCACACGATAACCGATAGCCTAACTATCTAAATTAACGTGGCTTTTCCTGCCTTCTGGCGGTCGCCAGCATCTCACGGCGAAGTATGGCGTTCATGCGGGCTTGGTAGCCCTTACCCTGCGATTTGAGCCAGGCGAGCACATCAGCATCAAGGCGTGCCGTCACCTGCTGCTTGATGGGCTTATAGAAGCGCCCACGCTGCCCGTTCCGCCAGAAATCCTCTGTCAGCGCCGGAGAGTCGCTATAGTCGATCCCGCTATCCGGCATCGCCTGCAGGGCATCCAGTTCGGCCTGTTGCGCTTCGGTCAACGGCGGCAGATTGTCCGGATCGAGTTGGAAACGGACGGTATCAGCGTCTTTCTTCTTCATAACGTCGCCTTTCCGTTCGATCGGCCTTTCGAGCCGAAATCCACATACTCGCCGTCATCGTCTTGCTCGACGACAGTGTGGGCCACGAGGAGGAGCAGATGCCCTTCCACGAGGCCCAAGGTTTGCCATCGTCGCTCGCCACCTTCGATCCGATCCTGATCGCTCAGCGCGAAAGGATCTGTGAACGCACGAGTAGCGATCGCAAAGCTGACGCCGTGCTTCTTCAGATTGCTCTCGGCTTTGGCCGGGTGCCAGGAGAAGCGCATGGATGGCATTACGGAAATATAATTATGTTTTTGTCGTTACGCAAGGCGCGGCGGTTTGAGCCATCCGGCCCGCGCGAGCGTATCTGCGAGGGTCGATCGGGGCACGTTGAACGTGCGGCTGATCGACGACTTGCTAGCGCCACCGGCAAGGGCGGCGGTGATCTGATCGAGCTTTTCCGCATCGATCGTTCGCGGGCAGCCACCGTAGCGCCCGCGCCGTCTGGCGGCCGCAAGGCCTGCCATGATGCGCTCGCGCGTCAATGCCCGTTCATACTGGGCCAGCGCGCCGAACAGCGAAAACAGCAGCTCGCCATGCGGCGTTCCCGTGTCCATCTGCTCGGTCAATGACCGGAATGACACGTCACGCTCCCTGAGATCGGTCAGGATCGACAGCAAATGCGGCAGGGAGCGGCCGAGCCGATCCAGTTTCCACACGACCAGCGTATCGCCGGCTGCGAGATATTCGAGGCAGGCCCGCAGGCTCGCCCGGTCCTCGCGAGCGCCGGATGCCTTGTCGGAATAGAGATGCCGGCTATCGACGCCGGCTGCGATCAGCGCATCGCGCTGAAGATCGACCGATTGCCGGTCATCTGTGGAAGAGACGCGCATGTAGCCTATAAGCATGTCGGAAAACCCCTGATAGCTTGTTGTGGGACAGTCCTCCTTTCCGGCAGAGTTTATCGGACGCTACGGATTTTGGGCGTGCGTAGATTGCTGGAATTTCCGGGGGGATGCCTGCTAGCGGCGGAATGTGTCGTCGGGCGCATCAGGCGGGGCGCTTATCGTGTGATTTCCATTAGGTTAATCTGTTCGTGCAGCCGCTGCCGCAGCGGACCGTCTTCTGGCCGCGACGATCAATAACGGATTATCCGCCTGCTTACGCTGACCAAGTCGCATGCCCGTCGCCGAATTGATCCCGTGGCGGCTGCACACATCGCTGTCGCCATGCCCGCTTCCTGCTCCGCGCCTCTTCAATTTATCGTAGAAGCTTTTGATGTGTCTTATTAAAATCCTTGGCTTGCCGCTCTCGGTCAGACGATGATTGGACGGATTTCAGTTCACTTTCGTCCATATCTGCGATTTGCACATGATCCGCCCTGTCAGGCACCCCTTTCCCTCCATCCGCCGATCGTCGAGCGTGGTGATTGTTCCAGAGAAGGTTTGGCCGATGTCGGGTACAAAAACACTGCCGCGCCACACGCCCTTCTTTTCAGGAACAAAATCGCGAAACAGGATCAGACCTACCAGATCGTTTGTCCCGCCGCGCCGCGCATCCGCCTTGGCTTTGTCACTTGCCCAGACCACGACCCCGCACATTCTGCTTCCGCACGGCTGGGCTCGCACATGTACGCTGTCCTGCGGATTCTTCCACACTCCGAAAGAAGCGCGCTGTGCCTCGACGGACGCAGATGTTGCAAGTAGCAGCATGGCTGCCAATACGAAACTGAACCTCATCGCCATTCTTCCTCAAGGCCGGATCATCATTTGCGCGACATTTTCCGCGATCGCCATGGTAGGCGCGTTAGTGTTGCCCGACACGATCGACGGCATGATCGATGCATCGACCACGCGCAAACCGTCAATGCCACGTACACGGGCTGCCGGATCGACCACGGATGCCGAGTCACTGCCCATGCGGCATGTTCCTACCGGATGATAGATTGTTTCAGCGCGCGCGCGGATGTCGTCGATCAGAGCCTCGTCGGTCTGGACCGCGGGTCCCGGTCGCACCTCCTCGCGCAAGTGACGGGCGAGCGCCGGCGCATGAAGGAGCTTGCGGGCTAGCTTCGCGCCATTCAGCAAGACGCCCACATCATCGGGATGACTGAGATAATTGCCCTCTATGCGCGGATGAGCCGTGGGATCGGCGATCTTGAGCCCGATCCTGCCGCGGCTCTTCGGTAGAAGGTCGCAGACATGCACGGTCATTCCGTAGCCGAAGGCTGTCTTGCGGCCATGGTCACGCAGGATCGCCGGCAGGAAATGGAATTGAAGATTGGGCCGCTCCCGGCCGGCGTCGGATTTGAGGAAAGCGCCGCCCTCCGAGGCATTTGACGTCAATTCGCCTTCATGATGAAGGAAATAGCTCCATGCGCCGCGTATCGCACGAGGCAGGAAACTGGGCGCCACCCCAAATCCTTCGCGATCGGCCGTGGTTGCCACAGCCGTATAGTCGAGGTGATCGGCGAGATTGGCTCCGACTTCGGGCGCATCCAGAACGATCTCTATGCCATGCTGCCTGAGTTCGCTCGCCGGGCCGACGCCCGACAGCATCAGAATCTGCGGCGAATTGACCGCGCCAGCCGAAAGGATCACCTCTCCACCGGGGCGCAGCAGCAGGTCCCGGCCGCCGACGCGGACCCCGATGGCGCGACGGTCCTTGAACAGTATCCGTTCGACGAGGCCGTTCGTTTCGATGGCGAGATTCTTGCGCGAGCGAGCCGGATCGAGAAACGCTCGCGCCGTGCTGAACCGTTGCCCGTCTTTCTGGGTCACCTGATAGACACCAAAGCCTTCCTGGCTCACGCCATTGAAGTCGGGATTTCGCGGGTAGTGCAGTTCCACCCCAGCTTCGACGAAGTCTTCCGTAAGTGGGTTCACTCGCCCAAGATTGGAGACGCAAAGTGGCCCGGCATTGCCATGATGCTCGTCGTGGATAGCCTGATTGTTTTCGAGCGCGATAAAAAGCTCGCGCATGCGCGGCCAGTCCCAGTCAGCTCCGGCGGCCGCCCCCCAGCCCTCATAGTCCGCCCGATCGCCGCGAATGTAGACCATTGCATTGATCGAGCTGCTGCCACCCAGCGTCTTGCCGCGCGGCCAATAGAGCCGCCGGTTGTTAAGGTGAGGCTCGACTTCGGTCTCACAGTTCCAGTTCACCCATCCCGTGCGGGCAATGACGCTGACGCCAAGCGGCATGTGAATGAAGGGATTGCGATCGCGCGGCCCCGCCTCGATGAGGCAGACAGCTTTATCCGAATCAGCAGAAAGGCGGTTGGCCATGACGCAGCCGGCCGAGCCGCCGCCAATGATGATATAGTCGTACATGGATTTACCCCAGAAAGCGTTTGGCAAGTCGGATCAGACGCGCTGCCCGGCCCGAATAGGGAGGAAAGACGAGAGGCAGAGCGGAGAAGCGGTTCTGGAGAACGGCGCGCTCATGACTGAAAGTCCGGAACCCGTGATGGCCATGTGCCGCCCCGATCCCGGAATTGTTCACACCGCCGAACGGCAGATGATCGTGGACGTATTGGACGATGGTAAGGTTGACGCCTGCACTGCCGGAAGTCGTGGCCGCCAGGATATGATCCACTCTCGCCCGGTCACGATCGAACACATAAAGCGCCAGCGGCTTGGGTCTTGCGTTGATCCGACCGATCACGGTTTCAATGTCATCATAGGTCAGGACCGGCAGGACGGGACCGAATATCTCCTCATGGTCGATCGCCGCCTCGGGAGCGATCGCCTCCAGCACTGTGGGCGCCAGCGCCCTTCCCTGCCTTTCGCCGCCGACAATGATCCGCCCGCCCGTGGCCAGGGCATCCGCAATCAGGCCCCCCAGTCTGTCCGCATGGCGATCATTGACGATCCTTGCGAGATAGGGGCTCGTCATGCCCGAACCATAAGCGGCGGCGATCCGGCGGCGCAGCGCTTCCACGAACCGGTCGCGGATCGAAGCGTGGACGAACACATGATCGGGCGCGATGCAGGTTTGACCGGCATTGGAGAATTTGCCGAAGGCGATCCAACTGGCGGCCGTCTCTATGTCGGCATCCGGTCCCACGATCGTGGGCGACTTGCCACCCAGTTCCAGCGTAACGGAGGTCAGGTGGCGGGAGGCTGCCTGCATTACGACTTTCCCGACCTCGGGGCTGCCGGTGAAGAAGATATGATCGAAGGGCAGCGCGAGCAGGGCCTGAGACATCTCCTTCCCGCCGAGGGCGACGGTAACCAAGTCTGGCGGAAATGTGTCGGCGATCAGCCGCGCGATGACGCCCGAGGTAGCAGGTGTCATCTCCGAAGGCTTCAGGATAGCGCTGTTGCCGGCAGCAAGGCAGGAGACAAGCGGCCCCAGGCAGAGATTGAATGGGTAATTCCAGGGCGCGATGATAAGGCACACGCCGCGTGGCTGCGGCACGATCCGTCCGGCCGTGCCGAAACCGATCAATGTCGGTCCGACATGGACTGGCCGCATCCATCGGCGCAGATTACGACGGCTGTGGCGGATTTCCTGCATGACCGGAAGAATTTCCGTCAGAAACACTTCGGCCTCCGGCTTGCCGAAGTCGGTCGCCATGGCCTGGACGATCTCCCCTTCGAACTTTCGTATGGCAGCCGCGAGGCGCGCCAGCGCAGCGCGTCTTTCAGCAAGGCCAAAGCGCATCCGGCGCTCGTCCGACATTGCCTTTTGCGCGGTGAAGAGCATTTCCACCGGGCGGCCATCACAGGGTTCCTGCGAAATCGAATGGCTCTCTTCAATCATTTCATTCTCGTCGAAAACATGACCTTCGCGCGAGTCTTACGAGCGCAAAAGCAATAGGGAACTACACGAACATGTAGTATCGACCCGACATGGGCCTGGGAACCGAATGGACTCCAACGCTGCTTTCGCGACTGGCGGAAACGGCACTTCGCCGTGTGGAATTGACCGCGCGCGTCAGCCTGCTGCGCGCACCTTGCGGCTACGGCAAATCGGCGACGCTCGCGGCCGGTTGGAAGGAGGCGGCGGACACTGGTCGCCCGGCGCTTTGGGCAAGTCTTGCAAGCGACGACACAAAGAAGGGCACCCTGCGTCGCCTCGCCTTTCAGGCCGGAACCGCCGCGGACATCGAGTCCATTCTCCAATGGATATGGCATCAGGACAGGCCCGGGATTATTTGCCTCGATGATGTTCAGGAAGCGCCGCATCTCGAAACGCTGACAAGAGACATGATGGATGCTCTTCCCGATGATTGGCGAGCGGTCCTTGCAACCTCCGCCCCCTGGGGATTTGGCGTCCTCAACGCTGACTGGCAGGAAGTCGGCCCCGATGCCCTGGCCTGCCGCGCCCAGGATCTGAAGGAATTGATCCGGCTCCCTTCAGCCCTCGACCGGATCATATCGGACACACAGGGTTGGCCCGCATTGTGCCGCATCGCGGGCCGTGTATCCCACCGGATGCAGCCACTGCATTTATGGCCCGAGATCATCTGTTATCTCGATCAGATGGTGTTGGCGCCCTTATCGCCCGCTCTGCGCACATGGCTGAAAAAGGCGGCATTAATCGCTCCCCTCGATGCCGAAAGCCACGATTTTGCCCTGCGCGTGCCGATTCCGATGAAGCCGCCCCTCGTTTCCGAGATGATTGCGCCCCTTCGTTCCGAGATGATGTCGCCCCCCCGGAGACAGGGCCGTGCTGGCTACGTCTGTTGTTATTTCGTTCGTGCCGGCCGTCAAGCCTCTGAAGGGGATTTGACCCGGCGCATGCTGTCACCGTCGAGGTCCAGGCGGTGGGCGTTGTGGACGAGCCGGTCGAGGATGGCGTCGGCATAGGTCGGATCGCCGATCACCTCGTGCCACGCCGCGATCGGCAGCTGGCTGGTGACCATCGTCGAGCGACGGCCATAACGCTCTTCTAGGATTTCGAGGAGGTCGTAGCGGGCATGAGCATCGAGTGGCTCAAGCCCCCAGTCATCAAGAATCAGGAGCTGAACGCTGCCGAGCTTGGCCAGGATGCGGGCGTAGCGTCCGTCGCCGCGTGCCAACGCCAGGCTGGCGAACAGCTTGGGCACCCGCTGATACAGCACCGAACGGTCGTCGCGGCAGGCCTTATGGCCTAGCGCGCAGGCCGCCATGATTTCCCGACGCCAGTCGGGCCGCAGATGACGAGATTGTCGCGAGCGGCGATCCAGTCACCAGCGACGAGCTTGAGGAACAGCCCCCGGTCGAGACCTCGATGGCTGCGATAATCGACATCCTCGGGGGTTGCCTGATGGCGCAGCTTGGCGAACCGCAGCCGGGCGGCCAGCTTGCGGTCGTGGCGGAAGCTCCATTCGCGGTCGAGCAGCAGCGCCAGCCATTCGGGATGGGTGAGCCGCTCGGCTTCGGCATTGGCGGCCAGTTCGTCGAACGCCCTGGCCATGCCAGCCAGCCCCATTGCGTTCAGCCGGTCGAGAGTGGGATGTTGAAGCATCATGATCTCCTTCAGTGATAGTAGCGGGAACCCCGGATATTCGGGTGGGTGATCGTCCGATCGTCGCGCGCCTGCCGGGGCGCGGGCGCCTGATCGAGCCGGTTGTCGAGGATCGATCGGACCGATCCATAGGTGCGTGCGCCGATATCGAGCGCCCGGCTGCACGCCGCTTCGACCCGTTCGCGGCCGAAGCCCTTCACCAGGCGCACGATGCCCAGGCAGGCCCGGAAGCCCTGCTCGGGATGCGGGCGATCGGTCAGGATTTTCTCCCACAGCAGGGCGGCACAGGGGCCGATCGCGGCCGCCTCGGTGGCGATGCGTTCGATCGTCCAGTCGGCGAAGCGCCGGTGCGATGACGGCATATGCTCGGATATCGTCGTGTGCCGGCCATTGCCGGAGCCGCGCATATGGGCGGCGATCCGTTCACCCTTGTGGAACAGTTCGATCGTACGCGCGGTGATCCGCGCCTCGACCGGCTCGCGCGCGAAGCGATACGGGACCGAGTAATAATGGCGCTCGATCTCGACATGATAATCGAGACCAGCGCGCCGCCGCCGCCATTCGGCGAAGACATAGGGTTCCAGCGGCAGAGCTTTCAGCGCAGGCCTGTCGATGGCCTCGAACAGCTGGCGCCGGGTCTGGCCCACGCGGCGCATGATACGGCGGTCATTGAGGTCGGCGAGCAGGTCGCCGATCGCGGCGTTGAGTTCGGCCAGGCTATAGAAGATCCGATGCCGAAGGCGCCCGAACAGCCAGCGCTCGACGATCAGCACGCAGGCCTCCACCTTGGCCTTGTCGCGTGGGCGGCGCGGACGGGTCGGCAGCACCGCGCTGTCGTAATGTGCCGCCATCTCGGCATAGCTGCGGTTGACCTGTGGATCGTAAAGGCAGGCCTTGATCACCGCGACCTTGGCATTGTCCGGCACGAACAGGGCAGGCGCGCCGCCGAAGGCTTCCAGCGCCCGCACGTGCGCCGCGATCCAGTCGGGCAGCGTCTCGGTCCAGCTCGCCTCGGCATAGGACAGGCTCGATGCACCCAACACCGCCACGAAGATGTGCGCGTCGCGGATTTCGCCGGTCAGCCGGTCGACCACGACAGCCACCTTGTCGCCCGCATAGTCGACGAACAGCTTCTCGCCGGCGGCGTGGGTCTGCCGCATCGTGACCGGCAGCTTCGCCGCCCAGCCACGATAGAGATCGCAGAACCGGCTGTAGCGATAACCTTCCGGATGCTGAGCGATATATTCGTCCCACACGATCTGCAGCGTCACATGCTTGCGCTTCAACTCGCGATGGATCGCTGCCCAGTCCGGTTCAGGGCAGCGGCGATGGCCGGTCTTGGTGCCAGCCGCGCGGTAAAGCGCCGCCTCCAGAACGGCATCGCTGACATCCGCGCCCAGCGGCCAAGCCAGACCCGCGACCGCTGCCCGCCTCAGCGTCTCGCGCACCGTCGAGGGCGCGGCGCCCACCCGATACGAAATCGCCTTGTGACCCAGCCCCTGCTCAAACCGGTACCGTAAAATCTCGCGAACCCGTCGCATACTCAATCGCTCCGCCGACATCGGCTCCCTCCCTCGGACAACCCAAAGGAAGCAAACCTAATCCCAGCAGCGGACCTTCATCGTCATCCCCGCCAAGGGGGCGACATCATCTCGGAATCAGGGGGCGAGTAATTCTCGGAACAGGGGGGCGGCATCATTTCGGAATGAGGGGGCGGCTTCCCTCGGAATCAGCACATTCTCCAGGGTGATCACCGTCGCCTTATCGCCGGCCGACTGTGCGGCTGCTGCATAGGCTTGCGCGGCTGAAGGCTCCAGCACGACGGAAGCGACCATGAATTGAGGCACGGCCAGAGGCAGCCATTCGATCGGATTTGCCTGACGGTAGCGGCCCGCCTGTGCGTCAGGAGCGCCCCCGAACAGGTTGACGAAGATCGGGCGGCCGCAAATATCCTTGTCGAACCCGTACAGGGTTCGCAGGTCGCCTGGGCCGTCGATGGCGACCGCGGCGGAAACCTTCAGTGGATCAGCGCCGCGGACCTCGCTGTCGGCAGGCAATCTGGGACGGGCCGCCAGCCACAGGGCAGCGTGGGCGCCGGCAGAATGTCCCACCGTCACCACATGCTTCAGGTCCAGAGGCTGGGTTCGTGCCAGCACCCTCAAGTGATCGAGCGCCGCTCCCCAATCCTGGAAGGTCCCAGGCCACCCGCCGCGGGTGTCACCAACCTGTCGATACTCTATATTCCATGTCGCCACGCCCTTGTCCGTCAAGGCGCTCGCCAACGGCGCCGTGCCTGCCAGTGTCTCATAGCCTTTGGTCCAGCAGCCACCGTGAATGACCATGACGACGGGAAACGGGCCAGGACCTGCAGGCAAGCGCAGTTCACCGATCTGCAGAGGATCAGGACCATAGGCCTCGACGAGCGTCGGAGCGGTGACGGGAAGGGCGTGGAGTTGGGGCGGTCCGATCAGCGCATGTTGGTTATCCGACGGCGTCTGCGCCCAAGCGGTGCTCGTGACAATCAAGACTGTAGCCAGGCCTAATGAACGGTATCGCATGATCTACCTCTTTCATGCATCTTCCCGCTCCGACGTTACCAGCCAGTTCGTCAAATGTGAGAAGACAGCAATTCGTCATTAGATAACATGGTTCGCTATATTCTTTTCGGAAACACCATTCCGTCATCGAGTGGGCAAAGCGATAGATGAAATCCCGTTTCTGGCGCAAAGCATATTGCGGCTATGCGCGATCACGGTAGCCTTGATCATGGAAGTGATACGTCAGGCGACCAAAGAGCTATCTAGATTTCATTGTCGTCGTGAATTGCGGTTTCAGAGGATCGTGGGTTTTATCTCACTTGGCTATCCATGCTTCGACCAGCTTGACCGCATCCTCTACTGTTTTGACCTCACCGGCGGCTTCATCCGGGATAGTGAGTCCGAATTCGTCTTCAAGCGCCATCACAACTTCCAGCACATCGAGACTATCCACGCCGATGTCATCGTAGAAAGACGAAGCAAGGGCAATCTGATCCGGATAGACGCCGAGCTGACGCCTAATGATCCTGAAAACTCGGGGAGCGATTTCTTCCATCACAAAGCCCTCGCGCGGACACTATCGGCTAGAAAACAGGGCAGATTCTCGTAAACTCAATCATCGCAGAGCAACGATATTGTCCTGCGGCCAGTAAATTCATCATGCCTTGCTGAGCATTTTCTCGGCGCTCGTTTTCACAAAATCCGAAATCTGTCCTGACATCATTTTGAGGAACAGCGGTACGCTGACGTCGCCGCGAATCTCGCTATCCTCAATGTCGAGTTGCACCGGGATATTCTGCCCCATCGCCCCGATGACCAAGTGTAGTGCGTAGTCCGATACCCACTCGGAACTGAGCGAACCGCCTCCCGGGATATGCGCTGCCAGCTTGGGCAGGCCGGCCTCGATCCTGCTCTTCGCTTCGATTTTACCAAGGCTGTGCGGGATAACGACTTCCATATCTTCTTTCCTGTTCAGGCCGCCCGATCGACGAGCAGCAAGGTCGATGTCGCGGAGGCATAGAGTTTGCCGGCCATGTCGATCAGACGCGCCTCGGTATGCGCCACCCTCTTGCCCATCGACACCACCTGGCCGATTGCACGGACCATCCCGACCCTGTCGGTCAAGGGCGCATGATAGGCGACCTTGAGTTCGAGCGTGACGCAGTTGATGGGCACTTGGGCCGCGGAGTTCGCCGCGATGCCGCAGGCCGAATCCAGCAGCGTCGCGGCATAGCCACCATGGGCGATGCCCATGAAATTGTAGGTCTGCGAGGTGGGCGTCGCGACAAAGACGACCTTCCCCTCCTCCGCCTCAAGCAGATCGATGTCGAACAGATCCATCATGGGCGGCCGGGTGCCGGCCGCCATGAACTGTTCGATCTCTTCCAGACCGGTCATCGCTTACCTCAAAGCTTTTCGGTCAGTTCAGGAACGATCTTGAAGAGGTCGCCGACCAGGCCGATATCGGCGACCTGGAAGATGGGCGCGTCCTCATCCTTGTTGATCGCGATGATGGTCTTGCTATCCTTCATGCCAGCAAGGTGCTGAATCGCACCCGATATGCCGACGGCGACATAGACTTCCGGCGCCACGATCTTGCCGGTCTGGCCGACCTGAAAATCGTTGGGCGCATAGCCAGCATCGACCGCTGCGCGGCTTGCGCCCACACCCGCGCCCAGCTTGTCGGCCAGCGGATCGATCACGCCATGAAACTGCCCGGCCGAGCCCAGCGCTCGCCCGCCCGAGACGATGATTTTGGCCGAGGTGAGTTCCGGGCGCTCGGACTGGGCGATCTCGGCACCCACGAAGCTGGAAAGTCCCGCATCCGTGCCCGTCGCAGCCTCGATACTGGCCGAGCCACCCTCGCGGGCCGCCTTCTCGAAGGCTGTGCCACGCACCGTGATAACCTTCTTTGCATCAGACGACTGGACCGTCGCGATCGCATTTCCCGCGTAGATGGGACGCGTGAACGTGTCAGCGCTTTCCACCGACAGGATGTCGCTGACCTGCATCACATCAAGCAAGGCCGCCACGCGCGGCGCGATGTTCTTGCCATTCGAAGTGGAAGGCGCCACGAACGCGTCATAGCCGCGCATCAGGTCCGCGACGGCCGGCGCGACATTCTCGGGCAAAGCGTGTTTGAACGCCGCATCGTCGAACGTTACGACTTTGGCGACACCCGCGACCTTCGCAGCAGCCTCGGCCACGCCGCCGATGCCCGCACCGGCAACCAGCAGATGGACCTCACCAAGTTTGGCAGCGGCGGTGACGGCCGATAGCGTCGCATCCTTGACCGACGCATTGTCATGTTCAACCCAGACGAGCGTATTCATAACTTATTCTCCGAGAAATCCGCCCCCGCTTCATCTCTGTGCGCACAGGATGAAGCGGGGTGCGCCGTCACTTGCATGGGAGAGGTTCGGCAAGTTCGGCGCGTTTGAAAGTTTATCAAATCGCCATTTCCTTGAGCCTGGCGACCAATTCATCGACGTCGGCCACCTTGATGCCCGCCGAGCGCTTGGGGGGTTCGGTCACCTTGAGCGTCTTGAGGCGCGAGGCGATCTCAACACCGAGATCGGCCGGCGTCTTCGTCGCCAGCGGCTTGGATTTGGCCTTCATGATATTGGGCAGGCTCGCATAGCGCGGTTCGTTGAGACGCAGATCGGTCGTCACGATCGCCGGCAGTTTGAGGCTTACGGTCTCCAGACCGCCATCCACCTCACGGGTCACCGCGACAGTCTCGCCCGATACTTCGACCTTGCTGGCGAATGTGCCCTGCCCCCAACCGAGAAGGGCTGCCAGCATCTGGCCGGTCTGATTGGCATCATCGTCGATGGCCTGCTTGCCGAGGATCACCAGGCCTGGAGCCTCCTCGGTGGCGATGGCCTTCAGGATCTTGGCGACGGCGAGCGGCTCGACCTCATCGTCAGTCTGGACGAGGATCGCGCGGTCGGCCCCCATGGCGAGCGCGGTGCGCAGCGTTTCCTGCGCCTTGGCGACGCCGATCGACACCACCACGATTTCGGTCGCGACTCCCTTTTCCTTGAGGCGGATAGCCTCTTCGACGGCGATCTCGTCGAACGGGTTCATCGACATCTTCACGTTCGCCAAATCGACGCCCGTCCCATCCGCCTTCACGCGCGGTTTCACATTATAATCGATAACCCGCTTGACGGGCACAAGCACCTTCATGGATCAATCCTACTCTGATTGTAATGCCGCCTGATATTCGGCAATGAGTCTCTCACAGATGGATCGGGCCGGTTGGACGGCAGTGGTAGCGCCGACACCGTGGCCTGCCGACCAGATCGTCTTCCAGGCCTTGGCCTCCTCCGAAACCGAAAGCGCGCCATGTGGCTCAGGGAGAGTCGCGGCTTCCAGCGAGGGCCGGAGAAAATTGGCCCCGACGCCGGTGACCCGGTCCGTATAGACGATATCCGCTGGTCCGGCCCCGATCACCATGTCTTTCTGTGCCGGCGAGGCGAGACTCTCTTCCGACGCGATGAAGTGGGATCCGATATAGGCAAGATCGGCCCCCATCATCTGCGCGGCCGCGATCTGGTGGCCGCGCGTGATGGCGCCGGAAAGCGCCAGCGGCCCCTGGAAGAAGCGCCGTATCTCGTCAACCAGTGCGAACGGGCTCATCGTGCCGGCATGTCCCCCCGCGCCGGCAGCGACCGCGATCAGACCGTCGACGCCAGCTTCGAGCGCCTTTTCCGCATGACGCACGTTCGTCACGTCGTGAAAGACCAGCCCGCCATAGCCCTGAACCACCTGGACAAGATCCGCGATGGCGCCGAGCGAGGTGATGACCAATGGCACATGGTGCCGAACGACCAGTTCCAGATCGGCGTCGAGCCTCGGATTGCTCTTATGGACGATGAGGTTGACGCCGAAGGGCGCCGCTCCCGGCATGGGAGCCAGCCGCTCCTCGATTTCATCCAGCCATTCACCGAAACCTTGACTGGTGCGCTGGTTGAGCGCCGGGAAAGTACCAAGCAGTCCCGCCTCGCAGCAACTGACGACAAGGTCCGGTCCCGACACAAGGAACATCGGCGCAACGATGGCTGGAATGGCCAGCCGCTTTTCGAGGCTTGCCGGAAGCGTCAAAACACGTCGTCTTCCAGCGCCATCAGCGACTTCTTGCCCGCCTTGATCGCCAGGAAGCTGGCGGTCGCCTGAGGCAGGATACGCTCGAAGAAGAACGTCGCCGTCTTGATCTTGGCATCGTAGAAGCGCTTGTCCTCGCTGCCGAAGAAGAGCTGCAAGCCTGCGATCTTGGTCGCCTTGGCAAAGCAATAGCCCATGGCCACCAGGCCCATCAGACGCAGATAGTCCGCCGACGCCGCGCCCGCCTCTTCGGGATCCTTGAGCGCCCGCTGCGCGACCGTGGCCGTCGAAAGCTGCAGCGCCCCGAACGCCTTGGCGAGCGCCTCGATCATCGGCTTCATCGGTCCGTCGACGTTGTTTTCCTCGATGAAAGCCGACACCGGATGGAAGAAGCTGCGCAGATAGCGGCCCATATGGGCGCCGAGCTTGCGGCCGACGAGATCGAGCGCCTGAACGCCGTTCGTCCCCTCATAGATCATGGTGATCCGGGCATCGCGGGCATATTGCTCGACGCCGCTTTCGCGGATGTAGCCGTGGCCACCATAGCATTGGACCGCAAGGTTCGCGCTGTCGAACGCAAGGTCGGTGAAGAGCGCTTTGACGACGGGGGTCATGAGCGCAATGAAGTCACTCGCACGCTGGCGCACTTCGGGTTCGGGAGAATGTTTTTCCGCGTCCAGGGCGCGCGAGACCCAGGCCGAGAGCGCCCGGCATCCCTCATTATAAGCCCGCATCGTCATCAACATGCGGCGAACATCGGGGTGAACGATGATCGGATCGGCTGCCTGATCGGGATATTTGGGTCCCGAGAGCGCCCGACCCTGAATACGATCTTTCGCATACCAGGCCGCCGCCTGATACGCCGCCTCGCCCACACCTAGGCCCTGGATGCCGACGGAGACACGCTCCGTGTTCATCATCGTGAACATGGCGGCCATGCCCTTGCCAGGCTCACCGACGATCCAGCCGATCGAATCATCGAAGTTCATCTGGCACGTCGCCGACGCCTTGAGACCCATCTTGTGCTCGATCGCGGCGCAGGCGACGCCGTTCGATTGACCGGGAGTACCGTCCTCCCTGGGCAGATATTTGGGGACGAGAAACAAGCTGATGCCCTTCACGCCCTTGGGGGCGTCGGGCAGGCGGGCGAGCACGAGATGGATGATATTCTCGGTCAGGTCATGCTCACCGGCGGAGATGAAGATCTTGGAGCCGGTGACCTTGTAGCTGCCATCGCCCTGCGGGACCGCGCGGCTGCGCAGGAGCCCGAGATCGGTACCGCAATGAGGCTCGGTCAGGCACATCGTGCCGGACCACTGGCCGCTCACCATCTTGGGCAGGTAGGCCTGCTTGAGCGCGTCACTGCCATGGCCCTCGATCGCAGTGGTGGCACCATGGGTGAGGCCCGGGTAGAGGCCGAAGGAGAGGTTGGACGAGCAGATCATCTCCTCGACCAGCTTGTTGACCGCTTCCGGCAGCCCCTGCCCACCCCATTCCGGATCGGATGCGAGCGCGGTCCAGCCACCTTCGGCGAACTGCTTATAGGCTTCGGGGAACCCCGCCGGCGTCCGCACGACGCCGTTTTCCAGATGACACCCCTCCTCGTCGCCCGACCGGTTGATCGGCAACAGGACGTCGCGACAGAAGCGCGCCGCCTCCTCGAGGATCGCATCGGTGAGATCCGGTGTGAACTCCGACAGCGCGGGAATATCCCCGAAGCCGTCATCGGCATGGAGTTCGTTGAGCACGAAGCGCATGTCGCGCAACGGGGCGTCATAGACTTGCATATTTATATCTCCTGACCGGTCGGCCATCCGGCCGCCGGCCGCCAATCAGTTACGCAGCGGCTTGCCGGTGACGAGCATCTGCTCGACGCGCGCCTGGGTCCGCGGGTCGCGCACCAGTTGCATGAAGGCCTTGCGCTCGAGCGCCAGCAGATCCTCTTCGGTCACGATGTCGATGAGATCCTTCTCGCCGCCCGTCAGGACGTCGGCGAGCGCGCCGGATACGACACCATCGTAAGATGTGGCGAGGCCACGGGCCTGGAAGCCTTCGACAGCCATCGAAAGAGCGGACTTGCCTCCCGCGCCAGGCAAGCGGAATTCCGGAGCCACAGGCGGTTTGTAACCGTCGGCCAGTTCCAGTGCCTTCGCCTTGGCGTCCGCCAGCAGACGGTCCCGGTTCATCGTAATGCCGTCCGAGGGACGCAGGAAGCCATGCTCCTTCGCCTCGGCGGCCGACTTTGCCACAGTGGCTGTCGATACCGTCTCGAAGACCTTGGCTACGGCCGGCATCGGCCCCTTGGGCATGCCGGGACTGGAGCGCCAGCGATCGATCATTTCACCGCATCCGCCCCAGCCAGGGATCAGACCCACGCCGCACTCGACCAGACCCACATAGCTTTCGGCATGGGCCTGCACGGCATCACTGTTGAGCAGGATCTCGCAACCGCCGCCCAATGCCATGCCGGCCGGAGCGCTCACGACCGGGAACAGCGCATATTTGAGCGCCTTGTAGGCCTGCTGCCCGCCCGCGACGAGCTTTTCGATCTCGCCCCATGCCGCGATGTTCAGTGCGAACAGAGCAAGACCGAGATTGGCGCCGGCGGAGAAATTGCTGCCCTCATTATAGACGACGAGCGCCTTGAACTTGTCCTGCACGACCGGGATCGCCTGACCGATCAGCTTCATCACATCGCCGTCGAGCGCGTTCATCTTGCCGGTGAACTCAAGGCAGGCAACGCCGTCGCCGACATCCCAGAGTGCCGCCGAACCATTTTTGAGGATCGGCTGGCTATGGAGCTTGATGTCTTCCAGCAGCAGCACGCCCTCGGGCCGCACGACATCATGATAGTCGCCGGCGGCATCGAGATATTGCCGACGGCCGTCCTGCACCCGGTAGAAAGGCCGATCTCCGGCTACCTTGAAGATCGCGGGAACATCCCGCCCCTCGGCGGCCAGCCGTTCGGCGAGCTTGCCCGGCCCGAGGCGATCGATCAGTTCGAACGGCCCGAACTTCCAGTTGTAGCCGAGCTTCATCGCGTCATCGATGCCGACGATGTTGTCCGCAGCTTCACCGACCAGACTCGCGGCATAGGAAAGAACCTTGCCGAGAATTTCCCAGGCATAGGCGCCGACCTTGCCGGGCGCAGCAACCAATGCTGCCAGGTCCTTCTCGGCCCGGCCCGGCAAGGAAGCCGGCTTCACCGATACGCGATATTCGCCGGTCGCGAGATCGAGCGCTTTCTTGGTCTTCGTCGCCTTGTCGAACGCGTAGAAACCGCCCTTGCCCTTCCGCCCGGTAAAGCCTTCCGCGATCATCCTGTCGACGAGCGGCATCGGCCTCACCGTGTCGAAATAGGCGTCACCTGCCGGCAGCGTCGAGGACAGGCTCTTCGTGAGCAGCGGCATGAGGTCGACGCCAACGAGATCGACAAGGCCGAAAATGCCGGTCTTGGGCACGCCCATCGGCTTTCCGCCGATCTGGTCGGCTTCCTCCACCGTCAGCCCCTGGTCCATCGCGGCATTGATCGCGACGGCCAGCCAGTAGGTACCGATGCGATTGGCGATGAAGCCCGGCGTGTCCCGCGCCGGCACGATGCGCTTGCCGAGCTTTCGATCGACGAAATCCGAGACGCGCCTCGCCACAGCCGTATCAGTGTCGGGGCCGGTCACGATTTCGATGAGCCGCATGTAGCGCGGCGGATTGAAGAAATGGGTGATCAGGAAGTCCTGTTTGAACTGATCGTCCCGCCCCTCGACCAGATGGCCAAGCGGAATCGTCGAGGTATTGGACGATACCGCCGTGCCCGGACGCTTGAGCTGCTCGAGCTTGGCGTAGAGCGCCTGCTTGATGTCGAGCCGTTCGACGATCGCCTCGACGATCCAGTCGCATTCGGCCACCCGCTCGAGATGGTCGTCGATATTGCCCGTTTCAACGAGCTTCGCCGCAGCCTTCGACATGAAGGGCGCCGGATCGGTCTTCAGCATCTTCGCGACCGCACCCTTCGCCACGGCGTCACGATCGCCGCCCTCCTTGGGCACGATATCGAGCAGCAGCACCGGCACGCCGGCATTGGCGACCTGCGCTGCGATGCCGGCGCCCATGACGCCTGCGCCGATCACGCAGACCTTTTTGATGGTTTCCGGCGGGGCGCCGACTGGCTTGATGGCCTGCTCGCTCATTCCGCCGCCTCCAGCACGGTGGCGATGCCCTGACCGCCGCCGATGCACTGGGTGGCAAGCGCATAGCTGCCGCCTTCGCGCTTCAGCAGAGCCGCGGCCTTGCCCACGATCCGCGCACCGGTCGCCCCCAGAGGGTGGCCTATCGCGATGGCGCCGCCGTCCAGATTGACCTTCGACTGGTCAAGCCCCAGGTCGCTGATGCAGGCCAGTGACTGGCTCGCAAAGGCTTCGTTGAGCTCGACAACGTCAAGCTGGTCCACACTGAGCCCCGCCCGCTGCAGCGCCTTGCGCGAGGCCTCGACCGGTCCGATGCCCATGATCTCCGGCTGGCAGCCAGAGACAGCAACCGACTTGATGCGGGCAAGGATCGGCAGTCCATGCGCGCGCGCATAATCCTCGCTCGTGACCAGGATTGCGCTTGCGCCATCGGTCAGCGGCGAGGACGTTCCCGCCGTTACCGTGCCGTCCTGGCTGAAGGCCGGCTTCAGCCCGGCGAGGGTTTCCGTCGTCGTGCCGGCACGCGGCGTGCCATCCTTGTCGACCACGCCCGCCTTGGTCGTGATCGGCACGATCTCGGCCTCGAGCTTGCCGGCCGCGATAGCCGCGGCCGCCTTGTCCTGACTGGCGACCGCAAAGGCTTCCTGCTGGGCACGGGTGATCTGATATTTGGTCGCGATATTCTCCGCCGTGTCGCCCATGCCCATATAGGCGGCGCTCTTCTTCGCGAGCTCGAGGTTCGGCAGCGGATTGAACCCCATCATCGGCACGCGGCTCATCGACTCCACGCCCGCGCAGATGAAGGCCTCGCCGGCGCCAAGCTGAATCTGGCCCGCAGCGATGTGGACCGAGCTCATCGACGATCCGCAGAAGCGATTAACGGTCATGCCGCCGACAGAGAGCGGCAGGTCGGCGAGAAGACCGATAAGGCGCGCGATGTTGAAGCCCTGCTCGCCTTCAGGAAAAGCGCAGCCCAGCACGATATCCTCGATATCTTCGGCCTTCACGCCGGTCTGCTGAATCAGTCCGCGAATGACCTGAGCGGCCAGATCGTCAGGGCGGACGCGCGCCAGCGCGCCCTTGCCTGCCAGGTGAAAGGGGGACCGGGCATAGCCCGCAACAACCACATTACGCATCGATGATAGCCTCTCCAGGGAATCGGACATCTGATTACCTAATGGTGCGTGAAATGACGTTTACGTCAACTAAAATCTTTGGCACTCTTCTCACGCCGTCGAGGGAATCGTCATGCACCGGTTCCCGGGAGGCTTGATATCGGAGGTCTTGGCCGAGGAACGTACGGATGCTCGCCAGTGAAAAACCGCGCACTCTCATCCCGGCGATGATGCTCGCGCCCGTCTTATCGACGGCTGCGCCTCTCCCCAAGCGCCACTGCACCTGTTTTCGAAGGCGCACACATGCGATTTTCTGAGCATCCCCTCCGGCGTCAGATCGTCGGCGAAATGCATCTGCGCCGTTTTCCTGCACTCGAATTGCCCGCCATGGCATTTCAGACGGTTCGCCTGGTCGATGAGAATGACCGGGAGAAGGAATGGCTGATCCTGCAGCAGCGATGTGCCTCTGGACTCGATCGCAACCTGCGCCACCTGGAAACGGAGTGGTCCGCCAACGGGCGGCTGGCCTGGGAAAGGCACAGTGAAGCGGTCACCACGACGCTAACGTCAACCTCGGTCAGCGCGGACGCGCAGTTCTGGTCTGCTCCCGACGTCGGCCCCTTCAGTGATACCTTGCAGTGGATGGAAACGCTGCCGGGCCTGGTCATCCGCGCAACCCACATCGTCGTTGTGGCGAACGATAGCTACGCCGAGCCGGTTGTCGATCGGGCCGACTTCCATCCGGGCCATCTCGTCTCCTGCATCATCGGGGATAGCGTCCGGATCTGGAGCGACTTTCGCATTCACGCCGGCGGCTACGGGCGCCTGGTCGTTGCCGCGAACGGGGCGGCTGACGGCGAAGTGTCGCGTTCCATCCAGCGCATTCAGGAACTGGGCAATTATCGCAATCTTTCCTTGCTTGAAGGCACGCACAGATCAATAGCTTGACGGCGTCACACACGAACACGCCCGAACCCTGACGACGGGGCCAGCAGCGCCTGCCCCCTCCAATTCGCACACAACCTAATAGGCATTTTGATGACGCATTGAGCTATTGACTTACCTATACGTCATTGAGATGGTTATGGGACGCTGATTTGCCGCATATTGGCTCCAGACGTGAAACAGACGGTCGCCTGAAGGCGCGCGGAGAGGAACAATGTCGATCATTCTGACACTACTGGCTTCGAGCACTGCATTGCCCGCCGACACCGTTGTCGGTCGCTGGCAAACCGAGAGCCGTCATGGCGTCGTGGAAATCACCCGCTGCGGGCAATCGATCTGCGGTGCCTTGATCAGTTCCGACGGGATCAAAGCCAACCCCGAACTACGTGACGAAAAGAACAAGACCGCTGCGTTGCGCGGTCGTCCGCTTCGTGGATTGCAGATTCTGCAGGGTTTTACGTGGAAGTCGGGCAGTTGGTCGGGTGGTTCCATCTACAACGCTGAGGATGGCGGTACATACAGCGCGACGGTCACGTTAGCCGATCGGGATCATTTGCGCCTCAAGGGCTGCATCGTCTGGCCCCTGTGCAAGACGCAGACATGGACGCGCCTCCGATAAGCACGAGGAATTTGACAATCACGAAAGGGGAGATGGGCGTGGCAGGCAAAAATTGGAAAGTTGGGATCGCAACATCGGCCGTGGCGGCTGGATTGCTCGCGCCGCAAGCCGCGAGCGCGCAGGCCTTTTACCTTCAGGAACAATCGTCCAGAGGTGCCGGACGAGCCTTTTCGGGCGAGGTCGCCGACCAGGGCGTACAGTCCCTCTGGTGGAATCCGGCTGCGATCGCAGGCATGGAAGGAGTCGATGCCCACCAGGCCGTAAGCGTAATCCTTCCCAAAGGGTCGGTTGACAATGTCAACACGCTCATTGTCCGTCCCGGGCAGTCGGCTGCGGCTGTAGGCGGGAGCCAACGCTCTCGTGATCCGATCAATAATGGCGTACTACCCTCCGGCGCGATAGCCGTCGGCCTGACATCACGGCTCGCTTTGGGGCTGACCGTCGCCTCCCCTTATAGCTTCACAACCAATTATGATGCCGACAGCTGGGCACGGTATAGCGCCGACAAGACCAAGCTGCGAACATACGACATCCAGCCATCGATCGCCTACCTCGTTACGCCAAATCTCAGCATCGGCGCCGCGCTTAATATCGAATATGCCGACGCATCATTGTCCAACTATCTGCCGAACCTATCGCCTCTTCTCGCCGACGGCCACCAGGAGCTGAAAGGCAATGGTTGGGATCTCGGCTGGTCGGCCGGGCTGCAATATCGCGCCGGCCCCATGCAACTGGGCGCCAGCTACAAGTCGAGCGTGAAGCATAATCTCGACGGTTCGGTGACGACGACCGGTCTTCTTGGTCCGCTCGCCGGGCAAAACAGCGTAGTGAATGCAAACGCCACGTTCGAGACCCCCTGGCAGGCGATCTTCGGAGCGCGCGTGGCGGTGTCGCCCAAGGTCACCCTCAACGGTCAGGTGACCCGCATGGGTTGGTCGAAATTCGACGCTATCCGGCTCGGCGCGCCGCTCAACGTTTCAATCCCGGAAAATTACCGGGACACTTGGAGCTTCGCAGGCGGCATCGATTACGCGGTCACACCAGCCTGGACCGTTCGTGCCGGCGTTCAACACGCCCAGACCCCGACGCGCAACGGCAATCGGGACGCTCGAGTGCCTGACAGCAACCGTTGGAATTTCGCTGCCGGCACAAGCTATGCCGTGTCTTCCCGGTTCACGCTCGATGCGGGCGCAGCGTATATTACGTTCAAGGATACGACTATTGATCGCACGACAGCGGCCTATGCCGGCACGGCCGTGCAGACGCCGATCCTGATGGACGGCAAGCTCGAGGACGCGCACGCCGTCGTGCTGTCACTCGGCGGACGTTTCCACTTCTGATGCTGGAGATCGCCATGCCCCAGCCCGCCATCAGCGCCTTCCCGTCGATACCGGAACCGGCAATTCCGCCACGGCTCCTGACCGACCTCCTCGACAATGCGTTGAACCTTTATCCCGAACGCGTCGCCATCGACTTTCTCGGGCGAACCTGGACTTATGCGCAGGTGGGGCAACTCGTTCGCCGTGCAGCACGTGGATTGCAGGATCAGGGGCTGCGCAAGGGCGATCGGTTCGGCCTGTGCCTGCCGAACTGCCCCTATTTCGCGATATTGTACTTCGCGGCGCTGCGCGTGGGTGCGATCGTGGTCAACTTCAACCCGCTCTACACGGAGCGCGAACTGGAGCATCAGATCCGGGACTCGGGAACGCGCATGATGGCGGTACCGGACGTCCGGATAATCCACGAGAAAGTGCAAGCCGTCGCGCCACGTGCCGGGCTGGACAAGATCGTGTTGTGCGGCATGAGGGATATGCTGCCCTGGCTGCAAGGCCTGGGCTTTGCGCTATTCAAGCGAAAAGACCACGCGCGGATACTCGACGAAGGCCTTCATGTCCGGCTCAAGGCGCTTCTCGCCCATGATGCCGAACCTGACGCGGTAGAACGTCACCCTGATGATGTCGCGGTCCTTCAATATACCGGAGGCACAACCGGCGTGCCCAAGGGCGCAATGCTGACCCACGCCAACCTCACGGCGAACAGCGCCCAGATGGTGGTGCATGTGGGAGGACTTCGCCCGCAGCAGGAGAGAACTCTCGGCGTCCTGCCCATGTTTCACGTCTTCGCACTCACGACGGTGCTCAACTTCTCAGTCGAAATCGGCGCCGAAATCGTCCTGCTGCCACGGTTTGAGATGAAGCAGGTTCTCAACACGATGAAGCGCAAGCCGCCGACACAGTTCTTCGGCGTGCCTACGATCTATGTTGCCCTGAACGCGCTTCCGGACGACGAGATACCCGATCTCTCGGCCGTGCGCGCCTGTATATCCGGCGGCGCACCGCTCCCGCTCGAGGTACGCGAGGAGTTCGAGGCACGCACGCGTGCCAGGGTCGTGGAAGGATATGGGCTCTCCGAAACCGCCCCGATCATCGCCTGCAACCCGTTGTTTGGGACGGTGAAGGACAATAGCTGCGGCCCAAGTTTCCCCGGCACCATCATCGAGATCCGAGATCCGGAGAATCCCTCGCGGGTTCTTCCCCAGGGAGAACGCGGAGAAGTGTGCGCCCGCGGCCCTCAGGTGATGAAGGGCTATTGGCAGCGCCCTGCAGAAACCAGTGCTGTCTTCGTCGATGGCGCGCTACGAACCGGCGATATCGGCTATTTTGATGAGGATGGCTATCTCTTCCTCGTCGACCGCATCAAGGACATCATCTTCTGTGGCGGATATAATGTATATCCCCGGATCATCGAGGATGCGGCCTACCAGCACCCGGCGGTAAAGGAGGCGATCGCAATCGCGATTCCTGACGCCTACAGAGGTCAATCTCCCAAGTTGTTCATCGCGCTGCACGAGGGATCGAACCTGACCGTCGATGAACTCAAGGTCTTTTTGCAGGATCGCCTCAGCAAGATCGAGATGCCCAAGGCCTTCGCATTCCGGGACAGCCTGCCCAAGACGTTGATCGGCAAACTTTCGAAGAAGGATTTGATCGAGGAGGAGAACAAAAAGCTCGCCTGAGCCTCTATCCCCTGTCAAGCTACGAGGCTTATGCGCTTGAGTGGTAGGGTAGCCGTGATTGGAGGACAGGGAGTGGATGGCATGGGGAACTCGCTCCACCTCGCCGAGGACGATGAAACGCTTAAGGACGCGGATCGCGACAACCCCACGCACAAGGGGAGAACCCGCGCAAAGGATGCGGATTTACAAGTGTACGGCATCCAGGATGTCGCTCAGGAACTCGGACTGACACTTCGCACGCTACGCTTCTACGAAAAGGAGGGGCTTATCGCCCCTCAACGGGTAGGCAGTACCCGGGCATATTCCAGGCGTGAGATCGGACGCATACAGCTGATTTTGCGCGGCAAACGCCTTGGCTTCTCCATCAAGGAAATCAAGGAGTTTCTCGATCTCTACGATGCCGATCCCGAGCATAAGGAGCAAATGGAGCGATTGATTGCCCGCATCCGGGAAAGGTTGGTCGACTTGAAGACGCAGCGCTCTGCGCTCGACCTGACAATCGACGAGCTTACAACCATCGAAGTGGAAGCGATGGCAAAGTTGCAGCGATAATTTGGTCATCCCATTCTCTAACCGAGCGGTAACGCTTGATCGCGGCGCCCCCGATCCAATCAAGCCGTCAAGCGACGAGCGCCGCGCCGATCGCTAAGGCCGCCCCAGAACCGCGCCATGATCATCCAGGCGATGCCCGACGCGGTCATCGCCCCGCCGACCTGCCATGGCTCGAGGCCGAGCACGCGCGCGATGGGGCCCGCGAGCGCCACGAACGACATCATCGCCATCGAGCAGACGAAGGTCTCGAACATCAGTGGCTTCATGCTGAAAGCGCCTGATGCTTCCTCCCCCACTTGTTCGTCGCCTGTCGCTGTCGCAGCTTCGGTCATGCTGCTTCGTCCCGTGATGCGACCGGCGAACGGCCACCATTCCAGAGCAGCGCCGTCGAGACGGCATAGACAACGAGCCAGCCGAGGTTGAACGCGGCGCCGTCAAGCCAGGTGTGCGCCGGCTCGGGCAGGATGCGCGCGATCAGCATGCCGATCGCGACCAGCGAGACGGGATTGGCCAGCGCTGCGAACCAGCGTGGCCAGGCGGTGCGGCCCAGCGCGATGACGATCCCGAGGAGCAGCAGCGCCAGGCCCAGCGTCACGATCGGCATCAACCAGGCGATGAGCAGGACATGGTAGAAGTGCTGGCCGAGATCGAGCAGCGCGCCATGGGCCGCGGCCGGCGTTTCGAGGATCGTCTTGTAGGCCATGCCGACATAGTAGAAGCCCGCATGGCCGAGCGGAGACCAGGCGATGCCGGCGACCAGCAGGACGAAGGTCAGCCAGCGCCACCAGCCCATCGCCGGACGCAGCCCTTCGAGCAGATGCCAGCAGGAGGGCATAGCGTGGAAAGTACGCTAAACAACGCTAAGCGAGAACGCATGGCGAACGCTCGATGCGAACGGACGGACGCTTAATCAGGCGGGCCGTTCGATTCCCATCCTACGCATTTCGCGATAAATGGTCGATCGGCCGATGCCGAGTTGCCGCGCTGCTTCGGTAGGCGAGATACGAGCTTCGACCAGCTTGATGGCCGCATCCACTTTGGACATGTCCAGCGGCTGACGGCCAGGCTGTTTGCCCTTAGCACGGGCGGCGGCAATACCATCTCTGGTTCGCTCAGAAATCAACCGTCGCTCAAAATGGGCGATGGCCCCAAACACATGGAAGATGAGCTCGCCGGCAGCTGACGAAGTGTCGATCTTTTCTTCAAGGCTCAAGAGCGCGATGCCCTGACCGCGTAGCGTCTCAACCGTGGTGAGAAGTTCGGCAAGCGAGCGCCCAAGCCGATCGAGGCGGACCACCGCCAGCGTGTCACCCTTGCGGGCATAGGCGATTAGCTCAGCCAGACCGGGCCGTTCCATGCTCTTACCTGAAATGACATCGGTGAAGATTTTGATGGCGCCAGCCTTCTCCAGACGCATGGTCTGGCCCGCAACGTCCTGATCGCCGGTGCTGACGCGGGCATAGCCCAGAATATCACCCATGCCGCACGTCTCCCAAACGGTCGTTCTGTGGACGCTATGGAGGGCAGCCGCTGCGCCCCACCCATATCCGTCCACATACTATGTCTCTTTACTCCTCGCTGTCCATAGGCCCAGATGACCTTTTGTGGACAGGAAACGGCATGACGAAGCGCAAGCATCAACTCCTGACCGAGAGCGAACGCGATCAGATACTCGCCATCCCGACCGATCGCGACCATTTGGCCCGGCTCTATACCTTCGAGCCTTCCGATATCGAGATCATCGGCGCTCGACGGGAGCGACGGAACCAGTTGGGCGTGGCGCTGCAACTCGCGCTCCTGCGGCACCCGGGCATCACGCTTGCGCAGTTGATACAGGACAGGGGAGCAATACCCCATGATCTCGCCGCTTTCGTCGCGGAGCAACTTGGTCAGCACGTAACCGAGCTGGCCAACTATGCGGCGCGGGATCAGACAATGACGGATCATGCCCGTGAGCTGGCGGCGCGTTTGGGGCTTCGGGGGCCAACCCGCGCCGATATTCCCTTCATGGTCGAGGCGGCCGCGAGAACGGCATGGGCGACCGACAAGGGGATGACGATTGCGATGGGCGTGGTCACCGCCCTGCGCGAGGCCCGGATTTTGCTGCCGTCCATCTCCACCATCGAACGCGCCAGCAGCGCGGGACGTGCCCGCGCGCGCAAGCAGGCCGCCCACGCCCTGATCGCCGATCTCAGCGCCGAACAGGTCCAGGCCCTCGATCAGCTCTTCGACGCCGCCGGCGGCATGAGCCATCTCGCCTTGCTTAAGACCATCCCCGTCGCGGCCAAGCCCGATCACGTCCGCCAGATCCTCGACCGTCTGAGGCAGGTGCGGAAGATCGATATTTCCCCCGACGTCGCGGGCCGCATCCACGCGGACCGATTTCGGCAATATGTCAGGGAAGGCCGTGCGTCGCCTGCCTATATGATCGAGCGCTATATTCCCTCCCGGCGACGCGCCACGCTCGTTGCCTTCCTGCTCGATCTTGAAGAACGGCTGACGGACAGCGCCCTGGAGATGGCGGACAAGCTGATCGGCGGCATCTTCACCCGCGCGAAGAACGCCCAGGCGCGCAGCTATGCCGCCACGTCGAAGAACGTGGCCCGGCTGATGCTGATCTTCCGCAGGACGATCGACGCGCTCACCGATGCAGTCGATACTGGCGAAGATCCTATGGAGGTCCTGGATGCCTCAGTAGGATGGCACACCCTCCTGAAGGCCAGACCGGAAGTGGCGACGATCGCGGAAACCGCCAATCTTGATCCGCTGAGGGTCGCGGCCGACCGCTATGCGACGTTGCGCAAGTTCGCCCCTGATCTGCTTGAAGCGCTACAGTTCAGGGCCGGAAAGGGCAGCGCGAAAACGATTGCCGCTATCGAGATGCTGCGCGACCTCAATAGGTCGGGCAAGCGCGATCTGCCTGCCGACGCTCCGATGCCCTTCCGCAAGGAATGGCAGAAAATCGTCATGGGCGATGACGGCAAGATCAATCGGCGGCTCTGGGAAATCGCGACTATCGCGCATCTGCGCAACAAGCTGCGCTCCGGTGATGTCTGGGTGGAACGATCGACGGGATACCGCCAGTTCGACAGCTACCTGCTAAGCGAACCGAAGGCCAAGCCGATCGTGTCGGCTCTTGGTCTGCCACCCACAGCCGGCGAATGGCTCGAACAGCGGGGCCGCGAACTGGACTGGCGGCTGAAGAAATTCGCCCGGAGCCTGAAGCGCGACGCTCTGGAGGGTGTGCAATACCGCGACGGCCGCCTCCAGATATCCCCCGTTCGCACGATCGCAACGCCCGACGCCGAAGCCCTGGCCGACCGGCTCGATGCGATGATGCCACGCATCCGTATCACCGAACTGCTACATGAGGTGGCGCAGGAAACTGGCTTTCTTTCGGCGTTCACCAACCTGCGCACCGGCGAGCTATGTCCCAATGAAAATGCGCTGCTCGCCACGATCCTCGCCGACGCCACCAATCTCGGCCTGTCGCGCATGGCCGCCGCGAGCCAGGGCGTCACGCGCGATCAACTCCTATGGACCCATGACGCCTATATCCGCGACGAGAGCTACCGCGCGGCGCTCGCCGTCCTCATCAACGCGCACCACCGCCTGCCATTCTCGCGGGTATGGGGCGACGGCACAACGTCCAGTTCCGATGGTCAGTTCTTCAGGAGCGCGAAGCGCGGCGCATCGGGCGGCGACATCAACGCCCGCTATGGCGTCGATCATGGCTTCAGCTTCTACACCCATGTTTCCGATCAGCGCGGGCCCTACCACGTCAATGTGATCTCGGCCGCCACGCATGAAGCGCCCTATGTCCTCGACGGCCTCATCAGCCATGGCACCGATCTCAGGATCGTCGAGCATTACACCGACACCGGCGGAGCGACCGATCATGTCTTCGCCCTGTGCGCGATGCTGGGATTTCGCTTCTGCCCGCGCCTGCGCGACTTTCCGGACAGGCGGCTTGCGCCGATCGCGCCGGTTTCGGCCTATCCGTCCATCGCCCCGTTGTTGGGCAAGCGTATCCGCACCGACATCATCAATGAACAATGGGACGACGTGCTGCGCCTCGTGGGGTCGATCAAGGCTGGCCACGTCGCGCCGTCGGTCATGCTGCGAAAGCTCGCCGCCTACGAACGGCAGAACCAGCTCGACGTCGCACTACAGGAGATCGGCAAGATCGAACGGACCCTGTTCATGCTGGACTGGCTTGAAAATCCCGATCTGCGCCGGCGATGCCATGCCGGCCTTAACAACAGCGAGCAGCGCCATGCCCTGACGCAAGCGATCTACACCTTCCGCCAGGGCCGCATCATCGACCGCAGCCATGAAGCTCAACAATATCGGGCATCAGGCCTCAACCTAGTCATCGCGGCGATCGTCTATTGGAACACGATCTACATGGCCGACGCCGCCCAGCATCTGCGATCGGCAGCGGCCCCGGTCCCCGATGATCTGCTTGTCCATACGTCGCCGGTTGGCTGGGAGCACATTGCCTTTTCCGGCGATTTCCTCTGGGATCGAGCCGCCGCTTCCGCTGGCCGCAAGGCCCTCAATCTTCCGCCGGACAGCCGCGCCGCCTAAGCGTTCCTCGGTTGTTCTCCCTTAGCGTTGTTTAGCGTACCTTCCACGCTATGCCCTCATTTTGTGCGAACGCTTGAGACGCGCTGGTCGACGGTATGCCGTGAAATGCCCAGTTCGTTGGCGATTTCCTTGCTGGTCTTGTGCAGGCACAACTGATCGAGCACCTCGACCTGCTTGTCGGTCAGGCTATCCAGCAATTCACTGGCGTTGTCCGCGTGTGCGTCCCCAAGGCGGCATAGTACGTTCATGGCGTCTATGCTGCGAACCGTAATCAGTTCACCGCGTCAGGGTAGCCGCAAGAGTATGCGCCGTGCGTTGTATGCGATGGATCGCATGGTTTATAAATTGAAGGGATTTCAGGAAGCTGACTACACCGTCAGAAGGTCAATCGCAGAGCAACCGAGGCCCTTGGCAAGCTGTTCGACGACTTCGAGCGTCGGATTGGCCTTAGCCCGTTCAATGAAGGACAGGTGTGACGTGGCGACACCGGAGCGGATGGAAAGCTCTACCTGGGTCATTTTAAGCGCGGCACGGCGCTCTTTGACGTTCGCGGCAAGGTGGGTCGCTAATTCTGAAGCTACCTCGTCTACTTTCAGATATTGCGCCATACGCCGGGATCACAGCCTGCCATCATAATCGCTTGGGAGTAAGAGCTTCGAACCATCTATAACCCATCCCTCGCCGAAAGCGCCATTCACATTGTGATGGCGCCGTTATCACGCAACTGCGCAGGTGCTGGCTGGGTTCTGTCGCAAACTTTGGCCGAGCCTGCGGTTTGCTCTTTGATATAGTGGTTTACGCGGCGAGGCTGTCGAACTGGTCGGCTAAGGACGGATTTCGCCTGTCGTTGGCGGCGATCATCTGGCCCTTGCGGATCATGTGGACGAGTTCGATGCCGCCAAGGATGATGGCAGCGGTACGCTCGGACCTGAAGCCGAGCATCGGACGTATCCGGCGCTTGATGCGGCGATGGTCCGGCTCGATCCGATTGTTCATGTACTGGCTCTGCAGAACCTTGAGCGCTATTACGCCTTGCTGGACGACGTCCCACTGGCTGCCTAATTTAAGAAAACTGGACCTGCCCATTGGCGGGAGATGTGGACCGTGATTGCGGCCTGAAATTGCTTGCAGGCCGCGCATGAGCGATCAAAGGAACCTATCGCCGACGCCCTGCGCTTGCCTTTGATGGCCATTACCTCGCGTCAGAAGGGTGCATCAGAAGCTCGCGCTCACCACAGTCCAGCTAACGCGGCCTTTCTGGACCGTCTTGCGCCATTCTTCGCGGGCAGTGAGGTGACCGGCGGACCATTGCTCGTCGCCACATTCGTTGCGCTTCTCTGCGTCAACCTGCCCATAAGCGGTGCCTATGAGCGGTTCTGGGACACGCCGCTGGTCTTGTCCTTCGGCGAGGCGAAGGTCAGCCACAGCTTGGCAGAATGGATCGACCATGCGCTCTTGCCGCTGTTCTTCATCGTGATCGGCGTGGACGTGAAGCGGGAACTGACCATCGGCGCTCTCACCAGATGGCGGACGGCCGCTTTCCCGATCGTCGGAGCGCTCGGCGGCCTTATCGTTCCGGTCCTGCTGTTCCTGGCAGTCGCCGACGGAACTGAGGCTGCGCGGGGGTGGGGTATCGTGATCACCATGGACACGGCCTTCGGCCTGTCAGTCATTGCATTATTCTCCGCCCGCCTGTCGGCAGGGGTTCGTGCCCTGTTCCTCGCTTTCGCTGCCATCGACGACATTGGTGGGCTCCTGGCTATTGCTTTTGGCTACTCCGACCACTTCGCATGGGAGGGAGCGGTCTTGGCGGGATTTGCGATCGCGCTCATCATCCTTCTGCGTCGGCTCCACTGGGTGGCTTCCGTCCCCTACGTGCTTCTGGCTGCGCTGGTCTGGATCGGCATCTTCCAGTCGGGCGTGCATGCGACCATCGCAGGCGTGCTCATCGGCTTTCTGGTTCCAGTCCGCCCGCGACTTGATAGGTCTGAATTTGCTGTTTCAGTACAGCACCGGGTAGACCAGTTCCAGGAAGCGCACGAGCGGGCGCGGGTGACTGAGGATGAACATGAGGCTGAGATCGCGCAGGGTCGGGCGGAGGATCGACTGGGATTTCTGCACGAAATGACGGGGGCAACAGACAAGTCGGGTGAGCGTCTCATCCTCACGCTGACGCCTTGGATCAGCTATGTCGTCCTACCCCTGTTCGCGCTTTCGAACATTCGCATAAGGCTATCCATGGATCTTCTCACCACGGCCGCGACTTCGACCCTGGCTCTGGCAATCGTGATTGGATTGACGGTCGGAAAGCCGCTCGGCTTCCTCACGTTCAGCTGGATCGCGGCGCGATGTGGACTGGCGCGGCTGCCCGAGGGCGTCGACTGGCGCATGATAGCGGCGATAGGCTGCCTCGCCGGCATCGGGTTCACTATATCCCTGTTCATCGCAGGGCTCGCCTTTCCCGGAGGCGAGCAGCTGGACAAGGCGTCCCTGGCAGTGCTGGTCTCCTCGATCCTGTCGGGTGCCATAGGCATGATGGCATTGGCAACGATCCCGCCCACCTCGAAGGCATGACGCGATGCGCGTTCTTGTTTCGCAGGTTGGACGCCCTCGCCAGATCGGATCCACCTCAGAACCCTCTAGCCGGCATCTTCCTCGATTGCGCGTCGCACCGCTGATGCCAGCTCCTCGACCGTGAATGGCTTGCCTATGAGATGCACACCCGGGTCGAGGACACCGTTATGCACAACAGCGTTTCGGGTATAGCCGGTCGTGAACAGAATCTTGAGGCCAGGACGCCGCTTGCGTGCCGCGTCCGCAAGCTTGCGGCCATTGACCTCAGGCATGACGACATCAGTGAACATCAGCGTGATCTCCGGGTGCGCGTCGATCAGCGTGAGAGCCGCCGCCGCCCCGTCGGCCTCCAATACGCGATATCCCAGCTCGCTGAGTGCATCGAACGAGAATTGCCGCACACCCGGCTCATCCTCGACCAGGAGGATCAATTCCTGGCTCTCCCCTCGCGGCAATGTTTCGTCCATCGCGACGCCTGCCACTTCCTCGACCGCGCCCAGGAGGCGGGGAAGATACACCTTGACCGTCGTTCCCTCACCAACCTCCGAATAGATTCTCACGTGCCCGCCCGACTGTTTGACGAACCCATAGACCTGGCTGAGGCCAAGGCCGGTGCCTCGCCCGACCTCCTTCGTGGTGAAGAATGGATCGAACGCCCGGGCAACGACCTCCTGAGGCATTCCACTGCCAGTGTCGCTCACCGCGATCATTACATACTCCCCGGCCGGAACACCAATAAGCTCCTCGGCATAGCGCGAATCGAGGTAACAATTGGCGGTTTCGATAATCAGCTTGCCTCCCCCGGCCATGGCATCGCGGGCGTTGACGGCGAGATTGAGAATCACGTTTTCGAGCTGATTAGGATCGGCAAAGGCCCGCCACAGGCCGCCCGCAAGCACCGTTTCAGGCTGAATGTCGGGTAGCGTGTGGCGCAGCATATCGGACATGCCGTCAACCAGCTTGTTTGCGTCGATCGACTCGGGCTTGAGGGGCTGCTGCCGCGAGAATGCGAGCAGGCGCTGGGTGAGCTGAGCCGCCCGGCGCGCGCCATCCATCGCCGAATCGACATAGCGCCGCGCCCTGGGGTCATCATCGCCCAGCCGTCGAGTCAAAAGATCGAGCGAGCCAACAACCACGGCAAGCATATTGTTGAAGTCATGTGCGATACCGCCCGTGAGCTGGCCGACGGACTCCATCTTCTGGCTCTGGCGCAGCGCATCTTCAGCTTTCGTGCGCTCGGCCACTTCCTGCGCGACCCGCAACTCGAGCCGTTCATTGAGTTCGTGCAATAATGCTTCATCAGCCTTGCGGGCAGTCACGTCGATCGCGACGCCGACAACACGGACACAGCGGACATCATCGAAAACGCCCCGCCCTTTAGCTGCGACCCAACGAACGATGCCGTCTTCCTTGCCGACTGTGCGATATTCAACATCATAAAGCGCGCGCTGACCGGGATCGGCGGCCGCCGCGAAGGCCGCGGTCGTCGCATCGAGGTCATCGGGGTGAAGGCCCGCATAGAAGTCCCGCATCGAGACCGGCACGTCCGGCGAAATGCCGAACATGGCTTTGGTCCGCGCCGGCCAGATCAGCACATCCTCGACAAGATCGACGTCCCACAGACCGATATCAGCTGCCTCCGTCGCAAGGCGAAGCCGTTCTTCGCTTGCCGCAAGCGCGGCCTCGGCGGCTTTACGCTCCGTCAGATCAAGCATCGCACCGATCATGCGCATCGGCGCACCATCGTCGCTGCGCAGCACAGTCCCGCGATCGAGCACGAACGCATGGCTCCCGTCAGCCCGACGGAAACGATATTCGTCGGTCCAGTTTGAACCGCCATGATCAATTACGGCATGAATGCTCTCATCTATCCGCGCGCGATCGTCAGGATGAATATGGTCGAGCCACCACTGCGCGCTTGTCTGCTCCTGCACATGACCAAAGCGTGTTCCCAACGCTTCGTTCCAGATGACGTGACCGTCGGCAAACCGCCAATCCCAGATGACGTCGCTTGTCGCACCGATGGCAAGCCGGTAGCGCTCCTCGATCTCCCGATGACTGGCCTCGATCGCCTTGCGCTCGGTGATATCGAGCGACGTGCCGACAAGGCCAACGACCTCGCCGCCCAAATCCCTGAGAGGTGACTTGGTAGACAACCAGATCGCGCGTCGACCATCGGGGAAGTCCACATTTTCTTCGACTTGCTCCGAGCGACCGCTGACCATGATCCGCTGGTCGGTCTCCATGATCGCGGCAGCCTGCTGCTTGTCCTCAAGTAGCTCGAGATCAGTGCGCCCAATATAATCCTGCGGAACTTTGCCGACCAGCTCGCTTGTGCCGTGATTGCCGATCATTAGCCTGCCGTCGCGGTCCTTCGCATAGACGACGCCTGGCATTGCATCGGCGAAGTTCGTTAGCAGCGCCCGAGCGCTGTCGCGCTCTGCCTCCAGCCGACGCCGGTCGCCCACATCGATAAGAACACCCAGAAAGCTTATCGGCGCGCCGCTTTCATCATGAACGACATGCCCTTTCGCCTCGATCCAGAGATACTCACCATCGGCGCGCAATACGCGATATTGATGTGCATAGCGGCCACCTTTGTCGAGCGCGTCTTCGATGGCACGCTGCAGACCGGAGCGATCATCGGGATGGACCGTGGTAACAATCTTCTCGAGTGTGACACCATCGCGTCCCGTCGCAGGATCGAGGCCGAAAGCCTCTGCAAACGCCTCATCAACTGTAAAGCGGTCTGCGGGCACATCACAGAACCAGGTGCCGACGATTGCGCCTGCTGCAAGAGCAAGCTTCAGCCGGTCTCCATCAAGACGCGCGCGTGCGACCATGGCCTGCAATTCGTCGAGCGTAGGTGCGTCACTTTCGATCGGATCCAATGCCTTATGCTCCTGATGCCCTTCACCCTATATATTCTGGCGATGCGCCCTTCCAGACCTGTCAGCAGTGACAACGCCATGCCCACCCATTTTAAGAGCGGCAGGTTTCTCCACATTGGTGAGGTCGATGAGAGATAGAGCCCGCTTCTGCCTTTGAATGTCCATGCGACCGCGGCGATCAACATCATGCGGTCGCTCGACCAATTGACATGGAGAGGCTTGGCTGAAGCACCTGCCATGATGGATCAGCTTCTCGCCCATTTTTCCAGCCGGGCCTGATATTCCCTGCGCGCCCGATCGCGATCTGCCTCCAGCTTGGTCACGCGCTTGTCGCCCTCTGCCTGCAGAGTCCGGCGCTCGGCGTCGAGAGCGCGCATCCGGGCGTCTATGTCCGCCAATCCCGCCTTGAGGTTGGCGGACGCCTGGTCGACCGCCTTCCCGGCCGCATCGAGTTTCGCGCGGCTGGGCCGCGGGTTCGTCTTCTTGGGTTTTCGGGCGACAGGCGCAACGGTGGCTTCCGCCTGATCTTCCTTTGCTGCTCTTCTGGTGTTCCTGCGACCGCGATCTGGTGGAGATCGCGTTTCAGCAGCCTCGAAATGGTCACCCGCACTGCCGCGGCTCACCTTGATGACGACGCCGGGTTTGGCGAGCGGCTTCTCCATCAGCTTGGGATCGGTGACCTTTTCGGCGATCCCGCGCGCAAACAGATCTGCCTCCGATCCCCACGCCTTCAGCGCGGCTTTCTGGCTGGGCGCCGCTACATAGGCATCATGGAAGCCGGCGGGGGTACGGAAGACTTTCAGATTCGCCATTATGGGAAAACCACGGTCCGGACGCCTCCGTTCCTGCCCCTGTCCTTCCCTGCCGCTCGTCAGCGAAATCTGTCCGTGGCGCCCATCAACTTTCGGTCGTCTCGCGAGGAACTCGCATTCGCCTGCCCGGCTTGAATGACCAGCTGTCCGGTGGGGGCCGCCACTCCATGGAAGAACGAAGGCCTGACGCTCCAAGGCAAGGCACATCGCCATTCTCACCGCGCCTCTGTCGCGTGCGTCATCAGCAATTCTCGGATACACATGAGAAATCATGTTGGAGATTGATCCTGTTAAGCGCGATTTTTGCCGCGGGCGCTGAAACTACAAACGTCTCGGGAGGCTTTAAGAGCAAAGACAATGTTGAGGAGCAGATATGGCCGATGTGCAAGAAGCCGCCCTTTACCCCGCTTCCCGATCTCATGCACGAACAAGTGATCTGAAGGCCCGGCTTGTCGCCGCCGCTGAATTCTTCAAAAGCCCGACCATGGTCGGCTCATCATTTCCCGCTTCGCATTGGCTGATAAACCGGATGCTGCACGGCATCGACTGGTCTCGTGTGACGACGATGCTGGAATATGGACCGGGGACTGGCGCGTTCACCGCTGCCATTCTCACTCGCCTCCCGTCCCATGCCAGGCTGATCGCCATCGACACCAGCGCGTCTTTCACCGACCATCTGATCTCGGCAATCCCGGACCAACGATTGCACGTCGTGACCGGATCGGCGGCAGATGTGCAGCATATCATGGCCAGTCACGGCCTTTCTAAGGCCGATTGCATCATTTCCGGGCTGCCCTTTTCGACACTCGAGCCAGACGCCGCGACGCAGATCATTGATCGCAGCGCTCAACTCCTGTGCCCACATGGACTCTTCATGGCTTATCAGATGCGGACCGCCGTGCGCCCGCTGCTCGAAGACCGATATGGGTCGGTGCGGGCCGCATATGAATGGCGCAATATACCACCCTGCCACCTGTTCTGGGCATCGGAGCCCAATCAGGCCATGGCGCAGTGAGCGGCCGGCGCGGCTTTCCGCTGCCCGGCTCGCCTCAGAGCCGCTGATTATAGGATGGACCGGTATGCTCGGTAGCGACATTATTGCCGACCGCCTGATCCTGCTCCAGCTCGTCGCCATGCCACAGGTTTCTGCCGACAAATATGACGATGAAAATGGCGATGATGATGCCGACGATAAAGGCGCCGGCTTTTCCCAGCCGGCGCGCGGACGGCTTTTCGTCAGGGGCCATCAACGGGTGCCCTCAAGCAGGATTTCGCCTTCCTCCTCGCCATCCCAATAATGGGCGCGCTTGCCGATCACTTGGATCAGAACAAGTCCGGGGGTCTGGGTGCCCTGCGGCCACCAGCGTTCCAGCCCCTTTGTCCAATGTGCGTCGAATTGAGCCTGATCCCTGATCAAGACGCCCCGCCCCTCGACCGCAACGAAGAAAGGCGGATGGCCGAGCAAGCCAGACTTGCCCTGATAGCTCAGATTGACTGACGGATTGGTCTCGATTTCCGAGACCATCAGCGCAGTTTCGTCAGTGAAGAACCACGCAGTGCCATCATAATCGACTTCGCGGTTGTTGCTCATCGGACGCGATCCGATCGCGCCGTCTGCGGCGTGGGTGGCAAGCATCGCGAAATCGATTTCCTTCATCTTTCGCGACAGATCTTCAAGCGACAATGACATGGCTCTCTCCTTTGCATCCTCAACGCTTGGCAAGGCATATCGGGCCAAGCTGTCTGAAGATGTTATCGGTCCGCCAGCTTGTAGGCCTGGGCAGGAAGCTCTCCGGCGTCCTGATGACTGCTTGTCGACGGCCGGCGGCCGCCACGGACCATTTCCTCGATCCAGGTCAGCAGCAACTGGTTGTAGGCGCGCCGACACCCTTCGTCCCGCAACGAGTGATCAGCGCCTTTGAGGATGCGGTAGCTCAAGGAATTACTGTTGTGGAACGCGGACATGTAGGAGCTGATTGTCGCGTGCGGCACATAGTCGTCTTGCTCTGACTCGACGATCAGCACGTCGCCCGCAAATTGCTCGCAAGCCGCCAGAGCCTTGTCCTCGCGACCCGTGCGGAAGCGAGCCCGATAGGCATTGATAAGATCGCGGTCTAGCATCGCCTTGGGGACATCCCAATGTTCGTCAGGATAGAGAGCAGGGACGCGCAAGGCGAGCCAGTTGACCGGGCGGACGGCAGTGAGGAGCGCGGCGAGATAGCCGCCATAGCTTGTTCCGACGACCGCAATGGCAGATGGATCGACCTGGTCCTGACCGACGAGATAATCATAGGCAGCCACGACGTCGGCAAGACCATGAGAGCGCGTCACCCGGTTGCGCTCTTCGGCGTGCCGGGCATGGCCCCGCAGATCAAAGGTGAAGCAGATACAGCCCAACTGCGCGATCTCTTCGGCCCTAACCATGTCCTGATCGCGCGAACCGCCCCATCCGTGGATGAAGAGAATGCCAGGAACGAGCTTGTCCGGTGACAGGATGGTCGCGTCCAGACTTTCCCCCTCGACGTCAAAACATATCTGGCTGCCCGTCATTCCAGCTCCATTGCATATTTTGTGATCGGTCCCGCGACCGCATCGATACCGCTATAATAGAGGATGCTACCCTCCGGCGCGGCCTCAAGATGACCATAAATTTCCATCGTGGCGCATGTCACCGCTGACAACTCGCGATCGCGTGCAAAGGCTTCGAAGGCCGCTATCTCGGCGCCGCTTGCACCGCCCGCCCGCCAACTTTGCTCAAGAACACCGATGCGCGTTTCCCCGGAAGAATTCATGCCTGCGGCGACGTCATAATTGCGACGAGAGGCCATCAAATCCGGGTAGAATTTCGAGACGGTCGCATCATATGCGATCGCCTTTTCGATCCCCTGCTGCAGATCGTCGGCCAGGCTGAGGCCTGCCAGCTGTTCAAAGCCACCCCTCACCACATGCAGGGTCGAGCCTCCATAGACGGTGGCGCCTTCGTTGTTGGTGGCAAGGCGCTGGGTGCCCCAGTAGGAGATGATCTCTCCAAAAAGGCATGTCATGCCCACACTGTACGTGATGACATTGTCGAGATTCTCCTCGATCACGACGCCGTTACGCGCGATAGCCTCCGCATCGAGCTGCGCGATCGCTTCTTCCAGCTCCCCTGGCGAAGTGACGACGAATTGTCCGAGCCCCGCCGTCGCCTCAACCTCCTTCAGACGGATCGAACCATTGCGAAGCATGTCGAGACTCGCTTCGCGCACAGCATCAACACTGAACGCGGACCAGCCAGTAAGAACATAAGGCGCAAGAGCGGCGCCCAGTTCGGGCAGCCATCCCTCAGGAACTTCGTTACGGCCTGGAAAAACCGGATGCGTGATGACCTTGCTTCCGACGAAGCCATGCGGAACCACGCCGCCGTAAATCTGGCTTTCGTTGCGGATACCGAGTTGGCGCGCCATTTCCAGGTCAATCGTGCCGGTCGGGATGAAGAGCGTGTCCTGCGGATCATTATCCGGCTCGGAGACTGGCGCAGGGGCGTTATCGACGAATGTCGCCCGACCAAGCCGGGCTATCCTTCGCGCAAGCTCGGCTCTTGCGACCCTGTCATGTTCGTTGTTCATGGCCCCGGACCGGGTGGGATAAATTTTCACAAGACGGGTCAGATGCGAACTGGCCATTGAACCTCTCAGATCCTGGAGCAGCTGCCGTCAGGCAGATATTTCAAAAACCCTGCGTCGCAGGTTTATATCCACGTGCCTTACGCACCGAATGCGCGCCGTGGGCCTGGTGTCGCTCCACCGCCGGCAAAGGCCCTCTGCCTTGCGACAGACTGCGTCGACGGGTGGCGGGGACGCTGGATAGAGGCCCATCTTCTCTCGAGAACGCATCGCCTTCTCACTCCCGTGCAACATCGAGCGCCCCTTCGATCTCCCGATCCTGGGGCGACGTCATCGGGACCGTTCCTTCTCCAGACCCGACAGGGCTGGCTTCAACTCCTGTTCGAAGAAATCGATGAAGCCTGCCTGGTCGTCGCCAGGACAGGTCAACACAATATGGTCGAAGCCAGCATCAACATATTTCGAGATCAACTGGACGTGGGTCTGGACATCCGGGCCAGCCGAAACCTTCGAGGCCAGGTCCTCAGGCCGGACATATTGGCTTGCGGCTTCGAAGCCCTGGACGGAAGGAACCTCACTGTTGACCGACCAGTCGAAGGCAGAAAAGCGAAACCTGTCATGAGCTATGTCCAGCCCTTGCTCGGTGCTCGGCGCATAGGCAATGACCGCCTCGGCATATCGGGGGCTCGGGTTGCCGGCCTTCGCTTCATAACTCTTCACGAGATCGCCATCTGGTGCGGTCGTCATGATGCCATCGCCCTTTTCAGCGGCGAGTGTGACGGAGGATGGGCCACTCACGCCCAGGACGACCGGGATAGGCTCGGTCGGAAGATCATAAAGCTGGGCGTGGTCGACAACAAAATGCGTCCCATTCCAGCTGTGAACGCCGCCCTTCCAGAGAAGGCGAAAGATGTCGATCGCCTCACCCAGCATTTCGTGCCGCTCGGGCACCGACGGCCACCGGACGCCTGTGACATGTTCGTTCAGGCGTTCACCCGCGCCGACCGCCAGGGTGAAACGATTGTCACTCATGACCGCAATAGTGGCCGCCGCCTGCGCGACGATGACAGGATGATAGCGCAGGATCGGACAGGTAAGGCCGGTCGCGATGCCAATGCGATCTGTAGCGTGGGCGATGGCGCCAAGGACGCTCCAGGCAAATGGCGCATGGCCCTGTGACTCGAGCCAGGGGTGGAAATGGTCCGAAATGGAGACGAAATCGAACCCCGCTTTCTCTGCGCGGATCGCATTTTCCACGAGCACCTTCGGCCCGTGCTCCTCCGTCATCAGCTTATATCCGAACTTCGGCATGGGCTGTTCCTCGTAGCGCTCGAGATGTTGCAGCCGACCTTGTGCGGGCCGCGGTATCGGTCGGCGCCGCTATCCAACGTCTGCTTTTCGTCATTCTGGATCCTGCTCAGGCGGGGATCAGGTTGACCGCGGTTGGCTTGGCGGCGGGCAGGCCTCCGGCTTTCGCCTGGGCAGTCAATGCTTCTTTGCGTGCAAGCATCAGATCCCGAAGAGCCACTAGGTCGACATCGGTATCGCGACACTGCGCAAACATGCCTTCACCGCGCATTTCTTCCTCATGGACGTGGTGCTTGATCTCTTCGGAGAGAACCTTGACCTTGGCGTCGAAGAATCGGTCCTGCGTCGAGCCAGCCTCGATGTCATTGATCAGCACCTTGGCACCATCATGCTCGACATAGGCCTCTTCAAGCGTGTCAGCCTCGATCTTGCCTTCGAACGCGGGATAGAAAATCTCTTCCTCGATGAGCGTGTGGATTTTGAGCTCGGTGCAAATCTGGTGGGCGATATCGCCCTTCTTCGTTGCTGAAGCGGCTTTCTCATATTGCTCGAAAAGCGCTTCGACCGTGCGATGATCGGCCTTCAGAAGGGCGATGGCATCACTATATTCGGCCTTGGCCATGACAGGTCTCCTCAGTGATTTTATCCGCTAAGGAAGCCGCAAACAGACGATCGGTTCCGGCAGCTGCTTAAACTGATCCATCTCAATAATCTGCATCAGGGACGTACGCTTTGGCCTGCGGTTCATTGGGGAAAATCTCGATGAATGCGGGCCGATCGTCACGCAATTGCCTTGGTGCCGAAAGACAGATTTGCGCGCCGATCGGCGCGACGACGTTACAGAAGGCTGTAAAGGCCGGCGGCCGAGGATCCGATCATCATGGCTGCCAGAAGCACGGCTTCAATCTTGAGAACCAGGGTCGATCCATCACGGTTATTTTGGTCGTTGGGTTTCAAATATCTGCCTTAAAAAATACCCCACCAACGCCGGCCGGGTAGTGTCGTCCTGAATGTCAGAGGAACGAGAAGAACAAGGCTCCTTACGCATTTGTTCCGGATCTTATCGCATCAAGCCCACGAGGGTCGCGAACAACGCCCCGCACAGGATGCCTAGCGCCAGGACAGCATCTACCTCGAAAAACGATGTCGCGCGGGCGGTGGGGTCAGTTTCAGGCAGACGATCCCGGCAGCGGCGCTGATGATCATCTCGCAGGCAATACAATGGCCTCGATGGTCAGGATCATGTCGGGACCGCTGCGCATCAGATATCGATCTCGCGCCGCTCCATCTCGTCCTGGATTGCCGTTTCCTGGGTGGTCAACTCGTCCCGATCCTCGATTCTGTTCCAGACCGTGATCAGTTCCATGTCGGTCATTGCCGCGGCGGCAGCGGCGGCTTTGAGGTGATCATCCATGCTGACGACTCCTTTCAGCAAGCAACCTAGCACTGATCGAGTTGGCGGTCGCGTCCAAATGGAGCGGCGTGGGAACGGCACCGGCGCGACACGGCACCGTTCGCGCAAAGAAAAGACCCTGCCGTTTCTGGCAGGGTCAGTGAACGTTCGATCGTGAAGACAATCGTCGGGTCGCTCGATTGAGATAGCAGTTCGATGAACGGGCGAAATCACTCGAACGGGGTATCATAGCGGGCAGCTATCAAGATCTGCTTCTAATACCTCACATCCAGCAATCCTGTACGACTTCAAAATAACTGATTTTCGCTGCTGAACTGATGTTCGTCAAAGAACATCGCATCGACTGCGATGGCCCTCTACGATGATTCCGACGCCCGCGCGCCAAACCGCCACCAGTTGAAGGCGTGGCTCCTTGGCGATTCAGTCCTTCGCTGCCTACCATCCGCTGTTCGACCTTGCCGGTTTTGAACGTGCCGTCGACCCACCTGTTCAGCGAGGACAGCTATTTCGCCTCGCCTGATCTTTTCTGGGCCGAGCAGCAGAGCGAGGTCGATGCCCGCAAGGCTGCCTATCCGGGCGCTGGCTGGCAGGAGATGGTGATCGTGCCCACCTCCCAATATTTTCATGCAAAATGCAAAACGCAAAAAATTTCGATTGCGTTATCATTTCGTGGAAACAATGATCGATCAATCGGTTATTCCCTGGCAAGTCTCCATGGCTTGCGCGACCCGACTGGCCCTGCATCATCCGGTGCAGGGTTTTTCGACCCTCTCGGTTGACCTCGGCCTGCCTGCAGTGGGTGGCCGGCCGAGGTCGACTCGATGGCTTCAAGCCATTGCCGGGTGGATTCACATTTCGCTGGTAACAGCCAAACTCATCCAGCGGGGCGGCATGGACTGCGCCAATCTGCTGGATGCCCCGCCTGCCTTTTCAGAGTGAAAGCGACCCGCCTGAAGGCAGGCGGGGCAAGAGTTGATTTTTCCAGCCGGGGGCGGACCCTTGATCTGCTCCTAGCAAGGTTCACCCTTGCCACGGCGTGCGCCAGGCGCAGCCTCGCAGTCAATGCCAGCCCATTGCCACAAGCCTCTGCGGGATACGCCGGCGCGCCGCGATCAGCTGTTGACCTTGTCCTTGAGCGCCTTGGCTGGCTGGAACCCTACCTTGCGCGACGCCGGAATCGTCATTGGGTCGCCCGTCCGGGGAATCCTGCCCACCTGGGCCGCGCTCTGATTCACCTTGAACTTGCCGAAGCCTGCGATCGAGACCTCTTCGCCCCGGGCTGCCGCGTCGGAGATCGCGGCCAGTGCCGCGTCGATGATCTTCTTCACATCCGACTTGGTGGCCCTTGCTGGGTAGCGACGGCTTCGATCAGTTCATTTCCGGTCATGGCACCCTCATCTGCTTTGGAAGCACGCTGCTTGCCAAGCATGCCGGCGGCGGTCGAGTGAGGAATATGCTGATTGCGAAACAATCCTGCGCCTCGCTCCTTATTTGCCGGGCCGCACCAATCGCCGCCGATTCCTGCGAACCGCCTTGCGATAATGGGTGACTGATGCGGTCATCATCGCAGGCGGCGAGGTGCCAAGGCTTCCGGTCATGAACTTCCATTGCAGCAGCGCTGCTGCCTCCACTTTCTCCCTGACCATCAATTGCGGCTCAGCCATGGCCGCCGCATTGCCGGCCATGAGTCGGGGAAGCCGCATGCCGACGACGGAGCAAGCCTCGAGCCCGAGGCTCCAGCAATCGAATGTCAGGGACAGGGATGATGGGGTGCGCATGCCGCTATAAGGCCGCCCGGCCGCTTGGGTTCCCGACATCGGACAAGATCATGGTGAAGGGCAAAGCAGCCTCCCGCCCGCGCTTCTCCCTAGCCGCCAACAGATCTGAACTTTCTTACCGACGAGAATCCCGCTCCGGCACGCATTGGTTGCCAAATGCCGTCATTAGCCTGGATAGAGATCAACCTGATCAGCGTCTGGCAGGACGGCATCGATCAACAGGGATCGATGGCAGCCTGCAGGATCGCGCTCGAAGCAGAGCAGCGCGGTGGGGCGCTCCGCAGCCAGTTCGACCAGTTGCGCTGCCTGAACAATCGCCTCGGGCAGGTCGAGCTGACCCGCATAGAGTTCCGCCAGACGCGCATGCTGCCCCTTGCGCGCCGCTTCGCGACCTGCCGGCGGGGTGCCAAGCGCCTTGAAGCCGGCATATTCGATCCCCGCCTCGCGCAGTCCGGCTGCAAGGATATTCTTCGAAAATCCCGGGCGGCGCGACAGCGGAACGGCCCGCACATCGGCCAGGACTTCAACGCCCGCTCCTCTGAGCGCCTCGATCAGCTGTGCTTGGGTTACTCCCTCATAGCCGATGGTGAAAATCTTCATGAGCGGGACGCCTCGGTCATTGCCTCTATCAGCGTATCAATCGATCCCGGACAGGCGAGTTCCTGATGGGTGGCCGATCCAAAGCGGCCTCACCGCAGGCGAGCATGAAAGATCAGCATTCCTTAATGGAAATCGCCTGATCTTCTCCGACCCATACAAGGCGGCTCACATGCAAGCCTGTATCTGCTGATCATCGACCGGAGATTTCCAGCCTGCTACTGCCCGCCCGGCGCATGCCGGGCGGGCTTTTATCTGATCGCGCCATCATGAATGGCATGGTCGCCCTGCCCTTTCGCTTCTGTCCTCTTCGCTGGAGCGATGACCGGATCAATCTTCCGGCATTTTCAAGCACAGCTTTTTCATTGCCGCGCTCAGAGGAACGGCGGTCAGTCGTCGGGCGTTCGGGCAACACCCAAAGAGGAGGATGTCATGAGAAATCATCTGTGGATGAGTGTCGCACCGATAGCGGCCCTTGCGCTTGGCGCTTGCAGCCCGAAAGCCGAACAAAAGGCCGATAACGCTTTTAACGATACCGGTGCTGCCGTTTCGGGCGCTCTCAATTCCACCGGCAACGCAATCGACAATGCGAAGCAGGCTCTCAGGACGACGCCAACCGGCCAGGAATTCGCGGACGCGGTCGCCAAAAGCGATGCCTTCGAGATAGAAGCCGCCAAGCTGGCAGCGACAAATGCCCAGTCTCCCCAGGTGAAGGCATTTGCCGGGATGATGGTCGCCGCCCACACGGAATCGACCGCAAAGATCAAGGCCGCGGCCAAGGCGGCCAGTCCCGCGATTACGCCCGATGCGACACTGACCAAGGACCAGGCGGAAGATTTGGCGGAGCTGAAGACGCTCAAGGGCGCTGCGTTCGACAAGGAATATATCGATGGCCAGGTCGATGCCCATGAGGATGCCCTCGACCTGATGCGCAAATATGCCGCGGACGGGAACGTCGTCTCGCTCAAGCAGGCAGCGGGCGAGATAGCGCCGGTCGTCGAGAAGCATCTTTCAAGCGCCAGGGCGCTCGACAAGGACTGACGGAACGCCGCCTTCGCCCGCCGCGTTGATCCTGTCTACGAACAATGAGATGACATAGCGACATCGCCTTCATTGCGTAGGCTTCCGGGGGCCCCCGCCAGCATGTCTGTCGGGGGCCTTTTCATGGCCGGAGCGGCCTTGGCTCCTGCTTGCCGACCGACCGCGCTTGTCTGCCTTATCGCAGCGCTTGCCGGGCCCATTGCACAATTGCCGTTACCGGCATCGCACTGGATTGTCGGGCTATCTCCTTGCCCTTCGCGCGACTCCATCACGCGTGCGACATAGGCGATGGGCTCTGTAGGCACCCGCCAGGCTCAAATCTGGCGACGCTCCACGCCGTCCGGTGAAGACAATTGCGCACCGCATCGGGTACTGTGTTCGATCGGGATCAACTTGATGCGATACGCTTGCGCACGGTCTGGCTCGCCCGGAAGGCCAGGACCCGGCGGGACGTGATAGGCGCCTCGGCCCCGGTCTTGGGATTGCGGCCGACGCGCGCATTCTTATCACGCAGGAGGAAGGTACCGAAACCCGATATTTTGACATTCTCGCCGCGCTCCAGTGCGCTCGAAAGATGCTCCAATATCGCTTCGACCAATGCCGCCGCCTCTGCGCGGGACAAGCCGACATGATGATTAATGCTCTCTGCCAGATCAGCGCGGGTCAGTGTCCCAATGTCGGTCATCGCCATTCCCCCTCGTTGCCCCCCGTCCATCGGACAAAGTACCGCATCCAGATGTGTTTGAGATCGAGCAATTTAACAATCAACTCAGGCAAATAGATCCACTCATTTCGATATCGTTCCAGACTGGAACGCGCCACCGACGGAAAGGAACGGGGGTTAGGCACGGCCATCGCCGCTCGAGCCAGGCAGATTTTTTTCCAGGCCGCTTCCTCCGCATTTTCTTGAGAGGGTGATATGACCGGAAATGCGTTTGCCGAAACCGTCGCTGCCCAGCAGGGCGCGACCAAGGCCGAGGTGAAGAAGATCATCGACGCAGCGCTCTCCGCCATTGCCGATGCAACGGCGCGCGACGAGGAAGTCGGGATTGCGGGTTTCGGCGAGTTCAAGGTGAAGCAGAGCGCGGCCCGCGAACGCAGGCCGACCGCCTAGGTTAGATTGCCCCACCTGCGCTGGATCTCGGGCTCGTAGACGCGGGCAGTCCAGTCGTCGGGACCGGGATGAGCTAGCCCATGCAGATTTCCGCCAAATGGCCAGCCCCCCTTACGCGCCTCTCCGAGCCGAGTTCGCGGAAATCCACCCTGCGCTGGCCGCTGCCGCTATTGCCGAGCAGGTAGACACCGTTGGCCTCGACGCGGTTGAGGTCCGGTTCAACGCCGCGGGTCGATACGGCAACACCTTCGCCAGACTCCCTATGCATGCAGCACCGCGCGGCTTCCAGGTTGAAGGCCCCCCGTCGATCATAACCTGCGACGTTTCTTCGATCGAATTCGCAATCCGAGGCCAACTGCTTGCGCCTCCGCCCGCTTCTTGACCGCATAATCGGGGGGAACCCGTGGGTAAGCCGAAGACCCGCGTGCTCATCCATTCCGACCAGGGCTCGCAGTTCAGCAGCATGGACTAGACTGCATTCATCAGGGCTCACAATCTGGAACACTCCATGAGCCGCCGGGGAAACTGCCATGATAATGCTGTCGCCGAGAGCTTCTTCTCTTCGCTCACGCGCGAGCGCATCCGGCGACGCACCTATAAAACACGCGAAGAGGCCCGGCAGGACGTGTTCGATTATATCGAGATGTTCTACAACCCGATCCGTAAGCATGTTAGGAACGGGATGCTGTCGCCCGTCGAGTTCGAACGACAGCAGGCTTGGATGGCTCAAGGCGTCTAGGTTTCGTGGACAAAGGGTATCCATTGCAGGGCTGAGACGAGATTGACGAAGCCGAGGTAGGACTCTTTGGTTTTGTCGTATCGAGTTGCGATACGCCGCCAGTTCTTGAGTTTGTTGAAGAGGCGTTCGACAAGATTGCGCCAACGGTATTTTTCGCGATCGTGTGGGATTGGATCGCGCCGATTGCTTTTGGCGGGAATGACAGCCTCAACGTCAGCATTGGCCAATTCCTCGCGGATGGCATCTGCATCGTAGCCCTTGTCCGCCAACAATGCCTCGATCTTATGAGCAATCAAACGGAACAGCGGGCCAAAGCCTTGGATATCGTGGCTCTGGCCCGGCGTCAGGACAAAGCCGAGCGGTCGGCCTTTGGCATCGCAGCGGGCGTGGAGCTTTGTGCTGAATCCGCCTCGCGATCGGCCAAGCGCCTCGGTTTCCTGAGTCCCTTTTTTATGCCGACGGCACAATGATGTGCTCGGACCACGGTGCTGTCGATCATGTCCGCAGTGGCATCACGAGCCACCATTTCGCCCAGTGTCTCGAGCATCGCCTCGAACACCCCGGTCGTAACCCAGCGCCGGTAGCGGCGGAAAACGCTGTTCCACTTGCCATATTCATCCGGCAAGTGGCGCCATTGCGAACCTGTGCGGGCGATCCACATCATGCCTTCGAAATACAGCCGGTTGTCCTGTGCTGGACGACAGCCACGACCACGCTCAGATGGCAGTAATGTGCCGATGATCCCCCACTCGTCCTCCGTCAGCCCAATACGCTCGCCCAACGCCACCTCCAAAAGGCAGCCTTGAATCAACGCCCGATCCTGCTGTCAACCTTTGTCCACGAAACCTAAGAGAGTGATGCGCAATGGAATGTAGCGATCCGTGACATCACGACATCATTACTGGAATGATCTGCGGCACGGCGAGCAAGCTAAATGTCACAAAGATTTACAAACGCCACCAACTCCTGTTGCGCGATCACGCGATAACCGCCTCAGACATTGAGGAGGCGGTTATGCAGTTCAGCAGCCATGACAGCGGTTGACGCATCCGCGACCTGACCGGTCGCCTCCCTTGTCGTGCAATGCTCTTGCGTGGGTCGTCGTTGCTTGCTCCTCCCCCTGGGCGACCTGCGCCGACGCGATGCGGACCCCAGACCCTGTGTCCGCATCGCGTCGCCCTTTCCTGAAAGGCCCCATCATGCCCTATCGCCCTCTTGCAGCGGCGGCGATGCTGCTCGCCGGCGTTCCAGCCATGGCAGGCGCTACCCCACCCCTGGTCCTTTATCCGCGACATCTCGGTGCTGAAACCGCCCGCTATGATCATGGCAGCGCAACCATCTCGCTTCGATCGCCGACCGCTACCGTTGAAATTCGTCCCCTGCCGGTCGAGAAGGGCCAGGTCGCCTTCTCCCTGGCCGTCTTCAACCATGGTCCAGGTCCGGCCAATCTGGGTATCGAGAATATCAGCGCGACGGTGAACGGCATTCCCGTCCCGCTGCCCAGCCATGCGCAACTGGCGGAGGAGGCAGAGCGCAAGGCCCGCAATGCCAAGATCGGAACGGCGCTGTTCGCCGGCGTCCTGGCGGGTGTCGCGTCGACGGCGTCGAACGAAGGCACCTATTATCGCCATGTTCGCGGACCACGGGGCAGCTATACACAGGCGATCCACTGGCATGATGATATGCCGGGCGTGATCGGTGCGACGGCGGCGGTCGCCGGTGGCGCCATGGTGATCAAAGGCATCGATCGGAAGCTGGACTATACGCTGGCGCAACTGGGCACACAGGTGTTGCAGACGACCACGATTGACCCCGACAGCAGCTTTGGCGGCATGGTGATCCTGCCGCTGGGGCATCGGGCCGCCGGCCCGGCCGACATCCGGGTCAGCATCCGCTTCGATGGCAGGCCCTATCTGTTCGGTTTTTACCTGGCCCAGGCCGGCATGGCGCCGGCGGCCGATCTTCCCGCAACCACAAGGGCCGACGTGATCGCCCCCCAGTCCGCACCTGCCACGGACATGCCAACGGACCGAGGCGGCCGATGACGCGCCTGATTTCAACGCGGCATTCGACCAGCGGCCTACGCCCTCGGCTAGCGCTGGGCGGGATATTGTTCCTGCTCTCGGGATGCGCAAGCGTGGCCGTTCGCGACATCCGCATGACCGCCGCGCATCAGCGCCCAGCGCCTGGCGCCTTGGCCGTTCATGTTGCGCTGGCGCAGGATATACAGGCCGATCCCGATGCGGCGAAAGCAGCCCTCAGGCTGCAGGCCTGTCTGGTCGAGGCCTATCGCGATGCGGGGCTTTTCGCGTCTGTTGCCAGTAGCGGCGCGCCCTCTGCCGGTGACGCGATGATCCGGGTCCGGATCATTCGCGCCGATCGCGGCAGTCAGGCCGAACGTTTGCTGATCGGCTTCGGCGCAGGCCGGTCCGCGCTACTGACCAAGGCCTCATTCGAAGTTGCGGGACAGGCGGGCGCCGCCATGACCTTTTCCGCTTCCGCCAAGGACGGGCGCAAACCTGGCGTGATCCTGCCGGGTGGCGTGGCGATGGCGACCGGTGAATTGTCACGCCTCGCCATCGGCGGCGGCCTCGGCCTGCTGATGGAAAGCCGCAGTGGCCTGGACAGGGGCGCGAAGCGATCGGCTGCCGCCATCATCAAGCAAACCCGTCTCCTTTACCGCGCATCCGGCTGGACCTGGCCGTCCGACCAGAACGGAACACGACATAATGCTCCCCGAAAGGCATCATCCTGTCGGAGGATGAGTGGCGGCTGCTCGACCTCGTCGAGGGGCGGGAGCATGCACTCGTCCATGAATGTAGCGCGGCGCTCGGCAGGGCATTTGGCCATGCAGCCCGATCGTTCACCATCATGGTCGCCATGGCGATCGACGCAGGCGCCGGCCGTAATATCGCCAGTCCCGCCCCATCGATCAGCCCGGCCAACGCCTGAATAGCGGCCGGCGCTCATTGCAGCATGGCGTTGACGCCGGCCAGCGCCTCGCTGTTCAGGTCGCCGGTCGCTGCGGCCAATTGGAGCCGGGCCGTCAGATAATCATAGATTGCCTGCCGCCGGTCACGATCCGTGGAAAAGCTCTGGGCCTGCGCATTGAGCACATCGTCCTGGGTCCGGATACCGACTTCGCGACCGGTATTGGAAGCCACCTGCTGCAGGCCAGCCGAGCGCTGCGCGGTATCCAGCGCCGCGACCCGACGCGCGCCAGTCGATACCCCATACCAGGCCTGCTGCGCCTGCAGCCGCGCATCGCGCCGGGCGCCATCCAGATCGTGCGCGGCCTTGCTGGCGTTGGCGCGGGCCTCCCGTTCCTTCGACGCGATCGCGCCGCCGGCATAAAGCGGGATGGTTATACGCAGCCCCGCCGATGCCGATTGGAGACGGTCAGGCACGATGCCATTGCCACTGTCGCCACCCAGGCGATATTGCCCCTGATAGCCTGCAACGCCTTCGACCACGGGGCGCCCGGCAAGACCGTAGCGGTCGATCTCGGCGCCCGCCGCCCTGGCCTGATGCACCGCCGCTTGGACCAGCGGTGATCGGCGTTCCGCCTGCTCGATACATTCCTCCAGCCCGGCAGGCGGCGGAGGCGCCTGGAACCCGTCAGCCGGCCGCTCCAGACCTTCCGTCGGCAGGCCGGTCAGCTCCGCGAAATCGGCGCGCGCATAGGCGAGGTCGGCTTCCGCGCCGATGCGCTGCGCTTCGCTTGCATCGCGCCGCGCTTCCGCCTCGCGGACGTCGGTTATGCGCGCCCGGCCGGCATCGAAACGCGCCTGTGCGCCGCGCCGTTGCTGTTCGGATGCAGCGACCTGGGCCTGATAGGAGGCAAGCCTGTCCTGCGCTGCCAGCAGCTTGAAATAAGCCTGACCAACGCGAAGGATCAACTGCTGCTGTTCGGCTGCAAATTGCACATCGGCGCCAGCCGCCTTTTCGCGCAGCTGAACCGCCTGAGCCTGTTTCGAGGCATCATAGAGGGGCTGGACGGCCTGCACCGCAATGCTGGCACGACCACCGGACCGGCTGCCGGTGAAGACCGGCTCCAGATCCTCCGGCAGGCGGGCGTTTGTTTCGGTGACATTATATTGATAGCCGCCCTGGAACTGGACGCTCGGACGCTTGAGTGCCCGCGCCTGCACGGCCGACTCGCCCCCTGCATCGCGTTGGGCCTGGGCCGCCAGATAATCAGGGTCGTGGGTGGCGGCGGCCTGCCATGCGTCGACAAGGTCGGTCGCATGGGCCGACGGCACGACCATGATCGCGGCCCCGAGGAAAAGAAGATGCTTCATGCGGAAATCTCCGGGTTGCCGGCACAGCGCTGCGGTCGATCGAAGACCAGTTCGTAAAGTGCAGGCAGGACGATGAGGGTCAGGATGGTGGCGACCATCAGGCCGCCCATGATCGCCCAGGCCATCGGCCCCCAGAAGGTTGACCGGGTTAGCGGGATCATGGCCAGGATGGCGGCCAGCGCCGTCAACATGATCGGTCGCAGCCGATGGACGGCCGCCTCGCGCACGGCTTGCCGCATCGGCAGACCATGCGCCGACAGCGTGTCGATCTGCGCGATCAGGATGACCGAGTTGCGCAGCACCATGCCGAACAGCGCTAGCGACCCCAGCATCGCGACGAAGCCAAAGGGAATGCGGAACAGCGCCATGATCAGGGCTACGCCGATCAGCGCCAGTGGCCCGGTCGCCAGCACGACCAGCATGCGCTTCACATTCTGCAACTGGAGCATCAGCAGGATGACGATCACGAAGATGGCGAATGGCACTGCCGCCAGTGTCGCCTTCTGGTTGATGCTGCTCTGCTCGTCCGATCCGCCCTTGACGATCGATGCGCCGGGCGGAAGCGCGCGGCGCATCGCGGCGATCTGCGGCTCTATCCGCTTTGCGAGGTCGCTCGCCTGCTCGCCCTCGACATCGGCGGCGATGGTGATCGTGGGCTGCCGATTGCGCTGGTAGAGGACAGCAGGCTCGCTGCCCGCGGACACATGGCCGAGCTGCGACAGCGGAACGGCACCATTGGGCGTCTGGATCGGCAGATTGGCGATCCGGCCAAGATCCGTGCGCTTGGCTTCATTCAGGCGAAGAACCACGTCCAGCGCCAGGTCGCGATCGCGGAAGCTGGTCGTCCCTGCACCGCCGATCGCCGTCTGCAACGATTGCTGGACCGCCTGTGTCGACAGGCCCAATGCCCGGACCTTGTCCTGGTCCAGATCGACGCGGATGGCCTTCAACGGTTCGCCCCGATCACTGTTCACGTCGCGCGCATGGCTGTCCGCCCGGATCAGGGCCTCCAGCTTGTCCGCCACGGGAATAATCTGCGCCAGTGCCGGTCCCGCCACGCGATATTGCAAAGGCTGACCGACGGATGGGCCATTTTCCAGACGGCTGACCCGCCCCCGCGCCTCTGGGAAATGGGTGGCGAACAGGCCCTGAATATGGCCGATCACCGCTTCGCGCGCCTCTTCATCCCGCGTCTGCAGGACCAGTTCGGCCAGCGTGATGTCCGGTGTCTGGACGTTGAGGGGGAGGTAGAAGCGCGGCGATCCACCCCCGACATAGGATGTGACGGACAATATCCGCTTGTCGGTCGCCAGCAGCCTCTCCATCCGCGCCGCCACGGCCTGGGTCTGGGCGAAGCTGGCATTTTGCGACAATTGCAGGTCGACCACCAGTTCGGGCCGGTCGGACGCGGGAAAGAACTGGCGCGGCACGCCGATCTGGAACAGCAGCATCGACGCGATGAACATGGTCAGCGCCAGACCCACCACCGTCTTGCGCCGTTCCAGGCATCGGTCGAGCAGTCGCCGGAACCAGCCGTAGAAACGGCCCTCATATTGCTCGTCGGGCTCACCCGCATCGTCGCGCGCATCGGCCCGCTGCGGCAGCAGATAATAGGCGATGAAGGGCGTGAAGATGACCGCGACGATCCATGAAAGGATCAGCGAGATGGCGATCACCTGGAACAGCGAGATCACATATTCGCTGGCCGTCGCCTTGGACATGGCGATCGGCAGGAAGCCCGCAACGGTAATCAGCGTGCCGACCAGCATTGGCACGGCTGTCACGCCATAGGCGCTGATCGCAGCTCTGGTGCGGGTCCATCCCGCCTCCAAATGGGTCACAACCGCCTCGACCACGATGATCGCATCGTCGACCAGCAGGCCCAACGCAATGATCAGCGCGCCGAGCGAGATGCGCTGCAGGTCGATGTTCAGATAGAGCATCGAGACAAAGGTCATTGCCAGCACCAGCGGGATGCACAGGGCGACGACAATGCCGGGACGCCAGCCCAGCGACAGGAAGTTGACGGCCAGCACGATGACGATCGCCTCGACCAGCGAGGTCGTGAATTCACCGACCGATTCGTCCACCACATGGGTCTGGTCGGACACCGTGTGAATCTCGACGCCGACCGGCATCTCGGACTGGAGAGTGGCGACGACATGCTTGAGATCGCCTCCCAGGCGGGCGACATCGCCGTCCGATCGCAGGCTGATGCCGACACCCACCGCATCCCGAGCGCCAAAACGCATCTTGAAGGTGGCGGGGTCGACCGGCCTGCGCTCGACCGTCGCGATCGCGTCGAGCCGGATGCGCTTGCCATTGGCGACGATCGGTGTTGCGCCGATCGCCTCGACCGATCCGAAGGCGCCCGTCACCTGCATCCGCACCCGTTCGGCGCCGGCCTCCACGATGCCGGATGCGGCAATGCCATTGGTCGTGTCGAGCGCGTCGGCTATCGCCTGCGCGGAAATGCCCGACATGGCGAGCCGGGCGCTGTCATAGGTCACATAAATGGCTTCATCCTGCGCACCGATGATCTGTGTCTTGGCGACATCGGGCAGCATCTGGATGCGGTCGCGCAGGGTCTCGGCATAGCGTTTGAGCACCGGATAGGAAAAACCGTCGCCGGTGATCGCATAGATATTGCCATAGGTGGTCCCGAACTCGTCGTTGAAGGACGGCCCGATCACAGCGTCGGGCAAATCGCCGCGATGGTCGGTCACGGTCTTGCGGACCGTGTACCAGATGCCGGGAACCGCGCTGCTCCTGGCGGTCGAGATCAGCGTCACGTTCAGCGTCGCCTGACCCGGCCTGGCCTTGCTCTTCACATAGTCGATCTCGGGGATATTTTCGGTCAGCACCGTCTCGATCGGCTTGATGACCTGCTCCGACATCTGTTCGGCGGTGGCACCGGGCCAGCCGACGCTGATCATCATCGTCTTGACGGTGAATTCGGGATCTTCCTTGCGGCCCAATGCCATGTAGGAAAACAGGCCCGCGACCGCCGCCAGCACCAGCATGAAGCCGACCATCTGCTGATGCGACAACGCCCAGCGCGACAGGTTCATGCCCTTCTGGTCCGCACTCATGATTGCGGCACCTGAACGACGCGCACCGTCTCGCCCGCGCGCAGCAGATGGATGCCGGCGGTGACGATCGTCTCGCCGGGCCTCAGCCCCGATAGGATGGTCAGCATGTCGCCCTGGGCGCTTGCGATCTGCACGGCGCGCGGTTGCACCGTCATCGTCCGCCGATCCAGAATCCAGACCTGTGCCTGCTCATTTGCCTGTAGCACGGCCGTCAGCGGCACCCGGACGGCGGCCTTTGCCGTTGGATCTTCAACCCGCAATTCGGCGGTCTCTCCCATCCGTAGCGCTTGGTTTGGAGCGGCAATGGCAAAGCGGGCCGCGAATGTGCGTGTCGTCGGATCGGCTGCGCCGGCGATGCTGCGCAATGTCGCCGGGTAACGCCGGTCGGGGCTGCTCCACAGGGTGACGCTGAAGCGCGACGCCCCCCTGATGCGCTCCAGACTGCCTTCGGGCAGTGCCACGGCGATTTCCGGGTGCGCGGGATCGGCGAGCGTGACCACCGCCTGCCCGGCGCCCACTACCTGACCGACCTCGGCCTGAATCTGCGTGATCACGCCCGAGCGCGGCGCCGACAGAAGCGTGCGCCCCAATTGGGCGGATGCCGTACCGCGCTGGGCGGCCGCAGCCCGCAACTGCGCCTGCGCCTGGACTGCTGCGGCCTTTTGCTGATCGAATTCCGCTGGCGAGATGAAGCCTTGCTGCAACAAGGTGCGCGATCGTGCCAAGTCGGCCTGCTGCACTGCCGCGGCGGTCCGGGCCGAACCGCTTTGCGCCACGGCGCTGTCCAGCGCGCGCGCATAATCGGCATTGTCCAGCCGCAGCAGCATCTGGCCTGCGCGGACATGGCTGCCCGGATCGACGCTGCGCTCTACGATGCGGCCCGCCACCTCGAAGCCGATCTGGCTTTCGAAGGCGGACCGGATTTCCCCGGCATAACTGGCCTCGCTTGCGTGACCGGCGCCGACGCGCTGGACCGTCACCGCGCGCCGTTCATCCCTGGCGGGGGGCTCCGTGTGGCAGGCGGCGAGCAACAGCACCGCGATCGGTGCGACATGGGCAAAACGTGCCATTCCATCCCCGTGGAGAAAGGCCGCAAAAGCAGGCCGGTTCGTGCAAGGGCTTGGAAATGGAGGCGATCTGCAACAGCTCGATGGGGGCTATGTAACATCATGTAACAGCCCGCCTGAACCATGGCGCATCGATGCTGAACGGGATGCGCCATGGTTCAGCATGTTCAGCGCGGTCCGCCGCCTATAGTGCCCGAGCGGGAGGCCGAACCGCCATTGGGGCCAGTGATGTCGCGCTGATAGGTTGCGGTGCCATCGCCGTTGGCAACGGCGCTGGTCGACCGTCCCCAACTCTTGCCGCTGTTGGTCACATGGCTGGTCGCACCGTGGAACTGGCCATCCTGCACCTGATATCCGCGCTGGCTGCTGAGGCCGCGTCCGTCATTGGTCTGGATATTCCGGCTCATGGCGGCCTGCCCGCCACCGCGCGAGGCCGCATAGTCATGATGGAATCCGCGCCCGTTTGGTCCCTGAACGCTCCGGCTATGGCTGTGCTGGAAAGATCGGCTGCGGGCTTCGGCCGTCGATATCGTGCCGGCGGCAGCCAGCGTCGAAAGGAAGGCAATGGCGAATTGGCGCTTGTTCATGGTGCATTCTCCTTCTCCGCATCAGCGAGAGCCGTGCGGGAAGGAACATGTCGGGCATCCGGATGAACCGCCTTGCCGCAGAATGTATCGAATATTTGCAGCAGCCACCGCTTCGCGCGCCGCTGTTACAAACTGTAACTTGTCTTCATCCAGCCATCGGACATGGCGCCTGTGGGACCGCTATATGATCCATGCTCATTTCGGGCCTGACCAAGGAGAATGACATGAAATATCCGACGATCGCCCTGACGCTGGTGGCCCTGGCCGCAACCCAGGGCCCGACCGCCATGGCGCAGGATGCGTCCGCCAGGGCCAGGGACATTTTTGCCAAGGCGGATACAAATCAGGATGGCGCCCTGTCGCTGGAAGAATGGAAGGCCGCCGGCCGCCGCGAGCGTGGCTTCTCGATGATCGACGCCGACCGGGACGGTAAACTGACCCCGGAAGAATTGCGCGCTGCCGCTGCAAAATATGGCAAGTGATCGATCGTCCCCGGCCGCAGTGTGGCTGTTTCCGGGGACGCCCTGATCGCAGCCATATGCTGATGACGAAAGGAACGAGATGATGGCCCCGCCCCAGGCGTCCAATGGCATGGTCGCGATCGTCGAGGATGACCCCGGCATCCGCGACCTGGTAAAGCTGTTGCTGACCCGCGAGGGCTTCGACGTGCTGGCCTTTGAAGGCTCGGCCGGACTGGAGGCGGACGGCGTCCTGGAACGGCTCGATTGCCTGATCCTCGACCTGATGCTGCCGGGCGAGGACGGGCTGGAGATATGCCAGCGTCTGCGCGCGCGCTGGCCGCGCCTGCCGATCCTGATCGTCACTGCCAAGGATGATCCGATCGACCGGATCATCGGCCTGGAGATCGGCGCGGACGACTATCTGGCCAAGCCGTTCAACAAGCGCGAATTGCTGGCACGGCTACGCTCGATCATCCGGCGCACCCGCGACATCGCGACCGCCTCTGCCGAAGAAAGCGGCGACAATTTCCGCTTCGAAGGCTGGTTGCTGCGCCTGGGCGCCCGCGACCTCACCAACCCGGCAGGCGAACCGGTCGGCCTTACGACAAGCGAATTCGACCTGCTGCATGCGCTCGTTCTCCATCCCCGACGCATCCTCTCGCGCGAGTTGCTGATCGACTGGACGCGTGGCGGCCATGCCAGCCCGGTCGATCGCGTCATTGATGTGCAGATGAGCCGGTTGCGACGCAAACTGGGCGATGATCCACGCGAGCCGGCGATGATCCGCACGGTACGCGGCGATGGCTATCTGTTCGCGCCGGCGGTGACGCGATGCTGAAATTGCGTCCGCTGCGTCTGCGGGACCGCATCGGACTGATCGTCCTGTTGCATCTTCTGGCGATGATCGCGGTGACCCTTCTGTTCCTGCAGCAGACGGACATGCGCAAGATCGCACCGCTTTACCGGGTTCCCGTTCCGGAGAAGGTTGCCCTCATTGTAACGGCCTTCGAGCGGACGCCGCCCAACACCCATGCCGACCTTGTCCGCGCCTTTTCCGATGCGACCCTGCGCGTCACCCTGCTCAAGGCGCTGCCAGCTGAAAATCCGGCATCGGCCACCCCGACGACCCTGGCCCGCTACCGGCAGGCCCTGGGCGGCCGCCCCTTCAGGATCGAGACACAGGGCGATATCGGCCCCGCCAATATCGACATGTGGCCAGCCGTCACCCTGAGCCCGGTGCGGGTATCGGTCGCATTGGCGGAGGGCAACGCCATCCGGGTCGAGCAGATGGTCGCCGCGCCCCTCACCAAGATCGTCAGCAATCTGATGCTCTTCCTGCTCACTGTGGCGATCGTCGACATCATCGTCATCCTCTGGCTCGCCTCGCAGACCACGCGCCCGGTCGAGCGACTTGCCCGCGCAGTGCGCGACGACCGGCTCGACCAGTTGAAGCCGGGAGGACCACGGGAAATCATCGAACTGGGCGAAAGCTTCAGCCAGTTGCGCCAGCACCTGCGCGCGCTGCTCGATGAGCGAACCCGCATGCTCGCCGCCATCGCTCATGATTATCGCACCTATCTGACCCGGATGGATCTGCGCAGCGAGTTTATCGAGGATGAGGATCAGCGCCTGCTGGCGCAACAGGATATCGAGGAAATGCGTGCCCTGCTGAGCGACACCCTGACCTTCGCGCGCGAGTCCGCCGCGACCGATCTGGACATGGCGGTCTGTGATGTTCGCGCCGAATTGGCGCTCGTCGCTGCGGAACGGTCCCAGCGCGACCAACTGGTCGACATCGCACCCTTGCCGCACCCGCTCCATGCCCATGTTTCCCACATCTCGTTGCAGCGCATGCTGGCCAACCTGCTCGATAATGCGGTCCGCTATGGTGGTGGCCTGGCTCGCATCCGGGTGGAGAGCGACGCGTCTCATATCCGTATCTTGGTCGAGGATGATGGCCCCGGCGTACCGCACGGCAGCTTGCAGCGCCTGACCGAACCGTTTGAACGGGTCGAGAGTTCACGGGCCAGGCAGACCGGCGGCGTCGGCCTGGGCCTGTCGATCGTGCAGGCGCTGACCCAGCGCTATCGCGGTGACCTCATGCTGGAGAATCGTCGGGAGGGTGGGTTTCGCGCGATATTGTCGCTCCGCAGGGCCGACACGGATTGATACACAAGCCCCGATCAGTTGATGCAAAACGGCGCGATAACGGGCTCCCATCACATGGAGTTCGATCATGTTCCATCCATCCGGCCGCCCCGTCATTGCCCTGCCCAAATTCCGCATCGGTTCCGTCCGGGCGAGCACCGGCCTTCTGCTCTTCATCGCCATGACCACGGCAATGGGCACGCCGGCCAAAGCACAGGCCGTGCGTCAGACGACCGTCATATCTGCGCCAAGGCTGGTGCAAAGCCGCACGGTCGTGGTCGACCGGGGACGCCCTGGCTGGTGGCGCGGCCATCCCGCCTTCGCTTATTATCATGGTCCCCGCCATGGCTATTATTTCGCGCCCGGCTTTGGCTATTATCCCGTGGCCCCGCGCTATGTGAACGTCGTCTGGCGGGTGGGCGGCACCTTGCCTGTTTCGATGCGCAACTATGTGGTCCTCAATCCCGCCGGCTTCGGCCTTGCCGTGGCGCCGGCCGGACATGTCTGGTGCTATGCGGGCACCAATTTCGTGCTGATCGCGCGGACATCCGGCGTCATCGTCCAATCCGTGGCCGGGGGGTGGTGACGGCCTAATCTTGGGCGGGCGACCGGATACATATCGCCAGATCCGAACCCTATCAGCCCCTCACCCATCGATCCCGGCCTCTGTCATTTTTTGCTGCCAGCCCGGCTTTTCAAGATCCATCAGCAGACGCTCCCACATCAGTGGTCAGCTCGTATCGAGAGAGAAAAGCAGCGACACTGCCCCTTAGGCATCATGCGGCGCACCCTAGAATTTTGCGTCTCGACAACAATGACATGACCGTTCATGCGGTTTGGCGGGGATGAAATTTTGGCGCCACATAAGCGCTACATTATTACGGGGGGGAGTTTTACGTGGTCGGTCGGAACAAAATGTCGGTGCGCCGCTGGACGTTGGCGCTTAGCAGCAGCGTGGCTGCGGTTGCGACCGCTTCGGCCTCGCCAGCCTGGGCACAATGTGTGCCTAATCCAGTTGTGACCGACATGGTGACGACCTGCAGCGGTTTGGAAGAAAATGGTCTGATCGCTGGTGTCAAAGATGCAAAAGTGGTCGTCGATTCTGGTGCAACGGTGTCCGGCCCGGGCCGCGGCAGCATCATCGTCCAGTTTCCCGCACAAGCCGATAGCTTTGGCCATGCAGCATCGGAAATCATCGTCCGTGGCACGGTAACGGGAGCCAATAGCGGTATTTACGTGATTGGACGGCCTGCCGGTTTAACCGACAGCTACTATTCAACGCTGACAGCAAGCGCGATCACCGTCGAACAAGGCGGCAGCATCAGCGGCAGCATCGGCATCTCCGTCAACCCGGTCGGCGGCTATCATCAGGACTGGGCCTGGGTGACACTCTCCAACAGCGGAACGATCAGCGGCACGAGCGGCATTGCGCTACGCGGCAATGATACGGCCAGCGGTCGGTTCGAGAGCATCTATAACAGCAAGACGGGCGTCATCGGGGCAATCCAGGCGCAGGTTGGCCTGCTCGCTAACGAAGGGTTGATCGACGGTGGCGCGATCAGCGCGATCAGCGACCTTCCCGGCTATTACGTCTATTATGGGCAAGGCACGATCACCAATAGCGGCATCATCCGCTCCAGCGGCAGCGCTGCCACCATCTTCCAATATCGAAACTTCAATCCGGGCAATTATGTCGAAAATGCCGGATTGATCGAAAATCTGGGTTCAGGGGCCGCCATCGCCGGCAACACGATCTTCTATCTCGACAATGGCGCGAACGGCATCATTCGCGCCGCATCGGGCGCGGCGATTACGGCGCCGTCTTATCTGTCCATCAGTAACAGCGGCCGGATCGAAAGCCCGGGCGATGCGATCGCAACGAACGGTCGCATCGATCTGACCAACACTGGCACCATAGCCGGCAATGTCGTTTCGGCCACCGGCAACCGTTATAACGGAAGCATAATCGACAATCGCGGCGGTCTGATTGACGGCGATGTTCGCCTCGGCGCGGGCGATGATGTGTTCATTGCCGACGCGACCGGCATAGGTACCGTCACGGGACGGTTGGATGCCGGTGACGGGATCGACACGTTGCGTTACCTCTTCCTGGAAGATACGATCCTCGATTCCGGGATGGCGCTTCCGGCGACCTTTGAGCAACAGGCCATATGGGTGGGCGGAAGTTCCACGCTGACATTGGGGCTGGACTTTGTGTCGACCAGCACGATCGCCGTTGGTGGCGGTGATCGCTATTACTACAACCCGGAAAATCGCTTCATCAACCGAGGCCTCATTGATACCAATGGTCCGGCGCTGGTCAGCGACAATGGCGCGACCGGCGGCCTGACGGCGAGCAATGAAGGTAGAATTCGTGCTCGCCTCATCAGCACGGATCAGTTCGCGGTTGATCTGGATAACGAGTCCTATTTCAGCAATTCCGGCGCTATCTCGGCAATTGGCGGTGGCGCGGTCCGCATTACCCGTGGCGACGCGTTTGCAAATAGCGGCGATATCCTTGCCGACGGGACAGCTGTCATCACGACCATTGCGCTAGCCAATAGCGGCACGATCCGCTCCACCGCTGGACTAGGCGTGGATTTCAGCAATGCGCTGAATGGACGTTCCACCAATAGCGGGCTTATAGAAGGCGCAACCGTTGGCGCACGTATCTATTATGCCACTCTGGTCAACAACGGCACGATCGGATCCGCCGGAACAGCCCTGGAGTTCGGCTATAGCGGCAATTTTTACAATGAATCCGGCGCCATCGTGCGCGGCGGCATGGCCGCGGTTCGTCAGTCTTCCGTCTATCCCGGTTCCGGCGGCTCGCTCCTTTCCAACGCCGGCCTGATAATCGGCGATGTCGATTTCGGCAGCGGCGGCGGTGGAATGCCTAGCAGCAACATGTTCGTCGCTCGCCCGAGCGGCATGCTCGACGGCGATTTGAATCTGGGAAGTGATAACGACACGCTTGTCACCAACTTCGTAAATGATGGTCCCGGTCAATTTGCCGGAGTGAGCGGCACCGTCACCGGCAACGGTAGCGAGAATCTCCGTTATATCATCGACGGGACGTTTGCGACTGACGTCGGCAGGACAGGCATATTCCGGCGCATGGGCTATGATCTGGTAACCGGCAGTTCGCTGACCTTGAGCGCCTCATCAATGCCCGCGGACACTCTGACATTTGCCGGGCAGGGCAGCGTCGATCTGAACGCAGACATGGCCGCCAGCCTTTCTGATCCTCTGATCCGCCTGAATACCGCATCCTACGTCACAGACGCAGAGGGCCTAGCAATCGCCAACGCGGTTACGCTGGTAAGCCATGGCACATTGTCCAAGACAATGACCGATCCCTTTGCTTTTGGGGCGCCCCTGATAGCGGTCAGCGGCGAAAACAGCTTTGAAAATGCGGGCACCATAACTGCAACGGGTACTCAATATTATCGGCTGACGGCCATCGCTGGCGGCGGTACCATTATTAATAGCGGAACCATCGAGATCAGCCGAGCGGACGCTTTTAATGGCAGCTTTTATTCGGCCTATGACAAGACGACCGTGATCAACAGCGGCACCATTCGCGAAGCGACAGGTGGCGACGGAACCGCACGCGGAATCATCAATGCGAATACGCTGGTCAATAGCGGCACGATCGACATGGGCAATACCGCCGTTGCGTATGACTATCTCGTTTATGGCGCGACACTCACCAACAGCGGATTGATCCGCAGTGCAAATGGCGCGGCAATCTCAAGCCTCTACTACGCAGCGTCGATCCGGAACGACGCTGCCGGAACCATTCAGGGCGGTGTCGGCAACACGGCCATTTCCCTCAACAGCGGCCAGATCAGCAACGCCGGCATAATCAAGGGCGATGTCCGCTTCGGCGACGATTATTTCGGCGGTCCCGGCGTCTATATCGCCAATGGAGGTACGATTGAGGGCAACCTGTACTTCAGCTCAGGAAGCGACATTCTTTTCCAGTTGGGGGACGATCTTGGTGTCACCGGATCCATCGATGGTGGCGCGGGGCAGGACATGTTCGGCCGCGTCTTCGCAACCGACACCACGGTAAAGCTGGGCGCACGGCCGGACATCGGGTTTGAACGCGACTATCTGCTGGCACAGGCTGGCGCGACGGTATCGATCGATGCCGCCGCCCAGTCGACCGATATTCTGTTCATCGGCGGCGAAGGGGCCTTCGTCAATCTGGCGACGCTCGACGGGCGTATTTCGACGGACATTCCCTATTATTATTCCTCACCGATGGTCGCCACCTATCTGCCCAGGAAGTTGGCAACATTCGTCAATCGTGGCACGTTGAACGGCGGCTTCGCAGGCAAGACCGTTACCTTCGATAATGAGGGCAGCATTGGCATCTCCGACTTGAGCTATTCCGCTGCGGTCGTCCAATATGGCTATGAAGGCGATCTTCGCTTCACCAACAATGGCACTATCACTGGCGCGAGCTATGGCGCGGTCGAGCTGTTCGGCGATGGTGTGTCCGATGTCAGTTTCCGCAATGATGGCCTCATCAGCGGAAATGTGGTCATCAATACGGGTTTCGCAGAGACGGCAGCAGGCCATCTCGGCATCATGAATGACGGCCTCATAGAAGGCTCCATGTCGGTCCTTACGGGCTTTGCCGGAGAAACGGCCGGAAGCTTCAGCTTCACTAACAGCGGGACGTTGCGCTTTGACGGAGGCGATGCGCTCGCGGTCAGCAACTACCATTATCTTACCGCAAGCGGCGGCCATTATGCGATCGACAATAGTGGCCTGATCGAGAGTGGCGGTGCCCTAGGCGTTGCAATTCGCCTTAGCCTTGGCTTCCCGGGCGACAGCGCCCAGATCGTCAATAGCGGTACCATTCGCGCCAATGGCGACGGCGTGACGGAAACCTATGCCTATCCGGGATATGGGGATTTCATTTATTCCCAGCCTTCCGCCGCTATCGCCCTTTTTGGCGATGATGCGGCCACACTGGCCGTGTCCAACGCGGCGAACGGCATGATCGAGACGACCGGTGCCCTGTCGACGGCGATCTGGGTGAGCGACGCCGCGCTGACACTCGACAATGCCGGCACGATCCATGGCGGGGCGGGCACCGTCCTGGCCGACACGGACCAGTTGGCGCTTTCGCTCGGCAATCCCTACCTTGCCGGCGCGATCCAGACCGTCGGCAATGGCGCCGACAGCATCCGCAACAGCGGCACGATCATCGGGTCGATCGACCTAGGTTTCGTGGACAAAGGTTGACAGCAGGATCGGGCGTTGATTCAAGGCTGCCTTTTGGAGGTGGCGTTGGGCGAGCGTATTGGGCTGACGGAGGACGAGTGGGGGATCATCGGCACATTACTGCCATCTGAGCGTGGTCGTGGCTGTCGTCCAGCACAGGACAACCGGCTGTATTTCGAAGGCATGATGTGGATCGCCCGCACAGGTTCGCAATGGCGCCACTTGCCGGATGAATATGGCAAGTGGAACAGCGTTTTCCGCCGCTACCGGCGCTGGGTTACGACCGGGGTGTTCGAGGCGATGCTCGAGACACTGGGCGAAATGGTGGCTCGTGATGCCACTGCGGACATGATCGACAGCACCGTGGTCCGAGCACATCATTGTGCCGTCGGCATAAAAAAGGGACTCAGGAAACCGAGGCGCTTGGCCGATCGCGAGGCGGATTTCAGCACAAAGCTCCACGCCCGCTGCGATGCCAAAGGCCGACCGCTCGGCTTTGTCCTGACGCCGGGCCAGAGCCACGATATCCAAGGCTTTGGCCCGCTGTTCCGTTTGATTGCTCATAAGATCGAGGCATTGTTGGCGGACAAGGGCTACGATGCAGATGCCATCCGCGAGGAATTGGCCAATGCTGACGTTGAGGCTGTCATTCCCGCCAAAAGCAATCGGCGCGATCCAATCCCACACGATCGCGAAAAATACCGTTGGCGCAATCTTGTCGAACGCCTCTTCAACAAACTCAAGAACTGGCGGCGTATCGCAACTCGATACGACAAAACCAAAGAGTCCTACCTCGGCTTCGTCAATCTCGTCTCAGCCCTGCAATGGATACCCTTTGTCCACGAAACCTAGAAAACTCTTATGTTCGATTTCAAGAGCCTTCGACATGATGAGGTCCTTTCCGCCTTAGATGACGAAGTCAAAGGTGTGGAGCTGATGTGCAGAGTAGGGAGCAGGGCTTTCGACGACGGTTGGCATACTCTTATGCGCGGGTTGGCTACCACATATCCGTATGTTCGTCTGGGGCTGCCTCTGCCTAGGGTCGGGCGTAGACGTTATTGTCCGCCACTTAGTTTTCACGAGGATTCCCCACCGGGGCCCTGCTCCCAACTTTGCACATCAAGCAGATGATGACGCTGGTTCTGTATTGCTCCTTTCTCGTCGCGATTTACCGAGGAAGAACCTTTATGCCCGAACAGTGGGAGAGACTTCCTGCCCGATTGCCCAGAGGAAGGCAGCCATTTCCCGCGCAATCGCCGCTACCGCGACGGTCTTGAGCTTGCCGGTAGTGATCAGTCTGCGATAGCGTGCACAAAGCCGGATCTGGGCTTTCCATGCAATCTCGCGGACTGAGCGTGGTAGCCCGTCCAATCGGGCCTGAATCGTCTGGCTCACGCGAGCGGGATAGCGATAAGTCCATGCACCTTCGATTAGCACTCGGCGGGCTCGCCTATTGCCGGCCTTGGTGATGCCGCCGCGCTTCACCCGCTCGCCTGTTGAACTCTCAGATGGAACAAGCCCGAGGTATGCCATCAACTGCGGCGCCGTTTCGAAGCGTCGTACGTCGCCGATTTCCACGACAAAGGTGACCGCAGCGATGAACGCAATTCCGCGCATTGCCTGATAGGCCTCCACGACAGGCGCCATGGACCAGGACGCAACTACTTCCGCGACCTGTTTGGTCAGCCGGTCTTCACGGATGGCCGCATCCTCGATGGCCTGGATATATTCGGCGAGGACTATGTGATGGGTGGGATGGGTGAAACTCTGCGCCGCCAGCCATCGAAAATGGGTTAGCGTCCGCGCTCGTGGTGTAATTTCCGGTGTAGATTGAGGTGATCGCATGGGGTTGGGCATGCCCAACCCCATGCGATTTCGAACTCGGTGGCCACCGGGCTCATCGGTAAGGTGGAGTTACCACACTTCACACGCCCACCGAGGAGTTGATCCCGATGACCGACGACAGACTACCGCTTGCCGAACTGATGGCGAAGACCGGAGATGGAGATTTCCTGCGTACGATCGCCGAGAGCGTATTGCAGATCATTATGGAGGCCGATGTCGACGGCCTGGTCGGCGCTGGCCGCCATGAACGATCGGGCGAACGCACGACCTGGCGCAATGGCTACCGCGACCGCAGTCTCGATACCCGGCTCGGCACGCTCAACCTCAAGATCCCCAAGCTGCGGACCGGCGCCTACTTCCCCGGCTTCCTGGAGCCGCGCAAGACTGTTGAGAAGGCGCTGGTCGCAGTAATCCAGGAGGCGTGGATTGCCGGGGTCAGCACCCGGCGCGTCGATGAGCTGGTGCAGGCGATGGGCATGACCGGGATATCCAAGTCCTCCGTGTCAAAGCTGTGCAAAGACATCGACGAGCGCGTCCATGCCTTCCTCAAGCGCCCGCTCGCCGGTGACTGGCCCTACCTCTGGCTAGATGCCACCTACCTCAAGGTGCGCGAGGGGGGACGGATCGTCAGTGTCGCCGCGATAATCGCCGTCGCCGTCAACACTGAGGGCAAGCGCGAGATCGTCGGCCTGCACATCGGCCCTTCCGAAGCCGAGCCCTTCTGGTCGAGCTTCCTCAAGGACCTCTCCCGCCGCGGCCTGACCGGCGTGAAGCTGGTCATCTCCGATGCCCACGAGGGCCTCAAGGCAGCGATCACCCGCGTGCTCAGCGCCACCTGGCAGCGCTGCCGCGTCCACTTCATGAGGAACGCGCTCGCCTACGTGCCCAAGGGCCAAAACACGGTTGTTGCTGCTGCGATCCGCCAAGTCTTCCTCCAGCCCGATCATGCGGCCGCAACTCAGGTCTGGCGTCAGGTCGCCGATCAATTGCGCGCCAGATGGCCCAAGCTCGGCGCCTGCATGGACGATGCCGAGCACGACGTGCTCGCCTACATGACCTTCCCCGAGCAGCACCGGGTCAAGCTTCACAGCACCAACCCGCTGGAACGCCTGAACAAGGAAGTGAAGCGCCGCGCCGATGTTGTCGGCATCTTCCCGAACGAGGACAGCATCATCCGCCTCGTCGGTGCCGTCCTGCTCGAGCAGAACGATGAATACCAGCTCCAGCACCGCTACATGCAGATCGAGGGCATGGCCGCCCTTGCCACACCCATAACCGAGGAGGTTCAGCCGCTACAGATTACACCCAAGGCCGCCTGAAAATGCAGCCCGATGGCCAGCACCGAAATTACACCACATTGACGGACGTGACCGAAAATGGGCTCGTGTCCAAGGCGAGCGTCCCGGATAAATCCGACCATGGCGCAACAGGAATGACTGGAGTTGCTGACGTGCCTTCTTCAGCGCGTCGTGAGCGCACTCACGAGCGCGGACAAGGTCTCGCACAGCTTCATGGGCTTCGTCCGGAACCCAAACAGCAGTCAGCTCTCCGGCGCGATGCAACCGTGCCAGGCTGACTGCATCGCGCCGATTGGTCTTCACACGATCGCCCGGACGCTTGGGAATAAGGGATGGAGCAACGACCTGGCACTGATGCCCCAGCCCCATGATCTGGCGATAAAGGTCGTACCCGGTCGGGCCAGCCTCATAACAGAAGTGAAGAGTGGCCCCGCGCTTTGCCAACTTGGCTACCATCGATGCAACCGATGTCGGTTCGGCTGAGATATCGCCAAAGAAACGCACTTCGCCGTTCCGCTCCTTTTCCGCGACCGCAACCGAAATCTTCGCTTTCGATGTATCGAGTCCGATAAAGAGTTCGTTATACTCGCGCATGGTTCGCCCTCGCCTAAGCATGGGGATAGGCGCCGGCCCGTCCGGCGTAACCCCCGTTTCCTGCTTACTCCGAGGGCGGGCCAACTTCACCGCACGAACATACGGTCTAGGGGCTACTCAGTTGGACCCAAAATTCGGCCGGATAGTTCAACGATTTAATGGTCAGGAAACTCCGAGAACTGAGAATGGCCGATGGCCGATGTGCATTGTTCGTTGCACGACACAATCGCATCTCCATGAGTGCGTTCATGTACCGAGTACGCAAAGGCATGCCGGTTGATGAAGCAGCCACTTTACCGCCGCAAAACAAGCCATCTTGATAATCACGCCAGGTGACAACCTCTCCGCACAGCGCTGTGCGCGACCACTGCTAATCGAATGCAAGACCATCTCGGCTGTGCGGCCATCGCATTGCCCATGACAGACGATAAAATTGGTCGATGGACGATCCGCAATCGTTGACCCTGCAAACCTCACCCCCGAGCAACAAGCGATCGTCGACGAATTGTTTCGGCGAAAGTTCGAAGCAACCGGCTTTGATAAACTGCGGCCATAGGCGAGGCTGTTATCCTGAATAGGTGATGAACGTATTACCCTTTCCGAAACTTCGGCAATAGGTCACAAAATCACCACCGTTAACGCCTCCGACCATGACCTCAAAGATCGAAGCTACTTACCTCATGACGGTCTGATGAGGCTGGGCTCGACGCTTCCACGTCCCCGCTATTTAGCTCCTTACCGCGAAATGCGAAGCCGAATGCAGCCAGTCGAGCGATCAGCCGTGCACGTCGCTGCGTACCCACAAGCTAACGGACCCCGGCGCCACCCGCACCGTCAATCGCCCCTCCCCGTCCGCGACACGCTCTTCGTCGCAATGCCCAAGATAGTCGACAAAGGCGGCGTCGGCATGATCGCGACCCAGTTCCACCGTCTTTTCCATGGTGTCACGGTTGGTAAGAATGAGGATGGCGCCCGCTTGCTCATGAGTGCCATGCCGCACGACTATAAGGCAGTACGGGTCGTCAAAAATGTCCGTCTGCGCGCCATGAGCGAAGCGCTGCCGCGCCTGGACTAACCGTGGCAGACAATCAACAGGAGCAATCATTATGTCATGCACCTTGCCGTCGCTCCCTGTGTCGCTGTAGCGCGCGCCATAAAGGTCGGGATGGAAGAGACAGGGCGTCCCCTGCTCGCGCATGAGGATCAGAGCATAGGCGTGCGGCTTGAACCAGTCTTCGACCGGCGCCTCCAGTGCCTGCAAAGGCTGCGTGTCATGATTGCCGACGATCGTCACGGCATGGTCTGGCATCGCAGCGACAAGCGTGTCGTCGAAAAGGGTGCGAAGGTCAAAGTCGCCACCGGCGCGTGACGCCTCGCGAAAGCGGTGATGTAGCGCTACATCGAACAGCATCAGCTGCCGGTCGACTTGCTCAAGATATTGGCCAAGCGCCGCCATGTCGGGGTGCCAATATTCCGCGACCACAAAAAGCTCGGGATCGACACTCTCGCGCATATGGCCAACCCAGTCGCGAAAGAACCAGGCGGGTATATGCTTCGCCGCGTCCAGACGAAATCCGTTGCAGGGCACCTGCTCGGCGATCCAGCGCCCCCAATATTTCAGCTCCTCATAAACGGCTTGATTCCGGAACTCGACGTCGGCGCCCATCAGATAGTCATAATTGCCATTCTCGCCGTCGACCTCGTCATGCCATTCTCCATCGCCATATTCGTTCACCAGGCGGAAAACGCCATCCTCGTCCGGCTGCTCGACATGATCGACGCCGGTGAAACATCTGCTGTCCCACACGAATTCTGAATATTGGCCCTGTCGGCCCGGGAAGGTGAAGCGCGTCCAGGCATGAGCCTCGAAAGCCTCGTCCTCGAACTGGTTGCGATCGTCTGGGTTGGCCCGGCGTACGCGCACAGGCTCGACTTCGTCCGCGCCAATCTTGTGATTGAAGACAACATCGAGGATCACGCCGATACCGGCGTCACGCAGGGCCTTCGTCGCGCCTTCAAATCCGGTCCGATCGCCATGGCGGGTCGCGATCGCTCCCTTCTGGTCGAACTCGCCAAGGTCGAAAAGGTCGTAGCTGTCATAGCCCACCGACTGCTGTCCGGATGCGCCCTTGTAGGCTGGCGGTAGCCAGACATCCGTCACGCCCATTGCAGCAAGCTCGCAAGAGGCCTTGACCACTTCATTCCAGAGCGAGCCATCGGCGGGATAATACCAGTGAAAGAATTGAAGCAGCGTGCGCGGAGCCATGGCAAATCCTTGAACGGAGGCCGCCGCTCAACGAGCCAAAGTTATGCCGGTTGCAGCGCAACAAAAATTCTCGCTGATCTGGATCAGTCGCTGCATCCATTGGGCTTCCTGCGCGTTTATCGCTGGCCGCGCATTGCGGTATCGGATGGAGGACTGCGTGCAGGATAATCTAGACGACCGCATTCGGGTACGGGCACATGCCATCTGGGAAGCGCAGGGTCATCCTGAGGGGCTTGCCGAAGAACATTGGCGTCAGGCGGCCGAGGAAGTGGCGCAGGTCGACAAGTTGGCCGAGCTTCCCCCTCCCGCTGCGACAGGAGCAGCGGCAAAGGCGCTGACCAGGCCGAAAGTGCCCAAACCGACGGTCTGACCCCGTTGGTTCTCGCCCGCCCCCGCCATGACAGGACCGAGCCGCATTGAGCCAGCATCCTGACCGCCTCGAGAGCGGATCACCCTATCCTCTTGGCGCAAGTTTTGACGGGCTTGGCGTCAACTTCGCCATTTTTTCAGCCAATGCCGATCGGATCGAACTTTGCCTGTTCGATCCCGGAGGCCGCAAGGAAATCGCACGGCTGACCTTGCCCGAATGTACCGATGAGGTCTGGCACGGCTACCTGCCCGACGCACGGCCGGGCCTCCTCTATGGCTATCGCGTCCATGGCCCTTACGCCCCCGAACAGGGCCATCGCTTCAATCCCAACAAGCTGCTGCTCGATCCCTATGCCCGACGGCTGTCTGGCGCCATCAGATGGAATGATGTGCTGCACGGCTATCCGGTCCGCGGCCGGCGCAGGGATCTGGGATTCGACAGACGCGACAGTGCCAGTGCCATGCCCAAGGCTGTGGTCACTCACGACAGTTTCGACTGGTCGCGCGATGTCTGCCCGAACGTTCCCTGGTCGGAAACAGTGATTTATGAAGCGCATGCCAAGGGCCTGACCAAGCTGCTGGAGGCGGCCCCCGCGCAGGAGCGCGGCACCTTTGCGGCGCTCGCCCATCCCAGGGTCATCGACCATATGAAGCGGCTGGGCATCACGACGCTCGAGTTGATGCCGATCCATGCCTTCACGCAGGATCGCTTCCTGCTGGAAAAAGGCCTTCGTAATTATTGGGGCTATAACAGTCTGAGCTTCTTCGCGCCCGAGCCAGGCTATTTTTCCAGCGATAGCCATGACGAGTTTCGCGTCGCAGTGCGGCGCCTGCACGCGGCCGGGATCGAGGTGATCCTCGATGTCGTCTATAATCATAGCTGCGAGGGCAGCGAGCTTGGCCCGACATTGTCATGGCGTGGCATCGACAATGCGACCTATTACCGGCTGTTGCCCGACGATCCGCGCTACTGCCTCAATGACACCGGCACCGGCAACACCTTCAAGCTCACTCATGCTCGCGTGATCCAGATGGTGGCCGACTCGCTGCGATACTGGGCAACCAGCTTCGGAGTAGACGGTTTCCGCTTCGATCTGGGGCTGACGCTTGGCCGTACGGATCATGGCTTCGACCCCAATGCCGGTCTCTTCGACGTGCTGCGCCAGGATCCGATCCTTGGTCGCCTCAAGCTTATCACCGAGCCATGGGACGTGGGCATGGGCGGCTATCAGCTCGGTAATTTCCCGCCCGGATTTGCCGAATGGAACGACAAATATCGCGATACCGCGCGGCGCTTCTGGCGAGGCGATCCCGGGCAGCGCGCCGATCTCGCCGCCCGGCTTTCAGGATCGGGCGACCTGTTTGATCGTCGTGCGCGTCGCCCTTGGGCAAGCGTCAATTTTCTCGCCAGCCATGATGGCTACACGCTCGCTGACCTCGTCTCCTATGAAGAGCGGCACAACGAGGCCAATGGCGAGGATAATCGCGACGGCCATGACAATAATCTTTCGCGCAACTGGGGCGCGGAAGGACCGACCCCCGAGCCGGCCATCCTCGCGACGAGAGGCAGGGTAAGGCGAGCGATGCTCACGACCTTGCTTGCCTCGCTCGGCACGCCGATGCTCGTGGCCGGCGACGAGTTTGGCCGCAGCCAGGGCGGCAATAACAATGCCTATTGCCAGGATAATGACATCAGCTGGCTCGACTGGTCGCTGATGGAGGGAGAGGAAGGCAAGGCCCTCTTCGCCTTCACCGCGCGGTTGATTGCCCTGCGCAAGGCTCATCCGGTGTTGCGCGCATCGACCTTTCTCTACGGGCAGAATTCTCCGGGGTTCGGCATCAACGACATCGAATGGTGGGACGAGCGCGGGGAGCAACTGTCCCGGGAGGACTGGGATAACCCTGACGGGCGTGCGCTCGTCATGCGGCGGGCGACCCTGCTGGAGGATGGGCGAGTCGAGGCGCTGACACTGCTCCTCAATGCGAGCGGAGACCCCATCGACTTCACCCTCCCCGCTCCCTCGGCGCCGCGGCAAGTGCTGATCGACAGCGCGCAGCCGGAGCGGGAACCCTTCGCGATCGGCGACGATTACCGGGTCGAGGCCCACTCCGCTGTGCTGGTTTGCTGGCTGGGTGAAAGGCCGCGACCATGATCCAATGGGGCCCGGCCGACATCGGTGGGGGACGCTGGCGTTTCGCTCTCTGGGCACCCGACCGACAAAGCGTGTCGCTCGAAATCGAGGGCGGAGCGACCTTGCCGATGGAGCCCGCTGATGATGGCTGGTTCTGTGTTGAGACCAGGGCCAGCGAGGACAGCCATTATCGCTTCCGCCTTGCCCCCGACCTTGCAGTCCCTGATCCCGCGTCGCGCCGCCAGGCTGGCGGTGTCCACGGCTGGAGCGTCGTCACCCCGATATCGCCGCCTGCCACCGGCTGGACGGGTCGCCCCTGGGAAGAAGCCGTCATCTATGAGCTGCATGTCGGCCTGTGCGGCGGATTCGCCGGAGTGGCTGACCGACTGCCCGCTTTGGCCGCCATGGGCGTCACCGCGATCGAATTGATGCCCGTCAACGCTTTTAGTGGATCGCGCAACTGGGGCTATGATGGCGTCCTGCCCTTTGCGCCGGCCGAGGTCTATGGAAGTCCTGCGGACCTGCGTGGCCTGATCGACGCCGCGCATGAACTGGGTCTCATGATCTTCCTCGACGTCGTCTACAACCATTTCGGCCCGGACGGCAATTATCTGGGCGCCTATGCCGCGCCCTTCTTCCATGCCGAACGCCACACGCCCTGGGGCGGCGCGGTGGCGGTCGATCGTCCGCCGGTCGCGGCCTTTTTCCGCGAAAATGCGCTGATGTGGCTCAATGACTATGGCTTCGATGGACTGCGCTTCGATGCGGTCCATGCGATCGGCGACGACGCGTTCCTCGACGCGCTGGCGCACGACCTTCGCGCCGCCACGCCCGGGCGCCACATCCACCTGATGCTGGAAAATGAGCGTAATGATGCCGGCCGCCTGGGGCCCATGCGCTATGATGCCCAGTGGAATGACGATTTCCACAATGTCATGCACGTCCTTTTGACCGGTGAGCGTGACGCCTACTATGAGGACTTCGCCGAGCGCCCGGCGCACCGGCTCGCGCGATGTCTTATGGAAGGCTTCATCTATCAGGGTGATCCATCGCCCCATCAGCAGGGCAAGCTACGTGGGACGCCTAGCGCCCATCTCCCCCCATCGGCCTTCATCGCCTTCCTTCAAAATCACGACCAGACCGGCAATCGTGCGCTGGGCGAGCGGCTGATCGCGCTGACATCGCCGGAACGGCTGAAGGCCGCGACGACGCTCCTGCTGCTCATGCCGCACATCCCCCTGCTTTTCATGGGGGAGGAGGCCGGCGCGACCAGCCCCTTCCTCTTCTTCACCGATTTCCATGACGAATTGGCCGATGCCGTACGCGAGGGCCGACGCCGCGAGTTCAAGAGCTTTGCCGCCTTCGCCAGGCAGGACGCCCGCGCGCGCATTCCTGATCCCAACGCCCACAAAACCTTCGACGTGGGTCGGATAGTGGAGGGGCCTGACGCGGCCGAATGGCGCCGCTTCTACCAAACGCTTCTGACACTGCGCCACCGCGCGATCGTGCCGGGAATCGCTGGCGCGCACGCGCTTGAAGCGACCGTGCTGACCCAAAGCGCTGTACAGGCGCTATGGCGGCTCGGCGACGGGCGTCTGCTTTCCATCCTTCTCAATCTTGGCGATCTGCCGGTCGATTGTTCCAGACGAGAGAAGCCGGCATTTTCGGCTGGAACGCCAGGTGGCCCTCCCAGCTGCGCCGTCTGGATCGATCTGCCATGATGACGCTGCTCCATCAGCTTGCGCAGGAAGCGGGCATAGCCCGCCTCTGGACAGACGCGGATGGCGAGGAGCGACAGGTGAGCGACGAGAGCCTGCGGGAAATCCTGTCTGCGCTGGGGTTGGGGCTCGGAAATGGGGACGAGGCAGCCATCACCATCGCGCGCGCGGCGCTTCACGAGCGGCGTTCGGCCCGCCCTGCCCTCATCACAGTGGATTGCGGGGAACCGCTCGCCCTGCCCGAGGGCGTACGCACGCTTCGAACCGACACGGGCGAGGTGATCGAAATCGACGCGGAGCGCGGCTTCTCGCGCCCCGGCTACTACCGCGCGGTCTATGATGACGGTAGCATCCTTCTTGCGGCAGCCCCTGTCCGTTGCCCGGCCATAAAAAGACGCGGCTGGGGCGTCACGATCCAGATCCCGTCGCTGCGCGGCGACGACAAGGACTTTGGTGATTTTGGCCTGCTGGCCGAGGCAGTGGCACAGCTGGGGGCATGTGGTGCGGATGCTGTGGCGCTGAGCCCGGTCCATGCGCTGTCGCTGGCCGACCCGGGCCGTTTCGCACCCTACTCGCCGTCGAGCAGGATTGCGCTCAATGCGCTGTTTGCCCCACTTGAGACAGCCGGCGTGTCGCCCTCGGCAGCTCTGATCGACTGGGACGTCGCCGGCCCGGCCAGGCTGGCCGCTCTTGAGGAGGCGATCGCGCGCAGCGCACAGGATGATGTGGTGCCAAGTGAGGCGGGAGGCTTCGAACATTTCGTCCAGAAGCGGTCGCGGGCCGGGCTCGACGCCGTCCAGCGCGCCGCGCGGGATGCTGGCATGGCTATCGGCATCATCGCCGATCTTGCGGTCGGCGTCGATCCGCAGGGCGAGGAAGCGCGTGGTGATCCCGGCCTATTCCTGCAGGGACTGCGCATCGGTGCACCGCCCGACCCACTTGGGCCACAGGGACAGGACTGGGGCCTCACCAGCTACAGTCCGCAAGGTCTCGCCGATCGGGAATTTGCCCCCTTCATCGCTATGCTGCGGGCTAATCTGCCGCAAGGCGGCGGCATTCGCATCGACCACGCCTTCGGTCTTCAGCGGCTCTGGGTGATCCCGCAGGGCCGTCCGGCGAGCGAGGGGGCCTATCTCACTTATCCGTTCAACGACCTGCTGCGCCTGTTGAAGCTGGAGGCCTGGCGCGCCGACGCGATCGTCATCGCCGAAGATCTGGGCACCCGGCCGCCCGGCTTTAGCGAGGCGCTGGGAGAGGCGGGCATTTACGGCATGACCGTCCTCCCCTTTACACGCGACGATAAGGGATTTCTCGGCGCCTCCGCCTATCCTCCAGGATCCGTCGCCATGAGCGGCACCCATGATATCGCGACAATCGCCGGCTGGTGGACCGGCCGCGACCTGGATTGGAACCGCACGCTCAATCGAGGTGGAGAGACTCAGGCGGAACGCGCCAAGGCACGTAGTAAGCTGTGGCAGGCCATCGGATCGGGAGCGCCGCAGCCGAGCGACGACGATCCGACGCCCGTGATCGAGCGGGCCTTAAGCTTTCTGGCCGGGTCAGCTTCGCCGCTCCTGCTGGTACCCATGGAGGATCTGGCCGGTCTTGTCGAACAGCCCAACCTTCCTGGCACCACAACCGAGCATCCCAACTGGCGTCGCCGCCTCCCGGCACCGATCGACGCTCTGCTGGCCGAGCCTGCGGTTCAGCGGCGCATCGCCTGCCTGAACAAGATCCGTCCGGCAGCCGCCCTGTTGCAGGAGGAGCAGCCATGACGCCGCGCGCGACTTATCGGGTGCAGTTGACGAAGGATTTTCCTTTCAAAGCAGCCGAGGCGATTGTCCCCTATCTGGCGGATCTGGGCATCAGTCACCTTTATGCATCGCCGATCACGACCGCGCGCAGCGGCTCTACGCATGGCTATGATGTCGTCGACCCGACCCGGATCAATCCCGAACTGGGCGGCGAGGACGGCTTCCGCAGCCTCGTCACAGCCCTGCGTGCCCATGACATGGGCATCATCATCGACATCGTTCCCAACCATATGGGCGTGGCGGGCGGCGAGAACCCATGGTGGAACGATATTCTGCGGCTGGGCCGTGCCAGCTCCTACGCCGGCTACTTCGATATCGACTGGAATGGGCCTTTGATCCTGCCGATATTGGGAGCCCCGTTGGCTGACGTCATCGCGCAGGGTGATCTGGTCTTGGGATCGGAGGGCGAAGCACATCTCCTCCTCTATGGAGAGCAGAAGCTGCCCCTACGCCCGGATGGGCCGCTGGAAGGCGATGTATCGACGATCGCCCATGCTCAGCATTACGCTCTCGTCCATTGGCGCGCCGCCAACGACCTGCTGAACTGGCGCCGCTTCTTTTCCATCAACGAACTGGCCGGCCTCAAGGTCGAGGAGCTGTCCGTTTTCGAAGCCACCCATGCGCTATACTTCCGCCTGTATCGCCAGGGCCTGATCGACGGTCTGCGGATCGACCATGTCGATGGTCTATCCGATCCGGCGGGCTATTGCCGCAAGCTCCGCGCCCGCATGGCTGCCATACGTCCCGGCGCCATCATCCTGATTGAGAAGATTCTCGGCGCGCAGGAAGCTCTCGCCACAGACTGGGGTGTAGACGGGACGACCGGCTATGATTTCATGCGCGATATCATGGCCCTGCTGCACGACCCTGTAGGCGAGGCGCCGCTCGCACGCCTCTGGGTGGCGCTCGATGCCGATCATGCCGATCCGCAGAAGGTAGTCCGACAGGCGAAGCGCGACATGCTCGACTGGCAGTTCGAGGCGCAGTTGGCCGCCTGCGTGGAAGAATTTGGGAGGCTTGCCTCGAGCAGCGGCCAGTCCATGATCGAAGCATGGACGGCGCCAATGCTCCGCCGAGCGATCGCCTGCCTGTTGCAGGCTTTTCCGGTTTATCGCACCTATGGCGACGGGCGCTCTGCTCCCGATAGCGATGCGGTTGCGCGGGCGGACGCATGGGAAGCAGCGCGGTCGCAGCTGGCGCCGGGCGAAGGACCGGTGGCCCGGCAAATCCTTGCCTGGCTTGCGGGCGACGGCCCCGGCAGCGCAGATTTTGCTGCCGAGGCCGTTCGCAAGTTCCAGCAGCTCTCGGCGCCCATCGCAGCCAAAGGGGTCGAGGACACCGCCTTTTATCGCCGAGCGCCTCTCCTGTCGGCCAACGAGGTCGGATCGGCGCCCGAGCAGTTTGCGATCTCGCCAGCCGAATTCCACCGCCGGGTGATGGACCGCGCGCGCGATTTTCCAGGCGCGATGCTGGCAACCGCGACCCACGACCATAAGCGGGGCGAGGATAGTCGCGCGCGCATCGCCACCCTGAGCGCTATTCCCGAACTGTGGGCGGACCGCGTCCAGCAATGGAACGTTGTTGCCGATGAGTGCGGGCCTAACGTCCATCCCGCCGATCGCTATCAGCTTTTCCAAACCTTGTTCGGTGCTTGGTCAGATGAAGGCACGTCCCCCCGCTTCGAGGAGCGTATCCTCGCCTGGCAGCAGAAATCGCTGCGAGAGACCCGCCTACGATCAAGCTGGGAGGATCCGGATCTTGATTATGAGAAGAAGGCGGCCCGGCTGGTTTCCAATCTGCTGGCCAACCAGAATTTCGCGAGCAACTTGGCGCAGTTCGTCAAGCAAATGGCGCTTGCTTCGCGGATCAACAGTCTGGTTCAGACGACGCTCAAATTCTGCCTGCCAGGCGTCCCTGACATCTATCAGGGATGTGAACTGGAAGATTTCAGCCTCGTCGACCCTGACAATCGACGGGCTGTAGATTATGCCCGACGCAAAGCACTGCTCGCAATGCGCGACGTCGGCGGAAACGGTAAGCTGCAGCTTGTTCATCGGCTTTTGTCGATGCGCCGCGACAATCCCGAACTGTTCGCGTCCGGAACTTACAAGCCCGTGCTGGTCGAAGGACCACGGGCCGGCCACGTTCTTGGCTTCACACGCAGCCATCGCGATGTGCGACTGACGTGCGCCTTCATGATCCGCGCGGCAGCCACAGTTGCCGCCACTGGCGATCTGCCTCCAGCTGAATGGTGGCGCGATACGCATCTTGTGCTCGACGAGATCGTCCCCGCCCACCGATTATTTGCCCATGAACCCTTTCTTATTAATCTCGATAAAGGTTTCGAATAATTGTGGAACAAGGAGCCAGACCGCGCGTCTCATTGGCTGCTCAGCCTTCCTTGACTGGAGACGCTCGTGGTATTTGAATCCCGCACGTTGCAATGGTTTGCCAACCGCGTCGATACTATCGAGATCCGCTGTAACGCCCATCGTGATATGCGAACAACCGTGGCGCGGCATCTTCTGGACCGGGAGCGCCGGGGTGAGACTGTCCAGTTCGAGAATGACGAAGCGCGCCGACTTTGCATTTCGACTGACATGCTTTGGGAACTCAGCATCCGCCACGCAGATGGCAGTCACGTGTATGTGGCCTCGTCCAGCTTTGAGAACTGTGTTGCCCTCCTTCAACAGGTCGACGGGATCGGGCTGACGAGCGGCGTCGCTGCGTGAAATTTCGTTTCCTAACGGTGAAGGTCAGGATCGCTGCGCTAGTCATCTGACCTCCTAGCCCGCCGCATGCGACCGGAAATCTGCAGGCGGCTCACCATCCCTCCATAGTCCGAAAATCACCGCAATAGGTGCGGCTCGACAGTCACATACTGACTAGCGCCGCCCCTCTCGAGATTCAAAGATCACCCACATTGCAGCTGGAGGCCCGATTTCTTGGAGACTTTCTCGGAACGCTGCGACCGATTTGAACTGGCGCATTCCCGCCAAAAAACGACCGCTTGTGGACGCGCTTAGCCATCAGTTTCGCGTCCCCAGATGCAGAGAGGCAGCTTTCCCCATTCTGGATGTTTAAGACTGGCCGGTAGGCGACTGTCGCGTTTGGAGCGCAGATACAGAGATGTTTGCCGCTCAGCTATCCCCGCGATGGGGCGCCGAACCGGACATTCGTCTAACGGCCAAACTGAACGCAACCTCGCTTATTTTCTGCGCAATATTTGCCGCGTAAAAGAAGGAGCATGGCGAAACCGCCATGCCCCTCCTATTTGTACGGTATAGCCGAGATCAGTCGTGCAGCGAGTGCTTCAGGTCGCGAATTTCGTCATGACCGGCCTTCACGGTCACATAGGCATCCTCGATGATCGCTTTGACCGCCGGGCTGACTTCCGTGTCGCGGATTGCGTCTTCGAACTTGTGCTTGATGTGATCTTCGCCGGCTTCGACCTGATCGACAATCGCCACGTCGTCGCTCGACATTGAATTGCGCAGGTTGAGGAAGAGGCGATGCGCGCCTGCCAGAAGCGTGCCGTCATCTTCCGGCGTACCGCCCAGTGCGCGCACTTCGCCTTGCAGCTTAGTGGTCAGGGCCTGGCGCTCGCTGCCGCGACGCAGAAAGATCGGCGTGAAGCGCGAAGTGTCGGAAGCCTTCGCCGCTTCGGAATAGCCGTCCGCGCTGTCGATGACCGTCTCGATCAGCGAATTGAGCGTCTTGATGTCATGATCGGTGGACATTGATTTCTCCTGCGAGCTTGGATGGAAATCTGATATGATTAGCTTGCCTCAAGCATGGTCGAGGCCGCGTTTCAGCGATCATTAAACTCGATTACGAAGAATTGTTTCCGGGAAGATTTTGGGCGCGTCGATCAACTGTGCGTCTGTCTGGCATGAGGCGCGTGGGCTGTTCAAACGGGCTTGCCGACGCCTGATTTCTTTGCTTCCGCGTCGAACCTTATGCGGCGCGCCGCATTCTTGAAGCTTAGCCACAATGCGGGCGGGCGCTTTTCCGTTCTGCTGAACCGGAAAGGCTTTTAATGCAGTCCGTCATTGTCACCGGCGCCAGCGCCGGAATAGGTCTCGCTATCGCCGAGCGCTTTGCAAAGGGCGGTTGGCAGGTCGGCCTCATCGCGCGCCAACCCGAGCGTCTCGAAGGTGCCAAGCGCCTGCTGGAAGCGCATGGCGGGAAAGTAGTTGCTCTGCGTGCAGATTTAGCCGATCCCGACGCCGTCGATGCCGCTGCTGATCGTTTAGCCACCGAACTTGGTGGCATCGACGCCTGGGTCAACAACGCCATGTCGACCGTCATCGCCCGCGCCGGTGCAATTAGCTCTGCCGAATATCAGCGTGTCACTGCGACAACCTACTTATCACAGGTTTATGGGACACTGGCGGCGCTGCGGCATATGCGCAGCGCAGGTAAAGGTACGATCGTCCAGATTTCTTCTGGCCTCGCAATCCGCCCTGCCCCCCTTCAGGCGGCCTATTGCGGTGCCAAGGCTGCCGTCACCGGCTTCACCGATTCCCTGCGGGCCGAACTGATCGACGAGGCGTCCCCGATCGCGCTCAGCGTCGTCTATCTGCCCGGCGTCAACACGCCGCAGCCCGGATGGTCCCGCAACCGATCAGGCCATGAGCAAGTCATTCCTGATCCCCTTTTCGATCCGCGGCTTTGCGCCGAAGCGGTATGGGCGACGGTCGAGAATCCGCAGCGCGAGGTCTGGGTCGGGCGCACGACGGCGATGATGGCGCTGGGCCAGCGTATTGCGCCCGCCTATTCCGATCGCAAGGCAGCTGAGATGGTCACAGCCCAGCTTGGTGCGCCGATGGGACCACGCGAGGGTAATCTCGACGAGGCTGTCACAGGACCGGCCCTGATCGATGGTGATGCGAAGGATCGCGTGATCGATACCCGGGCCGAGTTTTTCACATCGCGTCACCGCGACATTCTCAAAATGACTGCGACCGGCGCATTACTCGGTCTTGGTGCGATAGCTGGACTTGGCCTTTCTCGCGGGTTTGGGAGGCTCCTGCGTTGAAGGCGCTACTCGACAATCTGCGTCCGGCCTCCAGCGAACCCGCTCCACTGAGCCAACGTTCCAACGGCTATTTGCCACTCGAACAATATGGAGCGCTGGGCGACGGCCGCTCCGTTGCGTTGTCCGGCATAGACGGAGCCATCGACTGGTGGTGCGTGCCTAATATGGACTCGCCGCCGCTGTTCGATCGATTGCTCGACAGTGAGAATGGCGGCGTCTTCAGCATCGAGCCGGACGAGCCCTACACCGTCGAGCGGCGGTATCGCGATAACAGCAATGTCCTCGAAACGATCTTCAAGACCCAGCATGGGCGCGCGAAACTCACCGAATCCCTCAATAGCGGCCATGCCGGTCGCCTCCCTTGGGCTGAACTGGCGCGGCGCATCGATGGGCTGGACGGCAGCGTCACGTTCGCTTTGATGATGCGGCCAGGGCGGCGCGGCGATACCGTTAACCCCTATCATTCCAAGATCGGGAAGCACACGGTCTTCCATGTCGACCGGGTGCTGGGCCTCTTCATCCAGAGCGATGACATTGCCTGCGAATGGTCGGACGAAGGCATTACCGGCTCGATCACGGTCAGCACTGGCGACAGGCGGACCGTCGCCATCGTGGCGGGCGCCGATGAGCCACTTGTGGCCCCCGGCATCGAGCAGATCGATGCGCGTATCGACATCGCCGATCAGGAATGGCGCGACTGGTGCAGCACCGTTTCCTATGATGGCCGGGATCGGGACGCATTCCTGCGCAGCGCGCTGGCGCTGAAGCTGCTGCTCTATTCCCCATCGGGCGCCATCGCCGCCGCTGCCACCACCTCGCTCCCCGAAGGTATCGGGGGGGCCAAAAACTGGGATTATCGCTACGCCTGGGTACGCGATGCGGGCTATACGATCGAAGCCTTCCTCGCCGCCAATGCCGAAGCCGAGGCGAAGGCGGCCTTCACTTGGCTTATCAACCAGCTTCGCACGCATGGCGCACGCGTCTGCTATACCCTTAATGGCAAGCCCGTCCCCGTCGAGCAGCGATGGCACATGCCGGGCTATCGCGGTTCGACCCCCGTCATTACCGGCAATCAGGCGACCGATCAGCGACAGCACGGCGTCTATGGTGACATTTTCGAGACGGCGAGCCGCTTTGTCGGCTGTGGCAACATCCTCGACAGTGCCAGCGCCGAACTTCTTTCCCACCTCGCCGACGAATGCGCCGACAGCTGGCGAATGCCCGATGCCGGCATGTGGGAGCTGGAGGATGAGCAGCATTACACCATGTCGAAGATCAGTTGCTGGCAGGCGCTCGCGCGTGCGGTCGAACTGGCCGATGGGGGACAGCTACCGACCACTTGCCGTGAACGCTGGGCGCGCGAGCGCGACCGGATCTATCAATGGGTCGAGGAGCACTGCTGGTCGGAAGCCAGACAGGCATTCACCATGTACCCCGGCAGCGACAAGCTCGATGCATCCGTGGCGCTGGCGGTGCGCTTTGGCTTTGACGGCCATGAGCGCCTGCGCGCGACACTGACTGCAATCGACAGGGAGCTAGGTGCTGGCGAGTTCCACTATCGCTACACCGGCATGGACAAAGAGGAAGGCTGTTTCCTTGCCTGTTCATTCTGGATGGCGGAAGCCTGGGCGCTTCTGGGCGAACGGGCCGAAGCGCGCGCGCGTATGGAACGCCTGAAGACCGGCCTTGCCCATGGCCACGGCATTCTGGCTGAAATGATCGACCCGAAGAGCCGCGGATTTCTTGGCAACATGCCGCAGGGCCTCAGCCATCTCGCCCATATCATGGCCGCTGCCGTCCTGACGGACGAAGCGGACTGCGAAAAAAAATCCCCAACCCAAGGAGTTCACCAATGAGCAATCGCCTCACGATGCAGGATCCGCGCACGCAATATCCGCAGCCGCCCTTCCCCCGTCAGCCTCAGCCTGTGCCCGGCGAAGCCGGCAAGATGGACCCGGTGCCCGATCATGGGGAAACGAGCTATCAGGGTTCCGGCAAGCTCGAAGGCCGTAAGGCTCTCATCACCGGTGGCGACAGCGGCATCGGCCGCGCTGCCGCTATCGCCTATGCCCGCGAAGGTGCGGACGTCGCCATCTCCTATCTTCCGAGCGAAGCGGCCGATGCAGCCGAGGTGATCCAGCTCATCGAGGCCGAAGGGCGCACTGCGATAGACCTGCCCGGTGACGTCACCAACGAGGACTGGTGCCGCGATCTCGTCGCGCAGGCGGTCGATAAGCTCGGCGGGCTCGACATCCTCGTCATCAATGCGGGCCGACAGCAGTACCGCGAGGACATTTCGGAGGTGTCGTCGGAGGACTTCGACAAGACGTTGAAGACCAACCTCTATGCGATGCACTGGATCGCGCAGGCGGCGGTGCCGCACTTGCCCGCCGGCGCATCGGTCATCACGACCGCTTCGATCCAGGCTTATGACCCTTCCGCAATCCTGCTGGACTATGCGACCACCAAGGCCGGGATCGTCGCTTACACCAAGGCACTGTCCAAGCAGCTTATGGAAAAAGGCATTCGCGCCAATGTCGTGGCGCCGGGGCCATTCTGGACCGTGCTGCAATCCTCTGGCGGACAGCCACAGGACGCAGTGATGAAGTTTGGTGAACAGACCCCGTTCGGGCGCCCTGGCCAGCCCGTCGAGATCGCACCGATCTACGTGCTGCTGGCAGGCCAGGAAGGCAGCTATATCACCGGTGAGGTGTTTGGGGCCACTGGCGGCGCTGGCGTTGCCTGACGGCCCTTGCAGGGGCTCAGAGCGATGCCTTGTGCCCCTGCACTTCACTGCACACGATTGAGGAGGGTTCATTGTCACAGGCAGAAGACGACGAAGCATGGATGCGCAAAGCGATCGAGATCGCGCGGTCCAAAGGCTCGGACCCATCCACATCGCCCTTGGGGTGCGTAATCGTCCTCGATGGCAAGATCATCGCAGGCGAACGCAACCAGACCGAGGAGTTGCCAGACGCTACGGCCCACGCCGAGATGATGGCGATCCGACGGGGGTGCGAGGACAGCGGCGAAATGGAGCTGCGCGGCGCTACGCTCTACTCCACACTGCAGCCATGCGGGATGTGTACAATGGCATCGATCTGGTCCAAGGTAGGAAGGGTTGTTTATGGCGCAGGGCGCGACGACGTGCATGAAATGTATTTCGAAGCCCGACATGTCGATACGCTGGCGTTCATCGCTGACGCCTATCGGGATGACATCGTCATTGAAGGAGGCTGCCTGCGCAAGGAATGCGCGGCGCTTTATTATCCACCTGAAGCCGATCTATCAGAGGAGGAGCAGGCCAACCTATGACGCAGGTCAAATGTGAATACCGCGACGGCTGAGGAACTGGATGATGTCCCGCAGCCTAAGGGGCATGGTTTCGAGATCGTTCGCTACCGCGAGGATCGGGGCAATTTTACGGCGTTGCGGCAACTTGAAGAGGTGCCAGGGATGGCTGGCAATGCCGATGGGCTAGATAACCTACTGACTCTTTAGAAAGCAGCGGCAGATACAAAAACGCCGCCCCTAGAAGGGCGGCGTTCTGAAACTCGTAGGAGCCTTATTCCTTGGCGCCGGTGCCCGGCTCGGTCGTCTTGGGGGCCTTGCCGTCCTCGATACGACCTTCGTTGCGAAGATCACGGCCTTCTTGGGCCTTCTTCTTCGCTTCGGGCGTGTCGCCGTGCTCGTTCATCTCTTCCTTGACGAAACCCGCAGCCTCCTTGGCCTTGCCTTCGATGCTCATATAGCTCTCCTATCGAGATGATATTTACATAACCTTGAGTGGACCACAGGGTTCCGGTGTAATCACCCTAGAACTGCAGCTGAGATTGCCAACCGCAGCGGCATTGCCGCACGATCGTAAGACGCGCTCAGGGGCAGAGAGGCGCTCTGCCATCTCAGCCTGACCTTGGGAGCGCGCTATTGCCGCTGCATCATTTCCTTCCAAGTCTCTGCAATGCAAGTCAGCGCCTGCTTCCAGCAGCAAGTCGATAACGGACACGCGTCCAAACATAGCCGCCATCATCAGTGCGGTCTGACCGGCGCGATTTGTACGGTTAGGGTCAGCCCCTGCTGTGATTAGCGCCTGAGCGATATGGTCGTAGCCTTTGAATGCCACTCCCATCAGCGCAGAATTTCCTGAAATTGTATCCTTGCCATCCGGTGCAGCACCCAAGCTCAATAGCAGGTCGGTCGTCGTCCCATGACCATGATAGCTTGCCAGAATGAGCGCGCTATGGCCGCGATCATCGACTGCTTCAACGTCTGCGCCTGCCTGCAAAAGTGCAGTTATCATATCATCGCGGCCCAGTCGGGCAGCGTCGAATAGCAATTGCTGCAAACGCTCCGGAGGCGGAAGCAGCGGAGAGGCCCCCCCCGCTTCTTCCAGCGAGCTCATGCTTTATTCGCCTGAAGGAAACCGGCCGCATCCAGGTCTACATTGAACTCGCGCTCCCAGAAACGCACTTCGCCGCACAGAGCAACAAATGCCTTGGCGTCCTTGGCGTTCGCGACCGTGACAACACCATCATCGCGGTCCTTTTCCGACACCCCAGCAGCATCGAGTAACGGCAGGGCATCGGCATTGCAGGCGATGAACTTGCCGTGTCCAAATGCATCGCTGACAAAATCCTTGGCCGTCTTATCGCTGGCTAGCATAGCCGCCCCGTCTGGCGACAGGATCACGGCTACGGCGTCGTAAAGGATCGATGGTCCACCATCGACTTTCTGCTTTGCTTCTATCAGAGTGCCGTCATCGAGGACAGCACCTCCAATCTTGGGTGCCACAATTTCATACACCGCTGGTAGTCTACCCAAGGTTTCGATGAAGGCGTTGATCAGCGCGGCGGGCGCCCCATCGCTGACTAGGATGCCCAGCTTACGCCCTTCGAAGCTTTTTGGCGCGTTCTTGACGATGCTAAGGGCGTCAGACGGCGGCAGATCCTGACGGGTTTCGACTGTTGCCGGGAACGCTTGAGGGAGCTCGGAAAGCCCCAGCCCGCCGCCAACGACGGTAGCGAGCGTCTCGTCGATATTTCGCAGATGAGCAACGATGCGTTCACGAATGTCTGCACGCTCAACCTTGGAGAGTTCGAAGACCAACGCGTCGCCGATATGCTTTTGCTCGATCGGCGTCTGGCTGATGAAAAACTGCCGCGCCTGGCTATAATGATCGGCAAATGAGGGCGAGCGCACCTGTGCCTTGCGCCCGCTTTCTTCGGCAGCGAAATGGCGATAGCCGGTTTGTGGATCTTCTCGAGGATCGGTGGGCGATGACGCCCAGCTATTAGGCTCGTAATTGACGCGCCCCTTGGGATTACGCATCGCCATATGCCCATCCTGCTGGAAATTGCTGACTGACGCATGCGGCGCATTGATAGGGATATGCGTAAAATTCGGACTGCCTAAACGCTTCAACTGCGTGTCGAGATACGAGAAGTTCCGCCCGTGCAATAACGGATCATTCGTAAACCCTATGCCGGGCACGACATTCTGGGTGCAATAAGCGACTTGCTCGGTTTCCGCGAAGAAGTTGTCGACCACTCGGTCGAGGACGAAGCTCCCGATAATCCTCACCGGCACCTGTTCTTCAGGAATAAGCTTGGTGGAATCGAGGATGTCGAACGCGAATTCGTCCGCGAAGGCGTCATCGAAAATCTGAACACCCAGATCCCATTCCGGCGGCGTCCCCATGGTGATAGCATCCCAGAGGTCGCGCCGATGGAAATCAGGATCGGCACCATTGATTTTGACGGCCTCGTTCCACATCACTGATTGCAAGCCAAGCTTGGGCTTGAAATGGAATTTGACGTAGCTGCCATTTCCGTCAGCATCGATCAGACGGAAGGTGTGAACACCGAACCCCTCCATAAACCGGAACGAGCGCGGTATGGTTCGATCCGACATGATCCACATCACCATGTGCATGGACTCCGGGGTGAGGCTGATAAAATCCCAGAAATTATCGTGCGCCGTCTGAGCCTGAGGAAAGCCGCGGTCCGGCTCCTGTTTTGCTGCATGGACGAGGTCGGGGAATTTGATTGCGTCCTGGATGAAAAAGACCGGGATGTTGTTTCCGACAATATCCCAGTTGCCCTCCTTGGTATAAAATTTCGCCGCGAAGCCGCGTACATCCCGGGCGAGATCAGCCGATCCTTTGTTACCCGCCACTGTCGAGAAGCGAACGAACATCGGCGTCTGCTCGCCGACTTCGGTCAGCACCTTGGCGACCGTGAACTCTTCCAGGCTTTCCTTCAGCGTAAAGGTGCCATGCGCGCCAAATCCGCGAGCATGGACCACGCGCTCGGGGATGCGCTCATGATCGAAATGAAATATCTTTTCGCGAAGGATGAAATCCTCCAGTAGCGTCGGGCCGCGTTCGCCGAGCTTCAGGCTGTTCTGATCGTCCGAGATAGGCACACCCTGCTGGGTCGTAAGCACGTCATCCTTGGCTAGCTGATGCACTTCACCACCGGACCCGATCTGAGTATCAAATCCTTCCAGATGGGCTTCCACGCCCGCTGCGGTGCTTGCGGATTTGCGCTTGTTAGCAGCGGGCGCCTTAACGCCGCGCGAAGGGGATTTTGCCATCGCATGGGTTCCTAATTACCGGTGTAGGGCGGCATGAGTTCCATGCTGTTGATTTCCACTGAGAAGTGACCCGGGTTTTCCATCGAGAAGTGACCCGTCTGCGGATTATGTTTCGGGTGTCATGGGTGGGTCAACCCGTGGTTTTCTCCTTTGGGTTCTGGCCTGCTTGGCAGAGCTGTTTTTGAAGCGGAAGCTATCGTTGCCGGTCTCCAGGATGTGGCAGTGATGGGTAAGCCGATCGAGAAGCGCCGTGGTCATTTTGGCGTCGCCGAACACGGTGGCCCATTCGCTGAAGCTCAGGTTTGTGGTGATGATGACGCTGGTGCGCTCGTAGAGTTTGCTCAGCAGATGGAAGAGCAGCGCGCCACCTGAAGCACTGAACGGCAGATATCCAAGCTCATCCAGGATAACGAGATCGGAGTGCAGGAGGCGATTGGCGATCTGACCGGCCTTGCCCTGTGCTTTTTCCTGCTCGAGCGCATTGACCAGTTCGACCGTCGAGAAGAAGCGGACGCGCTTTCGATGATGTTCGATGGCCTGGATGCCCAGCGCCGTTGCCACATGGCTCTTGCCGGTGCCAGGACCGCCGACCAGCACGATATTGTCGGCGATGTCGATGAAGTCGCAGCGATGCAACTGACGCACTAGAGCTTCATTGACCTCGCTACTGGTAAAGTCGAAGCCGGCCAGATCGCGATAGACAGGGAAGCGCGCGATCTTGAGCTGATAGGCCACAGACCGAACCTCCCGTTCTGCTGTCTCGGCTTTGAGCAACTGGGAGAGGATCGGGATGGCGGCTTCGAAGGCTGGAGATCCCTGTTCCATGAGATCGGTGACGGCCTGCGCCATGCCATGCATCTTGAGGCTGCGGAGCATGACGACGATGGCGCCGCTGGCAGGGTCATGACGCATGACGCTTCTCCTTGCGCAGATCATCATAGCGTTCGACATTGGCCATCGGCTCGCTGACCAGTTTGAGCGCCTGGGGCGCCGTCACCGGCGGCGTGGAGATCGGTTTTCCGTCGACCAGCCTATAGAGCAGATTGAGGATATGGGTCTTGGTCGGAACGCCAGCCTCCAGCGCCATGGTGACCGCCGTCAGCACCAGTTGCTCATCATGATGAAGAACCAGCGCCAGTATTTCGACCATTTCCCTGTCGCCGCCGGGATTGCGCAACAGATGTCGCTGCAGACGCTGGAACGCATCGGGTAGCTCAAGGAAGGGCGCTCCGTTGCGCAGGGCGCCGGGTTTGCGCTGCACGACCGCCAGATAATGGCGCCAGTCATAAACCGTATGACCTGGACCGTCGTGAGAGCGGTTGATGATGCGCTGATGTGCGCAGATTGGCTGCCCCTCGGCGACGACCTGGAAGCGATCAGGATAGACGCGCAGGCTGACAGTGCGATTGGCGAAAGAGGCCGGTACGCTGTAGCGATTGCGCTCAAAGTGGATGAGGCAGGTCGGCGATACCCGTTTGCGATATTCCACAAAACCATCGAAGGGCCTGCCCGCAACCATCAGACACTCAATTCATCGGCCCAGGCATTGGCAACCGACCCGGGTTCGATCCCGTGAGAGATGTCCTCCCATAACGCCTTGCAGCGCTCCTCCAGCCACAGGTTCAGCGCATCAAGGCTCTCGGCCTGCGGCGTGGGTTGCCACAGACGGTGCCGCGCATCCTGGACATTCTTCTCGACCTGCCCCTTTTCCCATCCCGCAGCCGGGTTACAGAACTCGGCTTCGAACAGATAGTGGCTGACCATCGTCAGAAAGCGTGCGTTGACGGTGCGTTCCTTGCCACGCCCGACCTTGTCGACGGCCGTGCGCATATTGTCATAGATACCCCGGCGCGGCACGCCGCCCAGCACGCGGAAGGCGTGATTATGGGCGTCGAACAGCATCTCATGGGTTTGCAGAAGGTAGGCGCGCACGATGAATGCCCGGCTGTAACTGAGCTTGAAGTGCGCGACCTGCAGCTTGGTCCGAACCCCGGCAATGATTGCCCAGTCCTCACTCCAATCAAACTGGAAAGCTTCCCCCGGCGCGAACGACAGGGGCACGAATGTCCCACGCCCGCCAATCTGTTGCTGGCGCCGATAATCTTCGCGCCAGTCCCGAGCAAAAGCGGCAACCCGGTTGTAGGATCCTTCATAACCCAGGCTCACCAGATCGGCGTGAAACTGCTTGATCGTGCGCTTCTGCTTGCGCGATCGGCCCATCTCGCGCCGCAGCCAGGCCGCCAGATGCTCAGCAAATGGATCCAGTTTGCTTGGTCGATCAGGCACCTTGAATCGCGGATCGATCGTCTCGGACCGCAAATATTTGCGGATCGTGTTGCGTGATAGTCCGGTGCGCCGCGCTATCTCCCGGATCGGTAGATGATCGCGAAAATGCCAGCGCCGGATAACGCTCAATAACGCCATGTCCAACACTCCATATACCCTCGCTTGCCAAAGCCAGGGACGAGTTCAACATGGGTCAATTCTTAGTGGAAATTTACGCCCTACCCGGGTCACTTCTCAGTGGAAATCAACACAATGCTTTCATCCTGCGGCAGCGAAGCAGAACCTGCAATTGGCGCAATGCCTGTATCGAGTGGAACCCCCGATTCTACTGGTTTACCAACGGCAACCCCGATTAGCGGACGACCACGATATCATATCGCGGCCCCGGCAGGAGGCTGGATCAACGACCCACAGCGCCCTGTGCGAATGGGAGATCACTGGACGATTTGGGCGCTCTTCAATCCAACCTATCCCACCGATGGCACTGAATGGCGCCGCTGGACCTCAACAGACCTCGTCACTTGGCAGGATCAAGGTATATCGATCCCACGCCGCACAACATCCTTTGGAGACATCTGGACCGGGAGCGCGGTTGTCGATGTCACCAATACTGCCGGATTCGGCCCCGGCGCACTGATCGCGCTCGTTACCATGCCCGCAGACAATGCCGCCGGGCAAAACCAGTCCTGCGCACTCTGGTACTCTCTTGATGAGGGTGCCAGCTTCACCTTTCACGACATCGTGCTACCCAATTTCCCAGGCAACAGGCAGTTTCGCGACCCCACGATTTTCTGGCACGAGACCAGCGGCAATTGGATTATGACGCTGTCAGAGGAAGGCAAGATCGGCATCTACACTTCGCCAGATCTCAAGCACTGGACTTATTCAAGCGGTTTTCTGTCAACGGTCGTCGGGGGCGTGATGGAATGCTCGCATCTCTTCAAACTGCATCTATACAATCCAGACGGCACAACTTCGGCAGACAAATGGGTTTTGCTGGTAGGCGGAGATGGGACGGCTTCTGGATTCACGGGTGGAACCTGGTACTGGGTGGGCGAATTCGATGGCACGACCTTCACGGCCAGCACTCCCGACGGCCAATGGCTTGATGGCGGAGCTGATTTCTACGCGGCCGTTATATGGAATGACCCGCATGCAGCCGATCCCATTGCTTGTGCATACTCAATGGGATGGATGAACAACTGGGCATATGCGAACCAACTGCTGCCGACCTACGATTACCGAGGTCAACTCAGCCTTGTTCGCGAATTGCGCCTACGATTGATCAACAATGTACCGCGACTTTTTAGCACCCCTCTACCAGCACAGAACAAGATATTCGCGCTTACTGCCCAGGGCTCTGATCAGACGATTGCAGATGGTTATGATTATATCTGGCCCGACAATGCTAGAATGGTTGCGGGGCGGATCGACCTCACGCTCAACCGGATCGGATCGGCTTGGCCATCAATAGTGTGGCTATCCGTCCGCAGAGGTTCCGGTTACTCCACTCAGATCTGCTTTGAGCTAGGTAATAATAGGGCATTTATCAGACGCGTGACCAGTGGCCCTGAAGCGCCTGACAGCGAGGCGTGGCGCCTAGATCGAAGTCTACCATGCGATTTTTCGGAAGGTGTAGTAGAAATTAGCTTATTTATCGACATTTCGTCCGTAGAGTTATTTTTAAACAATGGAGAAGCTACGCTATCGCAACTTATCAATGCGCGCATATCCGACACGTCTTTGAATCTAGCGACTGTACAGGGTAGTGTAATGGTATCAAAAGTTTCAATATCAAGTTAAGTCTATCAGCATAAATCATCGAACAATTACGTGCTGACGTCAGCACATGGAATTTTATGTGAACATAAGCTAGCCAATAATTGCTTCTTCCTTCAATTTGCTCCGCGCCACCTTAAAGATGAATCGTCATCATCCAGATGGCGTGGCTTGTTCGGGCACGATCAGGTCCTAGAGCCCAAGACCACGGCCTAGGCTCAGGACCTATTAAATCGCTTGCGGTGATAGCGAAGGGTTGATTCAATGACGGCGTGAGGAGACGTCGTGATGAGTGACCTGCTCTGGTTGTCGGAGGCGCAGATGCGCCGGATCGAGCCATATTTTCCGCTATCGCACGGGGTGCCACGGGTGGACGACCGTCGGATCATCAGCGGGATCATCTTCGTGATCAGGAACGGCCTGCGGTGGCGCGATGCGCCTGCCGATTATGGCCCGCCGAAGACGATCTACAACCGCTTCATCCGGTGGAGCCGGCTCGGCGTGTTCAACAAGATCTTCGCGGCCCTCGCGGCGAAGGGCGGCAAGCCCGACCAGTTGATGATAGATGCAACCCACCTGAAAGCACACCGGACGGCGGCAAGCCTGCTCAAAAAGGGGATGTTCCCAGACGTATCGGACGCACCAAGGGCGGCCTGAACTCGAAGCTCCACACCGTCTGCGACGGCAAGGGCCGGCCGCTGGTCATGCTGCTGAGCGAGGGCCAGATGAGCGACTACAAGGGCGCTGCCCTGATGCTCGACGCCTTGCCTCCCGCCAAAGCCTTGCTCGGCGATCGAGGCTATGACGCCGACTGGTTCCGCAAAGCGCTTGCGGAGCGCAACATCACCGCCTGTATTCCCTCAAAGAAGAACCGGAAGGTGCCAATCCCGCACGACGCCGCGCTCTATCGTCAGCGCCACAAGATCGAAAACATGTTCGGCAAGCTCAAGGACTGGCGGCGCATCCACACCCGATACGACCGTTGCGCCCACACCTTCATGTCCGCCATCTGTATCGCCGCCGCCGTCATCTTCTGGCTCAATCAATGAGTCCTGAGCCTAGCGAGCGGCCGAGATGCCGTTGGAGATCCTGCGACAGCGATTGGCCGCTTTGGGAAGACAGACCCAGTTCCTGGGTGCGATTGCGCAGCAGCGACTCCAGCTGTGGATCGCGTTCCAGCCCCTTCGCCATGCCCGCCATAGCCTCACGCACCTTCCCGCTTGCGTTATGGTCGCCGCTGCGGCTGAGCGCTTGACGCTGGCTGTCGCTGCTTTGCCAATCGGCAATGAAGCGGTCTGAACTGATGCGGTGGATGCCTCCCTTCATCGATCAGGAATGAGCCATCGGTGCCGCGCGTGACGGCAAGACCACTATCCAGGATGAAATCGATTTCCTCGCCCCTTTCCATCTGGACGATAGTGTGTCGCCGGCCACTCTCGCCAGCTGCAGGCAGCCGTTTCGTTACGCGCCAGCATCGGCAGGATCCTTGGCGTGTCCCATAGATTGTTGCTGACAGAGAAAGGAGCCCCGGCGGCTGGCTCGAGGCTCCCCTGTCCATCCTCGCGAGCTTCCCCGAACGGGGCGGACGACCATGCAACGCAGATGGGCGCCATCGGGTTTCCGGCAAAAGCTCGCTGCCGGTAAGCGGCGGGCACTTGCGCGGATCGTCCGCATCGGACTCTCGCTCAAGCGGCTTCGCGCTCTTCCGCGTGACCCGAGCAGGCCGCCATCTGGTCCTTGACCGCCAGCTTCAGCTTCTTGAGCCGGCCGATCAGGAAATGGCGCGGATGGAGACGCTTCTCCTCTTCGCGGATTTCGGCTTCGAGACGCGCATGTTCGCGCTCGAGGTAGCGCAGATAGTGGTCGTTCATCGTCGAGTTCCTCATGTTCGATGATGGGGCCCGGCCGCAGCCGGGCCCTTCGTCTGTCAGTACTCCATTTCCGGCATCGCGGCCCTGGCGCCCTTGTCATCCTTGGGCGCTTCGGCGACGAGCGCCTCGGTCGTGATCAGCAGCGAGGCCACCGAAGCTGCGTCCTGGAGCGCGGTGCGGACCACCTTGGCGGGATCGATCACGCCGGAGCCGACCAGATCTTGATACTGGCCGGTAGCGGCGTTGAAGCCCCAATTGTAGTCCTCGCTCTCCAGAAGCTTGCCGACGATGAAGGCGCCGTCCTCGCCGGCATTGTCGGCGATCTGCCGTACCGGCGCGCGAAGTGCCCGCCGCACGATATCGATGCCCGACTGCTGGTCGTCGTTCGCGGCCTTGAGGCCGTCGAGCGCCTTGAGCGCGCGCAGCAGCGCAATGCCGCCGCCGGGCAGAATGCCTTCCTCGACCGCAGCGCGAGTGGCGTGAAGCGCGTCGTCGACGCGGTCCTTTTTCTCCTTGACCTCGACCTCGGTCGCGCCGCCCACGCGGATCACTGCTACACCGCCCGCGAGCTTGGCCACGCGCTCCTGCAGCTTCTCGCGGTCGTAGTCGCTGGTCGTGGTTTCGATCTGCGCCCTGATCTGCGCGACGCGGGCATCGATGTCCGAACGCGCGCCGGCGCCATCGACGACGGTGGTGTTGTCCTTGTCGATGATGACTTTCTTGGCGCGGCCGAGCATGCCGACCATGACATTTTCGAGCTTGGTGCCGAGCTCCTCGCTGACGACATTGCCGGCGGTGAGGATCGCGATGTCCTCGAGCATCGCCTTGCGGCGATCGCCGAAGCCCGGCGCCTTGACCGCCGCGACCTTGAGGCCGCCGCGCAGCTTGTTGACGACGAGCGTCGCCAGCGCCTCGCCCTCGACGTCCTCGGCGATGATGAGCAGCGGTCGGCCTGACTGGACGACCTGCTCGAGCAGCGGGATCATCGCCTGCAGGTTAGAAAGCTTCTTCTCGTGGATGAGAATGTAGGGATCTTCGAGTTCGACCTTGAGCTTCTCCGTATTCGTGACGAAATAGGGCGAGAGATAGCCGCGGTCGAACTGCATGCCCTCCACAGTCTCGAGTTCGGTCGCAAGGCTCTTGGCTTCCTCGACGGTGATCACGCCCTCGTTGCCGACCTTCTCCATCGCCTCGGCGAGAATGCGGCCGACTTCCTCGTCGCCGTTCGCGGAGATGGTCGCGACCTGGGCGATCTCGCTGTTGGCGCTGACCTTGCGAGCATGGGTTTCGAGGTCCCTGACCACGGCGCCGACGGCGAGATCGATGCCGCGCTTGAGGTCCATCGGGTTCATGCCGGCGGAGACCGCCTTCGAGCCTTCGCGCACGATCGCCTGGGCAAGCACGGTGGCTGTAGTAGTGCCGTCGCCGGCCTTGTCGTTCTGCTTCGACGCAACCTCGCGCAGCATCTGCGCGCCCATGTTCTCGAACTTGTCCTTGAGTTCGATTTCCTTGGCGACGGTGACGCCGTCCTTGGTGATGCGCGGCGCGCCGAACGATTTCTCGATGACCACATTGCGGCCCTTCGGACCCAGGGTCACCTTCACTGCGTTGGCCAGCGTATCCACGCCGCGCAGCATGCGATCACGCGCGTCGGACGCAAACTTGACTTCCTTGGCAGCCATTGACTCGTCTCCTTTCTTCGATTTCCTTCCACGTGTCAGAGGATGCAGGTCGCTGTCAGGCGGCCTGCTTGAGCTCTGCCTTGGCCTCGATCACGCCGAGGATGTCGCTCTCTTTCATGATGAGCAAATCCTCGCCATCGATCTTGACCTCGGTCCCCGACCATTTGCCGAAAAGCACGCGGTCGCCTGCCTTGACGGCGAGTTCAACGAGCTTGCCGCTGTCGTCGCGCAGGCCCGCGCCGACGGCGATCACTTCGCCTTTCTGCGGCTTTTCCTTGGCGGTGTCGGGGATGATGATGCCGCCCGAGGTCTTCTCCTCGGCTTCGATGCGGCGGACGACCACACGGTCGTGCAAGGGGCGGAAATGCATGCATAACCTCCAGATGCAAAACTGAGATGTGATAGGCCCGGCGTTTATTCGAACGTCAGGTGACGCGGAATTAGGAAAGCTCATTTTTTGCGTCAAGATGGTGCGCGAAATTTTTGGCACTCGCAGGCATCGAGTGCCAGGTGCCGGCTTATCGAGTTGTTACGGTGCGATTTTCCCTCTTGACGCGACTCGCCAGCGTTCCAAAATTTGCGGCGTGGGCGGCGCGCCCGCTCATGAGAAAGGAGCGACACCAAAGGAAGGAGGCAGAGCCATGTCGCAGCCATTTTCCCGCTATCTTCATCCCTTCGACGTTGCGCACAATCCGAGCCTGGAGCCGGAAGTGAAGCGCGCCATTCTGGCATCCTGGGCGTCCGACCGCGCCGCCGTGCGCGACCATCCCGGCCTGCGCATGCCGCCCGGCGCCACGCGCGCGGTGCCGATCGATGACATCCTTGCCGCCATGCATGCGATCGACAGGCCCGCGGAAAGTTCCCGCGCTTCGCCATGAGCCGACGCGATGTCATCCGGCAGCTCGAGGGCCATCGGCTGACGACGGCAGAAATTCGTTACTACCGTCCGGATGCGCCCTCGCTGCTGCAGCTGTTCGTTTGGCAGGAGTACGATCTCGCGCCCGACTTTCCAAGGCTGTTCGCGTTTCTCGAGCATTGGCGACGCGAGATCGAGGCCCCGCTCCACTCGGTGTGCATTTCCCATGAGGGGATGATCCGCCCTACCGAGTGGCGCGCGGTCGATGGTGTCATCGATATCCGGTGACGCGCAGTCTGCTCAAGTGCGCCGCTACCTATGCAGATTTGCGATCAACCTCCTCATTGGCGGCCGTGCTGGCGCAAGGGAAATTGCCGCAGCACAGGGCATGCGGGCCTGTGGGCCAGCAGCAAAGCACGGGACCCACAACATCGGGGATAGTTGGACGGATTTGGCCCGGCGATGGCGCCGACCGGCATTCGAAGATGAGACCCTGCGTCTGACAATATCGCTCGGCCGAGGCGCGGTCAGGAAAGCGCAGTTCGATCGTCGCGAGGGGATCGCCTCCGCCGGTCCAACCCATCAGCGGGTCGGCAACCGGGCCCCAGCGCGGTGCAAACCTGACCCGCCATCGATTTTGGCGGCGTAGGCCGCCACTTGTCGCCAAGGCCAGCGGCTCGATAATCGCCTTAGCACCGAGCGGGAACGAGGTCGCACCCGCGAGGGCAACCGCCTGGTTGTCGTTAGCCGAAGGCCCGGACTCGAAAGTCCGGGCCCGGCCGTCAGCGGGCGCCGCCATTGACGGGAATCCGGCGGATGTGCTGCTCCGCCGCCTCTGTCCTCGGCAGCGTGACCGTCAGCACGCCGTTTTTGAAGGTGGCTGCGACCTTGTCGCGTTCGATGCCCCTGGGCAGGCCGATGCGGCGCTCGAAGCGGCCATAGCTGCGCTCCGAGTAGCCGCGATCCTTGTCCTCGACTTCGGACTTCTTTTCGCCACGCAAGGTCAAGGCGCCGTCCTCGACGAAGATCTCCACGTCCTTCTCGTCGAGGCCCGGCAGTTCCGCCGTTACCCGAATCTCCTTGTCGGTCTCGCCCAGCTCAAGATGCGGCCATCCTGACATGCGGTCGAAGCCGGCGAAGGCGGGCATGCCGAAGTTGCGAAAGACATCGTCGAAGAGACGGTTCACGTCGCGGTGAAGCGACTGCAGCGGATGGGTTTCCCTTTCCCGCTCGGCGCTGACCGGAACGGGCAGCCGGTTTTCCTGCCGGCTCCAGGGAATGAGATCACGAATAGCCATGATGACATCTCCTTTTCTGGCTGGATGAAAGGCTGAACCTGCCGGACGCCGCGTGCGGGGGGTATTGGAAGGCGGCGCCGGCAGGCCGATGGGCGCGGGATCAGGCCGGCTCGGCCGCCTTTTCCTTCTCTTCGCCCAGTCGCTTGTTGTTGGAAGCGGCGCCGAAGATCTCGATGCGGCGCGGCTTCATCGCCTCGGGCACGACACGCGTCAGCTCGATCGACAGGAGGCCGTGCTCGAAGTTCGCATTCCCGACCTCGATGAAATCGGCGAGCTGGAAGCGCCGCTCGAACGCCCGGGCCGCGATACCGCGATGCAGGTATTCGCCCTTGTCGGCGTCATCGGCACGCTTGCCGGTGACCGAGAGCAGGTTCTGGTGCGCGACGATCTCGATATCCTCGGGATTGAAGCCGGCGACCGCGATGGTGACGCGGAAATTGTCGTCGTCGATCCTCTGGATGTCGAAGGGCGGATAGCCATCTTCCTCGCGCGCACCCGCTTCGAGCAGGTTGAACAAACGATCGAAGCCGACCGTCGAACGGCGATAGGGCGTAAAGTCAAAGTTCGGTCTCATCTCCAAATCCTCCAAATGAAGCAATTCGGGCATGAGATGCGCCAGTAACCAAGAGCCGGCGCTCTCATGTGTCCAACCGGACCCGGTTTGGCGTCCGGTACCCGTGAGCTAATTTTGGTCGCGCGGCTTTCAAGATAGTGCGGCCAAAAAATTTTTGCGGCGCGCGCAGATTTGCTCAGGCGCTGTGCTCAGCCGGGGAACCGAACGCCAGCAAGACCAATTTACCGGGCGATTTCAATCCAAATAGAGGTAATGTGTTCTCATGAGGTACCGACTGCTGCGCGATGACGACCGCTCGGTGGCGACTACGAGCGAGGATCTCGAGGCGAACTGGCCGCGACGACGTGGGCTCGCGCATGGCTCGAAGACCATGCCGATCACGATCGCTACCGGCTCGAGCCTATGGGCGGTTCGCGGCCCATGCTGATGATTCGAACGGTCGCCGGACAATGGTACGCTATTCTGATTGCTGCAGAGACGGAACGCACCTGAGCTTGCCGAACGACGCGCAAATTTCGCGTCAGGACGCGGGACCACCCTCTTCGTAGATCGGGCCAAGCGCTAGCCAGCGTCCGCTGCGCGAGCGCTCGATTGGTGTGCCGCACCTGTCGCACAGCGCCGAAAGGTCGCCGCCCCGCTTGCGCCGGCTGACCGAAATTATCGGCGGCCGGTGCCGTTCGATGAGACAGAACAGCAACCGCGCGTCGATCATGCTGGCATTGCCTCGTCATGCCGCGATCTCGCTTGATGCCATTACCGATCACTGCCGCTTTCCTGTCGCCCAATAAAGATGGCAGGGCGGGATGTTCCTCCATTCGTAGCTTTCGCGCAGGCTCGCGAAATGACGCCTCAGCAGCGGACGGATGGCGGTGCGCATCTGGTAGGCCGCCAGCGTGCCGCACGGCGACATGGCCCGCACCGTCTCGCGCATGATCGCATCGGCGTCGCCCGGCTCGAGCGTCGAGAAGGGCAAGCCCGTTAAAATACAGTCGGCCTCGCCCAGTCCATGCTCGGCAAGGTGGCGATTGACGTCCTGCGCCGTTCCTTGAACGACGATGAGCCGGCGATCGTCGCAGCGCTGCCGCAAAGTTTTGACGAATCTTTCGCCGATCTCAATCGCCAGAAGAACGGCATCGCGCCGCATGCGCTCCAGCGCTTCGAAGGTAAAACGCCCCGTGCCCGGACCATATTCGACCAGAATGCTGATGCGCTGCCAGTCGAGCGGGGCGAGCATGCGGCGAACCATGCGCGCGCTCGCCGGGACGGCCGAGCCGACCATGCCGGGATTGCGCACAAACTCCGAGACTGCCACCCAAGCTGAATCCTGCGCCATCGCTCTCTCCTTGCAACCGTGACAACGATACTCGCGGCCAGTGGTTCGCGGGGAGTGAAGCAGTACCTCGAACTGCGCCGGTGCGATGATAGTCGTGCTCATCCTGTTCGGCGATTCGCTGGTCCATGGCCTCCTCTCGCCGCTTGGCTCGGCCTAATGGGCGGCGGCCATTGCTATCATCATAATCGAGCGATTGCCCGCCGGGCTGATCGGCATGATCGCTTTCAGGGCGGCGCGGCACCTCGATCCGCGCTGCCGCCCGCCAGGCCGCGATCGCCCGCACGGATCGCGGTGAGAGATAGGCCGTCGCCCCCTCCCCTTCCTGATCGCCTTCGCTGCGCGCAATCATCAGCAGGCGCGCCTCAGGGTCTATCGCCTCAATGATGTGAGAAAATTCAACCGCCACCAGTTCGGAGGCCCGCAGGCCGGTATCGTAGGCAACCGACAGCAGCGCCCTATCCCGCAAACCCGGCAGGTCACCACCACAGCTTTCGAGCAGCGTCCGCATTTAATCCCCGCGGCGCGTCCCGCTCGACATCGCGCACGGGGCCTTTGAACCGCAGCGGTCGCGCCTGCTTCTGTGCCGTGCCCATCCGGCGACGAATGCCAGTTAGCCGAAGCTTCACAAGTGGGTCATTGGTCGGGTCCGCCAGTCCGAGCACTGCCAGCGCCAAGTTCAGGGCCAACGGACGTTTGGAAGTAGCTTGCGCGACGTCGGACATCGGGACCGGCAGCTACACGGTCATGACCTTGGTCGCCGCCGACACGCTCGGCCTGCCGCCCGAGCAGATCACCGCCAAGCTGGGCGACTCAGACCTGCCGACCGCCCCGGTCGAGGGCGGGTCGTGGGGCGCCGCCTCGTCCGGCTCAGCGATGCAGCTGGCGTGTCAGGCAGTAGGCAAGAAGCTCCTTAAGGCGGCCGGCAAGATCGCTGGTGAACCACTGGGCGACGCGAAGATAAACGACGTGCTGTTCGAGGACGGCTGCCTGGTGCTCAAGGACACGCCGACCGTGCGGGTGCCGTTCGGCGATGCGATGCGTGCCGCTGACCTGGCGGCGATCGAAGAGGAAGCCACCGCTGCGCCCAGGTTCGGCGACATGTGGAAGGGTCTGCACAAATCCAAGAACACCCACAGCGCGATCTTCGCGGAAGTGAAGGTTGACGAGGAGCTGGGCGTGGTGCCGGTCACGCGTATCGTCGACGCGGTCGCCGCCGGCCGTATTATCAACCCGAAGACAGCGCGCAGCCAGATCCTCGGCGGCGTGGTGATGGGCATGGGCATGGCGCTCCACGAGGAGACCTTCTCCGACCACCGGCTGGGTCGCTGGATGAACCACAACTTCGGCGAATACCATGTGCCCGTGCATGCCGACATTCACGATATCGAAGTGATCTTCGTCGACGAACCCGATCCCGAAGTGACCCCGCTCGGGGTCAAAGGGCTTGGCGAGATCGGCATCGTCGGCACCGCTGCTGCGATCGCCAATGCGATCTATCACGCGACCGGTAAGCGGGTGCGGTCCCTGCCAATCACGATCGATAAAATCTTGGGCTGATTAGCCGAAGTCGGCATCCGCCGTGCCGGGTCTATAGCCGGTCTCAGCCATTCTCCGGTTCTTGACCCAGCTTGTAGATGGGTTTTGCTGGCGGAACGATATAGCTCAACGTAACGATCCCCGCGACGATAAGTCCAGCACGCCAATCCCAGAAAGCCAAAGCGAAGGAAGCCCAATAGGCTCCGGCAGTGATGCCGAATTTGAGGGTTGTTCGCCTGAGGTAGGCGTCCGTCAGGCGCGGGTCTGGAAGACCTCTCGCGGTGGCGTATACCCAACGAAGAAACTACCAGGTCGCCGGTGTCGCTGCTACGCCCAGATACCAAAGGGCGGCGGTGGTATTCTCCGCATCTCCGCTGAGGTGTTCGACCAACGGGCGCGCGGGAAATGGAGTGATGCTGACGACAGCCAGAAAGCCAATGCCGAGCAGATTGTAGCCGTGATCGGTTCTCCAGCAGCTTGCCGCTGAAATGGCTGTGCGCCCAGTAGAGGCTGATCAAAACCACGCTAAGGGCGTAGGCCGCATATTCCGGTGCCAGCTTTAGGTATGCCGCTGCCAGGTCGCCGTCGGTCGGCTCTGGTGCGTGTAGTTCGGTCACCGGGAGGGTGATGGCAATTGCCAGCACCGCGTCCATGAATGCCTCGAGGCGGTCCGATTTGCGTTTGGTTGCTTTGAGAGAGGATGTCGCCATCTGACGCTACAGCATTTCGAGTGGGCGACGGCCCGCTGGCCGGGGAAATGCCGCATCGAGTGTCGCAAGGTCGGCGTCGGAGAGGACGATATCTGCGGCCGCGCGGTTCTCCCGCACATGTGCAATCGAACTCGCTTTCGGGATGGCGATGAGGCCATCGTGGCGCAACGTCCAGGCAAGTGCGACCTGCGCAGGGGTTGCGCCAACCTTGGCCGCTACTTTGTCGAGGGCGGGATGGCTTGTGAGGCGTCCCTGCTCGACGGGACTATACGCCATCACTGGCACTTTGTGCTGGGCGAGCCACGGTAACAGGTCCAACTCGGGGCCTCGACGCACGAGGTTGTAGAGGATCTGATCGGTCACGCAGCCATCCCCGCCGGCAGCGATAAGCTCGTCCATATCGTCGGTATCGAGGTTGCTGACACCCCAATGCCTAATTTTCCCCGCTGATTTTAGCGCCTCCATTGCCTCTATCGTCTCAGCGAGCGGCACTGATCCCCGCCAGTGGAGCAGGTAGAGGTCGAGCCGATCGGTGCCGAGCCGCTTCAGGCTCGCCTCGCACGCACCGGCAAGGCGGGAGCGCGATGCGTTCTGTGGATACGCCTTGCTGACGAGGAATAACTGGTCGCGACGGTCGCCGAGCGCTTCGCAGATCAGCGCTTCCGCCGCACCATCGCCATACATTTCAGCGGTATCGACGAGCGTCATGCCCAACTCGACACCGGCGCGTAGCGCAGCGATCTCATCGGATCGCCGCTCGGCACGTTCGCCCATCTTCCAGGTGCCTTGACCCATTGAAGGAACCACTTCCCCGCCGGGCAATGTCACGTGTTTCATGTGCTTTCGTCCTATGAGATGAGTTCGACTGTTCGGTCGCGGGAGGCGGATTGGCAGATGACCACCATGTAGTGATCATATCGCGGCCGGCCATCGATCGAGTGCCATTTTGGCGATGGAGAGCAGTTCGTTGATCGTAGCGCCGTCGCGCGCCTGAACGGACATGCCTTCCATGACCGTATTGATGAATTTGCCTAGCACGGCCGGATCGGAGTTGGCCGCAAGCTCGCCCTGCGCGGCGCCGCGTTGCAGACGCTCGATCAGGAGGGCCTCCGCCGCGATACGCTTGTCGCGCAGCAGGCATTCGATGGCGGCGGACGCCGGCGAAACGGCTGCCGCTGCAGAATACATGAAGCAGCCGGCCGGCGTTCCGGGTTCCGAGAATGATGACGCCGCCCGTTCCAGCAGGCCTTTGACGGCCTCGTAGGTGGACAACGCCGGATCGTTGATGGGTGCATAGAGGTGGACGCTGAACGTCGCGGCGTAGCGCTCGATCACCGCCGCAAACAGCCCCGCCTTGTTGTCAAACGCTGCATAGAGACTGGCGGCGGCGACACCAGTCTCCGCCACCAGATCGGCCATCGATGTCGCCTCGTAGCCGCGCTGCCAGAACAGCCGCACCGCCTTGTCGAGCGCAGCGTCAGTGTCGAACACACGAGGGCGACCTGCGCGGCGACGGGATTTCGTCTCTGTCATCTCTGGCGCACGATATGGAACGATCGATAAATAATATCTTGAAGCTGGTGGCGCACACCGATACAGAACAATCGTTCAATAATCAAGGAGTGTCCCATGAGCCGCATCGTCCGTATCCATGAATATGGCGACGCCAGCGTCCTCAGGATTGAAGATGTGGCAGTGCCCGGGCCCGCGGCCGATGAAGTGCAGATCGCGGTGAAGGCGATAGGCATAAACCGCGCCGAGGTGATGTTCCGCAACAATGCCTACCTTCAGGAAGCCGAGTTCCCGAGCCGCCTCGGCTACGAGGCTGCCGGCACTGTCGTTACGGTCGGCGCGGACGTGACCGGGTTTGCGGAAGGCGAAGCCGTCAGCGTCATCCCCCCGCTCGATATCGCACGCTGGGGCACCTATGGCGAAGTCGCCAACGTGCCCGCCCGCCTCGTCGTCAAGCATCCGGCGGCGCTGTCGTTCGAGGAAGCGGCGGCTGTGTGGATGCAGTATGTCACCGCCTGGGGTGCACTGGTGGAGCAGGCGAAACTCGGCGAGGGCGATTTCGTCATCGTCACTGCTGCCTCCAGCAGCGTCGGCCTTGCTGCCTTCCAGATTGCGCGGATGGTCGGCGCAACGGTAATCGCGACGACACGTACCGGCGCCAAGCGCCAGGCCCTGATCGATGCCGGTGCACATCATGTCGTCGCGACCGAGGAAGAGGATCTGGTAGCGAGGGTGATGGAAATAACCGATGGTCAGGGTGCGCGCGTGGTGCTCGATCCGGTCGGAGGCCCGTCGTTCGAGCCGCTGACCCAGAGCATGGCACGCGGCGGCATCCTGCTCGAATATGGCGCGCTCAGCGGCGAACCGACGCCGTTCCCGTTGTTCTCCGTGCTGGGCAAGAGCCTCACGCTCAAGGGGTATCTCTACAGCGAGATCGTCTCGGACGATGCCGCCCTCGATCGCGCCAAGGCGTTCATCGTGGCGGGTCTGGAATCGGGCGCGCTCAAGCCGCGGATCGCGCGCACTTTCCCGCTCGACGCCATCCAGGACGCTCACCGCTTCCTCGAATCGAACGACCAGATCGGCAAGGTCGTCGTTACGGTCTGACCGGAATACCGGGGGGAGTGAGCGATCGCTCCTCCACGAATTTGTGCTGACGCGACGGCCTCGCGCCAGCAATCAGTTTAACTCAACAAGGGGTATCCCAACATGAAATCTCGCGCCGCTGTAGCCTTCGAGGCGGGCAAGCCACTCGAAATTGTCGAGATCGATGTCGCCCCACCCCGGAAAGGCGAAGTCCTCATACGGGTGACGCACACCGGTGTGTGCCACACCGACGCGTACACTCTGGCAGGGAGTGATCCGGAGGGTGTTTTCCCGGTGGTTCTGGGCCACGAGGGCGCGGGCATCGTTGTCGAGGTCGGTGAAGGCGTCACCAGCGTCGTGCCGGGCGATCACGTGATTCCGCTCTACACCGCCGAATGCGGCAAGTGCGACTTCTGCCTGTCGGGCAAAACCAACCTGTGCGTCGCTGTCCGCGAAACGCAGGGCAAGGGCTTGATGCCCGATGGGACCACCCGCTTTTCGTACAATGGTCAGCCCCTCTATCATTACATGGGCTGTTCAACCTTTAGTGAATATACTGTCGTCGCCGAAGTCTCGCTCGCTAAGATCAATCCCGAGGCAAACCCCGAACATGTCTGCCTGCTCGGCTGCGGCGTCACGACCGGCATCGGCGCAGTCCACAATACCGCCAAGGTCCAGCCCGGAGACTCGGTCGCCGTGTTCGGCCTCGGCGGCATCGGCCTCGCGGCGATTCAGGGTGCGCGCCAGGCGAAGGCGGGTCGCATCATCGCCATCGACACCAATCCGTCCAAGTTCGAGCTGGCACGCCAGTTCGGTGCAACCGAGTGCATCAACCCCAAGGACCATGACAAGCCCATCCAGCAAGTGCTGATCGAGATGACGGGCTGGGGCATCGATCATACCTTCGAGTGCATCGGCAACGTCCACGTCATGCGCGCCGCGCTTGAATCAGCGCACCGTGGCTGGGGTCAGTCGATCGTGATTGGCGTTGCCGGCGCGGGCGAGGAAATCTCCACCCGCCCATTCCAGCTCGTCACGGGCCGCGTATGGAAGGGGTCCGCTTTCGGTGGCGTCAAGGGACGGACACAGCTCCCCGGCATGGTCGAGGACGCGATGAGAGGCGATATCGATCTGGCCCCATTCGTAACCCACACGATGGGTCTGGAGGAGATCAACGAGGCCTTCGCACTGATGCACGAAGGCAAGTCGATCCGCACGGTCATTCACTACTGACCCGCCGATCCGACGCGGCGCGAGGCGCTGGGATCGACAACTCGGCCGTCATCATGGCCCGACCCGGGCCATGATGAACCGCGCTCTGGCAAATGGGCAAAGCGTCGCGATGCGGTAACAAGCGCCGAAGTGCGGTCGTTACATGCCGATAGCGGCACGGACCAGAGCCGCCTGGCCCAGGCGCTTACCAGCGAAGTGTGTGTGGCCTCGTCGCGAGACCCAACGGGAAAAATGGTTTTGTCGTAATCTTTTGTCTAATGCTGGAAAAATATTTCAAAGGTGCCGAACATCGGGCCAGCCTGGCCGTTGGATGTATTGAGTCGGAAATGCATTCATCTGTTACCCGACTGTGATGAACCACTGACCGCACGGGCGTATAAGGCAGAAGACTGAATTGAAGAGCAAGGATATTCACGCGACGACGCCGGCCACCGATCATGGGCATACGGGGCCGCCCGCTTGCGTGCAGATTCGCGGCGCACGCCAGAATAACCTCAAAAATGTTGACGTCGATGTGCCGCGCAACGCCTTCGTGGTGTTCACCGGCATATCGGGCTCGGGCAAGTCATCGCTCGCGTTCGGCACCCTTTATGCCGAAGCCCAGCGGCGTTATCTGGAATCGGTTGCGCCTTATGCCCGTCGCCTGATCGACCAGGCCGGCGTGCCGGAGGTCGACGCGATCGACGGTTTGCCGCCTGCGGTCGCCTTGCAGCAGCAGCGCGGCTCGGCCAACGCGCGATCCTCGGTCGGCAGCGTGACGACGCTCTCTAGCCTGGTGCGAATGCTTTATTCGCGCGTCGGCGAATATCCGCGCCAACAGCCCATGCTCTATGCGGAGGATTTCTCCCCCAACACGGTCGCCGGCGCCTGCCCGACCTGTCACGGCATCGGGCGCGTCTATGACGCGACCGAAGAAACGATGGTGCCCGACGACACGCTGACGATCCGGGAACGCGCAGTCGCCGCTTGGCCGGCGGCATGGCATGGCCAGAATCTGCGCGATATCCTCGTGTCGCTCGGCTATAACGTCGACACGCCGTGGCGCGATCTGCCGAAGAAGGATCGCGACTGGATTCTCTTTACCGACGAGGCGCCGACGGTGCCGGTCTATGCGGGCCTGACGCCCGAACAGACCCGCGTGGCGCTGAAGCGCCGCATGGAACCGAGCTATCAGGGCACCTTCACCGGCGCGCGCCGCTATGTGCTGGAAACCTTCGCCAACACGAAAAGCGCGCTGATGAAGAAGCGCGTCTCGCAATACATCATCGGACGCGATTGCCCGACCTGCGACGGCAAGCGCCTGAAGCGCGAAGCCCTGTCCGTAAAGTTCGCGGGCCTCGACATCGCCGAGTTCGGCGATCTGACGGTGTTGAAACTCCGGGACTTGCTCACGCCCGTCGCGCATGGCGAATATGGGGGCGCCGCGGCGGTCCCGAAGAGCCATGTCCTCGGCAAGGCGGCCCGCGATGCGGCGGTCGAACGGCGGGTCGCGGCAGGAGGTTCGGCGCACAAGAGCGCGCCCGACGTACGCCGCACGCCCAATCTCTCCGACGAGAAGCGGATCGCCGCCCAACGCCTTGCCAGCGAATTGATCGAGCGGCTAGAGCCGCTGATCGATCTTGGCCTTGGCTACATTTCGCTCGACCGCAGCACGCCGACGCTTTCCTCCGGAGAGCTGCAGCGCTTGCGGCTTGCCACGCAATTGTCGTCACAGCTTTTCGGCGTGGTCTATGTGCTTGACGAGCCTTCGGCAGGGTTGCACCCGGCAGATGGCGAAGCCTTGCTCACCATCCTCGAGCGTCTCAAGGCTGCGGGCAACTCCCTGTTCGTCGTCGAACATGATCTCGACGTGATCCGCCGCGCGGAATGGCTCGTCGATGTCGGGCCAGGAGCCGGGGAAAAGGGCGGTGAAGTCCTCTACAGCGGGCCGATAGAGGGGCTTGCCAACGTCGAGACTTCGATCACCCGCCGCTACCTGTTCGCAGAGCCGCTCCGCAGTGAGCACACACCGCGCGATGCCAAGGCATGGCTACGCCTGGAAGGGATCAGGCGGAACAATCTCCATGGTCTCGACGTCGAGTTTCCCATCGGCTGCTTCACCGCTGTCACCGGCGTTTCGGGATCGGGCAAATCCAGTCTTGTCAGTCAGGCGCTGCCCGAGCTCGTCACGGAACACCTCGGCGGCTCCCCCGTGGCCGAGGAGGAGGATATCGATCCGCTGCTCGATGTTGCGCAGAACGACACTGAAGGACGCATTGTCGCAGGCATGGAGCATGTTCGCAGGCTGGTGCGGGTCGATCAGAAGCCGATCGGCCGCACGCCGCGCTCGAACCTATCCACCTACAGCGGCATGTTCGACCATGTGCGACGGATCTTCGCTGATACGCCGCTCGCCCGCCGGCGGCACTACAGCCCGGGAAGGTTCTCGTTCAACGTCGCGCAAGGCCGCTGCCCTGTGTGCGAGGGCGAGGGATACGTCATGGTGGAGCTGCTGTTCCTGCCGAGCGTTTTTGCCCCGTGCTCGACCTGTCATGGCTCTCGCTACAACCCGCAAACGCTCGAAGTCGAATGGAACGGGCGCAATATCGCCCAGGTGCTCGAACTGACGGTCGACGATGCGTGCGATTTCTTCGCTGGCGAGGCATCTGTGATGCGCTCCCTCGACGTGTTGCGGGAGATCGGTCTTGGTTATCTGAGGCTCGGTCAGCCGGCGACCGAGCTGTCTGGCGGGGAGGCGCAGCGCATCAAGCTGGCGACTGAACTGCAACGCGCTCAACGCGGCAACACGATCTACATCCTCGACGAGCCAACTTCGGGACTTCACCCCTCCGATGGCGACCGGCTGATGCGACACCTGCGGGGCCTCGTAGAAGCCGGCAATACCGTCGTAGTCGTCGAACATGACATGCGCGCCATCACACAGGCGGACTGGATCATCGACCTGGGACCGGGGGCCGGGGAAGATGGGGGCCGTATCGTTGCCAGCGGCGTCCCTGGCGTCGTTGCGGAAGCGGAAGGCAGTCTCACCGCCCGCTATCTCAAGGCGGCGCTGTAGGTCGTAAATCTGGCCGAACGCACGTTCGATCAGGTGCATCTCAATCACACGTTGGGTTGGGTCGAATCTGGAAGTGGGAGCCGGCGATGTGTCACCGCGGTTGACGCGGCTTAGGGTTTGGGTGCCCGTCAGGTGCGCCGTGTTCGTGTGATACGCGGCGTGGCGGACGGCCAATCGCTGGCCATCCGCCACGCTTGCTTTGTGCGGACCTTCTCCAGGGAGAGGGCCCTCACATGGTTCGTCGAAACGCCCCGCCTTAATTCCCTGCTGCGGGCGCTGCGCCGACACCTTCTGCGATTTCCTCAACGAGTTCGGCGCAGAAGGCGGGCAAATCATTGGGATCGCGGCTGGTAACAAGGCCGTTGTCGACCACGACTTCCTCATTGGTCCATGCACCGCCGGCGTTCTCGATATCGACCTTCAGCGTCGGGTAGGACGTCAAGGTGCGACCCTGAAGCACGCCCGCCTCGATCAATGTCCAAGGTGCATGGCATATAGCCGCAACAGGTTTTTTCTGATCGAAGAAAGCCCGGATGAAAGCAATTGCCTCGACGCTGCCGCGCAGCTTGTCGGCACCGACAGTCCCTCCGGGCACAACAAGTCCGTCAAAATCGTCGGCTTTCACCTCGGAAAACGTCTTGTCGATAGTATAGCTGGCGCCCTCGTCAAGATCGCCATTGACTGTGCGAGCCTTGCCCGGTTCAAAACTGACCACGGTCACTTTGCCACCAGCGTCCTCGACAGCTTGCTTGGGCTTCGAGAATTCTGGTTCTTCCGTCCCACGGGGTGCGATCAGAATGGCAATGGATTTGCCTTCCAAAGTCATAATTTATTTCCTATTCCGTCGAAGACTAAGGTCAGGTGCCCGGCTTGAGCACGACCTTCGTCCAGCCAGCGTCGCGCTCGTCAAAATGCTTGTAGGCGTCTGGTGCCTGATCAAGCGGCAGTCGGTGCGAGATGATTTGGGCAGGATTGGCCCGGCCTTGCTCGATAAGCTTCATCAGTCGCCGGTTGTAGTGCTTTACATTGCACTGGCCGGTGCCGATCTTCTGGCCCTTGAACCAGAAGTTGCCGAAGTCGAACGCCATCTTGCCTTCCTTCTGGAGATCGTCGGGCGCGTTCGGGTCTTCCGGAATGAACACGCCGACGACGCCGATTCCGCCGGTGGCCTTCGTGCTTTTGACGAGGCAGTTCATCGTGTAGTTGCTGCGCTCCTTGCCGTGGCGATCGCAACACTGATACCCGACCGCCTCGACCCCGCGGTCGGTCCCGAGGCCGCTGGTCGCGTCAAGGATCTGCTGGGCGGGATCGCCCTTGCGCATGTCGATCGGAATAGCGCCCATCGCCTTGGCCAGTTTCAGGCGGTCATCGTGAGAATCGACCACGAAGATCTGAGAGGCACCGCGGATCTCGGCTGAGTGCGCGGCCATCAAACCGACCGGACCGGCGCCGTAGATCGCGATGCTTTCGCCAGGCAGGAAACCCGACAGTTCGACGCCATGCCAACCGGTGGGGAAGATGTCGGAGAGCATGACATAGTCATCCTCCTTCTCCTCAGCGTCCTCAGGCAGTTTCAGACAATTGAAGTCCGCATAAGGAACGCGCATCAACTCGGCCTGACCACCTTGCCACGGACCCATCTCGGCAAAGCCATACGCTGCGCCGGCGGTTCCAGGGTTGGTGGTGAGGCAGAAACCCGTCAAACCGCGTTCGCAATTTTCGCAGAAACCGCAACCGACATTGAACGGCATGCACACGCGATCGCCCTTCTTGATACGATCTACCGCAGAGCCGACTTCGATGACCTCGCCAAGGTTTTCGTGACCGAAGACCCTGCCCTTCTCGAAGCTGGTACGGCCCTCATACATGTGAAGGTCCGACCCGCAGATATTGGTCGTGGTCAGCCGGATGATAACATCGGTCTGCTTTTCGATCTTGGGATCATCGATGGTGCTGACAGAAACATCTTTGGGCCCGTTGTACACGACAGCTTTCACGGATCTTTTCCTTTCGCAGCTCTTCTCAACGCGTTATCAAATCGACAGCTTGGTGATCCGGTCCATCGCAACGGCGGACGACATCGCACCCTTCCAAGTGATCTCAGTTTCCTGAACCTTCTGCCATCTGAGAGGTTCCTACCCGTATGGCCGTCCCGGGATCGATTTATTGCGGTTTTCTGAATAACTGGGCCAGAACAGCCGAATAACGCGCTAAATGGAGGCGACCCGCGCCGCGCGGGAGGCACGCCCGGCGCCCGAGCGCCGCCGCCGACTGAGCCGGCGCCGCGCTCCAAGGCTCAGCCGCGCGCGAACGCCTGCGCCGCTGCCTCGGCCATGCTCTCGTCCTGCTTGCCGGTGCCGCCCGACACGCCCACCGCGCCGATCACCGTCTCGCCCTCCTTGATCGGCATGCCACAGGCGAAGATCATCACCTTGCCGCAGTTGTAGGCATGGATGCCGTAGAGGTCGGCGCCCGGCTGGGCGAGCTTCGCCAGCGCCTTGGTCTCGACGTCGAACGCGCGCGCCGTCCACGCCTTGCCGATCGCGATGTCGACGCTGCCGCGCCACGCATCGTCCATCCGCGCGAACGCCAGGAGGCAGCCGCTCGCGTCCACCACCGCGATGTTCGTCGGGTTGCCAATCCGTTCGGCCTCCGCGATCCCCGCATCGATGATCGTCCGCGCGTCGAGCGTCTGGATGGAGTGCATGGCGTGTCTCCGTGGCCAGTCCGGGGAAAACCGCTCGACGCACGCCGCCGCGCCCGTGTTTCCCCCACGCGGGCGATGAGAGCGACGCGCTAGGGTGCCGACTGCTTCCGCTATTTCGCGGCCAGCAAGGTGAACTTGTGAATCTGCGGCGGTTCGGAAAACAGTTCGTCTGCCTTGTCCATCAATGCGGCGGCAACCTTGCCGTCGAGATGGGCCTGCCGATCCTCCTCTGTGTCGAACGTATCGAAGATCGCGTACGCACCGGGACCTTCCTCGATCGCATACCAGGTCAGAGTGCCCGCCTCAGCTTGAACGAGCGGCAATGCCGAGGTCAGGAAATTGGCGACATCACGCTCTTTTCCGGGCTTGGCCTTCAGTGGTACATACAGGGCAAGTTTGGGCATAAATGACTCCCCAAGTGAAACGGGCAGATGTTATTCGGCAAAGTAACGGACGAGCGGGCCGGTCGTTCCCCATGAGGCGGAGCACAGGCGGCCCCGCCTCCTGGTCGAAATCAGAATTGCTGTGCGGTCGGCCGGATGACGATCGCGTTGACGTCGACGTCATCAGGTTGTTCGACAGCGAACGCGATAGCACGCGCCACCGATGCCGCCGGGATGGCCTGTTTGTAGAAGTCCAGCACCGTCTTGGCAGCCGCGCCAGAGGTCGTGAACTTCAAATCGCTTTCGACAGCTCCAGGCTCGATTGACGTGACCCGGACCTTTTCCCCCACCTCGTGGCGCAAGCCCTCGCTGATCGCGCTGACGGCGAACTTGGTGCCGGAATAGACCGTGCCGCCCGGAGCGAAGACCTTGATGCCCGCAACCGAGCTCAAGTTGATGATGTGACCGCTGCCCTGCTCGAGAAAGCCGGGAAGGGCCGCAGCGATGCCGTAGAGCGTGCCCTTCAGATTGACGTCGATCATCTGGTCCCACTCGTCGGTGTTGACCTCGGCCATCGGACGGATCGGCATCAGACCGGCGTTGTTGATCAGTACGTCGAGACGGCCGAAGTCGGCGACGATCGCGGCGACGACGGACTGGACCGCCGACTTGTCGGTGACGTCGAGCGCATAGGCGCGTGCCGTTCCGCCGTTCTCGGCGATCTGCGCGACGACCTCGTCGAGCTTGTCCTTGCGCCGTGCGGCGATGGCGACCTTCGCACCGCGTTCGGCGAGAAGCCGCGCGGTTTCCGCGCCGATGCCGGTGCTGCCGCCGGTGATGAGAACAACCTTGCCTTCGATACCTTTGGTCATGATTGTGTTTCCTTCACTTCAAATGTTGATTTTTCGCTGGGTCGCGGCCCCGCGCCAGCGGTAGCCGCGTGGATGAACGAGGCCCATAAGGCCCAGGCGAAGCGCAGGTGCCAACAGGCCGATCATCCGCAGCTCCTTTATGTAGAACGGTTGTGCCAGCAGCGCCGACCCCACCCATTCTTTAAGGTTGCCCATGGCAGCACCCCTAGGTCGCGGAGACGGGGTTGAGGACGAACGCGCCGCGCTCAGCCAGATCGCCGATCTGAGAGAGGTAGTTTTGGAAGTGGGGCGTCGCGCGGTGGGCGGTAACCGCATCCGCGTCCGCGTACAGCTCGTCGAGGACGAAGCGGTTCGGATCGCTCTGGTCCTGCCAGAGATCGTAGCGCAAATTGCCCGGCTCGGCACGGCTCGGCTTTAGCATGGCGTCGAGCAGAGCGCGCAGGCGGTCGACGGTATCCGCACGGGCGGTTAAGACGGCGACGATCTTCACGTTGGAGGTCATGGTACCGTTCCTCATAATGGTTCTATGCGAAGCGGGGCGCATCCTGAGCGCCCCGCCCGTCATCCTGGTACTCACGCAGCGGCGCGATCGAGGGCTTCGATCAAAGCGTCGGCCATGGCTTGGTCCGACGCCGGATTCTGACCCGTGATCAGCTCTCGGTCCACGACGACATTCGAAGCGAAGTTCTTGTCGGTGACAGAGACGTCGCCACCGGCCGACCGCAGCGCCTTTTCCATGTCGAAGTAGAGTTCGCCCTTCAGCACTTGCTCCTCGGCGATCTTTTCCTCGCTCGCCGAAAAGACTGTCATGCGGTAACCCGCGTAGATCCAGTCTCGCGCCAGGTCGGCCGCCCCGGCGTCATCGCCTTCCTCCAGCGCCTTGCGGAAGGCCGGAGCATCGTCGAGCGCGGAGACAACGACCACCGGTCCGTGGCAGAGGAGCGCGGTCGGCTTGGCCGTCGCGTGGAAGTGACGGAGGATCGTGCCCGCATCGCGGTCCTGCATCAGATCGACAGTGGGCGCGTGACCTCCCGGCACGAACACGCCAACGAAGCCGTCCAGACCCTCGTCGACGACCGATTTCAGCGTGCGGACGTCGTTCATGGCCGGGTGGCTGGCGAAGAAGTCCTTGGCGCGCTGGTATGCCGCCTCATCACCGCCGAAGTGGTCCTTCGTGTCGGAGCCGGCGTCGATGTGCGGCTTGGTCCCGTTGGGCGTAGCGAGAACAATATCATAGCCGGCGTCGAGCAGTGCCAGCGCGGGGACTGCCGTCTCGTTGAGATACTGACCGACCGTTGCGGTACTGCCGCTACGCAGACCGAGCCGTGTCGCATTCGATCCAAGAACGAGAACCTGACCCTTGCTCATCTCAACCTCCATGTTCGCGGCGCCCGTCGCCGATGGATGGGAAATGGGCCTCGTTGATATATTCTAGAAGTTTATATTTCTAATGTCAGATATACGTCTGACAGGATGACTGCATGCGCTACGATCTGAACCTGCTGCCGATCTTCGTCGCGTTGATGGAGGAGCGCAGCGTCACGCGGGCTGCCGAGCGCATGGGCATGACGCAGCCCGCCCTGTCTAATGCCCTATCGCGTCTACGACTGATGCTTCAGGACCAACTGTTCGTCCGCGAGCGCTACGGCATCCAGCCGACCCCGATCGCGCTTGAACTCTCACCGCTGATCGCCGAGGCACTTGCGCAGCTCGACAATGCGGTCCTCGGTCAGCAGGCCTTCGACCCCGTAAAGGCCGAACGGCTCTTCACGATCGCGCCGAACGGCTATGTCGAGTTCGTCCTCGTCCCCGCTATCGTGGCGCGCCTGGAGAAGGTCGCCCCCGGCATAAAGCTTCGTCTGACGCCCTACGGGAACGATCTTGTGGAAACAGGCGTCGTGTCGGGCACGACGGCGCTCGTGCTGGGCCGCATCGTCGATCCGCCCGATAACCTCGTCGTCCAGCACCTGATGGACGAAGGGCTCGCCTGCGCCGTCCGTACTGACCATCCGGGCGTCGGCGATGTCATGACGCGCGAGCAGTTCGAGACGATGAAGCATGTCAACATCGTGCCGCCCGGACGGATGCGCGCCGGTTTGTTTCAGGCGCTGGCGCAGCAACAGCTGAAGCGAGACGTCGCGATCTCCGTGACCAACTTCTTCGCGGCAGCCGAGATGGTAGCGGTGACCGACTATTGCGCCACCCTGCCCACGCTCATCTGCCGACAGTTGATGCACGACCCCCGGCTGAAGGTCCTGCCCGCCCCGGTCGACCTCGGCAGCTTTCCCGTCGAGATGGCCTGGCACGTCCGTTACCGCCACGATCCCGCCCACCGCTGGCTACGGGCGCTGATCGGCGAAGTCATCACCGACTTCAAGGACAAGACGGCAGCAACAGCCATGACGTCGCCAACGTGATGGACTTCATTCGGCCGGGCGACGCCGGTTGAATTTCACAAACATTCCTTAGGGTCAGGACGCGTTGATCACAGCCAGAAGATGACGGTGGCAGCGTGGGCGATGGCGGAGAAGAAGACCGTAGGGCAGCGATCGTAGCGGGTGGCGACGCGGCGCCAGTCTTTGAGGCGGCCGAACATGATCTCGATGCGGCTGCGGCGCCGATAGCGGCGCTTATCGTATCGGACGGGCTCGTTGCGCGACCTGCGGCTTGGGATGCAAGGCTCGATGCCCTTGGCCTGAAGAGCGTCCCTGAACCAGTCGGCATCGTAGCCGCGGTCGCCGAGCAGCCACTGCGCTTTTGGCAGGTCGTCCAGCAGCGCGGCCGCACCGGTGTAGTCGCTGACCTGACCGGCGGTCATGAAGAAGCTCAAGGGCGACCGTTCGCGTCGGCGACGGCATGGAGCTTGGTGTTCATGCCGCCTTTCGTGCGTCCGATCAGGCGGTCGAGATCCCCCTTTTTACCCGTAGGCTCGATGCCGTGCGGTGCGCCTTCAGGTAGGTCGCGTCGATCATCACCGTTTTGGGTTTGGCGCCCACCGCAGCCGGACCTTCTATGATGCGCGTGAACACGCGTGCCTCATCGTCGCGCTGGCGAAGCAATATGGCCGCTATGGCTACCGCCGAGTGACGGCGTTGCTATGCCATGCGGGGTGGACGGTGAACCACAAACGGGTCGAGCGGATATGGCGACGCGAAGGACTGAAGGTCCCGCTGCGTCAGCCCAAACGGGGACGCCTGTGGCTCAACGACGGATCATGTATCCGCTTGCGGCCTGAGTATCCCGGGCATGTGTGGGCCTACGACTTCGTCGAAGGGCGCACGCACGATGGCCGCAAGTTCCGGATTCTGACGATCATCGACGAGGCCAGCAGGGAATGCCTTGGCACTCATCGTTGCCCGGCAGCTCAAACACGAGGATGTGCTGGCGGCGCTGGCTGACCTGTTCATCTCGCGTGGGCCATAGCGGCTCCCGATCCGGCACTTCCCAATGTGCTATGGTAGCGAGTTTATCGCGACCGCCGTCCAGAAATGGTTGGGGCAGATCGGCGTGAAGACGCTCTATATCACCCCGGGATCACCATGGGAGAATGGCTATAACGAAAGCTTCAATGGGTCGCTTCGCGACGAACTGCTCAACGGCGAGTCTTCTACAGCCTCGCTGAGGCCAAGGTGCTGATCGAGGCATGGCGGCGGCATTACAACACCGTTTGCCCTCACAGCAGCCTGGGCTACCGACCGCCGGCACCGGAAACGGCGACACCGCCATATCCGGCCTCCGGTTCCGCTTCGCTCCACCTCCGTCCGGATATGGCGGCGATGGGCTTAATCCACTAACAAACCAATCGGGCCACTCGGTGGGGGCAGATCACAATTCCGTCATAGACAAATAGTGAAGATCGGATTGTTCGCAACCACCATCTCATTTGACTAAAAAATATAACCACATGTAAATATTGCATAAACTTTACGCCCCTAAGCGCCACCCTACCAAAGGGGGCTTATAATTGGCTGAAGGCAATCCATCACCTAAAGGACGGAAACGGCCGCTCAGTTCCGGTTTCCGAAACAGGCGCATTCGCGATTTCCAGACGCTTCCCTACAGCTGGGACAGGCTGACGGCCGTGGATGTCGACCATCTCAAAGGCATTGTATGCGCAAGACTACAGGAAAACATTGGTCTGTTTGAACTGGAACTCTGCCTTCTCATCTGGGCCTCGCTGACGACTGGGCGTAGCTATAAAACACTGCTGCCTCTCAGCTTCCATACCGCATCAAACGAAAGCAATTGGGTCGCCACGTCGCCAGCGTTGGTAAGGAATGGCGAAAATTGGGCATGGTGGCTGGACCTAAGGGATCGGGCCGATCCAAAGCCGACGGAGGCAGGCACGCTAACTCTGTCAGAGCGTATTTACCTCCCCGTCACGGATCTGACCGTCACTATCATTGACCGATGCCTTGCACAGCGTAAATGCGCGCCCGATAGATTTGCCCAGCCCCTGTTCACCCATTGGGAGGTCGGCAGATACGGACGACAAGTTGCAGGCGAACCCGATGAACAGGACCTGCTGGTCGCGACTATGATGCACTGGCTTGAGCGCCACGATCCGCAGACCGGGCGCAAAGCGCGCGACGCAGCGGCGACAACGGCGTCCCTCACTCGGTGGCTGCCCGCTACAATGAACGAAGCAGCGGGCGGCGACATGGTGCTAACGGCCGCCATCACCGGAATCATTCCCAGCATGGCCGAAGCCTCAAGCGCCTACGGGGCCCTTTCGCAGGACAGGCTGGCCCGCCATTATCGTTCCTCCATCAACGGGATCGACACCCTACCCCCTGTCACTTTACCCGCAACCGTGGCCGCTACACATATCGGTGGACGCTTTACGCCCACGGATGAGACCGTTGGTGATCTGGTGCGCTCTCTGGCCGAGGGTCTGGAAGCGGCGCCGCGGCCTATCGAGATGCTCCATCAGGCCATGACCCGTTACAGCGTAGGCTTGCTGGCCTTTGCTCTTGCCCATCGCGGAATTACAGGATCCTTGCCGGCGTCAAAGGACGTCGATGACAACACGCGCTTCTACTCGCTCACAGACAAAAATGTCAGGGGAACGGAAACCCAGAGATTGGTCTGGCTCTGTGACACAGCCATGGAGCAACTGCGCCTCTATGACGAGCATGTAAAGTGTCTCGAAGATATGCTTCCAGAAGAGACGGCACGACAGGTTGGCCAGATCAGGGAACAACGCGATCTTCCGCTTTTCCGGTTGAAACGCCACCGTTCAAAATCGTTCGATCGCGAGTTGCTCACGGCAGAGCCAATCAAGGTAACAAACGCAATCGGTCAGGCCATGGCCGTGCAGCACTTAAGGAAAAATGCAGGCCGTCACTGGTTGCGGACGAAGCTCGTCGGACAATGCAGTACTGAAACCATTCATGCCTTTTACGGCCATGGGCCGCTGGACAGCGGCAGTTGGGACATGTTCAGTGCGCTCGACCCAGCGGTGTATCGGGCCGATCTCGCCCGTACGCTTGATCCTGTCCTTCAGGCAGCCGGATGGATTCCGCGTGCCGCCAATCTCGCGATCGCCACGCTGTGACAATGGTGCTGGCAGACTTCGACCTGGCATATGAAGATGACGATTTGCATGCCGTTGAGGTACAGGAATCCGCAATTGATGTGCGTTCGCCGCTCTATCTTATGGGAAAAATGCTAACTTCGGCCGTCCAGCGCGGCGGATTGCATAACGCGCTGCTCTGGCCTTCATGGATGCAGGGAGTTGATCGCTGGGTTCTGGTCCAGGGTAGCATGCTGTCGATCGATATGGAGTTGGATGGCCATTCGGCCCGATGGTTTGCCGATCCTGTCACCGCCATGCTGATCGTGCAATGGAGGAGAGATGGGCATCGGCTACCGGCTGAGGCGACCCCGGAGGAATGCTTTGCTGCGTACGGACGAACAGAAATAGATGAAGATGGGCGCCGCGGTCAGCTACTGGTTAAAGACGCCGGCAGAGCCTGGCGAATGCACCTACCCGGATTGCTTTTGGCCCACGCGCAGGGCCGTGCCCCCGGCGTGTCCGTCAGCCATGAAAGCTGGTTTCGCATCATCCATGGTGATGTGGTGCCTGGCGAAGTCCTAAAACCGGTGCAGGATAAGCGGAAAAATGAAAAGAAATACAATATAATTCTGGACCCGCTTATTCTGGCCGCATCTGATGCACTTAATCCTACCCGATCAATTTTCAAAAGTGGCGTAAATCTAAAGAAATCTAAAATAAAAAGAATAGTACTAAATAATTTGTCAAATATATCACTGATTGACAACGACAAATTTAAATTGCAAAACACACTTGTAGATTGGTGCAAATATGCAATTCGGAGCGAACGCGGTCGAAACGGAAAAGGTTATTCAATATCTACGGTAAGAGGTTATTTTGATTGCCTAGTATCAATGTTTATAGGCTGGCATCATGAATTCAACCCCTTGACCATCCCATGGCTCACTCTTGAAGAATATGTAAAATCCTTTCTAGCAAATGAAAAGCGTCATCAGCACCGTAATAAGTGCATAAATGCATTTCAGTCATTCGGGCGCTTCCTGTATAATTGCCGTGGTTCAGAACCGATCGATTTCGGACTGGACGAATATCGGTTGGAAGACCCTATTTCCGCCGATCTTCTGTTGCCCGAAGAATATGATCGACTCATCCGCCTACTCGATAGAACCAAACAGGAGCAGATTGCCCTTGTCGTTATATTGCTTTTTCGCACCGGCCTCCGTCTGACAGAGGCCGTTGGACTGCGTTGCGGCGATTTTGCCAGTGCGGGCGATCGTTTAGAACTCTTCGTGGAAAAAAATGAAGAACGGGTTTTGAAAACACCGGGAAGTCGACGAATCATTCCCCTCGACATACTGCTCGAATCTGAAGAAAGAAGTGGCTCGGTTTGTCTGAACAGCCTTTGACGTTTGATAAGTGGATCGTCTGCGGTTTGGTTGTTCAAGCTGCTGCCTGCGGGGCGTCATGGAGGTCGGGCGTAGCCCGGCCGGAGTGACGCCCCGCAAGTCGCGGCCAATTCACGCTGCCACGGCCTGTGGCAGATTGTCAAAGTAGGTTTGATCGGGCGTACGTCCGCCGAGGCTCGAGTGAGGTCTCCGGGCGTTGTAGAAGCCCAGGTATCGGCCGATCGAACTGCGCGCTTCGCTGACGCATGCGTAGGCGTGCAGGTAGACTTCCTCGTACTTCACTGAGCGCCACAGCCGCTCGACCACGACATTGTCGCGCCAGGCGCCGCGGCCGTCCATGCTGATGGCAATCTTTTCTCGCATCAGCACACTGGTGAAGGCCTGGCTCGTGAATTGGCTGCCTTGGTCCGTATTGAAAATCTCCGGTTTGCCATAGCGCGCCAGGGCTTCCTCGAGCGCTTCCACGCAAAAGTCGGCCTCCAGCGTGATCGAGATCCGGTGGCTGAGAACCTTGCGGCTGAACCAGTCGACGATGGCGACGAGATAGACGAACCCCTTGGCCATGGGGATGTAGCTGATGTCTGTCGCCCAAACCTGATTGGGCCTCACGATCGGAAGCTTGCGCAGGAGATAGGGGTAGATCTTGTGTCCTGGTGCCGGCTTGGAAGTGCTGGGACGGCGATAGACCGCCTCGATCGCCATCTTCTTCATCAGGCTCGCGACATGGCAGCGGCCGATCGTGATGCCCTCCTGACGAAGAAAGTCGCGCATCATCCGGCTTCCTGCGAACGGGAACTCCAGATGCAACGCGTCGATGCGACGCATGATTGCGAGGTCTTCGGATGAAACCGGCCGCGGCAGATAATAGACACTGCCCCGGCTGATCCCCAGTTCCTTCGCCTGCCGCTTCACCGGCAAGGTGTGCGTTCGATCGATCATCGCTTTGCGCTCGGCAACAGACCTGCCTTGCCGAGCGCGCCTTCCAAAAAATCATTGGCCAGCGTCAGTTCGCCGATCTTGGCGTGAAGCGTCTTCACGTCGACGGCCGGTTCGTCCGACGCCTTCTCCGAGCCGAACACGCCCGCCGCCCCTTCGAGCAACTGCGTGCGCCACGTCGTGATCTGGTTGGGATGCAGATCATAGTCGTGCGCCAGCTCTGCCAGCGTCTTCTCGCCCTTGATCGCGGCAAGCGCCACCTTCGCCTTAAATGCCGGGCTGTGGTTGCGCCGGGGTCGTCTGCTCATTCTCTGCTCCTGTCTCGCAGCCTTCCTGGCTGCTCCGAGGCAGAAAATCCAATTATCTCAGTGTGCAGATTCTCCAGGCCACCTCTGAACTGGCGCGACTGCAGCGCTTTCTTAAAGCGCAACGGACCAAAACGATCGAAGGGCGCGACGGGTGGCTGTTCGGTACAGCCGATAGTGCGACTGCTCCGAATCCCGCCTTCGCGAGCAGCGCGATCAACGATGCCTTGAAAAGGGCTTCTGCCCGTGAATTGGAGCACGGTCATTTACGCCACAGCTTCGCGTCCTATTTGCTGGCGACGCTGATGTTGCCGGTCGATATGGCCGAACCGCCCGTGCCGCGCCGACTGACCAGCGTGATTTCGCAGCAGCGCAGGGAACGGGTCGCGCAGCGCTTGCTAGGTGCGGAAAGACTCGGAGCCAGCGCCCTACACGCAGTCAGCCAGGTTATGGGTCATAGCGGACCAGACATGACATTGCGTTCATATATCCATCTACTGGATTGGTTGCTGGGCCTCTATTGCGCCCGCCCTTCTTCCTTCGATGTGCTTGAGCCTGAATTGCTGCAGGAATTGACCAAAGTCAAACCGGACGCATGGCGCAAGCGAAAGGGTCGGCTGAAAAGGTCCGACGCACTGCAATGCCCTCCATTGCCCTGTCGCCCGACTGCATCGCAGCTTCTATCCTACACGCCCCAGATGGACGCCAAAAGGGCTGAGATATCTTTGCTGCAATCGGCGCTTAAGAAGGCCAGCAAGTCTCTAGCCGTTGATTTTACCTCGCGATCGGCAAGGCCGTTGCCGGAAAATTTCGGTAGGCCCGCAACATTCACAGCAGAGGAAAAGCAGCTGCCCACCTCGCCTCAAGCTATACACAAGCCGAGGTCCAAGAAGCGCGCAAGGGATTGGCTTGCGCCACATGCCATTCCCGCTCGGAACATGATTGATCTGTTTTCGGGCAACGCGCAGGCTGGCAATGGCAAGCATGTCTATTGGAGGAGGGCCAGCAACAGTCTTCTGCCAGTTGGATTCTGGCAAGGCAAGAAAGGGCAGCTGCTGCTTTCCCCACTGACGAAAGATCCCGCCTATCTGAAGGCGCTGGAGAGCCGCCTGAGCCTCAGTCGAAAGGTGGGCGCGCGTGAGGCTCGAGTACTGGAAACAGCGCTCACAGCGATGTTGCAAAATACAAGGAGTAATGAATTCCTTTTCCGGAACCTGAAAGACGGAGACATTTTCGTCAATCTGCTGTTGAAGGCCATGGGCTTTAAGGAGGCGGACATTCATCTGCGCCACACATGCAAACTTTATCCAATGCGCAATTCGGCCACATTGCATCTTTTTCTGAAAAGCCGGGATGTCATTCCGCCATTGAAGGGGCGCAGCCGGTGGCGCGGGTCGCTTGCGGTCAGGCTAGAACAGAAAGAACGTAAAAGCCTACAGGATGATCGCGCGTTCAAATTGGCGATTGTTCTTTTGGCCATCCACGTCCGCGCTGAGCAACTGGCGGCCGATGCCCTGGCCCGCCCTACTAGGTTTCGTGGACAAAGGTTGACAGCAGGATCGGGCGTTGATTCAAGGCTGCCTTTTGGAGGTGGCGTTGGGCGAGCGTATTGGGCTGACGGAGGACGAGTGGGGGATCATCGGCACATTACTGCCATCTGAGCGTGGTCGTGGCTGTCGTCCAGCACAGGACAACCGGCTGTATTTCGAAGGCATGATGTGGATCGCCCGCACAGGTTCGCAATGGCGCCACTTGCCGGATGAATATGGCAAGTGGAACAGCGTTTTCCGCCGCTACCGGCGCTGGGTTACGACCGGGGTGTTCGAGGCGATGCTCGAGACACTGGGCGAAATGGTGGCTCGTGATGCCACTGCGGACATGATCGACAGCACCGTGGTCCGAGCACATCATTGTGCCGTCGGCATAAAAAAGGGACTCAGGAAACCGAGGCGCTTGGCCGATCGCGAGGCGGATTCAGCACAAAGCTCCACGCCCGCTGCGATGCCAAAGGCCGACCGCTCGGCTTTGTCCTGACGCCGGGCCAGAGCCACGATATCCAAGGCTTTGGCCCGCTGTTCCGTTTGATTGCTCATAAGATCGAGGCATTGTTGGCGGACAAGGGCTACGATGCAGATGCCATCCGCGAGGAATTGGCCAATGCTGACGTTGAGGCTGTCATTCCCGCCAAAAGCAATCGGCGCGATCCAATCCCACACGATCGCGAAAAATACCGTTGGCGCAATCTTGTCGAACGCCTCTTCAACAAACTCAAGAACTGGCGGCGTATCGCAACTCGATACGACAAAACCAAAGAGTCCTACCTCGGCTTCGTCAATCTCGTCTCAGCCCTGCAATGGATACCCTTTGTCCACGAAACCTAGCCAGCGTCGCCTAGCATTGATCGTCAAACTGTTCAGGGAAATGAATGGAAGGGCCATGCAGGAGGTCGGCTGAAATCATATGGTACCTGGTAGCAATCTTATGCCTATCCGATATGATTTGGAGTTATTTTGGTTCCTATGTCCGAGCGCCGATGATTTGCTGATCAGTTAAACCATACCAAAGTTGCCGGCTACAAATATGAATTCCTCAGCGGAAGAAATGGCCGCCAGCGCCAAGGGTTGGCCGGCCTCGAACAGCACGTGCCAAGTCTTGTAGGTACGCGGCATACTCTCCGCAATAGTGGCCGAGTCCAATACAATGTCGGTGCAACCATGCCCGTTTCGCGAACACATGTAGTTCGGATAACCGAACAGCCCCCGGCTGCAGGGACGGATTGCAGGTCCGCGGGACACGGGAAAGGCCCAGGATCATTCGCCCCCGTCGCCCCATTGGGTAGAGCAATGGCCCGGATTACGGAGCATCGTGCGACATGACACCGGGCCAAAACCGATTTGATCGCTGAATGCATGTCACAGGATAATTAAGCGTGAACCCTGCCGAGCCCGATTGATAATCATGGTAGCGATCGACCATTAATCTTGCCCGGATTAACAGATGCTGTCCCTGCGGGACAAGGGCTGCCATCGCAGCCCGATTTATCAAGTAAGCAAGTAGCTCAGTACAACTGAGTAACGGAATGAAAAAAGGGAGAGTGCAGCCCGGCTCAGTGGCGCGGCTCCCCAATCTGAAAGTGATTAATGTGACATATATTCCAGAATGCGTCCCCAATGGGGGGGCGCAAACCCTTCCGTTCGTTCGCAGTTCGGTCCAGCGAGCGATGATGAGGATCGCGCGCGATATCGGCGCGCCGATCGATCTTGAACCGAGCCGACAATTGACCGGCACCGAAGGCATGTTGCTTCTCGAACAGGCCAATTTGCTGATTGCGGGCACAAATGTTTCTGGGTCAGAAACCCGTGAAAAATTGGCGCAGATGGGAGATAGCCATGGGCTAGACCTGCTGCTCCTACGTTCGGGGGCCTGGCCGCAGAGCCTGGACATTCATTTCCACAGGAGGCGCGAGTGGCTGGTAGACTATCGGTCTGCCTGGTTCGACGACAGGCTGTGGTTCATGCCGATGCTTGAGGATGGCCAGCCTGGAGTCAGGGCTTCCACCGAGGGACTTATCCTGTTTCCCTGCACCAGCCAAAAAATGCTCCCCTTTGCCGGGAGGTGGGCAGCATGACTGGCAAGAAGAGCCGTTCTGGTCCCGAGGCGCTGTCCGCCTACGTTGGGGATAGCACCGACCATCCCCATTTTCGCTACGTCCGCTATTATTGGAAGAATGACGGAATAAGGAACGGCGTTTCCGCCGCCGTTCTCGCAAAGCTGACGCCAGCAGGACATGAAGCAGCCCGACATGACCTGCTAGTACCGACAAATGCGCCGGGTGAATATGCGCAGCTTTCCTATCTTCTCGAACGTTATGATGCCACGCACCCAGCGGTCGAGAAGACGGGATATGCTCAGTTCACAATTGACTTGTCAGCCGATCGGCCCCTCCACGTGAGCTGGGAAGATATCCGGGCATGGGTCCTGAGCTATTTCGTACGCGAACTGCAACTCGCGGTGCTGATGGTGCTACATGTACCATATTGGGCTGGCTCATCGAACGACCCGCATGTCCATCTGATCGTGCCTGCCCGTAGGCTTGGAGCTAATGGCTTTGGTCTTCACGCCCGGGATGTCTGCTGCGATAACGGCTGCGCGTCGGCGCTGACGAGCTGGCAAGAGTTTGAGAAAGTAGGCGCGGTATGAGGAGTAAGGACATCCGCGACAAGAAATCAGCTCACACTGGACCGACGGACCGCGCTGCGTTTTCCGAGGACAGGCGGCATAATGCTCACGCTATTGGGGAGCGCTGCCGCTTGCTGCGCGCGATCCAGCTAGTCGACATGCTACGGTGCCAGCGAGAGGGCATCGGCCCTCTGGTTGAGGCAGCGCGGCTTGCCCTGGATCATAGGGTCGCCGCCAGGGCGGCAACGATAGGCCAGCGTTTCTGGCGCTTCCTGTTGACATGTCGGCCACAGGAACTCTGGATGGCGCTTATGGTGCAGGATGATGGCTTGGGCCGCGAACTGCGATCAAATTGCCCTTTCGATGCCCTAATCGATGACAACGAAGATCAGCGACGTTCGCGATGGCGATTAGCCAGACAGCAACTGCGGGACGGCACGTCAGCACCCGATCCTGTCTGGAACCGAACCCACGAGAAGGCAATCGCAAGAGCCAAGCTGGATTGGGAGATCGAGACTGGCAGGCTCACACCGCAGGAGGCAAACAAGCGAAACTTCATTTTTGCAGCCGTTGATATGGACAAGGCACGGATCGATCTGTCAGAACATATTCCTGAACTTTAGTACCGGCTGCTACGATGGTCGGATGTCGTTCGGAATTGTCGCCTCTTTGCAAAACCATGCATAAGCAGCGAAGCGAAGGCGAGATCGCTCACGTTCTCGATGACAGAGCTAGGTCGGGGCGGTGCTGGCTGGACTGCCAAGATGCTTCAATGCACCTGGCGGTATCGGTTGAGTCCGGCGCGTGACATGGCGCCGGATTAAAGCCGAGTTGATCGCAGGTCGCGAATTACAGGACAATTAACCACAATTCCTGTGCAGTCCGGTTGATAATCATGGTTGCTGTCGAACATTCATTTTGCTCGGATGCCTGCATCTTCAACCACCGCCGGGACGAAGCCCAGCTTTTGCTGGCCAAGCGCTTGCCCGGAATGCTGTCATGCCGCCACGCGTAGAGCTGCTGCGGCAGCAGCCCATGCGTCCGCGCGATTTCCGCGATGTTGGCGCCGGGCTCAAAACTCGACGCGATGATCCGCGCCTTGGCCTCGGCCGACCAGCGGCGATGCGCCGGTCCCGCTGGAATGACATCCATGCGCGAGGGGCGCTGCCCCTTGTATCTGTGCCTGAGGTCATGAGGATGACCTGGCACCATGAGATCGGGTGGCCACCCGATCTCATGGCCGCAGTGTCGACGCCCGTTGCCCCTCAGGTCCGTTCGACCGTCGGGAGTTTGGGATCGGCCTGCTTGTTGCCCTGCGACCGAACAGTCGGATGGTTGCCAATCGCACAGACAAGGCAGGTACAAGGTGACGCACATTATGATCGGAGTCGATAGTTCGAAGGCATGGCTGGATGCGTGGACCGCGCCGGATCATGCGAACGCTGTGGCAACACGGCCGAAGGCATTGCTGATCTCGCTGATTTCGTGTGGGAACATGCCGGTGATGATGGGCTGGTCGTGCTGGAGGCGAGTGGGGGATGCGAGAAACTGGCCTTCCTCCAGCTCTGGGCGCAGGGCATCGCCTGCACCATCGATAATCCGCGTCACGCCCGCGCCTTCGCACAGGCGATGGGGTGCCTGGAAAAGACCGACCGCATCGACGCCCGGATGCTGGCCTGGTTCGCTGATGCCCGCAAGCTCATCCCCACGCCGCCGCCCAGCGCACAACAGGCCAAGCTTGAAGCGCTCACCGCGCGGCTGCGTCATGTGACGCGCGATATCATCGTCCAGAAGCAGCGCCGATCAGCCACGACCGATCCGCTGGCCCTGGCCCAGATCGGCGAAACACTGGCTCTGTTCGCCAGACAGGCAAAGGACATCAGCGCCATGATCGCGCAGTCCATCGCAAGCGATCCTCACTGGCGCGCCTTTGATCGCACCATCCGCTCAATCAAGGGCTTGGCCGATCGGACTACCGCTTATCTGATCGCCGATCTGCCCGAACTGGGCACCCTCTCAAACAAGGCTATCGTCAAGCTCGTCGGGCTCGCTCCCATCGCAAATGACAGCGGCGCCAGATTCGGCAAAAGGCGAACTCGCGGTGGCCGCGCCTCCATTCGAACTATCCTCTTCCTCGTCGCTGACATCGCCCGGCGCTTCGAGCCAAGCCTCGCTGACTTCCGCGACAAACTCCTCGCAGCTGGCAAACCAAAGCTCGTCGTCCGCATCGCTCTGGCCCGAAAGCTCCTCGTCAGGCTCAATGCCAAAATGCGCGATACCCGACTTTCAATCCCTCTGACCTATTGACGAGACAGATAGTCGCTCCTGCCTTTCGAAACCTGTTTCGAATGTTCTTACATCATCAGCCACTACGATACCCCTCGGATGAGGGGCAAAACATAGACAGATCAGCAGCTACGAAAATGTGGGGAGGTTTTGGCGTTTACGGACAATTAACCAACATTTCTGCGCAGGTTGGTTGATAATTAGGGCAGCAGTCGAGCATTCATTTTGCTCGGATGCCCTCCCCCCTCCCGCCTGAGATACTTCAACAAAACTTCTCAGCACGCCCCTAGACGCCCGGCGCCGCGCAACGTGGCGCGGGGCCAAAGTCGAATTGATCGACGTATGGGGATTACGGACGATTAACCAAAATCTCTACATAGGTTGGTCGATAACAGGGGCGGCAGTCCAGCATTCATTCTGCTCGGATGGCCCCCTCTCCTTCTGTACCCGACAGTCCTCCATGATGCCTAACTGTCCTGCACATCATCTACCTGGAAGCGTGTTTGACTAACCATCGCCATTTTGACATATGTGTCCGGGATAGGGGGTTCAATTTCGACGTTTTTTACGAACCGCCCTGATTCGAGACCGTAACAAGGAGACGCGCCGATGTTGTCCGGCCAGATTTTGGACACCATGATCACATCGTGCGAAAACGCCAAGAGCGTATTGCGACGAGCGGCGATCGATCCCTCTGATCGCAAGACCCTGAGCATCACCATGGGGGCGTCGGTTGCCGCGGAATTTCTCGGGCGGACCCCTGAAGCACTGGCCAAGGCGGAGGCGCGCGGTCGCCTGCCCGCGCCCAAGACCGCGAACAATGGTCGACGCTTCTATACGGTCGAGGACCTTATCGCGATCCGCGAGGCGCTCGGCATTAAGGCGGGCAAGTTGCCCGACGAACGCGCTGTCGTGGTCGCGGTCCAGAATTTCAAGGGCGGTGTCAGCAAGTCGACCACATCCAAGCATCTGGCCGACTATCTGGCTTTGCGCGGCTACCGCGTTCTCGTCGTCGATTGCGATCCTCAGGCCTCGATGAGTGTCATGTTCGACGTCAATCTTGAGGAACTGGTCGAGGAGACGCACACACTTTCCAATTATCTCTCGCCCCGTATCGATGAGGCGGATTCCTTCCGAAAGACGATCAAGCCTACCGCCTGGCCCAACATCGACATCTGCCCAGCCAATCTTGGGCTGCAGGATACAGAGTGGGAGCTGACGGCCACCATCGAGGAAGGACCGCACGCCATCGCCGGAGCGTTCAGAATGCTGCGTGTCGGGTTGGAAGAGGTTCGTCATGACTATGATGTCATCATTCTTGACCCGCCGCCGGCCATGGGTTTTCTGGGCGTCAATACACTGAGCGCAGCGGACGGGCTTCTCATCCCGGTGCCGGCACGCCAGCTCGACTATCTCTCGACGATCCACTTCATGCAGACCTGTCGCGAGGCGATGAGCCTAGTGTCGAAGTTCGACAATTCCATCGATTATGGCTTCATCAGGGTAGTATGCACGATGTTCCAGCCCAATCGCACCAACGAGGCGCAGATGCTGCAGGTCATGGAGAAGACCTATGCCGGCCAGATGCTCTCGACTCCGATCCTGCTTTCGGAAGAGATCAAGAATGCCGGGATCGCGATGTCGTCCATCTACGAGATCAACAAGCCTTACGGCTCTCATCAGACCTATACGCGCTGCAGGGACAATCTCAACGCCGTGTTCAAAGAACTCGAGAAGGATATCTGCAAGCAGTGGCCCTCTCGCCTTGCCCAGCTGGGCACTGACAGGCTGACGGAGGCGGCATGAGCAGCGCGGGAGGACGCCGTCGGAGCCTTTTGGCCAGCGCGATCGACAGCCTGGATATTATGGCGCCTGTCCACGAGCAGGGCAGCGCGGCGGTCGCACCTGCCCCATCAAGCCCCGCGCCCACGCGGCAGGAGGCAGCCACGCCCTCCTTTCTCGAGCGGCGCGGCGTTGCGTTTGACGAGATCGCGCGGACCGTTAAGCGGCCCACTATCCGCATTCGGCCGGACGAATGTACCGTGTGGCCGGGTAATGCGCGCGACTATGCGAGCCTGAGCCATGAGCGCTGCGCCTCGCTCATTGACTCCATCAAAGAGGAGAATGGCAATCGGGAACCGGTTGTCATCCGCCGGACGCAGGATGGCGAAAAGCCCTATGAGCTGATTGTAGGAACAAGGCGCCATTTCTCGGTCGCCTGGCTTCGCGCCAATAATCATGCCCAGATCGATCTCATCGCACGCATTGAGACTCTGGATGATGAAGGCGCGTTCCGCCTTGCCGACATCGAGAATCGCGAGCGTGAGGACGTGTCCGACGTCGAGCGGGCTCGCAATTACCAGCATGCGGTCGGCGCTTATTATGGTGGCGTGCGGGCGCATATGGCCGAGCGGCTCGCCATCGGTAAGCAGAACCTGCACAACCTGCTACAATTGGCCGAGCTTCCACAGGAGGTAGTGGACGCATTTGCAACCCTGTCCGATCTCAAGGTTCGTCATGGCATGAAATTGTCGCCGCTCCTCAAGCAGCCGACTTTGCGCGATGCGATCATGGCGGAAGCCAAGATCATCAGCGCGGAGCAAAACCGGCGTCGACGAGCGGGCGAGCCGATGATCGATGGCCCCCAGGTTCTTCAGCGCCTGGCTGCCGCTAATGCACGCCCGGCGACCAAGGCAGCCCCTCGCCATCGCTCCAGCCTTTCGACCAGCAAGGGCGAGGAGTTTGGTCAGATCGTAGCGGACAGTCGGATCAAGGGCATGACGCTGACGATCAATCCTCGGGGCAAGCTTGATATCGACGAGATCCTCGAGGCGCTGCGCCCGGTGATCGAAGGCGCCAAATTCACATCGCGATAGGATTTTGTCGTCTTAATTCAGATACTTATCTAAGAGTAAAACATGTTTTACTCTGATGGAGTTCAAGAACGAACATGGCTTCACGGAAGGATGCCCGGGACGATATCCAGGTTGATCTGTTTCTACCGCAGCTCACCACCCTCCCCATGCGCGATCAGCGCGAGACCATGGAGAGGCCCTTCTTCTCGCTTTCAAAGCGCAAGCGTCTCAAGCCGATCGACTATGTCAGTCCCGATCGCAAGGTAACGGTCCATGTGAGTGCCAACTCCGAATATGGGCTGGCGACAATCTATGATCTCGACATCCTCATCTACTGCGCCTCTGTGCTGATCGAGCATAAGAGGCGTGGGGCAAATGACATTCCCCAGACGCTTCATATCGTCCCCTATGACATGCTCACGACGCTCAAGCGCGATGCAGGGGGACGATCCTATGAGCTGCTTGGCAATGCGCTTGATCGGCTCCAGTCGACCACCGTCAAGACCAACATCCGTTCAGGCGATGCCGTGGAGACGACCTTTTCCTGGATCGACAGCTATAGCCAGCTCAAGGATCGCAATGGCCAGGTCCGTGGTATGCGCATCACGCTTGCCAAATGGTTCTATGACGGCGTCCTGATGGAGGGTGGGGTTCTTGCAATCGATCCGGCCTATTTCTCGTTGACCGGCGGCCGCGAACGCTGGCTCTATCGCGTCGCACGCAAGCATGCCGGCGGCGCAGGCCCCGATGGTTTCTCGATCAGCATGCCCACGCTGTTCGAGAAGTCGGGTGCGGAGGGCGACTATCGCCGCTTCAAATTCGAAATGGCGAAAATCGTCAGGGAAAATGCACTGCCGGGCTATGCCCTCGACCTTGTCCACAGGGAAGGCACCGAGCCAATGATCCGCATGGCGCGGCGGGAGCTCGATACCACGCCCCCTGCCCTTTCCTCTCGCGAGCCCGGCGCTGCACCCGCACGGGCGCCAAAGGGTAGAGAGGCTGCAGACGCCAGGGAAGCACCAGTGCGCTTTCCTGAACAGGGTTCCATCGGCTATGGCGCGTTCGGAGCGATCGCACGCGCGAACCTGCCCTCGCCCCAGCGCGACCATCTGGTTGTTGCAGATGATTTCCGCGCCTTCCTGCGGGCCCGCGATATCGCCTTTGATGCCAGGAACATCACCAGCATCTTTGCCTCCTTCTGCGCGAAGCAGCGTCCTGCAAGCTGAGCCTTGTCGCCATCAGGATCGTTTTTGCCTCCGCCCAGGCGATCGGGAGCGGTCCGTTCCTGAAATACCGCCTTGAAGAGACGGGTAATGTCCCTCCCCTCTCCTAGCGATCGCAATTGCAACCACATCACTTGGTACCTGCTGCGGCACTCATTCTTGCCCTTCATCCGATGTCCGCTGCATGAGTGGCCGATCGGCATTGACGGCGATCTGGCGTGCATGGGCACGCCAGATCGCATGGCCGGTCCCAGCAAGTGACAAGGGCTTCGCTTGACGTGCCGTGGCGGCAAGCGCCCTCCCCTGCCCCATGCGCTGGTTCTTTAAAGCCGCCGCTTCGCCGGCTCACCGCCAAGCCCCCCAAGCCGAAGCTTCCCGCTCTGTTATGATCGTGCCGATCTGTCGGTCTCGCTCGACGCTGATCAGCCAGAACATGCCAAGGCGGTATTTCAGGAACGGCCTTGGCACGAGCCCGACAGCCAGTCCGCGCACGATGCGCCAACCATGTACCGATCGCTCCCAAAGCTGGAAGACCGTCGCGAGACATCTGTGTTTCAGCCTCGTGCGCCTTGCAGCGCCACATCGATAGCGGGAGCCTGTATAGCACCGGTCGGGCCAAGATGCCCGGGACTGGGCAGCGCCCCTGGCGACGCATCCAGTCCTGAAGGCAGCAGCTCATAAGGGCGAACAAAGGCAGGATCTCTGCGGGAACACCCCTGGGAGGGGAGGGGGCCTTGTCCCGGACAGGACGAGGCTGCGGCACAGGGAGCCGGGATCGGCTGATCCTTAAATCCCGCGCATGACAGATGGCGCACATGCCCTCGTCACTCCATCCGTTCCCGAAGTTCCGTAGCGAGTGGGCGCTAAAATGGCTCAAGCCCGCTCCGTACCCGGTCTGGTACCAGCAAGAAGCGGCCAGATGGCCATTTTCCAGCCGAAGGCCATGTTCCTCAAATACCGTGCCTCCAGGCAGCAGCCCTATGTCGGTCCCGCTTGCCGATGGGCCTGCGCCAATGCTCGCAGCTCAATTTTCGTCGCGATCGGACAGGTGATATGCATACAAAAACCCGACTTTTCGGTGACATATCGGCAAGTAAAACATGTTTTACTCTCTATCGCCCGCCACTCCTACTGGCATACGGCACGGGATATCAGGAACGGCCAGCGGGACTTCAGGAACGCATCTACGGGGTATCAGGAACACCAGTTGCGGGACTTCAGGAACAGGTCAGCGGGACTTCAGGAACGGTGCTTCTGATGCGAATCGCGCTGAATCCGCGATTCGCCCAGCCTGTTGAGCAGCGCTAACTTCTTATGGATTCTTCTAAACTTGATAAGACGCGCCTTGCGGCGCTTTCCTTCCTGATTGAAATTTAGCCGGAGACAGGGATTTGCGGAAGACCCTGGATTGTTCGATTGCACGTAGAGCTTCAACGATAGCCTGCTGATGGCGCAGGGAGGCAAGGGTGCGCCGGACAATGGGCCAGAAGTCCGAACACCACTCGCGCGGACATTACGGCCCATCCATCTGCCCCGACCCGCATAGTCATAATCTGGACGCAGCACCTGCCAAGTTCGAGGGCCTTCGACAGGGCAGGGAACGCATCACCGCACCCGCTCATTGGCGGCATATGCCGGCCAGGGCTAACGATCTCGACAAACATCTTGAGGCTCGCCAAGTCCAAGCCCAAGCCAGAGATGGGAGGGCCTCTTGTGTCAGTCCCAGGCCGGGAATTGGACTGACAACCGACAAGGGCCACTACCAATGCTGGCATGACAATGCTCGGTTTCCTCATCGATATGAAAGCCTGATCAGCAAATCTTGTGCAAGGCCTGATGGGAAGGGCCTGCCAAACAAGGATTACGCGCATATCCCCTGTTTTCGCACTTGGCTGCAGAGGAGGGGAGCGATACCAATCTCGCAACCGAAGCCTCTCTTCATCATTCATGTCGCGTCCCGGTCATCACGGCAATGTCCGCTCGGCGCAGATGATCAGGTCTTTTGTCGCACGATCTATCCTCGGCAGCCGCTGGCCAGGCAGCATGCTGCGGTCACAGGCCGTCGCGGAGATCCGCTCAAGGAAGAGCGACGGGATGAAAGGGCATCCTAACCCTGCGATCGGAAACATCTGTGCATTTCGTCGAGCCCCAGTGGCTCAGACCAAGGCCGTTAGCGTCCGCGCTCGTGGTGTAATTTCCGGTGTAGATTGAGGTGATCGCATGGGGTTGGGCATGCCCAACCCCATGCGATTTCGAACTCGGTGGCCACCGGGCTCATCGGTAAGGTGGAGTTACCACACTTCACACGCCCACCGAGGAGTTGATCCCGATGACCGACGACAGACTACCGCTTGCCGAACTGATGGCGAAGACCGGAGATGGAGATTTCCTGCGTACGATCGCCGAGAGCGTATTGCAGATCATTATGGAGGCCGATGTCGACGGCCTGGTCGGCGCTGGCCGCCATGAACGATCGGGCGAACGCACGACCTGGCGCAATGGCTACCGCGACCGCAGTCTCGATACCCGGCTCGGCACGCTCAACCTCAAGATCCCCAAGCTGCGGACCGGCGCCTACTTCCCCGGCTTCCTGGAGCCGCGCAAGACTGTTGAGAAGGCGCTGGTCGCAGTAATCCAGGAGGCGTGGATTGCCGGGGTCAGCACCCGGCGCGTCGATGAGCTGGTGCAGGCGATGGGCATGACCGGGATATCCAAGTCCTCCGTGTCAAAGCTGTGCAAAGACATCGACGAGCGCGTCCATGCCTTCCTCAAGCGCCCGCTCGCCGGTGACTGGCCCTACCTCTGGCTAGATGCCACCTACCTCAAGGTGCGCGAGGGGGGACGGATCGTCAGTGTCGCCGCGATAATCGCCGTCGCCGTCAACACTGAGGGCAAGCGCGAGATCGTCGGCCTGCACATCGGCCCTTCCGAAGCCGAGCCCTTCTGGTCGAGCTTCCTCAAGGACCTCTCCCGCCGCGGCCTGACCGGCGTGAAGCTGGTCATCTCCGATGCCCACGAGGGCCTCAAGGCAGCGATCACCCGCGTGCTCAGCGCCACCTGGCAGCGCTGCCGCGTCCACTTCATGAGGAACGCGCTCGCCTACGTGCCCAAGGGCCAAAACACGGTTGTTGCTGCTGCGATCCGCCAAGTCTTCCTCCAGCCCGATCATGCGGCCGCAACTCAGGTCTGGCGTCAGGTCGCCGATCAATTGCGCGCCAGATGGCCCAAGCTCGGCGCCTGCATGGACGATGCCGAGCACGACGTGCTCGCCTACATGACCTTCCCCGAGCAGCACCGGGTCAAGCTTCACAGCACCAACCCGCTGGAACGCCTGAACAAGGAAGTGAAGCGCCGCGCCGATGTTGTCGGCATCTTCCCGAACGAGGACAGCATCATCCGCCTCGTCGGTGCCGTCCTGCTCGAGCAGAACGATGAATACCAGCTCCAGCACCGCTACATGCAGATCGAGGGCATGGCCGCCCTTGCCACACCCATAACCGAGGAGGTTCAGCCGCTACAGATTACACCCAAGGCCGCCTGAAAATGCAGCCCGATGGCCAGCACCGAAATTACACCACATTGACGGACGTGACCCCAAGGCCTGTCCAGGCGTCGCTCGCAATCATTCTGGCTCTGCAGTCGCGTGGCTTGCGCTTGAAACATGCAGTGCAACGCGACAGGGGCGCTGGTGAATGGACGATCTGCCGCGGCCCGATCAGAGCCCTCATTGGTTGATGCAGGCTTGATGCTGTCACTCACCAAGTATGAGAACCATCTTCAAGCGGCCAACAACGCCGACTGACCCCATGCATGCCCTATGTGCCCGCGCAATAGCTGCGATGATGCCTCTCGAAAGGAACAAATCATGAAATCGCGCATGGTGCGTTTTAAGGGCTACTGGAGGGCCTTGGACGCGCCGGCAGGATATGGATCATCAATGCCGCATTTTGGCTCTCAGAAGGGCTCCTGGAAGGGGTGATTTTTGGCCTCAACCTCTCCGAGAGGCTCTGCAAACATAGGTTGGGATCTTTGCTGTTCCACCAAAGTCGCGCTTTGTGGTTCGCTGAGCGGGATAGCATAGCGCCGGTAGCTGGCCTGGCCAGTCGTTTCGATCAGCAGGCCTTCGTCATGCGCGATCGACAGCAGCTTGATGGCGCCGGCGTGCGTGAGACCCGTACGCTGTGCCACGTCGCTGCTGTTGATCAGGGGGCGCTCCATTGCAAAGGCCATCAGCTCTCCAAGTTGACCGCTGCGTCGACGACGCACGAGAACATGGCGCACGCGCATGGCGAAGGCGCGCAATCGGTTCTCGAGTTCGAGATGGGCCATTGCGCCTGCCCGAATGGCGCCAAGCCACAGATGCTCGGCCTCCTCGCCGCTCGCCGTCTTCCAGCGGCCACCATTGTGGCGCATGCCCAATGCGACAAGCCCGCCCTGCGAACCTGGCTGACGGCCCATGCTCCACCGGTCACCGATAAGAAGGCTGGCGACAACGTCGCCGCGTCCAAGAGGCGCGTGGCGCCGCCAGAGGGAAGAGAGACGGGCGGCCATGAGAAGGGGCGGGGCAGGGGGCAGTGCTGTGCTGGCTCTCGACCAGGTCTCGATGGCCTGAATCGTTTCCCATCGTGAGTCTGGTCCGGCGCCTGCGCGCTCCCCACCCAGCCAGGCGAGAAGCTGTTCGGGCTCTTCGAGCAGCGCCCTGCGGCTGATCGGTGCCCCGATCGCATCTTTGCAATGTGTAAGGTCATAGTCGCCCGATCGCAGTCGACCGCGCTTGTCGAACACAAGCGCGTCGGCAGGTATGTCGAAACTGTCGGCCCAGGCGAGGGCATGACGCTCGGTCCAGGCCATGCGTGCGCGCCATGCGCCGGCAATCGGAGATGTGGCCCATCGATCATCCAATCGCTCGAGGGCGCCATGGGCCTTTGCATAGGCAAGCATAAGATCGCTGCGATCCACGTCGGGCTGCTTTCCACGATGGCTATTTCTATAGGATGTTTAGTCCAGTTTCCTGCCATTTGGTAATCCATAATTAAAGCTAAATGTCATTTCAGTGAATGGTGAACATAGCTTAAAAAACTGAATAACCGACAAGGGCCATTATCATTGATCCAAAATCGGTAATTTTCTATAAGATGGCTTATGACAGCGAAGCGAACATGGGCATGAACGATACGTCCAAGCGCCCCTTGCGCGGATTGAGAGCCTTCATGGCGCTGCCGGAAGAGGCCGAGGTTCCCGTGCTCTCCCGGCCGCAGAGCGAGCCTGTTGCCCCGGAGCCTGCCACATCTCAGGTCCCACCCGATGCGCCGCCGGGCCCGTTGCTGACCGGCACTGTTATGCCTGCGCCCGGGCAGCGTTGGGCTTATGGCGCGCGTAAGCAGGAACTGGCCGCGCGGCGAAGCTGGCGCGAGGCCGACCGCGCGCGCACGCCGCTGCAGCGCTTTGAGGCGGTTCTCGCCCAGTTGCCCGGTCGCGAACGGCCGGTGCTCAACATTGATCTTGTCGAGGCGACGCTTGCGGCCAGTGCTGCCAATACGGTGCGTGGTCTCCTTGCTGACATGCGCGGCTTTGGCGATGCCTGCCGCGCCCAAGGCGTGAGCGCCTTGCCTGCGCAGCCCGCCTCGGTGATCGCATTCCTGCGGGATCGCGCAGATGGGGTAGGGGGAAAGTCTGCCCGTCCCGCGACATTGTCCCGTATCCTATGGGCTATCGGGACCTTCCATAGGTTGTTTGGGCTCGAGGATCCCACCAGAAACGACCTTGTCCGTCTCGAGATGAAGGCCTTGCGGCGCCGTCTTGGCACCGCCCAAAAACAGGCGCGGCCTTTGCGATACAAGGGGGCCGTGAGCGATGTCTTCGGCGCCCAGAGCCGAGGGGTGAGCCTTAAGGCATTGCTCGAAGCCTGCGGCTCGGACGAAAAGGGGATTCGGGACCGCGCCTTGCTTTCCGTCGCCTATGATACCGGTCTGCGCGCTTCAGAACTTGTGGCCATCTGCTTTGAGCATATCCTGCCTGCAAGCGATCCTGATACCCGGCTCCTCGTCATTCCCCGGCATAAGGGCGACCAGGAAGGGGAGGGGGCTACTGCCTTTCTGTCGATGCGCTCGGTCCTTGCCCTTCAGGCTTGGGCGAAGGTCAAGGACGAACTTGGCGTACCCGGTGAGCAGGGCGCCGTCTTCCGGCGTCTGTTCATCAAGATGCGCAAGCCTGCCGATCCGGCGAAATTGCGTGCTGATGCCCGGCGCAGGGCAGCAGCTACCTATTTGGGTCTACCCGGCCTAATGTTGGACGAGGGTAGCAGCAAGCGCGCGGGCGCTGGTCCCTTGAAGGTGGTTACGCTTGGGCAGGAACCGCTTCGCCCCCAGGCGGTTACGCAGATATTCAAGGCACGTGCACAGGAGGCCTGGGATAAGGGCCTTATCCCCGACCTGACAGCTGAAGAATTTGCCCAATGGCACAAGGGAATCAGTGCCCACTCTACACGGATCGGCATGAACAACGACCTGTTTGCGGCCGGCGAGGATATTGCCGGTATCATGGATGCGCTGCGCTGGAAGTCACCCAAGATGCCGCTTCTTTATAACCGCAATCTGGCAGCGGAGCACGGCGCGGCGGGGCGGTTGCTGACGCGCATGAAATAGGCGTCACACAATCTCGGCCCGTAGGCGTTACAAGTCGTTCTGAAGGTCGCGCCAAGCCTGTTCTGCAGCAGCTTTTGCTGCATTGAAATCCGTTGCCTCTTGCGTCCTTAGAAGTTGGCTCTGGTTGGGTCCGGTATAGATTTCCCAGCCAATCTTCGCCGCCGCGTCGCCCGTCGGAGGAATATCATAGGCAATCAGCTCATAGTCGCCGACAATTGCATGCTGGGCGCGATTGGCACTCCAGTAAGCGCTATCGTCGACCCAATGCAGCGGTGAGGGATCAGGGCTCATCTCGCAGCATTCATATCAGGCTGAGGAAAACGTCGACGCGAACGAGGTACAGGGGGGGGCGGCAGGAAGCGACCGCATTTCGGTGTTCAGCGCTGCTGAAGGACAAGAGGGTCGTCTTCGCCACGTTTGGAGCTGAGTGACTATCGGTAATAGCTGACCGGCGCCTCGCCTACTGCGGAAATGCTAATTGATTGGACCGGGTGTCGTTACGCGCGACGGCAGTTGTAACTGCCAAGTTCGCACTCGCGCTAGCAATGGTACGAGTCATGTCGAGCAGACGGTCGAACGGCAGTACAAAGCCTACCACCAGCGCGGTCTGTTCCGGTGAAATGCCAACTGCCGATAGCACAGCTGCGAGCATGAACAAAGATGCAGATGGAATTGGCGCGGTACCAAAAGCTGCTAACGCGCCGGTTAACAGCATAATTCCCAGCATCGTAGAATCCGGATGTACGCCCAGCGCCTGCAGGGCAAAGATGCTGAGCAGGCCGACATACATGGCGGTGCCGTCCTTGCCAATGCTGGCGCCAATGGGCAACACGGTCGATGCGATGGCGGGATCTAGCTGCAATTCTTCCTGTGCTACCCGTAGCGCGACAGGCAATGTCGCTGCGGAAGAGGCAGTAGAGAAGGCGACCAGCAACGGATCAACGGCCGCGTGGAAGAAGCGGCGGATCGATAGGCGTGCGACCAGCCTGATGAGCGGCAGATGGACCAGCAATATTTGGACTATCACACCCAGCAGCACGCACAGCGCCAGCCAGCCGATATTGGCGAAGACGGCGATGCCATTGTCCGCCACGGCCTTGGCAATCAGGGCTAGGACGCCGAAGGGCGTGATTTCCATCACGAGGCGGACAAGGTGAAACAGCACCCGGCTGGCCGATTGCAGCATATTGGCCATGGGCCGTGCTTCGTCTCCGGCCAGAATGACGCCGCAGCCAAACAGCATGGCGAAGAAGATGATTGCCAGCATATCCCCTTCGGCCAATGACTGGACGATGTTGACGGGCACGATGCCGATCAACTGATCATGCAGCGATTTCGCCTCCTCCAATGCATGGGGCACAGCCTTGCCCAGTGCTGCGCCGGTGCCGGGCCCGATCAACAATCCCAGCGCCATGCCGATCGAGACGGCGCAGGCAGTGGTGAAGGCGAAAAGAAGGACCGTACGCCCGCCTACTGATCCCAGCCGGCGCGGATCGGCGAGAGCCGTTACGCCTGATGCGATCGACACGAAGACAATGGGGACGACCAGCATGCGGATCAGCCGGACGAAGAGTTCGCCGACAAAGCCAATCCAGGGAATAGCGGCTGGCCAGAATAGCCCCGTCAACACGCCTGCGAGCAACCCGCCCAACACGCGCAGCCAGAGGGGAATGGCGAACCAGCGGCGGGTCATTGTTGACATGCTGTAGTTACAGTCCGCCCCAGAAGCCCGGTTGCGCGGGCAACAGATGTCCGCGAACCCCTGTCACGCCGCCTTCCCGGTCGACCGACAGCCAGAGCGGTCCGTCCAGATCGACAAACTCGCTGTCCGCCGCAATGGCCCAGGCGGGCGCGACAGAGAGGGACGAACAGATCATGCAGCCGGTCATGACGCCAAGGCCGCGCGCGCGCGCGGCCTGAGCCAGGTCGAGCGCGGCGGTCAGGCCACCGGTCTTGTCCAGCTTGATATTCACCACGCCATAGCCGTCGGGCAGGCTATCGAGATCAGCGGCGACATGGATGGATTCGTCGGCGGCGATCAGGATCGCAGAGCTAAAGCCGTTGAGATCGCCATCCTCATGCGCGGGCAGCGGCTGTTCCAGAAGGTCGACCCTCAGGTCGATCATCAGCGCCTGAAGATCGCTGACCTCCGCCATCGTCCAGCTTTCATTAGGATCGACGATCATGCGGGGGGAGGGCGCGGCGGCGCGGACGGCGCGGAGCTGGGCGGCGGGATCGGTCCGGTCGACCTTCACCTTGATCAGGGGCACGTCGGCAAGCGCGGCAGCGGCCAGTCCCATGGCGTCGGGCGTGTCGAGGCCGACGGTCATGGCCGTGGCTATAGGTGTCAGCGGCCGGGCAAGACCCATGGCCGTGGCGATGTCGCTGCCGCTCAAGCGCAATTCCAGATCCCACAGGGCGCAATCAACCGCGTTGCGCGCTGCGCCTGCGGGCAGCATATCGATAAGGACGCGGCGATCGATGCCGCTTTCCAACGCTTCCCGGATTGCCTCGATCTCGATAATGCTGCTTTCCACGCTTTCGCCATAGCGGGGATAGGGAACGCATTCGCCCCGGCCGATGACGCCGCCTTCCGACAGGGTGACGGTGACGACATCAGCGGCGGTCTTGACCCCGCGCGAAATGCGGAAAGGGGTGGCGAGAGGAAAGCTTTCCCCCAGAGCGGTCAGCGTGCGGGCCATGGGGATCAGGCGGTCTTCGTTGCGGGCGCGATCGTCGCCGTGTGCGTTTCCAGCAGCCGGTCGAGGATCGCCTCCACGCCCATGCGATAGGGATCGGAACAGGGCAAGCCGAACTCGTCGCCGATACGGGCGCAGAGCGCTAGCGCCTCTGCCTCTTCCAAGGCGGAGGTGTTGAGCGCGATGCCGACGACGCGGACATCGGGGTTGGTGAGGCGGGCGGTGCGCAGATTGGCTTCCAAACAGTCGGAAAGGCCCGGCGGCTTGTAATGGGGCAGGCCGCGCATGCTCTGGCGCATAGGATCATGGCACAGCACCAGTGCGTCGGGTTGAGCACCATGCAGCAGGCCTGTCGACACGCCGGCGAAAGAGGGGTGGAAGAGCGAACCCTGACCCTCGATCAAATCCCAGCCGCCATCATTGCGATCGGGCGAAATCTGTTCGATCGCGCCGGAGATGAAATCGGCCACCACGGCGTCCAGCGGCACGCCGTCGCCTGCGATCAGGATGCCGGTCTGGCCGGTGGCGCGGAAATCAGCGGGCACGCCGCGTGCGGACAGGGCGCGGGCCAGGCAAAGCGTGGTATACATCTTGCCCACCGAACAGTCGGTGCCGACGGTCAGCAGGCGATTGCCGGCGCGCTTCTTGCCGTTGCCGACCGGAATGTCGGCGCGGGGATCGCGCACGTCATGCAAGGTGCGGCCGAGGCGTTTAGCGGTTTCCACCAGTTGCGGTTCGTCCTTCAACCGCTGATGCAGGCCCGATGCAATGTCGAGCCCGGCCTCCATCGCCGCAAGCGCGTCACGTACCAAATCTTCGCCCAGCTTGCCGCCGGCATTGGCGATGCCCAACACCAAAGTCCGTGCGCCTCCGGCATAAGCGGTGGCGAAATCCATGCGGGGGAAGCCCAGCGTCAGACTGCAATCGTCATGGCGGAATTCTCCTACACAGATATCAGGCCGGAACACCGCCAGCCCGCGCGAAGTCTTGATGCCAATATCGTCATTGCTGTGGCCGAGATAGAGAAGATAGGGCGTGGCGATCATGGATGTGTCGAACCTATGCTGATGGGAGGACGTGCTTTATCTTCACGTTCCCACCCAACCCAATATCAATGGCCATGAAGGTCATAGCCTGAGGCTATAGGTTATCGATAATGGTCGAGAGCAGATTCAAAAACTCCGATGCTGTTTTCGATGGTGGCCGGTTCTGTAGATATATGGCATTTATGTCGAAGGTTATGGCTGGTTGGAGTGGCCGGCTTGAAAGACCCGGTGCAGCAGCGGCATGTGCCGTAAAATTGTCCACGATGGCCATGCCGACCCCCGCGCGTACTAAGGCGGCTGCGATATAGTAAGTGCGTGCCGAAACCACCTCTTCAAGCTCAACATCGAGACGGCTCAACTCGTTGGACAGCATCACACCAATTGGCCCGCTCTTTATCGGACTGATAAATTTTCTGTTCCGCAAATCTTCCAAATGTAACCGCGCCGGAGCAGCTGGCAGGTCATCTTCGCGATACAGTATGACCAACTCGCCTTCGCCGATTACCTGATGAGCCACGGGAGCGGATATCGGAATTTCGAAACTGATAGCAATATCAGTTTCCCGCTCATAGAGTTTTCGTACCATCTCGTCATGATGGAGCGTTTGCAGATCGAACATGATGTCTTCGTGGCTTCGCAGGAAGCGCGAGACCGCCTCGGGTATTGCGCCTAACCCAAGAGAAGGAAGAGCGGAAAACCGTAACATGGCGCCGCGGCCGTTGCGCATATTCTGAGCAGCTTGCTTCAGTGAACGCACTCGGTCTTGAATGTCGGAGACTTCCGCGAACAGGGTGCGGGCATCCTGCGTTGGTATCAAGCCATTATTCGTTCGTTCGAACAATGGCAAACCAATCAATCTCTCAGTATGACGAAGTACCTTGGTGACGGCAGGCTGCGAAACATTGAGCGCGCGCGCGGCGGCGCTGACCGTGCCGTGCAAATAAACGGCGTGGAAAATTTCAATCTGGCGCAGGTTCACAGGCGTGGTCCCTTCAGGTGCGGCCCTGTTCGTCTGGATCAACGACGGCTGGGTACGTAACCGCTATGACATTCGGTTATAGGTGGTGCAACAGGCCGGACTGGACGGCCATCACTTATCGGGGCCATGTTGCCGATAAGGCTCAGCTTCCAAGGACTTCCTACCCATGCCTTCTTTCACCGCCGCGCGTCGCCTCCAGGCCCTATTGATGGCGGGGGGGCTGTCAGCCATTGCCGCTTTCAGCCATGCAGCACCGGGCGAGCAGGCGGACATAGTGATCCGCGGCGGCACCATCTATGATGGTGGTGCAGGCATGCCCTTTGTGGGCGATGTCGCGATGAGGGGGGATCGGATCATCTATGTCGGTCGCGCGGCGCGCATGAAAGCGAGCAAGGTCATTGATGCAAAAGGTTTAATCGTCGCTCCTGGTTTTATCGACGCCCATACCCATGCCGATAGTTTCATCCGCTCGCCGGACGCAGGTACGCGGGTCAATGCCGCTTGGCTGGATCAGGGCGTAAGCACAGTGATGATCGGCGTTGACGGGTTCGGTACACCCAATGTGGGTGCGGATGCCGCCAAGCTGCAGGCGTCGGGTATTGGGACGAATATCGTGCCTTTTATTGGCTTCGGGCGAGTGCGGCAGCAGGTGCTGGGCGATGATGCCCGCGCGCCTGATGCGCAGGAACTGGCGCAGATGAAGGCGCTGGTCGCCAATGGCATGTGCGAAGGCGCAACTGGCTTTTCGGCCGGGCTTTTCTATCCGCCGCAAAGCTTTGCCAAGACCCAAGAAGTGGTCGCGGTGGCGAAGGAAGCTGCAGTCCGGGGAGGTCTGTACGATACCCATCAGCGCGACGAATCCAGCTATAATATCGGTCTGCTCGGTTCGGTGAAGGAAGCCATATCGATCGGCCGGCAGGCCGGCATGCCGGTGCATTTTGCGCATTTGAAGGCGCTGGGCGTCGATGTGCAGGGTCAGGCACCGGCGGTGATTGCGGAGATTGAGGCGGCCCGCAAGGCAGGACAGGATGTCACGGCGGATCAATATCCCTGGCTGGCGTCGGGATCGAGCCTGGACGCGTCGCTGTTGCCCGGCTGGGCCGTCGATGGCGGCGGCGAGGCGCTGGTGAAGCGGCTGGACGATCCGGCGATGCTGGCAAAGATCCGGGACGAGATGCGGAATAACATGCGCCGGCGCGGCGGGGCGAAAGCGCTGCTGCTGATCGCACAGGGCTTCCCCTGGACGGGCAAGACACTGGAACAGGTGGCGAGCGAATGGCAGGTCGATCCGCGCGACGCGGCGCTGCGCATCATCCGCCAGAGCATCGAGACGACCGATCCGGCTAAGAAGGGCAAGGGCACGGGGGTTGCTTCGTTCAACATGGCGCAGAGCGATGTCGACCTGATCATGCAGCAACCCTGGATCGTGACATCGTCGGACGGATCAGACGGTCATCCCCGCATGTTCGCGACCTTTCCGGAAAAATATGTGAATTATGTGCGCAAGCGGCCGGTCATCAGCCTGCAGACCTTCGTGCGGCAATCGACGGGGGCCACTGCCGACATCTACAAGATCGATCATCGCGGCTATCTTAAAGCCGGCTATTATGCCGATGTCGTGGTGATCGACCCTGCAAAATATGCGCCGCGGGCCGACTATGTGCATCCTCGCGAACTGAGCGTCGGGGTGGCCAAGCTGTTCGTTAACGGGACCCTTGCGGTCAGTGACAGCCAGACCACCGGCGCAAGGGCCGGGCGGGCGCTGTTGCGGGCCAGGCCGACGACGGGCTGCTCCTGACGGACGAAAGGGACCATCAGCCAATCTGCGCAGGTCGGTATGTCGTGCCGATAAGGGGCGTGTCTGTCCGATCCCAGGCGTCTATCATCCGGAGCAATATGGCCCGCGCGGTAGGCTGGGGACCTGCGCAAGAAAAAGGGTGGCGGATCGTTGATCCGCCACCCTGTTCCTCCTTAAGATGTTCTTTGTTTTTCAGCACTTTCCGAGTCCGCAGATGATGGCATCTGCTTCGAAAATGCTCAGTTGGTTTTGAACCGCACGCCGACGCGGAAGGCGCGGCCCAGCAAATCGCTGTAAGTCGAATTGGCCGACAGGCCGGTTTCCGGCAGCAGGATCGGATCCTTGTCGAACAGGTTGGTGATGTTGAAGAACAGCTGGCCATCATATCCGCCGACCTTGATCTTCGTCGTCAGGTTGAGGTCGGTGTAGAAGGTGCCGTCGACATGGTTGTTGTTGATCGTCGGATTAGCTGCCGTGCTGGTCGGGCAACCCGTGGTGCAGACGATATAGGTGTTGTTGTAGGTACCCGAACTCACGCCACGGCCGACCGCGGTGATCGAATAGGTCGGCGTGTCGAACGTGGCCGACATGCGGAAGATCCATTTCGGGGTGCTGGACTGGCCGCTATTCTGACCCACCGTATCGACAGGTACCGAAATGCCGTTGTCGACCAGATTTTCCAGATAGTTGGTAGCAGTACCGTTCAGGGTCAGGCTGCTGGCACTCCCATTGTTGAACAGGCGATCCATCGGCAGGTTATAGTTCACGGCATAGTCGATCCCGCGCACCTTGACCTGGGCGAAGTTGAACGGGCTGGCGGTCACATAATAGTCGCGCTCGCCCAGCGGATCGGCGACGATCGCGGCGCAGAAGCTCTGAATGCCTTCATTGCAGCGCTGGGCGATGTCGTCGGCATAGAATTGCGCGATCGCATCCTTCACCTTGGTACGGAACCAGTCGACCGAGATCGACAGGCCCGGTGCAAAGCGTGGTTGCAACACGCCGCCCAGCGTCAGCGTATCGGCCTTTTCGGGCTTGAGCGCCAGATTGCCGGTGGTCAGTTCGCGGAAGGTGGCACCGGCATATTGGCCATAGGCCGATGCATTGGTGCCAAATGTGTTGGTACGCGATGTGCCCGACTGGAACAGTTCGTTAAGGTTGGGTGCGCGGATGTCGCGCGAACGAGTGCCGCGCAGCAGGATGTCGGGGATCGGCTGCCAGGTCAGGCCCGCCTTCCAGGTGGTGACAGTGCCCGATGTCGAATAGTCGGTCAGGCGTGCTGCTCCGTTGAATTCCGCGCCCAGGCCGAGCGGGACGACGGTTTCCAGATAGGCCTCCTTGACATTGTAGCTGCCGAAAGTGGGACGGAAATTGCCGACTGACCAGCCGCTCTGATATTCGGTGGGCACGTAACCCGACACTTCTTCCTTGCGATATTCACCGCCGATCGCAACGCTGACATCGCCTGCCCAAGTGGCGAAGGGCGTGGTCGACAGGTTGATGCCCGCGACCGTCTGCTTGAAGGTCTGATCGCGATAGGGATCGCCCAGCACATAGTCGATCGCCGCCTGGCTGGCGACGCCGGTGCCCAGGCGATTGAGCGGCACGCAGCCATTGGACGGGCTGGTCAATGACGAACGGCAGACGATGGTGCCAGCTGCTACGCCCAGCGCATTGCCGGCCGGCGCAAATACCGCGTCGGTCGCCAGCGCCATGCGCGACGTGTTCATGATGTCACGCAGCAGTTCATGCGTGTCGGTGCGGCCATATTGGCCATAGGCGTCCCACACGGCCTTGTTGCCGAACATCTGGAATTCGCCGCCCGCACCGATGGTGTAGCGCTGCACTTCGCGTGTGCTGTTATTCTTGCGATAGGGCAGGTCGGATGCCGAAGTACCGAGCGTGACGGAAGTTACCCCGGCCAGCGCCGCACTGCCCAGCGCATTGATCAGATAGGCGTTGTCGCCGGTCAGCGTCATCGTCGCGGCCTGAGGTCCAGCGTTGAACAGCGTCTTGTTCCAATTGTAGGACGCCTCGCCATAGACTTCCAGCCAGTCGGTCAGCTGATAGCTCAGGCGGCCAAATACGCCGCGCCGGTCGTCCTGCGCGTCCAGGCCGATATTGCGCGACGTGTCGTTCACTTCCCAGTCACCGCCAATCGTCTGCGAGCTGTCGCTGAGCGATCCGAACTGATATTGCTTGGCCGCACCGCCCTGGCCGAAATAGATGCCGCGCAGACTGGTCGTGCCGCCGACCTGCGAACGGATGATGCCGCCCGGTGTGGTGTTCCAGGTGCCAGCGCCGCTCACGACCAGGCTGGCCGGGCCGCCGGCTGCAATGGCGGCTGCGGTGTTGGCGACGGTGCGATAGCCCAGCTGGTTCCAGTCGCGATCGACCTGGAAAATGCCGTCCTTGTGCGCATATTCGCCCGACAGCAGGATATGGCCGCGCCCGTCGGCAAAGCTTTTGCCGATTGCGGCGTTGAAGCTGTAGTTGAAACCGTCGCCCTTGTCGGTGATGCCGGTGTCGGCATTGACCTTGAAGCCTTCATATGTCTTGTCGAGCACATAGTTGACCACGCCCGCGACGGCGTCCGAACCATAAGCGGCCGATGCGCCGCCGGTCACGATTTCCACGCTCTTCACCAGCGCCTGCGGGAAAGTGTTGATGTCAACCAGGCCGGTAATGGTGGATCCCACCGAACGGCGACCGTCGAGCAACACCAGCGTACGCACTTCGCCAAGGTTGCGCAGGTTCATCGTATTGATGCCCGCCAGGCCCGAACTAATGGCAAGGCGCGAGTTGGACGGACGGGTGCTGCCGGCCAGCGCCGGCATCTGGTTGATCAGGTCCGCGATATTGTTGGTCGGCGACTGGTTCTGGATCGCCTCCTGTGTCATCACGGTCAGGGGGGTGGGCGATTTGAAGCCGTCGCGTACGATGCGGGTGCCGGTGACGACGATCTGATTGGTCGGTGCCGTTTCCATGCCGCTCTGGGGCGTGGCCACCTCCTGCGCTAGAGCGGGGGCTGCATGCACCAATGCTATTGCGGTCATGGCCAGGCCAAGGCCATGGCGACGGCCGAAGGACCGACGAATTCGCCTGAAATCACGCATAGATAAAAACCCCCTTTTCACAGGACGGGGCTGCTCGCATTCATGCGTGCGCGGCGTTATTGCGCCGGTTTGGCCCTATCCAACCCATAACATCACATGACCGCAGGCAGGCTGTCTTGTCGATTTGCCGGTTCCCACCATACCGTCATCACGAACCCGGCAAGGCTCCGCTAATGGGCGCAAAAACCGGCTTCATGACGGGGAGGTTACAGGGTGGTCACGGCTGGTCAATAGATTTGGTATTACTTTGATCTTATACAGGTATAGCCGAAGGGAATGGCGGGGTGGATTTCTCGCCGCCAGCCGGGATAGCTTGCAACGTTTAGGCACCTGCCGGCCTGCCATGGGCGGACCGGGTTCGGTGTCGATGATCGTTGCCCCAATTTCCAAGACAAGGAGAATGTGTTGATCCAGCGTCGTGCGTTCCTTCTGGCCGGTGTGGCGGCATTCGCCCTGCCGGGCGGGTTGATGGCGAAACCGATGGTGCGGGGCGGAAAGCCGCTGCGGGTCAAGATAGCGGGTGCCAAGGCGCCGATCGAGATTGTCGAGGATGAAATGGGCGTGCCGCATGTGCGGGCACAGTCGCTGCACGATGCCTATTTCGGCCAGGGCTATCTGGTGGCGCGCGACCGCTTGTTCCAGATCGACATGGATTATCGGCGCGACATGGGGCGGATGGCTGAAGCGTTCGGGCCGCGCTTCGTCGCGGCGGACAAGGCGGCGCGGCTGTTCCTGTATCGCGGTGACATCGATGCGGAACTGGCGACCTTGCCGCCCGGCGTGCTCGAATGTGCGCAGGGCTATGTCGCGGGCGTCAATGCACGGATTTCTGAACTCGAGGCCAACCCGGCGCAAATGCCGCTGGAATATGGCATATTGAACCTGACGCCGTTGCGCTGGGACGTGCGCGATCTGGTGCGGAACCGGGGCATCGGCATGGGCGACGCCGATGATGAGGTGCGGCGCGCGCAGATGCAGGCCAAGGGGCTGCTGGCGCATGACGCGCTGATGGCGCCGCTGCGCCCGGCCTGGCAATTCACTGTGCCGGAAGGGCTCGACTGCTCGGCAGTAAGCGAGGCGGATCTGGGTGTGCTGGACCCGGCAAACCGGCCAGTGCCGTTCGACACGATCCAGGAAGCCTCGCTCGACCGGGCGGAACGCCGCGCCGATCGCTTTGCGCAGGGCAGCAACGCCTGGACGATCGCCGCGTCGCGCAGTGCGACCGGGCGGCCAATATTGGCGAATGACCCGCATCTGGGCATTGGTGGTAACAGCCCGCGCCATATGATCCACCTGACCGCGCCGGGGCTGGACGTGATCGGCGCAGGCGCGCCGGGCCTGCCGGGGATCATGCAGGGGCATACCGAGCGTTTCGCCTTTGGCCGCACCAATTTCCATATCGACCAGACCGACCTGTTCATCCTGCGCACCGACAAGGATGATCCCGAGCGTTACTGGCACAAGGGGCAGTGGAAACGGTTCGAGACGTTCGAGGATGAGATCGCGGTCAAGGATGGGCCGATGCAGCGGGTGACGCTGCGCTATGCGCAGGGCCGGCCGATCGTGGCGCAGGATGCCAAAAAGCAGCGGGCCAGTGCCTTTGCCACGGTCAGCATGTTGCCGGGCGCGAACATGCGCTTTGCCATCATCGCGATCAACCTGGCCAAGGACTGGCCGACGCTGCGGCGGGCGTTCAGGATCCATACCTCGCCGACCAATTTCCATTATGCCGATGTAGACGGCAATACCGGCTGGCAGACGATCGGCTTCACGCCGATGCGCCCGAAGCATGACGGGCTGTTCCCGGCGCCGGGCGACGGTGATTTCGACTGGACCGGGATCTTGCCGGTGGAGGAAATGCCGTCTGTCCATAACCCGAAGGAAGGCTGGTTCGCGTCGGCCAATCAGCTTAATATCCCGGCCGATTATCCCTATGGCAAGAAGGTCATCAGCTTCGACTGGAGCGATCCTTTCCGCTATGACCGCATTGCCGAAGTGCTGCGCAGCCAGCCAAAGCATCGGATCGAGGACAGCATCGCGCTGCAGCATGATGTCCAGTCGCTGCCGGCGCGGGCGCTAGTGAAATTGCTGCCGGACAAGCTGTTGCCCGAAGCGCAGCCGGCGGCGGCCTTGCTGAAGCGCTGGGATTGCGGGCTGGAGGCGGATAGCGGCGCGGCCCTGCTCTATGAGATGGTGATGCCCGAACTGCAATCGGGCTTCCGCGATCTGGTGGTGCCGGCGGCGGCGCGGGAATATATTCCGTCGGTCAATCTGTTCGAAATGCTGCGGATACTGGCCGCGCCCGACACGCGGCTGGGGCCGGTGCCGGATCTGGCACGCGATGCGCTGATCGAACGATCGCTGATCGCCGGGTGGAATAAGGCGGTGGAACTGGGCGGTGCCGATCCCGCGCAATGGCGCTGGGGTGATCTGCATCGGGTGACGCTGGCCCATCCGCTGTCGTCGCTGCCGGGGGTCGCAGCGGCTTTCCCGAAGATCGAGGGTGGGCGGTCAGGCGGCGACGGCTTCACGCCGATGGCGCGCGGTTTCAATGCAAAGCGCGGCTATCAGGTGTCGCATGGTGCCAGCTATCTGCTGGTCGCGGATGTCGGCGCATGGGACAATAGCCGCTTCCTGCTGCTGCCCGGCCAGTCGGCCGACCCGCGATCGCCGCGTTATCGCAATTTCTACCCGCGCTGGCTGGCGGGCGAGATGCAGCCGCTGTGGTTCAGCCGCGCTGCAGTGGAGCAGCATGCGGCGGACCGGGTGGAGATCATTCCAGCATAAGGCTTATAGCGCCGCCGCTATGTCGACCAGCGCGCGGTCGACGGCGGCGGTGGCCTGTCCGTCAGTGCCATCGGGCATGTCGTTGGCGAGGGCGGAGAAGACCAAAGTGCGGCCGCTTTTCGTGATGAAATAGCCCGATACGGCGCGCGCGGCGTTGAGCGATCCGGTCTTGGCGAACAGCTTGCCTTCCAGCAGCGTGCCCTTGAAGCGGCCGCGCAGCGTGCCGTCATGTCCCGCGATCGGCAGCGTCTCGCGCCAGGCCATGCCCCAGGGCTGGCGGGCGATCCATGTGAGCAGGGTGACAGCGGCGCGCGGGGTGATCCGGTTATAGGATGACATGCCCGATCCGTCGGCGAAGCTGTAGCTGCTTTCAGGCAGACCGGCTTGCGCCATCAGTCGGTGAAGCGCGACTTGCCCATCGGCGATCGAGCCGCTCGCCTGCGCGCGGGACACGCGGCGCAGCATCAGGTCGGCGTGGAGATTCTGGCTCTGTTTGTTGATGATGCGCATGTCCTGCGCCAACGGCAGAGCAGGGAGTTGCGCAAGCATATCGGGCGAGGGCGGTTGGGCGGCAGGCGCGTCCTTGCGGATGGCAGGATCATCGGCGGGGGCAAGCGGGCGGTGGCGGGTGAGGATATCGCCATCGACCCTCACGCCGCGTGCGAGGAGCGCCTCGCGCAGCCGCCAGGCGGCATAATGGGCCGGATCGTCGATGCTGAAATGGAGCGTGGCGGGTCTCGCTTCCACGCCGATCGTGCCGGTCAGGCGGATGAGGCGGCTGTTGGGCGCGCGGTCGGCCGTGATCGCTTCGCTTTTGCCGAGGACGGTGATGATACGGTTGTCGATGCCGTAATAGGCCGGCGCGGTGACGGCTGGCGATGCGCCGATCGCGGCGGGCGCGACCGACGCCGTCACCTCATTATCGTCCAGCGTCAGCGCGGAAATGCCGGTGCCATAGCGTGACTGGATATTGTTCCAGCTCATCCCCGGTCCCCAGCGTTCGTCGGGAAACCAGCTATCGTCGCCCACGATGTTGCGCACATGGCGTGTCTTCGCGGCGACCGCGTCGGCCAGCGTCTGGAGGCAGTTGATCGTGCAGCCGTTCGCGCTGGACAGGCGCGCGTCGCCATGGCCGACCAGAATGACGTCGCCCCGATCGAGGCGGACGCCGGTGCCCCGTGCCGCGGCGTCGAGCGCGGGCAGATCGGCATAGGCGGTGGCGGTGGTGAACATCTTGGTATTGGAGGCTGGGATGAAGCGCTGGTCCGGGGCGATGGCGAGGATCGGCTCGCCATCCAGCGTGGCGACCATCAGGCCGTAGCGAGTGCCGGCAGGCCCCTGCGCCAGCTGCTGTTCGACCGCGCTGAGGAGCGGCGGCGGCGCATTTTGGGCGGAAAGGCTGGTCAGTGGCAGGGTGAGGGCGAGCAGGGGGAGGATGATACGCATGAGGTGGATCATAGAGAGCAGGCAGGGCAGGGGAATAGGGCGTGCACGGCGCAAGCCATAACCTGCGGCAATGGGGCGGACTTGCGGTGCTGGCGGGGATCGGACTAGCCTTTTGCGCATGCTGTCTCTTGTCCTAGCTCTCGCCTCCGCTCCCGTTGTTGCAGTCCCTGCGGTGCATCCGCCTGTCGCGATGGTTCGGGTGAGCTTCGATCGCACGGGCGTGACCGATAGCAAGGTCAGCGGCCCAGCCGACAAGGCGACGGGGCGGGCGCTGACCATTGATGATCCGGTGCGGGTTGCGTCCATTTCCAAACTGGTTGTTGCCATCGGTGTCATGCGGCTGGTGGAGGCGGGCAAGCTGCACCTGGACCAGGACGTGTCCGACTGGCTGGGCTACAGGCTGCGCCACCCCGGCTTTCCCGATCGGCCGATCACGCTGCGACTGCTGTTGTCGCACCGGTCCGGGCTGGTCGACAGCGCCGGCTATGCACTACCGCTGAATGCGGACATGCGCGCCACCCTGGCCAAGGCGGAAGCATGGGATGCGCACCACGGGCCCGGCGACTGGTATGCCTATACCAATCTCAACTTTCCGGTCGTCGCTGCCGTCATGGAGCGGGCGACCGGGGAGCGGTTCGACCGATTGATGGATCGGCTGGTGCTAAAGCCGCTGAAACTGGACGCCTGCTATAACTGGTCGACTTGTTCGGATGCCCGCGCTGCGCAGGCGGTGGTGCTCTATCAGGACGGGCAGCCGGTGCGGGACGATAATAAGGGCGCGAAGCCAGACTGCACCGTGACGCCGGCCCGCGATGGCAGTTGCGATCTGTCGACCTGGGTTGCAGGGCGCAATGGCGCGATCTTCTCTCCGCAGGGCGGTCTACGGATTTCGGCGCGCGGACTGGCGACGGTGGGCCGCCTGTTTCTGGGGCGTGGCGTGGTCGATGGCCGGCGCCTGCTGAGCGCGCAGAGCATGACGCAACTGATGACGCCGCTATGGACCTATGGCGGCGTCGATGCCGCCAATGGCGTGACCGGGGAAGCCGATACGGGTGACACGAACACCGGTTTCACCTGCCGCTATGGTCTGGCGATTGCTTTCCTTGCGACGTCCGCCAAGGGTTGTGCCGACGATCCGTTCGGCGATGGCCGCCAGCGTATCGGCCATGCCGGCGATGCCTATGGCCTGAAGTCCGGACTGTGGATCGATCCGAAGCGCGGTACAGGCGTGCTCTATTTCGCGACGGATGTTCCGGCCGGGCGTGGCGCGGTCAGCGCCTATACGCCGGTCGAGGAAGGGTTGGCGCAGGGGCAGCTCCCCTAAGCGGCATCCCACGCCGCGATCAGCGCGTCGCCCACCGCAGGGCGCAGGGTGAAGATGCCGCTGTCGGCATGGCGGGTGGGATGAACGCGGTTGGTGAGCAGGGTCCAGGCGAGGCCGCGCTCGAAATCGATCCATAGACCCGTGCCGGTGAAGCCGGTGTGGCCGATCGTTGCGGTCGAACAGGCGTCGCCGCCTGACCAGCTGGCAAAGGCGCGTTCCCAGCCGCAAGTGCGGTGGCCCAGTTGCGCGGTGCGGGTCTGGGCCAGCATCGCGGGGGATAGGATCGAGCCGTCGAGCATCGTTCTGGCAAAGCCCAGCACGCCGTCGACCGTGCCGAACAGGCCGGCATGGCCCGGCGCGCCGCCCAGTGCGGCGGCATTTTCGTCATGCACTTCGCCCTTGAGCACCCGTCCGCGCCAGCTGCATGCCTCGGTCGCGACGGCGGGGCCAGGGGGCGGGCCGTAGGACAGGCCATCGCCCAGCGGCCAGTCGCTGAGCGGCGCACCGGTGATGCGTTCGATCGCGATGCCGAGCATTATGAAATTGATGTCGGAATAGACTGGCGGGCCATGGTGCCATTCGCGCTGGAGGACGAAGGCGCGCAGCCGCGCGGGATCATCGCCATAGGTGTAGATCGGCTCAACCGCGGGCAGGAAGCTGCGGTGGGCGAGGCAATCACGGAAGGTCAGCTTGCGTTCCGCTGCATTGGCGACGTCATATTGGCGCAGGTCGGGAATGGCGTCGGTCAGAGGACGGTCGAGATCGAGTCGGCCCTGCTCCGCCAGTTGCAAGATCATGGTGGTGGTGGCGATCACCTTCGATACGGAGGCGAGGTCGAACCAGTGGTGGCGGGTCAGGGCTTCGCGTTCGGGCAAGATGGCGGCTGAACCGACCAGGCGCACTGCGCTTTTGCCGTCGGCACTGACGATGCCAAGGGTCGCGCCGGGGATGCGGCCACTGGCGACCGCTTCGACCGCCGGGGCGAAGGCGGCTTCGCAGATTTCATCTATCATTATTGGTCCTAAACGGTTCTGGCCCGAACGCGCATGACGATCGGCAGGAAGAAGATGGCGGCGAAGCTGAGCGCGCCCGACAGGATGAAAAAGCCGTCATAGCCGATCTGCTTCTGGATCGCGCCGGCCGCGCCGCCGATCAGGCGGGGCAGCAGGAAGGCGAAGCCCGACAGGAAGGCATATTGGGTGCCGGGATAGCGCGGGCTGACCAGCATGGAGAGATAGACGACAAAGACGGCGCCTTCCAGGCCATGGCCGAACTGGTCCACGCCCGCCGCGACATACAGGACGAAGGCGGACGGTTCGGCATACCAGAGCCAGACGAACACCCAGTTGCCGATGGCCGAGGCGCAGGCGCCGATGATAAGCGCGACCGTCATCGGCAGGCGCGCGGCGCACAGGCCGCCCAGCGCCACGCCGGCCATGGAACAGGTGAGGGCGACGACGCCGTCAGCCATGCTGATCTGTTCCAGGCTGTAGCCCGCCGCATTCCACAGCGGATGCGAGAGGGTGAGTGTCAGCACGTCGCCCATACGGTAGAAGGAGACGAAGGCCAGCACCGGCAGCACGGCATAGCCATAGCGCCAGAAAATCTCGACATAGGGGGCGATGAAGCCGGGCATTTTCGCCGGCGCATCGGCCGGCAGGCGGCGGATGCGCGGCAGGGCGATGGCGAGCGCGACGAAGGGCAGCAGCGCGACTGCCAGCACGATCGGCGTAACATTGGTTTGGGCGGAGAAGCCCGCGCTCTGCACGGCAGAGAGTAGTACCCAGCCGATCAGCGCGGTGGCCGCGCCGGTGACGGCGAGGATGACGAGGCTAACGAGGGTGCCGCTGATTAGAGCGCCGGTGCGGCCTTTCGTCTTTTCCTGTTCCGGGCGCATGGCGGCGAGAATGGGGAAGGGTAGGAAGGCGGCGATGGCGATGGCGAGATAGGCCCAGGTCCAGTCGGCCCAGGCGGCGACAAGCACCGCGCCGCTGCCCGCCGCGACCATGGCGCTGCGATAGCCCCACAGGTTTGCGGCGACGATCGGCCCCTGCTGCGCCTGTGTGGGCGCCAGTTCGATGCGCCAGCCATCGGCCGCGACTTCCAACGTGGTCGTCCAGAAGGCGAGCAGGATCGCGAAGAGCGCTGTAAGCGGCAGGCTCTGGTCGCTGGAGGTGAAGGCCATGGCGACCATGGAGAAGAAGATGCCGAGTTGCGACAGCATGATCCAGCCGCGCCGCCTGCCCCAGAAATGGGAGAAGCCGGGTACGCTGTAGCGATCCAGCAAAGGCGCCCAGACGAATTTGAAGGTCGGCAGCAGCGCGATCCACGCAAAGAAGCCGATGATGACGATGTCGATGCCATGCCGCGCGAGCCGCAGCGTCAGCACCGCATTGAACATGTAGAAGGGCAGGCCGGCGGAAAAACCGAGGAGGAGATAGAGGCCCAGCGTGCGGAGCGGCGGGCGCTCTGGCGTGGGGCCTTCGGTCAGATCGGCGGCGATCGATGCTGTCATTCAGCCGATTTCCTTGAGTTCAGTCACAAAGTCATAGCGGTCGCCGCGATAGACGGAGCGGGTGAATTCGACCGCCCGGCCACCGGGGATGCGGGTGATGCGTTCGATACGCAGCACTTCGCTATTCTGGCGGACACAGAGCAGGCCGGCTTCGGTCGGCGTGGCGAGCGAGGCGCGGACGCGCTGCGTGCCGGAGGTAGGACGGAAACCGGCCCGGCCCATCGCCTCATAGAGGGAGTCGCCGATGGTCGTGAGGTCGGGCAGGCAATCGGCCGGAACGATGGCATGTTCGATCGCCAGCGGCTCGCCGCCCGATAGGCGCACGCGGCCAAGGCGGGCGACGCGGGCGGACGGGGAAATAGAAAGCGCGGCGGCCTCTTCCTCGGTCGGCTGGGCATAGCTTTTCATCATCCAGATGACGCCGGGATCTTCGCCGCGTGACAGGGCATCATGGGTGAAACTGGACAGGACGGAGGCGGGCGTTTCGATCCGGCGGGCGACGAAGGTGCCGGAACCCTGCTTGCGGAACAGCACGCCTTCCTCGATCAGCTGTTCGATCGCTTTGCGCACGGTGACGCGCGAAATGCCGGCCATTTCGCTGAGGTCGCGTTCGGACGGCAGGGCGTTGCCCGGTATGATCCCGCCGCTTTCGATATGATCGCGCAGATTGCGCGCCAGTTGCAGGTAGAGCGGCGTCCCGTCTTCCCCCCGTGCGACCAGTTTTTCCCGCATGTCCCCCTATTCCCCCCCTTGCGCGGCGCGCATCGCGTCCGGCAGATTCTGGCCGTGGATTTCAAGAAGACGGTGCGCTTCGTGCGTTGCTACCCCCATGGCAACAAGCACCGCCTGCTTGATGTCCTGTCCCGCTGCATCGAGTGCGCGCGATGCGGCGGCCATGTCCACATCGGCAATGTCGCGCACCATGGCCTCTCCACGCAAGCGCAGCTTTTCGTTGGAAATGCGCATGTTGACCATACGGCCGCGATAGACGAGGCCCATGCGCAGCATGATTGCGGTGGACAGGATGTTGAGCGTCGCCTTTTGCGCGGTGCCCGCCTTCATCCGGGTGGAGCCGGCGACGATTTCGGTGCCGGTTTCCGGGACTAGCCCGTGGTCGGCGGCGGCGGGCAGAGCGGTATCGCAATTGTTGGCGACGGCAATGGTCAGCGCGCCAGCCTCTCGAGCGGCAGCGATGGCGGCGAGCGTGTAGGGGGTGCGTCCGCTGGCGGCGACACCGATCACCACATCCTGCGGGCCGACGGCGGCATCGGCGATTTCGGCGCGGGCTGCGTCCGCATCATCCTCCGCCCCTTCGGCCGCTTCGGTGAGCGCTGCTAGGCCACCCGCCATTAGGAATAAGAGGCGTTCTTGCGGCCAGTTATAAGTGGGATAAAGTTCGACGCCATCCTGTACCGCGATGCGGCCGGAGGTGCCGGCGCCGACATAGACCAGTCGCCCCTGCGTGCCGAGGCGCGCGGCGGCGGCTTCGGAGGCCAGTGCGATGGCCTTCGCCTGCGATCCGATGGCCGCGATGGCGGCCATCTGCCCTTCCAGCATCGCTTCGACCGCGCGAATGGTCGGCCATTGGTCGATGTCGACATAGCGCGGATCGATGGTTTCGGTACTCATGGACACTCCGTGGCCGGTCGTTGACGCCCGGCTTTAATCGGTTCAACTTCATGCGCAGCAGGCAGTATGTGTGCAAGCGGCGCTTCTGGCATGTGGTATTGTCCTTGTTGCATTTCGATGCAACCAAAATAAATCCAATTGCCTTTTTTCGTTCATTTGGTATTGTTTCGGCATGATCGCGATACAGGATAAGAGCCGTACCACGCTGATGGCGCGTGAGGCGGCTGAAGCGCCGGAACGCTGTGCGGCGCAGATTGCGCGCAATGCCGGTCTGATGCGGGAGGTTGGGCAGCGGCTGCGCGTGCTGGCGCCGCCCTTTGCCGCAACGCTGGCGCGGGGCAGTTCGGATCAGGCGGCGGCCTTTGCCAAGGTGCTGCTGGAAACGCGGGCGGGCTTGCCGACATTGAGTCATGCGCCATCGATTGGCTCGTTGTACAAGGCGACGTCGCCGCGCTTCAAAGGCGTGCCGCTGATTGCCATTTCGCAGTCGGGGCGCAGCCCGGACCTGATCGCCGCAGCGGTGGATGCGCAGCGGCAGGGCGCGCTGGTGGTCACCATCGTCAATGATGATGCGTCGCCGCTGGCGGAGTTGGCGGATATCTGCATTCCCATCCATGCTGGCCCGGAAACCAGCGTGGCGGCGACCAAGAGCTTCATCGGTACGTTGGTCGCGTTGGCGCACCTGGGGGCGGAATGGAGCGAGGACAAGGCGTTGCTGGCGGCTTTGGCGTCTGTCGGCGATGTGCTGGAGGCGGCGGTTGCGGCCGACTGGACCGGGGCTGTGCCGTTGCTGAAAGAGCCAGGCAATATGCTGGTGCTGGGGCGCGGCCTGACCCTGCCGATCGCGGGGGAAGCGGCGCTGAAGTTCAAGGAAACGTCGAGCCTGCATGCCGAGGCGTTCAGCATTGCGGAGGTGGCGCATGGGCCCATGACGTTGATCGGCGAGGGTGATCCGGTGTTGGCGCTGGGACCGATCGATGCGGCGCGGGCCGGGCTGCGCGAACGGCTGGAGGATTTCCGGGCGCGTGGGGCGCAGGTGATTGCGGTGGGCCATCCTGATGATGTGGCGGCGGCGACGCTGGCGTTGCCGGGGCAATGGGATGTGCATCCGGTGCTGAATGCGATCGCGCAAATACAGAGCTTCTATGGCCTCGCCAATGCGCTGTCGCTGGCGCGCGGGTATAATCCCGACGCGCCGCCGCATCTGGCTAAGGTGACGCGGACGCTATGAACGGGCAGGCGCTTGTCGGTGCAGCGATCGTGCAGCCGGATGGGATTGCCGATGATGGCGCGCTGCTGCTTGAAGGCGGGCATATCCTTGGCATCGTGGCGCGGGACGCGGTGCCAGCAGGATATGATACGGTAGCGCTGGAGGGCGGATGGCTGCTACCCGGCTTTATCGACACGCAGGTCAATGGCGGCGGCAACATACTGTTGAATGATCAGCCTGATGTGGAGGGCATCCGCGCGATTGCGAGCGCGCATCGGCGGTTCGGGACGACGGGTCTGTTGCCGACGTTGATCAGCGATGATGCGGATGTGGTCGATGCGGTAATCGCGGCAGGAGAAGCTGCGCTCGTGCAGGGCGTGCCCGGCGTCCTGGGCCTGCATATCGAGGGGCCGCACCTCAACCCGGTGAAGAAAGGCATTCATGACGCCGCCAAATTCACCGCCATCGATCCCAAGGTGCTGGAGCGGCTGACGCGGCCGACGATCGGGCGGCGGATCGTGACGCTGGCGCCGGAACTGGCACCGTCGGGGGCTATCCGGGCGTTGCGTGATGCGGGGGTTCTGGTCGCGGCGGGGCATAGCCTGGCTGATTATGACCAGACGGTCGCGGCGCTAAGCGAAGGCTTGAACGGCTTCACCCATCTGTTCAACGCGATGACGCAGATGGGAAGCAGGGAGCCGGGCATGGTGGCGGCCGCATTGCTGGATCGGAGCAGCCATTTCGGCCTGATCGTCGATGGAGTACATGTGCATCCAGCGACCCTGCGTGTGGCAATTGCTGCGCGCGGACTAGAGGGTGCGATGTTGGTGACGGACGCGATGCCGCCGGTGGGAGGTGCGCAGCGTAGCTTCACCCTGATGGGACAGTCTATCCATGTCGTGGATGGCATATGCCGCGGGCCGGACGGAACGCTGGCGGGATCGGCGCTCAATATGGCGCAGGCGTTTCGCAACGCGATAGACATGATGGGCTGTTCCATGGTTGAAGCGTCGCGCATGGCGAGCGGCAATCCGGCGCGCTTTTTGCGGCTGGAGGATCGCAAAGGCGCGATAGCGCCTGGGCTGTGCGCGGATCTTGTTCACATGGACTGCGACCGGCAGGTGCGGCGGACCTGGATCAATGGGGAGATGGAGGAGAGCAGCGAATGAGGGGCCTGCTGCCCCGGCTGCGCGCGATCGTGGGCGCGCGCCATGTGCTGACTGGCTCACAGGCGACCGCGCGCTATCGCCATGGCTATCGTACCGGATCGGGCGCTGCGCTGGCAGTAGTGCGGCCGGGCAGTCTGGTCGAGCAGTGGCGAGTGGCGCAGGCCTGTGTGGCGGCAGATGTGTCGATCATTATGCAGGCGTCCAATACCGGGCTGACCGGCGGATCGACGCCCAATGGCGATGGTTATCCCGGCGGCTGCGTGATCATCAGCACAACGCGGATCAACGGGCTGCATCTTATCCGCAATGGTGCGCAAGTCGTCTGCCTGCCCGGTACGACGCTTTATGCGCTGGAAAAGGCGCTGGCGCCGCTGGGGCGAGAGCCGCATTCGGTGATCGGCTCCTCCTGCTTCGGCGCGTCGGTGGTGGGAGGCGTGTGCAATAATTCGGGCGGATCGCTGGTGCAGCGCGGGCCTGCCTATACGCAGCTCAGTCTCTATGGCCAGATCGGCGCGGACGGGGCGTTGCGGCTGGTCAATCATCTGGGCGTGGCGCTGGGCGATGATCCCGAAGAGATGCTGCGGCGGCTGGAGAGTGGCGACTTCCGGCCCGACGATGTCGATGCGGCGGCGGATCGATGGGCGCATGACTGTGGTTATGCCGGCCATGTGCGCGATATCGACAGCGCGACGCCCGCTCGATTCAATGCCGACAGTCGATGCCTGTATGAAGCTGCGGGCAGCGCCGGCAAGATCATCGTCTTTGCCGTGCGGCTGGACAGTTTCGTGAAGGAAGAAGGCGCCACCACCTTCTATATCGGGACCAATGATCCCGCACAGTTGACGGCGATACGGCGCACCATATTGGGTGAATTCAGCCTTCTGCCGGTGGCGGGCGAATATATGCACCGCGACGCGTTCGACATTGCCGATGGTTATGGCAAGGACATGTTCATCGCGATCGAGCGGCTGGGGACGGACCGGCTGCCCCGGTTGTTTGCATTGAAATCACGGGTTGATGCGCTTCCCCTTGTCGGGGCGGGGTTTAGCGACCGGATAATGCAGCGTATCGGCCGGATGCTGCCCGATCATCTGCCGCCTGAGATGCGCGCCTGGCGCAATAGGTTCGAGCATCATCTGCTGCTCAAGATGCCGTTGGCGGCGGTTGCGGATACCCGCGCTTTACTCACCGATCTATTTGCCGCCGGCGAGGGGGGGTATTTTGAGTGTAGCCCAGCGCTGGCGGCCAAGGCGTTCCTGCATCGCTTCGTCGCGGCGGGGGCGGCGGTGCGTTATCGCGCAGTGCATGCTCGCGAAGTCGAGGATATCGTGCCACTGGACGTAGCTTTGCCGCGCAATATACCGGAATGGCAGGAGAAATTGCCGCCGGATCTGGCGGCGCAGAGCATCCATAGCCTCTATTATGGCCATTTTATGTGCCATGTGTTCCATCAGGATTATATCGTTCGTAAAGGCGTAGACCTGCTGGCTTTCGAGCATCGCATCTGGGCGCTGCTCGATGAGCGCGGTGCGGAATATCCAGCCGAACATAATGTTGGCCATCTCTACAAGGCAAAGCCCGATCTTGCGGATTTCTATCGCCAGATCGACCCGCGCAACCAGTGCAATCCCGGCATCGGCCAGACAGTGCGGGCGCGCCATTGGGGCGAACAGCAAAAGGAAGTTCCATCATGAGCTATTTTTTGGGCATCGATGCGGGTGGCAGTAATTGCCGTGCGCGGCTGATCGACAGTGAAGGCAATGTGATCGGCACAGGACAGGGCGGAACGGCCAATGCTCGGATCGGCCTGGAAGCGCTCTATACGACATTGTGCGCGGTATCCAATCAAGCGATCGCTGAAGCGGGACTTTCTTCGATGCAGGTAGAAACGATCCGTGCGGGCATGGGCATTGCCGGCATTTCTCGACCGGGTGTGCGCGACGCGCTGGAGAGGTTCGCCTTTCCCTTTGCCTCAGTCAATTATGGGACGGACGCCTTCATCGCCAACTTAGGGGCGCATGGCGGCGCAGATGGGGCAATCCTTATTTTAGGAACGGGGAGTATCGCGCAGGTGCGCGCAGGTGGCCGGGACTTTACCATCGGTGGCTATGGTTTCCCTATATCAGATGAGGGCAGCGGCGCTGCACTGGGCTTGAGCGCAATGCGCCATGCTCTGCGCGCATTGGACGGGCGATCACAGGCCACTCCTCTGAGCCGAGCGGTAACAGAGCGGTTCGATCATGACACAACGAAGGCGATCGGCTGGATGGATAAGGCTACGCCTAAGGACTACGGCAGTTTTGCGCCTCTGGTGATGGACTACGCTGAAGCGGATGATGCCATTGCTCGTTCGATCGTCGAGGATGCGGTCCAGCATATCGAACGGTTCATCGAGACAATTTTTGAACGCGGAGCTAGCCGCTGCACGCTGGTCGGCGGATTGGCCGATCGCATGCAGCCTTGGCTGCGGGCGCGAACGGTGGGGCGGTTGAGCCCTAAGTTGGGCGATCCGCTGGACGGTGCATTGCTCTTTGCCAGCTATTTGTGATGCATTTCTTGGTTTCACAATTTTGGGGTTAGGGTCGATTATGCGCAGAACATTCAGGGCACTTGCCGCACTTCAATCCGCCTGCCCGCTGACAATCCTGGCGCGGATCGACATTCAGAGTAACCAGATCGTGGCGGCGTCGCGGTTTGTGAAGCCGGCGAAGTGGATGGTGCGGCGATCGTAGCGTGTTGCGAAGCGGCGGAAGTGTTTGAGCCTGCCGAAGCATCGTTCGATACGATTGCGGTGTTTGTAGATCAGCGTGTCATGCGGGATGGCGACCTTACGGCAGCGGTTTGAAGGTATGACCGCTTCGGGCCCATTTTCGCGATGATTGTCCGTAAAGCATTGCTGTCATAAGCTTTGTCGGCGAGCACGACGCCGCCTTCCTGCCCGTGCAGCAGGGCCGGCGCTTGGGTAACGTCGCCAGTCTGGCCGGGCGTGATGATGAAGCGCGGCCGTCTGGGTGCTTTCTGCGCCTCGCCGACGAGCCTGATGCGCAGCAGGCGCGCACTCGCCACCTTGTCGAACCGCAGGGTCACGGCCGTGAGCGCGGCGTCGCAGCGCGGCGCGCGAAAGGCAAGCTGTCCGCCGGCCCGCCAATGGGGCCCGAAATCACCGCTGCGCACATGCTGGCGCTCCACCGCGCCATCGGCAAAGGTGAATGCGACGCCGAGACGATCGAAACGCGAGCTGTGGACGATCAGCGACAGGTCGTCGGGCTCCCCTGCGCGAGCGGGCAGCGTCGCGCGAAGCCAGAGTGTTCCCTTCTGATATCCTAGAGGCGCGCCGCGACAGGCGAAGGGGGAAGGCGCGCGATCGCCCTGCGCCACCGCCTGGCTCACGGCATGGCATAAAGGATGGCCGATCCGCAGCATTTCCGCGGCGGCGGGGGAGGACCATCCAAGTGCCATCATCACCATGCATGCGATCATGCACAGGAGAGGGAGGATGGTCCGGAAAAGGCGCGGCATGAGCGATTCGCACATCATCGCGGCGCGGCCTATGACAAAATCCCCAACAGATCATGGACAATGCGATGAATGCGCGTGGACGCCGCGGATTCTTCCGCTACCCGCGCCGGGGCCTGGCGAATGCGCGGAGGCGGGGGCTTGTGGCTGTTCCCTGGCGGACGGGAGAGGCGGAGCATCGGCGCGTGCGTGCCCATGGCATCAAGCCTGCGGGACGGAGGGCGGTCAGCGACGCGCGCCACCGCGCGCCATTGCGGCACGGCGGAGGCTCAGCCTTGACGGGCGCGATTGGCTGTCGGGCGCGCTGGCGGTCGGCTGGGCGACGCGGGAGGTGTGAGACACCCTGCTTTCACCCGCATGCGCGGCGGGCCGGTCGATGTCGAGTTTGAGACGCAGGCGCTTGAGCCTGGTCAATCGGGTGCTGGGCATGATGGAATTCCCCCCTCGTCGAAAATGTGTCGGACGCCCGTCTAGCGACTTCGAGCCCAGGAGGTGCGAATGCCTCACAGGAGCAGAAATTTCCCGAAAAATGCCGCGCTCGGCATGTGGGGCGCCTTGCTTGCCGACAAAGGCTATGATGGCGACCGCTTCCGCGAGAACCTGCTCCTGAGCAACATTTTGCCGGTCATCCCACCGCGTTCGAACCGCAAGGTTATCCGCATCGCCGCCTATCTCAACTGGGTGTTCGAAAATCAGGACCAGAACGGGGCCGAGGCCCGATCCGCGTGCAAGCCCGCAAGGCGCAAATGACATGCCACGCGGCACGCGGCGCGAGCTCATCGGCATACTGCTTGGCGATGATCCTTATCCCGTGCTGCGTGTCGCCGATGGAAATGGCGGCTCGATTGCAGCAGCTCCTGCCGCCATTTAACGAAAATCCCGCGTCTTCACCTTGATGCCCTGGGTCGGCTGACCCGGAATGATGTCCAAGCCGTGGTCGGAAAGATCGCTGGGACCTCGCTCCAGCGGCTTGTTGGTGGCATCATGCGGATTGGGGGCCATGGCGCTTCGGACGATATCGGCACGGCTGCCTACTGTTGCGAAATGGGCGTCAAGTGCAACCGAAGCGTAGGCCTGTCGGAACGGGGTGCCGCGACGGAGGGCGAACTTTGGCAAGAAGATCGGCCAAATGACCGGCCAAATTGCCACTCCATAGCCCATCAGGCAGTGCTGAAAGTAAAGCATAAAGGCTGGGAAAACGGCTATTCTTGGGCTAATGTGAGCATAAGAGAACCGGCTAGAAGGATCGGCCAAAACTGTGGCAGTGAACGTCGAATCCCCCACACAGATCGAGCCTGCACGGATCGATGCACCGGCCGGTGATTTGCCGGATCTCGTCGTCGAAATAGCAGCCAGGGCCGAAGGTCTCGGGCGAGCACTTCATCCGCAGACCGCACTCCATCTAGCCAGCCTCGTGCGAGTGATGAACACCTACTACAGTAACCTCATCGAGGGGCACCGCACCCGTCCACGGGATATCGAGCGCGCGTTGGCCGGCGAACGCGATGACGATCAACGAGATCTCATGGCCGAAGCTGCCGCGCATTACCGCGTACAGGAAGCCATCGATCGCGCTGCCATTCATGGCGAACTTCCCGATCCTGCCGACCCAAATTTTATCCTGCAACTGCACCGCGATTTCTACGCGGATGCCTCGATCGACATGCTCACCGTGCGCGGTGGGGAGCGAAGCTTTGTCATGACGCCGGGCGAATGGCGATCAAGGGCCGAGCACGATGTCCAGATCGGCCGCCACACTCCGCCATCGTCGGCCAGAGTGGCCGATTTCATGAGCTATTTCTTCTCGCGGTTTGCCTTTGAACCCAAGGATGGAATGCGCTTGACCGCAGTGGGAGCCGGGAAAGCAAAGCGTATACTGGCACTGGCAACAGCACACCACCGGTTCAATTGGATTCACCCCTTTCCCGATGGCAATGGCCGGGTTAGTCGGTTGATGAGCCACGCCATGGCGCTCAAGGCAGGGATCGGCGCGCACGGGCTATGGTCGGTATCTCGAGGGCTTGCGCGCGGGCTGGAGCCCGGAGATGCTGGCCGGACAGAATATCGCAAATACATGGCCTTAGCCGATGCACCGCGCCAGGGAGATCGCGATGGCCGGGGAAACCTTTCCGAAGCGCATCTGGTGGGATTTGCTGAGTGGTTTCTCAAAGTCTGTCTCGATCAAATCAGCTACATGTCGGGCGTCTTCGAACTCGACACCCTATCGAAGCGGCTTGAGCGCCATGTGTTGATCACAGATGGCTTGTCTCCGGAGAGTAACTGGTTACTCCAGGAAGCCCTTATTCGAGGAGAATTCGAGCGGGGTGCAGCTCCGCGCCTTACGGGTCTGCCCGAGCGCAGCGCGCGACGCGTCCTAAAGGAACTCACCGACGCTGGACTGCTGGCGTCCGATACCCCGAAGGGGCCGGTATCACTTCGTTTCTCGAGTGACACCCAGGATACGCTTTTCCCAAAGCTCTTCGCCTGACAGCGACCCTATACCGACGTGAGCGGTCGTGCTCAGCTCTCCAGGAGCGGTCCGGCAGCTTGTCTTCGCCCTTCCGGGCGGATGGGCGCTGTCGGCCTCAGTGTGCAGCCACCCAATCCTTGAGTGCTGCATCGATCCGTGACTGCCAACCCGGGCCGCCGGATTTGAAATGCTCGATCACCTCGGGCGAAAGGCGCAGTGTGGTACTAACCTTTTTCGGGGCTTTCTGCGGACCGCGTGCACGAATCGACTTTGCGAGATCCGGGAAGGCCTCAGCGAAAGGCTTGGCCCTGGCGAAATCCTCAGCAGTCCATTCAGGATTATTGCTGACCGCATCCATATCGGCCTTGGTGTAACCGAGAGCGGCGTTTTTCGGGTAGGTCATGGCAAGAGCCTCCGTTCCGTAATGCTGGCCGGGCGGGCCGAGATGATCGAGACGCCTTCGGTGCCCAGCACAGCGAAAATCACCGTGATCTTACCGTTCATCTCACCGATGGCGGCAAAGCGTCCATCCTTCGCAGGCATGACCAGGGCGGAGAGGAAGAACCCTTCGCCCACATCGGCAAAGTCGATCCCGTGCTTGACGAGGTTCGCTTGCCGCTTCGGCTCATCCCATACGATGATCATAGCATTTTGTAGTTACGATTTGATTAGCAGTCAATCGCTTATCGTTACTACAAAATGCCGTTGGTGTCGTGATCGATCTTCGAATCCGCCGGGCGCCGCAGGCGAACGTGCTCCAGAGGGGAAAGCGGACCGTAGGCTCATTTTGACCGGATCATACATGGAACGGCGAATTTGGTGACTGGCGGCCACGCTCGCGGCCGGCACGTAGAGGCACTTCTGCGCCCGCCCCTTTGCGGGCGCTCAGACGCCAAATTTGGGGTCCCAGGAGCGGTCCGTCTGCTTTCCATAACTCGATGCCAGAAGCGGCAGCAAGAAGGCAAGCAGGCGTGAGCGGATGATTGTGGAAAATGCCGTTTCCAATTTTAAGTCGAACATAGTGCAGTACAGCCACCCTTCCGCTCCATTGAAACACCAACCTTTCAGCGCTAACGCGGCTTATTCGCAAAGCCGGAGTCAGCAATGAAGGCGTTTGATATCAATTTGTTGCCAACTCTTTCTGTTTTACTTCAGACGCAGAGTGTCAGTCGGACAGCCATGCGCCGGGGCTAAGCCAGCCGACAGTCAGCCGAGCTTTGAGTGAGCTGCGTAAGCTTCTATCCGATCCGCTTCTGGTCCGGACCAGTCGAGGCATGGCGCTGACTCAACGCGGCATGGAATTAGCCAAACCTCTCGAAGAGTGGATGGCGATAACGGCGGCTGTGTTGCAACCCGCGGATTTCGATCCAGCAACACTGGAACGCCGATTTTCCATCGCTGCGACGGACTATGGCATGCTGTCGGTCCTTTTTCCCATACTGCCATCGATCGGCAAGACCGCGCCGGGATGTCAGGTCGAAATATCCGGCTACACCGACGATATGTTCAAAAGACTGGCGACCGGTAAGCTCGACCTCATCATCCATGGGTTCAAGCCGGATGTATCCGTTGCCCATGCGCGGCATCTGTTCACGGAAACCCAATCCTTGGCGCGCACATTGGCGTAAAGTCGAGTTTAAGCAGGTGATCGGATGCTAAGCCAGGCCACACGCCTCCACCCCAGCGGATCGCCACGTCGACTTGCTCGGTGCCGAAGTCGACGTAGCGGTTGCCGACATTGAGTCGAATTTCAAGTTCGGGGTGCACTGCCTGAAAGCTGTCGATGTGGCGCGCCAGCAGGCGTTCGGTGAAGGTGTTGCTGGCCGTGATCCGCAACACCGCCTCTTCACTTTCACGCAGCTCCGTGAAAGCCGCTTCGATCTCATCGAATGCCTTGCAGAGACGAGCGGCTACGCGCCGGGCGTCATCTGTCAACATGGCCCGTCGGCCATGACGCTCAAAGAGCCGCAATCCCAGGCGCCCCTCCAGCACCTTGATCTGATTGCTGATCGCGGCCTGCGTGGTCCCCAACTCATGAGCCGCCGCAGTGAACGTACCGCAGCGAGAGATCGCTTCGAACGCCCTGATTGCGAGCAATGGGGGATGATTCCGAGACATGGCTCTTGATAAATTGGATTTATAAGACCGTCCAACAGTCGATTGGATCGTAGTGCTCGGTCACGGTAGGCAACGAACTTTATGGCGAACAACACGGGTATCTCCCGTCTGATGCGGAGAGCGATATGAGTATGGCTGATTGGAACGGCGCACCACGTCCTCGTAGTGTCGCTCTCGACGGGCGTTATGCACGGCTTGAACCGCTGGAACCGAAGCATAGCAAGGATCTGCTCCGGTCGGCGCTTGAAGCGGGGCGGAAGAACGGTTTCGTTATCTGTTCGATCAACCGCCCATCGACGAGAAGGAGTTTGCGGACTGGATCGAGCGATCTGCCGCTTCCACCGATCCCCTGTTCTTTGCCGTGGTCGACAAAGCAACCGGACGCGCGGAAGGTCGACAATCCTTGATGCGGATCGACACCACTCACGGCGTCATCGAAATCGGCAACATATTGTGGGGGCCGGCGCTGGCCCGCACACGCGCAGCAACGGAAGCCTTCTATCTGTTCGCGTCTTACGCCTTTGATCAACTCGGCTATCGTCGGCTCGAATGGAAGTGCGACGATCGCAATCAACCATCGAAGCGCGCGGCGCTGCGTTTCGGGTTCATCTTCGAGGGCGTTTTCCGTCAGCATATGGTGGTGAAGGGCGAGAACCGTGACACTGCCTGGTTCGCGATTACCGATACCGAGTGGCCCGGCGTGTCGGCAGGGTTGCAGGCGTGGCTCGACCCTGCCAACTTTGATGACGAAGGCGGTCAGGGCCGTCGCCTCGAAGAGTTCCAGGGTAACGAGGCGTGAAGGGGCAGGCCTTGATTCTGCGCCCGGTGTTCCCACAAGATCATGAGGTGTGGCTGCGGCTGTCGCCAGCGTCGTGATGTGCTTTGCTGCGCATTGTCGTGTCGAACTGGTCGAGCGCGTACCGGACAGACAGCCGGGCACCCGGGGAGGGATTTGTCCTTAAAAATTGACGGTCCGTTTCCAAGCATAGTAATTTTGCGGGCGAATGGCTTGGATGGGCGCGTAGTATTCATCCCGGCTGTCGACCCATTGCTGCCGTTCGGAGGTCGATTTTCAATCGCCAAGTGTTGACGGTCTGCTTGTTAGATTCGATTAAGGCCGTGCTTCTCCCGCAGTGTAAGCTGAAAGGGGGCACCCAAGCATGCTGGCAGTTTGAACGCACCGCCCTCGAAAAGATGGGTCGCGCGTTTTGAAGATGTCGATCCCGCAGTCTGTTTGTCACATTTCCCCTCTAGCCACCCCCAGAATCGACACTTCGTCATAATAAACGGTCGCGGAACTGGGATGAGCGGAACGGACAGGGAAAGAGCGCGCTGGCTGCTGCGTAATATCTTGCCGCATGAGCCTGCTTTGCGCGGCTGGCTGGCGCGTCGGCCATTGGGCGGACTGGAACCCGACGATATCATTCAGGAGTCCTACAGCATCTTCGCGGAGATGGATCGGGTGGACACCATCGCCTTTCCCCAGGCCTATCTGTTCCAGGTAGCCCGGTCTGTGGTAACCCGCCATGTCCGTCGTGCGCGGATCGTTCCCATCCACGCGGTCGACAATCTTGACCATCTGGACCATCCTGACGATACCGCATCACCTGAGCAGACGGCGATCGACCGGGATGAATTGCGCCAGCTGGCCTGCGCGATCGCGGCCATGCCGCTCAAGACGCGTGAGGCGTTCATCCTGCGCCGGGTCGAGGGCCTGCCTCAGCGCGCAATCGCCGCGCAGATGGGTATATCGGAAAATACGGTCGAGACGCATATTTCGCGCGGCATCCGATTTTTGATTGACTGGTTCGGTCGTGGTGGAAAGACGCTGCCCCAAACCTCTAGGGATGTGACAACGGAGACGCGCGCAGTTGATGGCCGGACAAGAAGACAGTCGCAGCATTGACCAAACCGCGTCCGATTGGGCGGCGCGGCTGGATCGTGGCGCGCTGTCTGCGGCGCAGGATGCCGAACTCAAGCAATGGCTGGCCGCCGATCCGCGCCATAAGGGTGCCCTGCTGCGTGCCCAGGCATTGTCGTTGATGAGTGAGTCCGCGCAGGCGCTGGGCCCAGATTTCGACCCTCGTCTGTTCGAGCCAACAAAACAGCGCGGCCTGTCGCGACGACATTTGCTCGGCATCGGCGGTGGTGCGCTGGCCGCCATGGCGGGCATGGCGGCATTGACCGTCGGCATGCCAGCATCGGGTGCGGAAATCCGCACCGGTCGCGGCGAGATGCGGCTGGTGCCGCTGGAGGACGGGTCGACCGCGCTGCTGAATACTGACAGCCGCATCCGGATCCTCTATGGTGAAAAGGAACGTCTGGTCTCGCTACTGGATGGCGAAGTCTATTTCTCGGTCGCACGCGACGAGCGGCGCCCATTCATTGTCGAGGTCGGCGGTCGCCGATTGCGCACAGCGCAGGCCGGCTTTCGCGTCCGCAAGCTGGCCAAGGCGCCTGTCGACATACTGGTGCATCAGGGACTGGTCGAACTGCCTGCGGTCAATCCCATGAGCGGTCAGGTCGTTGCCCTGGCTGGCAATACCCACATGGTCATGGCCAATGCGGCAACCAGCCTGTTCGTCGCGGAACGGCCCGAACCGATCTCGCCCGAGCGCATCAACCGGGAGCTGGCCTGGCGCGACGGGAAACTGGCCTTCGAGGGCGAGACCTTGCAGCAGGCGGCCAATGCCTTTGCCCGTTACAGCGAAACCCGCATCCTTATACCGGACGCGGCACTGGCGCGCGAACCTGTAACGGGTCTGTTTACAGCCAATGATCCCGCTGGCTTCAGTCGCGCCATTTCGACCATCTTCGATGCTCGCCTGGTCCGGCAGGACCATGACCTCATCCTGAGCCGCACAGCGCAGTCGAAAAAAAATTGACCCCGTATTAGCGGAACTGCCGGCCTCCCACCTCTTAGGGTCGAACGCCGTGCAGAGCGCGGCCAGCAGGGGGCTACCAGCTAATGTATTCGCGTCATTCTCTCCTCACTTGTGGGGCTTCTGTCGTTGCGTTTGCCGTCGCCGTGCCGGCCCATGCGCAGGAACGACTCTTCGACATACCCGCCCAGCCCGCCGTCCGTGCCATTCCCGAACTGGCCCGACAGGCACAAGTGCAGATCGTAGCCCCGGCCCGTGATCTGGCCGGCATCAACACGCCCGCAATCAAGGGGCGGATGGACGTGCGCGAAGCGTTGCGCCGCCTGATCGCAGACACGCCGCTGCGGGTTGGATCGGACGACGGCAATGTCATCACCCTGCGCTCGGCGCGCCCGGAAGCCAGCGTTGGCAATGGCATGGTGCGCGGCCGTGTGTTCAACACGGTCACCGGCGAATATCTGCGCAACGCGGAAATTCGCGTCGAAGGCACGCCGATCACCGTCTATTCGGAGGATAATGGCGAATTTCGTTTGTCCAACATTCCGGCCGGTGAAGCGACGATCGTCGTCAAATATACCGGCCTCCAGACCGAAAGACTGATCGCCACTGTCAGCCCGCGTGAAGTCGCGACGCTGGACGTGGCGTTGCGCGCACCGACCTTTGCGGGCTCTTCCGCCGACGACGGCTCGGCCATCACCGTCACCGCCCGGCGGGAGGGGCAGGCGGCCGCGATCATGGAACGCCGCGCTGCCACCAATGCCAAGACCGTGGTGGCCGCCGACAATTACGGCCTGCTGACCATGGGCGATGTCGGCGAATTCATGAAGCAGATGCCGGGCATCTCGCTCGACTATACCGAGGTTGATGCCACGGCGGTCCGCATTGGTGGTCTCGACCCCAAATATTCGACCTTCACCACCGACGGCGCCCGCATGGCGACGGCGACGTCCAACAACAATAATGGCCGTCAAAACAGTTTCGAGCAGATGTCGATCACCGGCATCGAGTCGATCGAGCTGAACAATACGCTGACCGCCCGCATGGATGCCGACGCGCCTGGCGGCGCGATCAACCTGCGCAGCAAATATGCGTTTCAGCTGAAGAAGCGCCAACTGCGCTTCCAGGTCGGCGGGGTCGGCACCTCGGATGCCGGGATCGGCGAAATCTATTTGCCCGACAATGACAAGCATGCCCGCATCTATCCGTCGGCCAGCCTCAACTATGGCGACGTGTTTCTGGAGGGGCGGCTCGGCGTCGCGCTGAGCGCAAGCTACAATGCCAATTATGTCCAGCAGGATCGCGTCCAGACCGACTGGTCCTATCTCGCCGATGGCCGGGTCATCCCCTATCAGGTCATGTGGCGTCCTGGCCCGAAGAAGACCAGCCGCACCGCCGCCAACCTATCGGTCGACTATAAATTCTCCGACGAACTCGCGCTGTCGTTGCGGGGCAGCTATTCCCTCTACGAGGTCGAATATTTCAACCAATATACCTATCTGATTTTCGGCACTTCGACCAAATCCTATGCCACGCCGGATTCGACCGGTACCCATATCGTCGTCAATCCCAATGGCACCAACACGCGGCTGCACACCCAATATTCGCATCGCTATGCCGGCACCCCGGCAATGCTGCTGGCACCCAAGCTCGAATATAAGAATGACGATTGGGAAGTCGCGCTGCGCGGCAGCTATTCCAGCTCGGAATTCAATTTTCGTGACAATTCCAAAGGCTTCTTCCAGCGCACCGACAGCTGGCTGACGCGGATCGGCTTTACGCTAGACCGGGAGTCGGATAGCTCGAATGCCTGGACGCTGCAGCAGACTGCCGGTCGGTCCTGGAGCGACCCGACCAGCTTCAACCGCGACGACGACATCGGCAACAATATCCGCACGGCTGAATCGGACGCCCGCAATGAAATGTATGGCGGCAATCTGGACATCAAGCGCAAGCTGTTCGTCGGCGACGTGCCGCTGACGCTGATGGCGGGGGCCGGCGCGCGGGTGAATGACTGGCGCACAAATGAGGGGTCTTATGACCAGTTCCAATATGTCGGCCCGAACGGCGATCTGAGCCAAAAGGACCCGGCCGCGGTCATTCCCTGGACCAATCGCTACCAGTTCGAGATCATCGGCTTCAACGCCGGTAACCTCAACGACCAGAATTGGCGCGCCGACAATAATTACGCGATGTACGACATCTACAAGGCGCATCCGGAATATTTCGTTGCCGATACGGTCGGCAATCTGAAGCGCGACCTCGACAACAACAAGCGGGTCAAGGAAGATATCTACGCCGCCTATGTCGAGGCGGAGGCGCGCGTTGGCAAGGCGACCTTTGACCTCGGCCTGCGCTACGAGAAGACCAGGACTGGCGCGCTGGTCGCCAATATCCGTCCGACCAGCGAGGTCGAGGCGGCAGGCTACAAGACCAACACGATCGAGGGGCTGCTCTACCAATATAATGGCGGTACCTATTCAACCCGCCATGGCGAATATGACGACTGGTTCCTGAGCGGGGGCATGAAATATGATTTCAGCCGCCGTCTGATCGGCCAGATCGCCTTCAGCCAGTCGATCCTGAGGCCCGACTATGGCAATCTGGGCGGCGTGGTGTCGGTCAATGACGATACACAGATCGTCAATGTACCCAATCCCCTGCTAAAGCCCGAACATTCGACCAAATATTTCGCCAGCCTTCAATATTATCTGGAGCCGTCGGGCATCATCGGCCTGTCCTATTATCGCCTCGACATGAAGGACATGCAGGTCACCGGAATCGAGGTCGATCCCGCCGCCGTCGGCTTCGATCCTGATGAGTATGCCGGCTACACATTCCGAAGCGCGCAGAATCTGCCGGGGACCAGCACCAATGAGGGGCTCATCTTCGAATATGACCAGCAGCTGACCTTTCTGCCGGGCATCCTCAAGGGGCTGGGTCTGCGCGGTTCCTTCACCCGTCTCTTCCCCGATGCCGAGCGTGTGAACACGCCGGAAAAATCGGCCAACTGGGGCCTACGCTACAGCTATGGGCCGTTCGACTTCCAGCTGACGGGCAACTGGCAGTCGCGATATCGGGTGAGTGCATTGAGCGCCACGCCGACCACCGCCAACAATGGCGTCCTTTATCATACCGATCGCCAGCTCTGGAATGTGAGCTTCAGCTACAAGCTGAGCCCCAATTTCGAGCTGAACGTCGCCGGCCGCAATATCTTCAATGCGCCCGACGTCATCTATTCCAACCTCGAAAGCCGGGTGCGCCAGTACAGCATCTACGGCTCGATGTGGAACATCGGCATCAAGGGCAGCTTCTGATCCTCCCCCACTGGACGGAGCGGCCTTGGGCAGCTCCGTCCCTTTCCAATCCCATCGAAAAGGCATCATAATGGTAATGCAAATCGACCGCCGCAGCATGATCCTGGGCGGCGCCTGGGGCGTTGGGGCGCTGGCGCTGCCTGCCGGCCGGGCGCTGGCAGCCGAACTGATCGGCGCGCGCGGCTTCACCCATGCGGTAGCCAGCGGCGAGCCGGGGGCGGATTCGATGCTGCTATGGACCCGCTATGTTCCTGCGAGCGATGTCGAGAGCGTGCGCCTCGACGTCGAAGTCGCGATCGATCCCGACTTCGCCCGGACCGTCGGCGGCGGCACGGTGCGCACCGGCGGCTATCGCGACTGGACAGCGAAAGTGACAATTGACGGGCTTCAGCCGGGCACGACCTACTGGTATCGCTTCGTCACGCCGGATGGCAGCAAATCGCCGGTCGGCCGCACCCGGACGTTGCCGCAAGGCGACGTGCAGCGCTTTGGCCTGGGCGTCTTTTCCTGTTCCAACCTGCCCTATGGCTGGTTCAACGCCTATGCCCATGCTGCGGCGCGCGACGATCTCGACCTGTGGCTGCATGTCGGCGACTATATCTACGAATATGGCAATGCGTCGGTACGGCCCGGTCAGGGCATCGTGGGGCGCACACTGATGCCCGACACGGAAATTCTGGCGATCGCCGACTATCGCCTGCGTTACGCTACCTATCGGGCTGACCCCGACCTCCAACGGCTGCACCAGATGGCGCCGATGGTTGCACTGTGGGACGATCATGAATCGGCCAATGACAGCTGGGAAGGCGGCGCCCAGAACCATCAGGCCGACAAGGAAGGCGACTGGAACATCCGCCGCGCCGCCGCAATGCAGGTCTATCGCGAATGGATGCCGGTGTCGGACGAGCCGTGGAAGGCCTATGATATCGGTACATTGGCGACGCTCTACCGCACAGAATCCCGCCTGCTCGCCCGTACGCGCCCGGCCGACATCACCGTCGCAGCCAGCGCGCTCGACGCGGACGCCGCGCTAAAAGCCTTTCATGATGGCATGTGGCAGGATCCATCGGCCACCATGTTGGGCAGCACCCAGGAAAGCTGGCTGGCCCACGCGTTCCGGGCGAACGCCCGCACCACCGCCTGGCAGATGGTCGGCATGGGGACGATCATCGGCCGTACGGTGATGCCGGCCAATGTCACCGACTGGCTCCGTCCCGACGCTAACGCCAAGCTGGTCCAACGCTATCGCAACAGCGTGCGCATGGCGCAAAATGGCCTGCCGATGTGGATGGACCGGTGGGACGGCTATCCCGCCGCCCGCTCGCGCCTGCTCCGGGCGGCACAGGCGGCCGACGCCGACCTCATCATGCTGGCGGGCGACAGCCACAATGCCTGGGCCTATGGCTTGGTGGAGGACGGCCAGCCCGCAGGCGTCGAATTTGCCGGACAGGCGGTCACGTCGGGTGGCATGGAGGGTGACCTGCACGGCGATCCGAAGGCGGTGGCGCGTGGCTTCGTCGCTGCCAATCCCGAACTCAAATGGGCCAACACGCATCAGCGAGGCTATATGATGATAGACATCAGCCCCGATCGGGTGACCGGGGAATGGCTGTTCCTCGATACGATCAAGGCGCGCAGCACGCGGATCGCCAGCACCCATCGCATGTCGGTCGAGCGCGGCCGCCGTGTCTTTAGCGCCTGATCAGGAGATTATGATGCGGTTCGCGATCGTTGCGCTACTGCTGCTTGGTTCTGGCCTGCCTGCTCACTCGGCGACGCCGTTTCCGCCTGCCGACCTGCCGCGCGAACAGGTCGCGGGCCCTTTCGCCTCGGGCCATGTTCAGGGTATCGCGGTCGATCGCAAGGGCGGCTTCATCTATTATTCCTTCACCGACATGCTCGCCAAATATGACTTTGAAGGCCGGCTCGTCGGCACACTGACCGGCTGGTCGGGGCATCTGGGCGACCTGGACTTCAACCCGGTCGACGGACGGGTCTATGGCTCGCTGGAATATGGCAAGCAGGACGCCTTCTATATCGCGATGATCGACGGGGCACGGATCGATCGGGTCGGCATGACGGTTGCCGGCACCGACCTGCTGCGCGCCGTCTATCTGCCCGAAGTGACGCGCGACTATGCCGCCGATCTCGATGGCGACGGCAAGGCGGATCATCGCTATGGCTGTTCAGGCATCGATGGCGTCGCTTTTGGCCCCGCCTTCGGCCGGAGCGACGGCCCGCTCTACCTGACCGTCGCTTACGGCATTTATGGCGACGTCGCCCGCAGCGACAATGATCATCAGGTCCTCCTGCAATATGACGCGACGGACTGGGGCCGAGAGGCGCAGCCGATTGACGAACAGGCACTGCACCATTCTGGCCCGACTACCCCTCGGGGCAAATATTTCGTCCTTACCGGCAACACCCGCTATGGCGTCCAGAACCTCGCCTATGATTCAAGCCTGCAACGCTGGTTCATGGGCGTCTATCAGGGTGCCAAACCCGACTGGCCCAATTATCTGCTGTTCGCGCTCGATGCCCGCAGCCGGCCACGTCGCCAGGCCTTGCAAGGCCTGGCTTCTCCTCAAGGCATGAATCCAGAAAAGGGCCTGCTACTGCCACTCGCTCAGGATGGGATTCATGATGTGAAGACGGGTGTGCGGGGGTGGTATCAGAAGGCCAATGTCGGAATACAGCCCTTGGGAGATGGCCTATACTATCTCGTCCAGAACGACGGTGTGCGCGGCGCGCAGTCCGCCGTTACGCGGTTGATGCATTGGACGGGCGCCTCTTCCAAGCCCTTTGAGACAATACCAATGGCCGATCGATGACGTGCTCACCCACTGGCGTTTGATGGAAGTACCCTTACCGCGCGCCGATATCTTGTATGCTTGCCAAGGACGACAACGACCCTGTGTGGACGGCCCTCCGTTGGCAAGGGTTTAGGAACTTTGCTCAGCTGGTTGGTGCGGCCATGTGTCCGACCTGTTTAGGCGGCTTTTTGATGCCGCTGGCCATAATGCCATTCGCGCGTCTCGGGCCCCGATCATTTGTACGCACTCGAAGTGCTGGGTCGATATGGGATCTCCCGATCCGGCGGTTTCAACCGGCTTGATGCATTAGTTCCGTTCTGCCCTTTCCAACCTCGTGGCGACCTGCCGTGCTTGCTTTATACAGCAACAGGCTCGCGGTAATGTTCGCCGCTAATCATCATCGCCCAGATAGTACGGGCCGTTTTGTTGGCGAGTGCAACGGCAGCGACCTTGATTTTGCGCCTGGCCAACAGTTGTACCAGCCAAGGCTTCTTGGCACCGCTACGTTCTATTTGTCTGATCACCGCCATTGCGCCGACAACCAACATTTGGCGCAGGTAGCGATTTCCTGCCTTGGTTATACCACCTAACCGCTCCTTCGTACCGCTTGAATTTTGCCGTGGTACCAGACCAATCCATGCAGCGAGGTTTCGTCCCGACCTGAATATCTTCGGTTCGGCGATAGTGGCGATGAACGCGCTAGCGAGTAGCGGACCTACACCGGGGATCTCCATCAAACGGCGGCCCATATCAGTCGCTCGTGCGCTTGCCAGAATTCTGCGATCATTCTCGAGAATTTGAACCTTCACCATACGCAGTTGAGTTGCGAGCATTTCCATGCAGTCGCGCACCTCACTGGAAATTCTCTGGTCTGCCGTATCCGCAATAATCTCAAGCAGCCGATCAATACCTCCGCGACCTGCTGGCGCAATGATACCAAACTCGGCCATCTGAGCCCGAAGTGCATTGGAAATCTGTGTCCGCTGTCGATTGAGGATCAGGCGGACCCGATGCAGAAGCATAGCTCCCTGCTGCTCGGGCGATTTAATCCCTACGAAACGCATGGTTGGTCGGGTCACTGCCTCGCAGATCGCTTCCGCATCGGCAGCGTCGTTCTTACCCCGTTTTACATAGGGCTTCACATACTGCGCAGGCATAAGCTTCACATTATGCCCCAAACCCATCAACTCACGCGCCCAGTAATGCGATGACGAACACGCCTCGATGCCGATCAAACACGGAGGCAGTTTCGCGAAGAACTTCAGCATGCGTCCGCGCGTCAATCGCTGGCGGAGGACTGCCATGCCATCAGCGTCAACTCCGTGCACCTGGAACACGCTCTTCGCCAGGTCCAGACCTATGGTCTTCACAGTTCCCATCGTGGCTCTCCTTCCGACTCATCCGCAGATCATCCTGCGGGTGGGGTGGAGGGCCGTCCACGTTATCATTTGTGGACGCTCTGCTTTTAATTTGTCATTCCGAACTGCTGACGGTCTCCTATAGGAGCGGCAGCAGTTGACTGAGCGATCACTAACCGGAGCGGGGGTGGCGTTGCATGAGGCAATGGCTGCCCCTCGACAAGATCGACGAGTTGATGGGTCGCTATCTCGGCCATCTCGCCAAATGGTCTTGCCACGGTGGTCAGCGCCGGCGTCAATAATTCTGCGACCAGGCTGCCGTCAAATCCGACAACGGAAAGCGGGCAGGGCACTGAAATGCGGCGTTCCGACGCAACCTTCAATATGCCTGCGGCCATGATGTCATTGGCGGCGAAAATGGCCGTGGGTAGCGGCGATAGGGACAGGAGCTGCTCGGCTGCTGCCACGCCGGAGGCCAAGCTGTAATCCCCCTCGATTTCATGGAGGAAGGCAACCCCATTCCGGTCGAGTGCTTCGATGAAGCCACGACGCCGTTCGATGGCGGATATCATGGTCTGGGGGCCAGTGACCATCGCGATCCGCTGGTGGCCGAGGGCAACCAGATAATCCGCGACAGCACCGGCCGCATCGGCTTCGCGGGACAATATGACGCTGCCATAGCCATCGATCGGCACGGCTGAGAGCGCCACGGCGGCAACCTGTTCGGCTTGCAAGGCCTGGGGCAAGCCAATGATGCCGGACACGGGCGGCAGCACGATCAGGCCATCGATGCGAGACCTGCGGGCGAAGGCAAGCACATCCTCGATCGCGCCTTCTTCTTCCAGCGGCGTGGAATGGCAGATGACCTCATAGCCACGCCGTGTCGCTTCTCGTCCGACGCCGCGTTGCACGGTGTCCAGGACCAGAGCGTTGCGATCATTATGGACGATGCCGATCAGGAAGGAGCGGCCCTTGGCCAAGGCTCTTGCGCGCAGGCTCGGCCTGAAGTTCAGCGCAGCAATAGCCTGTTCAATGCGTCCGCGGGTGTCGTCACTGACCCGCGGCGAATTGTTGAGGACGCGCGAAACCGTGCGGATCGAAACGCCGGCGCGATCCGCGACGTCAGAAATGGTTGGCTCATGGCCATTATTGAACGAAGCATTGCTATTCATGGTCGGACGCTATGCTGACTGGTTGCTTCTGTCACGCGCTACCATCACGCCCATCTATTTGGCTTGACGTGCGGGTTGGAGAGGCATAATCCACGGCCATCAATGATAGCGCTAACGAAAGCGTGTCGAGCAATTTACGGCGGAGCAGGTCAAGGCTCCAACTGGTCATTGCAAGAAAGAAGGGGAGGATCGAATGAAGCAGATACAATCGTTGCGCGTGCGTTTCCTGACGGGAGCCGCGCTTATTTTTTGTCCGATTGTGCCAGCGCTGGCACAGCAGCAAAATTCCGCCGAAACGCCGGCTGTCACTGCTGCCGAGCAGCCGCAGGGCGGTTCGGATAGCGCAACCGCAGACATCGTCGTCACCGGATCGCGCATCGCACGCAATGGCTTCGATGCCTCGACCCCGGTCAGCGTGGTCGGCTCCGAAGACATCAAGCTCTCGGGCAATGTGAACGTCGAAAAGACGCTGGCGCAGTTGCCGCAGGTGGTCGGCTCGCAATTGGGTAGCGCGACCTCGAATACCGTTCCCGGCGGCTTTGCCGACGTCAACCTGCGTGGCTTTGGTTCGACCCGCAATCTGGTGCTGGTCAATGGGCGGCGCTATGCCATTTATGGTCCGGAGCAGGTTACCGATCTCAACACGATCCCGTCGAGCCTGATTGCGCGCACGGAAATCGTGACGGGTGGTTCGTCGGCCGTCTACGGCTCCGATGCCATCACCGGCGTCGTCAACTTCATCATGCGCGACGATTTCGAAGGCGTGGAAGCGCGCGCCCAGCTTAACATGGATCGCCCCACCGGCACGCCCGTCTACACCGTCGACCTGACGATGGGCGGCAATTTTGCCGACGGGCGTGGCAATCTGGTTGTGTCGGGCAACTATCTCAAGCGCAACTCGATTACGCGCGGGCAGCGCGGCAGCTTTGCCTATGACTCGCTCAACGATGGATGCATCGTGCCGGGCAGCGGCGGCCATGACCGGGCCGGCACGCCCTTCACGCCGGCCTCCGGCCTGGGCTGTGTCGCGGGCGGCGGCGAGCTTGGCTTCGTCGCCGGCGGCAGCGGCGATATCCCCAATGGACGCTTTTCCGGTATCCCGGCGGCGGGGGGCTCCAATGCGGCGCTCAATGCCGCCTATGCCAATGCCGGCCTTTCGGCGATGACGTCGCGCGGCTTCACCTTCAACGATGAAGGCACGGCCGCCCGGCCACAGATCACGCCGCAGGATGATTTCAATCTGGGGCCCGACAATTATCTGATCCAGCCGCAGAAGCGCTGGATGATCAACAGCTTCGGCCATTATGATTTCACCGATGATATCACCGGCTATATGGAGCTTCACTATAGCGGCAATGTGGTGAATGCCCGGCTGGCGCCGACCAATGTCGGGTCGCCCACCTTGTTCGACGTCAATAATCCCTATCTGACGCCGCAGTTGCAGGAAGTGCTCCGTCAGCTTGACCTGGCCGAAACCGGGACGACCACCGTCACCAGCGGTACCGCGACGCGGACGACGACCGCAGGGGACGGCCTGGCGGTCCTGACCGCCGGCCGGCGCTATCGCGAGGTGGGGCCGCGATTGGCCAGCGAACGGCGCAACGTGTTCCGTGGCGCCTGGGGCTTCAAGGGTAATCTGGGCAGCGTGTCGGACAATGTCCTGACCGATCTCAAGTTCGACGCCTATTATACCTATGCCCGCAGCGAAGACACGCTGCTGCTGCAGAACGCGATTTCGCGTAGCCGGCTGCAGGCGGCATTGTTGTCGGTCAATGGCGCTGCTCCGGTCTGCAACATCTTCGGCCAGAATATTTCCGAAGCCTGCGCGAGTGCGATCCGCATCAACGCCACCAACTCGACCATCGCCACCCAGCAGGTCGCGCAGGCGAGCGTGACCGGCACCTTGTTCCAGCTCCCCGCCGGTCCAGTCGGTTTCTCCAGCGGCTATGAATGGCGCAAGACCAGTGCAACTTTCACGCCGGACTCCTTCCTGGCCTCGGGCGACGTCGCCGGTTTCAATCCCGGCCTGCCGACGAAGGGCAGCGTGTCGGTGAACGAGATTTTCGGCGAATTGCGCGTGCCGTTGATCCACGATACGCCGTTCATGGAGAGCCTGGTTGCCAATGGCGGCTTCCGCTATTCCGACTATAGCCTGTCCGGCATTGGCGGTCAGTGGACCTATCTGGGCGGGCTCGACTGGCGGGTGAACCGCGATCTGGCCTTCCGCGGCCAGTATCAGCGGGCGATCCGTGCGCCCAATGTGAACGAACTTTATGGTGGTGTGACCCGCGTGGTCGGTGTCGCGACCGATCCTTGTTCCTCGCGCGCTTCGGCGGCGCAGCGGACCGATGCCGTCCGCGCGGTCTGCATCGCGACGGGCGTTCCAGCTGGCGCGGTCTTCACCGATGCGGTCCAGCCCAACAACATCATGCCGGCGGACTTTGGCGGCAACGTCAATCTGGGCGCGGAAAAGTCCGACACGTTCACCGTCGGCGCCGTGTTCACGCCCAGCTTCGCGCCCAAACTCTATTTCAGCGTCGATTATTTCAATATCTCGCTGGACGGCGCGATCTCGTCGTTGGGCGGTGGTCTGCAGAACACGCTCAACCTCTGCTATACCGTCATTCAGGACGCCAATAGCGAGTTCTGCCGGGCGATCGTGCGCAATCCCAATACGGGCGAGATCAACGATCCCTATGTGGCGCAAATCCGCAACGCCAATACCGGCAAGCTCAAGACGTCGGGCATCGACTTTGCGATGCGCTATTCTTTCGACGTCGGTTTCGGCTTTCCGGGTCTGGGCAGCACCAGCTCGTTCGATATCAGCAGCAACCTGACCTATCTGGACGAGTTCACGTCCACGCCGGTCGCGGCGTTGCCCGACATCAAGAATGAATGTGCCGGTGCCTATGGCCCGACCTGCGGGCAGCCGCTGCCGCGCTGGCGGGCGACGTCGCGCATCACCTGGAATGTTGAGGATCTGAGCCTCAGCCTGCGGCATCGCTATATCGGCAAGGTCACGACCGACCGTTATGTCGTACCGCATCGTCAGGGGGCGGCGAACGCGCCGAGCCTCGACAGCTTTGCCTATCCGGTGCTGAACGATCAGAATTATTTCGACCTGTCGTTCAACTACAAGCTGCGTGAGGGGATGGAGATTTTCGGCGGCGCGAACAACATGTTCAACAACAAGCCGCCGGTTACCACCCAGGGGCCGAATGCGAACACCTTCTCGGCGACCTATGATGTGCTGGGGACCGAGTTCTTCATCGGCGCATCGCTGAAATTCTGAGGATGAGACAGGAGGGCGGGGACAGTTGGACTATTCCCGCCTTCATCATGACAAGGGGATGGATGATGGGTTTTGACCGGCGGAGCTTCCTGCAGGGCGGCGCATTGGCAGGCATGGCCGGGATCGCGCAACCGGCTTTTGCCGCGTCCGGTGCGGGCCTGGGATCGGCTGCCGGGGCCGTTGGCGGGATCGTCGATGTCCGCCAGTTCGGCGCCAAGGGCGACGGCACGGCGATCGATAGCGGCGCGATCAACAAGGCGATCGATCATGTCGCAGGGCTGGGCGGCGGGACCGTCTATTTCCCGGCCGGCTCCTATGCCAGCTATACGATCCGGATGAAGAGCCGGGTCACGCTGTTCCTGGCGGACGGCGCTGTCCTGCTGGCCGCCGCGCCGACCGACACGCAAGGCTATGACCATGCCGAACCGATCGGGGAGTGGGGGGCCTATCAGGATTTCGGGCACAGCCATTGGCGCAACAGCTTGATCTGGGGCGAGGGGCTGAACGACATCGCGATCCTTGGTCCGGGGCTGATCTGGGGCAAGGGGCTGGGCCGGGGGGACGGCAAGGATAATTGGCTCAAGGATCCGACCGGTCCCGGTACCGGCAACAAGGCGATCGCGCTCAAAAATTGTCGCAACGTTCTGTTGCGCGACATCAGGATATTGGAGGGCGGCTGGTTCGCATTGCTTGCCACGGGGGTCGATAATCTCACCATCGACAATGTGCTGGTAGACACCAACCGCGACGGGTTCGACATTGATTGCTGCCGCAATGTGCGGATCAGCAATTGCACCGTCAATTCCCCGTGGGATGACGGCATCTGTCCCAAGAGCAGCTATGCGCTGGGCCATCCCCGCATTACCGAAAATCTCACCATTTCCGACTGTTTCGTGACCGGCAATTATGAAGTCGGGTCGGTGCTGGATGGTAGCTGGCGCAAGATGCCGCCATCCTTCGCGCCCAAGATCCACGGCCGGATCAAGTTCGGCACCGAATCCAATGGCGGCTTCCGCAACATCACGATCAGCAACTGCATCTTCGAGGATAGCCGGGGGCTGGCGTTCGAGACGGTCGACGGGGCGGTGGTCGAGGATGTGACGGTCAGCAATATCACGATGCGGGGTATCATCGATGCGCCGCTGTTCCTGCGGCTGGGCAAGCGGATGCGTGGGCCTGCGGGCGTGCCGATTGGCACGATGAAGCGCATCCTCATCCAGAATGTGGTGAGTTCGGGCGCCAATATGCTGCCGTCGGTGATTGCGGGGCTGATCGATCACCCGATCGAGGATGTCTCGATTGCCGACTGTCATTTCCAGCATGTCGGTGGTGCGCCGGCGGCGATGGCCAAGGTGCGCCCGCCCGAAGCCGAATTGGCCTATCCCGAAGCGACGATGTTCGGCGATCTGCCCGCCACTGGCTTCTTTGTCCGCCATGCGCGCAATATCCGTTTCAGCAATGTCGAGGTGGCGGTGGCCGCGCCCGATCCGCGTGCGGCCTTCCGGCTGGAGGATGTGCAGGATGCCGACTTTGTCGGCCTGCGCGCACCACGCGGCACGACCTGGTCGCTTGACCGGGTCACTGGCTTCCGCAGCAGCGGTGCGCGCTGGATTGGGGACCGCCGGAGCGACGGCCCGCTGTCCGGCGATTTTTAACTTCTGCGGTCTGGTGCGGCGGCGAAAGCCGCCGCGATCGCATCGCGGAACGGCTTGGGGTGAAAATCGGCATCGAAGGGGCAGGGCCGCTTGGCCATGCCGTCGGGCCGCAGCCGCATGCCGCTGAGCCAGCTATAGCGGTCGGACAGGCCCCAGCACATCACCGTCTTCGTCTGGGGGTAGGATAGCATCAGGTCGAGATAGGCCTTGGCATGGGCAGCGACCTGCGCGTCGCGCGGACGGATGGCGCCGGGCAGCGGATTGTCATGCACGTCCATTTCCGTGACGAGCAGGCCAAGGCCCATGCCGGTGACCTGATCCAGGAAGCGGCGGAAGGCGGGCTCATCCAACGACCCTAGCCCCGTCGGCGTATCGCTGAACTTGCTGCCGAGATGGCTTTGTATGCCGAGAGCATCGACGGGCGTGCCACGCTTGCGCATCTGTTCCAGCAGGCGCAGCACCGCATCCCGATGCACGCCCTCGTCTGCGCGCCAGCCCATATAGTCATTATAGACCAATTGGGCCTTGGGCGCTGCCGCGCGCGCGGTGCGAAAGGCGATGTCGATAGTCTCGAACGCGCCGATATGCCGGGACAAAGCGGTGTCGCGCAGCGCCCCGGTTTCGGAATCGATCGCTTCGTTGACGACATCGAAGCTGTCGATCCGGTCGGCATAGCGGCCGGCGACCGTGGCGACATGGTCGGTCAGCAGCCGTTCCGCTTCTGCTCTGGGATTGGGGCCATAATCATGCTCCGCCACCCATTGCGGCATCCATCGCTCGCTGTGCCACAACAAGGTGTGGCCGCGCACGCCAAGGCCGTTGGCACCAGCCCAATCGACGATCCGGTCGGCGGCGCGAAAGTCGAAATGCTGCGCATCGGGACGCGTGATCGACCATTTCATTTCATTTTCCGGCACGACCAGCGCGCATTGCGCGGCATTGAGCGCGCGATAGCCGGGGTCGGCGAAATTATCCTTGCCGACCGTGCTGCCGAAGCGGATGCCCTTGGCGGCGCCCAGCGCAGCGAGGGAGTTTGCCGATCGTGCCGAGGCAGGAATCGGCAGGGCCAGGGCAGCGGCGCCCGCGATCAGGCTGCGGCGGTCGATCACCCGGTTCACAGCGTCACTCGTTCATTGGCGTGCAGGGTCAGTTGGCGGACAGACTGTCCCGTCAGGCGCAGGCGGATCGTCTGGGCCTGTGGCTCGATACCGATCAGATGGCGCGGCTTGCCCTGCTTGTCGGTGACGAGGCGCGCGGCCCCGCCTTCGATCCGGCCGATTTCTGCGCCCGCAAGGTTAAGGTCGGCGCCGCCGGCACGATAGGCCATGGCGGCACTGCGCCCTGCATCGGTCGGCATCGACAGGCGGGTGGCCTGCGCCGCTTCATGGCCGGGGCGGACATTCCAGTGCAGGTCGTCGGCTTCCTCGCAGACGCCGACAAGCCGCCAGCTATAATCGACCATCACCAGCGCGGCGGGGGAGTAGCCGGCGGCCTCGGCATGGGTGAAGGCGCCGGTACGCGGGTCCATCTGCTGGCGGAAGGTCATGTCGCGGATCAGCGCTGCGCACCAGGGATTCATCATCTGGCTGAACTCGGCGGTGCGGCCATAATGGTCGAACCAGCGGCCGGCGCGCAATGCCGTCAGCGCCTGGGTGGCGCCGCCCCAGCTGTTGGCCGGGATTGATCCGACAAAGGCAGGGTCGTCCATTGCCACCGACGTCAGCGGATAGGGTGCCCAGAAGGCTGCCGGATTATGCAGTTGCCGGGTCCAGAGCATGTCGAACAGCGCCTGGTCGGGCACATGTTCGCCGCAGACGCGCGAGAGAATGTCGGAACGCACGCGCACGAAATCGCCCTTGGCATCCAGATCGTAGAAGGCCGCATCTTCCGGCACATAGAGTTTGGAAAGGATCAGGCCGCGAATATGCTCGGCCTGCGCTGCCCAGCGGTCGGCCTCGCTGGTCTTGCCGAGCTCCTTTGCCATTTCGGCCAAGGCCCTGCGCCCGCCATAAACGGTTGCGGACAGGTCCGGGCACAGACGGGGCAGGGTGGCGATGGGGTGATGGGTGCGGGCATCCTTGTTCGGGCACTGGTTGGGCATGCCGGCCCAGCGCGGGCTGTTGTCATGGCCGGTGTCATAGGTGCAAAATCCTTCGACCAGTCCGGTGCCGCGTATATTGCGATAGCGCATCAGCCAGCCATCCCAGGCCGAACAGGCGCGGTAGCTGGCCTCCAGCAGCGCGCTGTCGCCGGTCGCCCGCGCCAGTTCCCAGGCGGTGGCAGCGATCGGCACGACCATCTGGATCTGGCCAAAGCCGGTTTCGACAATCTTGTTGTTGGCGGGCAACTGGCCGTCCGCCCGCTGCAATTCGAAAAAGGTCATATGGCTGTTACGGGCCACGTCCGGCCGGAACTTGCGATAGACCAGTGCCTCGTGCGGTCCGCATTCCTGCCAGATGCCCTGATAGACGGCGCCTTCGATCAGCACCGGCTTGCTAACATAGGGCATGACCTGAACGTTGGCGGCCAGTACTTCCAGCGCCTTGTCATAGGCCGCCTGCCAAAGACGGTTGGCGGTGCTGAAGCGCGGCGTGTCGGCGGCAGGCCCCGCATAGGCCATACGACTTGTGCCAGCGCTGGCAAGGGCGCTCGTGGCGGTGAGCAGGAAGGAACGTCGATCCATTTAATTTCCCCTGGAAACTGGCGTTATGGCGCGGCAGGCGCGGGATGATCGACCCGGACCCAGTCAACGTCGATAGAACCGTCGGGCTTGCCGCGCGTGAAGGTGAACAGCCCCGGTCGGGATCCCTTCCACCAGGAAAAGCGCGCGAGGGCGATGGCGTCGCCGAACGGCTGGAATGCGCGGCCGTCGAGACTGTAGCTGTAACGGACCATCTGGTCTTCGCTGACCTCCGCCCGCAATTCGACGGAGGAGCCGGTGAGGGCTGGGCCGGTGGTTTCGTCCCCGGCTGACGCCAGAGTCAGATGCGACTGCCCATCCTGCCGGACGATGCCGATCCAGCTTGGCTTTACGCCGAACAGGGTAAGCCCCGCCCGCTGGCCATCGGTCATCCGGCCGATCTCGATCCGGGTCGTGATCCGGCTGCTCGGTCCCTGCAATATCTGGGTCAGCGTGTTGCGGGCAGTCACCAGATGGTCGGCGGGCAGGGCTTGGAGACGCAGGAAACCGGGGCGTGTGGTAAGGCTCCAGGCACGGTTGTCCGGATTATGGTTCCATTCCCATTGTGGCCCCAGTTTCGCGCTGCCGAATGCGTCCGTGTCCTGGAGCCGATCCTTCGTTAGGGGCGATCCCGTGTACGGCATGGCATGACGCTCGACCGGCTGGCCGACATCACTGCCAGGGCGCAGGTCGCCGATCACCGGCCAGTCATCGACCCATTTGAGCGGTTCCAGATAGGTGATGCGGCCAAAGGCGCCGCTGCTGTTGAAATGGATGAACCAGCCCTGGCCCGACGGCGTTTCGACCCAGCCACCCTGATGTGGCCCTTGCAGAGCGCTGCTGCCCTGGGCCAGCACGGTTTTCGCTTCATAGGGGCCGCGAATGTCGCGCGCGCGCAGAGCGGCCTGCGCGCCCTTCTCCACGCCGCCATAGGGCGCGAAGATATAATAATAGCCGTTGCGTTTGTAGAATTTGGGGCCTTCCAGGATCGGCAGCTTCTGCTTGTCCTCGACGATCACCGTTCCCCCATCGAGCACGCTCTTGCCGTCCGCGCTCATACGATGGAGGATCAATGGCCCGGCGCCATGGCGGGAATGGACCAGCCAGGCCTGGGCATCATCGTCCCAGAAGGGACAGGGGTCTTCCAGCATCGGCTGGTCGATCACCTTGACCGGCGCGCTCCAGGGGCCTTCCGCCTTGCTGGCGGTGGCCATGAAGATGCCCTCGTCCGGCGTCGCCCAATAGACGTAGAACAGGCCGGCATGATGGCGGATCGACGGCGCCCAGACGCCGCCGGCATAGCGCGTGCCGCCGATCGGCTTGGAAATCGCGTCGGTCAGGCTGTGGGGGCCGGGCATGTCATATTCGGGCGCGAACGGCAGGCGCGGCAAGACATGGCCAAGGATCGACCAGTGGACCAGGTCGCGGGAATGGAGGATCGGGATGCCGGGCGAGAAATGGAAGCTCGATGCCACCATATAATAATCCTGTCCGACGCGAATGACGTCGGGGTCGGAATAATCGGCGTAGAGGATGGGGTTGACGTATGTCGATGCGGAGGGTGACGCCTCCGCCCCGGCACCAGTGGCGCAAATCAGAGATGCAGCGCATAACAGTCTTGCCAGCATTCCGCCTTGAAGCGGCATCAGATATCCCTCCTGTCGGCAAGGCTTTAGAATGGGCTTTGCTCGTTGATGGACTGATTGTGCTTGGAAGAGTGCCGTAACGCAACCATTTTTAGATAGCGCTACCATTGTCTAGGTACGTTTTCACCACGATCATTTGTTCGATGTTGATATGCTGCCAGTTTCGCCCCTTCCCGGCCGTTCAACCACCAATTTTTCTTTCCCACGTGCAGCCCGTCCGCTTTTCCTTTCCGGATGCCCGAGACTTGCCAGTTTCGGCTGCCCCTTATCAGCAAGGATTTGCTACCGTTAGGCTCCGCTGGGCATTAGAAATGCTCGACCACCGGCACAAATAGACGGCTCCAAGGCTTTGCTCATCGCGGGAAGGGAGTTGGCCAAGCGCCAGAGGCCTGCCCTTGACCAGACCATTGCGGCGAAGGCCCGAGTGCGATCAACCCGTCTGATCTAGGCTGCAGCATCGCAGGAACTCGCTGCTGAGCGCATCGACCGCGCCGCATGTCTCGAAAAGAAGTGCACGCACCCAGCGATGTCCTGCGTCATTGTGTGTGCGTCCATGCCACACGGCAAGCTTGGTGAAGCCCGGAACGGCGACCGGTGGCTCGATCAGTGCTAGACCATCGGAGGCAGCCGCCAGCCGCCGTGGCACGACCGCGATGAGATCGGTGGCTCGCAGCACCTCCGCCAGAGCGAGGAAACTGTGGAATGACAGCGCCACATGCCTTTCCCGCCCTTCACGGGCCAGTGCTTCGTCCGTGACGCCGTGGAACGAGCCACCTGAGAAGGACACCAGCGCGTGATCGAGCGCGCAGAAACGCTCGATCGAAATCGTCGTGCCGCCGGCATCGGGATGGCCGGCCCGCAATGCGCAGACATAGGTTTCGTCGAACAGGCGCCGCGAATGGAGGTCGAGCGGGGCGGATTCCGGTGTCATCAGCGCCAGATCCAGTTCACCCCGTTCGAACTGCTGGGCGATCCTGTCATTGTCGATCGGTCGTGTCGCGACCCGGATTCCGGGTGCGTAACGGCACAGCTTCATCACGAACGGCACCACCACCGCCTGAAGGGCATAGTCGGTGGCTGCCAAAGTCAGCGTCAAGGATGCCGTCGCCGGATCAAAGGCTGCCGGCCGCAGCAGGGCTTCGACATTGGCGAGGATCTGCTTGAGCGGTTCGGCCAGCGCGAGGGCGCGCAATGTGGGCTGCACACCGCGCTGCGAGCGCACGAACAAGCTGTCGTCGAAACTCTCGCGCAGTCGCGTCAACATGCCGCTGACAGCGGGTTGGGTGACGCCGAGCCGCTCCGCCGCCTTGCTGACGTTGCGTTCGTCGAGCAGCGCATCGAGCGCGCGCAGCAGGTTGAGATCGATCGTTCTGATATCACGCACGATGATAGCCCTGATAGATGGAGCTTATTTGCCTTATCATTGCACGATGCCCATTTCGAGGAAAGCGGCAACCGATCCATATTATCGAGGGCGACATCATGATGAACGCAATCCACTGGCCCGAGGGCTTTCTCCCCGGCTTCAGCGACAATTTCGCCTCGAACGAGGTGATCGTGGCGGGGCTGAATGCCGCTGATATCTGGCCGCTGCTGGCCGAGGCACCCCGCTGGCCGGATTATTACGCCAACAGTGCCAACATTCGCTTTTATGATGGTGGCGGCCCTGAACTGGCCAGCGGAACGCGCTTCTATTTCGAGACCTTCGGTTTCCCGGTCGAGGCCGAGGTGGTGGAATATGTCGCGCCGTCAGACAACGCACCGGGCCGTGTCGCCTGGCACGGCTGGGCTGGCGAAGGCGATAGCCGCCTTGATGTCCACCATGCCTGGCTGGTCGAGAATCTCCCCGGTGGCCGCGTCCGCATCCTCACCCAGGAAACGCAGAACGGCGCGCCGGCGAAGGCGTTGGCAACAACGAAACCCAATCCCATGATCAATGGTCATCAGGACTGGCTCGACGGCCTCATTGTCGCCGCCCGCAGCACGAAAGGCTGAACTCCATGAAAATCCTCATCATTCTCACCTCGCATGACCGGATCGGCGCCAGCGACCGCAAGACTGGCCTCTGGTTCGAAGAACTGACCACGCCTTATTATGTGTTCCGCGATGCCGGTGCCGAGGTGGACATCGCCTCTGTCGCGGGCGGCCAGGTGCCGGTCGATCCCCATTCGATCGAGGAAGCCGGCAAGAACCCTGTCAGCGTCGATCGCTTCCTCGCCGATGCTGCTGCAATGGCAAAGATCAAATCCTCCCCGGCCATCGCGAATGTGCGCGCGGACGACTATGACGCCGTGTTCTTGCCTGGAGGCCACGGCACGATGTGGGACATGCCGGACAATGCCACGCTCGGCGCGCTATTGTCCGATGCCTGGGCGAAAGGCAAGGTCGTCGCTGCCGTCTGCCACGGCCCGGCCGGCCTCGTCAGCGCGAAGGATCAAGCCGGCAAGCCGCTCGTCTCCGGACGCACTGTGTCCGCCTTCTCCAACGAGGAAGAGGAGATGGCCGGCCTGACGCAGCAGGTGCCCTTCCTGCTCGAAACCCGGATCCGCAATCTCAGTGCGCATTATGAAAGCGGCCCGGCCTTCCAGCCCTTCGCGCGCCGTGATGGCAAGCTGGTTACCGGCCAGAACCCGCAATCGTCGGAGGAAGTCGCGCACCTCGTCCTCGCAGCCGTGCGCGGCTGATCCCCTTTTTTGCCCGCCAAGGAGCTTTCATGTCCGCATTGTTCGAGCCGTTCAAACTGAAGGGCGTCACCCTGCGCAATCGCATCGCCGTGCCGCCGATGTGCCAGTATAGCGCCATCGATGGTGTCACCAACCGCTGGCACTGGATCCATTATCCCTCGATCGCGCGTGGCGGCGCAGGGCTGGTGATCGTCGAGGCGACCGGCGTGTCGGCCGATGGCCGGATCACGCCGGGCTGTACCGGCCTGTGGCATGACGGCCAGATCGAGGGCATGGCCCGCATCGCCGCCGAGATCAAAGCGGAAGGCGCCGTAGCCGGCATCCAGATCGGCCATGCCGGCCGCAAGGCGAGCGCAAACCTGCCTTGGGAGGGCGACGATCATATCCCTGCCGGCGATCCGCGCGGCTGGGAGCCGATCTCGCCGTCCGCGATTCCGTTCGGCGGTGGCCTGCCCCGCGTGCCGCGCGAGATGACTCTTGCCGATATCGAGCGGGTGAAGGCCGATTTCGTCGCCGCTGCAAAGCGCGCACTGGCCGCCGGTTTCGAATGGCTCGAACTGCATTTCGCGCACGGCTATCTCGCGCAGAGCTTCTTCTCGGTCCATGCCAACCAGCGCACTGACCAATATGGCGGCGACTGGCGCGGGCGTGGCCGCTTCCTCATCGAAACGCTGGAGGAGGTCCGCAAGGTGTGGCCGGAGCATCTGCCGCTGACTGCGCGCTTCGGCGTCATCGAGTTTGACGGCCGCGACGAGGAGACGCTGGTGGAATCGATTGCGCTGGTGAATGAATTCAAGGCACGCGGGCTCGACATGCTCAATGTCAGCATCGGTTTCTCGACGATCGAGGGCAAGACGCCATGGGCAGAGGGCTTCATGGCGCCCTATGCCGGCCGCCTGCGGCGGGAAACCGGCCTGCCGGTCGCCACCGCCTGGTGCATCGACGGGCCCGAGGTCGCCAATGCGGCGGTCGAAAAGGGCGAACTCGATCTCGTCATGATCGCGCGTGCGCACCTGGCCGATCCGCATTATCCCTATGTTGCTGCGCAGGCACTCGGCGTTGAGAAGCCGGCTTGGGTGCTTCCCGCACCCTATGCCCACTGGCTGTCGCGCTATCGCGGCATTGGCAAGGCGGCTGCGCAATGATCTGACCGCCGGGGAGGTCGAGGTTCGCGATTATCGTAGCGGCCGTGGGCGGCGGTCATGCTGGCGAAATGGCAATCTCGGCCCCGGATGGACCGGCGTGAAATTTCGACCCTTTGCGGTCGCTCAGCCGTCGATTTCCGATGCCCAGATGCGGTCAGTCTGCTTTCCTTGGTCGCCCTGCAACGCGCAGCTCCACGATTACTTGCCGCCCAATCTTATGGTCCGTTCCGGCCATTGATACCGCAAGGCCTCGACTAGCAGCGAGAAGGCGAGCGATGGCTGCGTGACCGTCGGATAATAGAGATAGAAGCCGGGGAATGGCAGGCTCCACTCGTCGAGTACGATTTCCAGCCTGCCGGCTTGCAGATGTGCTTCCGCCAGATCCTGCGGGATGAAGGCGAGACCCAGTCCTGCAACGGCTGCGCCGAGGCAGGAATAGCTGTTATTGAAGATTAGCTGCCCGCCGACTTGCACCTTGATCTCCGTCTCGCCCTCCCGCTGCAATTCCCAGGCGTAGAGCCGTCCGGAGGTCTGGCGCAGCCCGATACAATTGTGCGACTGGAGATCGGACGGGCTTTCAGGCCGACCATAACGCTCGAAGTAGTCTGGCGAGCCGACGGCGACCATGCGGGCGTCCGGCCCGATGCGGACGGCGATCATGTCCTTCGCCAGAGTTTCGCCGTAGCGCACGCCCGCATCATAGCGCTCGCTGATAATGTCGATCAGACCATAGTCGGTGATCATCTCGACACTGACGTCAGGATAGTCCCTCATGAAAGCGGTCAGCTTGGGCAGCAGAAGTTCGTTGATGGCGTGGTCCGATGCGCTGATACGGATCTTGCCCGTAGGCCTGTCTCGCACTTCGTTGACCGCGGCCAGTTCCGCCTCGATCCCGTCCAGATAGGGACTGACCTTCTGGAGCAGCCTCTCGCCGATTTCTGTCGGCGCCACGCTGCGGGTTGTGCGGACGAGCAACTGGACCCCGAGCCGGTCCTCCAGTTTCTTGACGATCTGACTGATCGCGGACTGGGAAAGCCCGAGCTTACCGGCTGCTTTGGTGAAACCGCGCTCGCGCGCCACATGGACGAAGGCGGTGATGTCGCTCAGCGTGTCCCGCGCCATTAATTAAAATCCCTACTGATTATCAGAAGATTTAGACCTCTAATTATGGATCGACGCGCGGGCTAGATAGTGGAGGAGAAATTCATCCGAGAACTACGAGGTAGACCATGCCGGCATCCGGCAAAATCGCGACAGCGCCTGCCTGGGGCGCGGTGATAGCAATGGCGCTGTGCGCCACGATACTGATATCATCGGAATTCATGCCGGTCAGCCTGTTGAGCCCGATCGCGCGCGATTTGGCGATCACTGAGGGGCATGCTGGCCAGTCGATTGCCATCTCCGGCCTCTTCGCGCTCATCACTAGCCTGTTCATCTCGGCGATCATCGGCGTTTCTGACAGGCGTCGCGTCGTGCTAATCTTCACCGCATTGATGGTCGTGTCCGGCGTGATGGTCGCACTCGCGCCCAATGCCCCGCTGCTGATGGCAGGGCGCGCATTGCTCGGGGTCGCGATCGGCGGATTCTGGTCAATATCGGCAGCAGTCGTTATGCGCCTCGTGCCCGAGGAGTCCGTGCCTAAGGCATTGGCGATCCTCAATGGCGGGAATGCGGTCGCGACCACATTGGGCGCCCCCATCGGCAGCTTCCTCGGCGGCCTGATCGGCTGGCGCGGCGCCTTCTTCTGCGTGGTGCCGCTCGCCGTCATCGCGTTCGTTTGGCAGTGGCGCAGCCTTCCGGCCCTGCCACCCGAAAAAGCGACGATCCGCGCACGCGACGTGTTCGCTCTGCTGAAACATCGGCAGTTCGCCATCGGCATGATTGCCGTTTCTCTGTTCTTCTTCGGTCAGTTCACGCTGCTCACTTATCTGCGTCCGTTCCTTGACCTGGTGACGGGGAACGACGCGCCGCTGATCTCGGCCATACTTCTGGCGCTGGGCATTGCTGGCTTTGTTGGCACGATCATGATTGGCTGGCTGCTCAAGTCACACCACTACAGCCTGCTGATCACCATCCCGGCCATGCTGGCAGTCATTGCCATCACGCTGGTCGAAGTTGACGGCACGCCCCTGACCGCCGGCCTGCTCCTCACCCTTTGGGGCCTGCTCGCCACCGCCGCGCCGGTTGGATGGTGGACCTGGCTCAGCAAGACTATGCCACATGAGGCGGAAGCCGGTGGCGGCTTGATGGTCGCGATCATCCAGCTTGCGATCATGCTCGGCGCGATGGTCGGCGGCACATTGTTCGATGCTTGGGGCTATCGCGGCCCGTTCAGCGTCGCAGCCGCCCTACTCGTTATCGCGTCGCTGCTGGCGGTCGTCACGTCGCGCATCCGCACCATGCCGATCTTCGCCGAACAATTGGCCTGACAAGGAGAGCCCAGCCATGACCGACCGATCCTCCTCATTCGAGCGCCGCGGCGTGCTCAGGGCTGGCGCAGCCGGTCTCGTCACCCTTGGCGTGCTTTCGATCCCTTCCATTTCCCCAGCAAAGGCTCCAGATATGACACAAGATTGGGACAAGACATTCCCGCGCAGCAACGCCGTCGATCACCAGAAGGTCTCGTTCAAGAACCGCTACGGCATCACGCTTGCAGCCGATCTGTATCTCCCCAGGGAGCGCGGCACCGAGAAGCTCCCGGCGATCGTGGTCAGCGGTCCGTTCGGGGCGATCAAGGAGCAGTCTTCGGGCCTTTATGCTCAGACCATGGCCGAGCGCGGCTTCGCAACGCTCGCCTTCGATCCGTCCTATACCGGCGAGAGCGGCGGTGAGCCGCGCAACGTCGCATCGCCGGACATCAACACCGAGGATTTCAGCGCGGCCGTCGACTTCATCGGGCTGCGGCCGGAGATCGACCGCGAGCGCATCGGTGTCATCGGCATCTGCGGCTGGGGCGGCATGGCGCTCAGCACCACCGCCATCGACAAGCGGATCAAGGCGGTCGTCGCCAGCACCACGTACGACATGACCCGCGTCATGTCGAAGGGCTATAATGACAGCACGCCCCCGCAGCAGCGCACCGAGGCGTTGGAGCAGATGAGCCGCCAGCGCTGGACGGACGCCGAGAAGGGCACTCCGGCCTATGGCCCGGTCTCCCTGGAGCTGAAGGGCGGCGAACCCGAGTTCGTCGTGCAATATGCGGCCTATTACAAGACGAAGCGCGGCTTCCATCCCCGCGCGATCAACTCGAACGCCGCATGGTCGCTCACCACGCCGCTGCCGTTCTTCAATCTGCCGATCCTAACCTATATCGCGGAGATCGCTCCCCGACCGGTGCTGCTCATCCATGGCGAGAAGGCACATTCGCGCTATTTCAGCGAGACGGCCTATGCGGCAGCGGTTGAACCCAAGGAGTTGATGATCATTCCTGGCGCCACGCACACGGACCTCTACGATCAGGTTGACATCATCCCGTTCGACAAGCTCACGACATTCTTCAACGACCACCTCGCGGCCTGAAACAAGTGGGTGGGCGTCATGCCCACCTACTATGCTGTCAAAGGGATTCATTCTCATTGCCAGTGCCATTCTGTCTGGCAGATGCCAGACTTGCGAAAATGGCTGGCTTTGAGAAGGGCTCCCGTTCAAAGCGGCGGCAGGGATTAACGCGGGGTCGCTGCCGACCCTTTGTCGCCATTCAGGCACCAATTTCGCATCCCCAGGTCCGGACTGTCCGGTAACCGGCAGGTCGCGACCAAATCTCGCCTTTCCTACGCGGCAATATGAATGTCCGGTCACGTCGAAACCGGTCTGTCGCGACGTTGATAGGAGTCGAATAGATAGGGGGGCACAAGCGGTTTTGAGACGAGGGCATCAGGCTTCACGCTATTTTGACGAGAGCTGAGATCTATGCCGAGGGCAATGAGTGCAGAATGGGCGCTAGAGATTCGGTCACAGCCGGAGTTCGACAGGCATTAACTCATATCCGGCATGATGTCAGCTGGGAGGTCCCCGGCGATGCATACAGATCCTGTCCAATGGGCCCGCATTCGTAAACTCGTCTTGATCGACGGGCAGTCGATCAGAGGAGTTGCCCGATCGCAACGGCTTAGCCGAGCCGTGGTCCGCAAGATGCTCGCGCAGGAGCAGCCCGCCAAATATCGCCGTCCGAGCCGCCCGCCAGCAATCGCCCCGTATGTGCCCACTATCACCTCAATGCTTATCGAGGATGAAGCGAAGCCGCAGCGGGAGCGCCGCACGATGAAGGCGATTTACGAGTCGCTGCGAGATCAGCATGGCAGCCTTGGCAGTTATGATGCCGTCCGCAGGCAATGCCGGAAAGCCCAGTCTTCGTATGTGAAAATCGCGGTTCGACCGTTTGGCTTTGACGCATCAGGCGCATGCGTGGCTTTCGCTCAAGGGTCCCGAGCCTATCGGCTCAAGGCTGACGCAGCGGCTGCGGGCTCGACCATCGCTCTCAGTCTGGAGCGCGACCGCCGTGCCGAGCAGGGGCTTGAGGTGGCGCATTGGATCAATGAGCTTAGGGGAAACCACCTTGGAACCCCGTTACGTGTGTCAGCCGAGGTCGCTTCAAAGCTTCTGCCTTGCGTCCATGATCCCAGCAGCCGGCGGCGCAATCGGGCCATCACTGTCCTAGCCTATGCGCAGGGCTTCCCGATCCGGCGCATCTCTGCGTGCCTCGGGCTAAGCCGGAATAGTTGCAGACGCCATATTCGAGCGTTCCAAGCTGGCGGCGTCGAGCAATTGCTTGCCCCAATAAGCAGGGGAGTGCTGAAGGCTCAGCAAGAGGATCTGAAGGCCGCCGTTTTCCGCATTCTCCATGAGCCGCCAAAAGATCATGGCATCAATCGTACGTCTTGGACCATGCGCGATCTCCGGATGGTGTTAACCTCGGTGGGGCATCCGGCGTGCCTTCACGTTGTGCGGCAGATCGTCAAGGATGCCGGCTGGAAATGGCGCAAGGCGAGGATCGTGCTGACATCCCAAGACCCTGCCTACCGGGAGAAACTGGCGGCTGTGCAGACCATATTGGGTAAACTGGCGTCAGATGAGGCCTTCTTCTCGATCGACGAGTTCGGCCCCTTCGCAGTCAAAATGAAGTCCGGAGTCAAGCTCGATCCTCCTGGCCCACACCGTGTGGTCCCACAATGGCAGCGATCAAAGGGCTGCATGATCATGACGGCGGCGCTGGAGTTAAGCGGAAACCAAGTCACGCACTTCTACAGTGAGCGAAAGAATACAGCCGAGATGATACGCATGATGGAAGTGCTGATCGAGCAATATGCCGATCGACGCACTCTCTATCTGTCATGGGATGCCGCGTCTTGGCACATGTCGAAAAAGCTGCACCAACGGATCCAGGATCACAATGCGATCGCCGAGGTGGTTAGCGTCCGCGCTCGTGGTGTAATTTCCGGTGTAGATTGAGGTGATCGCATGGGGTTGGGCATGCCCAACCCCATGCGATTTCGAACTCGGTGGCCACCGGGCTCATCGGTAAGGTGGAGTTACCACACTTCACACGCCCACCGAGGAGTTGATCCCGATGACCGACGACAGACTACCGCTTGCCGAACTGATGGCGAAGACCGGAGATGGAGATTTCCTGCGTACGATCGCCGAGAGCGTATTGCAGATCATTATGGAGGCCGATGTCGACGGCCTGGTCGGCGCTGGCCGCCATGAACGATCGGGCGAACGCACGACCTGGCGCAATGGCTACCGCGACCGCAGTCTCGATACCCGGCTCGGCACGCTCAACCTCAAGATCCCCAAGCTGCGGACCGGCGCCTACTTCCCCGGCTTCCTGGAGCCGCGCAAGACTGTTGAGAAGGCGCTGGTCGCAGTAATCCAGGAGGCGTGGATTGCCGGGGTCAGCACCCGGCGCGTCGATGAGCTGGTGCAGGCGATGGGCATGACCGGGATATCCAAGTCCTCCGTGTCAAAGCTGTGCAAAGACATCGACGAGCGCGTCCATGCCTTCCTCAAGCGCCCGCTCGCCGGTGACTGGCCCTACCTCTGGCTAGATGCCACCTACCTCAAGGTGCGCGAGGGGGGACGGATCGTCAGTGTCGCCGCGATAATCGCCGTCGCCGTCAACACTGAGGGCAAGCGCGAGATCGTCGGCCTGCACATCGGCCCTTCCGAAGCCGAGCCCTTCTGGTCGAGCTTCCTCAAGGACCTCTCCCGCCGCGGCCTGACCGGCGTGAAGCTGGTCATCTCCGATGCCCACGAGGGCCTCAAGGCAGCGATCACCCGCGTGCTCAGCGCCACCTGGCAGCGCTGCCGCGTCCACTTCATGAGGAACGCGCTCGCCTACGTGCCCAAGGGCCAAAACACGGTTGTTGCTGCTGCGATCCGCCAAGTCTTCCTCCAGCCCGATCATGCGGCCGCAACTCAGGTCTGGCGTCAGGTCGCCGATCAATTGCGCGCCAGATGGCCCAAGCTCGGCGCCTGCATGGACGATGCCGAGCACGACGTGCTCGCCTACATGACCTTCCCCGAGCAGCACCGGGTCAAGCTTCACAGCACCAACCCGCTGGAACGCCTGAACAAGGAAGTGAAGCGCCGCGCCGATGTTGTCGGCATCTTCCCGAACGAGGACAGCATCATCCGCCTCGTCGGTGCCGTCCTGCTCGAGCAGAACGATGAATACCAGCTCCAGCACCGCTACATGCAGATCGAGGGCATGGCCGCCCTTGCCACACCCATAACCGAGGAGGTTCAGCCGCTACAGATTACACCCAAGGCCGCCTGAAAATGCAGCCCGATGGCCAGCACCGAAATTACACCACATTGACGGACGTGACCCCGAGGTGGCTAGACGCCCGCGCGTCGAAACGGCTCCACTGCCAGCGGGCGCTCAGTTCTTGAACGTCATTGAATCAATCTTCAGCGGGATGGCTCGGGCAATCATCCACAATAGCAATTATGAGTCGGTCGACGAAGCACGGGCAGCCATCAACAGCTATTTCGCCGAGCGCAACCAGCACTTTCGCGAGCATCCCAAGCGGGCTGGCAAGCGCATCTGGGGTGAGGAGCGTAGCGAGGCCACCTTCTCAGATAGCAATAATTGCAAGGATCCGCGTTGGAGATAATAATCCGCTCGAGTGGGCGCTTTTGAATTTTGGCATGCTCAACCTTCCGGGGGCGGACGAACAGCATTTCCCGAAAGTGCCTTCCGACACGTCAGGAGGGGGCGGCGTCAGTCGACCAGCTCAAGCCGTTCCCACCAGTCACTTTGAACGACCGCTCGGGCCGAAAGCGGCCCTAGGCAACCACAGCCTTCCGCATCGTGGTTGATCGCCTTCGGTATAAAGAGTGAAGTCCGCCACACTCGGACCTCCGATGTCCCTCGGCTGCAGGAGGTTTGGTCACTCACCCCGCGGCTGTCGCTGACCGGCCGCTACGAGCATCTCGCCGCTGGGCCGGCGTCGGCCAAGGCAGGCTATGCGAGTTCGGACTTCGTCGCCGGCTAGCTCAGCTTCAGCTTCTGACGCAGCCCGGTGATCCGCCACCAGCCTAGCCCGCCATAGAGGAGCGCAAGGCCGAGGAGCGTGAGCACCCCCGGCGCCACGTCGGCGAGGCTGGCGTGCATCTGGTTGAGCGGCACGAATACTTGCACGCCGCTGGTCGAGGGGATCAGCTTAGCCACCGCGCGGACGAAGCCCGGCATCTGGTCGAGCGGCCAGGCAGTGCCCGAGAGGAAGAAGAAGGGCGCGGAGGTGGGCGCGAGGATCATCATCGCCCGCTCAGACCGGTCGAAATAGCTGCCCAGCCACAGCCCCAGCCCGGCGACCGAGGCCGCCAACAACGGCGCGGCGAGCAGCATGCCCGCGACATTCTCGTCGTGCGGGATGCCCTGCACCCAGAAGATGAAGCCGAACAGGAACAGGCAGGTCAGCAGCCCAACCGATGTGAACGCTGCCCACGTGCCGAGATATTCGCCATGCCCCATCCGCCAGCGCCCATCGCGCCGCCGCCCGCCGACGAAGGTAGCGACGCCGAACAGCAGGGTCTGCTGGATGATGACGATGGTCACGGCGGGGAAGACATAGCCCTTGTAGCCCGCGGTCGGGTTGAACATCGGCTCGCGGACGATGGTGACCGGCGGCCCGGTGCGCACGGCCTGGCCCAGCACGTCCAGCTTCTCGACGGCGAGATCGCGCAGCACCTCGGTCACCGCCTCGCCGATCGTGCTGGCGCGCAGGAGGTACGAGGCATTGACCCATACCGCGATCCCGGCCCCCGGCGCGCCGGTACGCAGCTGGCGTTGCAGTCCGCGGGCGATCAGCACCACGCCGTCCACCTTGCCCGCGCGGAGCTGCGCCTGAGCCTCGGCTACGCTCGGTGCATGTTCGGCCACGATCACGGCGCGCGTGGCTTCGAGGTTGCGGACCAGCTCGCGGCTGAGCGCGCTGCCGTCCTCATCGACCAGCACCACCGGCAGTTGCTGAGCGACTTCCTGGCTGTAGGGCGCCGGATAGTAGAAGGCATAGAGCACCACCGCGAGCAGCATCGTGCTGAGCAGGGTGCGGGAGGTCAGCACCGTCGCCCAGGTGGCGCGGAAGGCGGCGGCGAAACTCATCGCGCCTGCCGCCGGATCAGCAGCCAGGCGAGCGCGCCCGGCACCAGCACATAGGCGAGCAGTGCCAGAATCGGCGGGAAGATGGTGGCGACATCCTGTCCGCCCAGCTGCCCGGTTTGGAGCGCGAGGTAATGGGTGAGGGGCAGCACCTCACTCCAGAAGCGCGCGAAGCCGCTGCCGCCGTTGAGCGGCAGGGTGGCGCCCGCATAGGCTAACGCCGAACCCGCATAGACCGCGCAGACCGACAGCGCCGTGGCGGTTTCGCGCGTGGCTGCGACGAGCAGCGCGGAAATCGCGGCGGTGCCGAGATAGAAGAGCGTCTGCCCCGCGACGATCGCCGCTACGCTGCCCTCCACCCGCCAGCCGCGCCCCAGCGTCACGAACAGCAGCCAGGCGATGCCCCACAGGCTTGCGGCTCCGACATACGGCAGCAGCTTGCCGAACAGTGCGGGCACGATCGTGCCGCTGCGCGCCGCCCAGCCGCCGAGCGACCGCCCCTCCAGTTCCCGGCCCAGCGCCATCGCGGAGGTGACCGCCGCGACCAGATGCAGCACCGCCGGATAGATCAGCGTGCCGAGGAACCACTCGAAGCTCGACGCGGCGTTGTTGAGCGGCACCGCCTCGACGGCGAAGCGCCGCGTCGGATCCGGGGGCAGGGCGTGGCCGGAAAGCTGGTCCACCACCAGCGACGCGGCGGCGGCCTGCACCGCGCTCTCCGCACCGCTCGCCGCCTGCGAGCCGGAAGATAGGAAGCTGGCATTGTATAGGATGCGGATTACCGGCGTGCGGTGGCGGGCAAGCCCCGCGCCGAGATCCTTGGGCAGGTGGACGAAGCCATTGGCATGGCCGCGCCGCACTTCCTCCACTGCCTCCGCCTCGGTGGCGCGCATCGCGACGATATGGACCAGCGGCGCCGCGTCGATCGCGCGCAGGATATCGCGGCTCGCCGAGCTGCGATCGTCGTCAATCACCACGATCGGCAGCCGCCGCATCGATCCCTGCCAGAACATCGCACCGATCAGAAACAGCAGAAGCGCGGGGATCAGCGTCAGCCCGGCCAGGTCCCAGCGGTCCCGCGCCAGATGGCGCAGCTCCGCCCCCAAGGCGTGGCCGAAGGCGCTCATTGCGGCCAGTCGAACAGCACGCTCATGCCGGGGCGCAGGCCGGGGATCGCCGTAACCGGGCGCAGCTTCACCTCGAAGGCGCGGACGTCATAGCCCGAAGCCTGCCGCGTTGCGCGCCACGTCGCGAAGTCGCCGCGCGGGGCGATATGATAGACCGCGAAATCGCCGTCGCGGCCGAGCGCGGGGATGTGGCCGTGCAGCCGCTTGCCCATCGCGATCCACTTGAAGCGATCCTCGCGCACGGTGAGCGCTACCCAGCTATGGTCGATGTCGAGCACCTGATAGGCGGGGATCACCGGGCTGACGACTTCGCCGGGCTGCACAAGCTTGCGCGAAACCTCGCCGTTGATCGGCGAGACCAGCTGGGTCTCGCTGCCGAGCGCGGTGGCGGTCTGCAGCGCCGCCTCGGCGATGCGGACCTGGGCGTTGGCCGCCTGCTTGTTCTGCGGGCGTGCGCCGGCGAGCGCTTTGAGATACTGTTGCCGCGCGGCCTCGGCCTGCTTGGCGCTGGCGTCGCGCGCTGCCGCCGCCTCGTCGCGCCGCTGCGCCGCGACCACGCCCTGCGCATAAAGGTTCGCGGTGCGCCGGCTGGTCACCGCGGCGAGGTCGGCTGCCGCCTGCGCCGCCTGCCAAGTGGAGCGCAACGAGGCGATGTCCTCCTGCCGCACGCCCTCATTGGTTTCCGAGGCGATCGCGCGGGCGGCGTCCACCGCGCCCTGCGCTTGCGCCTTGCCGCCGGCGATCTCCGGGCTCGACAGCGTCGCGAGCAGCGTGCCGGCGCGGACGCGCTGGCCTTCCTCGGCCACCAGAGTCTCGACGCGGGCGAGCGCCTTGGTGGCGACATTGACCTCGTCGGCATCGACCATGCCCTGCAGCTGCTCGGGTGCGGGCCGGTTGGCGAGCCACAGCCCGCCGACGATCAGCACCAGCACCGCGATGCCGAGCACGATCGCGAGGATGGGCGGCTTGCGGCGCGGCGGAGCCGCGGTCTCGTCGGTCATTGCTGGTCCTCCACGTGCCGGTCGGCACGCGCCATGAAGTCGCTATAGTCGTCGACGCGGTGGCTGGCGGCGAGCAGCGCCATCAACCCCAGGTCATATTCATAGGCGGCGGCGAGCCGCTGGGTGCGGACTGTCGACAGCGCCGCCTCGGCATCGATCAGCGCCGATGAGGCGACCTCGCCTTCGCGGAAGGAAAGCTGCTGCACGCGCAGATTTTCCTGCGCGGCGGCGAGGTTGGCATCGAGCAGCAGGAAGGAGCGGCGCGCCGCTTCGGCGATGTTCCAGGCGCGAACGATCTCACCGGCGACGTCGCGGCGCGCTTGCGCGGCGGCATCGGCGGCGGCGGCCTGGTTCTCGCGGGCGGCCGAGAGCGCCTTCTGGCGATCGAAGTTGGAGAGCAGGGTCATGCGCAGCGAGACGCCGGCGATCCAGTCGGGCTCGGTCGGCAGCGCGTTGTTGCGATTGGCGTTGTAGCTGCCGAAGGCGAAGGCCTGGGGGCGATAACGCGATTTGGCGAGATCCACCCCGGCCTGCGCTGCGCTCTTGGCGGCATCCGCACCCTGCGCGCGCGGCGACTGGTCGATGCCGTCGAGGAAGCGCTGGAGCGGCGGCAGCGGCTCCGAATGGACGAACAGCGGAGTGGAGGCGGTGACGCCCAGCGGCTGATCGAGCAGCCGCGCCAGCGTATCGGTGGCGATCGCCTCCTCGCTGCGGGCATGCTCGAAGGCGCGCTGGGCGGTGTTGCGCGCGACCTCCACCTCCAGCACCCGGGCATGGGCGAGCACGCCTTCCGCTTCCAGCTTGCGCGCGTCCGAGAGGTGCCGGTCGAAGGCTTCGAGCTGTTCGCGGGTTGATACGGTCAGCTGACTCGCGACCTTCTGGCCGAAATAGGCGCGCACCAGATTGACGCGGGAGAGATCCTGCCCGCCCGCCTGCTTGGCCCGGGCGATGCCTACCGCTGCGTCCGCGCCCTTCTGGACGGCGGGAATCGCGCCGCCGGTATAGAGCGGCATCGCCGCGGTGATCGCCGGACGGAACACGGTGTCGCGCGTCTGGAACTCCAGCGTGTTGGGAATCGCGCCAAACAGCCGGGGCAGGGCCGCGCCGATCCGCTGGGTCACCTGCGCCACAATCTGCGCGCTCGCGCCGGAGAATTGCCCGCCAAGCTGGTCTAGAAAGCCGTTGGTGGCGCTCAGCGCATCGGCCTTGGGCTCGGACAGGTCGACCGAGAGCGTCTTCTGATATTCGATCACGCTCGCCGAGGCGGTGACCACCGGGCGGCGCAGCGTTCGGGTGGCGGCGGCGATTTCCTCGCTGGCGCGGACGGCATGGTCGTCGCCGGTGAGCCCCGGTGAGGCTTTGTCGAGCCTGGCGAGCGCTGCCTGAAAACTGAGCGGGGGCGGCGGCGCCTCCTGCGCTACTGCGGTGCCGGTAGAGGCGAGCAGTAGGGCGAGCGCGGCAGGCCCGCTGCAGCGACGGTGCGCGACGTGTAGATCCTGCCGCTTCGTGCTGCGCACCCTGCTCCGCCCCTGTTTTGCCTGCCACGCCGCCGAGGGTCGCTCCCGCGACGGCGTGATCTTCGATTACGCATATTTGCAATGAAACACGCACGCAATTGAATTCCTCGGATGCCCCGCCCCCGTGCGGTCGCGAAACAGCAACGGCGCCATTTCGTACAGGTTTGGCCCCTAGGTCAGGAACTCATGGCCGATGCCGGTCGAGACATAAAAGCGCTGGAAAATGCCCGCCGCCTTGATCGCCTCGGCATTGGCGCGGGGAGTCATCATCTATGATCCTTGGTATAACGGCCAAGCTTCTGACATAACCAGAGGCCGGTCGGGCGAACGTTGAATGTCGGCTTCTGACGAGAGGCGCCGTTCGACATGCCGCAGGCGAACGGCAGCAAAGTCCCTGCCCAAGGTGTTCGACGCTTAGGCAACTCGCGACCCTTTGCGGCCTTTCAGCCGCCACTTCGCGCCTCTCACAAACGGACCGTCCGTTATCATTAGGATTTTCTCGATGTTGGCCGTCGACGGGGAGATCGTGGGTTGGGTTTTCCGCGCTAGCTCAACTGAGCAGTGTCCGAGGATATGCTGGATCGTGGACTGCTCAGCGGCTCTCAATCACGATCTGTTTTTCGTTCGAACGAGCGCTGAGGTCCATGCTTAGGGCGATGGCCTGAGCAAAGCCCTGCGGATCGGTTGCCGAGAAAAGGCCCGTCACATGCCTTTTGCCGATGCCCTCGCCGGCGAGGATGATGGCGGTGCGATTATAGCGGTTGAACTCAGCGACAGCGTTCGCGAGCGTCTCGCTTTCGAAGCTCAGGCGTCCCTCCCGCCATAGAAGGTCGCGCTGGACATTGTCCGGGGTGATGGCAACGGGAGCAATGCGATCAGCGTCGTCTCCGATCCTCGCTTCCATATTCGCGGCCATCCTGACGGCTTGATTGGCGCGTGCAGGCTTCCCGACTTCGACGATCCCTTCTTGGACACGCACATCCACGGCACGGCCGGGCAGTGTTCGGACGGTAAATGCAGTGCCGACCGCACGGACTTGCGCGCCCATGGCAGTGACGATGAAAGGTCGCGCCTTGTCCTTGGCGACTTCGAAATAGCCTTCTCCGCGTATCAGGCGCACCAGGCGCTTTTCCCGGGTAAATAGGACTTCCATCTCGCTCTGCGTATTGAGCGTTGCGATCGATCCGTCATCGAGCGGGATCAATCGGACTTCGCCTGTTTCGGTGCGATAGACCTGCGATCTAGGCCAGAACAGGAATGCGCCGAACGATGCTGCGAGGAGGCCGCCTGATCCGGCAAGAACATTGCGGCGGGACAAGTGCAGGCGCGGCGCTTGCGGCGTGAAATCCGGGCCCAGGGCTTGGGCTGCGTCCATGCGCAGCAAGGCAGCGCGGGCGCGCATGAAGGCGCCCGGACAGCGTGTGTCGCTCGCCAGCCAGGCGTCAAGCTCCGCCTGTTCATGGGGCTCCAGAGGTGCGCGATCAATGCGCGAAGCCCATCGCGCTGCTGCGTCGCCAATATGTGCGCTACTGTCTCTTTTCATGGCGCCGGCTGTCTCGTTTACGTGCCCTTGATGCACGAGCGCTCCATTTTCCGCTATGCGCGAAGAAATCCAATAATTTGCCAATACCGTTGGCGACATGCTTTTCAACCGTGCTTTCCGACAGGCCAAGACGGTTGGCTACATCGCGCTGGGACAAGCCCTGCACTTTGCGCAGCATGAAGACCTCGCGGCAGCGATGGGGCAGTGCTTCAATGGCAGCTGCCACCTGCTCGAGTTCCATGCGTTCGTCGACCAACTGGTCGGGGAGGGGCTCGGACGCCTCCAGTTCGAGCGCGCCAATCTCGTGGATCGAGCCGATCGGCACGATCCGGGATCGCCGCAAATCCTGGAGGATGATCGAGTGGGCAGTCTGGAACAGATAGGCACGCGGATTGGTGATCTGGCTCACCGTCTCGAGCATGACGAGCCGGGAATAGGCTTCCTGGATCACATCATCGATGTCGAAGCCGATATGGACACGCCGGCTTAGCCAGGCGCGCAGGCTACCCTCATGCGGCAGGATCTGCCGTGACAGCCAGAAGGCGCGATCGTCGGAAAAATCGGTCATGTTCGGCAAGCCCCATGACGAGCGAACCGCGCAGACACGCCATGCATGCATCCAAAAAATGCCATGTCCGATCGCAATGTCAAAAAAGTGCAATCCGACACTGGGGGAAAAATCGCGCTCGTGCATCTAGGGCGCAAAACCCCGGGGGAACGGGAACAGGGAGGATGCGAAAACCGGTCTGAAAGGCCCGATCCATTCGCCGCGTCCGGGGAGCGGCTGGGGGCCAGACAATGAACCGTTCGATGACGATCAAGAGCCTGTTAATCGGTGCCAGCCTAACCACGGCTATCGTAGCCAGCAGCGCGCAGGCGCAGGACCGCAAGTTCAATGTGCCTGCCGGCAATATCAACATGACGCTGCCGATGTTCGCCCGGCAGAGCGGCATCCAGATCATCGCGCCGGCCGATCAGCTCGCCGGTGTCCGGTCGCCAGCCATCATGGGTGTCTTTGATACCCGGGCGGCACTGCGCCGCCTGATTGCCGACGCTAACCTCGAAATCGTTGCCGATAATGGGGCGGCCATCACTTTGAAGCCGCGCGCCCGTGCCGTCACGACGCCGGTCGCCTTGCGCTCCCTCCAATCGGCCCGCGCAACCAGCAGCTGGACCGCGCCTCGCGCCTTTCAGGCGGCCGATGCATCGACAGCCCAGGCAGAGCCCGGCACCGGAGGCGAAATCATCGTGACCGCCACCAAGACGGCAACCACTCTCAACCGTGTGCCGATCAGCATGCAGGCGATGCCGCAGGAGCAGCTCGATCGTCGCAGCATCCGCAGCGTGTCCGATATCGTCCGCACGGTTCCAGCGCTCTCGATGCAGACGTCGACCACGGCCGATCGCGTGCCGAGCATCTCGATCCGCGGCGTGGCGTCTTCAACCGGCGCGCAGACGACCGGCGTTTATCTCGATGATGCCCCGCTCCAGAAACGCAACGCGATCGGCATTTCGGGCAGTGGCACGCCGGTTCCGGCGCTGTTCGATCTGGAACGGGTCGAAGTGCTGCGCGGCCCGCAGGGCACGCTTTATGGCGGATCGTCGCTCGGCGGGACGATCCGCTTCATCACGCCTGAACCCAGCCTCGAGAAAATGTCTGCCTATGCCCGTGCGGAAGTCGGTTTCGTCCAGGATGGCGGCGTCAATCATGATCTGGGCATTGCGCTCGGTGGCCCGCTGATCGAGGACCGGCTTGGTATCCGCGTCAGCATGTGGCAACGCCGCACGGCGGGCTATATCGATCATGTCGATCGCTTCACCGGCGACACGCTTGCAAAGGACACGAACAGTTCGGACGACTGGGCGCTGCGCGGCGCGCTGCTCTTCAAGCCGACCGAGAATTTCAGCCTGACGCCTTCGGTCTATTATGCGCTGAGTGAGCAGCATGATGCCGATACAGCCTGGCAGACCGTGCCGGAAACCACGCTCAATGGTTTCACATATCCCGCTGCCGTCTATGGCGATTATCAGACGGGCGCCAACTGCAATGTGGGTGATAATTATGCCGCCAGCACGCCGCGCTGTGTCGCCAGGCAGCCGCGCACCTCGCGCATCTTCCTGCCGTCGCTCAAGGCAGAGCTGGACATCGGCAGCACCACGCTGACCTCGGTCTCCAGCTATATCAGCGACCGCACCCATGGCCGGTCCGACTATAGCTATATCGAGCCGGGCAATTTCCAGGGCGGTTTTCCCCTCGTCGCCGATATCGAAAGCTATCGCTCGACCCCGATCTACGAGAACAAGCGCACCGGTTTCACCCAGGAAGTCCGCTTCGCCAATGACGGCAATAGCCGCTTCAACTGGGTGGTGGGCGGCTTCTTCGCCACCTACAAGAATAATTCCAACTATCATATCGTCGCCAATCTGGACGATCTAACCCAGGCCGTGTTTGGCGCCCCGGCGCAGGCCATTTTCGGCGTGCCGGTCGAGCCCGGCAATATCACCTATCATCGCGATCAGGACCTGAAGGAAAAGTCGCTGGCGGTCTTTGGCGAGGCCAATTTCGCGATCACCGACAAATTGAAGCTGATCGGCGGCGCGCGCGTCAGTCGGGAAAAATTCAGCTATCATCAGGTCACGGCCGGAACCTTTGCCGGCTTCCTGACCCCGACCACCGCCAATGGCGGCCTCACTGACGGCAAGGTCAAGGAAACGCCCGTCACCCCCAAATTCGGTCTGCAATATCAGCTGGACAGCGCCAACATGCTCTATGCGACGGCAGCCAAGGGATTCCGCGTGGGCGGCGTCAACCAGCCACCGCCGGCCTCGCGCTGCGGGGCGGATCTTACGGCGTTGGGTATCACATCGACGCCGGGGACCTACAAGGCAGACTCGCTGTGGAGCTATGAAGTCGGTGCGAAGCTGCGCTCGTCCGATCGCAAGCTCAGCCTCAACTCCAGCGCTTTCTACATCGACTGGAGCAATATCCAGGCAAGCTATGGCCTGCCGACCTGCGGCTTTGGCTATGTCGTCAACGGCGGCAAGGCCGTATCCAAGGGCTTTGACCTGGAAGCCTCGGTGGAGCCGATCTATGGCTTCACGCTGAGCGGCCTCGTCGCCTATACCGATGCGCAATATACGCAGGCTGTCGTTGGCCCGGCCCCTTCGTCCACCCTCTATATCCGCGATGGCGATCGCCTGCCGGTACCCAAATGGGCCTTCAACATCGCGGGCGAATATCGGTTCGATATCGGCAGCTATGGCGCCTATCTGCGGGCAGACTGGCAACATGCCTCCCGCTACCAGAACAGCTTTGGTCCCGGCACGGGCAGCTTCACGCCCGATACCTATATGTCGGAGGCGACTGACTATATGACGGCGCGGATCGGCCTGCGCCGCGATGGCTGGGAATTCTCGATCTTCGCCGACAATCTGCTCAACTCCAAGGATGTGCTGGGCAATGAGGGTGGCCGGACCGGCTGCGCCACGGGTGAGGGCGCGGCCTGCACCACCTACGAGAATTACACGCTGCCCTATCAATATGTGACCTTCCGCCCGCGCACGATCGGCGCGACGCTGACCCTGCGCAAATGAGGCTCCCCACCATGAAGGCTTTTGTATCGATGCTGGCGCTGGGCGCCGCGATGGCGCTTGTCGTCGAGGGACCGGTGGCGCGCGCCAGTGAGCCACCGGCCGAGGGGCAGAAAGAGGTGGGACCGAGGGAGGAACTGGCCAGCCGCGATCACAAGATGGTGATCAACGGCAAGACCATTGCCTACAACGCGAGCGCCGGCACGCTGATCATCACCGATGATGATGGCGTCCCGCGCGGCAGGATCTTCTACACCGCGTATACCGCCCAGGGGACGAGTGCGGGCAAGCCCCGGCCATTGACCTTCTTCAACAATGGCGGTCCCGGCTCGGCCAGCCTCTGGCTCAATGTAGGCGGGTTCGGGCCAAAGCGCCCACCGACGCTGACCCCCAAGGCGACCCTGCCGGCCCCCTATGTGGTGCAGGACAATCCCTATTCGCTGCTCGACAAGTCCGATCTCATCTTCATCGATGCGATCGGGACCGGTTATTCCCGGCCGATTGGCGATACCAAGGGCAAGACCTTCTGGGGCGTCGACGCGGACATCGATTCCTTCGCTCGCGCCATCAACCGCTACATCACCAAGAACGACCGGTGGAACAGCCCGCGCTACCTGTTCGGGGAATCCTATGGCACCACCCGGTCGGCGGGGCTTGTCTATAAGCTCCAGAATCAGGGGATGGATTTCAACGGCGTCGTGCTGATGTCGACCATCCTCAATTCGGGCACCGGCCTTCCCGGCGTCGACCTGGAGGATATCGGGCGAGTACCCTCCTTCGCGGCGACGGCCTGGTATCATGGCAAATCGGCGACCCACCCGGCCGACCTGATGGCCTATCTCGACGAGGTCCGCGCCTTCGCCCTTGGCCCCTATGCCTCCGCGCTGCTCAAGGGGGACCGGCTGTCGGCCGAGGAAATGGACGCCGTGGCTCGCACGCTCAGCGGCTATATCGGCCTGTCGGTCGACTTCCTCAAGAAGAACAAGCTGCGCGTCGGCATGGAACAATATCGCGGCGCGCTGATGGCTGATCAGGGATTGATCATCGGCCGGTTCGATACCCGCTTCACCGCGCCGGCCTCCTATGTGAGCGGCGACGGCTCCTATGACCCGGCGACCAATGACGCCGCGACTGCAGGCGTCAACAGTGCCCATCTTTCCACCTTCCAGGATCATCTGGCGCGTGACATCGGTTACAAGCCGGACCTGCAATATCGGCCACTTTATAATGGCGTGATCGCGCCGGCCTGGGACAATCATCACAAGGCGCCAGGGATCGATGAGCCCATTCCGGTTCCCAACACCGCGCTTGACCTCGCCGGCGCCATGCAGCGCAACCCCAATCTCAATGTGATGGTGATTGCGGGGCTCTATGATCTGGCAACGCCGTTTGCCGGCGCGGAATTCGATGTCTCGCATCTCTATCTGACGCCCAATCTGCGCCAGAATATCAGCTTCTCCTATTATGAGTCCGGCCATATGACCTATGTGGATGAGGCCGCATCGCGAAAGCTCAAGGTCGATCTCGACCGCTTCTATGATGCGACGACCCGCTGATGCGTAGCCTGCTTAGCGCGTCCATCGCGGCAATCACACTCGCGTCGCCCACGGCTTCGCTCTGCGCCGCCGACAAACCGGCGCAGACACAAGCGTCAGAACCGGCTGCAGAAAAGCGGGTGATCACCAACCATATCCTGACAACGGCCAACGGGGCGAAGCTGCCTTACACCGCGACCGCAGGCACCTTGCTGCTCAAGGACAAGCAGGGAAAGCCGGGGGCGAGCCTTTTCTATGTCGCCTACACGGTCGCGCCAAAGGCAGGGGAGCGGCGACCCGTCACCTTCTTTTACAATGGCGGCCCTGGATCCTCCAGCATCTGGCTACACATGGCCTCCTTTGCGCCGGTGCGGGTGCCGGTCGATGTCGAGGCGCAGGGCAGGGAAGGGGGCGGCCGCATGCCGCGCCTCGCGCCCAATCCCGACAGCCTGCTGGATACTACCGACATGGTTTTCCTCGACGCCGTGGGTACGGGCTATTCGCGCGGGCTCGATCCACAGGGAGGGAAGCTTTACTGGGGCAATGACCAGGATGCTGCTGCCTTCACACAGGCGATCCGGCGCTATGTCGAGATCAACAATCGCTGGCTTTCGCCCAAATATCTGTTTGGCGAATCCTATGGCACCACCCGGTCGGCGATGGTTTCCTACCGGCTGATCGACAGCGGCATGCCGGTAGATGGTGTGATCCTCATGTCCTCCATCCTCAATTTTGCCCAGCGCGCGCCCGGCCTCGACCGGATGGATATCAATTATCTGCCGAGCTATGCCGCCACCGCCTGGTATCATGGCAAGGTAGATCGGGGCACAGGGCTGGAGGCGCATGTCGCCCGTGCGCGCCAGTTCGCGCAAGGCCCTTATGCGGCAGCACTGGCCAAAGGGCAGGATATCGGTGCGCAGGAGCACGAAAGCGTGATTGCGCAGATGGCGTCGCTGACGGGCCTCAGCCCCGATTATCTGCGCGAGGCCGACCTGCATGTGTCGCCCGACCGCTTCCGCAAAGAACTGCTGCGGGATCGCGGGGCCGTTACGGGCGGGTTCGACACTCGCTTTACCGGCAGCGAAGGGGACAATGCGGCAGATATGGCGCAGAGCGATCCGGCCGACGATGCAATCTCAGGCGCGATCATCGCCAATTTCTCCGCCTACCTCGCCCATGACCTGGGCTATGCGCCGGACGGCGACTATGTGGTGAACACGCCTACGCTCTTTCCGGTCTGGGACTGGAGCCATATGCCGCCGGGCGGCCCGCGCCAAAATGCGATGGCCAATGTCGCCATCGATCTGGGCGCTGCCATGCGTCGCGCACCGCAGATGCGGGTCCTGTCGCTGAGCGGCTACTACGACCTGTCTACGCCCTTTTTCGCGACCGAATTTGATCTCGCCCATCTTTACCTGCCGCCCGCACTCAGGCCGAACCTCATTAGCCGCCATTATGCTTCGGGCCATATGTTGTATCTCGACGGCAAGACCTTCAATGATGTGACGCGCGATGTCCGTGGCTTCATTCAGGCAAAGTCGGATTAGGCGGGGTAATACCGACCCTTCTCAGTCGTTCAGCGCTTGTTCTTGCCTTCCGAAATGCCGACCGTCGGCTTATCGCTCAACAGTCGAGGATGGGCGGCTAGGGTGTGCGCCGGCTAAGCAATGAGCGACGTTCGTCAGAAGCCTTGCTGAAGGCGGCTACCAAATTTTGCTTGGGATCAAGATCCTGTGGTACTTTCCGGGGTAGCCCATCTGCCAGGCGAAGCCGGACGGACTTGAGCTGCGCACAACAGGGAGCCGTCGATGCAAAACATGCCCCCGCATGCATATGGACATCACGACAAGGACGATCATGACCATCATGGCCAGAAGGCAATGGTTCACGATCCCGTCTGCGGGATGGAAGTCGACCCCGAACTGACGCCCCATCGCGCTGAACATGATGGTCATCGATATTATTTCTGCAGCAACGGCTGTCGCGCCAAGTTCGTCGCTGACCCCGTGCTTTACCTCTCCGCGCGGGAGCAGCCCGCTATCGTCTCCGGGACTGTCTGGACCTGCCCCATGCATCCTGAGATCCAGCAGGATCATCCAGGACCTTGCCCGATATGTGGCATGGCGCTCGAGCCCGAAGTGGCGAGCGCGCAGAGCGGACCAAGCGCCGAGCTGCTCGACATGACGTGGCGCCTTAAGGTGGGGTTCCTGCTCGCCTTGCCCGTCTTCGTTCTGGAAATGGGCGGGCATCTCGTTCCCGCTCTGCATCATCTGGTGCCGGCGAGATTGTCGATCTGGATCCAGATCGCTCTCGCCACGCCGGTCGTACTCTGGGCGGGCTGGCCATTCTTCGTGCGCGGATGGCGTTCGCTCGCGACACGCCACCTCAACATGTTCACGCTGATCGCGATGGGCACGGGCGTTTCCTGGGCTTACAGCATGATCGCGGCGCTCGCTCCCGCCCTCTTTCCGCCAGCCTTTCGTAATGCCGATGGCAGCGTCGCGGTCTATTTCGAAGCGGCAGCCGTTATCACCGTGCTGGTGCTTCTGGGACAGGTCCTCGAGTTGCGTGCGCGCGAGCAGACGTCGGGCGCAATCAAGGCGCTGCTCGACCTGTCGCCAAAGACCGCGCGTCGGCTCTTGTGGAATGGCGATGAGGAGGAGGTCAGCCTCGACTTGATCGGCGTCGGCGACCAGTTGCGCGTTCGCCCCGGTGAGAAGGTGCCGGTGGACGGCACCGTAATAGACGGCGGATCGTCGGTCGATGAATCCATGGTTACCGGCGAATCCATGCCGGTGACCAAAAAGATTGATGGCACGGTCATTGGCGGCACGCTCAACCAGACCGGTGCGCTTGTCATCGCGGCGACCAAAGTGGGGCGAGACACGATGCTCGCCCGGATCGTCCAGATGGTGGCGCAGGCCCAGCGCTCGCGCGCGCCCATTCAGCGCATGGCCGATCGTGTCGCTGGCTGGTTCGTGCCCGCCGTGATCCTTGTTGCGATATTGGCCTTTGTCGGATGGAGTCTATGGGGACCGGAGCCGCGCTTCGCTCATGGCCTGATCGCCGCTGTCGCGGTCCTCATCATCGCATGTCCCTGCGCACTTGGTCTCGCCACGCCCATGTCCATCATGGTGGGCGTGGGCCGTGGTGCAAGGCTTGGCGTCCTGATCAAGAATGCCGAGGCGCTCGAGCAGATGGAGAAGGTAGATACGCTGGTCGTCGACAAGACCGGCACGCTGACACTGGGCCATCCGGCGGTTACCGCCATCATACCGGCGTCCGGCCACACCGAAGCGGAGGTCCTCCGTCTCGCCGCCGCCGTCGAGCAGGCATCCGAGCATCCCCTGGCGCTCGCAATCGTCGACATGGCCAGGTCCCGCGATCTCGTGCTGCCACCGGTATCCCAGTTCGATTCCCCAACGGGACGCGGTGCGGTGGGAACAGTCGAGGGCAAGCGCGTTGTCCTTGGTAATGCACCATTCCTCCTCGATCAGGGCATAGACAGTATCGAAGTGGCGCCCGCTGCCGACGACCTGCGCCGCGATGGCGCCACCGCGATTTTCGTGGGCCTGGACGGTCAGGTCGGAGGGATCATCGCGATTGCCGATCCGATCAAAGCAACCACGGCAGAGGCCCTTGGCGCCTTGCGGCAAGAGGGGGTCCGCATCGTGATGCTGACGGGCGACAACCGCAAGACGGCGCAAGCCATTGCCGACAAGCTTGGCATCGACGAGGTCGAAGCCGAAGTCCTGCCTGATCAGAAGAGCGCAGTGGTCAACCGCCTTATTGCCGCAGGCCGCGTCGTTGCGATGGCGGGTGACGGGGTCAATGATGCGCCTGCGCTGGCCGCCGCCAATGTGGGTATTGCCATGGGTTCAGGCACCGACGTTGCCATGGAAAGCGCGGGCGTAACGTTGCTGCGGGGCGATTTGAACGGCATCGTGAGCGCGCGGCGGCTCAGCCAGGCGACGATGTCCAATATCCGCCAGAACCTCCTTTTTGCCTTCATCTACAATGCGGCGGGCGTCCCAGTGGCCGCAGGGCTGCTCTATCCGCTGTTCGGCATTCTGCTGTCTCCGATGCTGGCCGCCGCGGCGATGGCATTGTCATCCGTCAGCGTCGTGACAAATGCCCTTCGGCTGAGGACACGAACCCTGTGAGCTATTCCGCCTGCGTCGCCCAGACGTCTCTACTCTCGCATCCGATTACATTGCCTCCCGCGTCAGACGGGCTATGTTCGGTACATGCAAGATCGACAGGACCAATTCGCCTACTGTGTTCAGCTGCTTGGTGGAACGACAGCATTTGCTCGGCGTCTCAGGATCGATGAGCGGGCTATCCGGCGGTTCATCAATGGCGAGCGCCCCATCAGTGACAACCTATTGCAAGACACCGCGAAGGCATTGCGCGACCTCGCTGCGGACGCCAACGCGGCTGCAGGTACGATTTCTGACAATCTGACCACTGAACCCAGCGACTTCTAATCGGTCAAATCCGACCCAAATTTGCCGTTCAAGGGGCGATTTTTGATCCCCAGGAGCAGACGGTCAGGTTTTCCCTTCCAACCGCGCGTCGAGCCGATCTCGGAATGCCAGCTTCCATCTAGCAATTGGTCCCAAGCTGCCCTCAAGCCTGACTGACGAATAAAGAATCGGGAATATCCGATATCTCATTGACGGGCCATATCGCATCGGATAATTTCGATGCATGGACACCGATGACGCCCTTGCCATTCTCTCCACCCTTGGCCATCCCACGCGGCTCGATGCGTTTCGGCTGCTGATCCGACATGAGCCGGATGGCTTGTCGACCGGCGAACTGGTCGAAGCGTCGGGGCTGACCCAGAGCACATTTTCGACGCATCTGGCCGTGATGGTGAAGGCCGGCCTGGTGCTGTCCGAGAAGCGTGGTCGCCAACAGATCCAGCGCGCCAACCTCGACGCGCTGCGCGGCCTCATGGTCTATCTGGCCAAGGATTGCTGCCAGGGGCGCGCCGAACTGTGCGAGCCGCTTCTGGCCGAACTTACCTGCTGCTGAAGAGGCAACAATGACCGATATCGTGATCTACCATAACCCGCTTTGCGGGACCTCTCGTAATGCCCTGGCCATGATCCGCAATGCGGGTATAGAGCCTCATGTTATCGAGTACCTGAAGACGCCGCCGAGCCGTGCGCTGCTCCTGGAACTCATCGACCGCGCCGGCATCACCCCGCGCGCTCTGCTGCGCGAGAAGGGGACGCCTTATGCCGAACTGGGCCTCCGCGACGAGACCTTGACGGACGAGGCCCTCGTCGACGCGATGATGGAGCATCCTATCCTCATCAACCGGCCGCTGGTCGTGTCGCCACTGGGCGTGAAGCTCTGCCGGCCTTCCGAAGCAGTGCTAGACCTGCTGCCGGCCGAGCAGCGCAGAACTTTCGTCAAGGAAGACGGCGAAGTCGTGGAAGCGACCCGGCGATGAGTCTTTCGGTTCGCCGGGCTGAGGTCGACGACGCGGACGCCATTGCCACCATTTATGCGCATCATGTTCTTCACGGCACGGCAACCTACGAAGTCGTGCCGCCGACCGCGGACGAGACCGTCGAGAAGATCTTGATGATCACCGGGCGGAGTTGGCCGTTCCTTGTCGCCTGCGATGGATCTGAGCTGGTGGGCTATGCCTACGCCACGCAGTTCCGGGATAGACCGGCCTATGCCTATGCTTGCGAGAACAGCATCTACGTAGCGCACGACCGGCGCGGTGGCGGCATCGGCAAGCTGTTGCTCAAGGCCTTGCTGGAGGCCGCCGATGCCTATGGCTTCCGGCAGATGGTCGCTGTCATCGGTGGCGGTGAACCGGCCTCCGTCGCACTGCACGGCTCTTGCGGCTTTGAGCAGGTCGGCTGCCTGACCGGCATGGGCTGGAAGGCCGGTCGCTGGCTCGACACAGTTTACATGCAGATCGCCTTGGGTGGCGGCACCGCGACCGCGCCTATCGCTTCCGGGAAGGACTGACGATCATTTCGCTGTTCGAACGCTATCTCTCGCTGTGGGTGGCCATGTGCATCGTAGTCGGGATCGGTCTCGGCCATTTGCTTCCCGGCGCCTTCGAGGCGATCGCAGCGCTGGAGATCGCCAACGTCAACCTCGTGGTGGCGGGCCTGATCTGGCTCATGATCATCCCGATGCTGCTACGGGTCGATTTCGGCGCCCTCCATAGCCTTCGGCAGCACTGGCGTGGTATCGGCATTACCCTCGTAGTGAACTGGGCGATCAAGCCATTCTCCATGGCATTGCTCGGCACCTTCTTCCTCGGCCACCTGTTCGCGCCGATGCTGCCTGAAGGCGTATCGTCGTCCTACATTGCCGGGCTGATCCTGCTGGCTGCTGCGCCTTGCACGGCGATGGTCTTCGTCTGGTCCAACCTCGTCGATGGTGAGCCGAACTACACCTTGAGCCAGGTGGCACTGAACGACCTGATCATGGTCCTTGCCTTCGCGCCGCTCGTAGGATTGCTGCTGGGCGTGGCATCGATTACCGTGCCGTGGAGCACGTTGGCGCTGTCGGTGGGACTCTACATCGTCGTCCCGGTGGTCATCTCGCAACTGCTCCGCCGAGTCCTACTTCGCGGGGGCGAGAAGCGGCTCCAGCATTTCCTGTCCGCCATTGGCCCGATCAGCCTTGCCAGCCTGCTGCTGACACTGGTGCTGCTGTTCGGCTTTCAGGGCGAGCAGATCATCCGGCAACCGCTGGTAATCGCGCTGATTGCCGTGCCGATCCTGTTTCAGGTCTATCTTAATGCCGGCATCGCCTATTGGCTCAGCCGCCGTTTTGGCGTGGCATGGTGCGTCGCTGGCCCTTCGGCGCTGATCGGTGCCTCCAATTTCTTTGAACTGGCTGTGGCCGCCGCCATCAGCCTTTTTGGCCTCAGTTCCGGCGCCGCGCTGGCAACGGTCGTGGGCGTGCTGGTCGAAGTGCCGGTGATGCTATCGATCGTCGCCTTGGTGAAGCGGACCCGTCCCTGGTACGAGAAAGGTATTTCCGCATGAGACTGCGCGAACTCGCCGCCCCCGATCACCTTCCTGCGCTAGACAAAGCTTTTGCGTTGGCTCGTCCCGCCAGCGGCCTTGGCCCGGATCAACCGCCTCCGCGTATTCTGCTGCTCTACGGCTCTCTGCGGGAACGCTCGTTTTCGCGCCTCGCCGTGGAAGAGGCGGCGCGCCTGCTAAAGTTCTTCGGCGCCGAGACGCGGATCTTCGATCCTAGCGACCTGCCGCTGCCCGATCAGATAGCGGGAGATGATCACCCGGCGGTGCATGAACTGCGGGAGCACGCGCTATGGTCGGAGGGCATGGTCTGGTGCAGTCCTGAGCGGCACGGCCAGATCAGCGGCATCATGAAGACGCAGATCGATCATCTGCCACTTCAGATGCGCGGGATGCGGCCGACGCAGGGAAGAACGCTTGCGGTCATGCAGGTGTCCGGCGGTTCGCAATCGTTCAATGCCGTCAATTCGCTGCGCTTGCTGGGCCGCTGGATGCGGATGTTCACGATTCCGAATCAGTCGTCAGTGGCGATGGCCTACAAGGAGTTCGACGAAGACGGCCGGATGCGGGCATCGAGCTACTACGAGCGCATCGTCGATGTGATGGAGGAACTGGTCCGCTTCACCGTGCTGATGAGGCCGCACGGGGTGCAGCTCGTTGACCGATACTCCGAACGGAAGGAGGCTGGGCTCCCGGTTGATAACGCAGCGGACCACTCCGCAATTGCAATCATGCCTCAATCCTGATTTTCGCCCTGACCATCGAATGACTGGAAAGAGCGCGTAGCGGCCATCTCCGCTGTCGACCCATGCCGGACGCTTAGCGCCCAAATTTTGATCCTCAGCAGCGGACATTCCACTTTTTCGGTGGCTGTCGTCCACAGTCGGTCATTTCCAGCCAATAAACGTCAGTCGAACTCTTCTTCCACTTGCCCTTCTTCCACGAGCATAAAATGCCTTAATCAAGATCAAAGCGCTGGGTTTTAGTCTCGTTCTGCCATCCGTTAGCCGCTAAGGACGAAAGTGCCATCCGAGCCGAGAGCCTGGGAACGATCGAACGTCTGATGGAGGGGCCGCTTCCAGTGTCTTTTCGAACGGCCCTTGGCTCAGGGCATGTCGATGCGTTGTCGCAATAAATAGAACAAGGGGCGTCGATCCATGAGTGAAGAACCCGCCACGGTTTCCGTCGGGAATCCAGGCTTGGACGTCATCCTGCGCGGAGGCCTGCCGGCCAATCGCCTCTATCTCTGTGAGGGCATGCCGGGATCGGGCAAAACCACCCTTGCGCTCAAGTTCCTGCTGGATGGTCGCGATAAGGGAGAGCCAGCGCTCTACATCACGCTCTCGGAAACCAGCGAGGAACTATCCGTCGTTGCGAAGTCGCATGGCTGGGATCTCGACGGCATTGCCCTGTTTGAACTGGCATCGGCCGATGAAGTGCTCGGAGCTGGTCGCGACCAGTCGATCCTCCATAGCTTCGAGATGGAGCTCGGTGAGACAATTAACCTCATCAAGGCCGAGGTCGAGCGTATCAAGCCGAAGCGTGTGGTGTTCGACAGTCTGTCCGAAATGCGCCTGCTGGCTCAGGATCCGCTTCGCTATCGGCGTCAGCTCCTGTTACTCAAACAGTTCTTTGCTGGCCTGAATACCACGGTCATCCTGGTCGACGACCTTACGAGTTACAGTGGGGAACGCGATAATCATCTTCACAGCCTCTGCCACGGGGTCATCACACTCGAACGGCTGACCCTCGATTTCGGCGCAGCTCGGCGCCGACTCCAGGTTCAAAAGCTGCGCGGCGTCAATTTCATTGCCGGCTACCATGACTTCACGATCCGCAAGGGCGGTCTTGAAGTCTACCCCCGGTTGATCGCCGCCGACCACCATAGCGATTTCAACGACGAGGGAGTGGCGAGCGAGATTCCCGAGCTTGATGCGCTACTGGGCGGCGGACCGGCCCGCGGCACCTGCACACTCATTACCGGTCCATCGGGCGCGGGCAAGAGCACGCTCGCCCTGCAATATCTGGCGGCGGCCTGCCGTCGCGGTGAGAACTGCGTCATTTATGAATTTGACGAGCGTATCGGCACGCTTATTGCCCGCGCTAAAGCGCTGGGCATTGATCTGGCTAGCTTCATCGAAGGTGGCTGCCTGGTGATCCGTCAGCTTGATGCCGCCGAAGTTGCGCCTGGCGAGTTCGCCTCGATGGTTCGTGAAGAGGTCGAAAAACGCGAAGCGCGGATCATCATCATCGACAGCCTCAACGGCTACGTCGCGGCGATGCCGCAGGAGCAGCAGCTCATCCTGCAGCTACATGAGCTCTTGTCCTATCTCAACCAGGCAGGTGTCGTCACCTTTCTCATCAATCCCCAGCAGGGCTTTTTCGGATCGATGCAGACCAATGGTCTCGACGTCTCCTATGTCGCGGACGTCGTCATCCTGCTTCGCTTCTTCGAGGCGCAAGGCCGCATCCGTAAAGCGATCTCGATCGTCAAGAACAGGAGCGGCGCGCATGAGGACACGATCCGCGAACTACGGATTGACACTCAGGGCATCCGCGTCGGCAATCCACTGGCCGAGTTTCGTGGGGTTTTAAGCGGCACGCCAGAATATGTCGGGACGCAGTCGCCGCTGATGGAAGATCGCGGCACCCGTGCATAGAAACGCATCAGAAGGTCACCGCGTCCTCATTTCGGCGCCCTACGGGAGGGATGCGGACAGCGTCGCATTGCTTTTGAAGCGACAGGGCTATGACGCCCATATCTGTCAAAGGCTCACTGACGTCGCCGGTCGTCTTGACGAGCATGTTGGCGTCATTCTCCTGACGGAAGAAGCGCTGGCGACCGATCTCGCGCCGCTGAGCGAGGCGCTACTGGCGCAACCTACTTGGTCGGACATCCCGCTTGTGCTCCTTGCGGGCCGACAGGCGGGCATCGCCCGTTCGGGCGATACCATCCGACGGCGGCTGCCGGACCGGGTCAACAATGTCGTCCTGCTTGAACGGCCTTTGAGTTCAGAGTCGCTGGTCAGCGCGATCGACTCCGCAATGCGTGCGCGACAGAAGCAGTTCGAGATCAGGGATCGGATCCTTGAACTCGATGCCCAGCATGCGCAGATGCGCGTCCTCCTCGAGCATCTCCCCGTCGGCGTGGCCTTCGTCGATACGGATCATAAAACTCTTGTTTCAAATCCTGCTTTTCGGCGCTTCACGCCCACTGGTGCTGTGCCTTCGCAGCTTCCAGACGGCGAGGAACGGTGGATCGGTTATGACCATACTGGCGACCGTATCAAACGGGACCAGTTCGTCACCGTCCGGGCACTACGCGGCGAAACAGTGGAGGGATCAGAGTTTCTCTTCCATCCCCTGCAGGGGGATGACGTCTGGACGCGAGTCAGTGGCGTGCCGCTGAAAGGCCCCGACGGCGCCGTCACTGGCTCGATTTCCGTGATCGTCGACATAGACGCGCAGAAGCGCGCACAGCTTGAGCTGGCCGAGGCAGCCCAGAAGCTGGAGCGCGAAGTGCAGGCTAGAACACAGGACTTGCAGAACGCGCTCGACAGGCTGCAAGCGGAAGCCGCAGAGCGCGAGCGCGCCGAAAATGCACTCCGGCAGTCGCAGAAGATGGAGGCGGTCGGTCAACTCACCGGCGGGATCGCGCACGACTTCAATAACATGCTGACCGGCGTCATCGGTGCCCTCGACATCATGAAGCGGCGCATGGCGTCAGGCCGCCTCGATGATCTGGATCGTTTCATGGATGCGGCGTCCACGTCCGCGCAACGCGCAGCCGGGCTGACCGCCCGCCTCCTCGCCTTCTCACGCCGTCAGTCACTCGACAGCAAGGCGACAGACGTCAACGCACTCGTCCTATCGCTCGAAGATTTGCTTCGGCGGACAATGGGAGAGAATATCGAGGTCGGAATCGTGACGGTTGAAGGGCTACCGCCTGGACTCGTAGACGCCAACCAGCTTGAAAACGCTATTCTCAACCTTGCCATCAACGCACGCGATGCCATGCCTGACGGCGGCCGCCTTACGATAGAAAGCGGCGTCGCGACGGTTGATGAGAGCTACGCCGCGACCCGACCTGATATTGGGGTAGGAAAGTATGTTACGGTGGCAGTGTCCGATACCGGCGTCGGGATGGACGCTGCCACGATAGAAAAGGTGTTCGAGCCCTTCTTCACCACCAAGCCGGTGGGACAAGGAACCGGGCTCGGGCTCTCGATGGTCTATGGTTTTGCCAAGCAATCGAATGGCCAGGTTCGCATCCATTCGACGCCCGGACTTGGAACGTCCATCACGCTCTATTTGCCGATAGCGGATCCCACGAGCGCCGCCGATGAAACAGGCGGTATCGACACTGTTTTCGAAGGCGATGGTCAGACGGTCCTTCTGGTCGAGGACGATCCTTCGGTGCGCTTGCTGATCGGCGAAGTGCTGCGCGAGCTTGGCTACAAGATTGCAGAGGCCGCCGAGCCCAGCGAGGCGATCCGACTTCTGGAGGCCGGCCGGCCGTTCGATCTTATGATCACCGATGTCGGCCTGCCTGGCATGAACGGCCGTCAGCTTGCGGAAGTCGCTCGCGACCATCTGCCCTTGCTGCCGATCCTGTTTGTCACCGGCTATGCCGAGAATGCCGCCATGCGTGCCGGATTCCTTGGCACGAACATGGCTATGATCACCAAGCCGTTCCAGATCGAGATCCTGTCGGCAAAGATCCGCGAGATGCTTAACTGAATGGCACTAGTCGGGGATGTGGCTGAAGGCATATCGACCCATCTGCCGATATTTAGGACGTTCACAATCGGTGGGAAGTCTGGCGTAGCTGCGTAGTTCGAAACACTGCAGGCAGAGCAGATCAATTTAAGCGCGGAAGCCTATGCTCGTCTTTGCATCTTCAATCAGTGCCATGGCCTGACGATACAGGTTAGGATCCCCACCGGTCATGACGGAGAAGACCTGCAGCTTTTCGCGTAGATAAACCTTGGCGAACCCAGGACTTCCCGCAACGATCGATTGCGTGTTGCTGATGAAATCGGCGAGTTTTACGGTTTGCGCATTGGGCGAGATGGTACCGAGACGTTTTGCTTCCGCTGCTTTGCGTGTAGCGCGGTTGCCGTCATGGCACTGATCGGTCAGTTCCATCACCAGAGCAGCAACAGGCTCTCCAAACTCGCGCGCGATGTCCTCTCGGGTTGTTGCAGTATCCTCAATCGTATCGTGCAACAACGCCGCAGCCAACATTTCGTCGGTGTGCGGGATCCTTCGGACAATCTCCATCATAATATGGCCAAATTTACGCGAGAAAATTACGCAAAATTGGCATTTATTGATCTATGTTACGGTAATGTCGAGATTACTTAACTCGCTATAAACCTCGATACGCCATGACCACACACTCTGAAGGGATGGGTCATGGGTTTTCTGGGGCGCTTGTGATCTGCCCCCCGTTGAGTGGCCCAGAGACTATGATAGTCTGGACCACGAAAGGGACGATGAATGCCGAGCAAGAAGCACAAGCCGGAAGAAATTATCGGCAAGCTGCGTGAAGTTGAGATTGTTCTGGCGCAGGGAGCCTCGACAGCAGAGGCGTGCCGCCGGATCGCGGTCAGCGAGCAGACATACTATCGCTGGCGCAGGGAATATGGTGGCCTGAAGACCGACCAGGCGAGGCGGATGAAGGATCTGGAGAAAGAGAACCAGCGGCTACGCCGGGCGATTTCGGATCTGACGTTGGACAAGCTGATCTTGCAGGAAGCTGCCAAGGGAAACTTCTGAGCCCCGCGCGGCGGCGGCGCTGCATCGATCAGTTGCGACGAGATTTGCCGATCCGGGTGTCCGAGCGACGGATATGCCGGGTGCTGGGGCAGCATCGATCGACACAGCGCAAGGTGCCGCGTGGGGCAGATGACGAACAGGCGCTCACGGAGGACATCGTCGCGCTGGCGAAGCAATATGGCCGCTATGGCTACCGCCGAGTGACGGCGTTGCTATGCCATGCGGGGTGGACGGTGAACCACAAACGGGTCGAGCGGATATGGCGACGCGAAGGACTGAAGGTCCCGCTGCGTCAGCCCAAACGGGGACGCCTGTGGCTCAACGACGGATCATGTATCCGCTTGCGGCCTGAGTATTCCGGGCATGTGTGGGCCTACGACTTCGTCGAAGGGCGCACGCACGATGGCCGCAAGTTCCGGATTCTGACGATCATCGACGAGGCCAGCAGGGAATGCCTGGCACTCATCGTTGCCCGGCAGCTCAAACACGAGGATGTGCTGGCGGCGCTGGCTGACCTGTTCATCTCGCGTGGGCCACCAGCGCATATACGATCCGATAATGGTAGCGAGTTTATCGCGACCGCCGTCCAGAAATGGTTGGGGCAGATCGGCGTGAAGACGCTCTATATCACCCCGGGATCACCATGGGAGAATGGCTATAACGAAAGCTTCAATGGGTCGCTTCGCGACGAACTGCTCAACGGCGAGATCTTCTACAGCCTCGCTGAGGCCAAGGTGCTGATCGAGGCATGGCGGCGGCATTACAACACCGTTCGCCCTCAAAGCAGCCTGGGCTACCGACCGCCGGCACCGGAAACGGCGACACCGCCATATCCGGCCTCCGGTTCCGCTTCGCTCCACCTCCGTCCGGATATGGCGGCGATGGGCTTAATCCACTAACAAACCAATCGGGCCACTCGGTGGGGGCAGATCAATGTTGACGACGGCCTGCCACAAATTTGCTCTTTCTTCATGGATGTGCCCCAAGGAAGGCATCACCCATTACCAAGTCTCGCACTGCGAGCTCCATGTCCCAAAGTTCAAGACGCCCGTTCAGGCTCACCCGATGGCACAGGAATGTTTCGAGAAGAGGTTAGCTGCAGCGGAAGGCCAATGCAGCTCGCGAAATTTGCGATCGCCAAAGGTTTCATCGAACAAGCAGACTTGAACTAGATCAAGCAATCGACAGCCTTTACCACTGCTTCCTTCTAGTCCCGACGATCTACAGGTCGCATGTCCACACATCGGGTTCCTACACCGAGGCGGAAGGGCGGGACTGCCAGCTGGTCGACGTCTGATCGCGTGAACGCCCGCTGTTCCGAACACCACAAAAAATCGGCAAAATGGAATTCAGCTGGCTTAGAGGATACGTCGAGCAACTAGACCGTACGGTGCTTAGAGGCTGCGCCGGGCGCATCGCAGAATCGAAACCCGCCGCCGTTGGCGTTATATCCCAATTATGCAATGGCCGGTCATTCAGGCTGTTCGCTCTGCTTGCTGATGGCGTCGGCAATGATCATGGCGAGAGACTCCTCCGCGCGTACACGAGCCCCCGGATCCTTTGACGTCAGATCCTGCTTGATCCACATCGGTGCGCGTTCGATCACGGCGAGAATGGCGGCCTGCACAGGTTCAGTCATGCACTCGTCTATGCCGGGCCTTGGCTGCCGAGGCAACGCATTGGTTGTAAACATCACCTGACAGCAGGGGCTGCAGCGCAAAAAAGAAGTCCACCATCTTCTTTCGAGGGGCCGCCAGCCGCCGACTCAGCACTTCACGGCTTTTCCTGCATCCCATGCTCAGCGCCGTGCCTCCGCGGCGAAAATAGGATTGCAGCCTGTATGCGCCAACTCCTATTTGCTTTGAGCTACATTGGGCGGCTGAGAGAAAGCGTAGGGCGTCGCTTCCTGGCTCGTCTCATCAGCCTCGCACTATCAGCAGTTCAGCCAGCAGGCTTCGCTCGCGAACCCCGGAAAAGACAACTGTTGGATGTTAATTTCCCCTATAAGTCGAGTATCCATAAGGGCTGACTACAACCGGGACATGATAATGGCCCTTTTTGTCGGCGACGCGAAACGTCAGGGTTATTTCAGGGAAGAAGGGATCTGCAGACGCATCGGGATATTTCGACATGTCGAATTCAAGGCGGTAGATACCCGTGTCGAACAGGCCGCCATCGTCGAAGCTGCCAATGCGCCCATTTGCATCCGTGATTGATTTCGCCACTCGCTCCCAGCTGCCATCAGACAATTGTTTCTTAAGCGAAACGGGTACGCCTTGGCGGCCCGTGCCGTGGGCGAGGTCGAGCACATGCGTCGAAATGTCAGCGGCAGCAGCCGGCATGATGCCGCATCCATAGATAGAGGCAAATGCAGCTATGGCGGATAGTCTCATAATCAACTCCTGGGGAAGCAAATTTTCTAGGTTTCGCGCCATTGGCCCACGCCTTTTAGCGATGACCAGAGGAGCAATGTGCATAAAATGCGACCACAATGAAGCGCTCAAACACCTCGGTTATTGTCGGGTGACGCGTACCAGGCTCCAGTCATATCCCAAGCGTTTGACACGTTCGGCGAGCTCGGTTTTCATTTGGTCTGAAGGATGCTGGTCACGGGTCAGCACCCATAGGTATCGGCCGCTGGGTTCTCCAACGATAGACCAGCTATAATCGTCGCCATGATCCAACACCCAATAGTTACCGTAGAATGGACCAAAGAACGACACCTTGAGTTTAGCATTGCTGCTCCCCTTGACCGGCTTGGCCCTGCCGACCGATTCCTTCCACTTCGATCCGCGACGTCCACGGTTGATGACTCGGACGGTGCCGTCTGAGTTCATCACATAGTTGGCGGTGACGCCGTCCATGTCCTTCTGAAAAGGTGCCTCATACCGGAATTGCTCGAACCAAAGTCCCAAATATTGTGTAAGGTCGACGGGTTTGGCTGGGCCGGGCACATTAATGTTGCCCACCGGCCCAGCCCGCTGAATGACAGTGCATGCGCCCAGAAGCGTCGTGGCGGCCAACAGACTGGCGATGATCAATTTTCTTTGCATTTTGCTTTCACGATATGATGTGATTGGCCTGCTATACGCGCCGGATGTTCGATGTTTCCAAAGGAGGGACGCGGACCACTCCGGCCGCCTTACTTTGGCATCCGGATACGATCTAAGCGAACTAGGCTCCAATTTCTTGCAGGTAAGACGGTGGAGGGCATTTGGAAGGCGGCCGGTGCATATTCAGGCGTAAAAATATCTCGGTCGAAACAGTGGCTGTGAAGGCAACTGATAGGCCACTCTTCACGGTTGCCTCGAACCGCTCTAGCGCTCCGCTGGTAGAAAGCAGATACTGCAAGATATCGAAAATGGGCCAGCGAGATGTCCCCGACTGCTCATTACGGGCGCGATGTCTGTAGTGCGTTGTGTATCTCGCAAAGGACCGCAAAAGGCGGAGACGCATCTCATTTGATGAGGCCAGCGATAAATTCGCCAAAGGGCCGGAGCTCTCCGCTAGTGCTCGCTGTCTCCAGCACGGTCATATACTGGTCCCGCCGATCGACCGGAATGATCGTCCAGGGGTAACCTCCTGATGCCATCATCGCGTTCATCAGAAAGCGGCCGATGCGGCCATTGCCGTCAATGTACGGATGAATATAGACGAACACGAAATGCCCCAGAACGACCCGGACCGCAGGGTCCGGCTCATCCCGGAGCAAGTCAAAAAAGACCGGCATTGCGTCCCTGACGGCATCAGGCCCAAGCGGGACGTGCCGTGAACCTCGGATAAAGACAGCATTGCTTCTGTATCCGGCGAGATCGCTCGGCTTGATGATGCCTGCCGCAACACTTGGCGCAAACAGCTCTCGGTACCAGACAGGGTGGTCGCGGTCCGCGACATCGCCAGCATTGCGGCCCGCAAGAATCTCCGTCAGGCTTGATTTCACGGCCTGAAATGACTGCCAATAACCTCGCGCCGCCATGGCATCGCGGTGCGCTCGGTCATCCTCGTTGAACTCTGGATCCCAGTTGCCGCCCCGCACGCGCTCGATGAGCCCTGGGCTGACCCGGTACCCTTCGATCGAGAGGGAGTTGTAGGCGTCGTTGACGTAATTTTCCTCAACTTCCGCCAGATATGCGGCGGCGTCGTTGCGGTGAGGTGGTTCCGGGAACAGGCCAATCAATTGCTCTCGTAGATCCTGCCACATGAGGCGGATTCTATTGGCTGCTGGAGAAGGGTCTCGTGGGAGCGGGTAGGCGAGGGGGTGGGAAAATGGGTCGCTCTCCCGTACGTCGTAGCCCGCACTTTTCATCGTGCCTGAAATGTCGTCAGCGATGCGGTTTCGTCCGATATTCCGAAAAGCGCCTGCCAAGCGACCCGCGACAACACTGTGCCCGCCATCCAGCAGTCTCTCCAGCAGCGCCGAGGCGTCCCGCTGCGCGGCGAGCGCAGTTCGAGCATCCGTCGGATAATTGAGATAGAATTGCGGGCTAGCAGCGACGAGGGCCGCCTCGGCGCGATAGATGCGGACGCCGTCAGCCGTCACCGTGCGATCACGATCCGCAGGAAGCGACAGGCGAGTATCGATCAGTGAAGTACCGTGGATCAATTCTGTAGGCTTGTTACGGCCGCCGGGTGCTCGCACGAGCAATTGCTGGGGGACCGTTCGATTTCCAGAATGCAGCAAGAGGGATTGGTCGGGCGCGAGGATCCAATCAGAACCGAGCCGTTCTGTCAGATAGGCAGTGACAAATTCCCAGAAGCTGGCGAACCAGGCGGTGCTTTCTCCAGCCGGTTCATCCGGTCGAGCCGGAATATACCAACCACGCATGACCTCCTTGAGGAAACCTGCTTCGACAAGCCGCTCGCGGTCCAGCCGACTTAGATCTACCGAACGGATAGCAACAAGTCCGTTCGTCTGAAGACGTTCGAGCGCTTCTAGGGCATTGGCGAGTTTTTCAGCAGGGCGGGCCATTCCCCACTTCTATCATATTTCGCTTATAATGCTGTGCCATATTTCGCTTTTCGAGTTGTGCGAATTTTAGCTTTTAATGCACAGTGGGCCGGGGTGGGAACGACCATGCTCCGCTTACGAGCGCTGAACTATCTCAGCAACCGCCTTCCCGCTCGACATAACATTCAGCCGCTGCGAGCGTGACACCGGCGCCCTCATCGTTATCAGTATAGGAACGGCGCAGGTGGGATCGCTGAGTCCAGTGCGCAAAAGTTTCGCTATATCTTGAGCGAAGATAGTGTTGAAGACTTCCGGCCTTGAGCAACCTTGCACTGCATTCGTGATTGTTCACCGGACAGGTAGCTGTCCAAGACAATTTGTCCGGTCGCGAAATTTTGTCGCCTATGGGCAAGATCGTGCAAATCCTGTCACCCAGAGACAGGTCAGGACCGTGGGGTTTTTGCCGAAGGCCATTTACGACGATGATGACGGCCAGCTTTAAAGCTCAGGCACGTGGCCCGATAGATCGATCCGTACTTTGCTGAAATCCACATCGGCAAATATGAAATTCCGCTTGTTCGCTTCCTGCGGTGTAAGCCTGCCGGTGGTGATCGCCCAATCCAGTTTGGCCCTTGCAATTGCCTTTTCATGGGTTCGGTTCCAGACTGGATCAGGTGCTGGCGTGCCGTCACGCAGTTGCTGTCTGGCTAATCGCCATCGCGCGCGTCGCTGATCCTCGCTGTCATTTATCAGGGCCCCGAACGGGCAATTGGATCGCAGCTCACGGCCCAGGCTATCATTCTGAACTAGAAGCGCCATCCACAGTTCATGTGACCTACGCGTCAACAGGAAACGCCAGAAACGCTGGCCTATCGTTTCCGCCTTGGCAGCGACCCGGTGATCCAGGGCAAGCCGCGCTGCCTCAGCGAGAGGGCCGATGCCCTCTGGCTGGCATCGTAGCATATCGACCAGCTGGATGGCGCGCAGCAAACCGCAGCGTTCCGTGATAGTATGGGAATTATGCTGCCTGTCCTCGGATGACGCAGCGCGGTCCGTTGGTCCAGTGTCAGCCGTTTCCCTGCCGCGCACGTCGTTGCTCCTCACATTGCGCCCGCTCTCTCAGACTCTTTTCAGCTCGCCATCGCCAATGTGCGGGCACAAGGAGAAGCGTATGTGGGTCGCTCGATAAGCCGGGCCAATACCGTATGCGCAACACCATTAGCACGGCAAGTTGCAGTTCACGCACGAAATAGTTCAGGATCCATGCCGCATTTTTTCCCAGCTCACGTGGAGCGACCGCTCTGCTGGTAACTCAGTTATAGACTGGCCCAATGCGGTTTTCAAAATAGATTCAGGCCGATCGTCTTAGCGTCCAAGCAGATAGGAAAGCTGCGTATTTAAGCTAGCGTATAAGTTGGGCACGAACAGCTCATGCCTGGTCGCCGCATTTCCTGTCGGCTTGAGCTCAGAAGTGGCTCGGTTTGTCTGAACAGCCTTTGACGTTTGATAAGTGGATCGTCTGCGGTTTGGTTGTTCAAGCTGCTGCCTGCGGGGCGTCATGGAGGTCGGGCGTAGCCCGGCCGGAGTGACGCCCCGCAAGTCGCGGCCAATTCACGCTGCCACGGCCTGTGGCAGATTGTCAAAGTAGGTTTGATCGGGCGTACGTCCGCCGAGGCTCGAGTGAGGTCTCCGGGCGTTGTAGAAGCCCAGGTATCGGCCGATCGAACTGCGCGCTTCGCTGACGCATGCGTAGGCGTGCAGGTAGACTTCCTCGTACTTCACTGAGCGCCACAGCCGCTCGACCACGACATTGTCGCGCCAGGCGCCGCGGCCGTCCATGCTGATGGCAATCTTTTCTCGCATCAGCACACTGGTGAAGGCCTGGCTCGTGAATTGGCTGCCTTGGTCCGTATTGAAAATCTCCGGTTTGCCATAGCGCGCCAGGGCTTCCTCGAGCGCTTCCACGCAAAAGTCGGCCTCCAGCGTGATCGAGATCCGGTGGCTGAGAACCTTGCGGCTGAACCAGTCGACGATGGCGACGAGATAGACGAACCCCTTGGCCATGGGGATGTAGCTGATGTCTGTCGCCCAAACCTGATTGGGCCTCACGATCGGAAGCTTGCGCAGGAGATAGGGGTAGATCTTGTGTCCTGGTGCCGGCTTGGAAGTGCTGGGACGGCGATAGACCGCCTCGATCGCCATCTTCTTCATCAGGCTCGCGACATGGCAGCGGCCGATCGTGATGCCCTCCTGACGAAGAAAGTCGCGCATCATCCGGCTTCCTGCGAACGGGAACTCCAGATGCAACGCGTCGATGCGACGCATGATTGCGAGGTCTTCGGATGAAACCGGCCGCGGCAGATAATAGACACTGCCCCGGCTGATCCCCAGTTCCTTCGCCTGCCGCTTCACCGGCAAGGTGTGCGTTCGATCGATCATCGCTTTGCGCTCGGCAACAGACCTGCCTTGCCGAGCGCGCCTTCCAAAAAATCATTGGCCAGCGTCAGTTCGCCGATCTTGGCGTGAAGCGTCTTCACGTCGACGGCCGGTTCGTCCGACGCCTTCTCCGAGCCGAACACGCCCGCCGCCCCTTCGAGCAACTGCGTGCGCCACGTCGTGATCTGGTTGGGATGCAGATCATAGTCGTGCGCCAGCTCTGCCAGCGTCTTCTCGCCCTTGATCGCGGCAAGCGCCACCTTCGCCTTAAATGCCGGGCTGTGGTTGCGCCGGGGTCGTCTGCTCATTCTCTGCTCCTGTCTCGCAGCCTTCCTGGCTGCTCCGAGGCAGAAAATCCAATTATCTCAGTGTGCAGATTCTCCAGGCCACCTCTTTCCTCGGTCCGGAACTCCTGAGCAGCGTCGACGATTTCTTGATACGAAGGTGGCGACCGGTGACCGCATCGCTGCGCCAGGAGAGACTTGATGCCGGATGTCTGCGACCTTGACGATGCCAGCCTAATCGCGATCTGGAACAATGCAGACCCCGAAAATCTCTCCGATTATGAACGCGAGGTCATTGAAGAGATGAAAGCACGCGACCTTGTTCCATGATGTAAGATACCCTCTTGGTGATTGCCTGGGTAATCAGGCGGCTACTCGAGACGAGCGAACCCACCTTCGTTTTCACGACCGATCGTTCATTGGGATATTTCTGTTCTCCCGCCCTGACCACGTCCGAACAGCGGTATGCGACCGTCGTATCAACCCGGGGAGGTTGCTTGACGACAGGTGGACATCGTCGCAGATGACCCCTCAAAGCCGCCACTGATCCGCGCAACGATCTACGAGAACTTCGTTTCATACAAACCGATCATTGGATAAATAAGCATTGCGCCGCCCAGAAACTATTACATCGTTTTTCGAGGCTGATGGCGTTCTGGCTCTAGGCATCCTTTGCGGAGCGATGTTCGCTGCGCTCGTGGGCTTGATGCGATAGCTTCCGCAGCCGGCGATTTCAGACGCAAGCGAGTTTAAATGATAGATATTTGCTCACCCTTGCGCGGAATCGATGCTTTGACGCCGTCCTTCCGGCCGATCTTAGTTATCACGTGCCAACTGGCATTTCTCCATCGTCAATCCACGCATTGATTTGTTAAATGAGCGCGGCCCGTCATCGTGTTCGAATGGCCGACTCCACCTCTTGAACACCACAAGGTTTCGATCCATCTGTCGCGCGCAAAATTACAAATGTGAGCCAGAGAGACGATGACAATTGACACCGTTACCGCCCCTGAAACGCGGGCCTTCGAGGCAGACGTTTCCAAGCTTCTGCACATGATGGTCCACTCGGTCTATTCCGACCGAGACGTTTTCCTGCGCGAACTTATATCCAATGCTGCCGATGCTTGCGAAAAGCTGCGTTATGAGGCGATCTCCAATCCGGCTCTGTTGGGCGAAGATCCTCAATCTCGCATCAATATCAGGCTGGACAAGGAAGCCGGCACGCTTGTGATCGAGGATAACGGCATCGGCATGACCGCCGCCGATATGGGTGATACACTGGGCACCATTGCGCGGTCGGGCACCAAGGCGTTCATGGACAAGCTTACCGCGGATAAGAATGGCGAGGGGCAGCAGCTTATAGGCCAGTTTGGTGTGGGCTTCTATTCTGCGTTCATGGTGGCCGGTAAAGTCGAGGTTGCTTCTCGCCGTGCCGGAGAGGATGATGCCGCGATCTGGTCCTCCGATGGGCTGGGTACTTACACGATTGCGCCGGCCGATCCTGCCGCAGCGCCCGCGCGCGGCACGCGCGTCGCGTTGCACCTGCTCGACGATGCCCGGACCTATGCCGAGCGCTTCACCGTTGAGCGGATTATTAAAGCGCAATCGGGTCATGTCCCGGTTCCTATCTTCCTTCAGGAAGCGGGCAGCGAGGATGAACCGAACCAGGTTGCCGACGGCGTCGCGCTGTGGACCAAGGCGAAGTCCGACATCAGTGAGGAAAATTATGCCGATTTCTATCGAGGTGTAGCAGGGCAATTCGACAAACCAGCGCTGACGCTACATTATCGAGCAGAAGGGCGGCACGAATATTCTGTTTTGATCTTCATCCCCGAAACAAAGCCTTTCGACCTGTTTGACCCGGATCGCAAGGGCCGTATCAAGCTCTATGTCCGCCGGGTATTCATCACCGACGAAGCGGAGATTCTACCGCGCTATCTACGCTTCGTACGCGGCCTTGTCGATTCCGCCGACTTGCCCCTCAACATGTCGCGCGAGATGATCCAAGACAGCCCGGTTCTGTCTGCCATTCAAAAGGGCATAAGCAATCGCATTCTCTCCGAGCTGGACAAGCTTTCAACCAGCGAGCCAGAGCGATATGCTGCGATCTGGGAAAATTTCGGATCGGTGTTGAAGGAGGGTCTTTACGAAGATTTCGAACGTCGCGAAGCGCTATTGGGCCTCGCGCGATTTAAGAGCACGATGTCCGATGGCGCATGGCGTTCGCTCAAGGACTATGTGAGTGCCCTGAAAGAAAATCAGACAGCGATCTACTATGCGACCGGACACGATCTGGATCGGCTCGCTCAGTCCCCACAGATTGAAGGCTTCAAGGCGCGTGGCATCGAGGTTCTGCTCCTTCCCGATCAAGTCGATAGTTTCTGGACGACGATAGGCGTCGATTATGAGGGCAAACCCTTCAAGTCTGTCACGCAGGGTGCTGCTGACCTGAGCCTCATCCCCCTGGCCGACGGGACCAGCAACGCTGCAACGCCCAGCGAGGAAGCCAATAGCTTTATTACCTTTGCAAAGAAGGCTTTGGCAGATCAGGTGTCAGATGTTCGCATTTCGGACCGATTGACTAGCAGCGCGGTCTGCATCGTTGCAGCGGACAATGCCATGGATCTCCAACTGGACAGGATGCTGGCCGCTGCCGGCCGTGCGCCGGAGCGAGCGAAGCCCATTCTGGAGGTGAATGCCGGCCATGCGCTCATCGCGAAGCTGGGGCATGCGAGTGGCGATGAGGAAGAGCGACGGGATCTGGCGTTCCTTCTGCTTGATGAAGCCCGAATAGCCGAAGGGGAGGCGCCGGTTGACTCGCGGGCGTTTGCCGAGCGGCTAGAGCGCTTGATGGCGAAAGCCTGGGGATGACTTCTTTGGGGAGCCTGCGGGCTCCCCTCGTTTGGATTAGATCGGCTGAGCCATTTCTCAAGTCGGCTCTACTGGCCAATCAACGCCGAAAATTCGTGTCCCAAGCACAGACTGTTAACTGCCCCTCTCGGCCACGCGCACGAACACAGCCATTTCCTGCCAACGATCACTCGTTCGGTAAGCGCCAAAACCTCCCCACATTTTCGTAGCTGCTGATCTGTCTATGTTTTGCCCCTCATCCGAGGGGTATCGTAGTGGATGATGATGTAAGAGTCCTCTCTGATTGGGGCCTTTTGGGTCAAGCTGCTTCCTCGATTACGTGATCGTTCCCATGGATCACTCGCTTCTCTCCGCGGTCGGCGCAAGGCCGCCGCATAATGGGGTCATGGAGAGCAAGGCGTCTCAATCTGTTTCGCGACCTTCAGCTGGGCTGAGGTTCCGGACTCTAAGCGAGATCGTCTTGCCCTTCGTCCCCATGGGAACGACGCTACCCGTCTTCTCAGACGGGATCTTGTTCGGGCCTCCTCATGCGATCTGGCCTGCTGGAACCTTCCCCCAGCGAAACTCAGTCTGATCGCTCCACATGCGATGCAAAATCACCGCGAGCTTGCGGGCGACAGCGACGCGGGCCTTTGCCATCCCCCGCCGCTTGGCAATGCCCATGCCCCAGGCTTTGAGCGCCGACCATTTCTTGCATCGGGTCAGTAACGTATGGGCCGCCTCGTAAAGCAATGTGCGCGCGAGTTCGTCTCCGCACCGGCTGACGCGTCCCTGCACATCTGTTTCACCCGATTGATATCGCCTTGGAGTCAGGCCCAGATGGGCGCCGACATCGCGAGATCGTCGGAAGCGTTCAGGTCGATCCACGGTCGCGCGAAAGGCGAGCGCCGTCAGCGGCCCCACGCCAGGCACAGACATCAACTGCCGGCAGATGGGTTCAACTCGAACGGTCTCAAGAACACGGCGTGTCAGCCGTTCAAGTTGGCAGTGCATGGCGGCGACGATGGCCAGCAAGGGTTCTGTAATATCCGCCAGCGAAGGGTCGGTTTCAGCGAGTTCGCGCACCCGCGTGGCGAACAGCTTGCGGCCTGGAGCTCCAACTTTGAGCCCACTTTCGCGTAGTACGGCGCGCACCGCATTCTCCATGTCCCGCACTTTACAGAGCACCGTCCGGCGCGCCACAAGTAATGAGCGCGACATCCGTGACGGGGCACTCTTGACGTGAACCTGCCGATACCAGCCCGTTCGGATGATTTGCGCTAATCCCCGCGCGTCATTGCGGTCAGTCTTGTTCGGCATTGCTCCCATGGCCGCTTTTGCCTGTCGTGTTTCAATGCACAACACCGGCAAGCCGGACCGAGCCATACCCTGGTGAAGCCACGCCGATTGCGAACAGGCCTCCAGTCCGATCCGCACCATCGGCAAAGCAACCCCGTTGAACGCCGATATCAAGCTTTCAGGATCGCTGGGCGCGCGTAGCTCGCGTACGATCGCGCCCGTCTCATCGACAATACAGATGGCCGTCTCTTCCAACGAAACATCCAATCCGGCATAGTAGTTCACGGTTGCTTCTCCTCATGGTTGTGGCCGCTCGATACGGACCACGTTCTACCATTTGCGAGGAGCAGCCACCTCTCCAACTCGGTGGCGAGCCCCAATCACCCCATCTGTTTGGAAAATCAGGGATGAGCGTTTCGGCGTAGTAGGTTTCCACCCATGGCGACGAGGATCATCGCCTGTGAGACGTCGATGCGCTTTTCGTAGTCGCGGACCAGACGGCGCCATCGGGTCATCCATCCGAAGGTGCGTTCGACGACCCAGCGGCGCGGAAGCCTTGAAGCCCTGCTGGCGATCGCTTCGACGGATGACCTCCACGACAAAGTCGAGGTAGCTGGCCTTGTCCATGAGCTTGAGGCGATCATAGGCGCCATCGGCAAAGAGATGCTTCACCCACGGCCAGCGCTTGCGGATGCCATCGAGGATCGCCTGAGCGCCTGCACTATCGGAGATATCGGCGGTAGTGAGGTTGACCATCAGCAAGCGTCCATCGGTGTCGACTGCGATATGCCGCTTGCGACCGACGATCTTCTTGCCTGCGTCAAAACCGCGCTTTTCTGCGGAAGGCGCCTTGACCGACTGGCTGTCGATGACCGCCGCACTGGGGCTGGCTTCTCGCCCCTCACGTTCTCGGTCCAACATCAATTCGATGTCGTGGATCGTCTGGAACAGGAACCTGCGTGCCAGCTCCCGAAACCAGCCATAGACCGTCTGCCAGGCGCCAAAATGGATCGGCAGCATCCGCCAACCACACCCCGATCGCACCAGATAGCGGACCGCGTTGATCACTTCGCGGAAATCCACCTCGCGGGGACGGCCTCGACGACCCGGCTTGGGCATCAACGGCGCAAGGCGATCCCATTCCTCATCGGTCAGGTCACTGGGATAACGCTTCGTCTTCTTCGCAATCTGGGCCATCCGCCCCCGGCTCTGCTGCGTCCACATCCAGAGCCTGAATCACGCAGATACGCCTATGACAACCCCTGCCGCCGATTTCCCAAACAGCCTCTAAGAACATTCGAAACAGGTTTCGAAAGGCAGGAGGGCCAGCGGCCCTCGCGTATGGATGTCATTCCAGCGGGACCTTCGCGTCGCCGCTGGTCGGCCGAGGCTAAGGCCCGGATCATAGCGTCGAGTTTTGAGTCCGGCGCCAACATCGCAGAAATCGCACGGACGCATCCGCCTCGCCTGGTCGGTCTTCAGGCCACCATATTCCTTGCGCCAGCGATAGTATGTCTGCTCGCTGACTGCGATCCGGCGGCACGCCTCTGCTGTCGAGGCTCCCTGCGCCAGAACAATCTCAACTTCACGCAGCTTGCCGATAATTTCTTCCGGCTTGTGCTTCTTGCTCGGCATTCATCGTCCCTTTCGTGGTCCAGACTATCATAGTCTCTGAGCCACTCAGCGGGGGGCAGATCAGTTGGAAGTGTAAGACGCCGCAGGCGGCTCACTTCAAACTCCCTTGATCGTAACCCTCCGAGTTTTCCGGCTATCCGGCGTTCCGGGCTGAGGCTTGTCGCTAATTGTCGGATCCAAAGCTCCGGTGCTCGCGGCAATGCCAAAGCCGCAGAACGAAGATCGTCCCGCCCGCGATTTCATAGCGCATCTCATAATTGCCAACGATGATCCGACGGACCTCGCGCGGTTCATAGGCTTCCAGCTTCTCGCCAAGCCTGGGATAATCGAGCAGGCGATTAGGGGCGTGCGCAAGCTGCTGAACTATGCGAGCCGCAGCATCGGGTGCCACGGGTTTGAGGTGTTCGTGGAGGCGTACGAGATCCGACGAAGCCTTGGTGGTCCAATGGATCTTCATTTGGTCGGCGAGGGCAGCGGCGTATCCGTTCCAAGGCTATCAGCCCATGCCTGGATCGACTGATGGTCGATCACTCGCCCGGCATCTACATCCTCCAGGGCTTCCAGCGTCATTTTGTGCCGCTCTTCCTCCTGATCGACCCAAGCGGCCAGGGCCTGCTTCATCACCCATCCCCTCGATCGCTCCAAGCGCGTGGCCACAGCTTCAACCTTTTCGGCAAGTCCGAGGGGGACATGCGCCGTCAACACCTTCGTTTCTGAAGCCATGATCTATCACTCGTTATCACGATGATTAAAATATAATCACGATTGGCGGGGTAAGCAAGAAGGATGGCAGAACGAGGGCTCCGCGTTGATCCAAGGCTTCAGTCGCCGGCCGGAGGCAACTCCACGGGGACTGACTTTGACGACGCGAGCGCAAGTGCGACAGTGTAAAGTTGCCGCCAATGCTCCGCCTTTCGCAACTGGACAAGCTTCGGGCTTGGCAAAGCCTCCTTCCACCTCGCGAGACGCCAGGCCAGAAACCCATCGTATAGCGCCACCGTGACCTCGCGCAGGTTGGCGCTGTTCGCATTCAGAAAATTGGCGAACTCGACGATGTGCCTGAGATAAGCCCGGATCGTGTTCGGTGATGCCCGGCTCTGTTCGAGATGCACGATCCAGTTGCGGAGGCTTGCGATGACATCACCACTGTCATCGAGTACCGTCCACGACCGGCTACCGTCTGGCATCTCGATGCGCGCAGCCTGCCAGAGCGACGGCAGATTCGAAGTGGACACGGTGGCAGATACTGTTGGGGAACCTCGGCAACTGCACGGCCTTCCCCCACACACTGGACACAGATTACATGGACAGTTGCGGTGCTGCGATTAACATAATCTCTGTTATCGAACTTAAATCTTGTAAGCGCCATTTAGAAATGACACACCCCCGCTAGATAGAGATGACACAGTTTGGATCATCGGCGGAGCGCTGCTGTCATGTTCATCCTTCGCGTTGGAGGATGTGCGATAATGGCGGTGCTGGTGATGAGCGATGGCGAGCTTTCGCGTTTCGATACCTTGATGCGCGTGGATCGTGGGGAGCTGCGGCCGACGGATGCGGCGCGGCTTTTAGGCATTGAGCGGCGGCAAATTTATCGGCTGTTGGATCGGTTAAGAGCCGAAGGTGCTGCCGGCTTGGTGTCAGCCAAGCGCGGCCGGCCCAGCAACCGGCGCTATGCCGATGATTTTCGGGAGCGCGTGGTCGCGATCGTGCGTGAGCATTATTATGATTTCGGCCCCACGCTGGCCCGTGAGTATCTGGCCGAACGGCACGATATTCATCTGGCCTGCGAGACGTTGCGCCAGTTCATGATCAAGGCCGGGTTGTGGAAGGATCGCGAAGCCCGGCGCCCTCGCCCATATCAGCCACGCTACCGGCGCGACTGCCGGGGCGAGCTGATCCAGATCGACGGGTCGAAGCACTGGTGGTTCGAGGATCGCGGGCCGCAATGCACCCTGCTCGTCTATATTGATGATGCGACCAGCGAACTGATGCACCTCAAAATGGCCGAAAGCGAGAGCACCTTCGCCTATATGGATGCGACGCGGGAGTATATCGAGCGGCACGGCAAACCGGTGGCCTTCTATTCCGACAAGCACAGCGTGTTTCGGAACGCCAAAGCCAGCGCAGCACGCGGCGATGGCATGACGCATTTCGGACGTGCGCTGGATGCGCTGAACATCGAGATTATCTGCGCCAACTCGCCGCAGGCCAAGGGCCGGGTCGAACGGGCCAATGCCACATTGCAGGATCGCCTAGTCAAAGCGATGCGTCTGGAAGGCATATCGTCGATCGAGGAGGCCAACGTCTTTCTCGACAGCTATATGGCCCGGCATAATGCGCGGTTCGCTCGCCCCGCCTTTGACGTGCGCGACCTGCACCGTCCCCTCGCCCCGCATGACGATTTGCGCTCGATCATGGTCTGGCGGGAGCAGCGGACAGTAACGGCGGCGCTGACGCTCCATTACAACAAGGTGATGTTCATTCTGGAGCCGACAGCGATCAGCAAAGCATTGGCGCGCAAGCGGGTGACAGTGTGCGAATATCCTGACGGTCGGCTGGAGATTGAACATGAGGGCCATGTCCTGCCCTATCGTCCGTTCGATAAGATGCGGCACGTCAACCAGCCTGCTATTGTCGAGAATAAGCATCTGGACGCGGCGCTGATGTTGGCCAAACAGATGCAGGCCATCATGCCGCATCACCGCAAGCGCAATAACGACGCCCCTGCCCGCCGCGACCAGCCCCTGCATCTCTTCCCCGAGCCAGAACCGCCGCCAAAGATTGACCGCCGCAAACTGGGTGGTTCAAAGCTCAAACGCGGTCCCAGGCTCAGTGACGAGGCGTTGCGCGAACGCGGCACGCTCAGCTTCGTGCAAAGGGCATGACCGGGCCCACTGCAGAGCAGCGGGTCCATGGTCCACTACCCCAAGGTCAGCGCATCAGCAGGGTCTGCGCTGCGCTGTGTGGATGGCTCCACGCAGCCCCTGCTGTCCACGAGCGTGTGACATTTTTAAATGGCAGAGATTGTGACTTCTCTAAATGGCAGGAACAAATCGTGTAAGCGGCTGGACTCTAAATCGAAGTGCGAAATCCTAGGATTTATGAGGGTTTGATCCCTTTTCCAGGAAGGCACATGATGAACGGCTATCAGCATCTGGGTTTGGACGAGCGCCGGGATGTTTATCAATTGATGGCCACCGGACGGTCTGTTCGGTAGATCGCGGATGCGCTGGGTCGCCATCCGGCGACGATCTATCGCGAGCTCAAACGCAACCAGCACCTGGACGAGCATCCGCTGTTTCGCGGCTATTCCCCACGACCGCGCAGACCATGGCCAACGGCCGTCTGTCGGAAAAGGAGATCCAGGCCGTCGCCGATTGCCTTAACAGCACACCCCGCAAATGCACGGGCTATCCCACTCCGCCCGAGGTTCTGGGAGAGCAGATCGCCCTTCTCAATGCCGGATAAATTTTGCCGTCCTCGGACGAAATGCTACGCAGCACCTCGGATGTCGCGCTTCAAATCGAAATCGCCATCGAATATTTCCGCTCGAAGCGCTTAACGGCGCGGATCTCCGATCCTCCTAAAGTCGCGCCACGGCTCGTCATGCTGCGCTCGAACAAGCCCGCCCCTCCGCCGGTCATCGGGGCCGGCTCCGATGCGGTCACGTAGGCGATCGAGGCCCATTGCGCAGCGCTCCACAGCCTCGCCGACACGCAAAGGGAGAAACCGGTCATGACCCGCATGCTAACCGCCGATGAACTGGCGGGATTTGCCGAGATCATCGACAATATGCTCGTCCTTGGCGATCTCGCGGAGTTGCCGGCCCCGGCGACGAGCAGGCAGCGATCGCGTTCGTCATGGCGATGACCGCGAACGCAGTCGCCGAACTTAATGGCGATCAAGGCATGTCCGACACTCTGACAGCAGCGAGGCAACCTCCTGGCTGATGATCTGCAGGAGCTCGATCGCCTGCGCGGCGAGGCGAGCAAGAGCACGATCTCGCCGATGGTGGCGCGTGACGCGGCCGACAGCCGCACGCCTGGGCCCCCTCGCGCGTCACTGCAGGAACGACCGCAAGACCGCGCGAAGGAGCGGGCCGATGGCCGGACGCTGCCAAACGACCGCGCCATCGATAGCCAGATGCGCGTGGTAGAGGCGGTGATCCGGCGCACGCTGTTCGATAATCGCAAGGCGGTGACGCGCATGATGTCGGTTGCCAAGGCTCACCTCGATGCCCATGTCGCGGCGGGACGCACGGTTCAACCAGCCATGGTCCGCACCGGCGGTCAGACGATGGAGCGCCGGCGCCGGGCGTTCCCCTGCAGCAGCGTCCGCCCAGCCCGTTCGACCCGGTCTCGATCACAAGCCGCCTGAACGCAACCGATCGCGCTGACGGGCTCGAGTTCTGAGATTTGGCAAAAGGTTCGCTCATAACGAACATATTACGGCATCTATAAACTCTCGCTTACCTTTGGTTTATAAATTTGGCTATTCGTTCGTCATGGAAAGACAAAAGCGCCAACCTTTAAGCCAAATGTTGCACAAGCTGGCACCCGGCCTGCTGGTGGATTCCGCTTGGTTGCAGATGCAGGGTGTCTCGCGCACTTCGATCCACGACTATGTCCGCAGAGGTTGGCTCGAGCGCGTCGCATCTCGCGTTTACCGCCGCACCACCGCGCACGGGGGTCACGTCCGTCAATGTGGTGTAATTTCGGTGCTGGCCATCGGGCTGCATTTTCAGGCGGCCTTGGGTGTAATCTGTAGCGGCTGAACCTCCTCGGTTATGGGTGTGGCAAGGGCGGCCATGCCCTCGATCTGCATGTAGCGGTGCTGGAGCTGGTATTCATCGTTCTGCTCGAGCAGGACGGCACCGACGAGGCGGATGATGCTGTCCTCGTTCGGGAAGATGCCGACAACATCGGCGCGGCGCTTCACTTCCTTGTTCAGGCGTTCCAGCGGGTTGGTGCTGTGAAGCTTGACCCGGTGCTGCTCGGGGAAGGTCATGTAGGCGAGCACGTCGTGCTCGGCATCGTCCATGCAGGCGCCGAGCTTGGGCCATCTGGCGCGCAATTGATCGGCGACCTGACGCCAGACCTGAGTTGCGGCCGCATGATCGGGCTGGAGGAAGACTTGGCGGATCGCAGCAGCAACAACCGTGTTTTGGCCCTTGGGCACGTAGGCGAGCGCGTTCCTCATGAAGTGGACGCGGCAGCGCTGCCAGGTGGCGCTGAGCACGCGGGTGATCGCTGCCTTGAGGCCCTCGTGGGCATCGGAGATGACCAGCTTCACGCCGGTCAGGCCGCGGCGGGAGAGGTCCTTGAGGAAGCTCGACCAGAAGGGCTCGGCTTCGGAAGGGCCGATGTGCAGGCCGACGATCTCGCGCTTGCCCTCAGTGTTGACGGCGACGGCGATTATCGCGGCGACACTGACGATCCGTCCCCCCTCGCGCACCTTGAGGTAGGTGGCATCTAGCCAGAGGTAGGGCCAGTCACCGGCGAGCGGGCGCTTGAGGAAGGCATGGACGCGCTCGTCGATGTCTTTGCACAGCTTTGACACGGAGGACTTGGATATCCCGGTCATGCCCATCGCCTGCACCAGCTCATCGACGCGCCGGGTGCTGACCCCGGCAATCCACGCCTCCTGGATTACTGCGACCAGCGCCTTCTCAACAGTCTTGCGCGGCTCCAGGAAGCCGGGGAAGTAGGCGCCGGTCCGCAGCTTGGGGATCTTGAGGTTGAGCGTGCCGAGCCGGGTATCGAGACTGCGGTCGCGGTAGCCATTGCGCCAGGTCGTGCGTTCGCCCGATCGTTCATGGCGGCCAGCGCCGACCAGGCCGTCGACATCGGCCTCCATAATGATCTGCAATACGCTCTCGGCGATCGTACGCAGGAAATCTCCATCTCCGGTCTTCGCCATCAGTTCGGCAAGCGGTAGTCTGTCGTCGGTCATCGGGATCAACTCCTCGGTGGGCGTGTGAAGTGTGGTAACTCCACCTTACCGATGAGCCCGGTGGCCACCGAGTTCGAAATCGCATGGGGTTGGGCATGCCCAACCCCATGCGATCACCTCAATCTACACCGGAAATTACACCACGAGCGCGGACGCTAACCGCACGGGCCGACCGGCCGCTTGCGCTGGGAGCTGGCGATCATGTCGGTGCAAAGCACATCAGCAGGCACACTCTATATCGGCGGGATGACAGCGCTCGAATTGCATGGCCTTAGTCACTTCGCACGGCTCGGCAATGATCGGGAGGTCCATCTCTACGACCCGGATCACGCGGCCCCTACTTGGCTTGCGACTTTGCCGACTGATGCCACCCTGGTGATGCATCGTCGCGGCCTGTGCACGGATCCGCTTCTTGGCACAGGCTGGCACCGGCTCGATCTTGGAACACGTCGGCTTGGCGCCGCCGTCCCCTCACCCGACGTGAAGGAAGCCTGGGACCATTTTGTGCGGGTCGCCGGCCCAGAGCGTGCCGCGATCGAAATGATGGAAGACGTGCCCACGTCGCTCTCGTTCGATCACGCCGACAAAATCTTCGAAAACCTCGCTACATTACGGCCGCGCCTGGTGACGGCGCTTCTCGAGCAATGCAGCAGCATACGGGCCAAGCGGCTCTTCCTGTTTTTCGCTGATCGCCACGATCATAGCTGGAGCAAGCGCGTTGATCGCAGCCATGTCGAGCTTGGCCGCGGCAAGCGCCAGCTCGTTCGCGGAGGGCGCCTCGATCCTCACTATCAGATCACCGTGCCGGACGCCTTCGCGGCGCGCGCAGGAGACGAGAGCCGATGACCGCGCAGACCTATGTTCGAAGGCCTGGATGCCCAGCGCCGTTGACCAGCCAGCAACAAGCGGTGATCGACGAGATCAACCGCCGCGCGACCCACGCCTAGTGCGCGGCGGTTCCGACATTGCGCTGATAATCGAGGCGTTCGTCCTGGCCGTGATGATGTTCTTCGTCGCGATCAACGGGATCGTCGGCTCGATCGACTGAACAGCGCAACCAATCGACGAGAATGGTCGCTTCATCGCGACACGCTCACCTGGCGAGAAACGGTCCGCCGCCCCGACACCGATCCCACCGCTAACATGACATTATTTTTCGAGTCGACGGTGCGATATTCTGGGCTCCCTGTGCGGGGCGTTGTTCGCCGCCCTATTGGGCTTATTGCGGTAAGCATGGAACCGATGCGGGGTAGCGACCGTTAGATGGTCTCCCCGATATTGCGAAACCACCCTACCCCGCCGACTTTGGCGGGGTATTTTTGAGGCGATCGTTTGAAACCCGACTACCAATACGATCGCGATCGGTCATCGCTCGTTCTAAATGCCCAGGCAATCTTCCTGGCCGCCGTGATGATCTGATCATCGGCCGCAAGGTTTCACAGCCTGCTCCTAACCCTCGCCTTTTGATCTGTCAGGGCTTCAGTCGGTCATCATGCCACTGCTTCATCGTGGAGGGCGCACCGATCAGCGTCTCAATCGCGTGACAGACGTTTATCGCTTCGTCCGCTTCTTCGCGCGCGCATCCAAAATCGCCAGGCACTCTTTCAGCTTCTTTGCAACTTCGACCAGTTCGTTGAGCAAGGTGCGCTCGACATAATGCTCCATAGGACGCCTCCGTGTGCGAATTCGGACGGCACGAGCGCGACGCAACGGATATTAAGCGATGCTGACTGAACTCAATTTGCTCCCCTGATCCATTTCGACAACAACCTTGATCCTGTTTAATCTGATTTTCAGGAACGAGCAGCGCCCTTCCGTATTCTCTCGTCATACGAGAAACAGAGAGGTTCGTCGTGGCCACCCAGCTTGAACATTGGCGCTCGCAATTTCTTCAACAGGATTTTCAGGAGGAGCTGAGCTGTTGGAACAGACAGCGGCTCGCACCTGATTTTCCTGATACAGTGACGCCTTCGCAGCTCGATCGAGATCGAAGCATGCTGCGCTTGGAGCATGCTTTCATGGAAGAGTTGCGCTCACAGGTATCCAGGGAGGCATTAGAAGCGCCAACAGATCCACAGGGATTCATCGTGTGGTTTGAAGGGCTCAAGGCGACAGGGCCTGGGCAACATGACCGATTATTCCCTTGGCTCGCGGAAGAGGCCGACAGAGATGAATTGCGATGGTTCCTGTCGCAGGAGGCGGCCGGCGAAGCAGGATTTGACGATCTCGTCGCAATGACGCAGGTCAAGCTGCCCGCACGAGCAAAGCTAGAGCTGGCACGCAATTACTGGGATGAGATGGGTCGCGGCAATCCCAAGGGAATGCACGGTCCGATGTTGGGTCAGCTGATCGAAATACTCGAACTCGATACTCAGATTCATAACACCGTCTGGGAGAGCTTGGCCCTCGCAAATGCGATGACGGCGATGGCGGCCTCGCGATGCTACGCATGGCATAGCGTAGGCGCCTTGGGCGTGATCGAACTTACGGCACCCGATCGCTCGGCTCATACCGCCAAGGCCCTGCGCCGCATTGGTCTTTCAGGCTCGGAGCGCCGATATTTCGATCTGCATGCCGTTCTCGACGTGAAGCATAGCCGAGACTGGAATGATGAGGCTATCCGACCGCTTGTCGAAGAGGATCCTCGCCGGGCGACAGCAATGGCGGAAGGTGCGCTTATCCGGTTATATTGCGGCGCACGCTGTTTCAGCCGCTATCGCGCTCATCTTGGAGTGGCATGATGAACCGATCCATTCTGGTGGTTGAGGATGATCCCGTCATCGCACAACTCCTTGTCGAAATGCTCGAGCAAGCCCATTATGTTGTAGATGGCCCCCATGCCACTTTGTCCGACGGTGTCGAGGCAGTGGCTAGAAACATGCCTGCGGGAGCGGTTCTGGATATACGATTGAAGAGAGAGGATGTAGGTCTCCTGGCAGACGATCTCGAGCTTTACGACATCCCCTATCTATTTTGTTCTGCGTCATTCGATCACCCCGCCGTTGCGAAGCATCCGGCCGCGCCTCTCATTTTAAAGCCGGCACTGCATATGTGGTTGATCCCGACGTTGCAGCGCATTCTTCACTGATGATCATGGAATCAACGATCGGTTGACGAACCGGTTAATGATCACCTGACTTCGATTTTCCGGAACTTTCCCAAATATTCGTTACCACCCGGCCCCGCGCTAAGTGGGGCCATATCATGGTCAAGCGATACCTGCTCCCCCAGTCACGCCATACACTTCGCCAGTGATGTAGCTGCCTTCCTGAGAGGCAAGAAGAACATAGATCGGCGCGATCTCGACAGGCTGGCCAGGACGACCGAACTGGCTCTGTTCCCCGAACTTTTTGACCTTTTCCTGCGGCTGCCCCCCACTGGGTTGCAGTACGGTCCAAAATGGGCCGGGCGCGACCACATTGGCTCGGACACCCTTCTCGATCAGTTGCGTTGCAAGCGCCTTGGTATAGGCGACAATGCCTGCTTTGGTCGTGGCATAGTCCAGAAGAATAGCCGATGGCTCATAGGCCTGCACCGATGCTGTGGTGATCACGGATGCTCCAGCTGGAAGATGGGGAACCGCCGCCTGCGTAATCCAGTGCATGGCATAGAGATTGGTCTTGAGTGTGCGATCAAAATCTTCCGAGCTCACGGCCGTGACGTCATCGCGATATTGTTGGTGGCCAGCATTGATGACGAGGATGTCGATCCCGCCGAGACCGGAAAGCGTCTCATTGACAAGCTTGTGGCAACAGCTCTCGTCGGTGATGTCGCCCGGTAGCGCGACGGCCTTGCGCCCCTCTCGTTCGATCAGCTCGATCACTTCTCTTGCGTCAGCTTCCTCGCTCGCAAGATAGGAAATGGCGACATCGGCGCCCTCTCGCGCAAAGGCGATGGCCGCAGCCCGCCCGATGCCGCTATCGCCACCGGTCACGAGCGCCTTGCGGCCGCTAAGCTTTCCTGAACCGACATAGCTGTCCTCGCCATGATCAGGTTCTGGATTCATGTTCGCGGCGATGCCCGGAGCAGGTTGCGGTTGCTCGGGGAATGGCGGCCTGGGATATTGCGTGCGTGGATCCTGCATGGTGAGACGCTCTGCCATGTTCGCTCCTTGCTGAGTACTATGATGGACATTGTCCGGTTTGCCTTTTGAGTGCCAACGAAAAACGCCGCCCCGTCTGGGGCGGCGCATTCTGACCCTGAAGATTGTCAGTCGCCGGTGCCGGGCTTGTCGGTCTTCGGCGGCTTGCCGTCTTCGATTCGACCTTCATTGCGAAGATCCCGACCTTCCTGAGCCTTCTTCTGGCTTTCAGGCGATTTGCCGTGCTCGAAGGCTTCTTCCTTCACGTAACCGGCGGCTTCCTTGGCCTTACCTTCAATGCTCATGATACTCTCCAATTCTGCCAGGGGCAGATGCCACCCAACACCAAGATCAATCCCTGGCCAGGCAGGCCGTTCCTGGGCAATCGGCTGACATTGATCTCGATCAGTGCGATTTCGCGAAGAGTTTCAGGTGCGTCGGCATGACTGAGCATGTGTGCCAGGAGGCGGACTTGATGCACGTCGCGGTCTACCGGGACCATGTGCGCGTCAGCTGGCCGGCAACAAGCCGGAGCGCGCGATAGCCACGATGTGGATACACGCCGCTCTAGATTCCTTTGCGCGACGGCGTAGCTTAGGTGCGCCTGAGTGCGGTGAACGCAAGCGTCAGAATTGGCCTTGCCCGCTTGGAGGTCCCGTGCGACTGTTCGATTGCAGAAACCGGACTTTGCGCCGTGCCGCAGCTACCCATATTCTCCGTTCTATCTCCGGCTTTCTTAGCTGTCTTTACGGCTCGAACATCCTTGTGCGGCATGCCAGTCTTCCTCTTGGCCGATCGCGTCATCTCCGATCGCAATTGGCATGGGTTTTCACGCGCTCGGTCAGGCCGGTCAGGCTCGTCGTCCGGTGACGAACTGATAGACCAGAACAATGACGGCGAGAACCAGGAGGAGATGGATCAGACCACCCCCGATCGGGATGACGAACGCGCCCAGAACCCATAGAATCAGGATAACGAGAAGAATTGTCCACAGCATGTAGGGGCTCCTGTTTACGATTTCGGAGACGTTGACCGGCCGGCCCTTACCGCAGCCCACGTGCCAGCAGCATCGCAGCCAGCAGCATCGCGCCACCCATTGCGACATATTGTCCGGTGGCAGACCGGGTCGGCATATGGTCATCCGAAAGCTGCAGCTCTTCCGCATCTGAAAACATGCCTATCTGCGGCAGCGGGGCGGGTAGCGTCTCAACGAAATGCATGACGGGGGGAAGGTGCATCGGCTTAATCTCTCCTTGATGCAATGAACGCCCCAATGTCTGAAATGGTCCATCTTGAGCATCCACTTGTTGAGCGTTATCAGGCTGCAGGCCGGCGGTGCTGGCGGCTAAAATGTGCTTCCGGTGACCGGATCATATTTCGGTAAAGCCAGGCTGTTGATCCGATCCAGCATCGTCTGGCTGGGCGCGACGCAACAAATGTCCCAGTTCTGTCCCGCCGGATATGCACCTACTGCCAGAAAGTCCCGGCTCTGCTCAATTGCGCGATGCCCGGTTCCAGCAGGCAGCAGCAACGCGTCGCCGGCTCTGACCTTGATTTCAAATGCCTTGGATCCTCCAAGCGCGAGAATGGCATGACCCGATGCCATCCCCAGCACCTCATGTGCGGTCGAGTGATAATGATCATAATCGTAGATCTGATCACGCCATTCGGGTTCCCAGCCATGCTTGTGAAAGCGTGCCTCGAAAGTTTCGGCCAGATCCGTCCGCTCCCTTGGCTCCACTTCGATATACAGCTTGACCGGCAGGACGGGATTATTTGGCACCCACCCATTTCGTGGCAAGAGGATCGACTTAGGAACCATGCCTGGTCCCCGATGATATCGAGATGGCGCACCAAAGCTTGGGTGTTGCTTGTTCATGTGGGTGCGACGAATGGCTGCGCTTTCGCGCCGTAAGGGGTATGAACAAGATCGAAAAATGAGCGATTATGCTCATGTCACCATCGCTCCCAACATTGAAAGATATCGGTTCTGACTTGCTCGGGCTGCGCGAGACCGGAAACAGGATTTTGAACGACCAATGCCTGTTTGAGGACGCGGTCGCGCCAGCGTCCCGCTCGCGTCAAAGAGCCATCTCGACGATATCCAGGCGATTGTCCTTCGCGTAGATCATAGCGGCCTGCAGGGCATCCATGCGAGAGGCGTAGCCCCCATTTTCGAGATTGAGAACAGGATCTCCCACCCGCCCACTCTCGGCACTGACATGCCAGCGGCCCTTCTCCTGCCTGATCGCAACATATTTGAACATGATCGGAGACCTTGAATGCGGCGCCTTTGGTCTGCCGACAATGCGGCAATCGCCTGATCGTTCCACCAGTTCGATTTCGTGTTTCCGGGCACTTTGCGCGGACTGGCCATCCACGCTTCAGTCGCACGTGGTAGCGCCTTTTTGCTCTGACAATATATCCCATCCCGTGAGGAAGAATGCCGCAGCGATCGGCCCCACCACGATACCGCTAAGGCCAAGCGTCTCGATTCCGCCCAGAGTCGTCACCAATATGAGCCAATCCGGCAGCCCGGTGTCTCGACCAACGAGCATTGGCCGCAGGAGATTGTCGACAAGACCTATCACGAAGACGCCTGAAGCGATCACGGCGATGGCCTGCCAAAGATCACCCGACGCAAGCAGATAGGTCGCCACAGGAAGCCATATTATCGCAGGCCCGATCGCTGGCAGCAGGGCCGCAATCGCCATGAGCACCCCCCATAAGAGGGCGGCCGGCATGCCGACTATCCAGAAAGTAGCGGCGCCCAGAAAGCCTTGCGCCAGGGCAACGATTCCCGATCCCTTAATCGTCGCTCGAACAACGATCACGAAGCGCGCTGCGATCCGATGGGATATGGCGTGTTCGAGAGGTAATCTCTTGATGATCTGGGGTGCTAGCGCCTCCCCATCGCGCAGGAGAAAGAAGCTCACATAGAGACCCACACCGAAGGAGAGTACGAAAGCAGCCGCATCCGCGCCGATCGTCAGAGCGCGTTGCGTCAACATGCTGGCGCTGGCGCTCAACGCCTGAGAAATTTTTGCCTGCGCCCGTTCGAACGTACCAAAGCCGGCATTCTCGACCCAATGTTGCATGCGCATCGGCAAGGCAGCATGAACCTGACCAAAATAGGTTGCGAAGTCGATCTGGCCGCTTCTGATCTTTGCGTAAACGCCGCTTGCCTGCTCGACAACGAGACTTCCGATGATCAGGGCCGGCATGATGACGGCAATGATGATGATGAGCAGCGTCAGCGCTGCCGCCAGATTACGTCGTCCGCGACAATCGATCAGAATATGCCTGTAAAGCGGCTGAAACAGCAAGGCTGCCAAAGCCGCCCATAGCAATGCCGAGATGAAACCCGAAATGATCAGAGCAAGTCCGACCGTCGAGACAGCGATGAAGAGGATCAATCCTCCATTGTCGATACGCTCGCGTGATATCATTCAAATTCCGATCGCTCATAACTGACATGCGCAGCCCGGCTGGCGCTTTGTACGGGGGGAGACAATCGGCCTCTGCCATCCGGCTCATCTCTGCGCCTTGGGCAAACAGGATGATCACGCTATGGTGACGATCCTCACCCGACTGTCACGATGCTGCGGCTTGACGACCGCCGTATCTCCGAGGCGGTCGAGCATGATATCCGCTTCTCCCGCCCCCAATGGAAGCGACGCGATGAAAAGACTGTCGAGAAATGTCGGCAAGGTCGGTTGGCGGAAGATGATTTCGTTGGACGACACGTTGAACCCCAGTCCCAGACTGGCCTGGATGAGCGACAGGGGAGCCGCTGCCGACCATGCCTGGGGGCTGCAAGCGACCGGATAGAAGGTCGGGCCCTGCGAACGCCGCCGCGGGAAACCACAGAACAGCTCCGGCAGGCGCAGGAGATCAACATAGGTTGCAGCGGCAAAGAGGCCTTCGAAAATCTGCGCCGCCTGACGTTGAAAGCCATATCGCGAAAAGCCCGCGGCGATCAGCGCATTGTCATGCGGCCAGATCGACCCATTATGATAGCTCATGGGATTATAGCGTCTCTCGGTCGACGCTATCGTCCTCACACCCCAACCGGAGAATGAGGCGGGCGCCATCAATGTCGCCACAACCATAGGTGCGCGCTCTGTTCGAGCCAGACCAGTATAAAGAACATGGCCTGCGTTGGAGGAGCGAATGCGACAGGGCTGCTTCTGCCCGTCGAGCGCAAGTACATATGTTCCCAGTTCCGCGTCAAAGAAAGTCGCGTCGAAACGATCCTGCAGATCGACGGCTCGAGCGAGATAGGCTTCCGAGCGATCCAGATCACCTGTTGCGCGATAAATGCTGCTCGCCGCCTGCCACGCGCCATAAACATAGGCTTGAACTTCGGCGAGAGCGATCGGGCCTTTGGCAATACTGCCATCAGCATGGAATATGGAATCATGGCTGTCTTTCCAGCCCTGATTTTGCAGCCCCTGATCCGTCAGTCGTCCATATTCAACGAAGCCGTCGCCATCGCGATCGCCATGATTGTCGATCCACTGCAATGCAGACTCGATATTGGGTAATATTCCGGCGAGAAACTGAAGGTCTCCTGTGCGTTCCAGATATGCACCGGCCAGCATGACGAAAAGCGGCGTGGAATCGATGCTGCCATAATAATGGCGGAAAGGAACTTCACCCAGTTCGGCCATTTCGCCATGACGCACTTCATGCAGGATTTTACCTGGCTCGGCATCGGCGGCTGGATCGAAATGCGTCGCTTGGTGCGCGGCGAGATATCCCAGCACGCCTCGGCTGATAGCCGGGTCCATCCAGATCGTCTGGAGTGCGGTTATCAGCGCATCCCTGCCGAAAACCGTGCTGAACCAGGGAATGCCTGCATAGGGATATGGACCATATTCCGTACCGGTGGAGAGCATCGAGATATCGGATACCGAACGTCGCGTCACAGCATCGAAGAGGTCATTGGACGATCGCATCGACGCACTGCGGCGGCGTGAAACCTGCAGCGCACGCATGGCCTCGCGCAGGGATTTGAGGAACAGCTTGGGCAGGGGCTGATCAACTTCGCTCATTTGTTCGCAGGCAACACGTGCGAACAATGTGCATCGACCGCCGGGAGCAACAGAGACATCGAATAGCGCCTGCTCGGCCGTCAGCTGGGCTGGCGCGGGATCAAAATGGAGATGTGTCGACCGCTCAAGGCCATCACGCCCCTTATATCCCAGCAGGACATCGGCCTCTTCGACCTTCGGCTCGTGCATGGTACCACGGCGCAATCTTGTCATGCCCCGTATCTCGAACAGATCCGCGAAATCGGAAGCGAAGGAGAGGCCCACGGATACCCGGCGCTCTGCAATGTCAAAATTGCGCACAATGATCCGTTCGTAGATCGCGCCTTCCCACAGGAAGCGGCTGCGACGCAGATGGATCAGATCATGCTCCACTTCGACGCGGCCGTCTGATCCGAGGAAATCCGGGTTGGCCAGATCGCAGGTCAACATCGCATTGTCGTCGCGTAGCGCCGAACTCAGCAGTATCGGGCGCATGCCGTTGACCGTGAGATAAAGGTGCGAAAGGTGGCGCGTATCGCGATGATAGAAACCCTCGGGACTGCCAGGTCCGGATATGGCGTCGCCGCTATGGTCAAAGACGGCAAAGCTGTCTCCATGCTTGAGCGTGCGTGGCCGACGCTCGTGCAATGAAGCGGTAGCAGGGATGAAGAACTGGGTTTGCGCCTGTGACAGCGCCTGTCCTCCTGCAATGCCCGGCACCCCTGGCTGCGGTTGGGTCAGCGACATGGCGACTCCTATGCGACGATCTGCAATTCCGACTCCTCGCCGCGCTGGCGACGCAGCCAGGCGGCATCCGTACGGGCGCCCGGCAGCCTGTGATATAATGCGGCATAGTCTGCGGCCATCCTGCCAGCCGTGAACCGTGCGTCGAACGCGCCACGCACCCTTGCGCGCTCAAGGTGACGAAGTTGGCCCACCGCTTCGACCGCCTGGTCCTCGCTGTCCACGATGAAACCCGAGCGCCCATGCTCGATGATCTCGGGCACCGATCCGCATCGGAACGCAATGACCGGTGTCCCACAAGCCATTGCTTCGATCATTACAAGACCGAAAGGCTCGGGCCAGTCGATCGGGAAGAGCAAGGCCCTTGCACCCCCGAGAAAATCCGCTTTCTGCTGTTCGTTGATCTCGCCGATGAAGCGAATATTGGGATAGAGTTTGATGAGGGGCGCGATTTCCTCTTCCCAATACCCCCTATCGACAGCATCGATCTTTGCGGCAATTCGCAGTTCGATGCCGGCCCGGGCTGCGATGCGAATGGCGCGGTCTGGTCTTTTCTCGGGTGAAATGCGCCCGAGGAAAGCGAGATACCCCTCACCGGCGCCGAGGCTGGGCTGCAGCAGATCGACCGGCAGACCATGGTAGATGGTCGCACCCCAATTGACCGGTGGCATGGGCTGGCGCTGATGATCGGAGATCGACACGAGACAGTGATCGCCAAAACACCGGTAGAATGGCGGCAGATCGGGAAGGTCCAGTCGACCATGTAATGTCGTGACGGTTCGTCCGATAAAATCCTGGATCATGGGCAGATGCAGCAGATCGATATGGAAATGGAGCGCATCAAACTCGTCGGCCCTTTGCCGCACCGCATCCAGCATCATCATATGATAAGGTATGGTGTCGACGATACCCGGGGTCAGTCGCAGCGCCGCCGGCGTAATCGGAACAAGCTCAGCCGATGTCTGCGAATCGCCGCTCGCGAACAAGGTCACTTCATGCCCCTGATGCACCAACGCCTCTGTGAGATAGGAGACGATCCGTTCGGTACCCCCATAAAGCTTGGGCGGCACACTTTCAGCAAGGGGAGCGATTTGAGCGATCTTCATGCGGCTATCCTCTACCGGAGATAGGCCTCGTTCATCCCCCTGCACACGAGCCGCAAAGTAAAGCCCCGCAAATGCCTAAAGTTGCATTGCAGCAATAATAAAAAATACAATTCAATACCGAAATGATTTTTAGTATTGATTTAGATCAATCAGGAGAATTTCATTCTTCAGGAAAATCCTTGTCTTCGCCTGCAGCCACTTGCTCACGCGCTATTTCGGCGGCACGCAGAAGAGAAAGGCCCGTCCCCTCTGCTGCATTGGCTGTCAGCGTTATTGCAATACCGTTCGGTCCATCCAGCATGATCAATCCGGCGTGGGCTGAGGCAATGCCGGCTTCTTCATGGATACCTGGGGTAGGCATAACGGCTCTGCTCCTTCTCAAGGACACAAGAACGATATGCCACCAGCGGCGGTTCCGTCAGTCCTGCTCGTCGAGGAACAGGTAGGCAGGGTCAAATTCACCCAACCGCGCCAGACCTCTCAGATCACGGATCTCAACATCATGGCGGTGGATTGCTAGGAGATCGCGATCTTTGAGTTCACGCAGCATGCGGTTCATGTGAACGGACGTTATGCCGCATGCTTCTCCCAAATCGGCTTGGGTCATAGGAAGAGCAAAACGCGCTCCATCACTTCGACCGATCGCTCGCAATTTCGCTTCGGTCTCGCAAAAGAAGTGGCTGACCCGCGCAATCGCATCGAGACGACCGAGACGAAATATCCACTCGCGATGCATGGCGGCATCAAGCAGCGTGCTGAACCATAGCAATTTCGTGAGTGACGGGCGCGTCGCGACGAGTTGATCGAGAGCAGCATGAGGCACTAACGCTATCTTACAGGCGGTCAGTGTCGCGAGGTCATGATCAAGATGACCCAGCGGGTAGCCATGGAGGTCGACAAAATCGCCAGCCACATGCACCGCAACGAGTTGCCTTTCTCCTTGCCTGTCATCCATGTATCGGCACATCATACCTTCGATGAGATAGGTACTCATGCTGACATTTTGATCGCGAGATATAAAGGTCTTGCGGGCAGGCAATGTCCTTAAATCGGCAACCGCTTCCTCAAGTGCTCCAAGGTCTTGGGCACTCAGCAGATTACGCCTGCGACTACGCAGAAAATCGGCAAACACCATCGTCATGTCCAGCATTGCAGATTGGATCGTCATGCATTCGCACATCACCAGAACAGGGTCGAGCGCAAAGGGTCGCTTGAACTCGTGCGGACAGGGCTGGCGGCGACCGAGCGGTGGAGGTCGCGATTGCCACGTTCGCAAGTGGTATCAGGCGAGCGCTTCGAGATCGATGGAGAGGCTGCGACACAAACACAGAAGTAAAAACCCTGCATCTTCCGATGCAGGGCTAGGGGGGCCGCAAATCAATGACTTGCTAAAAAAATAACTACTGCAGGCGCGTTTTGTATCCGAAGAAATATCTTCATCCGCAAATTTCGTTACGGCCTTCCCACTGGTATTATGCCTCGGACTGTCTGGGTCATATGGAGGATACCAAGCCTTGCCTCAGGGAGCGTTTGAATTATCGGCGTCAGGCCGCTTCCGCGTCTGCTTGTAACTCACCGCAGGGCTATTTGTCGCCATGGATGGCTTGGTCTTGCAGGCGGATTGCGCGTTCTGCGCCACCGTCTTCTCGAAAGTCCGCTTGAGCAGCCACCCGACCGCGAAGGTGACCGTAGCTGTGACGGCTGCGCGCGCTGCGGTTTCCGCAATCCCGATCTTCACTGCATCCTGCATCGCTTCATCATAAGACTTGCCAAAAGCGCGATTCCGCGCGGTCTTCTTACGAAACATCATAGACCCTCACCCTGTTGAAATATCGATGGCGGCTGCATTTCCGCCCGTTCAGAATCAGTCCCGCGCTGTCAAGCGCGATGGCGTATCGGCAAATGCCTCGATGAGCGCAGAACAGAATGCCGGCAGGTCTTCAGGACTGCGGCTGGTGATGCATTGGCCATCGATCACTACCTTCTCATCGACCCAAAGGCCGCCAGCGTTCTGGATATCCGTCTTAATTGACGGGAAGGAGGTGAGCGAATGGCCTTTAGCGATCTTGGCTTCAATTAAGAGCCATGGCGCGTGGCAGATCGCACCGATCGTTTTTCCAGCACCGAAAATTGCTTCGACAAAGGATATCGCCTCGGCGCTCGCGCGCAACTTGTCGGCGCCGACACTGCCGCCGGGAATGACCAAGCCATCAAATGAAGCCGGATCCGCCTCAGAAAATACGGTATCGACGGCATACTCGCCACCAGGATCAAGATCATTAACATTGGTGCGCGCTTGGCCAGGTTGAAGGCCGATCACTTTGACGCACGCTCCGGCCTTCCTAAGTGCGTTCATGGGCTCCACAAATTCCACTTCTTCTGTACCGCGCGGAGCGATAAGAACGGCGATCGTACGGCCGTTGAGCGACATGGCGACTCCTTTGGAAATGATGTCTTGACTTGGTCAGATGACTGTTCAACGGCCAGAAGCGCAGCAGGATCCGCTAATCCCGCAAACTCAAGGCTCGAGCTAGTTAGACTTTGCGCGATCGGCTGTGTGGGCTGGTTTCAGTCGAAGTGCGTATAACGCGAGTCCCAGAGCCTCGGATATCATCGCTGTGAACCGCACCGGGATTGCCGAAGGCCATTTCATTTAAATTAGGCTGCCAGTGGGACGTCGTCCAGCATGGCATAATATCGCTGCTCGGCTTCGACCGGTGGGATGTTTCCGATGGGCTCCAAGAGCCGCCGATTATTGAACCAGTCCACCCATTCCAGCGTAGCGTACTCAACGGCCTCAAACGACCGCCAAGGCCCTCGACGGTGGATCACCTCGGCTTTGTAGAGACCGTTGATGGTTTCGGCCAAAGCATTGTCGTAGCTGTCTCCAACGCTTCCAACTGACGGCTCGATGCCAGCTTCGGCGAGACGCTCGGTATATTTGATGGACACGTACTGCGATCCGCGGTCGCTGTGATGAACCAGGCCGCCTCGGTGAACAGGCCGCCGATCGTGGATAGCCTGCTCCAGCGCATCCAGCACGAAGCCGGCGTGCGCGGTTCTGCTGACGCGCCAGCCCACGATGTAGCGGGCGTAGACGTCGATAACGAAGGCGACATAGACGAACCCCGCCCAGGTCGCGACATAGGTGAAATCCGAGACCCAGAGCATGTTCGGTGCCGGAGCATGAAACTGGCGATTGACCTGATCCAGCGGGCATGGTGCTGCCTTATCGGCAATCGTGGTGCGCACCGGCTTGCCCCGGATCACCCCTTGCAAGCCAAGATCTCGCATGAGCCGTTGCACGGTGCAGCGAGCAACATCGAAACCCTCGCGCTTCATCTGCCGCCACACCTTGCGCACGCCGTAAACGCCGAAATTCTCCGCAAACACGCGCAAAACCTCGGGCCTCAGAGCCTCGTCTCGTCGAATGCGTGCGGACTGCAGTGCGGGGTCGCGTCGTTTGGCGACGCGCTCATGATAGGTGGATGGGGCGATCGGCAGAACCCGGCAGATCGGCTCGACCCCATAGGCATCGCGATGTTCATCGATAAAGGCGATCATCGTTTGAACGGGCGGTCGAGCTCCGCCTGAGCAAAATATGCCGACGCCTTGCGAAGGATCTCGTTAGCTTGCCGCAGTTCGCGGACCTCACGCTCAAGCGCCTTGAGCTTCTCGGCTGTCTCCGTCGGCACCCCGCCGCGCTTGCCGCTGTCCACCTCGGACTTCTTCACCCATTCCAGCAGCGTGTGCCCGGAACACCCGATCTTCTCGGCCACCGATGTGATCGCCGCCCAGCGGGAAGGATAATCACCTTCATGATCCAGAACCATGCGGATCGCCCGCTCGCGAACCTCGGGTGCAAACTTGTTCGTCGTCTTGCTCATCGTAGACCCTTCCTCTCAGGAGTTAGGGCCTCCGGCAATCCCGGTGCGGTTCACTGCTCTTCGAGTCTGATCTGCCCCCCGCTGAGTGGCCCAGAGACTATGATAGTCTGGACCACGATGACCCTCACCCCAACACTGGTCCGGCCTTTGTGAGAAAAGCCGGCTGCTTTTGGATCAGGGCAGGCATGCCTGCCCTGATCCAAAAGCGTGCTCCATCGGGGTCTGGTTGCCGAGGGAGCTGTGCGGACGGACCTCGTTGTAATCGATCCGCCAAGCCTCACATTTTACCCGAGCATCGTCCAGGCTCAAGAACCAAAAGGCGTTGAGGCATTCGGCCCGGACGCGGCGGTTGAAGGACTCGGCGAACGCGTTGTCCGTCGGTTTGCCGGGGCGGCTGAAGTCGAGGACGACACCGTGCGTCCAAGCCCAAAGATCCAAATCCTTCGAGATAAATTCCGGCCCATTGTCCAGGCGAATACGCTGCGGTCGCCCATGCCTAGCCGCAACCCGTTCAAGGGTTTGGACGACATCGGCACCGCGGTAACTCATCCTGACATCGAGTACCGGCGATACCCGGCTGAAGTTGTCGATGATCGACAGCACACGGATTTTACGACCGTCGAAGAGCTGATCCGACAGGAAGTCCATCGACCAGCATTCGTTAGGCGCCGACGCTGGTGCCCTGTCGTCACGCAGCTTCGCCTTCACCTTGCGCTTAGGCGTCTTGTTGCGCAGTTGCAGGCCCATCTCGCGGTACAGCCGATGCGTCCGTTTGTGATTGATCTTCCATCCTTCTCTCCGCAGCAGGACATGGATCCGCCGATACCCGTAGCGAACACGGGTCGCGGCCAGCTCCCTGATCTTCATCTTGAGGCCGGCCTGATCGAGGCGACGTGACTGGTAGCGCTGGGTCGATCGGTTGATCGGAAACGCGCTGCAGGCCCGCCGTTCGCTCACTTGGTAGCTCGTCCGCAGTTAGCTGACGATTTCCCGAGCTCGATCAGGCCTTACATTTTTCGGCGGATGACATCCTGCAGCATCTCCTTGTCCAGGCTCAGGTTCGCCACGAGGCGCTTGAGGCGGACATTTTCCTCCTCCAGTTGCTTCAGCCGCTTCATCTCCGACGGCATCAAGCCGCCATATTTGCTCCGCCATCGGTAGTAAGTTTGAACTGAGATGCCCGCCTTCCGGCACACCTCCTCAACGGTCGTTCCGTCCTCAGCCTGCTTGAGAATGAACGCGATCTGTTGCTCGCTGAATCTCGACGTTTTCATCCACGGTTTCCCTTGTTCGGCATTCGCCAAACCTAACCGAGAATTTCTCTCCAAACTCGGACCAGTTTACGGGGAGCAGGTCAAGTGCCTTCGCCCATCTTGCGATAGAGCGTCGTGGGGAAAGCACGGTGCGGGCCAGAACGGTTCTGAGTCCTATGATACGGTCAGGGCTATTCACGGGGTCGATTTCTTCAAATCACGATGTTGCAGGCGCCCCCGGCCAAAAGAATTGGGTACCTTACCCTCCCGGACAATAGACTTAGTCAAGGCGAGCCTTCACGGCGTTGCGGTGTCGTGGACGTTGGTGGCAGGTGGCGCACAGCCGGGTATCCATCGTGCGCGCCTAATCACGGCGCACGAACCTCGCTTCAAAGCTTCCTGTTGCATCGTTGCAAGGTGCACACGCGGGGGCAAGGTTCCCCACGCCATTGTTCCTGTCCGGCGTGAGCGCAAAAACGTGATTGATTACCCGCGCAGGCGTGATCCGGCTTCGTGTCGAAAGCATCGACAAAGCAGCTCCTTGGCTAGAATGCCGGTGCAAAGGCGCCGTTAAGCGGATGTGGGTTCGAGGTGTTGCGATCGATCAAGGCGCTGGGCGGTTGTCTGGCGGCCAATATCGAGAGTTTATCGGGCTTCAAGTGTTCAATGCAATGTGATTGGACGGCCCCAACCGCTGAACGGCGTCACCGGGGTAACGATAACACCTTCGGGACCGTCCGCCTCCGATGCTACGTCTTTTGGGACTTCAAGTCAAAAAATGGCCCGACCAGGGAGCGGATCGGGCCAGCTAATATTCGCCGCTACTGAATTCGGAGCGCCGGGAAAATGGCGATCTCTTGTGGTGCTGGTATGCGCCAAAGGTGCGAAAATCGGGTTAATCGTCGCGGAAAAAGGAACGGCCCATCCGACAGTTCGGATGGGCCGAGTTTATTTGAAGGCTTGTTACAGCCTTCGGGTCGCGATCGACGCATGCGCTGTTCCGCGATCGTTGGCAACCATTAATCTGATGTTCATTTTCTGAACGTCCCAATTCAGGCCGGTTGCGCGATCCGCTCGATCATCTTCGCTACGCCGGTTGGGTCTGTAGCGATCATCTGCAGGAGGACGCGGGCGGGTTGATCCGGGGCGCGGCGGTTCTGCTCCCATCCTTTCACCGTCGGCAGCTGCAGATGGTCCACCTCGGCAGATCTCGCCTGAGACAGTTTCGTCGCTGCACGGACGGCCCTCACGTCAACCGGCTAAAGGACCACAACTCTTAGCGCTTGATCGCGTAATAATCCTTCACATCGTTCAGACCAGACATGATCTCGGCTAAATCTTCGTCATCAACGACCATTATCCTTTTTTAATTTATTTCGCTGAATGCTTGGCTTGCTTGCTCTCTTCTCCTGTTAAATTTATCTAATTTTACTTTGAAAGAACAGTCACAAAAAACCGTTTCATCGGCATTCTGGTAATAGGTGATCACCCGGCAACTACTGCTCTTACACTTTCCTTCACGCGGCACCCGGAGCTTGCGAACCGGCTACCGCCTGTGATGATGTCGCCGATTTGTCGGGCTAGCGGCAACGTGATCAACGATAGCTGTGCGCTCGTCATCAAGATGACTGCCGCTTTGGCAGCGTTGAGATAGGTAGGAGTTTCCACGGCCGTCTGTATGTCATCCCTCTACGCCGATGACGCCTAGGTAGTGACGTAGTTGGAGCGTTCGGGGATCGGCCGCCCTGAGTCATGGCCGAACATCGACAACAAAAAGTCGGGAACTAATAGATCGTTCGGTTCGGCCTGATCTGTCTCAGATCGAAGCCTGCCGCTTGGTGAATCAGTCCGTGGCCCGACTGCGTTCCATCACTGTAAGAAAGGAGCCTTTCAATCTGCAGACATAAGCGATTGTTGACCAGGCTGCGGCAATGAATAGAATACAAGCATCGTCATACTTATCACGCTGAGCAATTAACCGATCAATAAGTATCATCTGCCATGACACCCCACCAAATACAACGATTCAAGGGGTTAACCGTGGTCAGGTTCATCGTTTGCGCGGCATCTGTTGCTATCGCCGCTCCTGCTCTCGCTCAGGACGCCTCCAACTTCGAAGGCGGAAAAGCCGGTATCGTTCTCGGCTACGACACCGTGAACTTTGATTATGGTTACGATGTCGATGCGTCCGAAAGCGGCATGCTGTATGGTGTCACGGCGGGCTATGACTTCGCCCTCGGCAACAGCGGTGCAATCCTTGGTATCGAAGCCGAGGCATCGGATTCTACCACGAAAACGTCGGCGCACGACATTTTGTTCGAGGGTGACAAACTGTCGCTCCTCGCTGATCGTGACCTGTATATTGGTGCCCGGATCGGCTTCGCGGTCTCCCCCAACATGCTGCTTTATGCCAAGGGCGGCTACACCAATGCCCGCCTCAAGCTCCGCTATTCTCTCGATGGCGACAGTGCAAGCATCGGCGACAATATCGATGGCTATCGCATCGGCGGAGGCGCAGAATTCACCAACGGTTCAAACTTCGCGCGCCTTGAATATCGTTACAGCGACTATGGGAAATATGTGTATCGCGAAGGCGGCATCGAACTCGACACCGGCGTCAAAATGTCGCGTCACCAAGTTGCAGTAACTGGCGGTTTCCATTTCTGACGATATAGCGATTTAGCGACTCGCCCTTGGACGACGGTCCAGGAGCACCGGCCCCGATCATGGAAATGGTCGGGGCCAATTTCGTTTCAGGCCGCCATTTTCCTTTTGCCGCAATGACCGCGCTGCGATAGCCAAGCGATACGGCTTGCTCCCCCAGGGCCTGGAACCGTGTCCTCTTGAACTGTGACGGCTAGGCTCGATGGAGTGTGCTTTGCGCCGCGGATGAATTTCGCCCAGTCCAGCCTCCAGTCGAAGGTGGAGTATGACTCTACTAATAGGCAGCGCTGAAACTGGTAGCACAGACAGGCCCACATGCGCAGTATTAGGGCGCATGCGGAACCAGCAGCTTATCTCACGCCAGATCTCGGATCTTTGGTTCTCGCGCCCAATGTCGTTTGGGTCCCTTGTCCAGGAGCATTTCGTTTGGAATGACACCATCGTCCTTTTCTACCCCTGCCTTGTCCAGAATGATCTGCGTGCCGGGGCAATGGGCGATGGTTTTGCAATGCCCATAGGCGTCCATGAACCATTGAACTGCAGCGCCCTGCTTCGACAGTTTTTCCGCGCTTTCCGGCATCAGCACGGACGCAATCGCATCGAACAGTACCGACGGCGAGCCATCGAGCTTTCCATCCGCTTCGAGTGTCCCGCCCTTGACGTTGAGGGCACCGACTTTCGGCGCAACCAGAAAGACGCTGCCGCCCGCTTTCTCCACGCCTGCCTTGATCTTCTCCACCATCGCTTTGTCGGAACCCTCTGCAAACAGAATTCCGACCTTACGGCCCGCAAAGCCATCCTTGGCATTCTTCTGGATGGAAAGAGCGTCAGAAACGGGCATCTCCACAATTTCTCGGGCCGCTGGCGCCTTTTCAGGTAGAGCGATCGCCAGCCCATCGGCGACTCGTTGCGCCAGAACCTCGTCAACGTTGCGCAGACGCGCGAGAACCCGTAGCCGCACATGAGGCAAGGCCACCTTCGACAATTCGAAGACGATGGCTGATGCGATGTGCGCCTGCTCATTCTGCGTCTGCGACAGATAGAACATCCGAGCCTGGCTATAATGATCGGCAAATGTTTCGGCACGTATCCGCATCTTTTCAGTTGGATCGTTGCGCTCGCCATTATCACTAAAGGATGTGAACCCGGTTTCGGACGCGACGCGGGGACCACTATCCTCACCCGCCTCATTCAGGCTGTTTGGTTCGTAATTGGCGCGCCCCTTGGGAACCAGCGTCTGCATCAACCCGTCGCGCTGCATATTGTGGAATGGGCATTTTGGCGCATTGATCGGAATTTGATGAAAGTTGGTCGTTCCCAAACGCGACTTTTGCGTATCGAGATAAGAGAAAAGTCGCCCCTGCAGCAGGGGGTCATTCGAGAAGTCGATGCCTGGAATGAGGTTGCTGGGCAGGAAGGCAACCTGCTCCGTCTCGGCAAAGAAATTGTCGACATTGCGATTGAGCGTGAGACGCCCGATGATCTCGACAGGAATATCCTCTTCGGGGATCAGCTTGGTTGCGTCCAGCACATCATAGGGCTGTTCTGCCGCCCAAGCCTCATCGAAAATCTGCACGCCCAGATCCCAGGCGGGATAATCACCGCTGGCAATGGCTTCGTACAGATCGCGGCGATGAAAATCGGGGTCGGCGCCTGCCGTCTTCACGGCCTCATCCCAGACCTGGGACGCGACGCCCAGAACCGGTTTCCAGTGGAACTTCACGAACTTGCCGTCGCCCTGTTCGTTGATGAAGCGGAAGCTGTGGACGCCAAAACCTTCCATCATCCGCAAGGACCGAGGAATGGCCCGATCGGACATGGCCCACATGATCATGTGCATGCTCTCTGGCATGAGTGACACGAAATCCCAGAACGTATCATGGGCGCTCGCCGCCTGGGGATAGCCGCGATCCGCTTCCATTTTGACCGAATGGATAAGGTCAGGAAATTTTATGGCATCCTGAATGAAGAATACCGGAATGTTGTTGCCGACCAGATCCCAGTTGCCGCTATCGGTGTAGAATTTCACTGCGAAGCCGCGCACATCGCGCGGTGTATCGACGGAACCCGCGCCACCGGCCACAGTCGAGAAGCGAACGAACACGGGGCAATGCGCACCTTTCTTCTGGAAGATGCTCGCTTTGGTAACATCAGTAATGGCCTTGGTGCATTCGAAAATCCCATGGGCGCCAGAGCCGCGGGCATGTACGATCCGTTCAGGGATGCGCTCATGGTCGAAATGGAAAATTTTCTCGCGCAGGACGAAATCTTCTAGTAGCGTCGGACCGCGAGCGCCCGCCTTGAGGCTGTTCTGGTTGTCTGCGATCCGGTGCCCGAAATTGTCTGTGAGGGCATCACCGGATTGCTCTGCCTTCAGCTTCTGCTGCGTCTCTCCACCTTCTCCGGCCGTCGTCTCATAATCGGGACTTCCAGCTCCGGGCCGGTGATCAGCCAGACTATTTTCCAGAGCTGCATCACTCTTGGGACCCGAAGCGGTCATATCAACTCTCCCTGATGATCATGCGAGGCTGCGATCGTCGCAGCAGACAGACCTCTAACTGGAAGCAGCAGGCTGGGTTCCGGCGAGTGGCAAGAAGATGTCCAGAACCAATCTCGATCAATATGAACGTGGAATGTTGGCAGCGCGGGATTTGATCGCATGAAACCGGCCGTCACAAATTGTGAGAACCTTCTGTGGATATACCCCTTTTCGCGCGAAGTGCCGTCAATGACGTGGTGATATCTTTGTCATCCGATATGGCGGATATCGGTGGTAATCAGGATCTGATTGCGACCGACAGGCTGACGCGTGTCCCCCGCATTCATGTTCTACATCATGCTGGCATTTGGAGATGATCTCTGCTCGGGTGGCAGCGGCTCTAATGAATTATGCCGACACTGGGAGCGCATCGGCTCGCGCTAATTGGCCATCACGCGTTGACGGCGACGGGAAGGCACCGCTCGTGATCCACAGCCCGTCCGTCCGACATTGTTATAATGCCCCTCCACCACTCAGTGCTCGGGCCGCGGAACATAGCAAGACTGCCGATCCTGGGGAGCGCATTCCAAAGGACGCCGTCAAACGCAAAACGCCAACAGGAATCGCAGTTGAGCGGTACATGCCTGAATGCGTGCTCTTCGCTTCCGCTATCTGGGTGCGGAATGCGAAGTTCGCTCGGCACATCACGATGGCTACCATCGGGAAAGCGAACCTCAATCGTCATTCGCAAGCCTCCAAAATCCTGCAACAAGCGCAGTAGCCAACGCAAAACGCCTTGAGATATAACGAGTTCACGGTCTGAGAAAATTCCCAGGACAGGCGGACTAGCCCAACAGATTCTAGCTGAACAGTGGATCGGCCCCTACTGTAGTTGCAAGCACAACTCCATGGCACCACCCGTGTTCCACTTGAGGCATTTGCGTCCCAGGGAAGGGAACGCCTCATCCCCTCCCCTGGACAATGCTATTTTTTAGAAGTGGAAAATGACGCCAGCCATGGGGCGGAAGCTGTCCCAATCATAGGTGTCGACCTGCACGCGCAGGCGCACACCGCTGCTGCCTGTAACCCCGCCGAGGCCGATCTCCTTTGGCCCCACTTCGACACCCGCACCGTACATCCAGTCCTTCTCGTCGGGCCAGCCGCCTTTGCCATTGACCCACTGGTAGCCGGCCGAGGCGTAGATCAAGCCACTCTCGCCTGCGCGGGCGCCCACACGGCCCTTCACGCCATACTCCCAGTCAATGTCACTGAAACCCTTCGAGGCGTTCCCTTCCACCCCGACAAACACCGGCCCGAGCGGCACGTTCACGCCCGCGATGCCGCTGATCAGAGCGCCGTTCATGATCGTCTCGCCCGGAACGCTGCCGAACTCGGTGCCGCGGTCAAAGGTGTGATAACCGCCGAGAATGCCGACATACGGCTCGATACCGAAGGCCTTGCTGCCATCGGGTGCGGTATCGTCCTGGGCCATGGCAGCAGTCGGCAGTGCCAGGCAGCCCAGCAATGGGAGAATGATCTTCATCATGATGTACGTCCCTGTTTGATTTTTTAACGAGGCTCAAACTAAAGGACATGCGCAACGGTTGCTCGATGCAAAAACAATAATGCTGATGTTGCAATTTTGACACTATTAGGATGCCATCGCCAAGGCCTTCTGCAATGAAATTATCCAAAGAACTGCATTCTCTAAATTTGTTTCGGCATCGTTACGTAATTTTCAGCAAGAATATCATGATGCCACTTTTGCAACATGACCGGGACTATCTTTAACTTGGATTAAATTTCTTGCTCTGCGACTCTCAGATATTTTTTGGCCTTCGTCAGTCTAGGGCGAGAACTGACGCAATACAGGCGGATCGCTGCCTGCAGCGGACCCAGTTGCCATGCACCCGCGCCCGGCATCGTCGTGCATTTCATGCTAAGCGCGCGCGATGAACGGGCGCATTCTGACCACGGGTTTATCCCGACAAGTTCTGGCGATTGCCTGCCCCATGCTCTCTCGATCGCACTGCTACTCTTGGGCTGGGCACCGCCTGCGCGCGCTGAATTGCTACGCATTGGCGATGCCCTATCTCACGCAGTGAACCGATCGATCGCCCCTAACGACATGCGCCCATCCCATTTTGCCTGTAATGGTGATCCTAATGGCTATCAGAAGGGTACATTGTGGCTCCATGCCGCCTTGCCCCGAGGCTCGCGCGATCATGAGGATCTGTCGCTGATCATCCACAGCTCTCGATTTGATCGACTCGTCGTGCGCTTCATCTATCGTGACGGTGCCGTCGAGCAGCAACATGTCCGGAGCGGTAATTTCGGGACCTATTGGAGAGCTGGCGGCCAACTCGCGTTCCGCGCGCCCTATCGCGACGTTCCTGTCGTGGCCTTCACCTTAAGATTTGACAAAGTGGCGAGCGCGCATCTCCTGCGGATGAGGCTTGTCGCGCGTGGTGAAGAAGCCACCCAGACAACTGGCTTGGCTACCTTGACCGGTGCTGCGCTCGTTCTGCTGATTGTGGGCGCGATTTATAACGCCTCACTGGCTCTTGCCGTCCGTCAGCAACATGCCGGCTGGCAGGCTGCATGGGCATTCTGCATGGTCATATGGGGGGCGTGCTGGTCGCAACTTCATCTGTTCTTCTTTCCCTCCATGGCTAGCGCGGTATCGGCGCAAATCTGCACTGGTCTCTCCTGTCTCGCCATCACGCTCGCCACTTTGAGCGCCGTCACTGCTCTTGAAAGACAGCATCTCGACGCGGGGTTGAGGCGCACAGTCCTGGGCCTCACCGCAAGCGTGTGCGCATTGGGCTTACCGCTTTCGCTGATGCGTTTGGGGCCGTTCGACATGCTCGGCAATCTGCTAGGATTCCTGGTCCGGGCCAATCTGACGGCGGTCGCATCCTGTATTGGCCAGGCATGGCGACGGGGAAGCAGCGCGGCGCAGAGCCTCGGTGGGGCCTGGGCACTGCCAATGACCGTTCTTGCGTCGACCAGCTTTTTCGACGCGGACGCCATGTTCTGGGGCGGTGGGTCGCAAATTCTGGTCCTGTTCGCAGCGGCCTGGCAAACATTGTGGCTCTCAGCTGCCGCTTCGCGTGCTCATGCCCGGTTGCGGATGGAACGAGACTTCGCCCGGCTCGCAGAGGCTAAGGCCCATGAGCTTGCCCGCCGTGACGTTTTGACAGGGCTGCCAAACCGACGGGGTTTCACGGAAAGAGCCGGCGGGATGCTTGAAGGCTTGCCTGCGTCAGGCGCGCTGGTTGCCCTGCTCCTGATCGACGTCGATTGGTTCAAGTCGATCAACGATGTCTATGGTCATGAGGCTGGCGATCACGTTCTGGCAGCTATTGGCCGCTGCATCGCACGGCATGAAAATTCCTCCTGCGCCGTGTGCCGCCTGGGTGGGGAGGAATTTGCGATGATGATCACAGGAGCTGAAATTGGGAACATCGAGCAATTTGCAAAAACCCTGCGGCGAACTTTGGCCAATCTGAGCCACGGCGACATCATCGGTAATCGCATGGTGACGGTGAGTATCGGCGTGACAGCCTCGGCATCCCGCGTTGACTTTGGCACGCTTTACCGGCTGGCAGACGAAGCGCTTTACGACGCCAAGCGCGGGGGGCGCGATCAGATCGCAATCCGCCTGGGTGAGTGGGCGGGCGCTCGTCAAAATGACAGACCCCTTTCGCCTGACGTGGTTGCAGCGGGTTGAGGTGCTCCGGCCCGGCGACGCCTCGCCTTTGGCGCGCGCCGGGCTGGCGACCATATCTCAGCACAGAGGCTTGTCCGGCTCGAAGTCCCACAGTCGAGGCCGGTTCGAAGCATCGCGCTGCTCACGTGCGCCGCCACCGCCACGGCGCCGCATTTCTGCAAAAATTATCTGGTCGTCACCGGTATGGCGCTCGCTTTGAATAAGACGGAAGGCTTCCATCAGGTCACCCTCATCCCATTGGCGAACCGAACCTATTTCATTCGACATGCGTCCCAAGCTCTCTGCGCACCTGCACCATCATTGCCGGAAAAGACCTTTTTCGAGGCTATGCCCCCATCGAAGCTTCGGTCTCATCGCCTGCGTCGGCCCCGAAACTGCCGCTGCAAACTGCTGAGGGCAGCTGGCGTCGGACAACGCGAACTCCGCCATTGTGTTCCTGCGCACCGCTATAGCCCGACGGTTGCCCGCTAGATTTCCATGGCAACCAATATGTTCAGGAAAGCCTTCTGGCAAAGGTGCCGACGTAAAGGAGGGATGAAGGTGGTGAAGGATTTCGAGCTCTATTATTGGCCATTGCCATTCCGCGGACAGTTCATCAGGGCCGCGCTTGCCTTCGCGGGCAAGAGCTGGAACGAACATGATGAGGGTGAGATCGCCGCCCTGATGAAAATGGCTCCGGAGGATCAGCCGGTGCCCTTCATGGGGCCACCCCTCCTGATTGATAATGAAACCGGATTAGCCCTGTCGCAGATGCCAGCAATCATGGTCTATCTGGCAGAACGTCTTGCCCTTGTGCATGGCGGTACCCGCGAACGCGCCTTGACGGTCAAGCTCGTCAATGACGCGAATGATATCATTGACGAACTGACGCTGGATGGCGGCCGGCAGATGTGGACGGAGGATCGATGGGCCAGCTTTATTCCTCGGCTGGTGAAATGGATGCGCATCTGGGAGGCTGTGGGCACAACCAACGGCCTTGAAGCTGGAGACGGTTTCATGCTCGGCATCGCAAAGCCAGATCTGGCCGATATCGTGACCGTGACATTATGGGGCACAATGGCCAGCCGCTTCGGCGCGATCGCTGCCATGCTCTCCCAACATGCGCCTGCAACGATGGAGCTGGTCCAGCGTCTGCGCGCTCATCCTGCCTTGGCGAGGCTCGAGGCAAGAGGCGTGACGCGCTATGGCGACGCCTATTGCGGCGGGGAAATCGAGAAGTCTCTGCGCGCAGTTCTGCCCGCCGGCGGTGTTTGAAACCGAACGCTATCCCCCTTCGGTAAGGTCGCTTCGCATCTGCCCATGGGCCAGGACCGCGAACAGGCCGCTTCCACCGATGATATTACCGACCAGCGCAGGGAGGGAGAAGCCGAACCAGGCCTGCTGGAAACTGACCTCGCCGCTCAGCCAGAGGAAGCTGATCTGGGACGAGCCGGTGACGACATGCGAAAAGCCGCCAAGGCCGATGACATAGGTGAGGAGGAAGATCGCCCAGAATTCGCTGCCCCTGGCATTGGGCAGGGCCCAGGCAATCGCGGCCATGATGAAGCCCGCCGGAATGCCGAGCATCAGGGTTTTCGACCAGTCCTGCCATTCGAGCTTGGCGAGAATATCCAGCGCCACGATGCGCTGTTCATGCGTGATGATGACCTCACCGGCCATCAGCGCGCTTACGAGCGTGACGCCGACAAGGTTCCCGGCCAGCACGCAGCCCCACAGGCGCGCGAGCCGGCCCAGATTGCCAAGGCTCGGACGGGTCGCGACGGGCAGCACCGCTGTGACCGTGCTTTCGGTAAAGAGCTGCAGCCGCCCCATGATCACGATCAGATATCCGACCGGATAGCCCAGCAGATAGATGAGAGGCGCCCAGTCTGTGTCGGGCAGCCTTGCCCGCAGGAACAGCTCGGACATGAGCGACAGGGTGATCGCGAGGCCGGCGGCCAGGCCAGAAAGCATGAGTGCGAGGATCGGTCGATCCAGCTCTTCCTCGCCCTGGAGCCGCACGACCTCATGGACCACCTTTGCCGAACCCGTGCTGCGCTCCTCGACATGCGCGGCCTCCTCAGCGTCCAAATCGGGATGCGGGCTATCCTTGGCTTCATGCATCTGGTCCCTTCCCCTGTCTGCCGAAATGACGTCTGCCTCTCTCGCCGCTTTCCTGTTCTTACTGTCCGGCACTGCGCAAGGCTCCCAGGATGAGCGCACGGTAGCTATGCTCCCTGACGCCATGGGGCGCATCCAGCCCCATGCGCTCGAGCGCGGCCAATTCCGCTTCGTCGGGCTGACCACCGCGCAGGCCGCGCGCAATCAGGGCGGCCAGCTGGGCGGGTCTTGCCGCATGGTCTGCCAGATATTGCATCGCCGGCAGCAGCAGCTGCTCGATCTGCGTAAAGTCCGTGCCGAACGGGAAGGAAGGAAATGTCTCCTTGGGCATGGCCGCGCCGATCCGCTCGGGCAGATTATCCCTGTGCGCTTCGGGAATGTCCCAGTCGGGCGCTATCTTTTCCGCGGACCGTGCCATTTCCACAAGTTCGCGCTGAAAACGGCTGTCGGCGATGGCGATCAGGCGCTGGATGACCTGCTCATCGCTTTGGCCGCGCAGGTCTGCAACGCCATATTCGGTCACGACCATGTCGCGCAAATGGCGCGGGATGGTTTCATGGCCATAGCTCCAGACGATATTGGACCGGGTCTCGCCCTTGTGACGCCGGGTGGCGGGCAGGGTGAGGATCGAACGCGCGCCGTCGAGTTCGAGCGCCTGCGCCACGAAATTATACTGCCCGCCTACGCCGCTGACGACCTGGCCATCTTCAAGCCCGTCCGAGATCGTGGCGCCCAGCAGCGTGACCATCATGGCGCTGTTGACGAAGCGGGCCTTTTGCCGCGCCTTGCGCTTGGCCGCTTCGTCGCCAAACAGCGCATTGATATAGCTGATCTCGCGCATATGGATGCGATCGCGCAGCTTCTCGTCCATGTCCCGCAGCGCGGCGTAGAAGCTGCGCGGGCCAACGAAGAAGCCGCCATGCACGATCGCGCCATCCACTGCGCGCTTGATGATGCCGGCCCTAATGAGATCGAGGAAACAGTCGACCAGCATCTCGGTCGGCGCATATAGGCCTTCCTCAAAGGGGCCGGTTTCCCATGGCTCGGGAGCGCCCAGCCGGTCGAGCGTTGCGCGATAGGCACCGGGCTGTTCCTGCCGCAGGATTAGGCTGTGGGCGATCGCGTCGCCGATCGCGCCGATGCCGATCTGAAGCGAGCCGCCATCGGCTATCAGCGCGGCTACATGGGCGCCGATGGCGTGCTGGGCAGGGCTTACGGGTTGGCGTGGCGGCCCGAAGAGAGGAAAGCGCGTGTGCGCGCTATCGAGGATGATGGCGAACCGATCGGACGGGATTTCGGCCGGCCCGCGCATGAAGGGCAACTCGTCATTGACCTGTCCGATCAGGGCAAAATCGGCCCGGCCCCGATCGCGCTCGGCCAGCAGGTCGAGCGTCATGTCGCTATTGCAGCTGAGGCTATAGCTGTTCCCCCGTCGCGCGACGATCTGCGCCACGACATTGACGCCCTGGTCGATCAGATAGCGCATCGCATGGGTATAATTGGCTGCGATATAGTGGCGCTGCGCGTCCCCATTGCCGAGCCGGCTGCCGGCCTGGAAGAAAAATTCATTCACCTCGATATTGGCCGGCATCTCGCCTGCGCGCTGCGCCTGCGCATAGGCAAAGCGGGGATATCCGCCCATTGTCCGCTCGAACACGGGCTCGAGGAAACGACGCTCGAGGTCCGTGCCAAGCGAGGGCTGCTCGAGCGTGAGCGCCGTGAAGATACGAAGCCTGATGGCGGGATCAGCGCTGGCACGGGCGAAGAGGGCATTGACGACATGAGGCGCCTTGCCAAGGCCCAGCGGCAGGCCAAGGACGATATGCCCGTCGGTGCGAGCGATGATGCGGTCGGCTACCTCTTCTGCCGAACCAAGTTCCAGGGGCTCGATCCCGCCGGTCCTCATTGCAGCATGTCCCAGCCCGGATCGGGCCGGAACCGCTCGCCATGGGCTTCGCGCAGCCCCTCCAGCACGGCTTTGACTTCGCCAACGCCGCGTGCGCGGGCATAATGGAGCGGTCCGCCACGAAAGGGCGCAAATCCGGTGCCGAAGATCATGGCCGCGTCGATGATATCGGGATCATCGGTCACCTTCTCGCGCAGGACCGCGACGGCCATGTTGAGCATCGGCATGATGAGCCTGTCAGCCATGTCCGGCGCGGGCGGGGCGGCGCTGTTTCTGACTGCATGGCCATCCTGCCAGGCATATATGCCTTTGCCGGATTTTGCCCCCAGATGACCCGCCGAAACCCTGTCGTGGAGCCAAATCGGCGTGGCGGGCATGGGCCAGTCCAGTTCGCGTTTCAGCATGTCGGCAACCGCAAGGCCGATATCGAGGCCGACCTGATCGGCAAGTTCCAGCGGGCCCATGGGCATGCCGAAATCCATTGCCGCCCTGTCGATCGTCTCGGGCGCGATGCCCTCGTCCATCATCGTCATCGCCTCGACCAGATAGGGGGTGAGGATCCGGTTGACGATGAAGCCGGGGGCGCTGCGGGCCGGGGCCGGCAGCTTGCCTATCATGCCGACAAAGGCTTTTGCGCTGGCCTCGACCTGCGGATCGACGCCGTCATGGCTTATGACCTCCACCAGGTCGAGCCGCGACACGGGATTGAAGAAATGGATGCCGATCAGCCGCTCGGGATGGCGTAACCCCTCGCGCAATTGCTCAAGCGGAATGGAGGAGGTGTTGGTCGCCAGGATTGCGCCGTCCTTCATGCGTGGCTCGGCGCTCGCATAGAGGGTGCGCTTGAGATCGGCCTTTTCCGGGGCAGCCTCGATCAGGAGGTCGGCTTTGGCGATGCCCGCACCATCCGGGTCAGGGATCAACCGATCCAGCGCATCGCGAACCTTGAGCCGATCTCCATGGGCGAGCTTTTCGTACAGCTTCGCGGCTCGGCCAAGAGCAGCGCCAATCGGCTCTGGCTTCACGTCGGAAATGCTGGTGCGCAGACCGCGCCAGGCGCACCAGGCCGCGATGTCGCCGCCCATCGCGCCCGCACCGATGACATGGACATGGGCGATCGTCTTCGTTTCCGGCCCAGCCAGTGTCTTGAGCTTCTGGCGCAGGAAAAAGGCGCGGATGAGATTTTGCGCGCTGTCGCTCATCATGAGATGCGCGAAGGAGATGATCTCCGCCTGTTTCATCGCCTCCCGGTCGCCACCATGAGTTTCCCAAAGGTCGATGAGCGCATGGGGCGCGGGATAATGGGCCAAGGGTGCCCTGGCTTCAGCCTGGCTGCGCATCTGCCGCGCCGCCAAATGGCGGACTGGCGCGGCGTCCTTCAGGCGATCCAGCAATGCCTGACGGCCCTGATCCATATTTCCATCTACCGCTGCGATGATGGCGGCGTGGACGTGGCGCTCGGGGACGACCGCATCGACCAGCCCCATGTCTTTCGCATAGCCAGCATCGATCGACTTGCCGGTCAGCATCAGTTCCATCGCCGCGATCGGATCGCATAAATGGGTAAAGCGCGCCGTGCCGCCGAGCCCTGGATGCAGGCCAAGCTGCACTTCGGGGAAGCCGAGCCTTGTCCCTTCGATGGCAATGCGCTGATGGCACGCCAGCGCGACCTCGAGACCGCCACCCATGGCATAGCCGTGGATGACCGCAATGGTCGGAAAGGTCAGCGCTTCGAGACGGTCGACGATCGCATGCGCGGCGGCGATCCGGTCGCGCACCATCGCCTCGTCGCGCATGTCACGAAATTCGCTGATATCCGCGCCGGCAAGAAAGCCCTGTTTCTTGCCTGAGCGAATGACCAGCGCCCGGGGCGCACGGTCCGCCATCATGTCGAGTATATGGTCAAGCTCTTCGAGCACGGCCTGGGACAGCAGATTGGTGTCCGTTCCCTGCTGATCGAGGACAGCCCAGCCAATGTCTTGGGCGTCGCGCGTGAAGCGCCAGTGATGCAGGGCCTCCGCGCGATGGGGCGCGGGACCGGTCTCCAGATCGCGATCGGCCAGAAAGGACCAGACAGGATCGTTCATCATGGTCTCCTTCACAGCCGTTCGATCAACATGGCGCCGCCCTGGCCGCCGCCGATACATTCGGTGGCGATGCCGCGCCTCAGCCCGAGCCGCTCCATCGCTTGAACGAGATGCAGCGCGATCCGCGTGCCACTCGTGCCCACCGGGTGCCCCAGGGAAATCGCGCCGCCATCGACATTGAGGCGCGAGGGGTCGATGCGCCCGGCTACCCCCTCAAGGCCCAATATGGTACGACAGAAGTCCTCGTCCTCCCATGCCGCAAGACATGCCAGCACCTGCGCAGCGAAGGCTTCATTCAATTCCCACAGATCGATGTCCGCCAATGCATGACCATTGCGTTTGAGGAGTGCCGTTGAGGCGAGCACTGGGCCTAGGCCCATGATGGCGGGATCAATCGCCGACCACTGGCTGTCGATGATCCGCGCGCGGGGCATAAGGCCATGGCGCTCGACGGCCTCTTGCGAGGCGAGGATGGTCCAGCAGGCGCCGTCGCTGATCTGCGAACTATTGCCCGCAGTGACCTTCCCATAAGGGCGCTCGAAAACGGGCTTCAGCGTCGCGAGCTTCTCTGTGCTGCTGTCGGGCCGCACGCCATCATCCTGGGAATATACGGTCCCATCCCTGGCAAAAGCGGGAACAAGTTCGCCCTCCAGCCATCCCTCCGCTTGCGCCCGGGCAAGACGCTTGTGGCTTTCGACCGCATAGGCGTCCGCGTTCGCCCGCGAGATTGAAAAGAGGTGCGCCAATATTTCCGCGGTCTGACCCATGCCAAGATCGGTGATGGGATCAGTGAGGCCGCGTTCCAATCCGATGATGGGCTTGAGGAAGTCGGGGCGAAATCCGCTGGCCGCTTTGAGCGAGGCCAGGGGGCTGTTCTTGTCGCCCTGCATCGCGGCGAACCATTGGACGGCATCCTGCCGAAACACGAGGGGCGCGTGACTGAGCGCTTCGGCACCGCCGGCCAGGATGAGGTCGCTGCCGCCATCGGCGATATAGCGGTAGGCGGTGTCCATCGACTGCATGCCTGAACCGCAATTGATCTGAACGGTAAAGGCGGTCGTCTGCGTCCCGCAGCCCAGACGCAGCGCGGCGACACGCGCCGGATTGGCTTCATCGGCGATGACGTTGACGCACCCCAATATGACCTGATCGAAATCGGTGGGGGCAAATTTCTGCCTCAGCAGGAGCGAGCGCCCACATTGCACTGCCAGGTCAACAGGCGTGAACGGACCGGGGCCGCCGCGCGCTTTGAGAAAGGGCGTGCGGGCGCCATCGACAATATAGACCGGCCGGCTCATTCGGCGGCCTGCGCCAGGTCCGATGCAGCAGAATTGCGCGGCAGCTCCTCGGGTGCAAAATCATCCACGGCGATGACGTCCGCGACCGCGCGATCGGCTTCTTCAAGCTGCGCCAGCTCTGCGCTCGACAGCAGGCCGCGCTCGTGCGCCTTGGCCCAATCCTTGATCCGCGCCTTGCGCAGCCGGTCGTGGATCGGCTGGGTATCGACCATCAGGCGGAAGGCTTCGGTCAGGCGGGCGACGGGTTCTTCCGGGCCGCCGATGAAGACATTGTCGATCAGCCGTTCGCGCGCCGGGCAGGGTTCCAGGATGATCTGCGCGCACTGGCGGATGGTCCGGTCCGTCGGGCCATGACGACGCCGGCCAAAGGGGAGGATGAACAGGCGCAGCATCCAGCCGACGGGCCGCGCGGGGAAATTCTCGATGATCTCGACGAACCTTTGTTCGATCGTGGCAAAGCCGCTGTCCATGCACCAGGCGAGCAGGGGAAGGTCATCATCCTGTCGCCCTTCATCCTCCCAGCGCTTGAGGGCGCCGGAAAGAAGATAGAGTTCCGACAGTATGTCGCCCAGCCGGGCAGAGAGGAGTTCCCGCCGCTTGAGCTCGCCGCCCAGGGTCAGGAAGGCAATGTCGGATATGAAGGCAAAGGCCGCGGCATAGCGGCTCATCTGGCGATAATAGCGGGTCGCGCGCCCGGCCTTGGGCGCTGGCGCAAACAGGCCGCCGGTCCAGTTGCGGGCGAAGGCCCGGATCGCGGTCTTGAGCGCGTGGCCGACATGCTTCCACAGCACATCGTCGAACTGCGCCAGCGCCCGTCCGCGATTGGCATCGGCGACCGCGCGGATTTCCTGGAGCAGATAGGGATGGGAGCGGATCGCGCCCTGGCCGAACACCATCAGGCTGCGGGTGAGGATATTGGCGCCTTCGACCGTGATCCCGACCGGGATCGCGCGATACTGGTTGCCGAGGTAATTATTGGGCCCGTCGATCACGCCCTTGCCGCCATGCACGTCCATCGCGTCGTTGATGACGGTCCGCATGCGTTCGGTCGCGTGGAGCTTGAGGATTGAGGAAATGACGGCGGGGTGGTTGCCCTGGTCAAGACCCGCGCAGGTCAGGCGGCGCGCGCCATCGAGCAGATAGGCATTGGCCGCGATCCGCGCCAGCCGCTCCTGTATCCCCTCGAACTTGCCGATCGGCAGGTTGAACTGGGAGCGGACCCGCGCATAGGCGCCGGTCGTATGGGCAGCAAAAGCGCCGGCGGCTGCAGACAGGGAGGGCAGGGAAATGCCCCGGCCGGCCGCCAGGGCGCTCATCAGCATTTTCCAGCCCTGTCCGACGCGATCAGGGCCGCCGATGATGTTGTCGAGCGGGATGAACACGTCATGGCCCTCATTGGGGCCGTTCTGGAAACTCTGCATCGAGGGAATGTGCCTGCGCCCGATCGACACGCCGGGCAGGTCGGTGGGGACCAGCGCGACCGTGATGCCGATTTCTTCCTGCCCGCCCAGCAGATGGTCGGGATCGCGAAGCTTGAAGGCGAGGCCCAGCAGCGTCGCGACCGGACCCAGGGTAATATAGCGCTTGCGCCAGTTGAGGCGGATGCCCACCACCTCCTCGCCGTCCCACTGACCTTTGCAGATGACGCCTTCGTCGACCATCGCGGCGGCATCGGAGCCGGCTTCCGGGCTGGTCAGGCCAAAGGCGGGAATTTCGCGTCCGTCCGCCAGCCGCGGCAGCCAGTAGCGCTGCTGTTCCTTGGTTCCAAAGCGCAGGATGAGTTCACCCGGTCCCAGGCTGTTGGGGACCATCGCAGTGACCGCCGCAGATACGGATCGGGTGGCGATCTTGCGGACAATCTCGCTATGGGCGAAATTGGAGAAGCCAAGGCCGCCATATTCCTCGGGAATGATGATGCCGAAGAATTTTTCCTGCTTGAGATAGTCCCAGGCTTCCTGCGACAGGTCGTGCGTTTCCCAGGTCATGCGCCAGTCGTCGATCATGCCGCACAGCTGTTCGACAGGGCCATCCATGAATGCCTGTTCTGCGGCGGTCAGCCTGGCGGGCGGCACGGCAAGAAGCTGATCCCAATCCGGATTGCCGGTAAAGAGGGCCGCGTCCCACCAGCTGTTGCCCGCCTCGATCGCTTCGCTCTCCGTAGCGGAAAGGGCGGGCAGGGCTGCCTCGACGAGGGAGAAGATCGGGCGGGTGAGGATTTCACGGCGGGCGTTGGCAAGCATCATCTCTGTCCTTTTTGCTTGCCCCATGAACGCGGAAGACCCCGCACATGATCCGTCGCGACAGGAAGCCTCGCCTGAAAATCGGCCGCAAAATGTCCTTCGAACCAACAGCGGGTGCGGCGGCATGCGCGATGAAGCGCTCCATGGAAAGGACGGGCCGTTGCCCGATTGATGGCCGCTCGCAATGATCAGGGCAGTTTGTCGCCAATCCACCTTGCCAGTGCGTCCATCGCGATGGATTTGCTGGCGGGTGTCATGTCGGTTATGTCAATTTGGCGCCGACATTGTTTGCGAACTGTTGTCGCTATTGACCTCGTCTGCGCCGGTCTGGTCGGCCCTGAAATAGCCGATCGCAACCACGATGAGCAGAACCGCGATGACCAGCGCAAGGCTTGTGACCAATATCGACCGGGTCACGGTCGTTCGCGATCCGCTGCGCGCCTCGACTTTCGAGAGATGGGTTACCGTTTCGCCATCTTCCTGTCGTTTCTCCATTTTCTCTCTCCTTGCTCTTTGCCTCATGTCAGCGACGGGTTGGGGCTATCCTCCAGACGCTGTTGGACAGGTCATCGGCGACCAGCAGCGCGCCATGGACCGGATCATAGCTTACGCCCACCGGACGTCCGCGCGCATGTCCATCCTTGATGAACCCGGTCAGGAAGTCCTGGGGTTTGCCGGCGGGGCGACCATTGGCGAAGGGGATGAAGACCACCTTGTAGCCGGCCAGATCCTGCCTGTTCCAGCTGCCATGCTGCCCGACGAAGGCGCCCTGCGCATAGGCGGGGCCAAGACCGGCGCCGGTTGCAAAGCTGATGCCGAGTGCCGCGACATGGGATCCCAGGGCATAATCTGGCCGGATCGCGCGTCGCACCATATCGGGCTGCTGCGGACGCACCCGCGGATCGACATTCTGTCCCCAATAGCTGTAGGGCCAGCCATAAAAGGCCCCGGGACGAACCGAAGTCATATAATCGGGCACCAGTTGCGGTCCGAGCTCATCGCGTTCGTTCACCACGGCCCAGAGCCGGCGCGTCTGCGGCTCAACGGCAAGTGCTGTCGGATTGCGGATGCCCGAGGCATAGGTGCGATGCATGCCGGACTGGCGATCGACCTCCCAGATGACGGCGCGATCTTCCTCCACCGCCATGCCGCGTTCGCCGACATTGCTGTTGGAGCCGATACCGACATAGAGTTTCGATCCGTCCGGGCCAGCTGCCAGCGACTTGGTCCAGTGATGATTGATGCGCGAGGGCAATCTGGTCACTTCGACGCCCGGTATGGTGATGCGCGTCTCGCCCTCGCGATAGGGAAAGCGCAGCAGCGCGTCCTGTGTCGCGACATAGAGCTGGCCCTCGACCAGGGCGAGGCCATAGGGCGCATTCAATCCGGTGATGAGCGCACTGCGCAATTCGGCGCGGCCATCGCCATCGGCATCGCGCAGCAGGGTGACGCGATTGCCACCCTTGACCGAGGTCTTCCCCATGGCCTTGATCTGGGTCGCGATGACATCCTTGGGCCTCAGGGCAGGGGCCGAACCGCCCGACCCTTCCGCCACCAGGATGTCGCCATTGGGCAGCACCAGCATCTGGCGGGGAATGGCGAGCCCGGTGGCAAAGGCCGTCACGCTAAAGCCGGCCGGCGCCGACGGCTTCTCATTCCCCCAGCCAGCGGGCGTCGCGATTTTCATCGGCGGCAGCAATGTCTGGCGCTGATCGGGCAGGTCCGGCTGCGCACCGGTCTGGTCAAGGCCAGGCTGGCTGCGCCCGCAGGCGGCAAGGGCCAGGAGACTGGCGCCCAGGATGAGGGCACGCACGGTCATGGCCGAACCTCCCGATAGCCGGCAAAGGCCGTCCAGCCCGCGGCAAGGGCAGCCAGGCTGCTGAGGAGGGAGAGGATGAGGCCGATGGTCCCGACTGAACTCCAGCCGTCGCGGCTATGCTGGAAGGCGTTGATGAGCCCGCAGGCCCACATCAGCGCCAACAGCAGCAGATAAAGGCCATGCTGCCGACGTGCCGACCCTTTGGCGCGCGCCAGTGCGATCAAGGCCCATAGCAGTACTAGGCCGCCGCCGATCAGCGCGCCGGTGATCAGCCAGGCCGAAAAATTGCTCCACTGGATTTCCGCGCTGTTGAGATAGGTGATGTCCGACAGCAGGGCAGCGGGAAAAAGGGCGACCGGCCAAGCGAGCAGCAGGCCGTGAAGCGGATGGAGCAAGGGCCGGGTGCGCGGCGGGGCGCTGGGCAAAACATGTCTCCTTGTCGAAGAATGATCCCTCGCCAATGCGCCGGATGGCTTTTGGTTTCGCCGACACCGGCAATTCATCCACTTGTTACGAAACAGAAATGTTTGAACCTGATGCCGCTTCGCGTGTTGGCACGAAAGACGCTGCACACCGGATGCGGCGCGAAAGGGGTGACGCGGGCGCAATGCGCAATCCATGGCTCTGGACCATTATGTTGCTCGGCCTTGGCGCCTGCAATGCGCAGCAGTCGGCCCTCCATGTCTTCGGCGCCGAAGCGCGGCAGGTGCGCGAGATGGCGATCCTGTTGACCATCGGTGCGGCGATCATCGTGATGGTCATGGTCCTCATCTATGTTCGCGCGCTTCGCGCTCCGGAAGGGGCGCTCAGCCATCATGGCGGCATGCGGATCATCTTGTGGCTGGGCGCCATCGGCCCGGCCTTGATCCTTGGCGCGCTGCTTCTCTACGCTTTGCCTGCCATGCGCCCGCGCGACACGGCGCCTGGCGACCTCACCATTCGGGTCGAGGGCGAGCAATTCTGGTGGCGGGTCGCCTATGGGGCATCACGCGCAGGGCCTGGACTTGTTTCTGCCAATGAGATCCGCCTTCCCGTGGGGCGGACGGTGATCCTTGAACTCGGCGCGCAGGACGTGATCCACAGTTTCTGGATCCCCGGTCTTGCCGGCAAGATGGACATGATCCCCGGACGGACCAACAGGCTGGTCGTGCGCGCCGAAAAGGCCGGCCGCTTCCGGGGCGTTTGCGCCGAGTTTTGCGGCCTGTCGCACGCGCTGATGGCCTTCGACGTGATTGCCATGAACCCAGCGGATTTCGACGCATGGCTGGCGGACGCGCGCGGGGCCGGCACGGGCCTGGTTTCATCGAGGGGTCAGTCCCTCTTCGATGCGCATGGCTGCGGCGCCTGCCATGCCATCCGGGGAACCGCGCATCATGCGGCAATCGGGCCTGACCTTAGCCGTTTCGGGCAAAGGCGGACGCTGGGGGCAGGGATATTGCCACCGACCACCGCCAATATCGCGGCCTTCATCCGTGCGCCCCAGATCGCAAAGCCAGGCGCGCGCATGCCCGCCTATCCCCAGCTGTCCGAGCAGGAGGCCATTGCCATTGCTCATTATCTCGAGGGGCTGAAATGAGCCTCCACGATCAGGATGACCCGGCGCTCCGCGCGGCGCAGGAAGAAAGGTTGCGCGCGGTGTGGGCACCGCCCAGGGGGATCTTCCTGCGCTGGACCGACTGCAACAATAATCGCGTCGGCGTCTGGTATGTGCTGACCGCCTTCGGCTTCATGCTCTTTGCCGGCATGCTCGCGCTCATCATGCGCACCCAGCTTGCCGTGCCCGACAATGATCTGGTCGGGCCTGGCACCTTCAACCAGCTCTTCACCCTGCACGGCTCGATGATGATGTTTCTCTTCGCCGTGCCGATGTTCGAGGCGGTGTCGATCATCCTGCTGCCGCAATTGCTGGGCGCGCGCGACCTGCCTTTTCCCCGCCTGTCGGCCTTTGGCTACTGGTCCTTCCTGATCGGCGGGCTGTTCGTTGGGGGATCTATCTTCTTCAATGCCGCCCCTGACGGCGGCTGGTTCATGTATCCACCGCTGACCACCCGGACCGACCTGTCGGGGCTCGGAGCCGATATCTGGATGCTCGGTCTTTCCTTCATCGAGGTGTCGTCGGTCGCCGCCGCCGTCGAACTGATCGTCGGCGTGCTCAAATGTCGACCGCCGGGCATGCGGCTCAATCTCATGCCGCTATATGCCTGGTACATACTGGTCGTGGCGGTGATGATCCTCTTTGCCTTTCCGCCGCTCATCGCCGGCGACATATTGTTCGAAATGGAGAGGCTGCTGAACTGGCCCTTCTTCGATGCGCGCCGGGGCGGGGATCCGCTCCTGTGGCAGCATCTGTTCTGGATCTTCGGTCATCCCGAGGTCTACATCATATTCCTGCCCTCGATCGCGTTGTTCGCGATGCTGGTGCCGACCTTCGCCAACCGCCATCTCCTGGGCTATCCGTGGATCGTGCTGGCGGCCGTGGGTACTGCTTTCCTGTCCTTCGGCCTGTGGGTCCACCACATGTTCACCACCGGGCTGCCGAAGATCAGCCTGGCGTTTTTCTCGGCCGCCTCCGAAGCCGTGGCCATTCCGACCGGCGTCCAGATCTTCGTGTTCATAGCAACGCTGTGGGCGGGGCGGGTCACTTGGTCGACGCCCCTTCTCTATGCGACCGGTAGCCTCGCCATTTTCGTGATCGGTGGTCTTACCGGCGTGATGGTGGCGGTGGCACCGTTCGACTGGCAGGCGCATGACAGCTATTTCGTCGTCGCCCATCTCCATTATGTGCTGATCGGTGGTACGCTGATGCCGCTTTTTGCCGGCCTCTATTATTATTGGCCGCTGGTGACGGGCAAGAAGCTGTCCGACCGGCTTGGCCGGATCGCTTTCTGGATGCTGTTTGTCGGTGCCAACCTGACCTTCTTCCCGATGCATCTTTCCGGGTTGATGGGCATGCCGCGCCGCGTCTTCACCTATCCGGCCGAGCTGGGGCTGGGCGGGCTCAATATGGCGTCCACCCTGGGGGCCTGGCTGTTTGCCGCGGGGGTGGCGGTGATATGCGTCGATCTTAGCCTCTCGCCGCGCCGTGTTCGGACCGTCCGCAATCCCTGGAATGCGGGCACGCTGGAGTGGCTCGCCCATCCCGAGGACGAGGACTGGGGCATAAGGTCGGTGCCATTGATCGAGAGCCGCTACCCGATCTGGGACCAGACAGATTTCGTGCGCAAGGTGGATGAGGGCCGCTTCTTCCTGCCCGATGCAGAGGAAGGGCGACGCGAGACGATCGTCACGAGCGTCCTTGATGCCCGGCCACTGGCAGTGATCCGCCTGGGAACCCCGAGCATCAAGCCCATGCTGACGGCGGTCGCGCTCGGCGGGGTCTTTATCCTCACCACCTATCATCTCTATTGGGCTGCGCTCGTCAGTGGCATCGCCACACTCGCTCTCGCCCTGTGGTGGCTATGGACCGGGACGGCTGAAATTCCGGAAAAGCCCAGCAAACCGATCGGACACGGCCTTGAACTGCCGCTATATCTGTCCGGGCCATCGGCGCCAGGCTGGTGGGCGATGTTCATCACGATGATGGCCGATGCGACGGCTTTTTCCGGGCTCGTCTTTGGCTATTTCTTCTTCTGGACCCGCCATGCCGATTTCCCGCCGGTCGCTCTGGCGGACGGACCCGGCTTGGCCTGGCCGATGATTGCGCTCTTCCTGGGCATCGCAAGCTGGCTGCTGACGCTAGGCGCGCGCGAGGTGCATGCCCGCAAGTATGTGGGCATGGCCCGGCTTTTCCTCCTGGTCGCGCTGGTGCTCAGCCTTGCCGGAATTGGGGCGGGTCTGGCCGGACCATGGACCCATGGCATGGACCCGCAGGCGCACAGCTATCCTGCAATCGTGTGGACCCTCGCGATCTGGGCCACGGCCCATGCGGGCGTTGCCGCCATCATGCAGGGCTATGCACTGGCGCGCAGTCTCGCCGGGCGCATGGACCCGGTGCATGACGCGGACCTGCGCAACGTCACCGTCTACATGCATTTCTATGCGCTAACCGCGATCGTCACCTATGCGACGATCGGCCTGTTCCCGCAGATCACATGAGCGAGCGAGGCAAATGGCATGAGCGGCTCAAGGTCACGCTCTGGACGCTCATCATTCCACCAGCTATCTGGGCGGGGCATTTCCTCGCCTCCTATCTCTGGGCGGCCATTTCCTGTGCCAAGGCCGGGCGCTTTGCCAGTTTTCCGCTGCTGTTCGTCATCGGCACGATGCTTGCGCTGCTGATGATCGGGCTTTCGGGATGGATCGCCTGGGCGCAGGCACGCCTGCCGGGCAATCCGCCGCCCCATGAGGACTCGACCCGGATCGACCGGCTCCGTTTCCTGGCCAAGTCGACCTTGCTCCTGGCAGGGCTGAGCTTCGTCGGGGTGCTGTTCACGGCGCTTCCGGTCATCTTCCTGCGGGACTGCCGATGAAACGTGCCGCACTTGCCGCCGGCCTCGCGCTGGTACCGATCGGCTGGCTCCTGGCTGGCGTTCCGCTTGGCATGACTGGCCATATGGCAGGCCATATGATTGCCGTGGCGATTGCAGCGCCTTTTCTTGCCATTGGCCTGTCGCAAGGGCGGCTTGATCCTGCGCGTCTCTGGCCCGGCCTTATAACCCCTATGGCGATGATGCTGGTGGAACTTGTCACGGTCTGGCTCTGGCACCTGCCGGCCCTTCGCGCGGCGACAATGACGTCCTTGCCAGTGCTGGGGCTCGAGCAGGTCAGTTTCCTTGGCGTAGGTCTGCTGCTCTGGTCATCGGTGCTCCGCGCCGATCATCGGGCCGCTGGCATCGGTGCCTTGCTGCTGACATCGATGCACATGACGTTGCTTGGTGTCCTGATCGGCCTGGCGCCAAGACCTCTCTACGCGGCCGCGGATCATCATCATCTGGCCGGCATCGACCCGCTGATCGACCAGCAACTGGCTGGTGTCCTCATGCTGCTGGTCGGCGGGGCCAGCTATTTCATCGGTGGTCTTGTCCTGTTGGCGAGCCTCCTTCGCCAGAGGGGGGCGGCATGACCATTCGCATCAGCTTGAAGCGCGCAATTGTCGCGTTGCTCGGACTTGGGATTCTCGGCATGCTGATCGCCTGGTCCGGGGCCATGCAGATTTCCGCTTCGTCGGGCCATTGGCGTATTACCGACTGGTTCCTTCACTGGACGATGCGCAATTCCGTGCGGACTTATGCCTGGCTGGACGCACCGCCCGACCCGCTCGACGATGAGGGCCTGGTCAGTGCAGC
>NZ_JAYRCS010000003.1:0-71898 GCF_049472635.1 Sphingobium salicis subsp. salicis
ATGACCACTTCCATAGGCGCCGTGCTGCGTAGCACCGGCCTCGCCACGATCGACCGCGCCTTGCTTGCGCGTGCCGAAAAACCGCGCGTCAAAGTCTGGGCCGGCAGCATCGCCGTAGGCCACGAAAAGCGGGCCAAGGCTTACACACCGATCCGCAATGCTCGCCAGATGCGCGAGATGATCGAAGCCGCAAAGCTCTACGAGCGGCAAACGCTCGCGCAGCGGCGGACAACCACACCGCGCATTCGCAATGGTGCGATCGGACAGGCCGGCATCCAGATTATCGAGTTCCTGGCCCGCGTCATCGACTATAGCACCGGCGCGTTGTTCCCCAGCCTTCACACCATCATGGAGGGAACCGGCCTCAGCAAAAATTGCGTCGTTCAGGCGCTTTCGCGCCTCAAAAACGCGCGCATTATCGACTGGTTCAGGCGCTACGAGCCGGTTCCCGATCACGAAGCGCAAGGCGCTGGCCCGCGCATAAAGCAGGCCACGAACGCCTATCGCTTCCTCTTCCCCGCCTTCCTCTCCAAAATCTTCGCCGCTCGCCGCCGTCGCGGCATCGCGGCCGATCCAGCCCCCGCTTGCGAACAGTATCGCCAGATCGAGGCCGCGCGCGACATGGAGCGCATGAGGGATCAGCTGCCCCTATGGGAGCTAACCCGCGAAGAGCGGGACAAGCGCGAGCTGGCCGACATTCTCGCCAGCTTGGGCGAAGCGATTGAGGCGAAAGAACGTGAGTCATCCGCGAGTGAAGATAACCGGCGGAGATATTTATATTGAATGGCCCTAGTCGGGCCATGCGCGATATTAGCATGTATCCCGACCGTTTGCCCGCCATCGTGAAATGTGTATAAATCCCAATGTCGGGATACCGTTGACGAAAGAAGTTCGATGCAGATGGACGTCGAAGCACGCGCACGTCAGATCGTAGCGGATATGGGCGGCCACTGGCGCGGCTCATATGGCATGGTTTGCTGTCCAGCCCACAACGACCGCAATCCGTCGCTCCAAGTCACCCCCGGCAAGAAGGCCGTCCTATTCAAATGTTGGGCCGGTTGCAGTCAGGAAGCCGTCTGGTCCGCGCTCAACAGCCGCAAAATCAATCGCCACACGAGCGGTGAAACGGTCGATCGCGCGCCCGAACCCTCGCGCCGGAAGCTCGCCCTCCAACTATGGGATTCCGCCGTGCCGATCGCAGGCACCGCGGCTGAACGCTATCTGCGTTCGCGCGCAATCGACCCGACCGGCCTCAAGCTCCGCTTCGCTCCGCGCTGCATCGTTGGTCCGCCCGACGCCCGCGAAGAGCATCCTGCCCTTCTCGTGCCGTTCGAGGCCGACGAAGGCATAATCGCCGTGCAGCGGATCTTGCTCGATCCAGCAACCGGCGAGAAACGCTACCATGCGGCGCTGCGCGAGGCGAAATTGACGCTCGGCCTGGTCCGACACGCCGCCATGCGGATCGGCGGCCAGCCAACCGGCGATGTTCTGCGCCTCGCGGAAGGCTTCGAGGAAGCCGTTTCCGTCACCCAGCTTAGTGACGGGAAATTCAAGGTGTGGGGCGCTGGCGGCATTCGCCGCTATGGCCTGATCGCGATCCCCGAACGCATCCGCAAAATCGTCATCTACTCGCAACACGGCCAGGAAGCCGCACAGGCCATAGAGGACGCGCGCGACCACCTCACTGCCAACGACCGCGAACTGAAAATCATCCTCCCGCCAGCCCCGGCGCCGATGGACTGGAACGACATTCTTCAGGAGAGAGCCAGGTGCTGATCCGAGGTTTCAAAAAATGGCCGCGAAATCAGCAAATCGCGTTGCCCATTCTCTCTGTTTTCGCGTTCGGCGCGCTGTTCAATCAGATGCAGGCGAGGAATAGCGAGCCGGTTTCAATCCATGTCGAGAACCCGCGCATTATCGACGGCGATACGCTCGAAACGCTCGATAAAAAGCGGGTGCGGTTGTCGGGAATTGATGCGCCGGATGAGGACGGCAAGGGCAATGTGCCCAAGATCGCAGCGCAGCTCTATTTGGAAGAGCTGGTGAAGCAAAATGGCGGCATGGATTGCACGAGCGATTTTCAGGACGAAAAGTTGACGATCGAGCCGATATGCAACACGCGGCGGACGAGCTGGGGCCGGTCTAACCTGTCGTGCCGGTTTCGGTCGAATGGGGCATCTGTTTCGGCAACGATGGTACGCCATGGATATGCCGTTGATTACAGGCAACATTCAGGGCTCGCCTATGCCCGTTTCATGAAAGACGCAGCCGACGAGCGGCGAGGGCTTTGGGGTGTCGATTACGAGGCGATGCGGAATCTGGCGATCGAGAGGGGCCAACTGCCGAACAAGTGCAAATGATCGGAGCCGGGAACCTGCCCTATTCCACCACACGGCTGCGCCGCGCGGCTCCACGGAGCCAGCAAAGCCGTCTCCGCCCATTCGGGTGACGGTCAGGGCTGGAAGGGAAGATCAGCATGAATGATGCGTCGCGAATGACGATGCAGGCTGCGCCCAGGCACAAGGCATCGCCGCGCGCCGAGGCAATCGCGGCGTGGCTGATCGCGGCGCTCATTCTCGCAGGCGGCGGTATCGTCGCACGTTTGATTGTTGATTATCCGCAGTTCCTTCCGAACAGCTATATCGGCTTCCTGATCTACCGGGGCGGTCCCACGGCTGCCATGTTATGGGCTTGTGCCGGCGCAACGATCGCGATCAATGCTGCGACCACGCGCTTGGTGCTCTTCTCTGCCCTGTGCGGTTCAATCGTTGCCGTGCTGGCACTCGCCGTCCTCTAAGGCACAAATGAGCGGCCAGGGCCGCGCGTTGCCGGTGGTGGCAGCTGCCACCGGGGAACACCAAGGGCACCCGCCCTTTCGTTCCCGAAGCATAATCGACAGGACCGGGTTGCTCGACAAGTTCGGCCAGTCCCGGCGCGCTCGCGCGCGCCGGGGCCTCCCTAACCGTGCCGCCCGCACCACTCCCATCGATTTTGCTTCCCCCTCCCCATCCCGCGCTTCGCCAGCGGGTCAGAGCCGCAGGCCGCAGGCAGCGGCTTCGCCTAAAGGAGTGAGAAATGACCATCCAGACCATCCAACTGAACAAGCTGGCGCTTTCCGACCTCAACGTGCGGAAGGTGAAGCCCAAGGAAATCGAAGCCCTCGCAGCCGACATTCAGGCGCGGGGCGTGCTGCAAAACCTGATCGGCTATGATGAGGACGGCAAGATCAAGATTTGCGCCGGAGGGCGGCGCTACCGGGCCTTGAAGCTGTTGCAGAAGGCAAAGACCATCCCCGGCACTTTCGAGGTTCCCGTTGAAATCCGCAGCAAGGACGAGGCGCTGGAAATCTCTCTTGCCGAGAACGCGCAGCGTGAGGACATGTTAGGTCATGTGTCCAGATTGTCCTTCGATAGAAAGAATAAGAGAATGGTGTGCTTGTTCCAGGCCGCCCGCAGCGCTTACCCGAAGAGCTGGCGGAGGGCGGCCTGGAACAAGCACTTGCGCGGCGGTTGTGGTATTGTCCCGCTTGCGATCGGGGGCGACGAGTCCGTCACACGGACGCCCTTGGGTTTATCGGCGCGCCTGAGCGCGCCGCACATTTAAGCATGGGGCAGAAACTGTCCTTTTGAGCGTAATCATGGGCTCTGAACGGCAATAGGCTGTCCTGCTATCGGGCGCGCACGACGCGCCACGGAGGACAGATGGCGCGTATCATCAGAGCGTTGCCGGGCTATGGCGACATCCCGGCGCACTTCCCGGTCATCGTCGATGATGGGATGGCGATTATCGAGCCTGCGTTCGCGTATCTGCACGAACTGGCGACCATCCCGGGCCGCAGCCACGCGGCCGAGACGATCCGCACCTATAGCGAACATCTACACGACTGGCTCGATAGCCTGGAGCAATCCCGGATCGCCTGGGACGCGGTTGGCGAACGCGAGATAGCGGCGTGGCGCAACCGGATGCTGGAACGCCCGAGCCCGCACACGAAGCGGCCCTATGGGCGCTCGACGATCAACGATCGGGTCCGCACAGTCTGCCGCTTTTATGGCTGGGCGCATCAGCGGAGCTGGATCGTGGAGCTGCCGTTCCATTACATCGACGTGCGTGTGTCGCATCGGCGGCAGTCGATGCTCGCGCATCTCGATGCGCGTCCCGGCATCGTCGCGGCCAATGTGCTGACCGTCCCGGAGGCCGAGCGGCTGCCGCGCGCCCTGCGCGCCGATCAGCTTCGCCGGCTGTTCAGTGCGCTGGCGTCGCCTTACGATCTGATGGCAAGCTGGGCGCTGGTGACGGGAATGCGCCGCAAGGAGCTTTGCGCGCTGGAGCTGTTCCAGGTGCCGGAGATCGCCCACCTGGATGCCGATGAGCATCCGCTGGTCGGGATCGGGCTCAGCATCACCAAGGGCGGCTATCCGCGCACGGTCTATCCGCCGATCCGGTTGCTCGACGCCACGCATCGCTACATCGATGAGGTGCGCGGCCCGCTGATCCGGCGGCTGCGCCGCGCTGATCCATCATGGCATGCACCTTCGGCGCTTTTCCTGACGAGCCGGGGCAAGCCGGTCAGTCCAGTCCGGTTCACGGCTGCGATGAGCGCGGCGTTCAAGGCGGCCGGCGTGGTCGGGACCGGCCATTGGCTGCGGCACTGCTATGCGATGACGATGCTGGCGCAGCTCCAGCGGCAGGCGCGCATGACACCGGAAATCAACCCGCTCAAGGTGGTCCAGGTGCTGCTCGGACACAGGTCGATCGCCAGCACTGCCATCTATCTGCGCTGCGTGGAAATGCATGGTGCCGAACTGGAGGAGAGCATCGCCTGGCTTTACGGCGCGCTGATCGACGATGGCTAGGCGGGCACCGATCAACCGGCGCATGGTGACGCGGGAGGCGAGTGATACCATCGTCCTGTTCCGCGACGCCTGGGGCGAGGTGGACAAGCGGTTCGATCTGGGAAGGCTCGGGCTTCCGGGTGATGTGACGGTGCTGCTGGCCGAAGCGTTCCGGGGGCATCACGCTGGATCGAGCCCGGATACGCAGCGCGGCTGCTATCGTGCGCTGCGCCTGTTCGCGACGTTCGCGCGAGAGGAGGATGCGGTGGCTGGCGCGGCCGACCTCACCTCCACACTGGTCGGGCGCTATATGGACTGGCTCAACCGACAGCCAGGCCCGGATGGCAAGGGCTGGACCGCACCTTCGAAAGCCAATGCGCTGGCGGTGCTGCGCTATCTGGTCGACTGGACCAAGCGGCACGCGCCTGATCGTCTGCCGAGCCGGATCGACTTCCCTTACAATCCCTGGCCCAATCGGTCGCCGACGCCGCGACCCAAGCTCAGCGAGGCGGTGCTCAAAAGCATCCTTCAGGCAGCTTATGAGGAGATCGACGAAGCCTGGGACCGGTTCGAGACCGGGCAACGCATCCTCGCCACGCGCGGCGCGGTGCCCGGTGTTGATGCGCGAACGTGCCGGTTCGTGCGCACAATAGCGCGCGTCGGCAATGGCGTGGTGACGGCAGCGAGCAAGGTCCCCTATGGCGTCTCCACGCTGAGCACGCGTGGCGGGCTGCGGCATCTGTCCGGTTATCTCCATCTGACACTGGAGTATCTTCCGGCCTTCTTCCTCGGGCTCGCGGTTCAGACCGCCGGTAATCCCGACCCATTGCGGCGTCTGCGACGCGACTGCCAGAGCTCGCATCCGCTCGACGAGCATCGGGTGATGATCGACTGGGGCAAGCCGCGTGCTGGTGCGAAGGTGAAGCGGGCGCAGCGCCGTTCGTTCGACCGTCGGCGACCCTATGCGGCGCCCAATCTGATCGATCGGCTGATCGCCATGACCGCGACGCTTGCAAGCCAGGCCCGCGTGCAGGAGCGTGACTTGTTGTTCCTGATGAAGAGCGAGAAGCTCGGCACGGTGCGCCTCGTATCGATGAGCACGCTGGGCAAAGGCATCAAGAAGTTTATCGACCGCGCCAATGACCGGATCGCGATCTGGAACCGGGCCGCACCCGAACGATGGCGCGAACCGCTTCCCGACTTTGCGGCGGCGTTCCTGCGCGGCAGCGCGGCGACCCAGGTCTATACCGCGAGCCAAGGCGATCTGATCGCGGCGCAGGCGCTACTCAACCATGCGCGCATCGACACGACCGAACGCTATGTGCGTGGGCCGGAGGCGGCGCGCATCCAGGCTGAGACGATCGCCCGCGCGCAGGCGCTGATGATCGGATGGGTGATGGGGGAAAATACCGTCTCTCAAGCGCCGCCGGCGGCAATGCCCGCGAGCGTGCCGTTCGGGCATGACTGCCTCAATCTGCTCGGTGGCGACAGGCAGGGCAGGCCCTGTTCTCGGCTCGGGGCGTGTCTGCGCTGTCCGGGCCTGGTGATCCCGCTGGATGCCGAGCATCTGGCGCGCATCCTCCAGGCGATCGCAGTACTGGAGGAAGCACGGACACGGATCGATCCGACGCGCTGGGCACTGATCTACGCCGAGAGCCATCGCATCCTCACGGGCGATATCCTCCCCGACTTCCCCGGCGAGTTGCACGATGCCGCGCGGGCGATCATGGCGGGGCTGCCTGCCTTGCCGGTGCTGGAATGACCCTGTTGCTCGCCCAGGCGGCGGCGTTCGCGCCCGACATCGCGATATCGTCGCGCTCGCGCTTCAGCGACGACATATGGCACCTGGACGGCATCCGGCCCGGTTGTAGTCGGGGCGACTACTCGCTCGACTGGGGTTTTACGGTCGCAACAGGGCGGTTCACCGATCCTGAGCTACTGCTCTGGCTGGCGGCGGCAAAGACCCTGTTGTGGAGCGCGAAGGTCGATCCCCCGCCGGGGCGAAGGCACGTTCATGATGGCACGCTCATGAGACTGTTCAAGGGGCTTCGCCTCCTCATCCGCTGGATGGCAGATCAGGGCTATCGCCGGTTCGCCGACCTTGATCGCGGCGCAAGCGAGCGGTTCATGGCGGCGATGGCCGAGCGCCGAAACCCGAAGGGCGAACTGCTCAAGACGGGCACACTCCATCATTATCGCAGCCTGCTCATCCTGATCTATCTCCAAGGCGCGCGCTACTCGACGGTCGCCATCGGTGATCCGTTCCCGGGCACGACAGGCATGTTCAAAAGGAGTGATCGAGGTTGGCTGCCTTATACCCCCGACGCGATCGCGGTGCCGTTACTGTCGTCGGCGCTGCGGCTGATCGGACCGGCGGCCGATGATATCCTCGCCCTGCAAGGCGAGGCGCAGGCGGCCTATGATGCGGCGCTCGCATCCGGGCTCTCTCCCACCAAGGCCGGCTTCCGCGTCATCGACGCGATCGCGCCGTTCCGGTTCCAGGTGCTGCCTGGCGAGGAGGCCCCCTGGCATCGGGCGCCGGTGACGAGCACCAAGACCGTGCGCTACCTTGCCGACCGGCTCTACGATGCCTGCTTCGTGACGATCGCCTGGCTGGTCGGCGCCCGTCTCTCGGAGATCCTTGGGCTGGAAGCCGGATGCATCGAACGTCACCCTTCCGCTACGGGTGACGAGCGGTTCGCCTATCTTACGGGCCGCATCTTCAAGACCTCACGCGGCTATCATGGTGACGTCCACCGCTGGATCGCGCCCGAGCCGGTCGTGCGTGCGGTCGCAGTGATGGAGAAGCTGACCGATGGGCTGCGGCGCCGGTCGCGACGCGAGGAGTTGTTCCTGATCACATCGAGCACCGGCCTCATCGGTCCTGCCGTCGAGATCGACCTGCCGGCCACTTATACGATCATCCGTCGTCTCAATCTGCTGTTCGCACCGTTCATCGGCCTGCCGCTCCACGAGGGCAAGCCCTGGCACCTCAACACCCATCAGGGCCGCAAGACGTTCGCGCGGTTCGTCGGCAAGCGCGACCGCACCGGGCTCGCCGCGCTCCAGGCACATCTTGGCCATGTGACGCGCGCGATGACCGACAGCGGCTACGTCGGCACCGACTTCCAGCTCGACGAGTTGATCGACCGTCATGCCCAAGAGGAAACGCGAGCGGCGCTGGAGGAGATGCTGACCGCAACCGCGCTCGGCGGCAAGGCCGGGCGCGTCATTGCGGCACGATCCCGGTTCCGCGGCTGCACCCGGAATGGCGACGTGCAGGCATATGTGGACTTCCTCATGGCGGAAACCGACCTGCGGCTCGGCGTGTGCGACTGGGGTTACTGCGTCTATCGCCCCGAAACCTCGGCGTGCTTCGGCGGCGAGGCCGGCCCCAATCCGGTGCTCAGGACCGAGACCACTTGCTCGACCTGCGCCAACTTCGCGGTCACGCCCCGACATCGGTCCGTGTGGGAAATGCGCCGTGCCCGCAATCTGAAACTGCTCGAACAGCCGGTGCTCGATGCCGGCAGTCGTGCGCTTGCTGAGGCCAGGGTCGCCGAATGCGACCGTATCCTCACCCAGCTCGATGAGGGATGATCCAATGCCCAGGAAACCCGATCGTCATGAACAGCGTCGCCAGCAGACCCAGGTCCGGCTCAACGCTGCGTTCGAACGGCTGCGCAAAGGATGCCCGGTCCACCCGCTGCATCAGCGCGGCTATACGCTCACCGTCGCGACCCTCGCGCGCGAATCCGGGGTCGCGCGCAACACGATCTACACCAACCATCGTGATATCATCGACGACCTTCACGCCATCCTCGGCGATCCCATCAAGCCGGTGACGACCTGGCAGGACAAGCTCGACGAACTGCACGGCCTCATCCGCACCATGAAGCAAGAGCAGCGTCGCCTGGTTAGCGAGAACGCGCTGCTGTTGCAGCGCGCCCTCACAGCCGAAGCGGAAGCGCACCGCCACCAACGTCACAACGCTCGGCTGATCGCCGAGCGTGACACGGCGCTCCGCGCCGTGCCAGCGACCACCAAAGCTCGAAGGACAGTGTCACCCGACAACAAGACCAGAAACTGACGGATATCTGCCAAAAAATGCTTCGAAGGACAGTTGACACATGACCTAAGACGCCCACCCCGCTGATGCCATCGCCGCCTATCGGGCGATCATCGACAGCGGCAAGGACGTTGACGATGTTGCAGCATCGTTCGGCGTCTCCCCCGCATATGTCCGCCGCGTGTTGAAGCTGGCGGCGCTGCACCCCACCATTCTCAAAGCCTTCCAGAAAGACGAAATCGGCATGGGCGCGGCGCAGGCTTTCGCGCTGACAGACGATCAGGACCGCCAGCTTGAGGTTTTCAAGCGCACCGGCGACAACGCCCACCAAATCCGGGCCATGCTCACCCAGGAGAAGGTTGCCGATACCGACAAGCATTTCCGCATTGTGGGCGAGGAAGCCTATTGCGCCGCAGGCGGCACCTTCACCACCGATCTTTTCGGAGAACGTCGCTATTGCGATGATGCGGGCCTTGTCATGGACCTTGTGCAAGATCGGCTCGACGCCATCGCCAAGGCGGCGCGCGAAGATGGCTGGCGCGATGCCGAGGGGCAGCTTTACCGGCCCGATTCCTATTGGATGCGGGGCCATCTGGAACCCGCAGGCGAGCGAGAGCCGACCGAGGAAGAAACCGCGCAGTTGGCACAGATCGAGGCGGCAATCGCCAAGCGTGAAAGCGAGGTGGACGAGGACGATCACGACTATGACGACGAGTTGCGCGCCCTGACCCGCAAGCAGGACGCTATCGTATCGGCTTGCCGCGTCTTCACCGCCGAGCAGAAGGCCGAGCACTCCCTTATCGTCTTCATCGGGCATGACGGTATCGAACAGGTTGCGTTCACGCGCAGCGCCAAGGGCACCGCCGCCGATGCCCCCAAGCCTCCCCGGCCCGACTACTCGCAGAAGGTCATGGATCAGCTGGGCGGTATCCGCACGATGGCGGTTCGGGAAGCCCTTGCCAGCGACCCGGAACTGGCGCTGGACGTGCTCTTGACGGGCCTCTTGGGGCAGGTTCGCGGCAACGCCTATTCGTGGCAACAAGCCGCCGAAATCACCGCCGAAAAGAACCGCTTTCATGTTGACGATGCGGTCATGGGCCATTCCACGATTGCCGACATTGACGAGATCGCGAGCGCCGATCTTGCCCGCTTGGCCGAGACACCCACGCTGGACGATATGCGCCAGATGGACAGCGAAGCGAAATTGCGGCTGCTGGCCTACTGCGTGGCCTCGCAGATCACGAGCCTTTCGTTCCATAGCGACCGCGACCGCCAGCTGGCGCAGATCGTCGGGGCCGCGCAGATCGACATGGCCGACAAGTGGGAACCTAATCAGGTATTCTATGACCAGCTTAGCAAGGCCACGCTCTTGAAGCTGCTGGCCGAAGGTTGCGGCAACGACGCCGCAGAGAATTGCCAGACCATGAAGCGCTCTGACCTTGCCGTGACGGTCAACGAGCGCCTTGCGGGGCGGCGCATCCTGCCCCCCGCCCTTCGACCCTCTGCCTTGCCCGATGCCGCCGACAACGAAAGCCAAGCGGCATAACGGCACGGGGAGCGCGCTTCACTCCCGCGCTCCCCGCAAACTTGCGGGGCGGTGGCAGCTGCCACCGCCTCCATTTTACAGAACGCAGCCGGTAAAACCGGCCGCGTATAATGAGCGGCCAGGGCCGCACGCTTCGTAGTCTGTCAGCTGCCACATAGGATCGAGCGGCCCAGGGCCGCGCCTTGCCAGTGGTGGCAGCTGCCACCGGGGAACACCAAGGGCACCCGCCCTTTCGTTCCCGAAGCATAATCGACAGGACCGGGTTGCTCGACAAGTTCGGCCAGTCCCGGCGCGCTCGCGCGCGCCGGGGCCTCCCTAACCGTGCCGCCCGCACCACTCCCATCGATTTTGCTTCCCCCTCCCCATCCCGCGCTTCGCCAGCGGGTCAGAGCCGCAGGCCGCAGGCAGCGGCTTCGCCTAAAGGAGTGAGGAAAATGGCTAAGGAAACGAACCGGATCGACATTTATCAGGCCGTCACCGACGACATTCTTGCGATGCTGGAAGCGGGCACCAAGCCTTGGGTGAAGCCGTGGAGCGGTGGGCCGACCATTCCGCTCCGGCACAATGGTGTCGCCTATCGTGGGATCAACGTCCTCAGCCTTTGGGCCAGCGCCATGCGTCAGGGCTTCGCCTCGCCCTATTGGCTGACCTTCAAACAGGCGTTGGAGCTGGGCGGCAATGTCAGGAAGGGCAGCAAGGGAACCACCGTTGTCTATGCCAACAAGCTTGTCGTGAAGGATTCCGAGACGGACGACGAGCGCGCGATTCCGTTCCTGAAACGATATACGGTTTTCAATGGTGCGCCGTAACGGCGGAAGTATAAAGGAGCTCTACCATGAGTAGATGATCTTGCTGGCTATAGATCATGCCCACTGAACTAACCTCGGCTAGCAATAGCTGTGATCCCGAAAGGGACGGGGAAAAGTAGCATGTTCAGAAAAGGTCCGGAAGCGCCAGAACCATTCGCGGCGTCATGGATCAGGGCAAGACGTGTATGGTGAAAGCTATACTGCCTGAACCCCAGTTTGCAGCGGCTAACAACGTGAGCGGTGTCGCAGGATGGTTGACGCGGCACATCGGAGAAATGGAGGAAAGGGCGTTGAGTTCCTCCCGAGCAAGCGGTCATGCCGCGAGCCTGCCAGCTTCTCCGGCGCACCCTCTGTAGGGAGGGGCAAGTGAACGAACGGGGCACCTAACCACGTCGGAACTCCGACTTCCGTAATTGCGGGATCGCCTAAACAGGACGGCTTGCCGGACCTGCATGGCGACGGAGCCGCCATAGTACTCAAATGCCCGGCGTAATGGCCGGGACAGTCTCCACACCAGTGGGGAACGAGCGCGGCCATAAGTGCGGGGCAACCCGTGCGAAAAGCCTCAACGCTCGGGGGAAGGGCGGCAGCGACTGCGATCAGACAACCTCACGAGGAGGTGTGCTAATGCTGCCAGATACCATCGAGAGGGCCGTCAGATCACTCCCGACCATCATCAGGTCGGGTCGGCGGGTCAATGGACTTTTCCGCCTCATGAAAAGCCCGCTCCTTTGGGAGCATGCCTATCAGCAGATCGCGCCGAACAAGGGTGCGATGACGCCGGGCGTTGACGGCAAGACACTCGACGGCTTCTCGCCCGAGATGGTCAGGTCGATCATCGACCGGTTGGCGGACGGAAGCTATCGGCCCAAGCCGGTACGTCGGGTGTATATCCCGAAAGCCAACGGCAAGAAACGGCCGCTTGGCGTGCCGACCACGGAGGACAAGCTCGTCCAGGAAGTGGTGCGGACGCTCCTTGAGCAAATCTATGAACCGCTGTTCTCGCAGCACTCGCATGGGTTTAGGAAAGAGCGATCGTGCCATACGGCGTTGGAATCCATCCGCGCCAAATGGACGGGGGTGAAGTGGCTGATCGACGTCGATGTTGTCGGGTTCTTCGACAATATCGATCATGATGTTCTGATCGGCCTGCTGGAAAAGCGGATCGCGGATCGTCGCTTCGTGCGTCTGATCCGAGGCTTGCTCAAGGCGGGCTATATCGAGGACTGGGTCTATCATCGGACCTACAGCGGCACACCTCAGGGCGGTGTCGTCTCGCCGATGTTGGCGAATATCTACCTCCATGAGCTTGATATGTTCATTGAGGCCCGGATCGCCAGCTTCACCAAGGGCGACAAACGCGGGTTCACGAAAGATTATCGTCGAATCCGCAACCGCACTTCTTACCTGCGTCGGAACGTGGATGCGCTGCGAGCCCAAGGGCTTGCGGACTCCCCGAAGATCACCTCCATGTTGGAGGAGATCGGTCGGCTCAAGGCAGAACGGGCAACCGTTCCGGCCAGCGACGCCCTCGATCCCAACTATAGGAGACTGCGATACTGCCGCTATGCCGATGACTTCCTCATCGGTGTGACCGGCAGCAAAGCGGATGCACGCCAGTTGATGGACGAGGTCAGGGTCTTCCTGACCGACACCCTGAAGCTGGAAATGTCCGCCGAGAAAAGCGGAATCCGAAAAGCCACGGATGGGGCGCGGTTCTTAGGATACGAGGTCTGCACCAGTACCAACCGTAATCCGCACAAGGCGATCTTCGATGGTCGTCCGACCTTGCGGCGCGGCTTGGCTGACCGGCTGCGGCTTCGCGTTCCGAGGGATCGGGTTGTCCGGTTCGTCAACGACAAGGGCTGGGGCGACTATGAAGCCTTCCGCCCGCGTGGTCGGCCCGCACTGCGCTTCGCAAGCGACGTGGAGATCGTCCTTGCCTACAATGCCGAATGGCGCGGCTTTGCGAACTATTATGCCCTAGCTGACGACGTGAAGCGCAAGCTAAACAAAGGCGGTTACTTCGCCCTGTTCTCCTGCGTCAAAACCATCGCCGCCAAGCATAGGACATCGGCTCGCAGCGTCTTCGCCAGACTGCGGCGTGGGATGGACTTCTTCATCCGCTTCGAGGTGGGAAATGAACCCCGCGCGATCAAGCTGTGGCAGTTGAAGGACCTGCGACGACATGTACGAACGTGGGGCGGGATCGATAATCCCCGCTCAGCTCAGTTCGTGTTTAGCAGGACAGAGTTGGTCGAACGGCTCAATGCTCGCCAGTGTGAGCGTTGTGGTCGGGAAGACCTGCCCTGCGAAATCCATCACGTCCGCCGGGTCGCGGAGATGCAATATGCCGGACTGTCTCGCCATATGCAGGCAGCACGGCAGCGCAAGCGCGTTGTCCTATGCGTGGCTTGCCACAATAGCATCCACGCCGGTCAACCAACCGACCGCCAACGGCGGATAGCACGCAGTCGTGGAGAGCCGGATGCGCTGAAAGGTGCACGTCCGGTTCGGAGGGGGGCCGAGCAATGTTCTCTCTGAGACCTTGCCGGCCTACCCTACCCGATCAGGTCGAGGGACTGGACGGCAAATATCCCGCGCCCGCTCCGATCATCACCAATCCCGAAGCCCGCGACGTTGAGCTTGAAGTGATGTTCTCTCGCATCGACGCAACCGTTCGCATCGGCGGATCGCAAGCCTATTACCACACCCGCGACGATTATATCCAAATGCCCGCTTTTGAAGCGTTCCATTCCGCCGACGACTACTATGCAACGCTTGCGCATGAGGCCGTGCATCATGCAGGGCATGAAAGCCGCCTCAACCGGAAAACCCTGATTTCAACGAGCCGCGCCGACTATGCGAGGGACGAGCTCGTAGCCGAGCTGGGCGCATCCTTCATCGGCGCGATTGTCGGTTTCAAGGTCGAGGAACGCGAAGACCATGCCGCGTATATCGAGCACTGGTTGACCGCGCTCCGCAACGACAAGCGCGCGATTTTCGAGGCTGCCCGTGAGGCTCAGAACGCCGCCGACTACCTGTTGGCGATGATGACCGACCAAGCGGATTGAATGACCCGCCCTGCTAAATGCACGAGACGCCGCGCAAGCGCGGCGTCCCATTTCAGGAAAGTGAAATATGGGGGCTACTCAATGTGGTTTATATACAAATCCCGACATGTTAACTATGGGCGGGAGCAGGTCGTTTTTAGGTGCAAAATGGAAAATATCATCGACACCTACAGGAATCGCATCAAGGCGATGGGGTATGAGCCGCGTCGGCAGGAAGAGATTCCTGACGTGATGGCAGCTTATTGCGAAGCAATCGCAAATTGCAAGATTGAAGGACTTGAATTGGTTTCGGATGACCACTCTTTTTGTTTGCTGTTGGTCGAAACCCAAATTCCCGTCGATGTGGCGATTGGTCTGGCGCAGGACTACAACCGTGATGTTCTGTCCCGCCAGAAACTCGCTGCATGACAGGTGAGCGACCCTTACACCTGGCGTAACAGCGACGTTCTTCGGAACAAGCTGGGAATCCGCGACGATAATATCCTCAAGGAGCGAGAAGCTTTCTTCTCGGTTGTCCGACATGGCGAGCTGGTCGTGCAGCGCGCCGCGCCGGCGACGAACGCGCGCGAGTATCGCGAACTGCACAATCATCTGTTTCAGGACGTATATGATTGGGCGGGGCGCTTTCGGACCGTGGACATAAGCAAACCCGGCAGCACTTTTGCCCGAGCGCACTTCATTGCCCGCAGCATGGAGCACGAATTTAAGCAGCTGCCCGACCTCCAAACCCTCAAGTCGATGGATCGTGATCGCTTTGCCGATACCATGGGGCGGCATATTTCCGAATTAAATGCCGTTCATCCGTTCCGTGAGGGCAATGGCCGCACCATGCGGCTGCACTTGCAGCTACATTCCCTTGCGGCCGAAAAATTTGTCTCGATCCAGGCAATGGGGCCGAAGGACTGGATGGAGGCGAGCCGCGATAGCTTCCATACCGGAAATCACGCCTCCCTCGCCAAAGTCATCCGCGACGCAATGCCCCTTGAACAGAACCGCGTCGAGCCAGCGCGAGGGCCAGCAGGCATCGCGTTTCCGCCTTCGATGGAATCTCTCATGCCAGTTGGGGAACGGCGCTCGATGAGCATCGAGCAGGCCAAGGATCAGATCAGCCGTTATCTACCTACTGCGCAAACCGTTGCGTCGCGGCAGCATGAGCAGCTTAACCGGATCGCGGAAACGTCCGCTGACATGCGCCAGCTGGCCGCGCGTTCAGCGCAAGAGCTTGCCTTTTTCCGTGATCCCAAAGGGCCGATGCACCACCTTCAGCTGATTGAGCAACGCCGCTATCATCAGATCGAAGTCAATTGGTCCGAGGGCATGGACCCGCTGCAAAGAGTCCGCGCCATCAGCGCGGGCGCCGCAGATTTCCTTTCGAAAATGACCGATCGCGACATTCAGGCTGCCGATCGCGCGCTACGTCTGCAAGTCATGCCTCCCGGCGTCAGTCAGGTTGATCTACGCCTTGCCGCGCAATTCGAGAAAAACTCGCCTGAGCAGAACCGGGCCGATGCCAGGTTCGCGCAATTCCAGATCGCCATTGATAAGCGCGTCGCCACAGCTACCGAGCGCGGCGCATCGAAGGAACAGCTGGCGCAGATCGTCGAAAGCGCAAAGGCCCATGTCGCCGCAACATTGCGCGAAGGCAAATCACCGACACAGGCCGCCGAGAAATCAAAAGACCGCGAGCGCTGAAAATGAGCGGCCAGGGCCGCGCGCTTAGTAGTCTGTCAGCTGGCACATAGGATCGAGCGGCCCAGGGCCGCGCCTTGCCAGTGGTGGCAGCTGCCACCGGGGAACACCAAGGGCACCCGCCCTTTCGTTCCCGAAGCATAATCGACAGGACCGGGTTGCACGCCAAGTTCGGCCAGTTCCGGCGCGCTCGCGCGCGCCGGGGCCTCCCTAACCGTGCCGCCCGCACCACTCCCATCGATTTTGCTTCCCCCTCCCCATCCCGCGCTTCGCCAGCGGGTCAGAGCCGCAGGCCGCAGGCAGCGGCTTCGCCTAAAGGAGTGAGGAAAATGGAAGCGACAACTGACCAGATCGCCACCGTCGCGGCGCTGAACGACATTGCGCGGCGAACGATGGGCGTGACTTGTCGCACCGTGATTACGCAAGGCATCGCGGCGCTGGACGAGAATACGCAGACCGACATTCTCAAGATGATCGAAGGCTTTGAGGATTTCACACCCGACAACGACCCGCACGGCGAGCATGACGCTGGTTTCCTTTATCGCGATGTGATCGGCCAATGGCATACCCGCTGGACTGACGACAGCACGCGCCCAGCCCTCTCGGTCATGTGGAAGTTCGACTATTACGACCGCGATCTTGAATTTGGCAGCGCCGAACCGTGGAATCCCGATGCCACAACCCGCGTGCTCACCATTCTCCTAACCAGCGAATATTGAGGGAGGCCACCATGACCAAATCGCCCCCGGTTATCGAGCTTAGCTGGCGTGATGAGAATTATGGTTCCGTCTGCGCCGTCGCCGCTTTCCGCAACTATGCGGGCACACTGGATTGGAGCGACCGCACCCACCAGCGGTTTCGCGGATGCCTGAAACGTGCAGGCTTCGCGTTCCACGATGGCCGGTGCAGCTATATCGCCACCAGCGGCACCCGCGAGGATCGGCAGCGCGCCCTTTGTGACGAGCTGGCCCGCGCAGGCTTCCAGATCGACAGCGGCGACGCGAGGGCAGAAGCATGAACCGCGAACGCCGCAAGCAGATCGCCGCCGCCCGCGTGCTGATCGACAAGGGCAAGGCCCTGTTGGATGAGGCGCGCGACATGCTTGAAACCGTCAAGGATGACGAGCAGGCCGCCCGCGAGAATCTACCACCCAGCCTTGAGGACAGCGAACGTGCGCAGGCGATGGACGCCGCAGTTTCCGAACTGGAAAGCGCGATTTCAGCCCTTGAAGACTTCGACGCCGACGAGATCGGCACAAACCTCGACACCGCCAGCGAATAGGAAGGATTGACCATGCAACCCATGCGCCACCTAGATCGAGACACGCGGCGCGCACGCCTTCTGGCGGCGCGCACGCGCCCCGTCGGCGGCATCAACCGGCGCGGCATCTTCACCGGCCATTGGGACGGTGGCGATGTTGTGCGCCAGTTTCGCGGCGACAACGGATCATGGATCGGCCTTGCCGCCTACAAGGCGAAAGAAGAGCCGGAGCCGCAGCCATGAAAATCAGCAACACGGCGAGCGCCGTTCGCGTCAGCCTCTCGCCTAGCGAGATCGGCGATTTGCAATTTGTGATCGAGGCGGCCGAGCGCGCGGGGCATTATATGCCCGCGCGCGTCCCCAACATCATGGCGGCGCTGACGCGCAGCGCCGACGATGTTCGAATGAAACAAGCCATGAAACGGGCGGAAAAAGATCGCGTGACGCGGATCGAGCAGGACCGGCGCGCACGCGAACGTCAATTCATGCTAGGGGACCGATACAGCGTCATGGCGAGCCGCGCCGACTACGCCGATGCGTCTTCCGATCCGGACGCACGCCAATGGGTTGACCTGGTGTTTCATGAAATCATGCAACGGCCTCTGCCCGATCAGTGCGAAATCCGCCGCGATGTGTGGCGTGTCCACGCTGTCCAACTGGAGGGCGGCACGCTCGGCACTGTTGTAGGCGGCGATTGCACTCAAACCGCCGACCCCGCCGAAATTACTTCCGTCGCGGAGCAGGCGATCGCCCGCTTCGAGGGCATAGTTTGACGCCCGTGGAGCGGTGGCAGCTGCCACCGCTCCAGAGAGATCTAGAATTTGGCGATGAGAGGTAGCAGCGCCGCCGCTTGGCTTCCCAGGACCGGCACCCAATAATTCGCGGCGCGGTAATCAGGGCCGTGATCGGCCGCCATCACCCCAAAGACATATCCGATCATGGGCAGCGTCCACAGCAGATGCCCGCCCAGGTCCACGCCCATCAGCACCAGCGCAACGCCAAGCACGGCCCAAAACGGAATCAGTCGTTCCATGATTTCGCGATGACGAACTATCCGCCGTGCGCTTTCCCAGTCATCGGCGCTAACCTGCGATACAAGGTCCATAGTTTCCCCTTTTCATCAACGGTCGCCGGCGATCATCCAACGGCTTCACGAAAATGTGAAGCACTTCGCGCGCATTCTCGCCAATCCGTTGTATAGCCCTCATCGAGCGAGGGCGAGGGACTGTGACAGCGGCCCTTCGCAAATCCTCTCGCTCAAAGGAGGTGATGTGATTTGACAGCATATGAAGCAGCTCAATTGACGATCGCAGCCGTCGCGCTCGTGATCGCAATTGTGAAGCTGGGGAAGTCCGATAAGGGCTGATCCAGCGGGGCGGGTGGTCTGACAGGGCCGCCCGCCCTAAATGTTTGAACCCGCCGTGTGACAGCACGGCGGGTTCAGGTAGGTGTGTGAAATGAATCAGCACACGAAGCATTGCCTATATAGCCCTTTTCCCTTGCCAATCCAATAACCGGCGTTCGCGCGGCGTGTTCCCCTCCTGTTCCGCTTGGCGCATAAGCGCCCCATGGCCGCGAACTACAACCGCCCCAAGCCCATTGATCCTATCTGGTATCGGCAAGGCTGCTATCTGCGCATCCAGTGCGCTTGCGGTCGCCGCGTCGTCGCCCCGCTGGGCGACTTCGCCCGCTCGCGCCGCATTTCTTTCGATACCCGCATATACGAACTGATCGCGCGGCTTCGGTGCAGCCAGTGCCGCCGCAAACCTTATGCGGACGTGTCGCGCAATCGCTCGGGCAATTAAACTGACGGAGGATCCGATTACTCGGATGCTTCCGGCGCTATCCGTTGGGCATGGGGCGCGCGCGTGATCGAGACGATGGCCGACCAGATCGACGCCGCCGCGCCGCTGAACCGGATGCACATCAAATTGTTTAGAGCACTGAAAGCGGCTAATCTGTCCGACGACGCCGCAGCGGAAGTTGTAGAGGCTATTGAGGAGTATATCGCCGTGAAGGTTCAGGAGGCGAACAAGGGAATCGAAAGCAAGCTGACGGCGCAAACTTGGGTCATCGGCAGCGTCGGTTTCGTCCTCGCAGTCATTGGCCTCGCGCCCGCTTTCATCAAACTGTTCCAGTAAGACAAAGGGAGGCTTTGGCCTCCCTTTTTTTGCCGAACCGCCCGATTGTCAGGAGACGCAAATTGACCGACTTCGCACAAGCACGGCTCGATATGTTCGAGAGCGGCTTATTCGGCCAGGGCAATGCTTTCTGGCGCTGGATCGCCACGGACGAGGCGCGGCCCTATCTGGCTACGTTCGCCGCCGATCGCGCGCCTCCCCGTGACAGCGAATTTTTCGCACTCGATTTCACCGCAGAGGATCTACTTGATTCCGATCACCTGGCCGAGCTGGCCCAGCAGATCGAGGCGACGCACGGCTAGCTGTAGGCGCTTGCAATCATAACGGCGTCTGCTCGCAAACAGCCAGATTTCCTGCTCACGCTATCTGCCACTGGCGGGTGGCATCCTGCTCGAATTATCTGCCAGTGTGCTCGCCATCATCCGGCGCTGCTTGCAAACGGGGCGTCATGCTCACGCTCCCCGCCCGTGGGTTCTCCAAACCCGTCGCCGGCACGCGCTTTTGCGAAGCAGGTTTTCAGAACAGTTCTGACAAGCGGCGGGCGGCAGAAATGCGTTGCGGTCATGGCCCGCCGGCAAGGTCGTCAGAAAGGAAGGAGACTGTTGAAAAACGCGTGCTTGCGACGACGAGGAAGGCGTGATTCACTCCTGCCAGGCGGCGGGAGTATGGACATGATGGGTCGGCAGGTGGCGCAAGGCGCGCTGTTCTACGGTTTCCGGCTCGACGATCATGTGCCTGCCGACCACCTTCTCCGGCGCATCGACGGCGTGCTGGACCTCGGCTTCGTGCGTGAGGCGCTGGCAGCGAGCTACAGCGCGAGCGGTCGACCCTCGATCGATCCGGAGCTGATGCTCAGGATGCTGCTTGTCGGCTACCTGTTCGGCATCCGCTCGGAACGGCGCCTGTGCGAGGAAGTGCATCTCAACCTCGCTTATCGCTGGTTCTGCCGGCTCGATCTGGGCGACCGAGTGCCCGACCATTCCACCTTCTCCAAGAACCGGCACGGCCGCTTCCGCGCCTGCGACTTACATCGTCTGCTATTCGAGCAGGTAGTCGCGCGGTGCGCCGCGGCCGGGCTGGTAACGGGGCGTGACTTGGCGGTGGACGGCAGCACGATCATGGCCGACGCCAGCCGCGAGAAGAAGCTGAAGGGGGCCGTCGCCGCAGACGAGCTTCGTGCCGGGGAAAGCATATCGCGACCCGTCGCCGAATATCTGGCGGCGCTCGATGCCGCGTTGCCGCCGGACCCCGACGAACCAGCGCCCGTCGATCCGACCAGCATCTCGCCGACCGACCCGCAGGCGGCGCTGACCTGCAAGCACGGACCGGCGCGCTACGCATACGCCATTAACCCCCTGCTCGACCTCGACACCGACTGCATCCTCGACGTGGAGGCGACGCCCGCCCGCTTCGCAGCCGAGGTGGCGGCGACCCGGACGCTGGTGTCACGCGCCGGCACCAGGCTGGGCATCGAACCCGAGAGCCTCGCGGCTGACAAAGCATATGGCAGCGGCCCGTTGCTCGGCTGGCTAATCGACCGGAAAATCACCCCGTACATCCCGGTCATCGACCGCAGCCGCCAACGCGACGCCTTCTTCACCCGTGATGCTTTTCGCTATGACCGCGAGGCCGATACCTATCGCTGCCCGGCCGATAAGCCGCTCGGCTATTGCGGCACCAAACGCGCCAACCAAGTTCGCGTATACCGAAGCCATGTTGCCGATTGTGCTGGCTGCGAACTGAAGCCCCGATGCACCGTCAGCCGGAAACGCAGCATCACCCGCCTCGTCAGCGAGGATGCCCGCGATGCCGCGCGCGCCCTTGCCGGCACCGACGCCTATGTGCACGCGCGGCGTCGAAGAAAGCGGATCGAGCGCGTGTTCGGCCACCTGAAACGCAACTTGGGGCTACGAACGCTCAAGCTGAGAGGCCTCGCCGGAGCAGCTGAGGAGTTCTCCATGGCTGCCGCGGCATACAACCTCCAGCTGCTGGCCCGGCAGGCCGCGCCGGCCTGATACGCGGCGCATCCTCCGGTGCCCGGCGTCACCTGTCATCCACCACGCTGATCCCACGCGATCCTTTTTCAACAGTCTCGAAGGTTTTTGCGAACAGCGGGTGGCGCATAGAACGGGCACAGATATACGTTTACGACTGAACCAGTCGAAGCGCGCTGGCCGCGACCGGCCCGAATGGGATCGAATTTCGGGAAGCTTGCTACTGCGCTATAAGCATATGCGAGCGGCAAGAGAGCAGGACCAGAATCGCTCGACCCATTCCGTGATGCTGCTATGACGTTCCTAGTAAACGATCTGGCGGCCTATGCCGATTATCTGCCGACGATCGGCGCTACCATCGTGCGCGCCATCCAACAGGTGCCAAACGGGCGTAACATGCTGGTGCAGCACCCCGCGCGTGCGGAACTGGCTGCTCGACAGTGCCACCATGACTGGCAGCACCGTCCTCAGCAGCCATTCCTCCACTTGCCCTTGACCGGATCAGGCGATTGGGCGCAACGGTCGGTGGAAAATTCGGCTGACTTTCGAGCAGTCAGGCGTTGATGATGACCTTGATCGCCTTCTCCCGTGCCGCGTTGCCGAACACCTCATAGGCGTGGAGAATGTCATCCATCGCGAAGCGGTGGGTGACGAGCCTTGCCGGATCGAGTTTTCCGCTACTCAAGGTCTTGAGCAGCATCGGAGTGGTGCTGGTGCAGACTAGACCCATCGATATGTTGATGTTCTTGATCCAGAGTTCCTCGATGTGCAGTTCGACGGGCTTGCCGTGCACTCCGACGTTAGCGATGTTGCCGCCAGCCGACACGATCTTCTGACATATGTCGAACGTGGCCGGAACGCCAACCGCTTCGATCGCAACGTCGACGCCCAGGCTGCCGGTCATTTCCAGAACCCGGGCGACGGCATCCTCCGCGCCCACCTGGATGGTATCGGTCGCGCCGAACTGCCGCGCAAGCGCAAGGCGGGAGGGGTCCATGTCGATCATGATGATCCGCCCCGGTGAATAGAATTGCGCGGTCAGGAGGATCGACATGCCGACCGGCCCGGCGCCGACAATCGCGATGGTGTCGCCCGGCTTCACCCCGCCCGCCTGGACGCCAATCTCCAAACCGGTCGGCATGATGTCGGACAGCATCACCAGCGCCTCCTCGTCGGCCCCCGCAGGCACCGGATACAGCGAGTTGTCGCCATGCGGGATGCGGACATACTCCGCCTGGGTACCGTCGATCAGGTGACCGAGGATCCAGCCGCCGTCGGCGCAATGCGCGTAGAGCTGACGCTTGCAATTGGCGCACTTCCCGCAGGACGTCACGCAGGAGACAAGCACGGTATCGCCCGGTTTGAAGTTCTCCACGGCGGAACCCACCGCCTCGACGACGCCGACACCCTCATGCCCGAGCGTACGACCTTCGGTGACCGCGGGCACGTCGCCCTTGAGGATGTGCAGGTCGGTTCCGCAGATCGTCGTCCTGGTGATCTTGACGATCACGTCGGTCGGCTTCTGCACCTCGGGCTTCGCCTTTTCGATCCAGTCCTTCTTTCCAGGACCCTGATATACGAGTGCTTTCATGGTCTTCCTCTGCCTTGTGCTGATAGCGCACCTGAAATCCGGCCAGCGTGTCGCGCTGTCGGATCATTGCCGCCGGCTGGCACCATGGTTAGCCGGTTTTAGGAAGAATGAGCATTTCACAAGTCACTTTCAACTACTTGTTTTCGGAACAAAGTGGTCGAAACCGGCAGCCAAGTGCAGCGGATCGGAATCCGCCTGTGTCGTTGTGACCGTCAGCGCGAACGTGCGCCGACCAGCGTCTGTGTCGGCGTCTCGCCGAACCGGGCGCGATAGCGCGTCGCCATCACACCCAGATTGACATATCCCCAGGACCGCGCGATCGCCGATGCGCTTTGCCCGGCAGGTGCCTCCAGCAACGCCTGCCGCAAGCCGTCGAGACGCCGGTCACCAAGATACTCATGCGGCCTGACCCCACGGAAGCGTCGGAAGCCTTCGGAAAGGCTGCGCGCGCTGATGCCCAGTCGCCCTGCGATGTCGGCGATCGAGGGAGCCTCCCGTGCATGATCGCTCATCAGCCGTTCGGCTTCGCGCACGTAATAAGGCGCAGCCGCCCGCGCCCCGACTTCGAGCGAGAGTTCGGCTTCCCGCGCCCAGTTGTGCAGCAGTTCAAGGCATAGTGCCTCCTCGATGCGCTGTTCGATCACGGAATGGGCGATACCGTCGTGACGCGCCTCCAGCGAGCGCGTGGCATAGTCTACCAGCGAGAGCCAAGCCGACTGACGCCGCCCAAATACCAGTCGCCGACGCCACAGGCTATCGTCCGGCACGAAACCATACCAGCGCGCGGCGACCGCCTCGATCAGGGCATGTGGAATCGTAAGATTGAGCTGGAGATCATGTCCGTCCGCGATGTTCCAATAGTCGATCCGGCTGCAATCGACCACGTAGCTGTCGCCGGAGCGTGTGTCTGCGACGGCGTTGCCATCGAGCGGATGGCGCAGCCCGCCCCGCAACGTATTGACGACGATGATGTTGCCGGCAGCGGGGTCAAAGTCCTCCGCCCTGGTCGGCGTTCCAAAGCAGAAGCGGCTGAATTTGATGCGGCCGATCCTTAACATCCGGATCGTGGCATCGGGATCAGAGCCTCGAATCAACGGTTTTGCGGACAGGCGCGTATAGGTGTCCTCGCAAAAAGCGTTGACGACGTTCCAGTCGCGCGAACTCGTGACCTTGCCGTTTAAAAGCGGCTTGCCATTCGTGTCTACGAGCAGCGCGGCATCCAGCATGGTCTTCTCCTATGACCTCCTTTATAGCACGATCGATTGCCAGCGAAGGTGTTGTCACAGCGTAGCGCGTGCGGTCACAAAAATGCACCTGGTCGATTGCAACAACCGGGCGGTACGGTCACGTCGTGCATAGCGCTGACCACGGCGTCGATAGCGCCACTGCCCAGCCTCATAAATCGGCCTGTAAGAAACGGAACGCAGTATCGTGCATAGGTGGCTACTTGGCCTCCTCGATTGGGATCGAATTTCGGGAAAGCGACCTGACGAGCGAGCAAGACCTACCCGGCGTTGCGGCGCAAAGTCCTCTCGATCAACCAAAGGTGCAGAAGCTGCACCGCGACAAGTGTGGCACCGGTTCCGACCAGCACAGGGAATACAAGTGCCTCCTGCCCGGCTCGGGCAGGAACATTCAATGCCATGAATACTTGAAAGCCAAGAACGCCGATTGCCAAGATCGGTATGAAGGCAAGCGCAACGAATCGGGGCGCGGACCAGTTTACTGCCCCTGTCATCCCCCACTGCATTGGAAGTCGGCGCTCGTTACGAAAGCGTATGTTCGCGCGGTAAGCTAAGGCAGAAAGTATCACGACAAAAACTGCCGAAACGACCAGCATACCCATAGACCGGCTCCTTTACGGATTGTCGTAGCATATTCCCGACACAACGTCTCGCCTTCCCGTTTGGGAAGGTCGCGTGGGACGGCTGACGGCGGCAAGGCGCGCTCGATGGCAACGAGGTGCCATTTTCCCGAAATGTGTTCCCGATTGGCTTTTCCCGAAACTGCCCGGTGCAGATGGAGAAACGGGACAGCCTATGGCCGTCTGATCGACCTCCCGCTGGCGGTCGAAGCTGTTGGCAGACAGCGTGAGTGCGACGCCTCGTTTGCGAGCAGCGCCGGATGAGGGCGAGCACATTGGCAGCTAATTTGAGCACGGCGCCACGCGCCAGTGGCAGATAGCGTGAGCAGGAAATCGCGCTGTTGGCGAGCAGACGCCGCTACGATTGCGAGCCCCTACAGCTAGCGCCATGCGCGCCAAGGTTAGCCGCGAGCAGCTTTGCGCTGTTGTTCCGCTACGTCGCGGATCATAGCTGCCCAGCATCCCAAAATCATGCCCTCTTCATTATCGACTTCGCTTGTCGCGACCGCATAGATACCCAGCAAGTTTGCGACCTCTCCCGTCTCGACAATGCCTTGACGCGCAAGCAGCGTGGCAAACATCGAGAGTGCTCCCCCCATTGCCCGCACCAGCGGCGCATCTTGTAGCAGACGGTCAAATTCGTGGGGCGGGTTACTGGACATAGATTGTTCCAATCAAATAAAGCGACTGCCTTTCATGACTTATCATCGGAAGTGCTATCCTCTGCCAATAATTCGACAATCGATAAACTGAAAACACCGGCAAGGCTCTCCAAGGTAGCAAGCGTTGGATTGCCTTGTCCGCGAACCATGTATGAGATATGCGACGCCGCAACGCCCGAGCGTTCGGACAACTCCCCTTGAGTTATGCCTAGCTTCTTTAGCTCGCGAGTGATGTTCGCCCCGAGCTGGGTCATCAACGGCGATGTTCGTTTCAGGTATATGGTTGGCATCGTGTTCGCGTCCTTCTCACTAGGCGCAGAATGTCGGCACGGGCAGCATGGCGCAATAGGGTTGCCCAAGCAGCTATTTGCGCTATGGCTTCCGCGCCTAGCGCAGATGGTATAGATTGTGCGCCATATTTGGACGAGCGAGGTTCAAACCCTGCATGGACGGTCAGGACGACGCGATGAAATCGGCCATGGAGCTGTTCGCAGCTCGGCTTGCAAAGCGCGATGTAGAGAGGCCGATCACCGACCATCGAACCGTCGAGCGGTTGATCGCGATGCTGGAACCGCATGAGCAACAGGTTGTCCGCTTGCGGATCGGGCTTGGCCCCTCTCCCGCGCTCACTCTTGCCGCGACTGCAAAGATCGTCGGTGTGTCGCCAAGCCGCATCGGCCAAATCGAGGACAAGGCATTCCGAAGGATCAGATGGGTCTGCAACAACATAGACATTCACGATCGTTCGGCGCTGGATGCTTTGATCGCGCGCAGGCGTGATGAAGCGGCTGAGGCCGAGCGGATCAGGAAACGCGATGCCTTGCAAAAGGCGCTAGATCAGGAGCGGAAGCGCAAAGCCAAGCAAGACCGGGACGAGGTCAGGCGAGCGAAGGCGCGCGATTCCGCTTGGAACCGCAAACTACGCGTGGCGCAGGCTGAGCTTGATCGGATGAGATCCGACGCTCAGTTTTTTGCCGAACAGATCGCTCAAATCGAGCAGCGCGCTAATTGGCTGAGGGCAATTTTGCCGCGCGACCGCCAATTGGCGGCGCTGCGCGAACAGGCCGATGAAATCCGCGATGCGATCGCGAGCGCAGAAGCCAGCATATCCAACATGCTGGCCTCGCCCCCGGATGGTCCCCAGCTAGGCAAGGAAGCTTCAACAAACGATGGCCACTGATATTGAGCCGTCCCCCGCCTTCGCGCCGCAGATCGGCCGCGTTTATTTGCGCGTCAGCACCGATGCACAGGACTTACGCCGACAGGATGCCATCGTAGCCGAGGCGAAGGCAGCGGGCTATTATGTCGCGGCAGTCTATCGGGAGAAGGCATCGGGTGCCCGTGCCGACCGCCCCGAGTTGCTGCGTATGATTGCCGATCTTCAACCCGGTGAAGTGGTGATTGCCGAGAAGATTGACCGGATTAGTCGTCTTCCCTTGGCCGAGGCCGAGCAGCTGGTTGAGACAATTCGTGCGCGAGGCGCGCGACTTGCCATTCCCGGCGTCGTGGACCTGTCCGACCTCGCGGCCGACGCCGAGGGCATCGCCCGCATCGTGCTCGAATCTGTTCAGGCGATGCTCTTGAAGATCGCCCTGCAGATGGCTCACGACGATTACACCGATCGCCGCGAGCGACAGCGCCAAGGTATCGCCTTGGCAAAGGCCGCAGGGCGCAGCGGAGGGCGCAAAGGCGATCGGGCAACGCACGCCCGCATTGTGGCATTGCGCGAAGCGGGCAAGAGCATTGCCAAAACGGCAGAGCTGGCCGATTGCGACCGCAGCACCGTCAAGCGGGTGTGGGCGGCCCATCGTGCCGCCCAGGTGCAAGAACCCAGCCCTCAGCGAAATCATCGTGAGCGGAACCGCTGATTGCCCTTTCTGTTCGGCTTCAAGCCGGTGGCAGCTGCCACCGGCAGTCCCCTGCTCGCGTCAACGGACTGCCAGCTACGGAAAGAGCGGCGGAGCCGCGACAGGGTTTTCCAATCCCCGCCGTGCCGATCGAGCGCAGCGACCTATGGGTGCCAATGGCCAGTGGCAGCTGCCACCGCCGCCAGTCCAAATTGCTGCATCTACTCGGGCCGTTTCCTTTGGGCGTTGCTGTCTGACGGATACGAACTCCACATCGCCACTAATGCGGGCAAGCAGAAAACCGGCCTTCGGCCTTGGGTTTCCGCAAGCGGACCCTCCCATTTTCAGCTTGCCCGCGTAGCTCAGCTCCGCCGCAAAAAATCCGTCAGCAACGCTTATCCAAAGGAGACTACCATGCAGAACATCGCTGAATTTCGGATCATCGGCCGCGTTGGCAGTGTCGATACGACCGATAAAGTCACCCATGTTTCCGTCGCCGCGAACTACAACCGCAAGGATGGCGATGAATGGAAGACCGATACGCACTGGAACCGCGTGACGTTCTTCCGCCAGCTGGCAGAGCGCGCCGCTGACTTGGGCAAGGGCGACCTGGTTCACATCACCGGACGGGTCCGCCAGAACAGCTACGAGAGCAATGGCGAAACCCGCTACTCGGTGGACCTGATCGCTGAGGGGCTGGGTATCTTGGTTCGGGGCGGGGCTGACTAAGCCCCCCCCCTTTCACCTAAAACGGGCGGCCTGGTGGCCGCCCTTTTTTGTGGACAATGCTTTTCACAGACCCTAACAAGAATAGGGTTTAACTACGTGAGGCATGTGTGGCAGCCAAACTGTTCAATCGTGTAGCGAGCTTGCGCGTCGCTTCCGGACTTACGCAATCCGAGCTGGCAGCGAGGATTCAAGTCTCCCCTGAAACAGTCGCGGCCATCGAGAACGGCAGACAGGACGCCACTTTGCTGACGGCGCTACGTATGTCGCGTGCCCTGCGAACCGAGGTGCCGAACATCTTCAGGGAGCAGCCTTTCCCTAAGCTGATCGGCTCCGAGCGAGGCGAGAGCCGAACAGCTTAGGAGGCCGCTATGCGCCGTGAGATTGCCAGCAAACTTCGGCGCGCAGCCAGCGTGCTACGGACTGTCATGCTTTGGGCATCGCTTGCCCTGTGGCTTGCGATCGCGGCAACCGCGCTGATCGTCGTCCTTGCAGTCGGACTCGCGGCCTATTTCGCTTTTGGCTGGCTAGGAGTGGGAGCCGTCGCCGTCTTCGTGCTGATCGTTTTCTTCGGCAAAGACCCACCAACCGAACAGACCGGCCCGCGCCGCAAGGGCAAGGGCCTCAACCTGAACGACGATCCGAACCCATGGTATATGCAGTCGCAGTATCGCTTCGGATCGGGAAACAGCGCCGCTCATAACCGCTGGCACAAGTAGCCCGTGGCGCAGCCATTGAAGGGATTCTCAATGCGAACAATCGTAGTGACCAATGAGCGCGGCGGCATCGGCAAGACCACGCTTACCTGTCATATTGCGTGGCATCTGGCCGAGCAGGGCAAGCGTGTCGTGGTCCTGGACCTGGACAAGCAATGCCACAGTGCCGGGATGCTGAAAGCCGAGTTCGAGCAGATCGGCCCGGTTCAGTCGATTCTTGACTTCGACCCGAACGAAGAACCTCCGGCGCTGGCCTGTTTCAAGAACACACGGCAGATCGTCGAGTTGACGACTGACAGCCCGCAGCAAGGCCAGCACATCGGCGCTTATGTCCGCGCCATTCGTGCCGGCCTTGCCAAGCACTACGACTACTGCGTGATCGACACTGCGCCCGCGTGGGATGGCCGGAACCTCATGGCGCTGATTGCGTCCGATTATGTCGCGGTCCCACTGGACCCCGACAAAACCGCGCGTCAGTCGCTCAACGAAATCTCGCAAAGCATCAGCCTTGCAAACAAGGTGCGCGGGGAGGGTAACGCGACCCGGTTCGGGATCGTGTTCAACCGCGTTCAGACAACGAGCGAAGTTTCAAAAATGCTGATGGACCGCATTGGGCAGGCGCTTCCTGCCAATGTGGTGCCGCACACCATTCCGCACCGCGAGCACATGCGCGAGGCGGCTTTACTCGAAATTCCCGTTTGGCGCTTGGCAAAGGACACGCGGCGTAGCGCGCCGATCGTGCGCGAAGTCGTCTCCTACATTGTCGATCAAGCTGAGAGGGAAGCCGCATGAGCAAGGCAGCTGTCAAACCGGCGAAGAAGAGCTTTGCCGACTTCGATATGGACGCGATGGACTTTTCGGCCGTCCCCGCGAATACCGAGTTCAAGGCAGCTGGACGGTTTCAGCGCCTTCCGCTCGATGACATTGATCCAGACCCCACGCAGGTTCGCCGGGAGTTCGACCAGGCCGAGATTGATGCACTGGCCGCAACCATCAAGGACCGCGGCTTGCTGCAACCCATCGTTGTCGCGCCAACATCGAACGGTCGCTACATCATCCGCTACGGAGAGCGGCGCTATCGCGCGTGCCGCCAGCTTGGTTTCGACCAGATCGACACCGTTCTGGATCAGGCGGACGCCGAGCGCGATATTGGCCTCGACCAGTTTCTTGAGAACGAGCAACGCCAAGCCCTAAGTCTGGCTGAGCGCGTCAGTTTCATCGCGAGCCGCGTCAGTGACACGCTCTCGACAAAGGATCTAGCCGCGCGCATCGCCAAGCCGCATTCGGAAGTGAAGCGGCTCTACTCGCTGCGCACCTTGCCCGAGGACATTCTTGCCGCGTTGAAGAATTGTTCTCCGCGTGCCGCCGTCGCGATCAAACACGCGATCGAGCTGGACGAGCAGGCCACGCGCAATTTCGTGGCAGCAAACGAAAATCCGACAGCCGCCGCCTGTGAGCAGTTTCTTGCTACGCTCCAAGGCAGCCCCGAGGAAGAGACCGCGCAGGCCGGTGCCGCTAAAGCGATCGACGATCCAGCGTCGCCCCAAGAATCGCGCGCCTTGGTGGCAGCTGCTACCAGTGCGACGGACGATCGTCGGGAGCGGCCTGAACTGGACGCTCACGACGACGAGCGGGAAGGGGAGGGGGCCGTGCTTGCCGATCCTTCCGATCACAAGCCGCGCGCCCCCCGTCAGCCGAAAGAGGCTACCGACGCACCGGCTATCATCATTCAGGGCCGTCGCGGGATTGTTCTAAGTGGCCAGGTCACGGTTCGGTTCGACGGCGAGGCCGCGCCCCAAACCTTCGACTTCTGATAGCTTTTACCGTCCACGTTCTCTCAGCATCGAGGCGACGTGGAATTTAGAGCGGTGGCAGTTGCCACCGCTTTTTGTTTGTGGGGTAGGTATCTACTGTATGGCAGGATAAGCCTTGCGGCGGCTAATGTTAACCGATACGCTCAATCCTATCGGATCGCGCTTCACGGTTGGGAGATACCTACCCCACATGGAAAAGACGCTGGGCTTCAAGATCGAGGCAACCAAGCTCGCAAAGATTGACGCGCTTGCGCAGACGAGGGGAGGGCGCGGCCCCTTCATGCGTCAACTGGTTGACGCCGTGCTCCGGCAGTCCGGGGCGGCCAGCGAGGCCGCACCTCTTGTTGACCGCGAGGCCGCTGGCGAGCATCGCCTTTATCTTCGGCCGACCGAAACCGAACTGGCCGTGATCCGCCATCGCGCAAAAGAGCGCCGCATGACCCCGGCGACCTGGGCCATGGCTCTTGTGCGGCGACACATCGGCATTGCCGCGCCTGTCGATCGCGAATTGCGCGAAGAGCTGTTGAATTGCCGTCAGGCGTTGCAGCGCATTGGGCGCAACGTGAATCAGATCGCCCGAGCCGCTAACAAGATGGCGCTGGCGGACAATGCAGCGGAGATCGCCGGCGAGCTGCAAAAGGTCAACGACCTGCGCGCGGCGATCGGCGCGGCCGTCGAAGGTATCGGCGCCGCTACGAAAGCTGACCTGTCCTATTGGGAGGTTTCCAGTGAGCGACTTTGATAGCAGCTTTGAGGCGGGACAGCTTGCCGCGCTGTTCAAACCAAAGCTGACCAGCGACCCGAACAGGCGCGGGGCCGATATGTTGCTGCGCTCGCTGAGTTCGAGGCGGGCAGGCCAGGGCGGGAGCACGCGGGCGCGGCTTGCTCGCGTTGTCAGCCGTGCCCCGGAGGTCATGGTCAAGGTTACGGGCAGGCCGAAGGGCAAGAACCACGCGGCTGCGCATTTCGACTATATCGGCCGGAAAGGCGATGTGCCGCTTGAAACGCGTGATGGCGACATACTGACTGACAAGGAAGCTCGGGCGGAGCTGGCGCGCGATTGGGGCGATCCTGTCTATTGGCGTGACAATTCTACCGTAGCCGCCGTGAGCATGGTTTTTTCGATGCCGGCAGGGACAGACCCCGACAAGGTTCTTTCAGCGGTGCGCGAGGTCGCGCGCAGCGAGATCGGGCATGAGTGGGATTACGTCCTGGCGCTGCATACGGACACACCGCGGCCCCACGTGCATGTGACGGTTGCCGCGCGCGGCGACACAGGGCAACGCTTCAACCCGCGACCTCAAACGCTGCATCATTACCGGGAGCGCTTTGCAGAGGAATTGCGGGCGAGGGGGGTTACTGCCGAGGCAACGCCTCGCGCAGCGCGTGGTGTCGGCCGAGCCGGTCAGAGCATGGCCCTGAATCGGATGAGGCAGCGCTACATGGCCGGCACCGCACCTGCGCCGTTTGCCAATCAGAAGATCACTGCGGCCGCGCGAGACCAGCTGGCGGGGCGGTCAACCGCTCCGGATTTCGTGGTGCGCGGGCGGCAGGCATGGAATGAGACGCAACACCGCTATCTAGCTGCCGCCAAGCGGCTTGAGACAAGCAGCGATCCAGCTGACCGCCAGCTTGCCGACCAGGTGCGGCAATTTGTGGGGGCAGGGCGAACGCCTACAATTCATGAGCGATCGGTAGCCGCGATGGAGCGGAAGCGGCAGAGCGAACGATCTAGGAACCGCGATCGTTCGCGGGAAGGGCCAGGACGATAGTTATTGGCCGTGCTTGGTCCAACCAACGCTGTTTGCACGTTCCAAAGCGACCAATGCGTCTGATACCGCCTTCTGTGCGACTAGAAGATAACCTTCGGCAATGCTGGGCCATGTTAGCTCATCGAACGGATTTGTGACGTTGCCGTTGAAATAGTCGAGAGCTTCATGAGCGCGTGCAGCCGCCTCGATTACCTTGCCGGTATGTTTCTTTGCCCTGTCAGATTTCTTCATCGTGCCTCATGAGGGGGCGTTTGCGGGAGGGGGCGGAATCCTACGCTAAGGATTTGGGCCAGCGATATTCCCCGGTTAGATTGATGTGTTCCCATCCCAACGGCGAGACGTGGGCGAGTAGATCAGGCGCGATATGGGTACCGCTGGCGGCCCGGGTATTGACGACCTCGCCGAGCTTCATGGTGTTCCAGAATATGATGATGGCGGCGAGCAGGTTCATTCCGGCGATGCGATAGTGCTGGCCTTCGCCGGATCGATCCCGGATTTCACCTCGGCGGTGGAAGCTGATGGCGCGCTTTAGGGCGTGGTGGGCCTCACCCTTGTTGAGGCCGATCTGAGCCTGGCGCTGGAGGCCGGCATCAAGAATCCAGTCGATCATGAACAGGGTTCGCTCGATGCGGCCCACCTCTCGCAATGCGAGGGCCAGCTCATTCTGGCGCGGGTAAGAGGCGAGCTTGCGAAGAATCTGGCTGGGGGCGACGATCCCCGCTGCGATCGTCGCCATGATGCGCAGGATGTCGGGCCAGTTGCGCTCGATGAGGCCTCTGTGCATTGTAGGGACACGGATTCACGGTAGGCATCGACGTCAGGGGTAGCGAACTATTTGCGCAGGTTCTCGATGCCAAGTTCGCGCCATATCCAAGTGAAGTCGTAGGTGGCCATCGGGTCGTTCGCGTCGAGTTGGCTGCTGCGGTTTTCGAGATGCTTGAGCCACCCGGCTACTCGGTGCCGGCCTGCGGCAGTTTGAACGGCTGCGCGCGGGGTGATGTCGCCGAGCATGCCGACGGGTTCATCGAGCGTCGCGCGGTACTGACGGTCGAGCATGGCATGGATGAGCGGGGTTGCAACCTCTGGCGCAATGGCGGGTGCCGGTTCGGATGATGTCAGCCCCTCGGCCCGCGCCGCCATGGCCTGTTCGACCGTCTCAATCGTGGTCAGCGGCGAGCCGACCAACCCGGCGAGCGCATCGTTGATAAGCGCGGTGCCGCGTTTCGCTCGCTCGGCCGAGGTGACGGCGAGCATCAGGGCGCGGCCTTTCAATTCGACATTGCCGAGCACCGGGGTGCCGTCCGCCATCGTCACACCCCACGCCATGCGCCCGGTGCTTTTCGCTTTTCCGTTCGGTTTCTCGCCCAGCCAGTTCCAAAAGTGCGTGGTTTCCCGCTGAAGCGCAGGGACAGTATCAAGCCGCTCGCCGACCAGCGCCTGGGTCACGCCGCGTGCGAAGGGAAAGCGCACGCGGTGGAACATCACCTCCTCGCCATCAATGTTGTGCAGCGTGGGGATGGGCGCCGGTCCCATGGTCCTGGGAACGACATCGAACAGCCATGCCGTGCTGATGAGGGCCGGAAGTGCAGCCAGATCGTCGGCGTCTAGGTTCAACGCGGTGCGCGGGCTGCGCTTGCCCTTCGAGCGCCGTAGATCGGCGACGAGCGCCTCGGCCGCCTCCATCGTGAACGACAGCACGCCGCCCGACAGGAGGTGCTTGCCTCCGACCTGCACGACGCGGGCACCGATCCTGTCCCATTGCTTCAGCGTCTGCGAGGCGCTGCGCTCGGATACTCGAAGCGGCTCGCCGCCCCGGATCAGGTCGCGCACGAGGAAGCCGCTGCCGGGCTCGACCTCGCTGACCTCGTGGAGGCTCATCACTGACGATCGAAGGGCACGCAGGTAGATTTTGGTCGGGCCGCTCTCATTCCAGCCCCGGCGCCGAATATAGTCATCGACGATGTTCCGGTCCCCGGGTTCGATGGTGCGCGTCAGCAGATCCTCGAACGCGCATCCCCACAACACGCCGGCCCAATGATCGCCGACGATGTCCGCCAGCTCGTCCGCTTCGAAGTCGAACTCCTCCATCGCCAGCCCGAGATGATCGCCGAGCGCCTCGCCCAGATGCTCGCCCCAGGCCGGCGAGGTGGCGAACTTCATGACGCCGGACAGATCGTGACCACGCTTCATGCCTGTTCCCTCTGCTGCTGACTGAATTGCTGGCGGTGCGCGGCGACGATGCGCGAGACGGTGGGTTCACTGACGCCGTAGAGCCGCGCCATCTCGGCACCGGACTTGCGGCCGGACGTGACGGACTCGGCGATTTCGCGGCGCTGCTTGTCGCCGAGCTTGGGCCGACGCCCGCCGATCCGTCCTTCTGCGCGAGCCTGGGCAAGGCCGGCGCTGGTACGCTCGCGGATCATGGCCCGCTCGAACTCGGCGAAGCTTCCCACCATCTGCATCATCATCCGCCCTGCCGCGGTGGTGGTGTCGATCGCCTCGGTCAGTGAGCGGAAGCCCGCGCCTGCCAGCTCGATCCGCTCCATGATGTGCAGCATATCCTTTAGGCTGCGCGACAGCCGGTCAAGCTTCCAGACGACGACGACATCTCCCTCGCGCAACTGGCCGATCATCTCCAGAAGCTTGGGTCGGTCCCACCGCCCACCGCTGGCGGTCTCCTCGAACATCCGCTTGCAGCCGGCCGCATCGAGCGCGCGCCGCTGCGCGGCGTTCGACTGGTCGTCGCCCTTCGACACGCGGGCATAACCGATCAGATAGGGTTCGCGCGTCATCTGCGTCTCTTTCACAAACGGCCGTATCCGGAGGCCAGTGCGGCATGAACGGATTCCTGCGGCCTCTTGTCTTTCACAATCCTCTTTCAGAATCATGCCGAAAGGCAAGTGGTTTTTGGAGGTTCAAAGATGCCCGGACGGATTCCGATGACGACGCGGCAGCGCGCTGCCCTGCTGATGTTGCCCGACGACGAGGCGGCGATCGTGAAGCACTATAGTCTGTCAGGTGAGGACATGACCGCGATCGACACCGCGCGCACGCCCGCCACCCGACTCGGCTACGCCCTGCAGCTTTGTTGCCTGCGCTACCCGGGCCGGCATCTGCGCCACGGGGAACTGCTGCCTGCGGTCATGCTCGACCATATTGCCGAGCAGGTCGGGGTGGATGCAAAGGTCATAGCTGATTTCGCCAGACGCACGCCCACGCGCTACGATCAGCTCGCCGCGATCAAGACGCGCTTCGGCTTCAGCGATCTGAGCCGCCCGCACCGCGTGGAATTGCGGACATGGCTGACAAACGAGGCGGCGAGCATCATCGACGGACGCGCGCTGCTCGGCCGGCTTCTGGATGAGATGCGCGCGCGTCGGATCGTGATCCCGGGTGTCAGCGTCGTGGAGCGCATGGCGGCCGAGGCGATACATCAGGCGGAAACGGATCTCGTGGCCGCGATCGATGGCGGCCTTGGCCATGAGATGCGTCAGCAACTCGACGCGCTGATCGATGACAAGGTGCATGACCGGCAGAGCCGTCTGTCCTGGCTGCGCGAGCCAGAACCGCGTGTCGCATCCGCTTCGCTTTTGGAAATCGTCGAAAAGATCACGCTGATTCGTGGGACGGGCATATCGGCTTTCTCCCCTGATGTTCGCCACGAACCGCGCCTGGGGCAATTCGCCCGGGAGGGTGTGCGCTACACGGCACAGGCTTTCCAGCAAATGCGCCCGGCCCGCAGGCGGGTCGTGCTGCTCGCGACGCTGCGCGAGCTGGAGGCGACACTGACCGATGCGGCGATCGATATGTTCATTGCGCTCGTGGGGCGGGCCCATCTGCGCGCCCGCAAACGGCTCGAACAGCGCGTGGCCGTTTCCGGCCGCGAGGGCCGCGAACGGATGTTACGCATCGCCAGGGTTCTGGAAGCGATCAGCCAGGCGGCCCGGGCTGGCGGCGATGTCGCCGCGGCGGTCGATGCCGTGGCATCCCTCGACATCATCGACGCCGACGCCGCTATCATCCGACGTACCGCCTCACCGCACCGGAACGAGGTTCTGGACGAGATCGCGGCGGAATATCGCGCCTTCAAGCGGATGGGGCCGTCGTTCGTGCGCGCTTTTGATTTCCAGGGCCGGGCCGGAATGCAGCCGTTGCGCGATGCGATGGCGATCCTCGCCGATCTCGACGGAGACTGGCGCAGGGCGTTGCCCGATGACGTGCCGCTTGGCCATGTCGAGCACCGCTGGCGTCGGCATGTCATGACCGCAGGCGGGATCGATCGCACCCATTGGGAGATGGCGACTTACAGCGCGCTTTCCAATGCTTTGGCATCCGGTGGTATCTGGGTGCCGACCGCGCGCGTCCATCGCGCGCTCAGTGTGCTGCTTGCCCCACCGGCCAGCCCCGTACCGAAGCCCGCTTTCTCGCTCGGCGATCCGCACGCCTGGCTCGACGAGAGGGCGGCAAGGCTTGATAGCGCCCTGCGCGAGGTCGCCCGCGATCTGGACAAACGCGATCCCCCCCTTTTTGCCGGCGAGCGGCTGCGGTTTCCGAAAGACCCCAAAGAAGACCCTGGTCAGGATGAAGGGCGGCAACTTGCGCTCACCTGCTACGGCATGGTGCCTGCCACCCGTATCACGGATGTGCTGTCGCAGGTTCAACGATGGACCGGCTTCATCCAGCATTTCGGCCATGTCTCGACCGGTCTGCCTCCCGCCGACGAACGCGCCTTTCTTGCCACCTTGATCGCGGAGGCGACCAACCTTGGTCTGTCGCGCATGGCCGAAGTTTGCGGTGTCGCCTCGCGTCGCGCACTGTTGCGTATGCAGACGTGGCATATGCGCGAGGAAACGTTTCGCGCCGCGCTCGCCAGCCTGACCGACGCTATCCATGCCGAACCGCTCGCCGCCTGGTTTGGTTCGGGGCATCGCGCATCGGCCGATGGGCAGGCTTATTATCTCGGCGGTGCCGGCGAAGCCGGAGGAACGGTCAACGCACATTACGGTCGCGACCCCGTGGTCAAGATCTACACCACCATCACCGATCGATACGCACCGCTTCATCAGACGGTCATCGCCGGGACGGCGGGCGAGGCGATCCACGCACTCGACGGCATCCTCGGCCACGAAAGCAGCGCGGACATCACCGCCCTCCACACCGATGGTGGCGGCGTCTCCGATATCGTGTTCGCCGTCATGCATTTGCTCGGCCTCGATTTCGAGCCGCGCATTCCGCGCCTGTCGGATCGACAACTCTATGGTTTCGAGCCCGCGCGGCGCTATGGTCGGCTCGCACCGCTGTTCGGGCGCCGCCTCGGTCGGGACCTGATCGTCAGCCATTGGGCCGAAATTGCGGAGGTCATCGCGGCGATGCGCGACCGCACTGTCACACCGTCGCTGATTTTGAAGAAGCTGTCCGCCTATCGTCAACAAAACAGTCTTGCTGCGGCACTTCGGGAGGTCGGACGGATCGAGCGCACACTGTTCACGCTGCGCTGGTTCGACGACACCGATCTGCGCCGGACGGTCACCGCCGAACTCAACAAGGGCGAGGCACGCAACAGCCTGGCCCGCGCTGTCGCCTTCCATCGGCTCGGGCGGTTTCGCGACCGTGGCCTGGAGAACCAGCAGACCCGCGCGGCAGCGCTCAACCTTGTCACGGCCGCCATCATTCTTTTCAACTGCCGCTATCTCGGTCGTGCCGTCGATGAACTGCGGCACCGCGGCACACCTGTCGATCCCGCCATGCTGTCCCGATTGTCGCCGCTGGGATGGGACCGCATCAATCTCACCGGCGATTATATCTGGTCCGAGAGCCTCGACCTCGATGCCGATGGCCTCATGCCGCTGCTCATCAAGCCGCTACCGTGAATCTGTGTCCGAATAATGTACAGAGGCCATTCCGCTTCCTCATTAATCCGGACTCACGCCTCGCGGGTCCGTCGCCAAGTTGGCCGGCAACCCCGAAGGGCTGCCGGCTCGGGTATGGTCCCGCAACGAGCCGGTTATTCAGCTCGCCGAAGGGTTGGCGGAAACAACCTTGCCGTCCGCACCAATCACGACGTGAAGCGTGCGCCGTGCGACAGGCTCGGAGGGATTGGTGAAAGTCACGACGGTCTGACGCGCGCCGTTGGCGGTCCGCTGCGCGGTGCCCTCGACCTTTGCTTTGGACCAGCTCGGGGCGAGCTTGGATTGCGTCACCATGCGAACGACGTGCTGACGCGCCACCTCGGCGGGCGCTTGGCTATGCGCTTCCTCGTCGTGAACGGGATGGGCGGCGGCGGGGGCTGCGGCCAATACCGCGACGGCTAGGACTGCGTATTTCATGGGTAGTCTCCTCGTGGTGGAAAGGGTGGAGTGCATCGCTACGATCAGGATTTCGGCTTCGCAGCGAAGCTGCGGAACGTGCCGGTCGCCGTCACGGTGATGGTCACGGGCGCAGTGGTGCGGTTGCGCCAATACCATCCGTGCATCCCGTCGAAAGGAGCCTGGAAATCGCCCTTCTCGCCGGCGGACGATCCTTTCTCGTAGCTGGTGTATTTATCTGCCGGCGCGTCGTGTTCCTCGCCGTGAAGCTCGAAACGGACCTCCGGTCCGCCGGTCGACCAGGCGTAGGCGATCCGGTCGCCAGCGCGCATGTCTGCCTTCACTTCGCGACCTTCGTCGGGCTGGAGCGTGATCTTCACCTCGGCCGTCTGCGCGGTCGCCGGCACGCTCGACCTTGCAGCCGGCGAAGCCGGCGCCGTGGTCGCCGGGACTGTGGCGGTCTCGGCTGCATGTTCGGCCTGCTTGACCTCTCCCATGCGAGTGAGGCCGAGCAGGCGGCCCGTCCCGATCGGATCGACGCCGTATTCGGCGGGCAGGATCGTCGTCGCGAGCAGCGCGACGGCGACGCCGAAGGCAAGCGCCGTTGCCCGGTTGAGCTGGCGCAGCGTCGGGAGATCGCCGACGTTTGGCAGATTGGCGTTTTTCATCAGGCGTTCCCTTCGAGAATGAGGCCGGCGAGCTGGTAGCCGGTAAGGACGAAGCCCGCGGTCATCAGGACCACGTTCGCGGCAAAGGCATGTCGGCGGAAGCTGGCGGTGCGGCGCCAGTAGCCCATGACGATCAGGATCGCGGACAGAGCGAGTAACTGGCCGATTTCGACGCCGACGTTGAACGACAACAGATTCACCAAAAGGCCGTTCGATGGCAGCGCGAAGTCCTGGAGCTTGGTCGCGAGGCCGAAGCCGTGGAACAGGCCGAAGATCAGGACCGCGGCCTTGGCGTTAGGCTGGACGCCGAACCACCGCTGATAGGCACCGAGATTGTCGAGCGCCTTATAGACCACCGACAGACCGATAATCGCGTCGATCGCATAGGGACTGACGTGGGTGCCGAGCAGAACGCCGGCGATCAGCGTCGTGCTGTGGCCGATCGCGAACAGCGTCACGTAGGCGGCAACCTGCTTCATCCGGTAGAGGAAGAAGATCACCCCGAACAGAAACAGCAGATGGTCGTAACCTGTGACCATGTGCTTGGCGCCGAGATAGAGGAAGGCGCCAGGGGCGGGTCCGTTGATCGTTTCGATGAATGCCTGATCGCCTTCGGCGACCCCATGTGCATAGGCGGCGCTTGCCATGAACGTCGCGGTGGCGACGGCAAGGAACGTCGTCACCCCTCTCAAGTGCAGCGGGAGGCGCCACGGGCGGTTGGATGATGTTTCCACGGTAAATTGTCTCCGCTTCATCACGCGAGCGCGTGCGTCGGGGTGGCAGGGTCGGGGCGTCGCCGTTGCGACCACCGGCCCGCCAGGGCGGTGATCGCTGGCAGCACCAGCAAGGTCAGGGCGGTCGAAGTAATGAGGCCGCCGATGACGACGGTTGCGAGCGGCCGTTGCACCTCGGCACCTGTGCCGGTGGCGAGCGCCATCGGCACGAAGCCGAGCGATGCCACCAGCGCGGTCATCAGCACCGGGCGGACGCGCTCCATTGCGCCGTCCACGATCGCGTCATCGTCGCTCGCCCCTTCCTCGCGATGCTTCCCGATCGCGCTCATCATCACGAGGCCGTTGAGGACGGCGACGCCCGACAGGGCGATGAACCCGACCGCTGCGGTGATCGAGAAGGGGATGCCGCGCAGCAGCAGCGCAAACACGCCCCCGGCAAGCGCCATCGGCACCGCCGAGAACACGATCGCCGCCGACACGAAGCTGCCGAGCGCCATGTAGAGCAGGGCGTAGATCGCAATGAAGCAGATCGGCACCACGATCAGCAGGCGTAGCCGAGCCGATTGCAGGCTCTCGAAGGTGCCGCCCCACTCGGTATACATGCCAGCGGGGAGCTGCATCTGGCCGATCTTCGCCTGCGCTTCCTCGACGAACCCGCCAAGGTCGCGCCCACGCACGTTGATCTGCACGACCACCATCCGCTTGCCGTTCTCACGACTGATCTGGTTCAACCCTTGGGTGTAGTTGAACCGGGCGACCTGGCTTAGCGGGATCGAGCGCGCCACCTGACCTTCGGCAGCGGGCAGCATCACCGGGATCGACCCCAGCGTCTCAAGGTCGTCCCGCTGCGCGTCGGGCAGGCGGACCACGACGTCGAACCGCCGGTCGCCCTCGAACAGCAGCCCGGCCTCACGCCCGCCAAGCGCAGCCGAGACGGTGTTCGCCACCTCCTCGACCGACAGGCCGTAACGGCCCGCCGCCTGACGGTCGATCTGCACGTCGAAGGTCGGCGCGCCGGACGTCTGTTCGGCACTCACGTCGCCAGCGCCGGGGATCGTGCGCATGACGGCGGCGATGCGCTTCGCCTGTTCGCTCATCGCGTCGAGGTCGTCGCCGTAAAGTTTGATCGCGACGTCGGCGCGAACGCCGGCGATCAGCTCGTTGAAGCGCATCTGGATCGGTTGCTGGATCTCCGTCCGGTTGCCGATCAGCGGCTTCATCCGCTCCTCGATGCGGCGAAGAATGTCCTCCTTGCTTTTCACCTCCGTCGGCCACTCGTTCTCCGGCTTGGGGATGACGTAGGTATCCGACGCATTGGGTGGCATCGGATCGGTGCCGAGGTCGGCGTTACCGTTCTTGGAGAAGACCAGCGCCACCTCCGGCAGCGTCTTCAATGCATTCTCGATCTGGAGCTGCATCTGCGTCGATTGGTCGATCGACGCAGATGGCACGCGGAAGTTGGTGACGGTTATGTCCTTCTCGTCGAGCTGCGGCATGAACTCCTCGCCGAGGAAGCCAAAGCTCAGCACGGCCGCGACGAACACGCCGACACCGCCCAGGATGAAGGGCATCGGGCGGGCGACAGCCCGGCCCAGCACGGGGGCGTAGCGTTCCTTGAACCAGCGGATCGGCTTCACTTCCGTCTCACTGACCCGGCCCTTGACGACGATCGCGATCATCGCGGGAACGAAGGTAAGCGACAGGACGAAAGCAGAGGCGAGCGCCACCATCAACGTGATCGCCATCGGCGCGAACGTCTTGCCCTCAACGCCCTGGAAGGTGAGCAGCGGCACGAAGACGAGGAAGATGATGAGCTGACCATAAACGGTCGGCCGCACCATCTCCTTGGCCGCGAGCGTCGTTTCCTCCATCCGCTCTTCGCGGGTGAGAAGCCGGCCTTCATGCTCCTGGCGTTCGGCGAGGCGGCGAAGCGCGTTCTCGACGATGATGACGGCGCCGTCGACGATCAACCCGAAATCGAGCGCGCCGAGGCTCATCAGATTGCCCGACACGCCCAGCCCGTTCATTCCTGCGGCCGTCATCAACATGGTAATCGGGATGACTGCGGCGGTGATGAGCGCAGCGCGGATGTTGCCGAGCAGCAGGAACAGCACGACGATGACGAGCAGCGCGCCTTCGGTCAGGTTCTTTTCCACCGTCGCGATCGTCGCGTTGACGAGCTTTGAGCGGTTATAGACCGGCTCGGCGAACACGTCGGGCGGCAGCGCCTTGTTGATCTGCGTCAGCTTCTCGGCGGCGTCTGTCGCGACGATGCGGCTGTTGTCGCCTACCAGCATCAGCACGGTCGAGATGACCGCTTCCGATCCCATGCGACTGCCGGAGCCGGTGCGGACCGCACCGCCGATCACCACCTGGCCCACGTCCTTGACGCGAACGGGGACGCCGTTGCGGGTCGCGACGACGGCTTCCTGAATGTCTTCGATCGACTTCAGACGAGCATCGGCGCGGACAAGGAAGCTCTCGCCAGCGCGGCGGACATAGTTCGACCCGGCGGAGAGGTTGGCCCGCTCCATCGCATCCGCCAGCTCCGTGACGGACAATCCATAGCTGGCGAGCGCGTTGAGGTTCGGCTCGATCAGATATTGCTTCACATAGCCGCCGTTGGAATCGACGCCGGCGACGCCGCGCACCGCCCGCATCTGCGGGCGGATGATCCAGTCCTGCACCGTGCGGAGATAGGCGGCCTTCGCCAGTTCGGTGGTCAGCCGCTCGCCCTCGGGGGTGAGGTAGCTGCCGTCCGACTGCCAGCCCGGTTTGCCGTCGACCGTCTTCAGGCCCTTGCCGTCGGGATGGCGGAAGGCGACCGAATAGAAGAAGATCTCGCCAAGCCCGGTGCTGAGCGGCGCGAGGATCGGCTGCGCGTTGGCGGGAAGGCTGTCGCGCGACTGTGCGAGCCGTTCCGTCACCTGCTGGCGCGCAAAGTAAATATCGGTGCGGTCGGTAAAGACCGCTGTCACCTGGCTGAAGCCATTGCGTGAGATGGAGCGGGTCATCTCAAGCCCTGGTATTCCGGCAAGCGCCGTCTCCACCGGGAACGTCACCTGCTTCTCGATGTCGACCGGCCCCAGCGTCGGCGCGAAGGTGCTGATCTGGACCTGCCGGTTGGTGACGTCGGGCACGGCGTCGATCGGCAGCTTGGTGATCTGCCAGAGGCCGAAGCCGATGACGACGAGGGTCAGGAAGGCGACAAGCCATCGCATCCGGACCGAAAGGGAGAGGATGCGGCCGATCATTCCGCCGACTCCTTCTCGATCTCGGCCTTGAGAAGGAAAGCGTTGGTGGTGGCGATCTGCGTGCCGGCGGCAAGGCCGCCGGTGATCGCCACCATCCCGCCCGATCGGCTGCCGATCTGAACCGGCTGCGCGCGGAAGCCCTGGCCGGTGCGGACGAACACCACGCTGTCGCTGCCAAGCGTCTGCACCGCGTCTTGCGGCACCATCACGCCGCTCTTTGCGGCCCCGCCACTGGCGAGGATGCGAGCCTGAACAAGCTGGCCCGGGGCAAGCGTGCTGCCGCCGGCGGTCGGCGTGACGACGACCGTCGCGGTCCGCGATTGCGGATCGACGACGCCGGTCGCCGAACGCACCCGCCCTTCTATCGTGCGACCGTCTGTGGTGGTCAGCTCTACCCTGTCGCCTTCTCGGACACGGCCAGCATCGGCAGGCGGGACGCTTGCGGTAATCTGAAGCCGGCTCGGATCGGCGACGCGGAACAGCTCGGTTTCAGCCGCGACGAACTGGCCGAGATTGGCACCGGCATTGGTAACGCGCCCCGAAACGGGGCTGACGACCGCAACCGATCGACCGTCGCCCGACACGCGAGCCGCGCCCGCGGCGGCGCTAGCCCGGCGAGCGTCGGCCTGGGCGACGGCAAGGTTGGCCTGTGCCGATTCATAGTCGGCGCGGGGTGTCACACCCTGCGCGAGCAAACCGCGCTCTCGTTCGAGCTGACGCGCGGCGAGGGTGACGCGCGCGGATGCGGCCGAGCGGTCGGCTGCGATTTGTGAAGCGTCGCGGCTCTCGACCAATGCAAGGGTCTGGCCGGCGCGAACCGGATCGCCGATGCGGACCATGATACGGCTGACCGTGCCTGGCGCGCGCGCGGTCAGCACCGCCTCGGCGTCGGGCGTCGCCTCGACCGTGGCGGAGGCAAGGATCGCGGCGTCCAGCTCGCCGGATGCCGCCGGGGCTACAGTGATTTGCGATGCTGAAAGCGCCTGTTGCGTCATCGCGACCGTGTTCGACGGCTTTGCTGGCGCTGCGGCTTCCGTAGGGGCAGGGGCGGGGGTGGACGATTGGGTGAGGCGCGCAGCGCCGAACCCAAGCGCAGCGGCAGCGACCAGGCCAATGGCGGCGCCGGTGTAGAGACGATTTTTATCGGTCATTGCACCGCTTCTCCGGTGATGGTGAGGCCCTGCAGACGGGCCAGATTGGCGCGAGCGTCGAGGCGCGCTGCGGCGGCGTCGAGGATGACGCCACGGGCGACCCCGAGATTGTGACGCGCGGCAAGGAGTTCGATCAGCGGGCTTTTGCCCGCCTCGTAGGCCACGCGAGCGAGGCGATAGCCCTCTTGGGCGGTCGCCAACGTCCGCTGCGCGGCAGCGGCGCGAGCGTCGGCTGCCTCTACCAGTGCGAGACCAGCGCGTGTCCCCGCCTCGGCTTCGAGCCGGGCTGCTGCGGCACGCGCCTCGGCACCTTGCAGTTCGGCACGTGCCGCCGAGATGTTGCCCCGGTTGCGATCGAAGAGGGGCAGCGGGACGGATATGCCGGCAACGACGGCGGGGCCGCTCGCGACGCGAAGCTGGCGCACGCCGAGCTGCGCGGTGACGTTGGGGATGGCGAGGCGCTGTTGCACCGTCACCGCTCGCGCTGCGGCGTCCCGTTCGGCTTCTGCAACGCGCACCATCGTCGCCTGCATAGGGTCGATGGGGCCGAACGCCGGCTTGGCGTCGAGCCGATCCAAGAGTGATTCCGACAGGCCGGTGAAGGGGGTTGTAATACCGGCCAGCGCGGACAGGCGTGCCAGCGCGGCCGTCTTGAGGGCGCGCGCGTTTTCGAGGTCGGCCTGAAGCGTGTTGAGTTCTGTTTCAGCCTGCACCTGCCGGAGGCGGGCTTCCTTGCCAGCGCCGACCAAGGCGCGGGCCACCTTCAGGTCGTCGGTCGCCTCCTCAACTTCGTCCTCGGCAATAGCGATGCGCCGATCGGCGATCTCGGCGCCGGCATAGGCGCGTGCCAGCTCGGTCGCATAGACAAGGCGACCATCGCGATTGCGCGCCTGCGCCGCGACGATGCCGGCTTCACCGGCGGCGATCCGGGCTGATCGCTTGCCACCCAGCTCGATGGGCTGATCGATCTGGAACGTCGTTTGCTGCTGGTTGCGCGCGTTGCGATCGAGGTCGCCCGCGAAATTTTCGGCATAGACGTTGATCGACGGGTTAGGCCGCGCGCGAGCTTGCTCGGCAAGGCCCCGCGCGCGGGCGACGTCGGCTTCCAAGACCGTGACGCGGGGCACATCGCGCGTCTGGTTCAGAAGCTGTGCGAAAGGGGGCGCGGTCTGCGACCACGCTGCACCCGCGGGCCATAGCGCCGCGAGCGTGCCGGCCAGCGCAAGCACGCGCTGCCGGCGATAACTGCCGTTCATAATCCATAATCCTCCAGGGGTAAGTCTGTCGGCGCGTCACGCGCCGGCGAGACTCATCCGCGGGGAGGGCGCAGGAGCTTGGAAGGATCGATACCGCTCGCCAGCGATGTGGTGAGGATCGACCACGCGCGAGCGGCGACGATCGCCGGCACTTTCGCAGTCGTCGGCCCGTCGAAGGCGACCCAATGACCAGCGGCATGAGCGAGAACATGCACCGGACTGTCGCCGCCAGTCTGCTTGGCGGGAGCGTGATCGTTATGCTCGGCCGCAGCCGCATGGTCATGGTCATGGTCGACGGCGGCGACTTGCACGGGCACATGGTCATGGACCATCGCGCTGTGCCACGACGACGCCGCGACGAGGCCGAGCATGGCGACGAGCGCCAGCACGGCTCCGAACAGCGCGGAAGAGGAACGACGCATCGCCATCGTGCGCAGCGTAGGCGGACGTTGGGAACGGGGCAAGGAAATCACTTACCCGGCCATTTTGGATGGCGACGGTCGATCACATAGGGATGTTCGCCGTGGCTGTGGACCGCGAGATGCGGATCATCGGCGGCGAGGTCGCTATGTTCATGCGCGATCACGTCGGGGTCGTTCGCGGGCCATATACGGACGGCGACGAGGGTGCCGATCGCAGCAAGAACGGCCATCGCACCGAACGCCGCCTCCATTCCGACGCGAGCGCCGAGCTGGCCGACGAGCGGATAGCAGACCAGCCAGCAGACGTGGCTGAGTGCGAATTGTGCCGCGAACAATGCGGGGCGATCATCGGCGTTCGCCGACCGACGTAGCAGCCGTCCCGATGGCGTGACGCTCGCTGAATAGGCGACGCCCAGCACCAACCATCCGCCGAGCAGGACATGCCAGTAGGCCGGGCCTGGCTGCATGATGGCGGTGATCGCGGCGAGGGCCGCGAGCGCCAACGTCAGGATAGCGGCGGCGACCAGCATGACGGTCCGATCCGCAATCCGATCGAGGATACGAGGCAGGGTCAGCGCAGCGGTGATCGAGCCGCCCCCGAAGGCGGCGAGGGTCAACGCGACGTCGCGCTGGCTTAGGCCCATGCCTTTCACGATAACGACGGTGTTGACGATCACCATTGCGCTCGCGGCGGCAGCGGTGAGGGTCAGCGCCAGCAATCCGCGCAGGCGAGGCGTCGCGAGGTATATACGCGTGCCCCGCGTCGTCTTGTCGTAGATGCCGCCCTCGGCCTCAACCGGCGCCGGTCGGGGCAGGACGGTCGATACGACCAGCAGCGCCGACGCGACAAAGCCTATCGCGGTGCCCGAGAACAGCCAGTGGTAGCTCATCACCGTCAAAAGACCGGCCGCGAGGATCGGGCTCGTCAGGCTCTCCATGTCATAGGCGAGGCGGGACAGGGACAGCGCGCGGGTATAGTCGCGTTCCTCCGGGAGGACGTCCGGGATCGTAGCCTGAAAGGTTGGCGTGAACGCGGCCGATGCCGATTGCAGGACGAAGATCAAGATATAGACCTGCCAGACTTGGTTCACGAACGGCAGGCAAATGGCGACACCGGCGCGGATCACGTCCATTCCGACCAGCAAGGCACGGCGTGGCACGCGATTGGCGAACGCGCCGGCGATCGGCGCGACGCCGATATAGGCGACCATCTTAATCGCAAGCGCAGTCCCCAGCACCGCCCCGGCACTGCCGCCAGCTATGTCGTAAGCGAGCAAGCCGAGCGCGACCGTCGCCAGTCCCGTTCCTACAAGCGCGATGATCTGCGCGAGGAAAAGGTGCCGATACGTGCGGTTGGCGAGGACACTGAGCATGATCGCGCTATATCCCCCCCGGGGGATCGAGTCTATCCCCCCTGGGGGATACTCGACAGCAGCCCCTCACGCGCACTAAATAAGGGGATGGCCCATCACGCTCACACCAGCCACCCCGCAATCGTCAAACGGCTCAACCGCGTCGCTGGTCATCTGCGTAGCATCGTCGGCATGATCGAAGAGGAGCGCCCCTGCGTCGATATTGCGCAACAGCTTCAAGCGGTCGAAAACGCCATCGCCAGCGCCAAGCGCGCGCTCATCAACGATCATATCGACCATTGCCTAGTCCATGCCGAAGAAGGTGAGGGGACCAAGGCGGCGGTGGAGCAGTTCCGCGCGATCTCAAAATACTGGTGATGCGCCGCGCGGCGAGGGGTGTGCCACGTGGCACACCTCCTGAAGACCGCTACCGGGCGCATTAGGCCCAGATCGCTTCCTGATCCCAGCCTTCGAGAAACCCGCCCTGCGCGGCGCTGGCGAATGGCATTTCGGGGAAGGAAAGCCAATGTGCTTTCATCCGGCCACTCCACGATGTGCCCGGATTGATCCGCTTGGCGAGATAGGAGGCAACTGCCGCCGCGCCATAGACACGGTTCCGCTGCACGACGTCGTTGCCGATATGGACCATGCGCGGCGCCTCGAACGCTTTGGGCACCTGGGGCTGGTTGATGATGCCGGTATTCCACAGCCGGGAATGATGCGCGCTGATGTTGCGCACGAAGGCAAGGCTCTTGATCCAGCTCACCAGCGTGTCGGGGAGCAGATTATAGCGTTTTGCGATGGCGAAACGGTCGTTGGGATGCGCCATTTCGAGCAGCCAGGATAGCGTTCCAAAATCCCATGCCTCGACAGCCATCCAGATCGGCATTGGCGGCGTGTAGGTATTGTAGAACTCCGACACCCAATCGTCTTTACAGCGGTCGACGGAATCGTCCGCCTTCGCCAACCAGCTCAGGTGCCGGGTCGTGCCTTTAAAATTAGCGTTCGCACGATTGGGATCGAGGTAGGCGACCGATCGATGGGCGAACAGGTCACGATTCCCGAGCGCATGGGCGAGATCGACGCGCAGCGCGACTTCGATCCGTTCGATGGCATCGAGGAAGAGCAAGCGGAGCTGCTTGTCGAAGAGATAGAGATCGACGGCATGGCGAAACTCGGCACCGGCTTGAAACTGGTCGGTGCGAATGGTGCGCGTGGCATCGTCGGGATCGGGGATGCGCTCTTGCAGCGGTTGCCAATAGGGCGACAGGCGACCGTAGCCGATTCGCTCAAGATGGCGGATGGCTTTGGCTTGGTCGGTGACGCCCAAACCGCGGCCTTCAAGGAGGGCGAGCTGGTCGGCGAAGCTGAGATGGGGTTTGGCGTAGGGCGGAAGCATCGCCCCAGATATGAAGAAGGCCGCCCCTTGATGCCATAGGCAACAGCGGGGACGGCCATGTTGTCCTCTATCTAGATGTTCGGGTCTGAGGATTCAATTAAAAATTGACGGCGGGTCGCCGCGTGACCGCTCGGGCGAGGCAAACGCGCTCCGACAAATTTTGGGGGAGGCAAATCTGTCTCCGCCCTATATGCTTCCTTATCCTGATTACACGGTATCGTGTTTACGGGCTCACTGTGCTTCGTGAGACATTGGTGCCTCCCTCACTAGGGACAACAATGTCTCCGAGTGGGCGACGTTTTTGTCTCCCCACCCCCTCTGGAAATGGTGCGCGAATGTGCTATTTCCACCATCATGAGCAAGCAACCCGACGATACCACAAAGGAGGCAGGATCGAACGTCTTTTCGATCGCGGCGCTGGCGAAGCCGAAGAAGCGGAAGGACAAGTGGCCGGATGCCGTCCTGTCGCGTGGCTACAGCATGATCCCGTCGATCCTGTTGTGGGGCCAGGCCAAGATGGGTCTGAAGCCTGACGAGTTGAACGTGCTGCTTCAGCTCATCAGCCATTGGTGGTCGGCCGATCACGATCCGCATCCTGCCAAGGACACGATCGCCCGCCGTATGGGCAAGGACGCACGGACGGTTCAGCGGCACCTGACCGCGTTGGAGACGAAGGGTTTCATCAAACGGGTCGAGCGCTTCAAGCGGCACAAGGGCCAGGACAGCAATGGCTACGATCTGTCCGGACTGATCGCCAAGCTGGAGACGATCGCGCCGGAGTTCGAGAAGGTGACGGATCAGAACAAGCGCCGACGCGCGAAGGCTGAGACGAAAACGGCATAGGTTTCAAGGATCGCGCGCCGCGAAAGCGGCGTGTGGGGCCGGTCAGTCCAAGGCCGGTTCGGAACGTAGGGATTGGCGCTTCGGGCAGAAGCATGGCCCCCTTCCAAAAGGGGTAATGACGCCGCCAATCCCTACGCTCGCTGATTTAGCACAGCGGGGCGCTGACCCCAAACCCCGGGGAAGCTCATGAGCTATACCGAAGAGACACGCCAATCGACCTGCCCTTCATGCGGCAAGCTCAACCATGTCATCGTGGCCTATGCCGGGGACTATCGGGCGTCACCTCAAGCTTTGTACGCTGAACAACGATTTTCCGGACATAATGTGAACATTGGTGTCAGGCAGCGGCGCGAAGGTACTGGTAGAGGGTTTCGCGGCTGATGCCCATGTCGCGCGCGATGGTCGCCTTGCGTTCACCGGCGGCAACGCGGCGGTGCAGATCGGCAATCATCTCATCCGAGAGCGACCGTTTCCGCCCCCGATAGGCGCCGCGCTGCCGAGCGATCGCAATGCCTTCGCGTTGCCGTTCGCGGATCAGGGCGCGCTCGAACTCAGCAAACGCACCCATGACCGAGAGCATCAGATTGGCCATCGGGGAGTCCTCCCCCGAGAAGGACAGGCTTTCCTTCTCAAACTCGATCCGGATACCTCGCTTGGTGAGGCCCTGGACCAGCTTGCGCAGGTCATCCAGATTGCGGGCCAACCGATCCATGCTGTGGACGACGACGGTATCGCCTTCGCGGGCGAAAGTGAGCAGAGCCTCAAGCTGGGGGCGGTTGACGTCCTTGCCCGATGCCTTGTCGGTGAAGGTCCGATCGAGCGACTGACCTTCCAATTGGCGATCCACATTCTGATCGAACGTGCTGACCCGGACATAGCCGATCCGTTGCCCCTTCACTGCGCACTCTCTCCATCAAAATGTCAGGTTGAAATCTATGATACGCAACGACATTCGTCAACAAATTCCGTTTAGTACCCTAATCTGACAGAAACCGCGGTAGCGCCCTGACGTCCGGTTAGGCTATACTCCAAGCTGACATCACAAAATCAAATCCCTCAAAGATGGCGTCAATTGCCTTGATGGGGTAAAAACTGGAGTGCTTCCAGGATGGGACATTCGGCAACGTCATCTCCAGTGCATCTGGCTAACGTGGTCGCCAGCGTCACCTCTATCTTCTGCAAATCTGCAATGCGGCGGCGGACATCTTCAAGGTGGAGTTCGGTTCTCGCCATAACCTCCGCGCAGGTTTGTGCACCGGTATCGGTGAGCGACAACAATGACCGTATCTCATCCATTGCATAGCCAAGGTCGCGCGCGCGCAGGATGAACTGCAACCTTTGCACCAGTTCCGGCGAATAGACGCGGTAGCCGTTGGAACTGCGAGGCGGCCCCGGCAGCAATCCCACCTTCTCGTAATAGCGGATGGTTTCGAGATTGCAGCCTGTTTTCCGGGCAAGCTGGGCACGCAAGATGCCGACCTGTTGCTCCATGAAAATACCTCTTGAGTCTGTAGTGGCTACAGAGCCTACACTGCGAATCACTCAGTTGGAACAAGGGATTCAAGCCATGGTCTCAACGCCGGAAGCGGGACAGCCAGCCCTCACCGAAAACCACGAGCCGAAGCAGGCAAACTGGGTTGCGGCGGGCGCATTGATCGGCGCGGGGCTCGCCTCGGCTTGCTGCGTCGTCCCGCTACTGTTGGTTATGCTCGGAATTTCCGGCGCGTGGATCGCCAACCTGACGGCGCTCGAACCTTACAAGCCCTATGTCGCAGGCGTAACGCTCGCGCTGCTCGGCTACGGCTTCTGGCATGTCTATTTCAAGCCGAAACCGCCCTGTGAAGACGGTTCCTACTGCGCTCGTCCACAATCGGCTTGGACCACCAAGGCGGTGCTGTGGCTGGGCCTTGCCGTCGCCATCCTGGCGCTCACCATCGACTGGTGGGCACCCTGGTTCTATTGAAAGGAAATACCCATGAAAAAGACAGTATGTATCGCTATGGCCGTGCTGGCTATGGCTGGCGGCGGGGTCGCCTATGCAGTTAGTGGCACGGCGCAAGATCGCCCCGCGGCTACCGCAACCGCTCAGAAGCAAACCACCTTTGCCATAGAGAACATGACCTGCGCCACCTGCCCGATCACCGTGAAGAAGGCGATGGAAGGCGTCGCCGGGGTAACGGCGGTCACGGTCGATTTCGCAGCCAAGACCGCGCGCGCAACCTATAACCCGCGCCGCACCAATGCTGCTGCGATTGCCGCTGCATCAACCAACGCGGGTTATCCGGCGCGCGCTATTCAAAACTGAGCGGGGCGCCGCCAGCGCCTCAAGAAAGCGATAAGCAATGAACGACTGTTGCAACCGCCCCGGGCAGGAAGGATTTGACGTGGCCGTCATCGGCGCGGGTTCTGCCGGGTTCTCCGCCGCGATCGCCGCTGCCGATCTGGGCGCGAAAGTGGCGCTCGTCGGTCACGGCACGATTGGCGGCACCTGTGTCAATGTTGGCTGCGTTCCTTCCAAGACGCTGATCCGCGCCGCCGAAGCGGTGCATGGTGGGCTTGCCGCCGCGCGCTTTCCCGGCCTTGGGGGCGCTGTCCAGATGGATGACTGGTCCGTATTGGCGGCGTCGAAGGACGATCTTGTCACGACGCTGCGCCAAAAAAAATATGTCGATCTGCTGCCCGCCTATGACGGTGTGAGCTATATCGAGGGCAAGGCACGCTTTGCCGATGGTGCGCTGATTGTCGGCGATGCGCCCATGAAGGTCGGCAAGGTCATATTGGCGATGGGTGCGCACGCCGCCGTGCCGCCGATTCCGGGGATGGACAGCGTGCCCTACCTAACCAGCACATCGGCGCTGGCGCTGGATCGCTTGCCCAAATCGCTGCTGGTGATCGGTGGCGGGGTGATCGGGGTAGAACTGGGACAGATGTTTTCGCGTCTGGGCGTTGATGTCACCATCTGCTGCCGAAGCCGCCTGCTCCCCGAAATGGACCCGGAAGTGAGTGCCGCGCTGAAAAACTATTTGGAAGCCGAGGGCGTGCGGGTTTGCGCAGGTGTCGGCTATCAGCGTATCGCCCAAACACAGAGCGGGGTCGAATTGACCTGCGAGGGGCATTGTGACACCGTCGCGGCGGAACAGGTGCTCATCGCCACCGGACGCCGACCCAATAGCGACGGGCTTGGGCTGGAGGAGCGCGGCATAGTGCTTGCCCGTAATGGTGGAATCGTCGTCGATGACCACCTCGAAACGTCGGTTCCAGGCATTTACGCGGCGGGCGATGTAACGGGACGGGACCAGTTCGTCTACATGGCCGCCTATGGCGCAAAACTGGCCGCGCGCAACGCGGTGACGGGCAACCAATACCGCTACGACAATTCCTCCATGCCATCCGTCGTCTTCACCGACCCGCAAGTCGCCAGCGCCGGCCTCACTGAAACGACAGCACGGGCGCAAGGCCTGGACATCAAGGTTTCGCTGCTCCCGCTCGATGCTGTGCCAAGGGCACTGGCAGCACGCGATACGCGGGGTCTCATCAAACTGATTGCCGACAAGGCGAACGACCGTTTGCTGGGCGGCCAGATCATGGCACCCGAAGGCGCGGATTCGATCCAGACACTGGTGCTGGCGATCAAACACGGCATGACCACCCTGGAATTGGGTGCAACGATATTTCCTTACCTGACCACTGTGGAAGGCCTCAAACTGGCGGCCCAAACGTTTGATAAGGATGTCGCCAAACTGTCTTGCTGCGCCGGGTGATTGCTCGGGGATCAACCGGCAACGAATGGCCTCCCTCCAGTGCAAGCCGCTTTGGTGTCAATTTTGTTATTCGCCTCAGCGGGAGAGCAAAATGGCACGACGCCGACTTCTGACCGGAGACGAGCGCCGGCGCCTGTTCGATCCTCCTGTCCAAGAAACCGCGATCATTGGGCATTATACCCTTTCTGCGGAAGATGTTGAATTGGTTGGGCGCCGCTATGGTCCAGCAAATCGCCTCGGTCTGGCTGCACAAATCGCTTTGATGCGACATCCCGGCTTTGGTCTGCAACCCGAGATCGGGCTTCCCGACGTCATTCTTCAGTACCTCGCGGCACAGTTATTCGTCGATCCTTCCTCCTTCTCTGCATATGGTCAGCGCGCGCAAACCCGTACCGATCATGCCGATCTCGTGGCGCGTTATCTTGGCATACGCCCGTTTCGACGCGGCGACCTGGCACTTGCCCTGAATCTTGCCGCGCAAGCCGCCGAGTATACAGACAGAGGTGAACCGATTGTTCGCGCCCTCATGGTTGGCCTGAAGGGTGAGCGGTTCATTCTTCCGTCAGGCGACACACTGGAACGCGCCGGTCTTGCTGGCCGGGCACGCGCACGCAAAGCTGCCGCAGCCGCAATCGTCGAAGGCCTCAGCTCTGCTGAACTGACACGGCTAGACGAACTCGTAATCAACAACCCGGATTTCGGCATGACACCGCTGGCGTGGTTGCGTAATTTCGAAGAAGCCCCGACTGCGGCCAATATCAATGGCTTGCTTGAGCGCCTGCGCTATGTTCGCGGCATAGGTATCCACCCGGTAGTTGGGGGCGCCATTCCGGAATTCCGCTTTGCCCAATTTGTCCGCGAGGGCGGCGTGGCACCGGCATTCCTGCTTTCGGATTACAGCGTCAATCGCAGGCGGGCGACGTTGACGGCCGCAGTGATCGACCTTGAGGCCAGACTTGCCGATGCCGCGATCCAAATGTTTGACCGACTTATCGGCGGCATGTTCACGCGCGCGCGGCGTGGGCGCGAGCGTCGCTACCAAGATAGTATTCAGTCGGTGGGGCAACTCATGCGGCTGTTTGGCGCCACGATTACAGCACTTGATGAGGCTGTCCAGAATGGCGGCGATCCGCTCGAATTGATTGACGAAGCGGTGGGCTGGCACCGGCTTGTTGCGGCAAAGGCCCAAGTAGATGCCCTTGCTGATCTTGCCGGCGAGGACGCACTGGTAACGGCAACCGAGCGTTACGCCACGCTACGGCGTTTCAGCCCGGCATTTCTGGACGCCTTCACCTTCAAGGCGTCTGGAACAGGGACGGCACTGATCAAAGCCATCGATGTCATTCGCGATGCGAACACACGAAAGTCGCGCGACCTTCCCGATGGCGTTCCACTGCCATTCCCCAATCGGCAGTGGAAGCGTCTCATCACCGAAAGCGGCCGTATCGACCGCCGACGTTATGAAATTGCGATCATGGCAACCTTGCGTGATCGTTTGCGCGCCGGTGATGTATGGATCGAGGGAACCCGCAACTATCAGCGCTTCGATGCCTATTTGCTGGGTCGGCGCGACGCCGCCAAAGTGGCGGATGTGCTTCCGTTCGATTCAAATGCTGCATCCTACCTCGCTGACCGGGCACGAAATCTTGACTGGCGGCTGCGCCGATTTGCCAAGCAGTTGAAAACAAACAAGCTTGAGGGAGTGTCGCTCGAACGAGACCGGCTCAAGCTTCAGCAAATGCCGCCTGTCACCCCACCGGAAGCTGAAGCCCTCGATCGCAAGCTCGATACCCTGCTTCCCCGCGTGCGCATCACCGAGCTGCTGCTTGAAGTCGCCGAACGCACTGGTTTTTTGAACGCATTCCGTGACCTGCGCTCAGGCAAGGAGCACGACAACCCCAGCACGGTACTCGCCGCAATTCTGGCTGATGGCACCAACCTCGGGCTGGAGCGGATGGCCAATGCCAGCGAAGGCGTCAGCTATGCCCAACTCGCATGGACCCACAACTGGTATCTTTCACCCGAGAACTATCAGGCCGCGCTGGCCATGATCATCTCAGCCCATCACGAATTACCCTTCGCGCGGCATTGGGGCGCTGGCACCAGTTCGTCGTCCGATGGCCAGTTCTTCCGGTCGGGGCGGAGCCGTTCAGGGGCGGCGGACGTCAATGCCAAATATGGCGCCGAACCTGGCGTGAAAATCTATTCTCACCTTTCCGATCACTTCGCATCATTCGGATCACGGATCATGTCCGCGACGGCAGGTGAAGCGCCTTACGTGCTCGACGGGCTTGTCCTGGGCGCCGGCAACCTTCCGTTGCATGAGCACTATACCGATACCGGCGGCGCCACCGATCATGTTTTCGCACTCTGCCACCTACTCGGGTTCCGCTTCGCGCCACGGCTGCGCGATATTGGCGACCGCAAGCTGGGTTCGATCGCTGCGCCATCGACATACAAGGGCATCGAAAATCTGATGGGCCGCACCATCAAAACGGCAGCGATCGAGGCCGATTGGGATGACATCGTCAGGATTGTCGCCTCAATCAAGGATGGCACGGTGGCGCCGTCAGTAATCTTGCGAAAACTTGCCGCCTACAAACGCCAGAACAGGCTGGATTTTGCATTGGCTGAACTGGGCCGTATCGAGCGCACTTTGTTCACGCTCGATTGGCTTGAACAACCGGAACTGCGACGTGCCTGTCAGGCCGGTCTCAACAAAGGCGAGGCGAGGCACACGCTTGCCGCCGCCATCTATACCAACCGGCAGGGTCGGTTCACCGATCGCTCGCTGGAAAATCAGGAATTTCGCGCATCTGGGCTGAACCTGCTGATTGCGGCGATTTCCTACTGGAACACGGTCTATCTCGACCGGGCCGCCCAGCACCTCAACGCTGTCGGCACGACGTTCGATGCGGCACTGCTTGCGCACCTTTCTCCGATGGGCTGGGCGCACATCAGTCTGACCGGCGATTACCTCTGGGAGCAGGCCAGGCGACTTCCAGCAGGTGAATTCCACCCACTCAACGAGCCAATGGCGCGGTTGAAGCGTGTAGCGTAGCCCATGTTCCGCTTATGTCCGAGAAATCGTTGTCTGGCGAACAAACCTTGAGGTGACGCCTACTTGCCGTGCTTGGTCCAACCAACGCTGTTTGCACGTTCCAAAGCGACCAAGGCGTCTGATACCGCCTTCTGCGCGACTAGAAGATAACCTTCGGCAATGCTGGGCCATGTTAGCTCATCGAACGGATTTGTGACGTTGCCGCTGAAATAGTCGAGAGCTTCATGGGCGCGTGCAGCCGCCTCGATTACCTTGGCGGTATGTTTCTTTGCCCTGTCAGATTTCTTCATCGTGCCTCATGAAGCCATAGCCCATCAAGAGATCGCAAGCGGTGGCAGCTGCCACCGCTCTACCTTCCGTCAGTTTTGAGCCTGTCACGATCTACGGACAGCTGGGGTAGGACCGGATACTTTAAGGCTTCACGCTCCCGCGCCCGACCTTCATCTATCCCGTATGATGTGCCAATCATCAAACCTACGAAGAACACGGGGATCAAGAGCAGAAGCATCGAGCCGAAGCGTGTTCTACGGCGAGAGCTTTGGATCGCGAGCGCATCACGTTGCAGCTTGAGAGCTGTTATGATCGTCTCGGTAGCAAGGGTGATTTCATGGGCGTCGTCGCCCACATTTGTAAGCAATTGCTCAACGTCCGTCAGAGGGCGTTCCACCTGTTTACCCACTTCGCTTAGATCAGACCAAGCGAGGTTTCTGGAATGAATCACGCGAAGCAAGGTTTCAATGTGACGATCGAGATCGGACACGCCTCTCGATGGCACCGGATCAGACCGGGGAATGTTCATCGTGCGGTTTCCTGTTTCCAAAAGGCATGTGCCATGCACTTAGCGCGAGCGGGACGGCTTCCGCTCCTGCTGGCGAAGCGTCAAATCCTCGCGCGCTATGCGGGTAGCCTCGTTCTGGCGCTGTTGCTCGAAACGGGCCGCAGGAATCGGTCCGCCGTTCTCAATCCGCTTGGCCACCGTTTCCTTCGCGTTCTCGATGTAGCGCGCCTGATCCTCCTTTTTGGGAAAGCGCGTTTTAGCTTCGATTGAGGCCGCCAGGACGTGCGACTGCGCGGCCTTGAATTGCGGATCGGTCGCATTCTCGCGGTGGGAGTTACGGCGGAATTGCTCGGCCGCTGCGCGAGACTCGGTAGGGTCTTGCTTTGCCATGCTCGCTCTTTTCGTAGGGTCTTGAGCTTCGCGCGCCTTGTCACGCGCCGCCAGTCTTTCTCCCTCAAGCTTCAGCTGGGGAGAAGGCTCGAAGTCTTTGACGGCGACACCGGCGCGGGCGGCTTCCAGATAGACCGCCTTCTTGAAATCATCGCTGCCATGAACACGGATCGACTGCCAGCCATTATGCTTCGCAATGGCGACCGCATCGCCAATCGCATGGTCCTTGTTGATCCGAATGCCATCTTGTCCCTTGATCGACATATCGGGCTTTTCATCGCGGCCGCTCCGAAACAGATCGTCGCCTACGCGCAGATATTTGCGTTCGATCTGCGCCGGAAGGGCCAAGGTTGTATCCTCGACCTTCTTGTCTTGGTTCGCCGTCTTCGACGGAGCGTCGGCGCGGGAGGGCGCAGGCTCTGATTTTTCCGCCTTCGACCGTTCGCCCTCAACAATATTCAGCGCCTTGTCGGCCGGGGCCGATGGTGCCGCTTCGCGCTTTACCGTCCGAGGCCAAGCCTCAACATCGGCCAGCGCGGCGCGCTCGCGGGGCTCCAATTCAGCGGCAGGCGCCCCGCGTTTTACGGCGCTATGATAGTCCCTAATAGCAGGGCTTAAGTATTGCCCCACCGGCGTTGAGCCATCGTTCTGCCAGTCCGTGGATGCTAGCCAAGCAGTTTTGCCACCTTTCTGCATCGTCAGCGAATGATCGCCATTGTCCGCCTTGACGTAAGCCTGCATCGCATCGGGAAGAGTAGCGAACGACTGTTTGCTGTTCCCCGGTCCGCCGCGAACTTCGAAAGGGCGTGGCTCAGATGCACCGCGCTGGCTTGTGTCATCATCGGCCATATTCTTCTCCTTCACTTAGAACTAGATCCCGGCGCTGGCCTTCCCACTCCTCTTTTGTCGGGTCGGGACCAATAATGTCGTCGAAGTCGATTTCATCGAAAGCCATGCTGCCGTCCTTCACTGTCAGGTTCGGCATGTCGCGATCGAGGGCGAGAACGTCTTCGGGAATGTCCTGCACCTGGTCATCGGCCAGTGCGGAATAATCGTTGAAAGCCGCCAGCTCTTCATCGCTCAGATCATCGATGGTCGCGATCGGGGCGATCGGCTTGGGCAGCGCCGGCACTTTCGGCGCAGGCGTCAAGCGCGAGCGGAACACGGCATCCTTGAAGTAGCGAATTTTCTTCCCGCGAATGACGGGGATACCGCCCCGGATGACGAGAATATCGTCTTCGGGCAGCTGCATCAGCTCTTGAGGGAGCATCAGTGCGCGCCGCTGTTCGGAGATTGTCTTGCTTCGATTGGCGAGCAATCCATGTATCGTCAGGGACCGGCTTTCCGCATCCTGACCGAGATAACCGAGGCGTTCGGACAGTTCCTTTGCGACCCGCAGTTCCTTGGGCGTGAAGGCAATTTCGACCCCGCAGTTTGATACGATTTCGTCCGCGCCATGCTCCCCATAGACATTTCGCAGCTGGGAGCGTGACTGGATGACGGGAAGCAGACGAAGCCCATAGCCGCGCACATAGGAGAACGCATTTGCAATGACCTGGGCGCGGCCGAGCCGCGCAAATTCGTCCAGAATGAGCAGCACGGACAGCTTTTCGCTATCGTCGGGCAGTTGCCGCGTGTTGAGGTCGATCAGCTGTTGGAAAAACAGATTGTAGAGCGGCGCGACCCTATCGAGTTCATCCGGCGAAACGCCGAGATAGATCGAGGTCGGGATGCGGCGAAGGTCCGTCAGGGAAAAGTCGCTTTCGGCAGTCGCGCGATCGACAATCGGATTGATCCAGAGATTGAGCTTGGAGGTGACGGTCTGGATAATGCCGGTGAATGTGTTGTCAGCGCTGGACGTAAAATCGCTCAACGCAGCGCGGCACCCTTCCGATAGCGCACCATCGCCGGCTTCCTTGGCGAAGAATGCCTTCATCCCTGGCATCGTGATGGTCCGGTAGATCTCGCCAAACGAGAAGGGACGTTCAGGCTTGGCCGCGATCCACGATGCAATGCCGACAAATGCCGTGCGGGCTGATTCCGTCCAGAACGCCTCGCCCTTTTCCGGAGGCACGAAGAGCATCGTGGCGATCTTCTGCAATTCGACCAGAACCTCAATCGGGTCGGACCTGTTGATGTAGCTGAGCGGGTTGTAGCGGGCCGTGCGGCCTTCCCTGTCCGTAGGGTTGAACAGGACAACCTTTTGGCCGCCTTTGCGGCGGAAACCCGCCGTGATTTCGTAGTTCTCACGCTTAATATCGAGCACGACAACCGAATCCGGCCATTGCAACAGATTGGGAATGACGATGCCGACGCCCTTGCCCGATCCGGTAGGGGCTTCGAGCAATACATGCTCCATCTTACCCACCATGAGAAAGCCGTTGCGGAAAAAGCCATTGCGGAAGCGGCCGAGCACAATGCCCTTTTTCGCGCGAAGGCCCGCCTTGCGGATTTCACCTTCGCGCGCGAAACGAGCTTCACCGTGAAGGTTCTTTTTCGGCCGCAGGACGATCGCCATGAGCAACACCGGCAACGGCACGCCTATGACCGCGCCTCGCCAAAGCGCTTCGGTCACGACAGGATCATGCCGGTAATACCAGAAGAAGCCGGGGAGCGTGAGCGGATCATAAGCCGCGGCGGGCATCTTAAGGAAGAACCACGCCACCGTGCCGGTCAGCAGGCCGATCAGCAGGAGCGTGATCGGAAGGAGGACGAGGGCCAGTGCGAGCCTGTTAGAGCCTGTTTTCTGGATCAAAATATATCTCCGTCACGCGAAAGCGGCCTTCGACCTTCTTGGTCTGCACGACCACATCAACCAGCAGCTTGAGCAGGCTGCGAATGTCGTCACGGGCCAGATCGGCGCCGCCCTCGCTTTCCTTGACCAGCAATGTCAGCTGTTCGAACGCGAGTTCGGCCGAGTCCGCATGGATCGTCGTGATCGAGCCGGGATGGCCTGAGTTGACGTTGCGGAGATAGAAGAACGCGGTGCCGTCGCGCAGCTCCTGCAACAGTATCCGGTCAGGCCGCATACGCAGGGCCGATTCCAGAAGATCCTTTGCAGAGATTTTCGCGGTGCCCTGCTTGTCCTTCGCGTAGAGCATGTGGACCACGTTGCGATGCGGAACGACCAATTCGCGCGTGTCTTCGATCGTCAGCAGCCGCTCATGCGGCGGAATGAGCTGGATCAGCCCTTTAGAGAGCGTCGTCTTTCCCGAGCCGGTAGCGCCCGAAATCAGGATATTCTTGCGGCCTTGGACCGCCTTTTGGAAAAATTCGACGTGCTTTCCTGCGTCGAGCAGATCGCGCAATTCAACATCGAGCGGCGAGACTTGCCTAGTTGCGATCTTTGTCTCGCTAAACAGCCCACCGCGCTCGAAGTCCTCCATCGTCAACGTCACCGATGACGGTTTGCGGATGGTGATGGACACGGTGCCGGCAGGGACAGCAGGCGGCACAACCAGCTGCACGCGCTCACCGCTGGGGAGGATTGTGGAGCAGATCGGCGTGGACTGGCTTATGTCCTGATGCGTGAAAGCCGCCGCTGCCCGCGCGAGCGCGAGCAGCGACTTTTCATTGAGGTCAGGCAATGTCTCCCAGGACCATCCATTGCGCGTTTCAATCGCCGCTTCGCCAGCCTTGTTAATCACCAGCTCCGTTACGTCCTCACGCGCAAGAAGAGGACGCAGCGGCAGCAGGGCGTTTTCGAGGACAGCCGTATTGCTCACTGGCCGCGCCTCAGCCGCAGGCCGTAGATGTTGGAGAAATCGAAGTCGCGAGCGACCATAATCCCCACTTCCGCGCCCTGATTGATGCGAAGCACCGGCTGAATCTGCATCGTGTCCCGCAAGATCGTGTCCGACGCTTGGCTGGGAACCCGCGTGACATTATCGGCGTCGGAGACTTCCGAGGCGGCGATCGAGGCGGCATCGTTGAGCGAGCTGAACAACAGCGCGGCCCCGAAGCGTTCCCAAAAGAAGTTCTTCACGCCGCCTGCCATACCTGAACGGCCAAGCGCGTCGCTGGCGGGCGAACCTACGTCGATCGCCACGCCGCGAGGCGTAACCGCGCGGTTCCATACCGCAAAGAGACGATATTTGCCGCGCTGGACGCCGGTTTGATATTCGCCCAAGACGCGCGTTCCCTTTTCCAGCAGGACGACGCGGCCGTTGTCCGAATAAATGTCGCGGGGAATGATGCAGCTGACATATCCGGGCTGACTGGAATCCATCGCCGTTTGCAGCACGCACGGAATGAACGACCCTGCGAGGATCAGCATATCGCGGTTGCCAATGTCGCGGCCTGACACCCGATCAATTTGCGAGGTTTGGCGCATGTTTTCGAGATTTGTCCGGCGCGATCCACCTTGCCCATCACCATCGGCCGACGCACCAATCAACTGCGCGCCCTGTGCTCCTGTGCCGCCGCCCATGGGCAGGCCGGTGGCAGCTGCCACCGCTCCACCGACCCCGCCGCCGTTTTCGCCACCATAAGCCATGATCCCGGCGCGGCGTTGGGCCTCAGCGATGACTTGCCCCTCAGACTTTTGGGGGCGGCCATTCGCGCCGCCCGTGCGGGGCGCTTGGCTTCCATCAAGCGCCGGCACTTCCGTCATGGGCACCGGCGCGTTCGGATCATTTGGCGCATCGGCAAGCGTGGGCGCTATGATCGACTTGGGATCGTAGTTGGCGAGCTGCCTTTCATCCGGCTTTTCCGCTTTCTCGGCCTTTTCGGTTGGATCGCTCCGCATCGCGTCGATTGTGCTGAAACCGAGAACGATCGCGCCGCAGGCAACCGCCGCGAGAACGACCGCCTTTTTGGGGTCGATCGACCTGTTCGGCAGAGCGGCAATCTTCGCCTGGCGCTCGCTTTGCCGCTCAATATCTTCGGGATCGGGCACCGGCTCAGACGCGAGGGGCCGGTTTTCGACCGTCTCGCCCTGCGAGATGATGTTGTCGCCATGCGGCGCGTTGTCATGATCGTTCGCAGCCATTTTATTGAACCCCCGTGGTTCGCTCGACTAGGCCAGAGGCCGTGTCAGTTTTGGGATCGCGCCCGTAATAGTCGGTTTTCTGATTGTGGATGCAGAGCACTTCGAGGCCCCGGCGCAGCCGGATTGTCCTGTAAACCCCGTGCAGCACCACATATTCATCGCGCACATCGAAGGAGGCGATGGCTTCCGATCCATCAGGATTGACGACGAAGAACGCCGGCAATTCACGCTGGTTGGGGAAGCGCATCACGGTGAACTGTCCATTGTCAGACACTTCGGAGGGCTGGATGGCCGTCGATCCTTGCATGATGTAATCGGCGTTGCGTGTGCCTTCCAGCACGCCAATATCGAGCGCGGACTTCACCGCGCCGCGTTCCAAGGCTTTCAGCTGGGCCAGCTGGGCCATTGCGGCTTGCGCCTGCGCCTCGGCCGCTTCCTGTTCAGGATAGCGGAAAACGACCGTATAGAAGCCGCTGCCGCGCTGCGTTGGCGACAGAGCGAAGCGGTAGCTGCGCGGGCCGTAGCGTGAACGGGTTATGACTGTCAGGTTCGTGCGACCCGCGCGCTCGCGCGGTTTGATGAAAAGCGAATTGGCAGCCGGTGCGACTTCCCAAGACACGGTATCGCCCAACGCCACATGCTCGACTACTTCATCCTTGGCGAAGACGATTTCCGTGGCGATGCGGAATACACCCGGAATCTCATAGACTTGCCGATCATTGTAGTTCGCTTCACGAACCCGGTGATCGAGCACCGTCGCATGAGGCGTTTCTTCGGCCATCGCCGGCGACGCAGCTAGCGCGATCGCGAGCGCAAACGGGGCGCTCCACTTCAACACGGTCATTGGGGCACCTCCACGTCAGCGCGATAGCTCTCGACCTGATAGCCAAGCGGATTCTTGAAGCGGTCCACTTCCTTGCTCGGCGTGCCATCGACCTTGTATTTGATGGTCGCGACGGCATCGGTTTTGGTCGAGTTCGAGCCGGTCACAGATTCCTTAGTGAAATAGACCTGCGCGACGTTGCCGCCCAGGAACGACACCCGCTTGATTTCGACAAAAACATCAGTGCGGTTCGCAAGGATGTTTTGCGGACTTTGGGGATTGTCGGTCTTGTAGAAGCGTGACCACCGATCCTGTTCGGGCCGCGCCGACATGACCATGACCGCATCGAAATATTCTTCGCGAGCGGCCGCTATCCAGCCTTCGCGATAGCGGACATAGGTAGCGAGGAAATACTTACGGACCGCCTCGTCATAGGTGATCGTCGCGTCACCGTGGAGCTTGGCGGCGATCGACGCCTCGCCCGTGTTACGGTCCACCGTGATAACATATGGCTCGACCGTTTTTAGAGGCGTCAGGGCTGCAACGGCCACAACGCCAGCAGTCGCCAGGGCGCCAGCAACGCCAGCGACGACCCACGCCAGCTTTTTGGAGCGCTCGGCCGCCGCAAGCTTGTCACGTTCCCAGCTTGCAGCCTCTTCAAAATAGGCTTTCAGCTCGTCCTTTGGAATACCAACTGCCATCGTAACACCTCAGCAATTCGAGTAGATCGGGCCGCGCAGCGAGGCGCTTAGACGCGGCACTTCGACCGCCCGCGATGCGTCCGACTGTTCATTGCCCGGAGTGGAGGGGTCTGCCGGGGCCGCGTCCGGCGTTGCCGGTGCACCCTGATTGAACACGTCCACATTTGCCGGCGCGGTTCGCTGTGCGGCCTGATCCGGGATTGTGGGGAGGGTAAGCCCATGCGGATTTGCAGGCCGCATCGGCCCCTCACATTTGGCTGGCTTTTTGACGGGCTGACCTGCGCAGGCCGCCAGCGCCAGGCAGATTCCGAGTCCAAGCAACTTGCGCATATTCGTTCCCTCAAGCTCTGGTGATTGTGTTTCGGTTGCGCCAACGGCGAACCGCCGACGAGAAGCCCCGCCCCATGCTGGCCCCCATGGCGCGGGCATCGCTGGCCGCGTGCCCTGCGCCCGTTGCAACTGCCCCGCCACCCTTCGTCACCGCGTTGCCGAACTGCGTCACCATTGCAGCCGCGCCGCCGCCAAGTGAGGCAGCTATTCCGGGGATTTGGATGAAGAAAAAGCAGGCGAGAATGTAGAACGCGATGATCCGGATACAGGTGCTCCAGATGTTGTCAAAATCGCCATCGAATGTTGCTGTTGCCGATTCAGCGACATTGGCCACAACGAGCACAAGAAGCATCGCAAATAGCGACAACATCAGAAAGTTGAGGACGCTGCCGAGCCATGAGAAGAAGTAGCTTCTGGTGGAATCAAACAGCAGCGCTGCTACGAAGATCGGCCCGACCACCGCCAGACAGGCGAGCGCAAACAGCGCATAGAGCACGATCACAAAGCCGACAGCCAGTGCGAACAGAGCCGCGATCGCTGTCAAAAGAATGATGATAGTGGCACCGATACACAGCATAATTGCGGCCGCAGCGCCGGGAATATCAGTCAGTGAGGCGTGTTCCTCTGCGTATTTCTCGGTCGCATCCTGCATCGCGAGCAGTGCATCATCGACCCGCGCCCACATCCCATCGAAAGACCCACCAACGCCGTCCGGTGAGCCGCCTACGATCGAGGCAAACTCATGCGGCAGGCCGGTCACGATCATCTGTGCGAGCGATGCTCCATAGAGGTTTGTCACAGCATAATAGAGCGCGGCCAGCATAAGCGAGCGATAGACATATTCGCGGAAGGGGTATTGCACGGCCCCGCGCATAATCGCGTAGCCTAGCAGGATTATGTAAATGATCATGCCAGTGCGGAGCGGTCCAGCGATCCACCCAACAAACCCAGCATAGTTGGACACAACTACCGAATTGAGTTCGTTGGTGAAGCCCTGATAGGCATTCGTAAATAGATCGTATTCCACCAGACCGCTCCGATTAGATATAATTCAAGCTGTTATTACAGCCTTACATTCCAGCTGCCTTCCGTGCTCGCGCACGCTGCTCATCACGTTTCCGCGACCTTTCAATGGAGGCGATTTTGTTCTTTATGCCTCCGCAATTGCGAGCCACTGGCATGGGGAGGTCCGACTGTTTGAGTTCGCTGTTCACGATCTTGTCGCACTCAGCGACGATCACCGGAATCTGATCTTCATGAGTTTTGAGCCAATCAACGTCATGATAGGTCATTAAAATCTCGGGAAATGTGGGCGCGCGTTCGCAGCCGGCGAGCAAGCCGGCTGCGCTGATCGCAAGAAGGACCATTTTCTTCATGGTCAAATTCCAGCTGCCGCCCGCGCTCGCGCACGCTGCTCATCGCGTTTGCGCGACCTGTCCGCAAAAGCTTCGGCCGTGTGCGCCGCGGCCTCCGCTCTGCGCGCTCGCTCCAACGCTTCGACGCGGAGCTGGTCGTTCATCATCGACGCGCTTTCGAGCTGGATGCGCGCTTGAAGGTCAGCAACTTCCTTGGCTGTTGATGCGGTCGCAAGTCGATTGCGCAGCTCTTCCAGACCCTCACCGCGCGATGTGGCCGCTTCGCCCATGCCTTCGGCCATGGCCTTGTCCATCGCGATCGAGCGAGCTGTCTGATAGCGAACGTCAGTCTGATCGCCATTCGCGGATACGCCGAGACGTTCGAGCATGTCCTGATAGATCGCATCAGATCGCCCGCCGTAGCTGCCGCCGCCGCCAAAATCGCCGCGCGCCATGCGTTCGAGCGAGTTCACATCAACGCCCAGGGTGCGAAGTGAATCTGTCTTAAGCTGGTTGGCGATCGAGGAAACATCGGTCAGCTGGTTCAACCCTTGGTAGAGCTGCTGCGCTTCCGCAATCTGCTGGCGACCTTGCTCGATCATCTGCATGGTCTTCTGGATTTGTTCGATATGCTTGAGCACCGACGTGCTATCGAACACAGGGATACCCTGCGCACTGGCTGGCGTCGCGGCCGCAAGGCTCCCGATCGACACAGCCGCCAAGATAAGCTGCTTCATAGTCTCACTCCTTTCAGCTTGGGCGCCGGCGCCGGTGAAATTCCGGCAACCAGAGCTTCGGATCATTGCCCAGTTCGGCAATCACTTCGCGGGCCACGCCCGTTGTTTCAGCGCGGCCCGACAGCACGGCCAGTTCATCGTCCATGCCAATGAGATCCAGGCCGACCACAACGGAGTCATGGCCCTGCTTCACGAGGAATTTGCGGCTTTCCGGCGACAGCTCTTCGCGCACCAGCTTAAATTCCGCCTCCGAGAGCGAGAAGCCTTCGATGTAATCCCGGCGCTGGCCGAACGGATTGGGCAGGAAGATTTTCGTCGCGACCTGCTCCAAGATCGAATGGCTGATCGTGGACCGCAGCGCGTCCGCAGGCGACTGTGTTGCAAAGACGAGGAACGCATTGCGCTTGCGGTATGTCTTGAGGCCATCCTGCGCGAATGCCGTGAACGCCGGATCGGCCAGCGCCTTCCAAAATTCGTCAATCGCAATAACCATGCGCTCGCCTGTCAGGAGCGCGTCTATCCGCTCGAACAGGTAGAGCATGACCGGCGTGCGGATTTCCGCGTTTTCGAGGAAGTCGGTCATATCGAAGCCCACGAAACGGGCTTCGAGAGACATGGAATCTTCCTCATTATCGAAAACCCAGCCAAGGTTCCCCTCGGAGGTCCACTTGACTAGGCGCGCGCCGACGCCGCCCGAGTCCGACATGCCGAGCATGGTCCGCAGCGCCGACAGCGAGCGTTGCTCGCGTGGCAGCTTCATCACGGCTTCGATGCCATCGTCGATCAGGTGCGATTCCTGCACCGTGATCGGCGCCCCCTCTTGCTTCACCAGCTGGCGGATGAAGCGACCGAGGAACGCGCGATGGGAAGCCGTATTGTCGAGCGCCTTGAGCGGAGCGAAGCCCGTAGGTTCCCCGTTGCGCAGCGCGAGATAGGTGCCGCCGCTGGCTCGGACAAAAATTTCCGCGCCTTGATCCTTGTCGATGAAGATATGGCGCGCGTTGAACTTTTCGAGCTGCGCCATCAGGAAGTTGACCAGCACCGTCTTACCGCCGCCCGATGGACCAATGACCATCGAATGGCCCAGGTCTGCCGAATGGAAATTGAAGTAATAGGGGCTGCGAGCGCTTGTCTTGAGCAAGGCGACCGCAGGCCCCCAATGATTGCCGTCCTCGTGCCCTGCAGGGAACGTATGGAAGGGCGAGAACGCCGAGAAATTATATGACGTGATCGGCGCGGGGCGCGCCCTCCACGCGAAGTTGCCGACCAGCTGCGACCAATAGGCAGCTTCCAGCGCCGCGCTTTCGCGGGCGGCGACCATGCCCGTATCGGCCAGCGCCGCGCGCGCGATCGACATGTTATCGCGCAGCTTCTTCAAATCTTCCGCGAACACCGTCAGCGTGAAATGATGGTCCCCCAGCACAAAGCGGTTCGATTGCAAATCGTCGGCCGCGTCGATCAGCTCATCCATCTGGCTGATCGCCTTGTCACCGGCGTTCGCCATTTGGGTCTGGCGAAGCCGAAACCGTTCTGTTGCCGCTGTGCGCGACAGGAACGTGAACGACTGCGTTATGGCGAGGCTGAAATCGACCGAAAGCAGCGATTCAAACTGGCGCGGCGTTGTCGATGACGGATACTCGCGAATGCCGAAAATGCCGCCGAACATCGAATGATCGGCGTCGCGGACCTCAAATGTCTCAGCGCCGATGATGGCGCGGCTCGCATAGAGCGCCGAGCCGAGACGGCCACGGACCAGAGGACAGCGCCGATAGCGCCCGGTCATCACCTGGTTCAATATTTCCAGCGGTTCGGAGAACAGGAGACCCCGGTGCTCATAGATGCCGACACGGCGCGGACGAACGCGCAGCAGTAGCTTTTCCAGATCGCGCACCTTGTCTTCCAGCAGCTCTAGAGCTTCCGCGATATTGGCGTTCTTGTCCTCCTGCTTCTTGCGCAGGAAATCCATCAGCTTGTCGGTCGCGTTTGCTGTTGGGCGGATCACGACCGTCATGAAGAAGCGGTTGCGGAACATGCGTTCGGCCGTCATCCGCTCATAGTATTTTTGATCGAGCTTCGCGGCGAAATGCGAGCGGAACGTGCCGCCTGGATAGTCGCGCACGCGCATCCGCAACATGTGCGTCCAGATCGAAAGCCGCTCGTCATGGATATTGCGCCAGACCCCGTTGAGGCGCGTGTGCCAATCATTCAGATCGCGCACGTCCGAAGTCTCAAAGGGCCGTCCATCCAGTTCGAGCATGAGCATTAGATCGCCGTTATCGAGGGCGACCACATGCTCATTGACATGCCGCGAATACGGCAAGAATTTCTCGGGCATTTCCTCCCGTTTGGCCTTGTCAAAAGGCACCTTCTCCGCGAGCGCGCTCTTACCGAACACCACGACCAAATCCCTTTCGCTTGATTCCGTAGAGCGGCAGCGGCGTGTAGCTCGATCCACCCCAAAAGACGCGGTTCCGGTTCGCCGCTTTGGTCCGGCCCCACAGGAAGATCAGCCGGAATGCGTTCACGTCATGCCGAACGATAAGCCGCGCCATCGCATAAAGCGCGACGGCGGCCGCGCCGCCGTAGAGAGGATTGCCCGAACCAACTAACGTGATTGCGCCCGCCATGATGATGAGCGCGCCCGCTTCAATGGGAACACCCGCCCACAAAGCGGGGCGGGTGACGGCCAAGAACAGCGGGTCTTTTGTCATTTCTTCCTGACCGTCCATCCCCGATCACCCCGTAATCGTGTCGACGATCCAAGGCGCGGAGAACACGATCACCACGCCAACTACGACCGTGACGAGCATCTGCACCGACGCGCGGCCGAGGAACCACAGAAGGCCAACGACGATGATCGCGATGATCGCAAGCGTGCGGAGCAAACCGTTGCTCAGCAGGCCGAGAATGTTGTCGGCCAGGCCTTCAAAGTTTGCCTGCGCAAAAGCCGGCTCCGCTACGAGCAGGCTTGCCAGCAGCGACAGGGGCAGCGCGCGCGCCATGAGCGGCGAGGGCTTGAGACGCGCGAGCAGCGCATCGAGCCGGGATTCAGCCTTGATCTTCCAGATACGAAACATTCGACAACTCCTATCTTCGCCTTACGAACCAATCCGCGCGTGTTGGGCGCGGCCGAAAACATCCCACGCAGGCGGTGCAGGCGGTGGAGCCGCCTCCATGTTCTCCGCTGCGATTTCCGCCAGCTCCACCGGCACACGACCGGCGCCAGTGTCGCTCATGGCGGCGCTGGCGGGCTGATCGCCCACGATGACAGTCGGGATTGCGGTCGCAGGCCGACCGCTGACGCGGCGACCTGCGTTCTCCACGCGGGCGACATAGCCGTTGCGGAAACCTCTCGATTGAGAGCCTGTGTTATACATGCTGAGTGCGACCCGAAGGGCCTCTTGCGGGGTGCGCCCCGTCTTGGCCGAACGGAAATTGGACAGGAGCACCCGGCCTGCCGCTTCGATATTGGAGCACTGCTTGAAAACAGTGTCCCACGTTAGGCCGAGCCATCCCATGTTGCGTGAATTGATTTGGCCGAGGCCGAGATCCACGCTGTAGCCGCGAGCCACATAGGAGCGCGCGGTTGCGATGGCCTCAGCCTCATTACGCGGACGGCGAGGCTGACTGGCCACGCCGTTGACGTTGATCGCAAAAACATAGTTCGAAGATTCCGCATCCACGATCGCGGCGATCGTATGCGGCGCTACCGCTGGGGCGCATTGCGCCGCCAGCGAAAGAACGGCTCCGGTTTCGAGGAACACGTTCCCGCTCCCGGTCAGTTGCGCGGCTGATAGTAGGTCTGTTGCCGCCCGTCAGTCCAAGTGACCGTCAAGCGACCAGGCCTCCCATCATCCGGCTTCTTGTATTTGGTCTTGGCGATGCCCCCGCCCGTGCATGTCGGGAAGCTGCCGCCGAGAGCCAGCACGCGCCACAGTTTCGTTATCGGTGGAACACAGGCTGGATATTGCGTCGGACCACCCGGGTTGGAGATGCACAGCACAACCTCACATGCCCAAGTATTATCCGACGCTACAGCGGGGGTCGATTGCACCGCAGCCCCCACCAAGGCGGTCGCGAGCGCGAAATTAAAAGCTTTCATCGCTTTCTCCCTCGTCATCGAGATTTATGCACATATCACGATGAGGGGGAAAGGGAAGCCTAAAACGCCAATTTGTTGCTGCATTGTTTGTCGGGAACCAATCGGATATGGTCATCCTCATATCCGTAATCGAGCACGACATGCCGCACAGCACTTGACAGTCGCTTGTAGGTTTTAAGCGTCGGCTGCTCGAATAGGCAGACATTCAGCCACTTATCACCACGCCACGATACTTTCACATTAATGATCCATTCGCTCGATGGCAGTTGCGCAATCTCGACTGCTTGGATCATTCCCCCAGCGGGGCGGCGGGTGGTTAGTTCGCGTTCCAGGATCGGATCATACTGCCAATCATCGCTATGCGGCATCGTGATTTATTCCCTTTTACCGATTGGGCTATGTCTATCCTCGCTTTGAAGGCGAGGGCAACCCGGCTTGTCGTCTCTTGCCGTGCGCGCACATAAACGCCATGAAATGTGCGCGCACGCTTATAAGCGCGACAGAACGCCTCTTATTCAATGCGATGTTATGGCACGACCTAAACGACAGGAAGACCCGCTTCTCCCGGTTCCCTTGCCCCGGCGTCGGCCGAGCCGCGCCAACACGCGCGCGCTGGCAACATGGGTGAAGCCCGAGCTGGTTCACGAGATAAACGCTTTGGCCCAGGACGAGCAAACGTCTGTCTCTGCGCTCTTGGAAGAGGCCGCGATCAATCTACTCCGCGAACGCGGGATCGAGTTTCCTGATTACATGCGACACTATCGCAAGGACGCGACCGAAGTCGCTCCATAAGCGTGTTGACACGCTTATTCTTGCCAACCCTTGAAACTTGAGCCAGTTATGACCCGCTGATTCCACCTTGGAGTCGGTGATTCATCTGTTGCGTGTGGGGTGGCTCCCCATCTGCAACAGGCAACAAAAAACCCTCGCTTGGCTGAGCGAGGGCTGTTTGTGCCACCGAAGTGAGCGCTTCTAACTTGGCTCTCTTTATCGGTGGTGCTGCGGCGAAAGTCAATCTCGAAAGCGTGCTTTCGGGAGCGATGGTGCTTGGCCTCGCGGGACCGACGAAGGGAGGTCCGC
>NZ_JAYRCS010000004.1:0-38688 GCF_049472635.1 Sphingobium salicis subsp. salicis
CTTTTGCCCGTACCAATAGGGCCGCTCCACCGCTTACCACAGCGCCGCTATCGGCCATCACTTTGCTATAGAATGGGTCAGTACCGTTATCGTTCGCCTTATTTGTCATATGGTTCCTCCGGTGGGATTCGAACCCCGCTCCTTGGGTTATAAGCCTAATGCTCTGCCAGCATCGAAAGGATGCCAGAGCTTTCTCACTTATCACCTTTAACCTGATCACGACAGCATGTTCACAGCACCGCATGTTTACATGCAAACATGCGGGCGCGGTTAGCTGCCACTGCGACTTAGGGTTTTCTCGATCAACCGAAGGTGGAAAACATGGGCCGCGACAAACATGCTTCCTATGAAGATCAAGGACGGAAACAACATTCCCTCCTGGCCGGGCCTCGGCGTCATAGTCATCGCCGCAACATTGAACAGCGCCAGCACGCCGATTGCTAGCGAGGGCGTAAAGCTAAGGGCGACAACGCGGGGCGCAGACCAGTTCACCGAACGGGCAAGCGGCTCCGATCGGGAAAGCCGCCATTGCATCGGCAATGTCTTTTCCTGCCGAAAGCGGGCGTTTGCCCGGATGGACAGCCCGATCATCACCAATACGAAAATGGCGGACAAGATCAGCACGGCCATAAGCACTCCCTCAATGCCAAATGTTTGCATGTGAACATGCTCACTTGCCTACAGGACTTTCCCCCATCTTGCGCAGCCAGTCGTTGAACGCTTCGGCCATCGCGTCTTGCAGGCTCATGCCATGCTTGCGCGCGGTCATGTGCATGGCGAAGGACATTTCCGGGCTGAAATAGCCCGTCATGGCCTTCTTGCCCTGACGGCTCGGCGCAACCGGGCTGCTGCTCGATCCGCTGCCAGTGCCTGTGCCAGAACTGCGGGCGATCGGCGCGGCCGCCCTCCCCTCCGGCTCGGCCGTCGCCGAAGATGGCGCTGCATCGCGATCCCGCAATGCAAGCAATGATCCTTTCCGGCTGCTCATGCACTGGCCCTCCGCTTCTTCGATGCTTGCATGTTTACATGCTGACATGTCCACTTGTAAAGCTGTCGCACCTCGTCGGCCGCTTTGCCGTTCGGCTCGATCTCCATCGCGGTCTTGCCCTCGGCCGCCGCGTGGCGGAAGGCGGCACGATCGGCGATATGGTGGGGGCAGGCGTCCAATCCGTAATCCTGCACGAGCTGCGCGGCCTCGTCATACATGCGCGGCGCGGTCGGGCTTCCCGCCGTGAAGATCACGAAGGCGGGCTTGCCGCGCATCTTCACAAGGCTGGCGGTCGTCTTGATCGCCGCCAAATCGAACGCGCTGGGGCGGCAAGGGATCAGCACCAGGTCGGCCGCTTCGACGGCGGCGCTCGCCGCGCTGTCGGCATGGGGCGGGGTGTCGATCACGATGAACGCCGCGCCCTGGCCCGTCGCCTGCTCGATCTTGGCGGCAAGGCGAGGGGGTGCGCTGTCAATCACGACCGGGGGCGCATCCTGTCGCCATGCCGCCCACTGGCTCGCCGTCGCCTGCGGATCGAGGTCGATCACCAGCGCGGTATGCCCGGAATCCTCGGCGGCGGCGGCCAGATGCAGGGCGAGGGTGGTTTTCCCCGCGCCGCCCTTCTGGCTGATGATCGCGATTGTTGGCATGTGAATATCCTTACATGACCGCATGTTTGCATGTGGTCATACTGGCTCGGTTCGGCTGCGTCAACGAAACCCCGAATTACGGGGAGGGGTGGGCGGTCTAGCTATCCTTGCCGCCTTCATCCTCGCTGTCGTCGTCCAGCGGCTCATGGCTCATCTGGCCGTGATCCTCGATCGGGCAAAGCGGCGCTCCGGCCTGCTCAAGCCATTTGCGCGCGGTCCTCACGGTATAGCCGCACGTCGCGCACTCGCATTTGAGCATCCGGGTTTTCTGCTTCTTGGGCGCGGTGGATTCGCCATCCGTGTCGAGACGGGCATGGGGGAGGGGGCCAACGGCGTCCAAGATCGGCGCGACGGCCGCAAGGAACGCCTCGCCGGGGGTGGTGGCGCGCATCGGCCCGACAAGGCCAAGGCCAAGGGCGACACGTTTAAACGCTTTCCCATGCCCTGCCGGGATGCCGACGGCGGCATGGACCAGCTCATGCGCGAGGATGGCCGCGATCTGCGACGGCATCGCGTCGGGCGCGTGCGCGAGGTCGGGGCGGATGAAGATTTCAAAATGCCCGTCCGCGCTGAGCCGGTTATCCCAGCACTCACCGATAGCCTTGCCCTTCGCGCCTCTGCTGGTGAAGCCGATCGCCACCCGCACGCGGTCGGGCAGGGGGGCGTCCAGCGCCTCGAACAGCGGAGCCATGCCCAGCGCCACGGCATTGAGCCAGCTTTCACGGGTTTGGTGGGTCATCGTCCTTACTCCCTTCAAATCGCCTGTCCGGCGATGGCCAGGCCATCGGCCGGAACACGGACGCCCAAGAACGCCGGCGAGAGAGGGGGGCAGCGGGATTCGATGGGGGTGGTGCGGCCGCAGCGCAGCGAGGCACGGCCCCGTCTAATCCCGTTGCGGGGGAGAGGCGGCCGGGACCGCCTTTCCCCCTTGAACGAACATCGACGCCGGCGCCGGCACCATGATGCGAGATCCGCTTGCGATCTCGCCCCCGCCATGTGGGTCGTCACCGAAAGGCCAAGACCGCTTGCGGGCTTGGGGAGCGAAGCGAGTAGGGCCACGGTGCCGCGCCAGCGGCAGGCGCATGTCCCCTGCCTGGATTGAAAATGTTGCTCAACTGAGCTACATTAGCGGCTTGACCAAGGAGGTTCCCCATGGCCGCTACCGCTTTCGTGCGCGCGCGCATCGACGAAACAGTGAAGGATGAAGCCGCCGCCGTGCTGGCCGAGCTGGGGCTGACCGTCTCGGATGTCGTCCGCATGACCCTTACGCGGGTTGCCAAGGATCATGCGCTGCCGTTCGAGCTGAAGGTGCCGAACGCCGAAACGCGCGCCGCGATCGAGGCGTCCCGCGCGACGATGAAGGCTCGCCGCGCCCGTTTCACCGATGCCCAGGAAATGTTCGATGCCCTCGACCAAGAAGCCCGCCAGCAGTAAGCGGGCTTCGTTCCCAAGAGAGGCGTCCTACGAAAAAAGGTTCGTCAAGGATTGGGAGCGGCTGTCGCGCAGCGGGCGCTACAACATGAAACAGCTCAAGGAGGCGATGATGATGCTCATCGCCAACGATGCGCCGTTAGGCCCGGAATGGCTGGATCATCCGCTGAAAGGCGATTGGAGCGATCATCGCGAGTGCCATATCGGCGGCGATTTCCTGCTGATCTATACGATTGAGGGGAATCTGGTGAACTTCGTGCGCGCCGGTACTCATGCGGAACTGTTTGAATAGCCATGCGCGTAATCTTCATCCGCCACGGCGAATCCACCGGCAACGCGGGCGTGCCCTGCAATGATCTCGCGACGATCGCGCTGACGGAGCGCGGCCACGAACAGGCGCGCGAAGTCGCGGCGAGCTGGACGCAAGCGCCCGCGCTCATCGTCACGTCACCCTATACGCGCACGCAGCAGACGGCCGCGCCGACGATCGCGCGCTTTCCCGGCGTGCCGGTGGAAGTGTGGCCGATAGAAGAGTTCACCTATCTGCAACCGGCGCGCTGGAACGGCACGCGCAGTGCGGAGCGGATGCCGCACCTCGAACGCTATTGGAGCGCGGCCGATCCTGATTATTGCGACGGGGAAGGGGCCGAGAGCTTCGCCACCCTGCTACGCCGCTGCAAGACGGGCCTAGACCGCCTCGCCGCCATGCCTGCTGGATCACTGGTCTATGTGTTCGGGCATGGGCAATTCATCCAGGCCGCGCGGGCGATCGTCGCCGACGCCCATCTGGATGACCGGGCCAAGATGCGGGTGTTCTGGCGCAAGGGCGAGCCGCCCGCGATCAGCAACGCGCAGCGGGTAGAATTTCACTGGCAAGGCGGGCGCTGGGAATGTGCGTCGGCGTTCACGGCATAATGGCGGGAATCACCTGATTGCCGTGCATGGGCTGAGTCAGATGGAACGCGATCCTCGACTGTATTAGGTGGTTTGTTACATGACGGTCCAGCCAGCACGCTCGATATCCGCAATGGCCGTGCTGCTTGCAATCACTGCCTGCAACAAAGCCGAGAAGCGCACAATGCCTTCTGAGGTGCAGATCGCTTACGACTACCAGCTTGTTCTTCCCGATAAGTTCAAGCGGAATTGGGTCCAAGGAATCGACAGCAAAGTAGAGGAATGGCAATCATCCGATACGATCGTTAGTACCGACTTTGGGCAGTTTAGCGGACCCCCAACATGCCATGTAGCAAGCACGTCGTGCAGCCTGTCAAAGGAGATGATTGGGGGCAGGCCATCTCTCGTCGGCCGATATCGTCACGGACCACAGGAGCGGGCACATGAGCCAAAGCCATTTAGGTATTTTGTGCACATACCAGTGTCGGAGAGATATGGTCTGAAGCTCAACATGTTTGCCAGGTGTGATAGCGAACCGGCTTGCGATGAGGCACTTACATTCTTTCGGAGGGTCCGCATTCTGCGCACGGAGCGACCTGGCTCCGGTTTGATTCTGCCCGACTCGCCCTCTTCGCCACCCCCCGTGCCTGGGTGATCGAGGAGATATCTCAAACTGTTACAGCATACCGTCCGCCATGGGTCACGTGCTGATCGGAAGATCCTCTCCTGCCGGAGTAATACATGACTCCCGACAGCCCTCGCTCAGGGCCACTGGCACGGTCTCTCAATCAAGAGAGGGAAGTTAATCTGGTCTCGCGCCAAGCAATTGGACAGCTCTACTGCGTCAGGAGCGAGATACCCCACGGGTCGATATAGTCGATTGGCGAATAAACCATTTCGCTTGATCCGTCGCTGAATGCCTGCGCTGCGGTCAAGATTCCGTACGCCTTCACCTGTGTGCTCTGCGCAGCATCCGAAAACACGGCTGATCCACTGTCGCCGGTCCTGCCAAGGTGCTGACCCGAAGCTCGAAAGACTCTGATCCAGCCATTAGCGCCGTTGTAGTAGTAGTTACCGCTAGTGATCGCTCCACATGTAATCCCAGTTACACGCCCGGATTTGCACGACACCATCCCCTTGGTCTGCCCATAATAACCAACAGTTCCGTTAACACGGACCCATCCACTTTTAGGAAGACCAACCACCGATGCTTGGTTGAAATAGTAGATCGCGTTCGATCGCGAATAACCTGTGATATCGTGCCATTGGAAGTCGTACTTTGTGCCGTAGGCCCAGCGAGCGATTGCCGGTGCTGGGATCTCTACCCAATGGCCATTTACCGCATGCCAATAGCCAGTTCCTTCAGGGCCAGGGTTGCAGTGCCCAGCGGTGAGAATCCCTAAGCGACCTTGGTATGTCGCCTGAAATGCAACCGTACACCCCTTCGAGGCTTCGTCGGATGCACGCTGCTGCCAAAAATAGTGCCCTCCTTCGATGTAATCTCCGCTGACAACACCGATCGGTCCTGCCGTTGGCTTGGCAATAGGCTTCACGACCACTCGAATGTTCTGGCGCTTGCTGCCGATGAGGTTAAGCACGCGCTGCTTCATGTCGTTAGACGGTAACTCAAGAACGACATCGCCGCTATCTTCCTCAACGTACCCGGCAAAGTCCCTTATCCCGCTTCCCTCAATTGTCTTGAAAATTTCGGTGGCGCCCGCCTCGGCTTCGGCGCGAGACTTCTTAGCCTTCACAAGTTTGACATATCGCCGGATTTTTGGGTCGATCCGATACTTCACGAGCTTACGGTCATCTGGCGTAACGTATGAGATATTGATTCGGAACACTGGTGTGTGTTCAACCCATATAGATCCGAGTTCGCTGTCGTTGTCTCGCTTTACCTGCGCGACCAGCTCTGCAATTGCATCTTGCAACTGCGCGCGTTCTGTCGCTTCCGCCAAACTAATCCCGTACTGGTCCGCGAGGAACTGGGCGGCCGGTGATGACCCGGCCGCGCCAGCAGGGGCAGCCGGTGGAGCTGCTGGTGCTGGTACTTCCTGCTGAGCTAATGCTGGATGGGCCGCTGCCGCGAGCAGAACGATGACGAGTCTAGTACGCATTCCTCTCTCCTATTGCCGGGCGACAGCGAAAATTGCACTCGGGCACCGCTCGGGAAGTGGCTTGCTGAACTTGGTCATATTGACGCTGTTTAGTGGCACGAATGCTCCGGCGATCGTGGTGGCCGACGGCACCCGATAGCTGGCGCCCCCCTCCACGCGGATGATCAGAGCGTCATCGTGCTGCTCGATCGTCGATCCTGCGGGCCAGAGTGGCGTTGCGTCGCTATCACGCATCGTGAAGACGATGCAGTCATTGCGGACGGAGAGCCTGCCCATCTGTGGTGCAGCCGGTATGAGTCCGTTGGCTAGCTCATTCACTGCGAACGCAGGCAGGTTTTTTGGTGCGGCTGATGGTCCAAGGCCAGCGGATGATGTCTTCTTAACTTCAGGAGGGGGCGCTTCCGACTGTGAGGAAGGGGTGCAACTGGCCAAGATTGCCGCGCCACCGATCAGAATCGCGAAAGTATGTTTCACTATCGGCACACCTCTCGCGAAGAGCACGATTACGTCAAACACATAATGCATTCTGATTGCAAAGGTTTCTGACGCTTTCCTAGTCGCGCTCGCGCGACCGCCTCGTCGAACATCGCGTCGACCTGCGCTTCGTCGAGGCCGCTGGTGCCCCCCCGAAAAGGGGATAGCCACGCTTCTGTCGGGCTGGGCACCGGCGGGGGAGGGAATGGCGGCAACTCCGACGCGCTTGCTTGTTGGGGTGGCCCATCCTTCAAGGCAGCCTCGTTCACCGAGCTGCATCCCGCCAGACCCAATGCCAAGCCAAAGCTGCCGGCGATCACGGCACCGAACTATTGCCGCCCGTCATCATGGCCGCCCCTGTAGCCGCGAAATCGTCGCCTGGCTGACGTTGAACAGCGCCGCAACGGTGCGCTGGGTGTCGCCGGCGTCGAGCTTGCGCTGCGCCTCGGCCTGCTGGTGCGGGGTGAGGGCGCTCTTGCGGCCGAACTTGACGCCGCGCGCCTTGGCCTGGGCGCGACCGGCGCTGGTGCGCTCGGCGATCCGCTGGCGCTCGTAGCTGGCCGCAACGCCCAAAACGGCAATGACCACCTCGGCGAGCTGCGAAGTTGTGTCCAGCATCGGCTCGGCGATCGAGCGGAAGCCGGCACCGGCCTCTTTGACCGCGTGGAGGATGTTGAGCAGGTCGCGCGTGTTGCGGGCGAGGCGATCGGTCGCCGTCACCATCAGCACGTCGCCGGGATCGAGCGCGCCGATCGCGCGCTTGAGCTGGGGGCGCTCGGCCGACGCGCCGCTGATCTTCTCGCGGTAGGTTTTCGTGCAGCCGGCGGCCTCAAGCTGGGCGAGCTGCTGGGCCAGGTCTTGGCTGTTGGTCGAGACGCGCGCATAGCCGTAAATCATGGAACGATTCTGCATCAGATTTTTGCATCAGGGAAGAGCGCGGAAAACCGGGACTTTCGGATTGATGCAAAACTTTTGATCTGCTGGTCTCTGTCCTGATTGGGATAGTATCGGGAAGAGCACATGATGACTTCCTACTTGGTGCGATAATCACTTTCAGGCGAGCCCACTGCGACAATCGGCCCAGTCCCACATTTCGCTCGCAGCAGGGCCACCGCCGGATCAGCTTCCGAATAACCTTGCGGGCCAGCCCACGCCATGCGCTCTCCGATCCGGGGCATGGCCTCATCGGAACTGTTGTCTTTCAAGGCCATATAGCCCTCGGCATCCAGACCAAGCTCCACATCCCGGCCGAAAATGACAAGCGGCTCACCGCCGTCTCCATGTTCCGTCAGCCGAAAACACCCGTCGCGGAGGATCACCCGCCCGCTTAGCCGCGCCAGGTTGACGACAGCCGGCTGCCGGTCCTGACGCGGAAACACGCGCACATAGCGCTCAAGCGCGGGATCGATCGATCGCGAATTGCGCGGCCCCGAAAAGCGCAGCTCAAGCCGGTCGGGCATTGTCCAGCGCTCCCGCTCAGCGATCTCGCGAAAACCAGCTTCATCAATGTTCATGTCGAACATGACCTTACCATCGAACTCGTACACCCCGCCGCCGCCGACAAGACGATAGGGCTCGAACCGCCCCCACCATTCATCGAAGATCGGTTGCAGTTCCTCGGTCGGGATTCCGCCTTCACGGAAGGTGAAGCGTGGATCACGGGTGTAGCGGGCAAGCGTGGCTGCGGCGTTCTGGCGAAACTGAAACGCGAAACGCGGAGCCGGATCGCGAACAATGCGCATACCCACGTAATTGCCCCGCTCGGCTGCCTGGATACGCTGATCAAGAACTTGGGCTGCGGCAGTCGCATTATCATCCGGGTTCATCATCATCTCGCGGGCCATAACTGCTTCGCTGGTCATTGGCAGTGGCGTGGGCTTTCCATCCGCAGGTGGGGGCGGTGGTGGTGGTGGTGCAGCGTTGATCGGTCCTGTAGCAGGCGCGGACAGGATTGTGGCGTAGCCAGAAGGGCCGATTGAAGCGCCTCGGGGAACAAAGTTCGGAACCGACCCGACTGGCGAGGCTTGGTTTCCGATTGCACAGCCACCAAGCGCCAACATCCCAAAAAGCGGAAATGACAAAACCGATAGGCACCTGCTTGTCCGTGGGGTCATGAGATTATCAAAACTCCCGTTATCTTGCCCGCAACGCCATCCTCTTAGTCTGATGCACAAATTACAAGTTTTGCATCAGACTGGAAAGCGCCGAAATCTGCGCCTTTCCGTGATGCAAAAATCTGATGCACATCCTGGCGCTGTTCTGGTGCCCGGGTCGCCGTTTCAGGCCCCATTGCCCTGATGCAAAATTTTTGATTTTTGGATCAGAGCGCCCGCTAGTCATCTGTGGGATGACGTCAAATTGAAGGCGCTCGCCCACTCTATCGTTCTGCGCCACCCATTGCTCGATTTCGCCGGAAACCCATCAGGGCTGTGTCGTTCTCCTTAAACCGAAAGGAGACTCCAAAATGGCAGACACCGACATTGCTACCGATGAAACCAACCGACTGATCGCCTCCAACAAGGTCGAGGGCACGGCGGTCTACGACCGCAATGGCAACCGGCTCGGCTCGGTTTACAACTTCATGGTCGATAAGCGCGCAGGCCGCGTCGAATATGCGGTCATGTCCTTTGGCGGCTTCCTCGGCATCGGCGAGGAATATCATCCGCTGCCTTGGGACCAGCTCACCTATGACACGAACCAGGGCGGCTATGTCGTCGATCTGACGAAGGAACGGCTCGAAGGCGCGCCGCGCTATCGGGCGGGCGAGGAACCCGCCTTCGATCGGACCTATGGCGAGCAGGTCTATGGCTATTACGGCTCGACCTATCCCATCTGAGACGGAGGGACGGCGGGGAACCCCGTCGTCCTCCGCTTTCGTGATTATGAACGATGATGACGATCCCTCGGAGCTGCCGTGTCCGATTCCCCTCATCATGAAGCGCTGAAAACCTTGGGAGACGCCCTCAAAGCAGGGCCGAAGGCTCTCGCCCGCAGCACTGGCGCCGCAGGCCGGACGAACTTTGTGGATCGCCTTACGACGCTCGCGCACCAACTCGATATTGGTGGTCACGGCGGGGCGAAAGAGGTGTATGAGGCAGCCTCGATCATCGCAAGGATGCAGCGGAACCAAGAAGACGCAAAAAGCGATGGTTGGTCAGTCGCCGACCATGAGGCCATTGCTGGCCTGAAAGGCATCGAGACCAAGCTTCTGAAACTCGCAAATGGCGTTGAACAATGAGCATCTTGGCTGGCCGCATCGGCCACCAATTTTAGGACCGGCTTCTCACATCCTTTGGGAGGAGTAGTCCGCTGCGGCGATTATGCCGCCTCGGTCTGGTAGAGCTGCGCCTCACGGTTGATAAGGATATCGGCCAGGAACCAGTAGGCCTCCCCCCAAGCGTTCAGAATCTCATCGGTTGCCGCCTCGCCCAATATGTCGCGGATCGCCGGCAGCAGCGCATTGGCGACCGCAGGATAATGTTCGGGCTTGATATGGGTCTCGACATGGCGCGCGGCGATGCGCTCGATCGCGGGTTTCAGCACGTCGAGCTTATCGACGTTCTGCGCGAAGGCGAGGATCGCGGCCGCTAGCCGCTTAGGCTGCGCGCCGGATTCGTGCGCGGCCATGTCGAACAGCGCCTTGATCTCCGGATCGACGAACAGGCGCTGATACATGCGCGTGGTAATCTCCACGCCGTGCTGCTGGAGCGCAGGCGCCGTAGCTTTCACCAAAGCCATTGTTTCGGGGGAGAGCGGTTTGGACATACAGATGTGCTCCGGATTTCAGGACCCTGACAAAAGAGACGATCAAAGTGGCGAGAGGGATCCAGTCGGGCATGGAGTGCGGGCCGGAGAGACAGGCATGCGCGATGAACCCAAGGCTTAGCGGCGGGGTATCCTGTATCCGGATCGATCATAGCTCGACCGCAGTCAGAGGGGCGAGCAAGGTCCAAACGACGCCCGAGACGGGAAATTCCAGCTCGGCACGACCGCGCAAGCTGCGGCTTGCGGCCGTGCATATCAGCCGCGACCCAAAGCCCCGCCGCTCGGGCCTGACGACTGGCGGGCCGCCACGTTCGGCCCATCGCATCCAAAGCTCGGGCTCGGTGCCCGATCCCAGCACTTTCCACGTCAGCTCGATCGTGCCTGTTTCGTTGGACAGCGCACCATATTTGATCGCGTTCGTTGCCAGCTCGTGAAAGGCGAGGGTCAACGTCATCGCCGCCTTGGGGCCGATCGTGACCGTGGGGCCGTCGAGGCGGAGCCGCTCCGCGTAGAGGGTGAAGTGGCCCAGCGCATTTTCCGCCAGCGCGGGCAGGGGCGCCGCCTGCCAGTTGTGGGATAGAAGCTGCTCGGTCGCGTTGCCCAGCGCCGCCAATCGCTCGTCAATGGTCGATCGGGCGTCTTCGATCGAATCGGCCGCCTGCAAGCTCTGGCTGACAAGGGAACGAACGACAGTGAGAATGTTCCTGAACCGATGCTCAAGCTCACGAATCCGGGTTTCAGTATCGACCATAACTCTACGTGCCCCCTACCCGGCTACTTAGAGCAATCGGGAGCCCAGGACGAACATTTTGCACGTTCGCGTGGAGCACAGAGCCAGACGGCGCGTTGCTGCGCTGATCGGTGGAACGGCTGCGTAAATGCTTGGTGCGGCATGACTAAACAAGACGGGATCAGCGGCCTTCGCGTGCTGGTTGTCGAAGATGATTATTGGGTCGCGGCTACGCTGGTTGAGATAATATCTGAAGCCGGCGCGGAAATCGTCGGCCCTGTCGATTGCGTGCGGGATGCCCTCGCGGCGCTGGACTCGTCGCCTCATGTCGCCAGCCTCGATGTGCAACTTGGCTCCGAAACCTCGTTCCCGATCGCGGACGAACTGGACCGTCGCGGCGTGCCCTTCATCTTCGCCACGGGTGCGGCCAGCATGATCCCGTCTGTCCACGCCGCACGCCCGACCTGCCACAAGCCCGCGTCGCCCGAGCTGCTGATCGGGGCGCTTTCTCGCGCGCTCAACCCTGCCTAACAGGGCTGCTTCACTGACGCGATGCGAGAGGCTCAAAAGGAAACGCCCCCTCGTCATCCAGCAGCTCGCCGGGTTGCATCGGGCCGGCTCCGGTCGCGGCGTCGATCGCGGCTTGCAAATGGACGGCGGTGGCCGTCGCGCCTCGGCCGGTCCGATCCAGTTGGGCCAATGCCATCCTCATAAGCGAGAGGGCTGTGTCGTCATTCGTCATAGACATGCCTCGATGGGAACCCGGAGCCTTGACGGAACAGGGGCGTCCCGGCCTCGATCGGTCATTGCGCGGCCGATCTCCACGGCGTTCTTCCCGGCGCGCTTGACCGCGTACATGAGCTGATCGACCGCATGCATCAACGAGGGTTCGTCACGCGGGGTATCGGGCGAGATGAGCAGCGCGCCCATGCTGCACGTCACCGGATGAGGCGTGTCGGCCAGAACCGATGACAGGCGCTTGTGGAGCAAGCGAGCGAAATACACCCCTTCCTCGGCCGAATGGACGGGAAGCAAAAAGGCGAACTCGTCGCCGCCGATCCGGCCGAAATCGTCCTCGCGCCGGATGGTCTTCCGTGCGCCCTGCGCGAAGGCGCGCAGCACCTCGTCGCCGGCAACATGGCCGTGGCGGTTATTGATGCCCTTGAAATCATCGAGATCAAGGATCGCGAGCAGGAAGGATTGCCGGGCAGGCACCGCTAGATCGAGACGATGGATCACGCGCTCGCGGAACGTCTCCTTGTTGAGCGCATCGGTCATGCGGTCGCGCGCCGCCAGGTGGTGCTCCCGATCAAAGGACCGGCGGAAGCTGAGAACAATGGCGGCGACGAAAACATAGGTGACGGCGCGCACGGCCATCCTCGCCCCCAGCAGGGCGGGGGAAAGCCCTGGCAACTCGGCGAGATGCGGGACGACGGCGAGGACCGCCGCGACGATCGCCACCAGATAGCCGGCGCGGCTTCCCAGCGCCCAGCAGGCGGCGCAGACGATCGGGATATAGAACGGCGCGAGACCTATCCGGGAAAAATGTGCGTCCGCCAGCGCAAGCGCCGTGACGCTGAGGAGGATCGCGAACCAGGCGCGTTCGCGCGGCAGGGAATGAAGACGATCGGCGAGGCGGCCGACAGGCAGATGACTACTCACGCATGTCCTACTCGGTCAAAGGGTTCTCCAAGCTCATTCCCGCCCCAACTGTTCCTGTTCAGCCGGCGGCACGCCCCATTTCGGAGACGTGCCGGCCACTGAACCGGGTGTTGGAAACCTGAAACACGTCAGGCGCGGACGCCTTTGGCCGGGTGGCTTGGACATGCGCGCCCGCCACCCGGTCGATGAAGCTCGACCGGCTCGTGTTTCAGGAGGTTTCCACGCCTCCACCCGCGTCTCCGCAGGTGCGCGCACGCTACCGGCAAACTGTTAAGAAAAGCAACAAGCCAACCGGCACACCGGGGTTCAGCCGATCTTGACGCCCCGCCAGTCCCGCTTTTTCCGCAGGCGGACGGGCAGCTTGGCCTCTGGCGAGGGTGTATCGCGGCCAGTCCTGTCGGCCAGCAGCGGCGTTGATCGCTCATCGATCAGGGCGCGCAGCCGGGTCCGCCCGCGAGCGACACGGCTCTTGAACGTTCCTGTAGCAATGCCGAGCTGCGCCGCTCCGTCCTCGACGGACACGCCCTGGCTCGCCAACAGCACCGCCTCGCGCTGGTGGGGCGGGAGTTCGCTGAGCGCCCAATCCGTATCGCGCAGCCAGATGGCAAGACTCTGGGTCTCGCCCACGTTCAGCATCCGGTCGCGCGCATCCTCGGGCAGATCGGCATGGAAACGCGCGCGGCGGCGACCGGTGAGGAAACTGTTCTTCATTATGGTCCGAGCCCAAGCGGCGAGGCTCGTTCCGGCCGCGAAGCTGGCGCGCGCGGCCCAACAGCGCAGCATGGTGTCCTGCAAGAGATCGTCGGCATCGGCACCGCCTCCGGTCAGCCGCCGGGCATAGGCGCTGAGCGCGGCCGCCTGTGCAATCAGCGCAGCTCCAAAGTCATCGTCGGGCATGGCGATCGGTGACGGAACGCGGGCAGGCGCGGTGGGCGGCATCTCATTCTCCGGGCAGGCTTCTCCTGCCCTCAAGTGATATAGGCCGCGCAAGCCGCCGATGTTGCCGGGCCGACCTCTTCGCACCCCGCTTCGTCCCGTCTCGGTCGATCAGGGCTGCATCCGTGCTATAGGAGGGCATAGCGTGAATAGTACGCCAGACAACGCTAGGGGCGAACAATCAACGAACATTTATGCGGCGCAGCTATCTTTTGGCAGGTTGAGCGTCTTACGTTCTGCAGACGCTGCAACTTTATCCCATAGAAAGTTACCTGAGAAGGCAATGTGGCGACCGGTGCCTATCGCGCCAAGGCGACAACCGTCGATGCTCTTGCTGACACTCTCTATGGTTCCGGCCTGTGTCCTGCGATCCGTGAAGAGACATTGTTGTGCGCTACTGCGACAAGGGCAGTCCGCTCATTGTGCAATGATAGAGTATCAAGCTGGACCTGACGGTAGTGTAAGCAAGAAAGTTCAACGATAGACTATATTGTATAACGTAGTTATACTGGCGTTCGATACCCTACAATGCCACAACATCTCCCAGGTTCGATTGGAGCAAGAGGTAGGTCAGGGCCGTCGCGATCTTGACAACGAACCCCGCCCCATTCATTAGAGTCCGTTTGGAAAATCAGGGATGAGCGTTTCGGCGTAGTAGGTTTCCACCCATGGCGACGAGGATCATCGCCTGTGAGACGTCGATGCGCTTTTCGTAGTCGCGGACCAGACGGCGCCATCGGGTCATCCATCCGAAGGTGCGTTCGACGACCCAGCGGCGCGGAAGCACCTTGAAGCCCTGCTGGCGATCGCTTCGACGGATGACCTCCACGACAAAGTCGAGGTAGCTGGCCTTGTCCATGAGCTTGAGGCGATCATAGGCGCCATCGGCAAAGAGATGCTTCACCCACGGCCAGCGCTTGCGGATGCCATCGAGGATCGCCTGAGCGCCTGCACTATCGGAGATATCGGCGGTAGTGAGGTTGACCATCAGCAAGCGTCCATCGGTGTCGACTGCGATATGCCGCTTGCGACCGACGATCTTCTTGCCTGCGTCAAAACCGCGCTTTTCTGCGGAAGGCGCCTTGACCGACTGGCTGTCGATGACCGCCGCACTGGGGCTGGCTTCTCGCCCCTCACGTTCTCGGTCCAACATCAATTCGATGTCGTGGATCGTCTGGAACAGGAACCTGCGTGCCAGCTCCCGAAACCAGCCATAGACCGTCTGCCAGGCGCCAAAATGGATCGGCAGCATCCGCCAACCACACCCCGATCGCACCAGATAGCGGACCGCGTTGATCACTTCGCGGAAATCCACCTCGCGGGGACGGCCTCGACGACCCGGCTTGGGCATCAACGGCGCAAGGCGATCCCATTCCTCATCGGTCAGGTCACTGGGATAACGCTTCGTCTTCTTCGCAATCTGGGCCATCCGCCCCCGGCTCTGCTGCGTCCACATCCAGAGCCTGAATCACGCAGATACGCCTATGACAACCCCTGCCGCCGATTTCCCAAACAGCCTCTTAGAAGTGGAAGACTACGCCGCCCATGGGCCGCAGACTGTCAAAATCGTAGGTTTCCATCTGAAGGCGAATGCGAATGCCGCTATTACCGGTTACGCCGCCCAGACCGATATCCTTGGGTCCAACTTCGACGCCCACGCCATACACCCAGTCCTTTTGGTCGCTGTAGGCGCGCTTGCCATTAACCCACTGATATCCGGCAGAGGCAAACACCATTCCGCTCTCGCCGGCCCGCGCACCAATGCGGCCACGAACGCCATATTCCCAATCGATGTCGTTGAAGCCCTTGCTGGCGTTACCCTCCGCACCAACAAATACCGGACCCAAGGGAATGTTGACGCCTGCAATCCCGCTGATGAGCGCGCCGTTCATGCTACCGCCACGCGGCGAGCCGAATTCGCTATCTTTGTCGAAGGTGTGATACCCGCCAAGGACGCCAACATAAGGCTCGATGCCAAATGCATCAGTGCCGTCGGGAGCGGTCTCCTGTGCAGACGCAAGCGTAGGAACAAAGCAGCAGACAGCGGCAGCAAGGATCAAATTCTTCATGTATCTCTCTTCAAATTTGTTCGTACCGAAACTGTCGGTAAGTGACCTGCTAACCCCGAACGTCAAAGAGAGTTTCGACAAGTAACAACAAAATGGCAGAAGTGACAAAAATGCCACTTCTGCCATGATGGTGATCAAGCGAGAAGACCGTATTTCAGGTGTCCCGCATTGCTTAGGTCAGCGCGAGGCAACTGCCGCCGGCGTCAGCCCCTTGACCACGGTATAGCCGCTTTCGATCGTCGGCACTGCAAGGGTAGCAACCTGCTTCAGAGCCGGATCGCTGCCCTCCAGAGCGTAGCCCTTCTGCAGTGCCCACATCGACGGAGCTTCATCTGCCATCTGCGTCAGATAAAGATTGTCGAAATCGTCCTTGCTCTTCTTGAGCAAATCAATTGACGCAGCACGCTGCGACGAGAGAGCTAGCGTAGGCTTGGCGATTTTTCGATCCTTGTTGGAGAGGGCGGCAAAAAGCGAGTCCCGCTGTTTCTTTGCTTGATCATAGTCTGCCTTCGCGTAGGCCTTCACATCGGCACGCTCAGCCTTGCGCAGCGCAAGCTGCGAAGCTGCAATACGATAGTTGAGAGCATCAGCACTCAGCTTGACGTAGTCGGAAGCCGAGACCTGACGTTGGGGCTGGATCGAGAACACCGTGGTGGTTTCACCTGCGACGTTGGTCTGCGCGACGCCCGACATGGTCTGGGCATAGGCGACGGGGGACAGAAGGGCGGCAGCCAGAGCAGTGCCGATAAGATAGCGCATTGCATTCTCCACAAAGTTTGGTGAACGCATTACGCTGCTGCGCCGCTCTCGTTCCCGCCATTGATGAAGAAGGAAGGTCTGCAGAGAGTGCGTCAGTCATCCTTCGGCCAAATTTTCCCACGCCTTGAATAGCTTATTGTTCACAATATTATTGCCTCAAACAAAAAAATGGAGATCATATGAGCGCTTTGGAGGGCATAGCGTCGGGGGTGCGCCAGACAATGCTAAGGGCGAATAATCGGTGAATGTATAGAGGTTGAGATCAGACACCCATCTTGAGCCCGCCCTTCCTCTTCTCCCATGGTGTAGAGTTTGCGCATATGTCCGGTGTCGAACAAGGGCGCATCAGCGTTCGGGGCGGCTTCATCGATTGCGCATATGGAGAGCCGGATTTTACGCTCCTGCGCAAAGCTGCGTAGATCATCGATGATCGTCCTGTCCGCTTCGCCCAGCACGGTGGAAAGCGCACGCGACACAAGGCTCAAAGTGCGCGGTTTCGACACCTTGAACTTCGGCGCAAGTCGGCCATTATAGAGGATGTAGATCGCCCCTTGCGAACCGTCTGTCGGCGCATCGACCATCATGTCGCGTGGCAACAGGAAGAAGCCGCTGATCGTGCCGCCATCGACGTGAAGTTGAGGACATAGCGTGGAAGGTACGCCAAACAACGCTAAGGACGAACAATCAGCGAACGCTTAGACTGCGCGGCTATCCGGGGGTAGATTGAGAGCCTTGCGGCCAGCGTCTCGGATGGCAGTCATGAGAGCGTACGTTTTTGCCCATCCTCTCACCGCCCCCCAGGATGCACGAACACGCCAAGGCGGGCACGGACGCGCTCAACGCCGCACCGGCCAAGGCCGCGCCAATTACTCGCGACAGCGGCACTATCATGCCAGGAGGCTACGCCGTCGCGGCTGAACGGCACATGGCCCTGTGCGCCTATGGAATCGCGGTCGGATCGGCGATGCGCCCGAAAAACAGCACCGCGCCGCTCTTTCGGTCGCGCAGAGTGGCAAGGAAAGGACGATCGACCACCATCTCCGGCACCTGGGGCTCTATCCGCGCACTGGTCACGACGATTTTCACCGCGGTTGCCGCCGCTGCCTCGGTGCCTTCCTCATCGACGCGCAGGAAGGTCGCGTGCGCCACGTCATTGATCGCCAGACGCACGCCGGAGACGATGCCGGACAGGTCCGCACGCTGCTGATCGAAGGCGCTTGGCATCCCCGCTGCGATCAGCGCTGCCTTGACGCTCTTGTCGAACCGCGCTTCGAAGCGGGGCAGAATGATCCGCATCTCGCGCGCCTGCTCCGCTGCCAGATCGAAGCGATCATTGCCGCCCTGCTCGCCGGCGAAGAAATCGCCCCCCTTCATCTCGCGCTCCCAACGGCGCAGGACCGCCGTGTCGCGCGGCAGGAAAATTTCCATCACGAAGCTGCCATCGCCGGCATAAGGCAGGGCGATCGCCTGTCCCTCATGGGTCTCGCGATAGTCGAACCGGCCTATCCGCTTCATCATCGTGATCGGAATGCGCGTGCCGTCGCCACGCGTGAAGGTCCGCGTTTCCGTCTCCTCGAACGGCACCTGCCACTTTGCCTTGAAGTAAAGAGCGTTGGTCAACACAGCGGCGGTGTCATCCCTGAAGCCGCTCGGAGAGACGATCTCCGAAATCCTGCCCTTCGTCTCGCGCGAGACCCAGCCATTGATCCGTGCGGCCGCTCCGGTGGGATCACCGGCATAATCGACCGTTTCCGGAGCCGCCCCGAAGCCGGAACGCGCCTCGGCGACATACTCGTCCCGGATCGGCAATCCCTTTGCCAGCCATAGCGCGTTCGCGATGCCGAGCGTGATATCGGCATCGCCGGTATCGCTGAGCTGGGCATTATAGGCTCTGATAGGCACGGCCGCATTCGGGACCGAAGGCCAGTCCAGAACGCGCCCGATCTCGTCGCGTGTGCCCCCTCGCGCACCGAGGTAAGCAAGCCCCAGGCCCTGTGACAGGCTGACCGGGGAGACGAACAGATTGGCGTTTGCATCGGCCGTCGCTGCCAAGTGCGGGTAGACCTTGGCGGTCATCAACGCCGCGCCATAAGTCAGCGCCCAAGGCGTGATCTCGCCGCTTCGCTCCGACTGCCCGGAGGGAGACGGGCCAAAATTGGGTGCCGGAGCGCTTGTCACGCAGCCACCAAGCGCCAGGCTCACGAGAAACGGGAATGACAAGGCTGCTTTACGCATGGCTCTTCCTAGAGGCTTGGCCGCTGATCGTAGAAATCGACCTGCATCCGCATGGCTCCGAGCGGTTCCACGAAATGCGGTTGTTCCGGTAGAACCAGCCCTGGCCGATCAGGTGTAAGGATCACCTCGGAGGCAGGGTCGAGATAGGTGAGCTTCAATCTCCCTTCGATGACCCGGATCACGCCCCAAACACCGGCCTTGGTGCGATGCTCGGAGCGCAAGGCAGTGGGCAATGTGGCCTCATCGAATATGGGCGTCGAGCGGTAGGGAATCGTCATTACCTCTTCACTCCCACCTGGACCGTGCATCGCACCGGCTGATCCGCCTTCCTTGCGGCTTGCCGGCATCCTTCGATCTTTTCACGATTGTCGCGCAGCAACCTGTCGGCCGCGACGATCGCCTCCCAGCTTGGCTGCGACGCACTCGCCATCAGATGCTGCCCGGCATCCCACGGCGTCGCTTCGGCAAGAACCCGCGTCGCCATGCGTTCGGGCCATTGCCAGCTCGTCGGCACGATCTCGCGCGCGACCATACCGGGCAGGAAGGACCAGAGGAGGATGCCGATAAGCAACCCGCCCAGCCCGAACCATAGTTGACGGTTCTTTTGATCCCGCGCCGTCAGCGCCGATTGAACGACGGTGCGCAGCTCGCGCCCCTGCTGTTTCATCTCGTTGGTGGCGGTGGCGAGGGCGGCATGATCGGCGCTGCGAAGGTCGGCCGCCGCTCGATTGATCTGCGCCGAAACCTGCGCCGGCGTCATCGCCAACGCCGGCGACTTCACGATGGCCGTCGTAACCTGGTCCAGGCGTCCGTTGATGCCGTCCAGCCCCTGGACGACATGCCCCAGCGTCTCGGAATAATCCGGCACGTCGATGCTGGCGCGCTCGGCCGCCAAGCCCTCGATGGCGCGGCGCATCAACGCTAGTTCGCCGCGCTGCTGCTCGACCGCAACGCGCACTTGCTCGAACGCTTCCGCCGCCGCGTCGCCGCCTTCCTCCCATTCCTCGTCCGCCATTGTCTCTCCTTATCGGCTCAACCCTCGATCGCGGCCGATTTCCAGCGAACGGGTCAATTCCTGGCTGATCGGGCGATCCCGGCCCATTTCCAGCCCCAGCTCGGGCGCGCGCCGCTGCAAGACGGATTCGAGTTGGGGATCGCGGTGCAGCGTTCCGGCCAGGCTCTCCATCTTCTTGCCGGTGCGCTGCGCGGCCTCACGATCGCCGCTGCGCGTAAGCTCGGCCCGCTCGCGCGCCATGCCCTGCCAGCGCTCCACGAACCGATCGGCGCGAAGCTCGGGATTGGTGCGGACCTGGGCCTCGTGCGCCATCGCCCGCGCCGCGCCGCCGGCCTTGCCCTCGGCCGCTTCGCGCACCAGCACCGGGTTGCGCTCGAACGCGGACGCCAAATCGCGGGCGGCATGGGGCCGCACCTGGTCGAGCGCGTCGCCCGCCTTCGCCAGCGCCTGCTTCTGATGCGGGAGCACGGGCAAGCCCTTCTCCCGCATTCGGTCCATATCGGCCTGCGCGCGCGCATAGCGCTCGATCGCCCTGGCCTGGCTCGGCGCTGCCGGTGCCCGCTCGGGGGTGGTGTTAATCGGACCCCCTTTGCCGTCGCGCGCCAGCTCGGGCGAGGACGGTTTCGGCTTGAACCCGGCGAACATGCCCCTCGCCTTGTCACGCACCTTCCCGGCGATCTCGCGCGCGAGTTCCGGGAAGCGGATCTCGCGCCGCTCGGCGAACGCGCGGGCCTGGGCCTGCCCGTCACGGGCGGCGGCATAATCGCCCGCCATGTCCTTGCCCCGGTCGCGCGACAGGGTGCGGGTGAGCTGGCGCTGATCTGTGAAATCGTCGCGACCATAGTGGAGCTGCACGCTGTCGCGGTGCCGCGACAGGCCGACATAGGCCGAGTGCCGATCCATGCCCGGTGTCGCCAGCACATGCGCCTGATCGACCGTCACGCCCTGCGACTTGTGGAAGGTGGCCGCATAGCCATGATCGACATGGGCATAATCCTTGAGGTCGAACGCTACCTTCCGGCCATCGTCCATCTTCACCGCCATGCCCTCGGCGCTGACGCGCTCCAGCGTGCCCAGCGATCCGTTCTTCACGCCAAGGCCGCGATCGTTGCGGAAGAACATGATCCGATCACCGGTCGCGAAATCGCGCCTGCCGCGCTCCACCGATAGCCCCACCCCCTCACCCAGCTCGCCGGCGGCGCGCATACGGCTGCGGGCTTCGCTGTTCAGCTCCTGCACCTCGGCATTGGTATGGGTGAGGATGATGCGGCTCTTGTCCGGATCGGCCTGCCGGCCGCTCTCCCATCCGTCCATCAGTTCGACCCGCGCCGCCTCGCGCGTGTCGGCAGCGCGCACCATGCCTTGCCTCTCATAGGCGTGCAGCGCCTCTCCGGTCCGGCCTGTGGCGAGCGCGCGCGTCGCTTGCCGTTGCCAGTCCTCATGCTGCCGGCGAATTTCGGTGATCTCGGCCGTGCCATGACGCTCGGCAAGGCTGCGGAACGCCGCCCCGGCCTCGATCGCCTGCAACTGCTCGGGATCGCCGACAAGAACGACCTTCGCGCCGGCACGTTCGGCCTCCGACAGCACCCGCTCCATCTGGCGCGAGCCGATCATGCCCGCCTCGTCGATAACGAGCACATCACGCGGGCCTAGCTGCTCGCGCCCCTGCCCCCATGCGTGCTCGAGACTGGCGATCGTCCTCGAGGCGATGCCGGAACCACCCTCAAGATTTTCGGCGGCAATGCCCGACAGGGCCGCGCCGCGCACCTGATAGCCTTCGCGCTCCCACGCCTCGCGCGCGACCCCCAGCATGGCCGACTTGCCGGTGCCCGCATAGCCGAGGACGATGGCAAGATCGCCACTCGTCCCTATATGCTCCAAAGCGGCCCGCTGATCTTCACCGAGTGTCAGCCCGCCACTCCCGGCGGCGTTCAGCCCCCCTTGTAGCGACGCCGCCGGGAGACCATGCCCCGCCCTGTCGGCAAGCCGACCGGCAGCGCGCTCTAGCCGCTCCTCCACCGCGATCATCTCGCGGCTCGTGAACCGCTCCTGGTCGCGTCCGTCCTTCCCCAGCGCCACCAGCTCGGGCGAGGATCGCACCGCGCTCATCACCTGGTCGAACTGATCCTTGCCGTCGCTGTGGCGGAACGCGAACTGCGCCAGGTCGCGCCGCGTGAACGTCGCCTGTTGGCGCGTGATCGCGTCGAGCGCGATTTGCGGATTGGCGATGATCTTCTCGCCATTCTCGCGCGCGATCCGGGCATGGTCCTCGACCCGCTCGGCCTCAAGCCCCTGTTCGGGCATCCGCGATGCCGCCGGCCCGATCTTGTGCTGCGGCTCAAGGTCGATCCCCTGCGCCTCCAACGTGCGATGATCTATGCGAGCATCAATATCCAGCTCGGCCAGGCGCTCGTTGACGTGATCGGCCCACGCCTCGCGCCATTCCTGCAAGAGCGCGGTGCTGTTCCACTCGCGCACCTTCTGCCCGAACCCCTCCGGCCCTACCTCGCGCATCGACAGCATGACATGCGCGTGCGGCTTGGGCTGGCCGTCCTTCCCCATGTCCCAATGCACATTGAGGTCCGCGACCATGCCGCGCTTCACGAACTGCTTTTCGACGAACTCGCGCGCGAGCCGGATGCCCTCTTTCTGATCCAGCTCGCGCGGAATCGAGAACTCCACCTCGCGGGCAAGCTGCGCGTCCTTGCGCTTCTCACCAGCCTCAACCTCGTTCCACAAGACCGTGCGATCGTTTAAACGCTCCGGCGCACCCTCGGACAGCATAATCTCCGAATGGACAACGCCGGCCTTGTTCGAGAAGTCATGGTCGCGCCCCAGCCGGTCATCGTGCAGCCGTTCCGCCGCACGATAGGCCGCACTGGCAACGGCGCTCGATCCGTTGGCACGGCTGATAACCTTGGCCGAGAAATGGTAGATCGCCATGACAACCGCTATACTGCCCTTCTTAGCGCACGTCGGCAACGACGTATAAGCGCGCACTCACACTCTCTGCCGTTCGCATGATTGACTTCGCCGCATTTTTGTTCGCAACCGCTGTCCTGCATCCGTGATCGTGCTACGCTGCCTCTCCCGATCATGGGCGCGAGGGAGAGAATATGCGCAAGGTCCGCGACTATGACGCCGAGTTGAAGGCGCTGGGCGACAAGGCCCGCGCGCTCAAGGCGAAGAAGGTCCAGCAGCTAGGCGAACTGGTCACGTCCACCGGGGCCGATACGCTTGATGCCGACGTGTTGGCCGGTGCGCTGCTCCATATCGTCGCCGAAGCACAGGCTGAAGGAAACCGGGAGGCGTGGCGCTCCGATGGCGCGGCTTTCTTTCAAGGGCGCGGGCGCAAGACTGGCCGACGTGCTGGCGGCAGCGCGGAAGGCGGAAGCGAAGCTGGCGCAGGCGAGGCACAGGCTTGATGCCGCCGCGCGCCGCATCGATACGAGAGGATGGGTCGTGGCCCGACGCGAGCGCACCCGCCATCTCATAGAGCTGGGCGGCCTGGTTCAGAAAGCCGGCCTGGTCGAACTGGCCGACGACGATCGCGCCACCCTCTACGGCGCGCTGCTCGAACTTGCCGCGAAGGCGCGTGAGGATGGCAACGCGCTCTCGCTCTGGAAGCGGCGCGGCAAACGCGCGTTCGACGCGGAAGCTGACGATGGCTGACCGGCCCGATTTTCATATCATCACTGGTGGTCCCGGTTCGGGTAAAACCACATTGATCGACGCCCTGGCGGCGCAAGGCTTCCACCATATGCCCGAAGCCGGTCGCGCCATCATTCGCGATCAGATCGCCATTGGCGGCGGCGCCCTGCCATGGGCCGATCGCGGGGCCTTCGCTGAACTGATGCTGAGCTGGGAATTACGATCCTGGCATGAAGCGCATGACCGAAAAGGCCCGGTGATCTTCGATCGCGGCGTTCCTGATGTGTCGGGCTATCTGCGCCTGTGCGGCTTGCCCGTTCCTTCCCATGTCGAGCGCGCGGCCGAGATGTTCCGCTACCAGCGCCGGGTATTCATCGCCCCGCCCTGGCGCGAGATTTTCGGGCAGGACACGGAGAGGAAGCAGGATTTTGCAGAGGCGCAAGCGACCTATGAGGCGATGGTCACGGTCTATGCCGATCTCGGCTATGAGCTTGTGTCCCTGCCTCTCGCCCCGGTTGCTGAAAGAGTGCGCTTTGTGCGCGCACGGATGTGGAGGGTAGATGACTGACCGCGTTCCCCGCTCATGGCAGCTCCTGATGGTCGGGTCAGGCGTACATCGGATCTCGCCCGATCTTTGGGACCGGCTTGTGCGCCTGCTCGATCTCTCGCCGCAAACCCGGCTAATCGAAATCGAAACCGATCAGGGCGGCGTCAGCGTCTCACGGGACTGGCCCAGCGACAAGATGGAGGAGGTCTCGGCGATCGAAGCCGAAATCCAATCCACCCCCGGCATCATCCGCATGACCATGTTCCAGGCGAGTTGACGATGGAGTGGTTCCGCCAGCTCGGCCGCGCGATCCGCAACCTGTCCCGCATCGCGCGCCAGAATCCCATATGGGCGATCACCGCGCTGGTGGTCAGCCCAATCCGGCTGATCCGCCATCTGTTCGCCGTCCTGATCCTGTTTCTGGCCGCCGGCATCGTGCTGGGCCTTGGGATGCCGCTCATCCTGGGCAAACTGTTCGGCCTCCCGCATGATTCCAACCTCTATCAAATCATCATGATGCTGACGGTGATCGTCGTCATCCTCATTGGCCTGCGCGCGCTCTTCCAGCCCCTGATCCTTGCTTATGGCGGCCCTGCCGCCGACGACACCCACGGCTCGGCCCGCTTCGCCACCGACGCCGAAAACCGCGCCTATGCCGGTGATAGCGGCCTGCTGATCGGCCGCGATCGCAAGACGGGCAGGCCGCTGCGCTATGCCGGTCCAGCCCATCTGCTGACGATCGCGCCGACGCGCACCGGCAAGGGCGTGGGCACGATCATCCCCAATCTGCTCGACTATGCCGGCCCGGTCGTCTGCATCGACCCCAAGGGCGAAAATGCCCGCATCACCGCCCGCCATCGCGGCAACTTCGGCCCGGTCCATGTCCTCGATCCGTTCGGGGTGACGGGCATCGCCAGCGCCGCGTTCAACCCGCTCGACCGCATCGACCCGAACAGCCTCGATCTCGCCGACGAGGCCATGACGCTGGCCGACGCGCTGGTCTATGACGCTCCCGGCGAGGCCGGCGAGGCGCATTGGAACGAGGAAGCCAAGGCGCTGATCGCTGGCATCATCCTGTCGATCGTCACGAGCGAGCCGCCGGCGACGCGCACCCTCGCCACGCTGCGCGACCGGCTCACCCTAGCGCCGCGAGCCTTCGCCGCGACGCTGGAATCGATGCAGGCCCAAGGCGGCCTCGCCGCGCGCGCCGCCAACCGCCACCTGGGCAAGTCCGATCGCGAGGGCGCAGGCGTGCTGTCGGCCGCGCAGCGCCATACCCATTTTCTCGATAGCCCCCGGATGTCGGCGGTCACGTCCGTCAATGTGGTGTAATTTCGGTGCTGGCCATCGGGCTGCATTTTCAGGCGGCCTTGGGTGTAATCTGTAGCGGCTGAACCTCCTCGGCCCCTGTGCATTATCAGGACACGGATTCACGGTAGCGGTTTGATGAGCAGCGGCATGAGGCCGTTGGCGTCGAGATCGAGGTGATCGGACCAGACATAATCGCCGGTGAGATTGATGCGATCCCAACCCAACGGCGAGAGCCGGGACAGCATAGCTGGATCGATGGGGCTTCCTCGACGACGCATTTCGTCGACGGCGCGCCCCAGATAGCGACAGTTGAACAGGATAATCGCTGCGGTGACGAGGTTGAGCGCGGCCGCTCGGGTCTGCTGGTTCTCCAGGCCACGGTCGCGAAAACGGCCGAGCCGATGGAAGGCGACCGCCCGGGCAAGGCTGTTGCGGGCCTCGCCCTTGTTCAACTCGGCAGTGACGGTACGGCGCAGAGCCGGATCCTCGAACCAGCGGAGCGTGAACAGCGTGCGCTCGATCCGCCCGATCTCCCGCAGCGCCGCAGCGAGGCTGTTCTGCTGGCGGTAGGCGGACAGCTTCTTCAGGATCAACGATGGCGTGACGGTGCGGTGACGGATCGCGCCAATGACACGTTCAATATCGGGCCAGTGGCTGACGATCAGGTCCCGGTTGAGCCTGTGACCGAACAGTGGCGCAAGCCTGCCATAGCGCTTCGAGGGTTCGAAAGCGTAGAGGCGCCGGTCGGACAGGCGAGGAATGCGCGGCTCGAAATCGAGCCCGAGGAGATGCATCGTCGCGAATACGATGTCGGAAACGCCGCCTCCATCGACGTGCAGCGCGGTCAGATCGGCGTTGCTGTCATGGCCGAGGAGCCCATCGAGCGCATGGATGGCTTCTCCTGCCGTGCCGGCGATCACCGTCTGGTGCAGCGGCGCGTAGCGGTCGGTGATGGTGGTGTAGATCTTGACCACTGGGTCGCGACCATAATGGGCGTTGACCGCTCCGCCGGCTTCGCCCGGCCCGCCCAGGTAGAAGGCCTGGCCATCCGCGGAAGCCCGGTGTCCTTGCCCAAACCAGGCGGCGATCGGCTCGGCGTGGATGGCGTCGGTCAGACAGGCGAGCGCCGCCCGAAAGGTTTCCTCGCGCATGTGCCATGTCTGCATGCGCAGCAGCGCGCGGCGTGACCCTGCGCCGCATACCTCGGCCATGCGCGACAGCCCAAGATTGGTCGCTTCGGCAATCAGAGTGGCGAGGAAGGCCTGCTCATCGCCAGGCGGCAACCCGGTCGAGACGTGCCCGAAGTGCCGGGTGAAGCCGGTCCAGCGTTCGACTTGCGACAACACGTCGGTGATACGCGTGGCAGGCAGCATGTCGTAGCAGGCAAGCGTCAGGCGCCGTCCTTCGTCGTGCCTGGCATCATCGTCCTTCAGTTCCTTGGGAAATCGCAATCGCTCGCCAGCGAACAGGGCAGCATCGCGTCCGGCCAGATTGTGGGCGACGTCGCGCAAGGCGCTGTCGAGCTGCGCGGCGCGCTGATCGAGCCATGCGTGTGGATTACCGAGCGAGAACGGCGGTTGCAGCGCTGCGCCGGATAACGGCGCGAGCAGCACGTCCAGCGACCTGTGCAGCCTTGACCTCGGCACCCAGATATCACCCGAGGCCAGTGCATTGGTGAGCGCGCCGTAAGTCGCCATCTCCCAGTGCGTCCGGTCGATCTTGCCGGCGACCACGACATGGCGGTGCCAGCGCCGCTCGACATGACCGAGCGGAACGTCGGCAGGGAGGGGCTTGCGCCAGTCGCCATCAAGATTCGACAGGATCGCCATCGCGTCGCGCAATGCCGCGGTGCCGGCCCGACCGTGGAAATCGAGCGCTTGCAGGAATAGAGGCCCTGTTCGCTTGAAGGTCCGGTATTCGGCTGCGATCTCGCTCAGCACATCGTCCCTGTGAGGTGCCGCGGTACGACGGATGATTGCGGCATCAGCATCGAGCATGTCGAGAGGCACGATATCCCTGAGGGCCGCACCGATATCTCCGCCGGCGCGTGCTGCCTGGCTAACTGTTTCCAGCACAGTGGCGATCCGCATCAGCCGATCGCGGCCTTCGCGTCCCGAAATCGCGACCCTCTGCTCCAGGCGTTTGCGAGCACGAAGGTGAGCGCGTCCCATCAAGGCGCTGAACATGGCGATCGCCGCGTCGGTAAGCGTGGCCTCCATCTCGCGCAGCGTTGCAAGCAGGATGACCCGCCTGCGGGAGACGCGCATCTGTTGGAAAGCCTGGGCTGTATATCGCACGCCTTCGCGGGCGAACTGCGTCAGGCGGGGCTCGTGCAGGGGATCGACCGGAATGCTGGAAATACCGGTCCTATGGATTATCGCGACCTTCTCGAGGATTTCGGCAAGCGAGGCTGACGCGACGCGGGGCTCTGGTTCGCGCAGCCAGGACAAGCGGCTCTGCCGGTCATGTACCTTCTCATCGATCAGCATATCGAGACGCTGACGCATATCCGCATCGAGTTTAGCATCGACCGCGGCGACCAGATCGGTTTCCGTCCGAAGCATCGCCTCGGCCGCCATCCGCTCAACGACGCTGATGCCAGGGATGACGATGCGTCGCGTGCGCAGCTCGTCCAGCAATCGATCAAGCAAAATGCGCCCGTCCACGATAGCCATGGCTTCGGTTTCCAGCCAAGTCATCATGATGCCGCGCGCTGGCCGGCTCAGATCGGTGAATCCGAAGCGCGCCTTGATGGCGGCAAGCTGATCGTAGCGGGTCGGCGCTCGCCGCGCGAAGTCGGCGACGACGCCTGCATCCACTCCGACCTGTTCGGCGATGTGGTCGAGCATGATTGCAGGCAACAGCTCGCCTGTGCGCAGATGTCGCCCCGGATAGCGCAGGCAGCAGAGTTGCAGGGCATAGCTCAAGCGGGTCGCCGGAGTGCGTGCGAAGCCGATCGCAGCAAGGTCCTCGGCATCGAGGCCATGATGTCGCACCACCGCCGCCTCGCTGTCGGGCAAAGCAAGCAACGCGGCGCGCTGCCGCTGGGTCATCGGAATACGTGCGGGCATGTTTCATCCTCCAAAAACCTCTTGCCTTTTGTTGGCTTAGTGAAAGAGGATTGTGAAAGACCCAAGGCTGCGGAAATTGGTGCATGCTGTTTCCGCCTCCAGATACGGCCGTTTGTGAAAGAGACGCAGATGACGCGCGAACCCTATCTGATCGGTTATGCCCGCGTGTCGAAGGGCGACGACCAGTCGAACGCCGCGCAGCGGCGCGCGCTCGATGCGGCCGGCTGCAAGCGGGTGTTCGAGGAGACCGCCAGCGGTGGGCGGTGGGACCGACCCAAGCTTCTGGAGATGATCGGCCAGTTGCGCGACGGAGACGTCGTCGTCGTCTGGAAGCTTGACCGGCTGTCGCGCAGCCTAAAGGATATGCTGCACATCATGGAGCGGATCGAGCTGGCAGGCGCGGGCTTCCGCTCACTGACCGAGGCGATCGACACCACCACCGCGGCAGGGCGGATGATGATGCAGATGGTGGGAAGCTTCGCCGAGTTCGAGCGGGCCATGATCCGCGAGCGTACCAGCGCCGGCCTTGCCCAGGCTCGCGCAGAAGGACGGATCGGCGGGCGTCGGCCCAAGCTCGGCGACAAGCAGCGCCGCGAAATCGCCGAGTCCGTCACGTCCGGCCGCAAGTCCGGTGCCGAGATGGCGCGGCTCTACGGCGTCAGTGAACCCACCGTCTCGCGCATCGTCGCCGCGCACCGCCAGCAATTCAGTCAGCAGCAGAGGGAACAGGCATGAAGCGTGGTCACGATCTGTCCGGCGTCATGAAGTTCGCCACCTCGCCGGCCTGGGGCGAGCATCTGGGCGAGGCGCTCGGCGATCATCTCGGGCTGGCGATGGAGGAGTTCGACTTCGAAGCGGACGAGCTGGCGGACATCGTCGGCGATCATTGGGCCGGCGTGTTGTGGGGATGCGCGTTCGAGGATCTGCTGACGCGCACCATCCAACCCGACCGGAACATCGTCGATGACTATATTCGGCGCCGGGGCTGGAATGAGAGCGGCCCGACCAAAATCTACCTGCGTGCCCTTCGATCGTCAGTGATGAGCCTCCACGAGGTCAGCGAGGTCGAGCCCGGCAGCGGCTTCCTCGTGCGCGACCTGATCCGGGGCGGCGAGCCGCTTCGAGTATCCGAGCGCAGCGCCTCGCAGACGCTGAAGCAATGGGACAGGATCGGTGCCCGCGTCGTGCAGGTCGGAGGCAAGCACCTCCTGTCGGGCGGCGTGCTGTCGTTCACGATGGAGGCGGCCGAGGCGCTCGTCGCCGATCTACGGCGCTCGAAGGGCAAGCGCAGCCCGCGCACCGCGTTGAACCTAGACGCCGACGATCTGGCTGCACTTCCGGCCCTCATCAGCACGGCATGGCTGTTCGATGTCGTTCCCAAGACCATGGGACCGGCGCCCATCCCCACGCTGCACAACATTGATGGCGAGGAGGTGATGTTCCACCGCGTGCGCTTTCCCTTCGCACGCGGCGTGACCCAGGCGCTGGTCGGCGAGCGGCTTGATACTGTCCCTGCGCTTCAGCGGGAAACCACGCACTTTTGGAACTGGCTGGGCGAGAAACCGAACGGAAAAGCGAAAAGCACCGGGCGCATGGCGTGGGGTGTGACGATGGCGGACGGCACCCCGGTGCTCGGCAATGTCGAATTGAAAGGCCGCGCCCTGATGCTCGCCGTCACCTCGGCCGAGCGAGCGAAACGCGGCACCGCGCTTATCAACGATGCGCTCGCCGGGTTGGTCGGCTCGCCGCTGACCACGATTGAGACGGTCGAACAGGCCATGGCGGCGCGGGCCGAGGGGCTGACATCATCCGAACCGGCACCCGCCATTGCGCCAGAGGTTGCAACCCCGCTCATCCATGCCATGCTCGACCGTCAGTACCGCGCGACGCTCGATGAACCCGTCGGCATGCTCGGCGACATCACCCCGCGCGCAGCCGTTCAAACTGCCGCAGGCCGGCACCGAGTAGCCGGGTGGCTCAAGCATCTCGAAAACCGCAGCAGCAGCCAACTCGACGCGAACGACCCGATGGCCACCTACGACTTCACTTGGATATGGCGCGAACTTGGCATCGAGAACCTGCGCAAATAGTTCGCTACCCCTGACGTCGATGCCTACCGTGAATCCGTGTCCCTACAATGCACAGAGGCCTCCTCGGTTATGGGTGTGGCAAGGGCGGCCATGCCCTCGATCTGCATGTAGCGGTGCTGGAGCTGGTATTCATCGTTCTGCTCGAGCAGGACGGCACCGACGAGGCGGATGATGCTGTCCTCGTTCGGGAAGATGCCGACAACATCGGCGCGGCGCTTCACTTCCTTGTTCAGGCGTTCCAGCGGGTTGGTGCTGTGAAGCTTGACCCGGTGCTGCTCGGGGAAGGTCATGTAGGCGAGCACGTCGTGCTCGGCATCGTCCATGCAGGCGCCGAGCTTGGGCCATCTGGCGCGCAATTGATCGGCGACCTGACGCCAGACCTGAGTTGCGGCCGCATGATCGGGCTGGAGGAAGACTTGGCGGATCGCAGCAGCAACAACCGTGTTTTGGCCCTTGGGCACGTAGGCGAGCGCGTTCCTCATGAAGTGGACGCGGCAGCGCTGCCAGGTGGCGCTGAGCACGCGGGTGATCGCTGCCTTGAGGCCCTCGTGGGCATCGGAGATGACCAGCTTCACGCCGGTCAGGCCGCGGCGGGAGAGGTCCTTGAGGAAGCTCGACCAGAAGGGCTCGGCTTCGGAAGGGCCGATGTGCAGGCCGACGATCTCGCGCTTGCCCTCAGTGTTGACGGCGACGGCGATTATCGCGGCGACACTGACGATCCGTCCCCCCTCGCGCACCTTGAGGTAGGTGGCATCTAGCCAGAGGTAGGGCCAGTCACCGGCGAGCGGGCGCTTGAGGAAGGCATGGACGCGCTCGTCGATGTCTTTGCACAGCTTTGACACGGAGGACTTGGATATCCCGGTCATGCCCATCGCCTGCACCAGCTCATCGACGCGCCGGGTGCTGACCCCGGCAATCCACGCCTCCTGGATTACTGCGACCAGCGCCTTCTCAACAGTCTTGCGCGGCTCCAGGAAGCCGGGGAAGTAGGCGCCGGTCCGCAGCTTGGGGATCTTGAGGTTGAGCGTGCCGAGCCGGGTATCGAGACTGCGGTCGCGGTAGCCATTGCGCCAGGTCGTGCGTTCGCCCGATCGTTCATGGCGGCCAGCGCCGACCAGGCCGTCGACATCGGCCTCCATAATGATCTGCAATACGCTCTCGGCGATCGTACGCAGGAAATCTCCATCTCCGGTCTTCGCCATCAGTTCGGCAAGCGGTAGTCTGTCGTCGGTCATCGGGATCAACTCCTCGGTGGGCGTGTGAAGTGTGGTAACTCCACCTTACCGATGAGCCCGGTGGCCACCGAGTTCGAAATCGCATGGGGTTGGGCATGCCCAACCCCATGCGATCACCTCAATCTACACCGGAAATTACACCACGAGCGCGGACGCTAACATGTCGGCTGTGCTGGGGCGCTCGGATTTTACGTTCGCCGATGTGAAAGCGCAGGCCACGACGGTCTACCTAGTGCTGCCGCCCGATCGGCTCGCCACCTATGCCCGCTGGCTGCGCCTGATGCTCGCCCAAGGGCTGACCGATCTCGCCCGCGCGCCGGCTTCCCCTGCCCGCCCCGTCCTGTTCCTGCTCGATGAGTTCGCCGCGCTGGGCCGTCTCGAACCCGTGGAGCGCGCTATGGGCCTGATGGCCGGCTACGGCATCCAGCTCTGGCCGATCCTGCAGGACGTTCACCAGCTCCGCGCGCTCTACGAGCGCCGCGCCGGCACCTTCCTGTCGAACGCCGGCGTCTTGCAGATATTCGGGGTCAACGATCACGACAGCGCCAAGCTCGTTTCCGATCTGCTCGGCCAGGAGACGGTCGTGTTCGAGACCATGAGCCGCGCGATCGACAGCGACGAAACCGGCATATCGTTCGGGTCGCAACATGTCGCCCGCCCACTGCTCACGCCGGATGAAGTCCGCACGCTGCGCGACGATTTGCAGCTCCTGTTCCTCGCGGGGCAACGGCCGATCGTCGCCGCCAAACTCAAATACTATGCCGATCGCGAGTTCGCCGGCCGCTTCGACAAGGCGTGAGGTCGTTTAAACGGCGCGCGGATCTCGCGCCGGGAAAATCGGACGCTCCTGGGAGGTCCATAGAGCGCCTTGGGTTGTTCTGACGCCCGCAACTATCGAACGCCCTGGAAAGGGCTGGGCGGCCCGGAAATCGCACCTGTGGGGACGTTTCCACCTCCCCTGCCCTCCCGATCGGAGCGCCACTTATCCGCTTGGCTTTTCTGGAAAGCCATTTGGAACGGTGAGTTTAGGCGGTGAGCTAGCGATGGGGCGCTACGGTGCGCCATACCTTAAATAAACAAAGGCGTGCCGGCGAAGCCGGCTCATCATGGGGATGCCGGGTGGGAGGATCGCATAGCGATCCGGGGCGGCCGAAGGCCGCGAGCCGGCGGGGCGAAGCCCCAAGAGGCGGTGTTTTCTTCGTCTCGACCGTGCCGGAAGCGCGGCGACTGAAAGTTATCCACAGGGCGGCCTAGTGTTAATATATGGGTTTAGAGTCGTGTTACGGGTTTTTGGCGTCTCTTCATCATGTTGAAAATATTGGATAAAATCGCGTATTTTCATCTCAAGGTGAATCCGCTCTGACGAAAAGGCGAATCCAGAGTGACGATAGGGTGAATCCACTGTGACGATAGCTCTGGCCCTCCAAGCGTAATCGAAATGACGATAACGTGGGGGTGAATCTGAAATGACGATAATCCGCTTGCGTATGTGAAATGACGATAGTAGCTGTGGCGTTAGTGAAATGACGATAGACCCCGCCCCCTCCCTGTTTGACGCGCCGATCGCCGCGCCGTCTTCGGCCGTGGACGGCGACGATCGCACGCCGCTGCTGCCGGTGCGGCACCCCAACCAGGACTTGTTCATCTGCGATGTTCTCGACGCCATCCCCAAGGACGACATGGCTTCGATGGAGCATCCGGTTTTCTCGCTCTCGACCAAGCCCGACAACCGGATGCGGCGCTATGAGCATAACGGCAACGTTATCGAGATTATCCCCTCGGGCAAGGGGCTGGCGACGATCCACGACAAGGACATTTTGATCTATTGCATCTCGCAGCTCGTCGCGAAGATGAACCAGGGCGAGCAGCCTAGTCGCACCGTGCGCCTGCAAGCCTATGACATGCTCGTCGCCACCAACCGGCAAACCAGCGGCGAAGGCTATCGGCTGATGGCCGACGCCCTCACCCGCCTGCGCGGAACGACCGTGCGGACTAACATTCAGACGGGCGGCGTCGAGGAAACGCGGATTTTCGGCCTGATCGAGGAAGCCAGGATCACCCGCAAGACGTTCGACGGCCGTATGCTCGATCTCGAAATCACCCTGTCGGATTGGGTCTATCGCTCGGTTATCAGCAAGAACGTCCTGACCCTCCACCGCGACTATTTCCGGCTCCGCAAGCCGTTCGAGCGGCGCATGTATGAGCTGGCGCGCAAGCATTGCGGCGTGAAGGACGAATGGAAGATCGGCCTAGAGCTGCTGCAAAAGAAATGCGGCTCGAACAGCCCGCTCCGGGTGTTCCGCGCCCTGGTCAAGAAGGTCTGCGAGCATGACGCCGATCACGGCCATTTCCCCGACTATGCGGTGACGATGGACGATGACGTGATCCTGTTCCGCAACCGCTCGGGCCTCAAGTCCAAGCCCGATCCGGTCGCCAGCGCCAGCGACGATGCGCCCTATATCGACCCGGAAACCATGCACGACGCCAAGACGGCCGCGCCAGGCTATGACGTGTATGCGCTCTATGACGAATGGGTGTCGTGGTGGCACGACATGGGCAAGCCCGAACTCAAAAGCCCTGCCGGGGCCTTCCTCGGCTTCTGCAAGAAACGGCACGAACGCAAGCCGCTGCGTTGAACAAACAACTGCCCGTTCACGCTTTGATGGTGAACGGGCAAAGGCATCAACGCACCAGCTTAATTTTGCTTCGCCGCTGCTGGTGCACAGCCTCGTTGGCCTTCTCAAGTGCCACTTCGATCGCATCACGGATGATGTTCGAAGGTCCGCCCCGAGCTTTTGGGGGCGTTTGCGGGAGGGGGCGGAATCCTACGCTAAGGATTTGGGCCAGCGATATTCCCCGGTTAGATTGATGTGTTCCCATCCCAACGGCGAGACGTGGGCGAGTAGATCAGGCGCGATATGGGTACCGCTGGCGGCCCGGGTATTGACGACCTCGCCGAGCTTCATGGTGTTCCAGAATATGATGATGGCGGCGAGCAGGTTCATTCCGGCGATGCGATAGTGCTGGCCTTCGCCGGATCGATCCCGGATTTCACCTCGGCGGTGGAAGCTGATGGCGCGCTTTAGGGCGTGGTGGGCCTCACCCTTGTTGAGGCCGATCTGAGCCTGGCGCTGGAGGCCGGCATCAAGAATCCAGTCGATCATGAACAGGGTTCGCTCGATGCGGCCCACCTCTCGCAATGCGAGGGCCAGCTCATTCTGGCGCGGGTAAGAGGCGAGCTTGCGAAGAATCTGGCTGGGGGCGACGATCCCCGCTGCGATCGTCGCCATGATGCGCAGGATGTCGGGCCAGTTGCGCTCGATGAGCGGTTCATTGATCTTACCTCCGACCAGCGCTCGCACATTGGCCGGCGTCGCGTTGGGCGTGAAGGCATAGAGTCTTTTCTGAGGGAGATCGCGGATACGGGGGGCGAACCTGTAGCCGAGCAAGGCGCAGGCGGCGAACACATGATCGGTGAAGCCGCCCGTGTCGGCAAAATGCTGGCGAACGCGGCGGCCCGCGTCATTCATGAGCAGCCCGTCCAGGATATAGGGAGCCTCGCTGACCGTTGCCGGGATCACCTGGGTTGCGAACGGCGCATATTGATCGGACACATGGCTGTATCCCTTGAGGCCCGGGACGTTGCCATATTTCGCGTTGATCAGATTCATCGCCTCGCCCTGCTCGGTAGCAAGGAAGAACTGCCCGTCGCTGGATGCCGATTGCCCTTGTCCCCAGAAGGCGGCCATGGGCAGGGCGGCGTGGGCCTCCACGATCATGGCGAGCGCCCGATCATAGGCGCTGCCTTCGACATGCCAGCGCGCGATCCGCAGCAATTCCCAGAAGCTGTGCGTGTTGGTCGCCGCCGCCATCTTGCGCAAACCGAGATTGACGCCTTCCGCCAGCAACACGTTCATCAGGCCGATCCGGTCGCTGCAGGGCGCGCCGGTGCGCAGATGCGTGAACGCCTCGGAAAATCCGGTTCGCTCATCGACTTCCAGCAACAGATCGGTGATCCTCGCGGGCGGGAGCTGTTGATAGAGATCGAGCACGAGATCCTCGGCCCCTTCGGGCGTGTCGGCCCTCAGCTTGTCGATGTGCAGCTTGCCGTTCTCGATGATGCCGCCTGGGATCGTGCCGGTTCGCGCCGCGCGGCCAAACTCCTTCAGCCGTGTATCCAGTCGAGCCCTGCGCTCGGCCAGCCATTCGCCGGGTCGCAGCGGCACGGCGAGCCGCGCGGTCTGCTCTATCGCCTGTGGCGGGACCAGAAGCTGCTTGAGGTCGCCATAGCGGCGCGATCCCGCCAACCATATGTCACCGGACCGGAAGGCGTCGCGGATGTGGAACAGCACCGCGATTTCCCAAAGCCGGTGGTCGCCGCTGGGCTCAGCGCGAAGATGACGATGCCATTTCGAGTTGGGACGTAGAAAATCCACCGGCGGATCGACCTTGATCCCGTTACGCAGCATCGCAACGGCCGCCAGAAGAGGCGTGGCGATCGGCGCCGCCTGCATGTCGAGCAGGCGCAGCATCCTGGGCGCGTAGAGGCGGAAACGGTGATAGCCGTCCAGCACACGGCTGAGCGGGTCGGCCGCGAGCACGTTGGTCAGCGCGGAGGCCGTGGCGACAAGGGTTCTGAACCGTTCCCAGCCAGGCCCGGTGGCGATTATCCCGTCCAGGGCCGTGCCATCGTCCTGCGCTCCAAGCAAAGCACCACCGATTTCGGCAAAGGACTTCAGCGTGTCCCGAACGGCCGCCTTTTCGTCGGCGATCCTGGTGTTGCAAAGGCGTTCGGAGGCCCGATAGAGACGGCCTACGATGCGATCGTGGGTCTCCACGATGACATCGGCCAGCGATGACCGCCATTCCAGGGTGCAGACAGCGAGGATCGCAAGCCGCCTGTCTTCGGGCAGATCACGCATGCCGTCGGCGTAATAGCGCTCGCCCTGCCGGCGAAGCCGGGTCACACGATGCGCCGGCACGCCGTCCAGCAAATCCGCCGGAAGATCGAACCTTTGAAGATATTCCAGTCGATCCATCAGCCGGTTAGCGGCTGCTGAATTTGCGCCAACCTCGAACTGTCGCAGCCATACGAAGCGCGTGACGCGACCATCCACCGTATCCTCCAACAGGTGAGCCAAATTCTCGCTCAGGGTTGGCGTGATGCGATGGGCGATAAGATCCTCGATCCGGCGCTCGGCCTCAACCAGCGCATCGGCGCAAAGGCGCTCGATCGTCGAGGAGCCGGGAAGGATCGTGCGGGTGCGGCGACACTCCGCAACGAAGCGACGGGCAAGATCCTCATTCGATGTCGCCGCCTCGGCTTCCCGAGCGATCCATTCGCGCAAATCCCGTGCGCCCCGCCCCGAAAAGGAGCGATAGCCGTAGATTTCGGCGAAGGTCCGCCAGATGCTCGTGCCGGGTCTCCTCGCGCGCGGCATAGAGGAGTAGATCGTCGCTGGTCAGGCCGAGCTGGGCCGCGATGAAATCCGATACCTGCGCCGGGATCAACTCGCCAGGAGCGAGCACCCGGCCCGGGTAGCGCAGGACGCACAGTTGCAGCGCGAAGCCAAAACGATTGTGGGCGCGCCGGCGCTGGCGGATATGCCCGAGATCCTCATCGCTGAGGGTATAGTGCCGCAGCAGCTCACCTTGATCGACCGGCAAGTGAAGCAGCGCCTCGCGCTGTCGATCGGTCAGGGTCACGCGACGCGGCATACATGCTCCTTATTCTTTCCGAGCTACGGTTTGAGATAGCTTGATTGAGATGCTGGTTAAGATACACAATAGCCCAATCTTATGTGCTCATGTTCGTCACCGCCTCAAACCTTCGTTTGTGATCCATGCTGATCGGCTACGCCCGCGTGTCCAAAGCCGACGGCTCGCAGTCGCTCGACCTGCAGCACGATGCCCTTCGCGCTGCCGGTGTCGAGCCAGGCAATATCTATGATGATCGTGCATCCGGTAGCCGTGATGATCGCCCCGGTCTTGCCGCCTGCCTGAAATCGTTGCGCGACGGCGATGTCCTCATCGTTTGGAAGCTCGACCGGCTCGGCCGAACGCTCACCCACCTGGTCAGCACGGTGCAGAATCTGTCGGATCGCGGTATCGGTCTGCGGGTGCTCACCGGCAAGGGCGCGCAGATCGACACCACGACGCCATCGGGCCGGATGGTGTTCGGCATTTTTGCCACACTGGCGGAGTTTGAGCGGGATATGATCCGCGAGCGCACCATGGCTGGCCTGGCCGCTGCCCGCGCGCGGGGACGCAAGGGTGGCCGCAAGTTCGCCCTCTCCAAGGCCCAGGTGCGGCTCGCTCAGGCTGCTATGGCCCAACGCGACACGTCCGTTTCCGACCTCTGCAAGGAACTCGGGATCGAGCGCGTCACTCTCTACCGCTATGTCGGTCCCAACGGGGAACTCCGGGATTACGGTCAGCGCGTGCTTGCTGCCAAAACGCGATGATGATGACGGGAGCCCCGATCAAACTTACCCAAGCGGACGCCGCAGACGTTGCAGACCTGTACAACCGTTGCAGCGACTATTTCCTGTTGCAGGACGGGGCCGCGCCCACGCTGGACGATGCTCGCGAGCTTTTCTCCGATGTGCCGCCCGAAAAGAGCGCCCACAATCAAGCTGTCCTGGGATGGAAGGGGCCTGGCGGCCTATATGCAATCGCGGCCATCCTCCGCGATTATCCGCGTGATGGCACATGGTATCTCGGCTTCATGATCGTAGATGCCGCACAGCGTGGTCGTGGCGTCGGACGCTCAATTTACTCGACGGTCGAAAGCTGGGCCGCTGCGAGAGGTGCCACAGAGATTCGGTTGGCCGTGCTGGAAGCGAATGAAGCGGCAGAGCGATTTTGGCGTTCTCTCGGCTTCATTGAGTATCGGCGCGTTGGGCCAGACACCTTCAAAATGCGTAGCCATCGCCGGATAGAACTGAGCCGTCGCCTTTCTGGCGCGACCGTAGAAGGCAGCAACAAGTAAGATCTCGCGCCGGCTATCTGGGCGAGCTTGGCGTAGGATTCCGCCCCCTCCCGCAAACGCCCCC
>NZ_JAYRCS010000005.1:0-19239 GCF_049472635.1 Sphingobium salicis subsp. salicis
CTTTATCATCCACATGATCGCCGTCTTGTAGCCTGCGCGCTCAAGGACCGTAATTTTCGAGGTCCATGCGGCAGGACACACCACCACGGCGGCGCTCATGCCACGGTCCACGAATGCCGCCTCTGCGGCACGCAGCAACGAGGATGCGGCCTCCACGCCATCGTGCAGCTCTGCGGGATTGGAATATTCCCTGTGATAGTAGTCATCTATTACGCCCGTTGCGCGAATGTCGTGGGCCGGGGGAAAATGCAGTCGCGAGGCTGGTTGCGCGATTACATAGCCGTCCAGGGCCTCCGGTGTTCCGCACACGAGCATATCCCGGTCGTTCATCGTCTGGCATCGCCTCATCCAGTTGCCGAACCGATCGTCAGCATCTGCGTGAGGGGTCCAGAATACATCCAGCTCAGCGAGTATCTTTCCTGTTTTCCGCGCTCCGCCTGACGATCCCCGCAATGTCGCTATCCGAAGCCGCGCGCACATCGAGGGGCGGGGTCGCGCCTTCAAGATTGCTCTTGGCGAGATAGAGCGTCAGCGGCCTATATCCCCGCTGCTCGAAACACACTCGCAAGTCGTTGCCGCAAACAAAAGAGGCCAACAGCAACTCTGCTCCCGCGTCCCGAAGGTCCGCTTCGGCAGCTTCCACAAGCGCCGGGATCGTGCCTGGCGGCGCGTCTGCTGTAGCAAAGCACTCCGGCATCAGTAGGCCGGGATCGCCCCATTTTCCGGCATAGATCGGAGGAACCGGCAAGAGCACGGAATGGGCAACGCCGACCAGCTCGCCGCCTGCGTCGGCAACTAGCCATTTTTGTCGGAATGGTTGCTTTTCCGCCGTTAGGGCGAATTTGACGGCCTCTCCCACCTTTGCAGGGGCGTCATCATCGAGCACCCATAGCACCGGGTCGTGGGCCTGCCTGCTACGGGCATCCTGCATCAAGAGATCGACCATCTGCGGTAAGTCATCGAGCGTGGCGGCTCTGATTTCAGCGGGCATATTGTCCCCTTTGGTTGTGTTTCGGCCGTCCCTACCTAGTCAGCGCATCATTGAGCGCCCTATAAAGGGTAGCGCGATGGACGCCCAGGAGCCGGGCGACTTCCGCAACTGGCTTCTTGTCCTGGTCGATAAGCTGGTGGGCGTGGGCGATCTGCTCGGCCGACAGGGTAGGGGAGGGGCCGAACCGCACACCTCGGGCTTTCGCCGCGATCCTGCCGGCGCTGGTGCGCTCCACGATCAAGGATCGCTCGAAATCCGCAATGCCGGCAAACACTGTCAACACCATGCGGCCGGCCGGCGTCGTCGTGTCGGCCCACGGCTCGGCCAGGGAGCGCAGACCAGCGCCGGCCTCCTTGATCCGCTCTGCGATGCTGAGAAGGTCGCCAGTCGATCGGGCGAGGCGGTCTAGCCTGGCGATCGTCACCACGTCGCCGGCGCGCAGATGGTCGAGCATCCGCGCCAGCTCGGGCCGGTCGCGCTTCGCCCCGGAAGCCTTTTCCTCGAACATGCGGACGCAGCCGGCCGCGCCGAGTGCGGCGCGCTGCTGGTCGAGGTCTTGGCCCTGGGTGGACACGCGGGCATAGCCGATCATCATGGGCGGCGGATTCCTGTCGCAAATCATGTCGCAAGTTTTCTACCACTTGCGACAAAGACTTGCGACACGAAAAGCCCTGATTTTCCGGGGGCCGCCGATCTGTCGCGGGTTTTAGGATTTTGGCGACAGACAGCCTCGCTTTTCGGCGGCTAGAGCATATGGCTCCGACTGTGCAAGGTGTCAGCCTGCACTCCCCCTGCTTGCTGCGATGAGTCGACGTGCAACCAGATCGTGGTTCAGCCACAGGACAGGCCCGGAGGGTTCGCTGACCTCGCCAAAGATCAACTGGCCGATCGCCTTGACCACATGATGGCTCAAGACGTCGCTCACGAGAATCCTGTTATCTTTGTGCAGTTGAACAATCTCCTGCGATGTGCCGATGGTCTGCTCCGCCTGAGCTGCGCTGTTCGGCAGCGGCCAAAGGTCGAAGTCATAATAGGGCTGCATCGCCTCGTTTTGCTGATAATCCAAAACAATCTGTAGCAGGGCTTCGAGCGTCACGCCGTCTTTCAGCAGGTCTTGGCATTCTTGCCAAAGCAACTCGACCCAGGCTCCCCCGCCTTCTTTCTTCAGCGCAGCCAGCAACGGTAGGAGCGACAGTTCGAGCCCGGCGAATACATCGGAGGAATTGGTGCGGATTTCGGGGCAATTGAACACCGTGGCCCTTACGCCTGTGCGCCATGCAGCTTCGGCAAAACCCTCAAGGCGCATCTTCGCATAGCCTTGAGTGTAGTTGGTGTAAGTCTGCCAGCGATAGCTGTCGCCAATCAGAACTTCGGTGCCGTGATAGCCGTAGGCGGTGTAACGAACCTGCCCGCCGGTCGCCTCGATCCGGGCACGGATGGCAGAGCTGGCTTCAAGCAGGTAGCCAAAGGTATTAGCCGAGACCTCGTCAAAGTTTTGCAAAACGAGCTTCCCGAGATCGCTTTCGATCAGCGACTGCGACGACATATGTCGCGCGCCACGACCCTTGTAGATGCGGTTTACGATAGCGAGAACGGCCTTGGCCTTCGGGATACCACCTGCCATTGTGTGTGCGAAGAAGACGTTCCTGCCGTCGGGGATCAGGGCATCGAGTTCCGCCATAACTGCGTCGAGCGCGGTCTTGAACCGTGTCAATCCAACCTCGTGGCAGCGCGCAATATAGTCCCAATCGAGGGTATCGGTCTGCCAGGTGTCGAGAGTCATCTTCCCGAGAAGATCGGTTGGGGTAGGACCGCCCTCGGGAGCATCGAGATCAAAGCCAGCCATCAGCGGAGTGTTGATAATCTTGCCGCCGAGATTGGCTTCAGCCGCAGCCAGTTCGTCATCAGCCAGGGCGCGCAATGCGTTATTCTCCTCGCGACGGCCGACCGTGACCCCCAGGATGGTCATGCCCGCCGCCTTGGCCTCGTCAAGCAGACCGGCTGCATAGCCACGGCCAAACAGCTCGCCAAAAAGCACGAAGAAATCTCCCTTACGGAAGAGAGTATTGGGGTTCATGGTCTTTTGCGGTGTGAGCTTCGTCATATCAGCCTTTGCAATTTGGGGATGCTTTCGGAGCGGAACGTCAAATATCGGGGATGGCCCATTGTCGCAAAAGTCCCGAAACCTGCATCCACCTCTACACTACCGCCCCGGCGCTGCCACCGTGATCGTGCATCGCTGATCCTCGCCGGCCGCGCGCGCGGCCTCGGCGCATTGGCCGATCGTCTCGGCATTGTCACGCACGAGCTGCGAGGAATCGACCACGCCGCGCCAGCCTTCGGGGTCGGCCACCCGCATCATGGTAACGCCGGCGTTCCATCGGTCCTGTCCCATGACGAAACCCGCAACGCGCGTGTCGAGCTGCCCCGGCAGCATGTTGGGGATGAACAACGTCAACACGATGCCGGCCAGGACGCCGGCGGCCCCGACGATCCACAAGAGCCGGTTCTGAGCATGGCGCTCCCGCGCGCCGGCGATGTGTTCGGCCAGCTCCCGCGCAACCCTCTGGAAATCCCGGCTCTCGTTCTCGAGCTGCTGCGCGGCGGTTCTCACCAGGCTCTCGCCGCTGCGCTCGAGCGCGCGGGCATAGTGCTCCGGGCCGTTGCGCAGGATGGGCGATTTCTCTACGGCCTCAAGCCGCTCATCGACAATGGCGAGGAACTGGATGATCTTACCGAGATCGGGGCCGTAATCGGGCAGCTGCCGGAACTTCTCGGACTGCTCCAACGCCAGCTCCACGCCCTTGCGGATGATGGTCATTTCCGCGTTGAGCTGTTTTCCCTGCGTCTCGACCGTGCGCCGCAACGCCTCGAACGCGGCCGCCGGGTCGCCGGCGTCGTCGGGCGAGGTCTCCGGCTCGAATCTCTCCCTGTCCTCGTCCGTCATGCCGTCTCCTACCGTTCAAGCCCGAGGCTGCGGCCGCGCGTGAGGCTCTGTTGCAGCTCGCGGGATATGCCTTCGCTCTGGCGCATGTGCTGGCCGATCCCGATTTCCTGCCGACGATTGCGCAGGATGGATTCAACCTGCGGGTCGCGCTCAAGACTCTTGGCGAGGCCCTGCATCTGGCCTTCCACCTTGCCGCGCGCCTCGTCGTGCTGCCAGCCGTGAAGCCGCTGGCGCTGCCGTGATAGCTCCTGCCAGCGTTCAACGAAGCGGTCGGCCCGCACATTCGGGTCGGCCTGCATGGCGCGCTCGTGGTCCAGCCGCTCGATGACCTGGCCGACGCGCTCCCGGCCGGAAAGCTCGGTCATGCTGCGGCTCATGTCCGGGTCGTAGCGCAGCGCCGAGCGCATCAGCTCGCGCGCGCCCGGCCGCGCCTGGTCGAGCTGCTGGCCGGCCTGTCGCAATTCCTGCTGCTGGCCGTCGAGGATGGGAAGCCCCTCGCTCCGCTGCCTGTGGGCCGATTCATAGGCCCGCGTGTAGCGGTCAACGGCCTGCTCGAACCCCGACTGCGGCCGCAAGCGTTCGACAAGCCGGTCTTTCGCCGGCGCCCGCCGCAAGCTCCCTTCCCTTTCCGGCCCGTCTGCGTGCTCTTGGGAAGCCTGTCGATCGGCCCCACGGCCAGCATTGAGCTGCAACCCGTCAAACATACCGCGCCGGCGCGTCTCGGCCTTCTGTGGGCGCTCCTGCGTCCGATCCTGGGCCGGCTCGTCGCGGTCCTGCGCGGCCGACGCGCCCCGCGACAGTTTCAGGCCCTCGAACCGGCTGCGGCGCTGCTGCCGATCGCTTCCCCGGTCCTGGGCGAGATCCTCGCGCGGATCTGCACGAAGATCCTGGGCGAGATCCGCGCCGACTTTTTGCGAGGATCTCCGATCAAGGGCATGATCCCCGGCCGTCGACTCCCGTTCTGCACGTAGCCCGGCGCGCTCGGCCGGAATCTCGATCTCGCTGCGGACGCCCATTTGCTCCGCGATCCCGCGCCGCTCGGCAAAGTCGCGGGTATAGTCGAGCGTCGTTTCCTTCACGCCCGACCGCGACAGGCGGCGTTCTAGCTGGTCATAGGCCAGCTCGCCGGCGTCCTGAACCTTCCATGCGTTGCGGTGCGTTTCCGTGCCATCGGGCAAGGTGACGGGGGTGGAACCTAGATGTTGAAGGCCGATCTTCTCCCCGATCTCCGGCGCGGCCTCCTTCATGGCCCGCTCAAGATCGACACCCCATAGGGTGCGACGCTCGCCCTTGTCGTTTTCCAGCGTCACGAAATAGCTATCGGACTTCTGCGGGTCATGCTCGAAGGGCGCGGCCCCATGCTCGACCAGGCGGCCGGCATTGGTGAACTCGTCCTGCGCTGCGTAGAGCTGCGCCCCGTCGCGGTGCCGGGTCATCGCGACATAGGTTAGATGCCGGTCCATCGTCCCCGACGCCAGCACATAGGCGCGATCAACGGTCGCGCCCTGGTTCTTGTGGATCGTCGTCGCATAGCCGTGGTCGATCGCCTGATAATCGCCCATCGGCACGGAAACGCTGTCGCCCCGGCCGTCGAGCGTGGCGATGATGCGGCCCGGCTCGACATGATCGACGGTCGCGAGCATCCCGTTTTTCACGCCAAGATCGCGGCTGTTCTCCAAGAACACGATGCGGTCACCCGTCGCAAAGTCGCGCTTGCCGTCATTGGTCTGGAAGGTCAGCGCCCGGCCCGGTCCTTCCCGCGCCTGGTCGATGTCGCGGGTGACGTCGCCCGACCCTGGCCCGTCCTCGGCCACGCGCGCCAGCTCGCCCCGGTCCTGTAGCTCGGAACGGATCGCCTCGTTGATGGCGCGAACATCGGCACGGCGATGCGCCATCGCAACGCGGGTGCCGTCCGGTCGCTCGTCGCGATCGGCAAGGTAATCGCGCACGATCTGGCCGCGCGCGTCCTCGCCGCTCTCGCTGAATCGAATGTCGCCATGATCCCGATAGGCGGCCAGGCCCTCGGCCGTCCGGTGCGTGGCGAAGCCAACCGACGCCTCCCGCTGCCAGTCCACGCGCTGCCGGCGAATCTCCGAAAGCTCGGCATGGCCGATCTGCTCGGCAATGGCGCGGAACGGTGCGCCGGCCCCGATCGCCTGTAGCTGCTCATGGTCGCCTACAAGGACGATCTTCGCCCCGCGCGCCTCGGCCTCGCCAACGAAGCGGGCGAGCTGCCGGCTCCCGACCATACCCGCCTCGTCGATCACGAACACATCGCCGCGGCCGATCGTGCCGCGGTCGTTCTCCCAACCGCGGGACCATGACGCGAGCGTTCGGCTCTGGATGCCGGAACTTTCCTCCAACCCCTCGGCCGCCTTGCCTGACAGGGCCGCGCCGTGGACCGTGTAGCCCTCGGCCTCCCATGCCTCGCGCGCGGCGGCGAGCATGGTGGATTTGCCAGCGCCGGCGAAACCGACAACGGCCGCGATACGCTCCCGGCCGGTGACATGCTCGATCGCCGCCCGCTGCTCGTCCGAAAGCCGGGCGGAAGCATCGCCGGCGCTGCGCTGAATGGCGGCGTCCTGGGCGGCTATGGCGCGATCGACATGCCGGCGATCGACGCCATGATTGCGCGCCTGGTGCATACGCTCGGCCGACGCGACCATGCCGGATTCGATCTCGACCATTTCCCGCGTCGAATATCGCGCAAGCTCGATCTCGCCCGTTCCCTGGTCGATGCGTTCCGGCTGAAGCTCGACCAACGCCGGCGATGCCATGACCTTCGCGAACGCGCTCTGGAACTCCTGCGGGTCGTCGTTGATGTAGCGATGCAGCGCCCGCGCAACATCGTGACGGTCGAACACGCTCTTTTCGTTCGTGATGAGGGAAAGCACCTGCTCGGGCTTCTCCCGGATCAGCTCGGCGTTGCGCCGGGCCGCGTCCTCGTCCAGCCGCGCCCGCGACACGTCGAGGCCGCGCCGCTCCATCTGCGTGGCATGGACACCCATATGCTCGGTCGGCGTGATCTCAAGCCCGCGCTCAAGGTGCGAACGATGGTCGATCCGAATATCCAGCCCGGCCCGCGCCAGGTGCTCGTTCGCGATCACCTCCCACGACTGGCGAATGTCGCGGAGCTGCATGTCGGTGGTCGGAAGGTCGTTCGACAGCAGCCATTTGTTCTCCCGCTCGATATAGGTCTTCTCGCCTAGCCCGTCCTCGCCAACCCGCCGCGTCGTCATCATCACATGGGCATGGTGGTTGCGAACGTCGCTCTCGCCATGCGGCGCATGGATGGCGAAGTCCACGGCCGCGCCGTAGCGGTTGGCGAGGTCCTGGGCGAAGTCCCGCGCTGCCTCTAGCCGCTGCTCGGCCGACAGCTCGTGCGGCAAGCCAATCTCGAACTCCCGCGCAACCCGCGCGTCCTTGCGTTTCTCGGCTGCCTCGGCGGCGTTCCACAACTCCGACCGATCACGCGCCCAATCGGCGTTGCTGCCTTCCGGCAACACGATCTCGGAATGCTCGACGCCCTGCTTGCGGGTGTAGTCGTGCGTGATGCCGTCGCGCTTGTTGGTCAGCTTTTCCGCGCAGCGATAGGCCGCCGATCCGACCGCGCTTCGGCCGGTCGCCCGAGAAATCGGCTTCATGCTGCAATGATAGATCGCCAAGCGCCGATTTCCTTCCTCTCCCGGTTTGATCCGCCTTCGCTTCTGCGCCAGTGCCGCACTGAGTTGCGCAGCAACTCGTAAGTGCGCCCTTCGTAATTCGCTCGCTCCGCTCTCTCATGCCTCCGGTGGGGCGCTGTGGCAACGTCAATGCGATGCGAATAAGGCCGCGATTGTGACTCCGCACGCTCCACTTTTCAAGGCCGGAACCATCCGTGATCCCCTACCCTGCCGAAAACCTGCTACGCTCGCCCGCGACCGGAAGCAGGGAGGCGACACGATGGCGCGCAAGACGATCGAACAAAGGCTGGCCGAGTTGGATGTGCAGCGCGCCACCCTCAAGGCCAGGCTCAACAAGCAGGAGCGCGCCAGGGACACGCGCCGCAAGGTGCTGCTCGGCGCGCTCGTCCTCCATCGCCTCGAACACGGCCGGGATGAGCTGTCGCGCGCCCTGCCCGACTGGCTGCGCCGCGAGCTGCCCGGCTTCCTCACCCGCGACGGCGACAAGGAACTCTTTGACGATCTGCTCAAGCCGGCCGCCGGCGGCGGGACCGGAGCGCCTGACCCATGAGCGATGTCACGTCCGCCTGGCTGGCCGCCCTCAAGAGGATTTTCCAGTCTGCCGGCCAACTCGGCCGCGACCAGCCGAAGGGAGGCAACCCCATGAATGATTTCCGGCTGGCCTGGGCCGCCTTCAAGAACATGGCCTCTGTACATTATTCGGACACAGATTCACGGTAGCGGCTTGATGAGCAGCGGCATGAGGCCATCGGCATCGAGGTCGAGGCTCTCGGACCAGATATAATCGCCGGTGAGATTGATGCGGTCCCATCCCAGCGGCGACAATCGGGACAGCATGGCGGGATCGACAGGTGTGCCGCGGTGCCGCAGTTCATCGACGGCACGACCGAGATAGCGGCAGTTGAAAAGAATGATGGCGGCCGTGACAAGGTTGAGCGCTGCCGCGCGGGTCTGCTGGTTCTCCAGGCCACGGTCGCGAAACCGCCCGAGCCGATGGAAGGCGACAGCGCGGGCCAGGCTGTTGCGTGCCTCGCCCTTGTTGAGTTCGGCGGTGACCGTCCGGCGCAGATCGGTGTCGTCGAACCAGCGCAGCGTGAACAGTGTGCGCTCGATCCGTCCGACCTCCCGAAGTGCCGCAGCAAGACTGTTTTGTTGACGATAGGCGGACAGCTTCTTCAAAATCAGCGACGGTGTGACAGTGCGGTCGCGCATCGCCGCGATGACCTCCGCAATTTCGGCCCAATGGCTGACGATCAGGTCCCGACCGAGGCGGCGCCCGAACAGCGGTGCGAGCCGACCATAGCGCCGCGCGGGCTCGAAACCATAGAGTTGTCGATCCGACAGGCGCGGAATGCGCGGCTCGAAATCGAGGCCGAGCAAATGCATGACGGCGAACACGATATCGGAGACGCCGCCACCATCGGTGTGGAGGGCGGTGATGTCCGCGCTGCTTTCGTGGCCGAGGATGCCGTCGAGTGCGTGGATCGCCTCGCCCGCCGTCCCGGCGATGACCGTCTGATGAAGCGGTGCGTATCGATCGGTGATGGTGGTGTAGATCTTGACCACGGGGTCGCGACCGTAATGTGCGTTGACCGTTCCTCCGGCTTCGCCGGCACCGCCGAGATAATAAGCCTGCCCATCGGCCGATGCGCGATGCCCCGAACCAAACCAGGCGGCGAGCGGTTCGGCATGGATAGCGTCGGTCAGGCTGGCGAGCGCGGCGCGAAACGTTTCCTCGCGCATATGCCACGTCTGCATACGCAACAGTGCGCGACGCGAGGCGACACCGCAAACTTCGGCCATGCGCGACAGACCAAGGTTGGTCGCCTCCGCGATCAAGGTGGCAAGAAAGGCGCGTTCGTCGGCGGGAGGCAGACCGGTCGAGACATGGCCGAAATGCTGGATGAAGCCGGTCCATCGTTGAACCTGCGACAGCACATCCGTGATACGGGTGGCAGGCACCATGCCGTAGCAGGTGAGCGCAAGTTGCCGCCCTTCATCCTGACCAGGGTCTTCTTTGGGGTCTTTCGGAAACCGCAGCCGCTCGCCGGCAAAAAGGGGGGATCGCGTTTGTCCAGATCGCGGGCGACCTCGCGCAGGGCGCTATCAAGCCTTGCCGCCCTCTCGTCGAGCCAGGCGTGCGGATCGCCGAGCGAGAAAGCGGGCTTCGGTACGGGGCTGGCCGGTGGGGCAAGCAGCACACTGAGCGCGCGATGGACGCGCGCGGTCGGCACCCAGATACCACCGGATGCCAAAGCATTGGAAAGCGCGCTGTAAGTCGCCATCTCCCAATGGGTGCGATCGATCCCGCCTGCGGTCATGACATGCCGACGCCAGCGGTGCTCGACATGGCCAAGCGGCACGTCATCGGGCAACGCCCTGCGCCAGTCTCCGTCGAGATCGGCGAGGATCGCCATCGCATCGCGCAACGGCTGCATTCCGGCCCGGCCCTGGAAATCAAAAGCGCGCACGAACGACGGCCCCATCCGCTTGAAGGCGCGATATTCCGCCGCGATCTCGTCCAGAACCTCGTTCCGGTGCGGTGAGGCGGTACGTCGGATGATAGCGGCGTCGGCGTCGATGATGTCGAGGGATGCCACGGCATCGACCGCCGCGGCGACATCGCCGCCAGCCCGGGCCGCCTGGCTGATCGCTTCCAGAACCCTGGCGATGCGTAACATCCGTTCGCGGCCCTCGCGGCCGGAAACGGCCACGCGCTGTTCGAGCCGTTTGCGGGCGCGCAGATGGGCCCGCCCCACGAGCGCAATGAACATATCGATCGCCGCATCGGTCAGTGTCGCCTCCAGCTCGCGCAGCGTCGCGAGCAGCACGACCCGCCTGCGGGCCGGGCGCATTTGCTGGAAAGCCTGTGCCGTGTAGCGCACACCCTCCCGGGCGAATTGCCCCAGGCGCGGTTCGTGGCGAACATCAGGGGAGAAAGCCGATATGCCCGTCCCACGAATCAGCGTGATCTTTTCGACGATTTCCAAAAGCGAAGCGGATGCGACACGCGGTTCTGGCTCGCGCAGCCAGGACAGACGGCTCTGCCGGTCATGCACCTTGTCATCGATCAGCGCGTCGAGTTGCTGACGCATCTCATGGCCAAGGCCGCCATCGATCGCGGCCACGAGATCCGTTTCCGCCTGATGTATCGCCTCGGCCGCCATGCGCTCCACGACGCTGACACCCGGGATCACGATCCGACGCGCGCGCATCTCATCCAGAAGCCGGCCGAGCAGCGCGCGTCCGTCGATGATGCTCGCCGCCTCGTTTGTCAGCCATGTCCGCAATTCCACGCGGTGCGGGCGGCTCAGATCGCTGAAGCCGAAGCGCGTCTTGATCGCGGCGAGCTGATCGTAGCGCGTGGGCGTGCGTCTGGCGAAATCAGCTATGACCTTTGCATCCACCCCGACCTGCTCGGCAATATGGTCGAGCATGACCGCAGGCAGCAGTTCCCCGTGGCGCAGATGCCGGCCCGGGTAGCGCAGGCAACAAAGCTGCAGGGCGTAGCCGAGTTCGGGTGGCGGGCGTGCGCGCGGTGTCGATCGCGGTCATGTCCTCACCTGACAGACTATAGTGCTTCACGATCGCCGCCTCGTCGTCGGGCAACATCAGCAGGGCAGCGCGCTGCCGCGTCGTCATCGGAATCCGTCCGGGCATCTTTGAACCTCCAAAAACCACTTGCCTTTCGGCATGATTCTGAAAGAGGATTGTGAAAGACAAGAGGCCGCAGGAATCCGTTCATGCCGCACTGGCCTCCGGATACGGCCGTTTGTGAAAGAGACGCAGATGACGCGCGAACCCTATCTGATCGGTTATGCCCGCGTGTCGAAGGGCGACGACCAGTCGAACGCCGCGCAGCGGCGCGCGCTCGATGCGGCCGGCTGCAAGCGGATGTTCGAGGAGACCGCCAGCGGTGGGCGGTGGGACCGACCCAAGCTTCTGGAGATGATCGGCCAGTTGCGCGAGGGAGATGTCGTCGTCGTCTGGAAGCTTGACCGGCTGTCGCGCAGCCTAAAGGATATGCTGCACATCATGGAGCGGATCGAGCTGGCAGGCGCGGGCTTCCGCTCACTGACCGAGGCGATCGACACCACCACCGCGGCAGGGCGGATGATGATGCAGATGGTGGGAAGCTTCGCCGAGTTCGAGCGGGCCATGATCCGCGAGCGTACCAGCGCCGGCCTTGCCCAGGCTCGCGCAGAAGGACGGATCGGCGGGCGTCGGCCCAAGCTCGGCGACAAGCAGCGCCGCGAAATCGCCGAGTCCGTCACGTCCGGCCGCAAGTCCGGTGCCGAGATGGCGCGGCTCTACGGCGTCAGTGAACCCACCGTCTCGCGCATCGTCGCCGCGCACCGCCAGCAATTCAGTCAGCAGCAGAGGGAACAGGCATGAAGCGTGGTCACGATCTGTCCGGCGTCATGAAGTTCGCCACCTCGCCGGCCTGGGGCGAGCATCTGGGCGAGGCGCTCGGCGATCATCTCGGGCTGGCGATGGAGGAGTTCGACTTCGAAGCGGACGAGCTGGCGGACATCGTCGGCGATCATTGGGCCGGCGTGTTGTGGGGATGCGCGTTCGAGGATCTGCTGACGCGCACCATCGAACCCGGGGACCGGAACATCGTCGATGACTATATTCGGCGCCGGGGCTGGAATGAGAGCGGCCCGACCAAAATCTACCTGCGTGCCCTTCGATCGTCAGTGATGAGCCTCCACGAGGTCAGCGAGGTCGAGCCCGGCAGCGGCTTCCTCGTGCGCGACCTGATCCGGGGCGGCGAGCCGCTTCGAGTATCCGAGCGCAGCGCCTCGCAGACGCTGAAGCAATGGGACAGGATCGGTGCCCGCGTCGTGCAGGTCGGAGGCAAGCACCTCCTGTCGGGCGGCGTGCTGTCGTTCACGATGGAGGCGGCCGAGGCGCTCGTCGCCGATCTACGGCGCTCGAAGGGCAAGCGCAGCCCGCGCACCGCGTTGAACCTAGACGCCGACGATCTGGCTGCACTTCCGGCCCTCATCAGCACGGCATGGCTGTTCGATGTCGTTCCCAGGACCATGGGACCGGCGCCCATCCCCACGCTGCACAACATTGATGGCGAGGAGGTGATGTTCCACCGCGTGCGCTTTCCCTTCGCACGCGGCGTGACCCAGGCGCTGGTCGGCGAGCGGCTTGATACTGTCCCTGCGCTTCAGCGGGAAACCACGCACTTTTGGAACTGGCTGGGCGAGAAACCGAACGGAAAAGCGAAAAGCACCGGGCGCATGGCGTGGGGTGTGACGATGGCGGACGGCACCCCGGTGCTCGGCAATGTCGAATTGAAAGGCCGCGCCCTGATGCTCGCCGTCACCTCGGCCGAGCGAGCGAAACGCGGCACCGCGCTTATCAACGATGCGCTCGCCGGGTTGGTCGGCTCGCCGCTGACCACGATTGAGACGGTCGAACAGGCCATGGCGGCGCGGGCCGAGGGGCTGACATCATCCGAACCGGCACCCGCCATTGCGCCAGAGGTTGCAACCCCGCTCATCCATGCCATGCTCGACCGTCAGTACCGCGCGACGCTCGATGAACCCGTCGGCATGCTCGGCGACATCACCCCGCGCGCAGCCGTTCAAACTGCCGCAGGCCGGCACCGAGTAGCCGGGTGGCTCAAGCATCTCGAAAACCGCAGCAGCCAACTCGACGCGAACGACCCGATGGCCACCTACGACTTCACTTGGATATGGCGCGAACTTGGCATCGAGAACCTGCGCAAATAGTTCGCTACCCCTGACGTCGATGCCTACCGTGAATCCGTGTCCCTACAATGCACAGAGGCCAACATGCTGCGGGCGGCCGCGCGTGATCCCCTATGGGCCTTCGTCGCGATCGTCACCGCCCCGTTCCGCGCCGCCGGCTACATCGCCAGGGCCGGGGTGCTGTTCCTCTTGGTCCTGTTCATCGTCGGCGGCGGCCTCATGGCCCTCATGCAATGGGCCGGCATCCAGCGCGGCGATGCGCTCTGGTATGTCGGCAACCTCGCCTTCACCGCCTTCCTCGTCCTGCTCGTCTTCCGCCTCCTGTCCAGGCCGATGATACAGCACTTCGGGGACATGGACGCCGACACCCACGGCTCGGCCCGCTTCGCAACCGATCGCGAAACCGCTCCCCTCACCCGCTCGCAAGCCGGCCTCCTGATCGGCCGCGATCCGAAGACAAAGCGCCTCCTGCGCTATGACGGGCCGGCGCACCTGCTCACGATGGCACCGACCAGGACCGGCAAAGGGGTGGGAACCATCATCCCGAATCTGCTCACCGCCGACCGCTCCGTGATCTGCATCGACCCCAAGGGCGAGAATGCCAGGATCGCCGGCCGCGCCCGCCAGAAGTTCGGGCCGGTCCACGTCCTCGACCCCTTCGGCGTCACCGGGCAAAGCTCGGCCGCCTTCAATCCCCTCGATGCCCTCGACCCTGACGGCCTCGACGTGGCCGAGGACGCAAGCACCCTGGCCGACGCCCTGGTCTATGACGAACCAGGCACGGCCGGCGAGGCGCATTGGAACGAGGAAGCCAAGGCGCTGATCGCCGGAATCATCCTCCATGTCGTCGCGAACGAGCCGCGCGATCGGCGCACCCTCGCCACCCTGCGCGACAACCTCACGCTCGCCCCTGACGCCTTCACGGCGCTGCTCAAGGCCATGCAGGCGTCCACGGCCGCCGGCGGCCTGGTCGCGCGCGCCGCCAATCGTCACCTGGGCAAGTCCGATCGCGAGGCGGCCGGCGTGCTGTCGGCCGCGCAGCGCCATACCCATTTCCTCGACTCGCCGCGCATGGTCGCGGTCCTCGGCCGATCCGATTTCCGCTTTGCCGATCTCAAGGCCAGGACCGCCACCGTGTTCCTCGTCCTGCCGCCCGATCGCCTCGCCACCTATTCCAGATGGCTGCGCCTGCTCGTCACCCAAAGCCTCACCGACATGGCGAGGGCGGGCAGCTCGTCCCCTGCCCCACTGGCTGCGCCAGTCCTCTACCTGCTGGATGAGTTCGCCGCCCTCGGCCACCTCGCCCCCGTCGAGCGCGCTATGGGCCTCATGGCCGGCTACGGCGTCCAGCTCTGGCCCATCCTGCAGGACGTTCACCAGCTCCGCGCCACATACGGCGCGCGCGCCGGCATGTTCCTGTCGAACGCCGGCGTCCTACAGGTGTTCGGCGTCAACGATCACGAAAGCGCCCGCCTCGTCTCCGATCTGCTCGGACAGGAAACCGCCGTGTTCAAGACGATGGGCCAGGCGCTCGATTCCGATAAGTCCGGCATATCCTACGGCGAACACCATTCCGGCCGCCCGCTGCTCACCCCTGATGAGGTCCGCACCCTGCCGCAACACGTCGAAATCCTGTTTCTGGCCGGGCAACGCCCGATCCTCGCCGGCAAGCTCGCCTACTATGCCGATCCCGAGTTTCGGGGCCTGTTCGATCCGATAGAACGATAACCGAAACCATAGTGCTCGGCGGTGTCAAAAGGTGGGTTCTCGCCATGCTCGCGGCCTGCGGCCCCTGCGCGTGGCTCCGATCCCGGCCTTGCGGCCGCTTTTGACGCAGCCTGCGCCCCTATGGAATCCTGAACCTGTCGGGACGAAGGGCGTCCCGCCCCTCGCCCCCGCTCGGGGTTCTCCACGCCTGCGGCGCGTCGAACAAAGGGCTGCACCAGGCGCAGGCGCCAGCCCCCGGCCGGCCCGCTCTCATCATCTAGGGCCGTAGGGACGGACGGGGGTGGATGATTACATGCTTACCTGCAAGCATGTCCGCCCTACCCTGCCGGCGGGGCCTTCCCTCCAAGGTGCTGCGCTATGATCTTCTCATAGGCCGCCTCGTCCATGATCCCGAGGCGGCGCTGTGCGCTCGCCATTTCCGTGATCTCGCGGGCAAGGCGGCTAGGATTCGTCGGCGTCATTGCCATGTTGCCAGCAATCAGGCAATCGCCTGAACGCCCTTCTTCTGGATAACTGTCAGCAGCCGCAGCGCCGGTCCGCCCGGCTTCTTCACGCCCCGCTCCCAATCCGACACGAGGCCCTTGCTCACATTGAGATACCGGGCAAAGACCGGCTGCGACAGGTGCTCGCGCTCCCGAATTGCGCGGATTTCATCCGGCATGAGCGGCCGAACTGCCGAAAGGCAGGCATCATCGAACTCGCGCATCGTCTGCTTGTCGATCGCGCCAGACTGATAAAAGCCCTCCATCATTTCATGGACGGCCGCCATTGCCTCACTCTTGTATGCCTTGCTCATCGCAATTCACCTCCAACATTCGGCCGGCCGCCACTTCGGCATCCATCTGTGCATCGGAGAACCCAAGCACCAACTTAGCCGCCTTCTTGAACGCCGCTTCCTCGTCGTCCTCCAGATTCGCCAAATCGCTTTTGGCAAACCCGAACGCGAAAACCGCCCGCGTTTCCGCCCGGAAGAAAATCAGCGTTCTATAACCGCCTGATCTTCCCGCACCTGGCCGCGCCACACGCTGCTTGATGAGGCCGGCTCCAAGATCGGCGTCGATCAACCCGCGTTCAGCGCGCTCGATCGCCTCACATAGCATCGCATCGGAGATTTTCTCCTTGCGGGCAAACCTGTGAAACCTGCTGCTCTTGAAGACTCTCACCGTCGCTCCGTCATATATAACACTTAGCGCCACACTTCAAGGCTTTCCGTCGCCTGCTGCTGCCTTGCTGGCAATCAGGCATTATGCTTTTGCAGCAAGTCGGCAAGCGCCTCCCGCATGAGGTCTTCAATTGAGCGGTCGGTGTCGGCTGACAGCCGTTTAACCCGGCGATGGTCTTCCGGCTCGACCACGACCGTCACTCGTTTCATTCCGGCCCGCGTGGCGGCATGGTAACGCTTGCCCTCGGCACGATCCGGGGCCGGCATAGGGGTGGCTTCCACGATCGGCGCGGCGGGCGGCGGCGTCTGCGCACCCACGGCTTTCATGCTCTCGGCTAAACTCGGTCTTTTCGACATGGCCTTATCCCGTCAACATTGCCAGTTTGCCAGCAATACCACTATGCCTCATTGCTGGCAATACAGATTGCCGTCAAATCAGCAATCTGCCTTTTAGCCAGGTCAACAGTTCGGACACTTCCTCGCTGGCTTTACCGCCCGGCTCATACTCTGGCGCGGTTTTGCCGGCCGTGAGCGCATGTCCGAAAGCGGCTCGCTGCTGGAAGGCAACGGGCGCAACCTCCAAGCCGTGAACCTGAACGGCCTCCCGCGCATCGGCTAGGAGCTGCGTAGCGCGCGGCGGCACGGCGTTCAAAACCACAAAGGCCGGCTTTTGGGCGAGCTTCACCAGCTCGGCGGTGCTGCCGATCGCGCGAAGATCGAGGATTCCGGCGCGGCATGGGATCAACACCAGGTCGGCCGATCGCGTTGCGGCCATTGCGGCCGCTTCGGAGTGCGGCGCTGTGTCGATCAGGACCAGCTCGGCCCCGCCATCGGTCGCAGCCTGCAAGCCTTGCGGCAGGCGAGTATGCGGAAGGGCGACGACAACCGGAGCCTCGCCCTGGCGGCTGTCGCCCCAACCGGCGGCGCTTGCCTGGGGGTCGAGGTCGATAATCACGGCCGGAAGCCCTGCCGTCTCGGCCGCCGTGGCGATGTGCAAGGCAAGGGTGGTTTTCCCGGCCCCGCCTTTTTGGCTGACAATGGCGATTGTTTTCATATTGCTGGCATAGCAGCAAAGCGCATTGACGGCAAGAAATTTTGCATAACTGCCTTATTGCCAGCAATACAGCAAATATTAAGCACCGTCGTCGCCTCTCACTCCCTCTCGAAAGCCCATGCGACGGTTGCCGCAGGCGTGAGCGTTGCGGTTTTTGCTGTGAGGTTTCCGCTTCCCGGTCCGCCCTATAAGCGGACCGGAACCGCCGCAGGGCTGCGGAAGCAGCCCGAACAGCGGCGTCCGCTTATGTTTGTCCTCTTAGATAAAGATCAGATGGGGATTCAGTCTGCTTATCGGACTCACGTTTGTTCATCAGGTTCCGCGCCATCGTGGCAAGAGACTGCCCGAGCCGGCTATCGCCCACATCGAGCAAGGTCCGCTCATCGAGGGGCAGGGCCTTCCTGTAGGCGTCGATTGCCTCGCTCCAAGCCTGCTGGTCCTGTCCATGATCGGCAGGCAGGGGAGGGGCCTTGCCGAACCGTCCAAGGAACTGCCGGGCCTTTTCCGGCAGGGACAGGCGATAGGCATTGCTGGCCTGCTGCACCTGGGGGCCGCGCCCTTCGTTCCCGGTCGGCTCGTAGCGCCGCAGCCAGTCGATGAAACCATGCGCCCGCAGGTTCTTCAGCGCCCGCACGATCGTATCCCGCGACCGGCCCAGGCGGTCCATGATGGTTGTGATTGACGGCTCTAGCCGGCCGGTGCGGAAGTCGATGAGATTGACGAACAGCCGCAGCACGTCCAGCGCCACCGATCCTAGCGGGCCGCTGCGCTCGCCCTTCTCGTGCAAGCCGGCCTCGTTGTAGATTTCGGCCGCCTTCAGGATCGCCTGCACGTCCTTGCGCGTCGTCGGCCGCCATATGCGGCCCTCCGATCGCCCCCGGATATGGCTATGCCGGCGAACCGGCGTCGGGCATCGCTCGGCCGGGGGAGGAAAGACCAGCCCTAGCGCGGTCTGCCCCGACCCGCGCAAGGCGTCCCGGCGCTCATAGGCGAGCGTGGAGAGCTGGCCGGCCTCGGTGTCACTGAGCTGGCCGGCTCCGTGCCTGGTCCAGATTTCCCGCATGATTTCATCAAGCGCGTTCCCGCGCGCGCAGCCGATCGCGGCCGCGATGTGCGTCCTCAACATATGCCTCTCGTCCTTCCGTTCGGAGGACATGACGACTGTGGACGGCAGGCACGGCTTTCCCGTTCCCGCAAGAATCAATCTTGCGGAGCGGAGTGCTCTAGCGTAGATAAGGGGAGAGCTTCTTGGCCCCGTCTCTACGGTGTGTCTGACGGCCTACAAAAACGCTCGACCGCGCCAACGGTCGGGCGTTTTGCCGTTATGTCCCTTGCTTCGCTTCGATATAGAACCTCAACGCTTCCTCGATGACCGGCGCGCGCCCTCGCAAGCCCGCGTCGTCCTTCAGGCGGTCAATCGCCGCGACCAGATCGCCGGGCAGATCGGCCTGCACAAGAATCCGGCCCTCCGCGCGCCAACGCGCCCGAAGGTTTCGGACACTTTCCAGCTTAACTTGTTCTCGGGTGCGACTCGCCATGTCTACATGAAGAGCCGAAACGGCGCGATTCTGCAACCCTTTGCGTAAGGAGCCGGCAAAAGCACTATTTCTAGGGTAGGGCGGGGCGGACATGCTTACCTGTCAGCATGTAATCATCAGCCCCCGGCCGTCCCTACGGCCCTAGATGATGAGAGCGGGCCGGCCGGGGGCTGGCGCCTGCGCCTGGTGCAGCCCTTTGTTCGACGCGCCGCAGGCGTGGAGAACCCCGAGCGGGGGCGAGGGGCGGGACGCCCTTCGTCCCGACAGGTTCAGGATTCCATAGGGGCGCAGGCTGCGTCAAAAGCGGCCGCAAGGCCGGGATCGGAGCCACGCGCAGGGGCCGCAGGCCGCGAGCATGGCGAGAACCCACCTTTTGACACCGCCGAGCACTATGGTTTCGGTTATCG
>NZ_JAYRCS010000006.1:0-11313 GCF_049472635.1 Sphingobium salicis subsp. salicis
AGGTTGTCCTTTTCTCCTCTAATTTTCCCAGCTTTCCAACGTGAACGGACCGTGTTCGTCGGAATGCCGAGGCATTGGCCTGCCTCTGCTAAAGACATGCGGACCAGTTCCATAGAAGCCTCATGCTAAGTTACCAATGGAATGGTGTTAGCACGCTTTAGAAGTCTAATTCGCTGGTTTCTGCCGGCGGCAAAATCCAGCGAACATCGCCGTGACCTGGTCACCGCGTAGAGGCTTGGTGTCCCGCTGAGCCCAAGCCCTGAAATCGTTGGCCACCATATCAATATCTCGCGCAGGATGAGGCAGATTGGCCAAAGCGATGGCGCCGAAAGGTGTATGTCGGATCGACCCAGTCGGGAACTCAATCGCAGGCGCAGCGACCTGTTCGACCGATCCATCACGTCGCGCCTTCCGGCCGACCTTTGATCCGTCGAGCTCGCGCTTGGTGGCCGTCCGATCGGGGGCGGATTTGACCTGCCAAGACAGGCGTACCGACGCGACGGATCGGCCGCTCTTCAGTGGCTCATAGGTCACGCGAAATCCGGCGAGTTGGTTCACCTCGGCAATGGCCGGATCGAGCGCTCGTTGCCGAAGATGGATCCAGCTAGTCAGCTTGCCGACAGGCACTCCGAGACGAGCGCGCAGATCGTCCAGGGAGAATGTCTCAGTGGTCTTGTGGTTGAGGCCAGCGCGCAGCGCGATCAGTTCGTAAAGCCGGAGGGAATAGCGGCTCTCGAAGGCCATGACTGCGCGCCTGGACAATACCGCCCAGTGGTCGGAATTGGCGAAAACGGTGCGCAGGACGCGGCTGAAGGACCATTCCAGATCGCCACGGTCGTCCTCGTCGCGGGCCACGTAGTCGAGCAGCGGGCCAGAAATGACGCGCATCCGGCCTTTGACCTTGGCCGATGGGGCTGTGACCTCAACCAACGTGGTCTGCAACTCGCGCAGGGTGTCGATGCGCTCGGCCAACGTCATGTGCCCCAAGCCGGTCTGGTAGAGATCCGAGAGCGCCATCGTGTGCGTCGTGTTGTCGGCCAGCTTCACCCCGGCGTCCTTCACCAGCAGGTGCCATAACTTCTGCGCCCGCAGGCTCAGGGCCTTCTGGCCAGCCTTGAACACCATATCGACCTGACGACCCGAGGCGACGAGTTCGTCAGTACGATCTGCCCGATCAACGAGAGCTTGCTTCATGGGAATGCGCATAAGCACACTCATAAAACACACATATGTGTTTTCAAGTGTGTTTTATCTCCCAATATGTGTGCTTTCGCTCCCAATATGTGTGCTTTCGCTCCCAATATGTGTGTTTTAGGCTCAAAAAACGGCAGTTTTCTGCGGGGTTCAGGGGGGGTGAACCTTAGAACCTTAAGAACAATTAGGGCGCTGCGCGCAGTTTTGCCGCTCGCGAGCGGCGTTAGCGTATGGGGATCCCTGTGAGCCCCCAACGATACGTCGCGAAAAGCTATCGGTGGCAAAGACCGGGACGGTGAGAAGGGGAGCGTAGCGATCCTTCTCCAAGCTAACTCATGACGCACCGTAGCAAGGCTATCAGGGGGAAGAGGAGGTGAACTCAGTTCTAAAACGGCCACAGAAGGATCTAGAGGCCATTTCCGCCCTTTTGGGCAGCATAGGCCGCCTGAACATGCAAATCGTCCTCAGCGAGCTTCGTAGCGGGCCCTTTGGCCCGTACCCGTACCAAATCCTGAGTTTTTCGCAGTTCCTCAGCTTGCTGCAGAACTGAACCAATTGGCTTCGCGAGATTCTCCACAGGATTGAGCCAGCGGCGAATCTCGAGAGGCGCATCTTTCAGGCGTTCCAATACGCTATTGACCCGATCAATCAGCGGATTGAGCTGTGCAAGCAGGCGCTCGACCTGCGTTTCATTCGTGGCCAAATTGGTTTCTCGAGTATCCAAGTTATGGGCGCGGTCATCTAGTTCTGCTGTCCGTCGCTCGACCTCCTGGCCATCTTTGCGGATTTTTTCTGCATCCTCGAGCTGTTTGGACCGCATGCGGTGGGATATCTCCGCGGTGCGGCTGACCCACTCCCACGCTGGTATGATTTTGGCCCTCAGGCTGGCTTTTTCCTCAGCTGGCAGCTTGGTATCGAACCAGATTACACGCTTCCGTTGGTCGGTGGTGTCCGGGGCACCCCGCTGGATTTTCCCTTCGGAGATCGCCTCGAGGCCAATTATGATGGCCGTCTCCCGTTCATTTTGAGCTGTCTCACGGTCCTTTAGGGCGGTTTCCCGCCTCACAGCTTCCTTCTTCACGCGCTCGGCCTCAGCGCGCTCCTCCGCCGCCTTTTTGCGGTCTTCATCCGCAGCGGTCCGTGCCGCTGCTGCAGCCTCACGATCCAGACGGGCCGCGTTCTGCTGCTCGCTCGCCGCCGTCGCTTTTGCTTTTGCATCAGCGATTTCCTTCGCCACTGTCTCCTCCGCCTCAGCTTTCAGGCGATCGGCCAGCTGCTGGCCGGTTTCGATCATCTTGATCATCGCATCGGCGCCGGCCGCTTCCTTCGCCTTCAGCGACTTCCTCAGGCGCGCGGCCTCCTCGCCTTGGCGTGACGCCTGAGGGTCGCGAAGCCGCCTCTCACGCATTTCCTCAGGGCCAATTTCGCTTCCTCTTGTCCCGCGCTTTAGGCCAAGGTGGGCCACGAACGCGGACCACTCATCGTGCTCCCGCTCGAGCGCGAATTTCGATCCGCCACGGATCTCTTTCGCGGCCAGGGTCGTCTTTACGACCGGCTTCGGCGCGGTCCCATCCTTGCGCTTGCGCCCCCTCTGTGCGTGTTCGCGCGTGACCAGCGGAATGGATACCACATGGCAGTGCGGCGTCTTTTCGTCGAAATGCCAGCAAAGCGACACCAGGTTGTCGCCGTGCTTTGTTCGGACGAAATCCTCAACGGCCTTCACCAGCGGATCCGCCATTAGCTGATCGATGGTGGCCTTCTCCCAGCCTGAGGGAAACTGACGTTCCCAGTAGTCTGGCGAAGCGCCGTACAAATCTTCGAACGCGAGCACCGCGTTCTTTCGGATCTTGGTCACCCCGGCCTCTGCGAGCCGGTCCTTGATCCGGTCGGTCAGATTCTGACCGGGCAGATCAAGGACTTCGACCGTGCCCAGCTTTTTGGGGTCAGCGTTGGGCACCTCGATCGAACGCGTGTTGTGTCCATGAGCGGCTGCGATCGTCTCCCAGGAGCTGATCTTGCCATGCGAAAGGGTTGCGAACATTGCCATACCCGAAGGGTAGGCCCTTTCATTTGAAAAATAAAGGTGGCACTCGGGCCACCTTTTTTCGGTCTGCGCCTCGAAATAAAGGAGGCGTCCTCGCCAGGCGCTGCGCCCTGGACCAGCTTGCGGGCCTGCGGCCCGACCTCGACCAGGCTGCGCCGGTCGAGGTGTTCGGGGATATCCCCCCCACCCCTCGCTTTCTCCTGCATCCTGGTGTATTGACAAAAACGTCAATACAGGAGCAGTCGTGACATTCGAGTGGGATCCAAACAAAGCGGCTTCGAATCTGACGAAGCATCGCGTCTCATTCGACCTTGCTACGTTGGTCTGGAAAGATCCGCTCCATGTGCTGCTTGAAGATCGTAACGATCCGGCGACCGGTGAGCAGCGTTGGCATGCGGTAGGCAGGGTCGGTGACCAGATCATCCTCGTGGTGGTTCATACTTACCCAGATCCAGATGATGATGAACATGTTCGGATCATCGGCGCCCGAAAAGCGACCAGTCATGAAAGGAAGCGCTATGAAGCTGAACTATGAGCTCAGCCCAGAGCAGCAAAAGCTGCTCGCAGATCTAGCGGCAATGTCCGATGATCAGATCGACACCTCGGATATTCCTGAAGCCCGACCGGAAGCCTGGAACGAGGCGCGCCGGCCACTTTATAAGCCGCTCAAGAAGCCGGTGACACTGCGTGTCGATCTGGATGTTCTCGCTTGGTATAAAACCCACGCTCAGAGTGGGCGATATCAGACCGAGATGAACCGTATTCTCCGTAAGCATATGCTTGATGAAGAGGCAGCGCACAGCCACGGATAAGGGGTCACCGGCGACCGAATGACCACCAGCTCCTGCGGGGAGGCTCAGCGCTTTGTACCTGCTCTTCGAGGGACCTTACCCGTTCCTCAAAGGCTCGCTGGGCCCTTTCGCGCCAGTAATCACGATCCGCCTTTACCTCGTCGACCGTTGCGATCAGGCCTGCGGCTTCAGCTCTTAACCGGTCCGCTTCTGAAGCACGATCGGCCAGTACATCGCGTTCGGCTCGGACTTGCGCGAGCTGCCGCGCGACAATCAGGATGAGAGAGCAGCGTCAATCAAGATGAGAATCGCCACCTGCTGATCCGGCGTAGGGCGTAGCCCGGAGCCGGATCAGCAGGTGGCGATTGCGCCCTTTCTGGGGGCGTTTCTGGTGGTTGCGGCCGGTCAGGTACTCAGAGGCATAACTTCGAGAGAGGGGATGCCGCGGATGCCGGGCCGCCACGTCAACGATCATCAGATGAGGCTCTACATGAAGTTCCGACATACCCATGCCGTGCCGGTGGCCGCTGCAAAGGCCGGGATCAGCACGGCGACAGCCTATCGCATTGAGGGAGATCCTCGGCTTCCATCCCAGAAACAGGCCCAGCGAGAGCGGCGGCGCCCGGATCCGTTAGCCGGGATATTCGAGGAAGAGGTCGTGCCCTTGCTTCAGGCGGCGCCTGGCATCAGGGTGGTTGCCATTTTCGAGGAGATGCTGCGCCGGCATCCTGATCTCGATGCGGGCATCCGACGAACATTGGAGCGACGTATCCGGGCGTGGCGGGCCATTCATGGCCCTGAACAGGAAGTGATCTTCCGACAGACGCATGAACCAGGACGGCTCGGCCTGTCGGACTTCACCGAGATGAAGGATGAGGAGGTAACGGTCGCTGGCGTGCCGCTCGACCATCGCCTCTACCATTTCCGTCTGATGTGGTCGGGCTTCGAACACGCCCATGTCATTCTGGGCGGCGAGAGCTATGTCGCTTTGGCCGAGGGGCTGCAAAACGCCCTGTGGGCCGTCGGCGGCGCCCCGACCGAGCATCGCAGCGACAGCCTGTCGGCCGCGTTCCGTAACCTGGATGCCGACGCCCGGCAGGATCTGACGCTGCGCTATGACGCCCTGTGCGAACATTATGGCATGACGCCGACGCGCAACAACCGCGGCATTGCCCATGAGAATGGCGGGATCGAGAGCCCGCACGGGCATTTGAAGGCGGCTATAAAGGACGCGCTGCTGATGCGCGGATCGCGGGACTTCGATGATCTGGCGAGTTACCGGCACTTCATCGACGAGGTCGTCAGCCGCAAGAACCGCCGCAATGGCCCGCGCATCGACGCCGAGCGTGCGGTATTGCAGCCGCTGCCTGGCGCGCGCACCAGCGATTATGAGGAGACGATCGTCACGGTCACCTCGAGCAGCAGCTTCACCCTTCGCAAGGTGTTCTACACCGTGCCCTCACGGCTGATCGGACACAGGCTACGGGTCCGGCTTTACGATGACCGGCTCGATCTCTTCATCGGCGGCACCCACCTGATGACGTTGCGGCGCGGACGGTCCTTCAACAATGGCGCCCACGGCCATGTGGTCGATTATCGGCACGTCATCCATAGCCTGCGGCGCAAACCCATGGCGCTCCTGAAGCTGGTCTATCGTGACCAGCTGTTCCCAAGGGAGCCGTATCATCAGACCTTTGACCGGCTCATCGCCGCGTTGCCCGAACGGACCGCTTGCCGGCAGATGGTAGAGCTGTTGGCAATGGCGCACGAAAGAGCCTGCGAAGCGGAACTCGCGGAACTGCTGGCCGCTGACGTGGCTGCCGATCGTCTCCCTGACATGGATGCCTTGCGGAAACGCTTTGCTCCAGATCCAGCGGCGCTTCCCGATGTGGTGGTGGAACTGGTCCCCCTTGCCACCTACGATGTTCTCCTGACGGGAGAAGCCGCATGAGCCGGAACGCACCCGCTATCGACGCCCAGCGCCTGAGCCTCATCCTCAACGACCTGCGCCTGCCGGCGATCAAACTGGTCTGGTCCGACTTCACCACGCGGGCCGATAAGGAAGGCTGGCCTGGCGCCCGTCTGCTCGCGGCGCTCGCCGAGCATGAGATCGCAGAACGGGATCGTCGCCGGATCGAAAGGCATCTGGGCGAAGCCCGCCTGCCACCGGGCAAGACCCTCGACAGCTTCGCCTTCGACGCGGTGCCGATGATCTCGCGCGCCCAGGTCACAGCGCTGTGTTCCGGCGATGGCTGGCTCGAAAAAGGCGCCAACCTCATCCTGTTCGGTCCACCGGGCGGGGGTAAAACCCATCTGGCAGCGGCAATCGGTCTCGCGCTGATCGAAAATGGCTGGCGTGTCCTGTTCACTCGCACCTCCGATCTGGTCCAGAAACTTCAGGTCGCCCGCCGCGAACTGGCGCTCGAGGCCGCGATCGCCAAGCTCGACAAATATCATCTGCTGGTCCTCGACGACCTCGCATATGTGACCAAGGATCAGGCCGAAACGTCCGTCCTGTTCGAGCTGATCAGCGCGCGGTACGAACGGCGCTCCACGCTCATCACCGCCAACCAGCCCTTCGGTGAATGGAACCGGGTCTTCCCCGATCCCGCCATGACGCTCGCCGCCGTGGACCGCCTTGTGCATCACGCGACGATCTTCGAAATGAACGTCGAGAGCTACCGCCGCCGCTCGGCGATCCAGCGACAATCACGCGCTGGCCGGCCAGCGACCTTCGCGACAATCAAGTCCACCGAGGAAATGTCGCGCAGCGACAATCAAACCTGCGAGTAGCGCTTGCCAGCGTCAATCAAAGCAGGCACCACATGAACACCGCGACGATCAGTTCTCATCCTGATTGACGCCAGCTTCTCATCCAGATCGCCGCGCTATAGCGAGCTCCATCCGCAATGTGGTGATATGATCCTGCAGGGCGACCACTTCGCCTTCGAAGCTAAGTTGCGAGTAACTTAGCTTTGGCATCTCTTTCGCACTTGGATCAACCCAGACGAACACCTTGCCAAGGTTGGGGGCGTTTGCGGGAGGGGGCGGAATCCTACGCCAAGCTCGCCCAGATAGCCGGCGCGAGATCTTACTTGTTGCTGCCTTCTACGGTCGCGCCAGAAAGGCGACGGCTCAGTTCTATCCGGCGATGGCTACGCATTTTGAAGGTGTCTGGCCCAACGCGCCGATACTCAATGAAGCCGAGAGAACGCCAAAATCGCTCTGCCGCTTCATTCGCTTCCAGCACGGCCAACCGAATCTCTGTGGCACCTCTCGCAGCGGCCCAGCTTTCGACCGTCGAGTAAATTGAGCGTCCGACGCCACGACCACGCTGTGCGGCATCTACGATCATGAAGCCGAGATACCATGTGCCATCACGCGGATAATCGCGGAGGATGGCCGCGATTGCATATAGGCCGCCAGGCCCCTTCCATCCCAGGACAGCTTGATTGTGGGCGCTCTTTTCGGGCGGCACATCGGAGAAAAGCTCGCGAGCATCGTCCAGCGTGGGCGCGGCCCCGTCCTGCAACAGGAAATAGTCGCTGCAACGGTTGTACAGGTCTGCAACGTCTGCGGCGTCCGCTTGGGTAAGTTTGATCGGGGCTCCCGTCATCATCATCGCGTTTTGGCAGCAAGCACGCGCTGACCGTAATCCCGGAGTTCCCCGTTGGGACCGACATAGCGGTAGAGAGTGACGCGCTCGATCCCGAGTTCCTTGCAGAGGTCGGAAACGGACGTGTCGCGTTGGGCCATAGCAGCCTGAGCGAGCCGCACCTGGGCCTTGGAGAGGGCGAACTTGCGGCCACCCTTGCGTCCCCGCGCGCGGGCAGCGGCCAGGCCAGCCATGGTGCGCTCGCGGATCATATCCCGCTCAAACTCCGCCAGTGTGGCAAAAATGCCGAACACCATCCGGCCCGATGGCGTCGTGGTGTCGATCTGCGCGCCCTTGCCGGTGAGCACCCGCAGACCGATACCGCGATCCGACAGATTCTGCACCGTGCTGACCAGGTGGGTGAGCGTTCGGCCGAGCCGGTCGAGCTTCCAAACGATGAGGACATCGCCGTCGCGCAACGATTTCAGGCAGGCGGCAAGACCGGGGCGATCATCACGGCTACCGGATGCACGATCATCATAGATATTGCCTGGCTCGACACCGGCAGCGCGAAGGGCATCGTGCTGCAGGTCGAGCGACTGCGAGCCGTCGGCTTTGGACACGCGGGCGTAGCCGATCAGCATGGATCACAAACGAAGGTTTGAGGCGGTGACGAACATGAGCACATAAGATTGGGCTATTGTGTATCTTAACCAGCATCTCAATCAAGCTATCTCAAACCGTAGCTCGGAAAGAATAAGGAGCATGTATGCCGCGTCGCGTGACCCTGACCGATCGACAGCGCGAGGCGCTGCTTCACTTGCCGGTCGATCAAGGTGAGCTGCTGCGGCACTATACCCTCAGCGATGAGGATCTCGGGCATATCCGCCAGCGCCGGCGCGCCCACAATCGTTTTGGCTTCGCGCTGCAACTGTGCGTCCTGCGCTACCCGGGCCGGGTGCTCGCTCCTGGCGAGTTGATCCCGGCGCAGGTATCGGATTTCATCGCGGCCCAGCTCGGCCTGACCAGCGACGATCTACTCCTCTATGCCGCGCGCGAGGAGACCCGGCACGAGCATCTGGCGGACCTTCGCCGAATCTACGGCTATCGCTCCTTTTCGGGGCGGGGCGCACGGGATTTGCGCGAATGGATCGCTCGGGAAGCCGAGGCGGCGACATCGAATGAGGATCTTGCCCGTCGCTTCGTTGCGGAGTGTCGCCGCACCCGCACGATCCTTCCCGGCTCCTCGACGATCGAGCGCCTTTGCGCCGATGCGCTGGTTGAGGCCGAGCGCCGGATCGAGGATCTTATCGCCCATCGCATCACGCCAACCCTGAGCGAGAATTTGGCTCACCTGTTGGAGGATACGGTGGATGGTCGCGTCACGCGCTTCGTATGGCTGCGACAGTTCGAGGTTGGCGCAAATTCAGCAGCCGCTAACCGGCTGATGGATCGACTGGAATATCTTCAAAGGTTCGATCTTCCGGCGGATTTGCTGGACGGCGTGCCGGCGCATCGTGTGACCCGGCTTCGCCGGCAGGGCGAGCGCTATTACGCCGACGGCATGCGTGATCTGCCCGAAGACAGGCGGCTTGCGATCCTCGCTGTCTGCACCCTGGAATGGCGGTCATCGCTGGCCGATGTCATCGTGGAGACCCACGATCGCATCGTAGGCCGTCTCTATCGGGCCTCCGAACGCCTTTGCAACACCAGGATCGCCGACGAAAAGGCGGCCGTTCGGGACACGCTGAAGTCCTTTGCCGAAATCGGTGGTGCTTTGCTTGGAGCGCAGGACGATGGCACGGCCCTGGACGGGATAATCGCCACCGGGCCTGGCTGGGAACGGTTCAGAACCCTTGTCGCCACGGCCTCCGCGCTGACCAACGTGCTCGCGGCCGACCCGCTCAGCCGTGTGCTGGACGGCTATCACCGTTTCCGCCTCTACGCGCCCAGGATGCTGCGCCTGCTCGACATGCAGGCGGCGCCGATCGCCACGCCTCTTCTGGCGGCCGTTGCGATGCTGCGTAACGGGATCAAGGTCGATCCGCCGGTGGATTTTCTACGTCCCAACTCGAAATGGCATCGTCATCTTCGCGCTGAGCCCAGCGGCGACCACCGGCTTTGGGAAATCGCGGTGCTGTTCCACATCCGCGACGCCTTCCGGTCCGGTGACATATGGTTGGCGGGATCGCGCCGCTATGGCGACCTCAAGCAGCTTCTGGTCCCGCCACAGGCGATAGAGCAGACCGCGCGGCTCGCCGTGCCGCTGCGACCCGGCGAATGGCTGGCCGAGCGCAGGGCTCGACTGGATACACGGCTGAAGGAGTTTGGCCGCGCGGCGCGAACCGGCACGATCCCAGGCGGCATCATCGAGAACGGCAAGCTGCACATCGACAAGCTGAGGGCCGACACGCCCGAAGGGGCCGAGGATCTCGTGCTCGATCTCTATCAACAGCTCCCGCCCGCGAGGATCACCGATCTGTTGCTGGAAGTCGATGAGCGAACCGGATTTTCCGAGGCGTTCACGCATCTGCGCACCGGCGCGCCCTGCAGCGACCGGATCGGCCTGATGAACGTGTTGCTGGCGGAAGGCGTCAATCTCGGTTTGCGCAAGATGGCGGCGGCGACCAACACGCACAGCTTCTGGGAATTGCTGCGGATCGCGCGCTGGCATGTCGAAGGCAGCGCCTATGATCGGGCGCTCGCCATGATCGTGGAGGCCCACGCCGCCCTGCCCATGGCCGCCTTCTGGGGACAAGGGCAATCGGCATCCAGCGACGGGCAGTTCTTCCTTGCTACCGAGCAGGGCGAGGCGATGAATCTGATCAACGCGAAATATGGCAACGTCCCGGGCCTCAAGGGATACAGCCATGTGTCCGATCAATATGCGCCGTTCGCAACCCAGGTGATCCCGGCAACGGTCAGCGAGGCTCCCTATATCCTGGACGGGCTGCTCATGAATGACGCGGGCCGCCGCGTTCGCCAGCATTTTGCCGACACGGGCGGCTTCACCGATCATGTGTTCGCCGCCTGCGCCTTGCTCGGCTACAGGTTCGCCCCCCGTATCCGCGATCTCCCTCAGAAAAGACTCTATGCCTTCACGCCCAACGCGACGCCGGCCAATGTGCGAGCGCTGGTCGGAGGTAAGATCAATGAACCGCTCATCGAGCGCAACTGGCCCGACATCCTGCGCATCATGGCGACGATCGCAGCGGGGATCGTCGCCCCCAGCCAGATTCTTCGCAAGCTCGCCTCTTACCCGCGCCAGAATGAGCTGGCCCTCGCATTGCGAGAGGTGGGCCGCATCGAGCGAACCCTGTTCATGATCGACTGGATTCTTGATGCCGGCCTCCAGCGCCAGGCTCAGATCGGCCTCAACAAGGGTGAGGCCCACCACGCCCTAAAGCGCGCCATCAGCTTCCACCGCCGAGGTGAAATCCGGGATCGATCCGGCGAAGGCCAGCACTATCGCATCGCCGGAATGAACCTGCTCGCCGCCATCATCATATTCTGGAACACCATGAAGCTCGGCGAGGTCGTCAATACCCGGGCCGCCAGCGGTACCCATATCGCGCCTGATCTACTCGCCCACGTCTCGCCGTTGGGATGGGAACACATCAATCTAACCGGGGAATATCGCTGGCCCAAATCCTTAGCGTAGGATTCCGCCCCCTCCCGCAAACGCCCCC
>NZ_JAYRCS010000007.1:0-10680 GCF_049472635.1 Sphingobium salicis subsp. salicis
CCAACATCGCTCGACCGTGAAGACACACGGTTCGACTATGGCGAAGTTCGCTTCGTATCCATCGGCTTCATCGGCGACCGCCTCTATTTTTTGGCCTATGCCGATGGTTCAACGGACGATGCAATACGCGCCATCAGCCTCCGCAGAGCGGAGAAACACGAGGTGAGGTTCTACTATGCGTCCCAAGTTTGATCCCGAAATTCACAGCGAAGATGCTCCGCTATCCGAGGAGTTCATGCAGGGTATGCGTCCGGCGCGTGAGGTCCATGGTGTTGACTGGGTTGACGCCAAGATGGGCCGCAAGCGCGGGCGGCCCAAGCTGGATGCTCCCAAGGTCGAGGTGAAAATCCGCTTGGATGCAAAGACGGTGGAGCATCTGCGCGACAGCGGCCCCGGATGGCAAACCCGTGTAAACGCCCTGCTCGGCCAGCTTGTGGCGACGGGACAAATCTGATCGTGGGCCACGTGGAAGCCCGCGAAAGCTTCAAGGCCGAAGCCCTCGCCTCATGGGCCGAATATCAGGAAACCGGGCTGCATCTGACCGGCGAGGAAGTGGCCCGCTGGCTCGATAGCTGGGGCACGGCAGGCGAGGGCGAATGTCCGCCTTGCCATCTGCGCGGAACCGAAAACCCCTGATTTTACCCTCTGGTGCCCGTCAGGGCACCGCCAAGCCCTTGGATGGCGAAACCTACCCCCCAACGCCTCCCTGCGCTCTATGGGCCGGAATCGGCTCCTGCACACCCCCTGATAGCCAATTGCGACCTTGCAGCGTGTGCGACGTGGAAGGGATGCGGATTCCTGTCCGTCATGCGCCTAACGCGTGCCGCGACTAGCGGCACTCATCATCACCGCCGTAGGCGGCCTGATTAGCGAGTTACCCACCCCCCGCCGCCGCCAGCTTTTGGATAGCGCTATGGCGGGGCATGGATAACTCGCAGCCCCCTTTCAGGGGGTAATCATAAGATCATAGAAGGGATTAAATAAAAACCATTTATAATCATCAACTTAGCGGGGGGGGGTAGCTCACCAGCTATGAGCTACCCCTAGCTCACCAGCTATGAGCTAGGTTCGAACAAAATTCGAAAATTTATGATTGAAATTGCAACACGTTTTCGGCACGTCGGTTTTGAATTTCATTCAATGACGTTCTGATTTTGATCATAGATGAGCTAGGGGTAGCTCACGCTGGATCAAATTTATCAGTCTGTGGGACTGGGGAGTGCCAATGTCGCAAGAGTCAAAGCAACTGGGTTTGACCACCGCACCGGGCGGGACATGGGTGCAGACTGATCGCGCCGCTCATGAGAGATGGGCGCAACTGGCCATCGCCAACCCCCGTGCGTCATCGGTGCTTCATGTGCTGGTGGCTCAAATGGGACGGCATAATGCCATTGTGACCAGCCAAACGACATTGGCAAAGGCAGCCCATTGCTCACTCCCCACCCTTAAGCGGGCTTTGTCCATACTTCGCGAACAAGGGTGGATCGAAGTCCGCCAGATCGGCCCAACCGGGACAGCCTGCGCTTATATCATCAATGATCGGGTCGCATGGAGCGGCAAGCGTGATGGCATTCGCTACAGCTTGTTCTCAGCGGCTGTGCTGATTGCAGATGATGAACAGCCGGATCGTGATGAACTGGGCGCACAACCGGCGCTCCATCGCCTGCCGAACCTGTTCCCGGGAGAGCGTCAGTTGCCAAGCGGTCCGGGCCTTCCGCCCCCGTCTGAACCATCACTTCCGGGGATGGAACCTGACTTGCCTGCGCAGTATATGGAAACCCCGGAAACACCACCATTTGAACGATTGGAAACGGGTGAAGATTCGTGACCTATCTAAGTCTAGGAGAAGCCGCAAAGGCTGCTGGTGTTGCCAAGGGAACTATTAGCAAAGCCCTGAAATCAGGTAAGCTAAGCTATGCTGACAAAACCCCTGCGGGATACCAAATAGACCCCGCCGAACTGTTCCGCGCGTTTCCACGGAAACAGCCAGAAACCGTTGAATATGAACGATTGGAAACTCCAAAGGAAACGGTGGAAACGGCTGTGCTACGGGCACAGCTTGAAGCCGCCGAACGGAGGGCCGCAACTGCCGAGGCCGACCGGGACGCTTGGCGGGAACAAGCGCAACGTGCGACACTCGCTTTGACCGATCAACGTGCCGCCCCTCAACCCGTCCCCCAGCGTGGATTCTGGTCCCGTCTGTTCAGCCGCCAGGGCAACAGCCCTAGCGGCGATGAGGCATGAGGGCGGCGGGTTTCACCTGATTTTCGGGCCATCGCTAGAACAGTTCGTCCAGCATCAGATGGAATTGCAGCTTACGTTGGTCTAAGTCGGTGACTCCGTACTGTGTCAAAAGCCTGTCCTGAAGCGAAGGGTCAAACTCTCCGAGGCAACTCCACAGAATGGCGAGGTCTTGATAGCGATCCGCGATCCCGACCCGCCCGACATCGATGCAGCCGACCACCTCGCCATCGACTATGAGAATATTGTCGAGCGAGAAATCGCCATGCGTGACGACGGTATCGGAAGGCATCGGCAGCAACTGACGCATTGCCTTCCACACCTGTTCCGCCGTCCAGCCTTCACGCTCATCGTCGAAATCATCTTCCTCAACCAGCCCCGCGTCGATCCTCTCTCGCGCCCTAGCAAGGCGATAGGCGTGATCGCTAGTGAAGGGACATTCGTTGACCGGGATCGCATGAAGACGCCGCAGGAATGTCGCGAGCGCATCGACTATCCCAGCGCCGGCCTCGGGCTGCGCCTCAAGAAGCTGATATGCGGTTCTTCCAGGCACTGCCGTCATTAGCAACCATGCCTCATCTTGCGTAGCAATGAAGCCCTCGACTACCGGGACGGGGATGTGTCTCGCTAGCCAACGCAATCGGACCATCTCGTCGGTTATGTCGCCAGCTATAGTGCTTCGGCCATGCTTCAGGAACAGGTCAGGCGCCCCGGTCTTGCTGTGCAGCCGATAAACGGCACCGCCTGATTCCCCGACATTATCGCGCGCCCACTCATACCCTACCAATGATGCGGACAGGCTGACCGGTACAGGCATAGTCTCACAAGGGTCTTCGCGTGCTACATTCATTGATAAGCGGCCTCCTCAGCGTTCGGGCTTGGTTGAGGATAGCTTTGAAAACAAGCTGCTGACAGCAGGCGTTTTACGCCTGACGACAATCACATGATTCCGCGCATGGCTGGCCTGCCCGGTTACGACCGCGCCGCCGCCGCGATCTGGCTGCACGAAAAACCCTGACGGATTGGAAATCCGTACGAAAACCCCGATTTCAGGGTTTCCCGTCACCCTCATAGGCTCATGCCGCGATCCCGTTGCAGGACCAGCTCGCGCTCGTGGAGCAACTGCCCCACCGCCCGCGCCATTTGGGGTTCGCGCTGGATCTGCTCGATGTAGAGATCCTTGGTGTGCTGGTTCGCCCCGTTATAGGCGTCCACCGCCTTGCGGAGCGCCTCCGGGGTCGCCTTCCAGTCGCTGTTATGATCGCCATATCCGTGGGCGCCCGCCTCGCGCTTCCCGGCTATGGTCCTGAACTTTTCGGCCACCTTCTCCCGTTCCTGCGCCTGCTGGCGCTCCTGTGCCTGCTCACGCGCGCGCTCTGCTGCAAGCTGCTCCTGACGCTGCGCCTCGGCGGCATCGCGCCGATCGCGATCGACCGCGCCGCTCAAGGTCGCCGCGAACGCATGGAGTCTGCCTGATATGCGCTGCCCCGCATCGCGTAGCCACTCGGTCCCCCGCTCGATATACTGGCGCAGGCCCCGCCGCTCGATGACGCCGGCGTTGTGCTGGCCCACCATCGTCACCGGCTCATAGGCCCGCCCCTCCCGCATCGCCTGATGCTCGGCGCGGCGTTCCATCGCCGTCGCGCTCGGCCCCATATGCACGGTCGCCTCCTGCTCGATCCCCTGCCGCTGGTGACTGCGATGGTCCACCCGCTCCACGCTACCGGCACGCTCAAGGGCGACATTCTGCATCTCGGCCCACCGGCCCCGCCAGCGCTCGACCTCCCCGCTTGTCTTCTGGTCCAGTTCGCGGGTCTTCTCGCCCAGCCCTTCCGGGCCGATCCGCCGCGTCGTCGTCAGCAGATGGGCATGGTGGTTGCGCTGGTCGCCCTCGCGACCTGGTGCGTGGATTGCCACGTCCACCGCCACCCCATGCCGCTCGCTGATCTCCCGTGCGAGGCCCAGCGCAAGCTCGCGCCGCGCCTCGGCCGATAACTCGGCCGGAAGCGCGATTTCATATTCGCGGGCGACGGTGGAGTTCTTGCGCGTCTCGGCCTGCTCGGCGGCGTTCCAGAGCGCGGCGCGGTCGTTGGCCCATGCCGGGGCGTCGGCGGGCACGACAAGCGCGCTATGCTCGACGCCCTGCTTGCGGGTGTAATCATGGACGAGCCCGGTGCGCTCGTCCGTGATTTCGACGCCCGCACGATAGGCCGCCGCCGCCGTCGCACTGCGACCGGCTGAACGACCTATCGTTTTCACCGCAAGATGGAAGCTCGCCATCGCCGCGCCCTACCTTAGCCATGCGGGAGCATGGCGCGGGCGATAGCCCGCTGGGGTTCAGGGGTATCCCCTGACGCACGCAAACGCAAGTTTGCATAAGTGCGCCCTTCCTCTCTTTCGTTCGGTCGGGTCCGGTGCTATCAATATCGCGCAGCGAAAGGATTGACCATGGCCGCTCCCACGCCAGAGGCTATCGAAACCGCACGTCGCAAGGTCCAGCAGGCCAAGGCCCGGTTGCAGGCACTGGAAGCCCGCGCCGCCACCATGAACCGCAAGGCCGATGCGCGCCGCAAGATCATCCTCGGCGGCCTGCTCCTCGATGCCGCCATGAAAGACCCCGCATGGGAATCCCGCCTCAATGACCTGATGAACCGCATCAGCCGCGATCAGGACCGCAAGGCGTTCGAGGGCTGGACCTTCAAGGGAGGCCCTGCCGATGCCTGATCCCTTCGACCCTGCCGAGTTCGACGCGCCCCCTCCCTCCGATCCCGGCGCGGACTATCGCATCCTGCTCGACGCCATGCGGAAGGCCGGGGCCGAAGGGGTCGCCCAGCAGGTCGCCGCCCTGTCCCGCCAGATCGAGCATGACGCCCGCCAGCGCGCCGAAGCGGGGCAGCAGACGCAGAACGCGCTCAACGAACTCCTGCGGGCCGCTACGCAGCTTCAGCGCGTCAGCGCAGCCATCGGGTGGGAGCATCTGAAGGGATGGCTCTACGCGGCCATGATCGGGCTGGGCCTGATCTTCGCCGCGGCCCTCGCCTACCAGTGGGCGAAGGAACCCAAGATTGAACAGCGGCTATACGGCTGCACCGCACGATGGGACGCCAAAACTCAACGCTGCAAGGGCGATTGGGTGCCCTTGCAGGCGCAATAGGCCAGTTCATTATCGGGTGTACGTAAATTCTTGCTCTTAACATTTAATGGGTGTACGAGATTGCTATGGAAGTCGAGTTCGATCCGGCCAAGGACGAGGCTAATCTCGCCAAGCACGGCGTATCATTGCAGGCTGCGGCGGACTTCGATTTTACAACATGGCCCCTGTGCATTATCAGGACACGGATTCACGGTAGCGGTTTGATGAGCAGCGGCATGAGGCCGTTGGCGTCGAGATCGAGGTGATCGGACCAGACATAATCGCCGGTGAGATTGATGCGATCCCAACCCAACGGCGAGAGCCGGGACAGCATAGCTGGATCGATGGGGCTTCCTCGACGACGCATTTCGTCGACGGCGCGCCCCAGATAGCGACAGTTGAACAGGATAATCGCTGCGGTGACGAGGTTGAGCGCGGCCGCTCGGGTCTGCTGGTTCTCCAGGCCACGGTCGCGAAAACGGCCGAGCCGATGGAAGGCGACCGCCCGGGCAAGGCTGTTGCGGGCCTCGCCCTTGTTCAACTCGGCAGTGACGGTACGGCGCAGAGCCGGATCCTCGAACCAGCGGAGCGTGAACAGCGTGCGCTCGATCCGCCCGATCTCCCGCAGCGCCGCAGCGAGGCTGTTCTGCTGGCGGTAGGCGGACAGCTTCTTCAGGATCAACGATGGCGTGACGGTGCGGTGACGGATCGCGCCAATGACACGTTCAATATCGGGCCAGTGGCTGACGATCAGGTCCCGGTTGAGCCTGTGACCGAACAGTGGCGCAAGCCTGCCATAGCGCTTCGAGGGTTCGAAAGCGTAGAGGCGCCGGTCGGACAGGCGAGGAATGCGCGGCTCGAAATCGAGCCCGAGGAGATGCATCGTCGCGAATACGATGTCGGAAACGCCGCCTCCATCGACGTGCAGCGCGGTCAGATCGGCGTTGCTGTCATGGCCGAGGAGCCCATCGAGCGCATGGATGGCTTCTCCTGCCGTGCCGGCGATCACCGTCTGGTGCAGCGGCGCGTAGCGGTCGGTGATGGTGGTGTAGATCTTGACCACTGGGTCGCGACCATAATGGGCGTTGACCGCTCCGCCGGCTTCGCCCGGCCCGCCCAGGTAAGGCCTGGCCATCCGCGGAAGCCCGGTGTCCTTGCCCAAACCAGGCGGCGATCGGCTCGGCGTGGATGGCGTCGGTCAGACAGGCGAGCGCCGCCCGAAAGGTTTCCTCGCGCATGTGCCATGTCTGCATGCGCAGCAGCGCGCGGCGTGACCCTGCGCCGCATACCTCGGCCATGCGCGACAGCCCAAGATTGGTCGCTTCGGCAATCAGAGTGGCGAGGAAGGCCTGCTCATCGCCAGGCGGCAACCCGGTCGAGACGTGCCCGAAGTGCCGGGTGAAGCCGGTCCAGCGTTCGACTTGCGACAACACGTCGGTGATACGCGTGGCAGGCAGCATGTCGTAGCAGGCAAGCGTCAGGCGCCGTCCTTCGTCGTGCCTGGCATCATCGTCCTTCAGTTCCTTGGGAAATCGCAATCGCTCGCCAGCGAACAGGGCAGCATCGCGTCCGGCCAGATTGTGGGCGACGTCGCGCAAGGCGCTGTCGAGCTGCGCGGCGCGCTGATCGAGCCATGCGTGTGGATTACCGAGCGAGAACGGCGGTTGCAGCGCTGCGCCGGATAACGGCGCGAGCAGCACGTCCAGCGACCTGTGCAGCCTTGACCTCGGCACCCAGATATCACCCGAGGCCAGTGCATTGGTGAGCGCGCCGTAAGTCGCCATCTCCCAGTGCGTCCGGTCGATCTTGCCGGCGACCACGACATGGCGGTGCCAGCGCCGCTCGACATGACCGAGCGGAACGTCGGCAGGGAGGGGCTTGCGCCAGTCGCCATCAAGATTCGACAGGATCGCCATCGCGTCGCGCAATGCCGCGGTGCCGGCCCGACCGTGGAAATCGAGCGCTTGCAGGAATAGAGGCCCTGTTCGCTTGAAGGTCCGGTATTCGGCTGCGATCTCGCTCAGCACATCGTCCCTGTGAGGTGCCGCGGTACGACGGATGATTGCGGCATCAGCATCGAGCATGTCGAGAGGCACGATATCCCTGAGGGCCGCACCGATATCTCCGCCGGCGCGTGCTGCCTGGCTAACTGTTTCCAGCACAGTGGCGATCCGCATCAGCCGATCGCGGCCTTCGCGTCCCGAAATCGCGACCCTCTGCTCCAGGCGTTTGCGAGCACGAAGGTGAGCGCGTCCCATCAAGGCGCTGAACATGGCGATCGCCGCGTCGGTAAGCGTGGCCTCCATCTCGCGCAGCGTTGCAAGCAGGATGACCCGCCTGCGGGAGACGCGCATCTGTTGGAAAGCCTGGGCTGTATATCGCACGCCTTCGCGGGCGAACTGCGTCAGGCGGGGCTCGTGCAGGGGATCGACCGGAATGCTGGAAATACCGGTCCTATGGATTATCGCGACCTTCTCGAGGATTTCGGCAAGCGAGGCTGACGCGACGCGGGGCTCTGGTTCGCGCAGCCAGGACAAGCGGCTCTGCCGGTCATGTACCTTCTCATCGATCAGCATATCGAGACGCTGACGCATATCCGCATCGAGTTTAGCATCGACCGCGGCGACCAGATCGGTTTCCGTCCGAAGCATCGCCTCGGCCGCCATCCGCTCAACGACGCTGATGCCAGGGATGACGATGCGTCGCGTGCGCAGCTCGTCCAGCAATCGATCAAGCAAAATGCGCCCGTCCACGATAGCCATGGCTTCGGTTTCCAGCCAAGTCATCATGATGCCGCGCGCTGGCCGGCTCAGATCGGTGAATCCGAAGCGCGCCTTGATGGCGGCAAGCTGATCGTAGCGGGTCGGCGCTCGCCGCGCGAAGTCGGCGACGACGCCTGCATCCACTCCGACCTGTTCGGCGATGTGGTCGAGCATGATTGCAGGCAACAGCTCGCCTGTGCGCAGATGTCGCCCCGGATAGCGCAGGCAGCAGAGTTGCAGGGCATAGCTCAAGCGGGTCGCCGGAGTGCGTGCGAAGCCGATCGCAGCAAGGTCCTCGGCATCGAGGCCATGATGTCGCACCACCGCCGCCTCGCTGTCGGGCAAAGCAAGCAACGCGGCGCGCTGCCGCTGGGTCATCGGAATACGTGCGGGCATGTTTCATCCTCCAAAAACCTCTTGCCTTTTGTTGGCTTAGTGAAAGAGGATTGTGAAAGACCCAAGGCTGCGGAAATTGGTGCATGCTGTTTCCGCCTCCAGATACGGCCGTTTGTGAAAGAGACGCAGATGACGCGCGAACCCTATCTGATCGGTTATGCCCGCGTGTCGAAGGGCGACGACCAGTCGAACGCCGCGCAGCGGCGCGCGCTCGATGCGGCCGGCTGCAAGCGGGTGTTCGAGGAGACCGCCAGCGGTGGGCGGTGGGACCGACCCAAGCTTCTGGAGATGATCGGCCAGTTGCGCGACGGAGACGTCGTCGTCGTCTGGAAGCTTGACCGGCTGTCGCGCAGCCTAAAGGATATGCTGCACATCATGGAGCGGATCGAGCTGGCAGGCGCGGGCTTCCGCTCACTGACCGAGGCGATCGACACCACCACCGCGGCAGGGCGGATGATGATGCAGATGGTGGGAAGCTTCGCCGAGTTCGAGCGGGCCATGATCCGCGAGCGTACCAGCGCCGGCCTTGCCCAGGCTCGCGCAGAAGGACGGATCGGCGGGCGTCGGCCCAAGCTCGGCGACAAGCAGCGCCGCGAAATCGCCGAGTCCGTCACGTCCGGCCGCAAGTCCGGTGCCGAGATGGCGCGGCTCTACGGCGTCAGTGAACCCACCGTCTCGCGCATCGTCGCCGCGCACCGCCAGCAATTCAGTCAGCAGCAGAGGGAACAGGCATGAAGCGTGGTCACGATCTGTCCGGCGTCATGAAGTTCGCCACCTCGCCGGCCTGGGGCGAGCATCTGGGCGAGGCGCTCGGCGATCATCTCGGGCTGGCGATGGAGGAGTTCGACTTCGAAGCGGACGAGCTGGCGGACATCGTCGGCGATCATTGGGCCGGCGTGTTGTGGGGATGCGCGTTCGAGGATCTGCTGACGCGCACCATCCAACCCGACCGGAACATCGTCGATGACTATATTCGGCGCCGGGGCTGGAATGAGAGCGGCCCGACCAAAATCTACCTGCGTGCCCTTCGATCGTCAGTGATGAGCCTCCACGAGGTCAGCGAGGTCGAGCCCGGCAGCGGCTTCCTCGTGCGCGACCTGATCCGGGGCGGCGAGCCGCTTCGAGTATCCGAGCGCAGCGCCTCGCAGACGCTGAAGCAATGGGACAGGATCGGTGCCCGCGTCGTGCAGGTCGGAGGCAAGCACCTCCTGTCGGGCGGCGTGCTGTCGTTCACGATGGAGGCGGCCGAGGCGCTCGTCGCCGATCTACGGCGCTCGAAGGGCAAGCGCAGCCCGCGCACCGCGTTGAACCTAGACGCCGACGATCTGGCTGCACTTCCGGCCCTCATCAGCACGGCATGGCTGTTCGATGTCGTTCCCAAGACCATGGGACCGGCGCCCATCCCCACGCTGCACAACATTGATGGCGAGGAGGTGATGTTCCACCGCGTGCGCTTTCCCTTCGCACGCGGCGTGACCCAGGCGCTGGTCGGCGAGCGGCTTGATACTGTCCCTGCGCTTCAGCGGGAAACCACGCACTTTTGGAACTGGCTGGGCGAGAAACCGAACGGAAAAGCGAAAAGCACCGGGCGCATGGCGTGGGGTGTGACGATGGCGGACGGCACCCCGGTGCTCGGCAATGTCGAATTGAAAGGCCGCGCCCTGATGCTCGCCGTCACCTCGGCCGAGCGAGCGAAACGCGGCACCGCGCTTATCAACGATGCGCTCGCCGGGTTGGTCGGCTCGCCGCTGACCACGATTGAGACGGTCGAACAGGCCATGGCGGCGCGGGCCGAGGGGCTGACATCATCCGAACCGGCACCCGCCATTGCGCCAGAGGTTGCAACCCCGCTCATCCATGCCATGCTCGACCGTCAGTACCGCGCGACGCTCGATGAACCCGTCGGCATGCTCGGCGACATCACCCCGCGCGCAGCCGTTCAAACTGCCGCAGGCCGGCACCGAGTAGCCGGGTGGCTCAAGCATCTCGAAAACCGCAGCAGCAGCCAACTCGACGCGAACGACCCGATGGCCACCTACGACTTCACTTGGATATGGCGCGAACTTGGCATCGAGAACCTGCGCAAATAGTTCGCTACCCCTGACGTCGATGCCTACCGTGAATCCGTGTCCCTACAATGCACAGAGG
>NZ_JAYRCS010000008.1:0-5795 GCF_049472635.1 Sphingobium salicis subsp. salicis
GTCGGCCGAGGCGCGGCGCGAGCTTGCGCTGGGCCTCGCACGGGAGATCAGCGAGCGGCATGGGGTGGCGGTGGACGTGGCGATCCACGCGCCAGGTCGCGAAGGCGACCAGCGCAACCACCATGCCCATCTGCTGACGACGACGCGGCGGATCGGCCCGGAAGGGCTGGGCGAGAAGACCCGCGAACTGGACCAGAAGACGAGCGGGGAGGTCGAGCGCTGGCGTGGTCGGTGGGCCGAGATGCAGAATGTGGCCCTTGAGCGCGCCGGTAGCGTCGAGCGGGTGGACCATCGCAGTCACCAGCGGCAGGGAATCGAGCAGGAGGCGACCGTGCATATGGGGCCGAGCGCGACGGCGATGGAGCGCCGCGCCGAGCATCAGGCGATGCGGGAGGGGCGGACCTATGAGCCGGTGACGATGGTGGGCCAGCACAACGCCGGCGTCATCGAGCGGCGGGGCCTGCGCCAGTATATCGAGCGGGGAACCGAGTGGCTACGCGATGCGGGGCAGCGCATATCGGGCAGACTCCATGCGTTCGCGGCGACCTTGAGCGGCGCGGTCGATCGCGATCGGCGCGATGCCGCCGAGGCGCAGCGTCAGGAGCAGCTTGCCGCCGAGCGCGCGCGTGAGCAGGCACAGGAGCGCCAGCAGACACAGGAACGGGAGAAGGTGGCGGAGAAGTTCAGAACCATAGCCGGGAAGCGCGAGGCGGGCGCCCACGGCTATGGCGACCATAACAGTGACTGGAAGGCGACCCCGGAGGCGCTCCGCAAGGCGGTGGACGCCTATAACGGAGCGAACCAGCGTACCAAGGATCTCTACATCGAGCGGATCCAGCGCGAGCCCCAGATGGCGCGCGCGGTGGGCCAGATGCTCCATGAGCGTGAAATGGTCTTACAAAGGGATAGAGGAATGAGCCTATAGATTTGCATAGATTATCTTATGATTGTCTTGCAAAATATTCTCACTTCAAGCGCAGAATTTTGCTTTTCTGCTCTGAAAATTCTTCGTCAGTTATGTAACCCCTGTCGCGCAATGCAGCTAATTTAATTAGGTCGTCTGTAGAACTGCTTTGACTATTTGCTGTAATATCATGAGATGGTGCATGTGGTTCATGGCTAAAGCTGTCAGCTACTCTGGAAAGAGTTTCTTGAATGGTTTTTCTGACAATCCCTTTGTGCCAAAAATAAAAACCAGCCGGAATTGTCCACCCAATTCCATAAAAAATCAGACCAAAAAATATAAACACCCAGAAAAGTGCAGATGGTCTATATCTTACATCAGCTACTATCTCGAAGCCACCTTGAACACGTTCAAGATTTATCTTCGTTAAGTCTTTCCGGTTGATTGACCCAAATGTTGCCTTAACATCTGTTACAACAATCTCATGGCCGCTGACTTTTGATGTTTCTGCGACTCTCTTGAAGCCACGAAGGATGGCGTCCATCACTTCGTTTTCGTTTCGAGAAGTGTATATTCTTTCAGATAATTCAAATCTCATTACAGCCACCTTTGCGATCAGATGATGTTAAGTATTCCCTCAATAGAAGAAAGTGCATCTGCTTTCTTGAATTGAGTGATAAACAAATCTATTTTAGATTTTTTGTCGAAGACTATTTTCGACTTCTTAAATTCTATTTTTCCAGATTTGTATAAATCTTTAGCTAGGTCCCATGATATATGAGATGGCGATTCAAATAACGCCTTCCAATAAATACCATCAACGCATAGCGCTATACCTTCCTTTGCTGAACCAAAGGTCGTGTCATCCATAATTGCTAATACAACGTCTTTTTCAGGGATTTTCATAGACTTAGTGGCATTTGAAAGCTTTTCAGGATCGATCCTATCGAGCTTATAAAAGCCATCGCCATATATATTTGATTGCAAATACTCTCCGATGGCGAGTGCTCTTTCTCGCCTTTTATCTTTATCTTCATTTTTGTATTTAATTTCGTTTATGATGTTGTCGAAATAATCGTCAGGCTTTTCCATTTTTCAGAATCCCTGTTTAGATAAGCACGATTTATCCCTTGCGTGGGCGATGGCGCTAAATTCGGAAATCGTCTGCTGGACGTTGCTGTCATCGTACACGTTGAGTGAGTGGTGGACTGAAACGGCCTGATCGGTCCGCATTTCCAGCCAAGCAATCCGTGCTATGTTTGGCGAGGGACAAGCCTCCTCTAGTGCGATCTGCTCACTATATCCGGCGATCACATCGTTGATGGCCTCCAGCGCGACCTCATAAGCAATGGCCTGTTCTTGGGACCATAAAGGGCCGGTTGAAGCATCCATCGTTTATTCCTCGCCGCTAGGGCTTTCGCCCTGGCGGCTGAACAGCCGCGACCAGAATCCGCGCTGGGGAGTAGATTGAGGGTGTGTGCGCTGATCGGTCAGGGCAAGCCTTTGCGCCTGCTCCCGCCAAGCGTTCCGTTCTTCGCGCAGTTCTGCAACTTGCTCCCGCAACAGCCTGTTTTCAGTCTGTAAACCGGGGGTGTCACCATCTGTCAATTCTGGATGTAAAGGTTGCTGCAACCCGGTTGCAGGAGGCCAGACACGGAACAGTTCGACAGGTTCAATCCGCCACTCGCCATTAGTTGATTTTTCGGCAGAAACACGACCTGTCTTGATTGCCTTCATCAGCGTTTGGCGGGTGACACCGACCTTTTCTGACGCTTCTCTTAGGGTGATACCCATGGTGTCACTCGCTGTTAAATTGGCCTGTATAGTATCTATATACCGGTTGCATCATCGTCGGGAAATGCATCGGATGAACGAAGCTTGCTACCCAGCCCAGTAACTAGCTGGGAAATTTCCTGCTGTACCGTTGGATCAGGTTCCTGTTGTTGGGTGGCAGGCAAGTCTGGTTCCATACCGTCAAGGAAAGGCTGCGCTGGTGGGGGAGTGCCGGGGCCGCTTGGTAATTGGCGCTCGTCTCGGAATAAGGAAGGCAAACGCCGTAATGGCGCTTGTTGGCCAAGCTCCTCAGCATCCGGCTGTTCTGCTTCCGATATGATGACCGCAGCACTGAACAGTGAGTAGCGCAGGCCGTCACGTTTACCCGACCATGCTACCCGGTCGTTGATGATGTGTGCATTTACGGTGCCATTTTCCCCAATCTGGCGAATTTCTATCCAGCGATCCTCGGCCAAAACATCCACGGCACGTTGGACCGTGCGACGGCTGCATTTCATCAATGCTGCCAAGGTCTTTTGGCTTACGACAACAGCATTATGCTCACCAACCCGTGCGGTCAGGATGTGCATTAGCTGGGCCGCTTTAGGGGCTTTTTCGATCAAACTCGCCCATGCTTCATGAGCTGCTCGCTCTGTCTGAACCCAGTGACCTGGTGGTTGCCGCTTCGCCAACTCGGACATTTTTAAAACCCTCCGCAGATGGCGCAGGGGGGCGTCATCTGTGTCCAATAATTTGACACGCATGACGGTTTGTCAGGCCCATTTCAAGTCAATAAATTGGACACAGAGTGCAAATTGATTGCCAAGGATGGCGCAGGGGTGCGTCATAGCTGGTGACGCAGGGGTGCGTCATAGCTGGTGGCGCACCCCCCCCAAGTAACATATTGATTTATAAGGATGTTTTTTCTGCCCCTTCTATATGATCTAAAGGGGGTGCAAGCGCGGACCTAAGCGCTGGCGAAGCAGCCCCTTTAGATAGGAACAAAAAGTGAACAATGAGTGCCGCTAGTCGCGGCACACGTTAGGTGCGTGACGGACAGAATCCGTCCCCCTTCCACGTCGCACACGCTGCAAGGTCGCAATTGGCTATCAGGGGGTGCGGGGGGCGATTTCCGACCTGTATAGCGCAGGAAGGCGCTTAAGGGGAGTTCGTACCGCTCAAAGGCTTGGCGGTGCCCTAACGGGCACCAGAGGGCAAATCAGGGGCGTTCGATTTCGCGCAGATGGCAGGGCGGACATTCGCCCTCGCCAGCAGTGCCCCAGCTATCGAGCCAGCGGGCCACTTCCCCACCGGTTAGATGCAGTCCGGTTTGCTGATACTCAGCCCATGAGGCGAGAGCTTCGACCTTGAAGCTCTCGCGGGCTTGCGTGGGGTCCACGATCAGATTTGCCCCGCCGCCACAAGCTGACCTAGCAGGGCGTTCACACGGGTCTGCCACCCGGGGCCGCTGTCGCGCAGATGCTCGACCGTCTTTGCATCCAAGCGGATTTTCACCTCGACTTTGGGGTCTTGCGACTTGGGACGCCCACGCCGGGACGGCTTCATCCCGGCCATGAAGGCGGCATCCATCGGCGGGTTGTCGTCGTGAATTTCAGGGTCAAACTTGGCCATAATAGAACCTCGCTTCGTGCTTTTCTGCCGGACGCAGGCTGATGGCGCGGATCGCATCGTCATGAGAGCCTTCGGTGAACACCAGCACGTGCAGGCGATCCCCGATCATGCCCAGGGCGACGAACCGGACCTCTCCATAATCGAAGCGGTCATCTTCACGCTCAAACGCCGTGTCCCAATCGAACCGTTCCGCAGCCTGCAAGGATAGGCCGTGCTTGGCGATATTGGCCTCATCCTTGGCCGGGTCGAACTCGATTTTCATGATATTATGTACACCCATTAAATCGGTCGGGCAATAATTTTCGTACACCCATAAATTACTGCCCTATTCCGCCTGCAACGGCACCCACTTGCCCTTGCACGTTTGGGTTTTGGCGTCCCAGCGTGCGGTGCATCCGTATAGCTGGCGCTCGATCTTGGGTTCCTGCGCCCAGCGATAGGCGAAGGCTGCGGCGAAGATCAGGCCCAGCCCGATCATGGCGGCGGCGATCCATTCCTTCAGGCGATCCCACCAGACCCCGGCGCTAATCCGCTGAAGCTGTCCAGCGGCCCGGTGGAGGGCATCGACCCCTGTGCCTGCCTGTGCGGTCCATTCGGCGCGCTGGCGGGCGTCCTGGTCTATCCGCTGGGCCAATGCGGCGACCTGCTGGGCGACCCCCTCGGCCCCGGCCTTCCGCATGGCGTCTAGCAGGGTGCGATAGTCCGCGCCGGGATCGGAGGTAGGGGGAGCGTCGAACTCGGCAGGGTCAAAGGGATCAGGCATCGGCGGGGCCTCCCTTGAAGGTCCAGCCCTCGAACGCCTTGCGGTCCTGATCGCGGCTGATCCGATCCATCAGGTCAGTGAGGCGGGATTCCCATGCGGGGTCTTTCATGGCGGCATCGAGGAGCAGGCCGCCGAGGATGATCTTACGGCGCGCATCAGCCTTGCGGTTCAGGGTGGCGGCGCGAGCTTCCAATGCCTGCAACCGTGCCTTGGCCTGCTGGACCTTGCGGCGGGCGGTTTCGATAGCCTCTGGCGTGGGAGCAGCCATGGTCAATCCTTTCGCTATGCGATATTGGTAGCACTACACCCGACCGAGCGAAAGAGAGGAAGGGCGCACTTATGCAAACTTGCGTTTGCGTGCGTCAGGGGATACCCGCTGAACCCCAGCGGGCTATCGCCCGCGCCATGTTGCCACATGGCGAAGGAGTGCGCGGCGATGGCGAGCTTCCATCTTGCGGTGAAGACGATAGGCCGTTCCGCCGGTCGCAGTGCGACGGCGGCAGCGGCCTATCGTGCGGGCGTCGAAATCACGGACGAGCGCACTGGCCTCGTCCACGATTACACCCGCAAGCAGGGCGTCGAGCATAGCGCGCTTGTCGTGCCCGCCGACGCCCCGGCATGGGCCAACGACCGCGCCGCGCTCTGGAACGCCGCCGAGCAGGCCGAGACGCGCAAGAACTCCACCGTCGCCCGCGAATATGAAATCGCGCTTCCGGCCGAGTT